>CAVTHA010000004.1:0-127704 GCA_963734435.1 uncultured Acidimicrobiales bacterium | reverse complement strand
CCGGGAATTCCCGCGAAGGGTACCGCCGCACGTCATCCATCTTCATCGACCAATGTTTCCAGTGCTAACTCAAGATAAGGAAGAGGGATCATGCCCCAACGCAAGAACAAGTTCCTCGCAGCAGGACTGACGTGCATCGTCGTGCTGATTGCGGCGGGCTGCAGCAGCAGCCCGTCATCGTCAAGCTCCACCACGGGAACCAGCACGGGTGGTGGAGGGTCCACGACGATCACCGTCGGAGTGCTGACCGACCTGTCCGGCCCGGCCGCTTCCGAATTCGGGACCGCGGTCAACGGCGTCAAGGCCGGGGTCGGAGTGGCCGCCACCAAGGGCTACAACATCAAATATAACCTCGCCGACACGCAACCACCACCTCCGGGGCACTGGCCGGGGCCAGAAGATGGTGGAACAGGACCACGTCTTCGCCGTGATCGCCCTGTCGTCCCTGACCTGTTCTCGGCCTCCACTACCTCACCGCCAACGGCATTCCGGTGGTCGGAGCTGACTTCGACGGGCCCGAGTGGCTGCTACCCACCAGCACCAACATGTTCTGCGTCATCGGCAACCTGGACTTCACCAAGGTCTACACCACGACCGGTCAGTTCCTCAAGAGCCAGGGAGTGACCAACCTCGGGGCGGTGGGCTACTCCGTCTCGCCCGAGCCTCGGCTGCGGCTGCGAGGGCGGCGGCCGCCTCGGCCGAGGCCCAAGGCATCAAGGCCGGGTATGTCAACGACAGCTTCCCGTTCGGCAGCACCAACGTGGCCCCGGTGGCACTGGCGATGAAGAGCGCCGGAGTCGAACGGGATCGTGGTGGACACCGAGCCGAGCACGGTCTTCGCCCTTGACACCGCCCTCAACCAGCAGGGTGTCCGCCTCAAGGCGACCGTCCTCCCCACCGGTGGTGGCGGTGACCTGATCGACTCGGGACCGGCGACCCTCCAAGCGGCGCAGGGGAACGACTTTGAATCCGACTTCGAGCTGCCGAGATGCACACCTCGGCCACCGAAGCCACTGCAGATGGCACTGGCGACCTACGCCGGCGTCCACATCGATGCGACCTTCGCCGAGTACCTCCGGCTACCTCTCGATCAGAGGGCCTTGTCCAGGGCCTCCAGGGGGCGGGGACGAATCCGACCCAGAGCTCACTGATCAAGTCGCTCTCCCACATCACCGACTACCAGGCCGCCGGTCTTGGGGCGGACATTACTCGGTCAACTGGAGTCAGCGACCGGCGGGCCCGACGCAGTGCTTCAGGCGCGATACGTTGACGGGGTAATTCCCAGGCACTCGGGTCATTGAGATAGAGACCGCACGCGCAGTCCATGGCCTCCTCGACAGTGCCGACGAGCAAGCCGCTGGGCAGCACTGAGTTCTCGTAGCCGTCCTTGCTGGCGAGCCAGATGGCGAAGGCCCACTTGTTCTGTCGGTTGCCTGTCCACCGGAGGCGGAACAACGGCTGGTCGTAACCGTCGGGCAGAGTGGCCTCGACGTACGCGTAGGGATCGCGGAACCGGACGCGAGCGTCTTTCAGTTGTGGCCAGCGACTCCGGGCGATGCGCCTCGAGACGTCGTTCGAGATCGGAGCGGGCTCGGTCGGGGATCGCCACCGTGCCGATGCTATGGGCTTGCTCAGGCGGCAGCTCGAAGGCGCCGGTCGGCCAGCCGTTTCCGGCGGCGGGCCTGCTGGGCCGCTCGACGCTCGTACTCGGTCACGCCGGGCCTCGGCGTTGCGCCGCCGCAGGTAGGCGGCGGTCGCCGCCTGGATCTCGGCGTGGTCCCGGTAGTCCGAACCGGCGAAGACGGCCTTCACCATGACCCCGAAGTGGCACTCGATGCGGTTCATCCACGAGGCGTAGGTGGGGGTGGCCACCAGGGTGATTGCCGAGCTGGCGGGCGACAGCGTCGCACCTCGGTGGTCCAGTGCGACGACAGGTTGTCCTGGACGACCCAGATGCGCTCGCCCGGGTAGCGGGCCCGGATCATCTTCAAGATGGTGATCACGTGGTCGGCCCCCTTGCGGTAGAACCAGCGACCGAAGAGCTGGTCGGCCCCCACGTCGTAGACGCCGAAGAACTGGGCCACCCCGTGGGGCTTGCGGTAGTTGGCCCGGATGCGCCTCGGTCGCCGCCTGTGGCCACCAGCTGCGCCCGGCCTTGGGGATGGGGGTGACCGGTCCGTGCTCGTCGAAGCACACAAGCACGCCGTCCAAGGATCCGGACTCCGCGGCCGTATACAGCCGGCGCAACCGGGCCGCCTTGGTGCTGAACTCCGGGTCCGGCGAATGCTTCCAGCCCTTGGTGGTCTGGGTGGTGTGTCCCTCCTCGATCAAGATGACCCGCAGGCGCTCCTTGGAGATCGTTCTCACCACCCCGGTCCTCATCAGATAGGTCCGCAGGTGCGACAGCGACCAGGTCGCATAGGGCTCACCGAGCTCCTGGGGGTGGGAGTCGACGATCTCCACGATGCGGGCACGCATCTCGTCGGTGATCTCTCGGGGCCGGCCTCCGCCCCAGGCGGGAAGCAAGCGCCTCGAGCCCGATGTCGTTGAACTCGTGGATCACGCCCGCACCCAGTCACACGTCGCGTCCAAGGCATCGGCGATCTCAGGGGCCGTGTAGTGGCGTCCGGCTCATGTCGATGACCTGGGCACGGCGCACCGTCACCGGCGATGCGAACTCGCCACCCCGTCGGCGTAGTGAACGCAGCCACGCTCGTTCCTTGGCGCGCAAACGTCCTCACGAACACCTGGGCCGGCCGAGCCATGCACGTCCTCCATCAACGCACGGACTGCAGCTCTCTCATCATGCGCGACGGCACGTGGAATTACAAGGATGTCGGTTTACCTCGCGACCTTCAGTGCCACCGCACTAGACCGAGCTGGCACACCTCCAAATCAGAATCCGTCGGAACAAGGCTGCTGTCGAACAAGCAGGCGCCATACTGTTGACGTGACCATTGCTCCTTGCGGATCGGCTCTTGGTCCCGGTCCCGAGCCGGACTGGATGGGAGCTGTGTGACCTTCGGGGCCTCCTCGTTGCTGAGCTGCATCGCCTGCTCCACTCGAATGTGACGACGGTCATTGCTTACTCTGAGGTGGCCGCATCACGACGGCGGAAGAGGCGGCAAAGCCTGGCCCAGACGTCGTGTGCGGCTCGAACCTGCAGCAGGCTCTCCTCCTAGCCCGTGCTTGTAGTCGTGATACAGCCAGCTTCCGATTCGTACTTGTTACCTACGATCTGCCCAGCGGTCACCACCCTCCTGGACATTCAGGGCGTGCGTTCTTCATGATGCCACCAGTACCTGAGCCGCTTGAAGCGACACGATTCGAGGTTCGTGGCTGTGCGTTTGACCGCATCCGCATCGACACACTCCTCCTCGTGCACAGTTCTGATGGAGACCGGATTCCGGCCCTCCAGGACTTCTTTGGTCCGATCAGCGAGCAAACCGGCGGCCACCTGGTTTTGGCTCAACCGGAAGACCACGTCCAATCTGTGGTCAAGACGCTGGTGGGCCCGAATGACCAGTGACGAACTTGGCCAATTTGGTTTGCCCCAGCGCCGGACAGCCCACGTCAGGCCGCGCCGTTGACGACCTGGTTGATCTCTTCGAGGTGCGGATCGCAGTGACGTTCAACTCGGTAGGTGCAAGCTTGCCCAGTGAGGCAGTGAGCCGTTCCAGTCCGGGATTCTGGACGCTTTCGGGAGCAGCCACGTCAGTTCTGTGCGGAATGAACCTTGGATTCAGGGGGTCGAGGCAACGACCTCAGCAAACACGTGTGATGGTGACATCCAGCTGAGAGTCTGTCGAGGTCGATGGTTAAGTTCCCTGGCCACGGCGTTGAGTTCGGCTTGAGTGAACACCGAGAGGTTGGTGCCTTTGGGGAAGTACTGGCGCAGGAGGCCATTGGTGTTCTCGTTGGTACCCCGCTGCCAGGGACTGGCCGGATCGCAGAAATAGATCTGGACGCCTGTGTCGACGGTGAAGCGGAGATGATCGGCCATCTCCTTGCCCTGGTCCCATGTCACGCTTCTGCGCAGCTCGGTCGGCAAGGTCCGAATCTTCTTACTCATGGCCACGCGCACCTGCTCGGCGGTGTTCTTCTCGAGCTTCATGAGCATCACGTAGCGAGTGGAGCGCTCCACCAGGGTGCCGATGCAGGTCTTCTTGGTTCCCAAGATGAGATCACCTTCCCAATGGCCCGGAACGGCCCGATCCTTGACCTCGGCGGGCCGCTCGGAGATCAGGACCATGCCGGGGATGACCCCACGGCCGCTCGGGAGCTGGCGCTTGGGTCGCCTCAGAGCCCGCCCCGTGCGCAGCGCATGGTGCAGCTCTTTGCGCAGCGCTCCACGTCCTTGGACATATAAGGACAGGTAGATGGTCTCGTGGGACACCTGCATCTCCAGGTCGTGGGCGTACTCGATAGCCAACCACCTGGAGATTTGCCGCGGAGACCAACGACCTTCGAGCTTGCCCTCCACGGCTCGCCGGAGCTTCGGACAACGAGCCAGCTTGGCTGGCTTCGGTCGCCGGCCCTGGCGGTCGGCCCGCCTGTCAGCCGAACAGGCCCGATATTGACTGACGCCTCCGTTGCGCCGCACCTCCCGGGAGACCGTCGACGGGGCTCGGCCCAACGTGTCGGCAATCGATCGCAGGGAGTCCCCGGCGGCTAGACCCCGGGAGATCTCCTCTCGTTCCTCGAGCCTCAGACTCCTGCCCGAGCGCCGACGTTCAGCTGGACGCACACCGCCGGTCGCAAGCTGCAGCGACCGGATGGCGCTCGGGTAACGGCCAAATGACGCAGCGATGGACGGAATCGGCTCACCTGAGCTGATTCGATCCCAGATCTCCGTCCGTTCAGCACCGGTGAATTTGCGTGGGTTCCTCATCGCACCTCCTCATGGCAGCTCCAACTTGCTGCTCACTGAGGACCGGTGCGTGGACCCCCTGAATCTAAGGGGGATAGATGATAGGGCCGGTCAAAACGTCCAACGGACGGACGGCCAAGGCTCGGCCCATTCACTATTCCCTCGGTGGGGGCTGCGAGCCATGCTGGCGATCGGAGCCGTCCCAGCGCAGCTGAGGCTCAGCATTGACATTGGCGTTGGAACGATCAAGACTTCCCGATGGCGGTCGTGTGTTGCATTGCGGGCAGGTGGTCTTCCAGGGCCGGCGGTTGTTAGCACGGTACTGGCAATCGGAGGTTCGGTGGACGCTTGGTGGGCTCGCTACGGAATACTTGGCGTCGCCCATCGGAGCAATCGGCGTCGCCATTTCGCGGCCAGTGCACTTCTTGCCATCATTGTCCTGGCATCCGCGCTTGTGCCGGCAGCGGCCGTCAACCTGGCAACTCCCAATCACGCCCTTGGAGCCCAGCAGACAGACGGTGTCCAGGGCGTCGATACTGCGTTGGCATACTCCACAACTGGGCCTGGCTACTGTGCCAATGCCGACCCCGGAGATACTTCGTACCCGACCGCAGGCTTTGCGTTGGACAACGGGAACGCGAGCATAAACGACGTCTACCCGTGCGGTCCGCTTCCGATAGAAACCGGCGCCGGCTGCGACTGCGGTCCGGCCATCCCGACGTTCTGGCCAAAGAGCGGCTCCAGTGGGGGCTTCCAATGCACTGAGTTTGCGCAGCGATATCTCTATACCGAAACCAACGGCGACCTCAATCCCTTTTCTAATCTCTCCGGTGAAGAGTTTGCATCTGTCGTGTCACGAAATTTTGGCTTCACGCTCACCGACTCCACATCTGGGACAGTCCCGCAAGTCGGGGACATCATCAGTGAGGCGCATAGTCAGTCGGATCCGACTTATAACGTTGGAGACGTTGCTGTCGTGTGGGCCGTGAGTAGTAGCACGATCACAATCATCGGTGAGAACGACACGTCATCTGGTTACAACTACATCACCATGAATAGTCCGACCAACTGGATTATTAACAAAAATTCACAGTACCAATACACCTACTTTCAGTGGATTAATCCCGGGACCTCTCGCCCGACCATCACGAGCGTTTCTCCGGACTCTGGACCCCCAGGGACCCTTGTAACGATCGCGGGGACGAATCTGTCAGGGGCAACGAGCGTCACCTTCAACGGTGCAACTGCAAACATCAAGAGTGACTCTGCTTCTCAGATCACAACCCAGGTCCCAAGCAATGCGACGACTGGCAACATCTCAGTTACAACTCCGACAGGAACGGCAACCAGCCCGTTCACCGTGGTTCCTGGACCGGGAGACTATGGGGCCTTCAACCGATATAGCGGCCCGAAGGGCCACTATGAGACGGCGGGGCCGCAGCCGTCTGGCTACTCGTTCGAGTTCTCCCTTGGCGAGTTGGCCATGACGCAACTTCCCAACACTCAGCCGATCTACTCGTGCTCCGCCGGGACCGACGAGTTCTCATCCCTGTCCTCGAACTGTGAAGGTCAGACGGTGATCGGCACGGAGGGGTACGTCTACTCGTCGCAGTCGGCCGGACCCGCCACCGTCCCCCTGTATCGCTGTCGGGTGACCGCCACCCCAAGCACCCACTTCGACAGCCATGATCCGAACTGTGAAGGGCAGACGACCGATGGGTTCCTCGGCTATCTCGTTGGGGTCGCGTCCTTCAACCGATATAGCGGCCCGAAGGGCCACTATGAGACGGCGGGGCCGCAGCCGTCTGGCTACTCGTTCGAGTTCTCCCTTGGCGAGTTGGCCATGACGCAACTTCCCAACACTCAGCCGATCTACTCGTGCTCCGCCGGGACCGACGAGTTCTCATCCCTGTCCTCGAACTGTGAAGGTCAGACGGTGATCGGCACGGAGGGGTACGTCTACTCGTCGCAGTCGGCCGGACCCGCCACCGTCCCCCTGTATCGCTGTCGGGTGACCGCCACCCCAAGCACCCACTTCGACAGCCATGATCCGAACTGTGAAGGGCAGACGACCGATGGGTTCCTCGGCTATCTCGTTGGGGTCGCGTCCTTCAACCGATATAGCGGCCCGAAGGGCCACTATGAGACGGCGGGGCCGCAGCCGTCTGGCTACTCGTTCGAGTTCTCCCTTGGCGAGTTGGCCATGACGCAACTTCCCAACACTCAGCCGATCTACTCGTGCTCCGCCGGGACCGACGAGTTCTCATCCCTGTCCTCGAACTGTGAAGGTCAGACGGTGATCGGCACGGAGGGGTACGTCTACTCGTCGCAGTCGGCCGGACCCGCCACCGTCCCCCTGTATCGCTGTCGGGTGACCGCCACCCCAAGCACCCACTTCGACAGCCATGATCCGAACTGTGAAGGGCAGACGACCGATGGGTTCCTCGGCTATCTCGTGGCGAATGGATGGCCCGGGACCCCACCCCCATCGACGACAGTGCTCATCCCCTCCAACGGCACAACGCTGTCCGGAACCGCGGCCCCCTTGGACGCGAGTGCATCCAATGCCACCAGCGTCCAGTTCTGGCTGTTGGGCGGCTCATACGGGTACTCCGGTCACCTAATTGGAACGGCCACCCTCACCTCCTACGGATGGCTCTACAGCTGGAACACCAGCACGGTCGCGAACGGCTCGTATGCCCTGTTGTCCGAAGCCTTCAACTCAAGCGGAAGCGCCTTCAGTCCGGGAGTCAGCATCACCGTGGATAACGCACCGTACCCGACGACGAAGGTGATCATCCCCTCCAACGGAGCGACGCTGTCCGGAACCGCGGCCACCTTGGACGCGAGTGCATCCAATGCCACCAGCGTCCAGTTCTGGCTGTTGGGTGGCTCATACGGGTACTCCGGTCACCTGGTTGGCACGGCCACGCTCACCACCTACGGATGGCTTTACAGCTGGAACACCAAAACAGTTGTCAACGGCTCGTACGCCCTATTGTCTGAAGCCCTCAACTCAGGCGGGAGCGCCTTCAGTGCGGGAGTCAGTATCACCGTCGCGAACTAACTGCGAATACCGCCACTTCGATAATGGGGACTCGTCAGATCGATTAACGCGTCCCGACGTCTCCGATGTGGCAAGGCCCTTCCTGCCACCACATCCCTCGCCCTCCGCTCGGTCATCCCGGCGGCCTCCGCCACGTGGCTGACCCCGATTTTTCGGGCTCCGCGTGACGAGGGCCCTTGAATCAGGTCCACCAGTTGTGAGCATCCCGATCCCAGAGTGGGAGGATGCACACAATCATGAAGCGCCACCGACACAGCCCCGCCCAGGCCCTGCGTAAAGTCCGAGAGGGTGAGCGGCTCCTCAACGAGGGCCATGACCTGACCGAGGTCCTGCGCCAGCTCGAGGTCTCCGAGTCCACCTGGACCCGTTGGCGGGCCCAGTACGCCGGCATGAAGGGCGAGGACATGAAGCGCCTGAAGGAGCTCGAGATCGAGAACAAGCGGCTGAAGAACCTGCTGGCCGAGGCCGAGCTCGACAAGGCGATGCTGAAGGAGCTGGCCAACGGAAATTTTTGATCACCCCGGAGCGTCGTCGGCGGGCCGCAGTGGTCCTGACCGAGCGCTTCGGGGTCTCGGAGAGAAGAGCCTGCCGGGTCGTGGGCCAGCATCGGTCCACCCAGCGGCGCTGTCCGCGGCCGCCGTCCAGTGGCGAGGCGAAGCTCCGGCGTCGGCTCCGCCAGATCGCCAAGACCCATCCCCGCTGGGGGTGGAAGAAGGCCCACGACGTGCTCCGCCGGGAGGGATGGGCCCTTAACGCCAAGCGCACCCGGCGGCTCTGGCGCACCGAGGGCCTGAAGCGGCCAGTGACCTGCCGGAAGCGCCGCCGTCTCCATCCCTCGACCGCCGTCCGACTGGAGGCCACGAGGCCCAACGAGGTCTGGGCCGTCGACTTCCAGTTCGACGAGACGGCCGACTGGCGACGTCTCAAGCTCACCAACATCGTGGACGAGTTCACCCGTGAGGCCTTGGCCACCGCAGTCAACCGCGGCAGCGGCGCCGACGACCTCATCGACGTGGTCGAGCATCTGGTGGCCGAACGAGGGGCGCCGGCCTTCCTGCGCATGGATAACGGGCCCGAACTCACTGCCTGGGCCCTCCGAGACTGGTGCCGCCTGTCGGGGACGAGGACCCTCTACATCGAGCCCGGCTCGCCCTGGGAGAACGCCTATGTCGAGTCGTTCAACGGACGCTTGCGCGACGAGCTGCTCAACATCGAGGAGTTCGGCTCGCTTACCGAAGCCCGGATCGTTGTCGAAGCGTGGCGGATGGAGTACAACACATGGAGGCCACACTCGTCCCTTGGGGGTCTCACCCCGGTCCAGTTCGCCTCGAGATGGGCATCGGAGCATGAAATCTCCGGCACCCGACATACCACCCCGGTCCTTGCAGCGCCTCACAGGGCAACGTAGGGACCGGTTTCCAACCAGCCGATGCTCACGATGGCTGGACCGGAGAACGGGACCCCGTCACACGCGTTCGGACGTGGGGCGGCGCCAACAGGTGACTCGCTCATAGGCATCCACCAATAGGGCCCCGTGGCCCCCGATTCTTGCGGTTGAGAGACCAGCGAGAACGGGAGACACGGGACATGGACGACGGTAGTGGGGGCTCGACCGCGCTGTTGGGGATGGACGGATGCGTGGTGCTGTCCCAGGACCAGATCGACGGGGAGCTGTGGCTCCTGGTCGAGACGGAGCGACGGCCCACCGGCTGTCCCGGTTGTGGCGTGCGGGCCACCGGCCATGGCCGCAGCGTCATCCAGGTCCGTGACCTGCCGATGGGCGGGAGGCCGGTGCGGTTGGTGTGGCGGAAGCGCCGCTGGCGCTGTCGGGACGGCGACTGCGAGACGAAGACCTTCACCGAGTCGAGCCCCCTGCTCGAGAACGGCGCTCTCACCAGACGGGCCGCCGTGGAGATCTGCCGACTGGTCGGCGAGGAGGGACGCAGCGTGGCCGAGGTGGCCCGCAGCTTCGGGGTGGGCTGGCACGCGGCCTGGTCGGCGGTCTGGCGCCACGGACGGCCGCTCATCGATGATCCCCGTCGGCTCCACGGCGTCCGGTCCCTCGGCATCGACGAGCACAAGATGCTGGCCGCCGGTCCGATGCACCACACCATCTACGCCACCCAGCTGGTCGACATCGACCGCCACCGGCTCTTGGACGTGGTGCAGAACCGCAGCGCAGCGTCGGTTTCCACCTGGCTCGGGGACCGGACCCGATACTTCCGTGATCATGTGACCGTCGCCGCCATCGACCCCCACGCCGGGTACTTCAGGGCCCTGTCCGCCTCGTTGCCGAAGGCCATCGTCACCGTCGACGTCTTCCACGCCATCAAGTTGGCCAACGCCTGTGTGGACGATGTCCGCCGGCGAGTCCAGCGAGAGACGACCGGTCACCGGGGACGCAACGTCGACCCGCTCTATGGGGTCCGGCGCCTCCTCACCCGGGGCTACGAACGACTGAATGACCGCCAGCGGGCGAGACTGGCGGAGGCCCTGCGCACCGGAGACCCCTTCGACGAGGTGGGCGGGGCCCTGGCCGTCAAAGAGCAGCTCCGTTCCGTGTACGCCGCCACCACCCTGGCGGCGGCCAGGCGGGAGCTCGCCATCTTCTATCGGCTGGCCCGCACCGCCGGCACTCCCGAGGTGCTGCGTCTGGCCCGGACCATCAAGCGCTGGGAGCCCCAGGTCCTCGCCTACTTCACGACACGGCGCACGAACGCCCGGAGCGAGGCCATGAACCTCACCACCGAGAAGGTCCGCCGCGTCGCCCACGGCATGCGCAACTTCGAGCACTATCGACTCCGGTTGGTGCTCCACTCAGGGGTGCAATGGCACACTCAACCCACTGCTCGAATCAGGGGCCGTCACCCACGCCTCGTCGCGTAGAGCCATTTTTCGCAGCCGAGGCAGCACCACCCGATACCACTCGTCATGGTCGTCGTAGGTGGTGATCCGCTCTGACCGGACCCCGTTGATCCGTCCACCCGCTATGTGAGGTGAAGCTGGTGGTCATGCCGCCATCGGTCGGCGTACTCATCTGGTGTGAGCATGCCGAGGGCCGAGTGCGGACGATAGGTGTTGTACTCCTCTCGCCAGTCCTCCACAAGCACCTGCGCTTCGAGGAGGGTGTCGAACTGCTCTATGGCGAGCAGTTCGTCTCGCATCCGTGATCCATAGGACTCGACCCAGGGGTTCTGCCAAGGGCTGCCGGGGTCGATGTAGCTGGTGCCGGCGCCGCTGAACCGGCACCACCTAACCCCGGCCTCTCACACCGACCGACAGGGCCCGGACGTTTCGGATGGCCCTATCACTTATCCCAGTATCTGATTTCAGGGGAGAGAGGGGCCCGGGGGGCAAGGCTGCCCAAAAGCGACGCGCGGAGCCGCACGCACGGCGGCCCCAGCACGACGGCACCGGGACGCGCCACCCGAACGGGGAGGACAGGGCGCGGGGCGGAGGGGGCGAGGGGCTAGGTGGTTGGGGTAGTGGCGGCAGGCCAGAGATCCGCATCTCGCGGCAAATCCTTATGCGCGCCGCAGGTGCCAGTCCCCCGGACTCAGTGGATAGCGACGCTCGTCGGGTTGTTGAAGAAGCCCATGATCGGGGCGCCGGCTGTATTTGCGACAGTGTCGATCGGGGAGATGGTGTTGTCTTTGGTGTTGGCGACATAGACGGTAGCGCCATTGGGAGTAATAGCAATGCCAAGAGGACCGTTTCCGACAGTGATCGCGGTGCCGGCGGTGTTGGTGGAAATGTTGACCGGCGTGACGGTGTTGCTGCCGAGATCTGTCACATATGCAGTCTTCCCGTCGGGTGTGATCGCGATTCCCTGAGGCTCGCTGCCGACCGGAATCGGCGCATCGGCGGTATTGCTAGCGAGGTTGATGGGTGTGACGGTGTTGTCCTCATTATTGGTCACGTAGGCAGTAGTTCCATCTGGTGTGATGGCGATATCGACAGGCTGGCGGCCGACGACAATCGGAGCTCCAGCGGTGTTGCTGGCGAGGACAATGGGTGTCACGGTGTTGGCAAATACGTTGGTCACAAATGCTCTCGTACCATCGGGGGTGATGGCGATGCCCACAGTACCGCCGCCCGCCGAGATGGGTGACCCTGCGGTGTTGCTGGCGACGTTGATAGGCGTGACATTGGCCGAATTCAGGTTGGTCACATAGGCGGTAGCGCCATTGGGACTGATGGCGACGCCGTCGGGTATCCCCCCGATCGAGACCGGTGGGCCGCCGGTCTCGGTGGCTCTGAAGACCGGAGTGACGCTGCCGCTGTTGGTTCCGGCCACGTAGGCAGTGGCTCCATCGGGCGCTATGGCGATGAGCCTTGCCGCGTTACCACTGATAATCCCAGAGGGTGCGGCGGCGGTGTTGGTGATCGTATTGATTGGCGTGAAGAAATCCCCACCGCTCGCATACGAGCTCACATCCGCAACTGGCAGAGACGCGGCGGGTCCGAATGAGATCATGCTCGTCAAGGAGTCGAACGTCAGGCGCGAAATCGGGCCACCGTAGGGGTTTGTGCGTGATGCGTACCCTCCGGCGACGCAACTGGTCATGTCATTTTCCGAGTTACCGTCGAAGAACAGGGTCGCAACGGCTTTGCCGGCGAAGGATTTGATGGCAGTACCCGTTGCAGTGAAGCCGAAGGTCGCCTTCGTATCCTTGATGCCGTTGTTCCAGGTAACCGTGCTCTTGATTGTCTTGCTCGAGGCTGCCGCCGCGAATGGGGCGCAGCCATCGGCGTAAGCCGTATGGCCGATCCTTGTAGCCCTGAACTTGAGCGGCTTCGTCACGACCGTCCCACCGGTTGGGACAAGGCCCGGAGGATTCGAGGAACCAGTGCAGCCTGACAAGGAGACGTTGATCGAAACGATTTCGACGGTCGTGGCTTGGGGTGTCCCGTTCCCGGGGATGAGCGGCGGGTTGAAGCTCAGGTTGCCGCCGACGACGCACGTGACGGTTCCAGTGGGCTCTGGCACCCGAGTGGCGCCAGCGGGTGGTACCGACGTCGCTAGCGCGATGGGTATGAGTACAGCGCTCGCGCCAATGACAATGATCAGCTTCCGGCGGATAGACAACCTCCACCTCCGATTGCGGGGGGAAACGCACCGTGCCAGCCCTCAATGGAGAACCTACTGCTACCAGAGCCATCTTGCAGAGTGCACGAAGTGATTGGCTGCGTCAGGACGGCGCTGAAACCAGAACTGGGCTTTGACGAGGGTGTTCATTGGCATTTGCTGGTCGACGGGCAGCCCCGCTACCGAATCGACTCCCCCACCAATTGCCCGGAGCCGTGCGATGGGTGGGACGAGCCCTGGTCGAGAGTCTGCTGTGCCTAATCGGGCTTGGATTCAGGGGGTCGAGGCAACGACCTCAGCAAACACGTGTGATGGTGACATCCAGCTGAGAGTCTGTCGAGGTCGATGGTTAAGTTCCCTGGCCACGGCGTTGAGTTCGGCTTGAGTGAACACCGAGAGGTTGGTGCCTTTGGGGAAGTACTGGCGCAGGAGGCCATTGGTGTTCTCGTTGGTACCCCGCTGCCAGGGACTGGCCGGATCGCAGAAATAGATCTGGACGCCTGTGTCGACGGTGAAGCGGAGATGATCGGCCATCTCCTTGCCCTGGTCCCATGTCACGCTTCTGCGCAGCTCGGTCGGCAAGGTCCGAATCTTCTTACTCATGGCCACGCGCACCTGCTCGGCGGTGTTCTTCTCGAGCTTCATGAGCATCACGTAGCGAGTGGAGCGCTCCACCAGGGTGCCGATGCAGGTCTTCTTGGTTCCCAAGATGAGATCACCTTCCCAATGGCCCGGAACGGCCCGATCCTTGACCTCGGCGGGCCGCTCGGAGATCAGGACCATGCCGGGGATGACCCCACGGCCGCTCGGGAGCTGGCGCTTGGGTCGCCTCAGAGCCCGCCCCGTGCGCAGCGCATGGTGCAGCTCTTTGCGCAGCGCTCCACGTCCTTGGACATATAAGGACAGGTAGATGGTCTCGTGGGACACCTGCATCTCCAGGTCGTGGGCGTACTCGATAGCCAACCACCTGGAGATTTGCCGCGGAGACCAACGACGTTCGAGCTTGCCCTCCACGGCTCGCCGGAGCTTCGGACAACGAGCCAGCTTGGCTGGCTTCGGTCGCCGGCCCTGGCGGTCGGCCCGCCTGTCAGCCGAACAGGCCCGATATTGACTGACGCCTCCGTTGCGCCGCACCTCCCGGGAGACCGTCGACGGGGCTCGGCCCAACGTGTCGGCAATCGATCGCAGGGAGTCCCCGGCGGCTAGACCCCGGGAGATCTCCTCTCGTTCCTCGAGCCTCAGACTCCTGCCCGAGCGCCGACGTTCAGCTGGACGCACACCGCCGGTCGCAAGCTGCAGCGACCGGATGGCGCTCGGGTAACGGCCAAATGACGCAGCGATGGACGGAATCGGCTCACCTGAGCTGATTCGATCCCAGATCTCCGTCCGTTCAGCACCGGTGAATTTGCGTGGGTTCCTCATCGCACCTCCTCATGGCAGCTCCAACTTGCTGCTCACTGAGGACCGGTGCGTGGACCCCCTGAATCTAAGGGTGAATAGACCGCCAATTTCGCAAACCACATCCACACGCAACCGAGAGGGGCGGCCGACGGAGGAGCCAGGGCAACGCCCGGGGCGTCACCCACCCGAACGGGTGGGCGGGGCGAGGGGGGCTATCGACCTCGTCTCGGAGTGCATGTGGATCTTGAGACGATATTCACCCGGTCAGGATTGGATCGAACGCCCTTCTTTGTAGCTGGACTGACGACGACGGTTTCCTGTCGGATATCTAAAACGGCAGCGATAATGCGTCGGCGTTGCGCAGTGCTGAGGGCGCCCCACTTGGCCCTCAGTGCCCCTGGCCGCCCCAATGTAGGGAATCGCAATACCAATGGATGTCGTAGTGCTAAGCGAGGAGATGAGCTTTTCACGCCGCGCTTCGAGCAGTCTTGCCGACTTGGCATAGGCGGAAGCGAGCAACTTGCCCGCGGCGAACATCTCCGCGTGATCTGTGCCAAGGCTCTCGACGTCAACCAGTTCGTCAATGACCTTGGTCGACTGTTTCGTGCCCATGATCCTGGTCATGTCAGCCACGTCGGTGGTGTCGACCCAGGCGGTAATGGGGGTCGTAACTACGTTCTCCACGATCTCGAACAGAATGGCACAACCTCCGCAGTTGACCCGAGCCTGGTTGGCCTTGCAGATGAGCAGGTATTTCTTGGTCGAGTGGGCGCGGCTGCGAGTAAGCGTCTCCCCGCATTGCCCACAGCGAACCAACCCGGTTAGCAGTGACTGACGGCGGGGGTTGCGCTGGCGGACATTACGGGCCGCAATGATTGCCCCAACCCGGTCGAATGTCTTGCGGTCCACGATTGCGGGCCATAGGCCTCGCCGTACGATCTCGACCTCGCCTGTGACACGGTCGCGATGGGAGACAAGCCCAGCATTTCGCGGGCTAGCGAGCATGTTCCGCACAATTCCAGTGGACCAGCCGCCTTTGTTCCTCAGGGTCTGAATGCCCCGCTCGTTGAGGTCGCGGGCAAGCGCGTAGATGGACTCGCCGGCCTTCACCCGAGCGTAAAGCTCGCGGAGAATAGCGGCCTGCTCGGGATTGGGCGTCATCCCGTCGATCCACCCAAAGGCTGCGCCTGGGAAAGGCAACCCAAGGCTGCGCCGCTCGGCCAACACCCGTCTCATCCGACGGGAGGCGTCGTCGGACGACTTAGCTGAAATGGCGACAAGCACTCGGGCCATCGCCCGTCCATCGGCGTTCGACAGGTCGAGCTCGCCATAAAGGGTGGCGACTCGCACCACACCCTTGTCGGCTCGGTCGATGAGTTCCTCAAGCTCCCGGGGCTGGCGGTATAGCCGGTCGATGTGCCAGGCGCACAGAGTGTCAGCCATTCCCTGGTCGACCAGCTCCATTGCCCTGCACCACATCGGCGTGGGACGCGCCTACGAGGGGTGGCGCGTCATCCTGCTCGTGGCCGGTCGTGACGTCCAGGTGATCGGCGCGGACGGTTCGCCGCTCCGCCAGCTGACGCTGGACCCGACCACGGACTACCAAGCCTTGCCCTGAGCACGGAGGGCAGAACCTGTCTACGATGTCCCGACACATCGTCTCCGATGTCTCGACACATCACAGGGCGCCCACGGCAGGATTTGAACCTGCGACACCTCATTTAGGAAACGAGTGCTCTATCCCCTGAGCTACGTGGGCTTGGAAGACAATCGTACGTCCGCCGGCGGAAAGGACACGTGCTCTGCGAACATCGCTAAGGGGTGGTGAAAGGTCCGGCTCGACACTGACGGCGGAAGCAGGCATGGGCCCCGTTCTCCTCGTCTCACGCGTTATCGGTGCGCAGCACGCAACGGGTGCCGCTGTAGATGGTCGGCATGCATCGGTTGCAATGGATGCACAGCCCGTCTCGCCTGGTTCCCCGCTCCCATTGCGAGACAAGATCGGGCTCTCGGAGCAGGGCACGGGCCATGGCGACGAACTCGAACCCCTCGGCCAGCGCGCCCTCCACCGTCTCCAGACGATTCACCCCTCCGAGCAGGATCAGCGGCACCGAGAGCGACCTCACGAACTGCCGGGCGTAGGGCAGGAAATAGGCCTCCTCGAACGGATACTCCTTGAGGAATCGCGAGCCGAAGAGATGGAACCCCAGCCTGAGCGGCGAGGGGAGGGTGGCGGCGAAGTCTGCCCGGGGTGCCTCCCCCCGGAAAAGGTACATGGGGTTCGACAGCGAGCTGCCGCCGGTGAGCTCGATGGCGTCGAGCGTGCCGTCTGCTTCGAGCATCTGGGCGAACTCGATGCTCTCGTCGAGCCAAAATCCACCTTGCACGCCATCGGCCATATTGAGCTTCGCGGTGACGGCAGTGCGATCGTCGACTGCCTCCCGGACGGCGGCGACGACCTGTCTGGGGAAGCGGGCCCGATTGCTCAGGCTTCCTCCCCATCCATCTGCACGGCGATTGAGCCTGGGGCTCAGGAACGCACTCAACAGGTAGTTGTGCCCGAGGTGGACTTCGATGCAGTCGAAACCTGCCTCAACGGCCAGCTCCGCCGCTCGCCGGTAGTCGCCCGTGATCCGGCCGATGTCGTCGTCGGTGGCCGACCGAGTGATCGCGCCGCTCGGGCTCAGCCGCCGCGATGCCGACAATGACGGGCTCCCGTTCGACCGACTGTTGGCCACCGGACCGGCGTGCCCGATCTGGGCCGAGGCCGCGGCACCGGCCGCGTGCACCGCGTCGGTGAGCCGTCGCAGTCCGGGCAGTGCGGGCTCCCCCAGCAGCACACAGTGCCGATCGGTACGGCCCTCGGGTGACACGGCCAGGTAGGCGACGGTCGTCATGGCCGCGCCACCTTCGGCTACCCGCCGATGGAAGGCGATCAGGTCATCGGTCACTTCACCCTTCGGCGCCGCCCCTTCGAATGTCGCCGCCTTGATGATCCGGTTCTTCAGCACGAGAGGACCGAGTCGTGCCGGCCCGAAGACGGCGGTTACCGGTGGCTGATGATCGTCGGTGGTGGACTTCACCATTCGCCGGTTGCAGCCCGATGGCGTCACGAACGCAGGGCGCCCGACGCCATGACTGCGTCGGTTACCTGGTCGACCAGGGTGGGATGGCACACCATCAGGTCCGGCAACCACGGGTCGGGCTGCGAGTACCGGAGAGCGGAACCGTCCAGGCGGGTGGCGTGGAGCCCGCTGGCCATCGCCACCGCCACCGGCGCCGCTGAATCCCATTCGTATTGCCCGCCGGCATGCAGGTAGATCTCGGCCTCGCCCCGTATGACTGCCGCGATCTTGGCTCCGGCCGAACCCATGGGGACGACGACCGCTTCGAGCTGTTCGGCGATCCGAGAGACGAACGCCGGTGGGCGACTCCGGCTGACCACGATGCGCGGCTGGGCCGCCGCCGGGGCCAGGGGTGGGGGGTCGACCGTCCCGAGCACCACCTCGAGTGCCGGTAGGGCGACGGCACCTACCTCGGGCAATCCATCGACGGCCAGCGCTACGTGGACGGCCCAGTCCTCTCGTCCCTCGCTGTACTCCCGGGTGCCGTCCAAGGGATCGATGATCCACACCCGACCGGCCGACGTTACGAGCTCCTCGTCGTCATCGGATTCCTCGGAACGTATCCGGTCGGCAGGGAACACCTCGTCCAGCCGGCCGGTGAGCAGGTGATGCGAGAAACGGTCGCCTTCCCGACCGAGGGCCTTCCCACCCGCCGAGTGGGCGCGCAGGGCCATCAGCCCGATTCCAGCCTCCCTCGCCAGCTCGGCGGCGATCATGTGCTCTTCGTTCAACACCCAGAGGACACCTTGCCACAGCTCCCGGCCGGACTCGGTGGCCTGGTCCGGCCAACCGGCGCTGACGAGCGCGACTCGCCGGCGGGCTTACTCGGGTTCGAGGAAGTCGGAGTGGGAGGCCGGGGGGCCGATTGAGGATGCCTCGGGTCCGAACGCCCGGACGTACTCCGGGTGCACGGCCCGCCAACGGTCCACCGAGGTGAAGGATGGTTCCGTTCTCTCGACGGCAGCGGCCAGGAAGTCGAGGCAGGTGTGCCACCCGGCACCGTCACGCGTGGCCTTGCCCAAAACGTCCAAGCTGTCGGTGAGCGTCAGCTCGCATCCCCCCTCAACTGCCTGCACCTCGATCCGGATCACGTCGGTCCCCCACTCGAACTCGAGCATCCGGGGAACCTCGACTCGCAGCACCTTGCCTTCGAAGGTCGGGGCATCTTCGACACTTGACTCGAAGCGCAGTGGTGCCCCGGTGACCAGCAGATCGCCCACGATCGTCTGGGGAAACCAGACCGCCAGGTGGTCGGGCTCGGTGACCGCCTGCCACACGCGTTCGACCGGATGCGGGTAGGTACGGCTGAACCTCAACGTTCTCGCCGGGGCGTCGAGGCTTCCGAGCTGAGCGGGCATGTCCTTCACCTTTTATCTCCGGCGGCGGCCGTTTGTCGGCCGCGCTCGGTCCGGTCCAGATGGCTCCCGAGGGCGTCGAGACTCGTGTCCCAGAGCGTCCGATAGGGAGCCAGCCAGTCGTCGATCTCACGGAGGGGCTCCGGCCGCACCCGGTAGAGCCGTCGCTGCGCATCCACGCGTGCTTCGACCACCCCGGCGTCCCGCAGGACCCGCAGGTGCTTCGAGACCGCCGGTTGGCTCATCCCCAACTCAGTGACCACCTGACCGACCGCCGACTCCCCCTGGCGGAGCAGGTCCAGGATGCGGCGGCGGCTTGGTTCGGCCAGAACGTCGAACGCCGCAGCTATGGCCATGTGCCTAATATACCGTATTGTTTATATAACTGTCAATGCATGTTCTGACGCGGGAGCCGGACCCGATTGCGCCGGTCCTGGGCAGCACGGGCCTGGCTACAGTGCTCGGGCCATGCCCCAGCCGCCGGTGATGGACGTCGACCAGCTCCAACGGTTTTTGACTGCGGCGTTCCCCGGGGCGCCGGTCCCCTATGTCGTCGAGGAGATCACCGCCGATTCGATCCGGTTGCGGCTTCCCGTCAACGAAGAGCACAGCCGTCCCGGGAACACGGTGGCCGGCCCGGCGCTCATGGCCCTGGCGGACTGTGCCGCTTGGTTGGTCATCGTGGCCCAGATCGGTCCGGTGGCCCTGTCGGTGACCACGAGCCTGCACATCGATTTCCTCCGCAAGCCGGAACTGGTGGACGTGGTGGCCATCGGCACGCTCCTCAAGCTGGGCAAACGACTGGGTGTCGCCGAGGTCGCCCTGCGATCGGCGGGGAGCGACGACGTGGCGGCCAAGGCCCAGGTGACCTACTCCATCCCGCCGCGTTGACCCAGAAGGTTCGCCCCGGGACCGCCCCGTGCTGGCTGGCAACCGCCCGACAACCGTCATTGCGCCACCCTGGCCGCCGTGTCAGCATCGGTGGTCGGCCCGGAAGGGGGACCTGGACATGCACGACCTGGTGGTACGAGCGGAACCGTCGTCGACGGTACCGGTCAGCCGGCCCGGATGGCTGATGTAGCCGTCGACGACGGTCGGATCACCGAGGTGGGCACCCTCCAACGACTCGGCGCGCCAGGACCGTCGACGCCGACGGTCCGCTGGTGACGCCGGGGTGGGTCGACATCCACACCCACTACGACGGCCAGGCGACCTGGGACGAGCGTCCTCGCCCCGAGCAGCTGGCACGGCGTGACCACCATCGTCACCGGCAATTGCGGGGTCGGGCTTCGCCCCGGCCCGGCCCGATCGCCACGACTGGCTCATCGGCCTGATGGAAGGCGTCGAGGACATCCCCGGTACCGCCCTGGCCGAAGGCATGCAGTGGGAATGGGAGACGTTTCCCGAGTACCTCGACGCCCTCGGCCGTCGCCAGTGGCACCGTGGACGTCGGCACCCAGATCGCCCATGGTGCGGTCCGGGCCTACGTCATGGGCGACCGCGGCGCCCACAACGAGGCCGCCACCCCGGAGGACATCGCGTCGATGAAGCCATCGTGAAGGAGGCCGTCGCCGCCGGGGCACTCGGCTTCTCGACGTCGCGGACCGTGGCCCACCTGGCCATCGACGGTGAGCCGGTCCCGGGAACCTTCGCCGCCGAGGACGAGCTCTTCGGCATCGGCGTCGCCCTCGGTGAGCTCGGAGTCGGGGTCTTCGAGCTGGCTCCGGTCGGCGGCGGCCGGCGAGGACGTGATCGGGCCGAAGAAGGAGGTGGACTGGATGCGCCGGTTGTCGGTCGCCATCGGGCGACCGGTGACCTTCGCCCTGCTCCAGGTCGACAGTGCGCCCGACCTGTGGCGCGAGCTGATGGACGAGTCGCTCCGCGCCGCTGCTGAAGGCGCCGACCTGTGGCCACAGGTGGCCGGCGCGCGCCACCGGGCTCCTGTACCGGCCACTTCACCACGTACTGCCTGTTCGACTTGATCCCCGCCTACCAGCAGCTCAAGGCGCACGGACCTGTCGGCCAAGGAGTTCGTCGACCGCCCTGCAGCGACCCGTCCATCCGCCACGCCATCGTGTCGTGGCGAGCCCGAGCCGGCGCACCGGTGGACCGCATGGAGCAGGCCTACCGCACCACTTCATCCTCGGCACCCCGCCCGACTACGAGCCCGGCCCCGAACGGTCGCTGGCCGGCATCGCCGCCGCCACCGGCGCGCCGCCGCTCGAGGTCGCCTACGACGTCATGCTCGACGACGACGGTCACGGGACTGCTCTACTTCCCGATCCTCAACTACTCCGACGGGCAGCCTCGGACCCGGCCCGCGAGATGCTCCTGCACCCGCGGGCGGTGGCCGGGCTGGGCGACGGGGGCGCCCACTGCGGCGTCATCTGCGACTCACCGTCAGCCGACCTTCATGCTGACCCACTGGACGCGAGACCGCACCCGGGGCGAGCGGCTGCCGCTCGAGTGGGTGGTGAAGAAGCAGACCCACGACACCGCCCGGCTCTACGGCCTCGGGGACCGCGGCACGCTGGAGGCGGGCATGGTGGCCGACGTCAACCTCATCGACTACGAGCGCCTGCAGCTCGGCAACCCGAACGTCGTGGCCGACCTGCCGGCCGGCGGGAAGCGCCTCGTCCAGGACGCCACCGGCTACGTCGCGACCATCAAGTCGGGGGTCACCACGTTCGCGCACGGGGAGGACACCGACGAGCGTCCGGGTGTCCTCCTGCGTGGCGCCCGCTGATCAGCCACCTCACCTGGTGGTGGCGTCCTCACCGGGGCGCCCATCGCACCCCATCGTCGGAGTGAGATCACCCTCGGACGCCAAGGCAGCTTCGGCGGCGAACTCCGCCTGCATCTGGCGGTTGACATGGTGTTCGACGATGAAGGCGAGGAAGGGGACGAAGCCCGCAGCCACCACCATGAGGATCCGCCCCAGGCGCCAATGGGCGCGGCGGGCCAGATCGGCCCCCGCCACCAGGTAGACGATGTAGAGGTAGCCGTGGATGGGCGCCACGATCTCGGCCACCGTCTTGTCGTGGCCCCAGTACTGCACCGGGATGGCCACGAACACCAGGACCACGAGCGCGGTGCCCACCACGAAGGCCATGACGCGGTAGCGGGTCAGCGCACCTCGCACGGTCCTCCTCGCCGGGCGCCGAACCGCGGGCTGGCGCCGAGATCTCCGCCCGCCCTCCTCGGGGCGCTCACCGCGGCCCGGCGCCGGAGTCGGCGTTCAACTCGGCCAGGTACCGGTTGTACTCGGCCAGCTCGGCGGCCTCTTCGGCCGTCTGGGGTACGAACCGCTCTCCGCGGCCTCGGCCTTCTTCGACGGCACCGCTGGCGGCCACGGCCACATTCCTCCGCCGGCCTCCACTCAGCGCCCAACCCGGCTCGAGGCCGCGGGTCTCTCCACCCCGCGTCCTCCGAACTGGAGGGGTCGCGCCCACCCGATCGCCGCGGGGAGACGGCGTTGTCGTGGATGAGCTGCCACCAGACGTAGACGGCGTAGCCGGCGAACAGCGGCCATTCGAAGGTGTAGGCCCAGCTCAGGGTGTTGCCGCCCAATGCCCGCCCCAACTGCCACCAAGTCAGCCACCCGAACACCGGCAGGAGGACGAGCAACGTCACGTGCATCCCGACCGACCGGGGCGTGAAGTACCGGCGCACCTCATCATCGTACCGTCGGGCCTGTCGATTCCCCAGCCGCGCCTGGCCACCGCATCCCCGTGGATCGGCGGCCTGGATGCCTACACTCTTCGCGTTCCCCCACACAGAGGTCGGCCACGGCGCCTTCACTGGACGGACCACCCGGCCCGTGATCGAAAGGACCAGCCATGGACAATCGACTGTGAATCGGGCTCGCCTAGGTCACCGGGACCATGATCCTCATCGTCCGAGGCCCGGGTACCGCCATCCTGGCGACCGGTGGCTTCTTCCCTCGGGGTTCGGTCGGGGTCCTCGGTGTGGCGCTGGCTTTCGGCCTCAGCCTGTTGGTGGCGGCCTACGCCATCGGTTCCATCTCCGGGTGCCACATCAACCCGGCGGTGACGCTCGGGTTGTGGGTGATCGGCAAGACGAAGACCAGGGAACTGCCCTTCTACATCGTGGGTCAGGTGGTCGGTGGCCTGATCGGCGCGCTGGTCATCTTCATCCTCGCCAACAGCAGCATCATCTCGTTCAGCGCCAAGACATCGGGCTTCGCCTCCAACGGCTACGGCATCCACTCCCCCGGTGGGTTCAAGCTCGGCGCGGTGATGCTGGCCGAGGTGTTCTTCACCGCCGTCTTCGTGTTCATCATCGCCTCGACCAGCCGGCTCTCCATGCCGGTCGGCCTCACCGGCGTCACCATTGGGCTCACCCTCACCGTCATCCACCTCATCTCGATCCCCATCGACAACACGTCGGTGAACCCGGCCCGCAGCTTTTCGACCGCCGTCTTCCAGGGGAGCTACGCGCTCAACCAGCTCTGGGTGTTCATCGTCTTCCCGATCGTCGGGGGCGTGCTCGGCGGGGCCGCCTGGCGCGCCCTCAGGCCCGCATCGGACGAGACGACCAAGGAGGCCTCCCAAGCGGTGGCGCCCGCTCCGTACGGCCGGCGTCGCCAACCCGAGTAGCCGGCTGGGTGAAACACGAGGTGATCTCCGGTCGTCACAGCCGGGCCATACGCTGCGGTCGATGACGTACACCACACAACAACCCACGCTGTTCCACCCGCACGTCGAGGTTCGAGTCAGCAAGCGCCGGAAGAAGACGGCCGGCGCCCACTGGGAAGGCGACCGCATCGTCGTCGTCGTGCCCGCTCACCTCCGAGGCGCCGACCGGGACGAGATGGTCGAGAGCCTGTCCCGCAGGCTGGCCTGCCACCGCCCCTACCTGCACGCTTCCGACGCCCAGCTCGAACAGCGGGCCCGGACCCTCGGCCAGCGCTTTCTCGACGGCGTCTCACCGGCCTCCATCCGATGGTCCACCACCCAGATCAAGCGTTGGGGGTCGTGCACCCTCGAGACCCGCGAGATCCGTATCTCCGAGCGGTTGCGGGTCGTGCCCGACTGGGTACTGGATGCCGTCATCGTGCACGAGCTGGTCCATCTGTTCGAGCCGACCCACTCGGCCCGGTTCCGCCAGCTCGAGCAGCGCTACCCGCGCCGCGAGGAGGCCGACGCGTTCCTGGAGGGCTATGCGCTCGGCCTGCATATGCCCGATGCCGCCGACGACGCCCCCGCCGACCGGTCGGCGGCCGAGTCGCGGACGCCGGACCCCACCGGAACCGCCTAGCCGCCCAGGCGGGACGGCCGACTTATCTCCTGGCGTTTCCCGAACGCCGCACGCCGGCAACCCCGGCTGCACTCCTGGCCTTGGCGTCGGTTGGTGAGCCGCTATTCCCTATAAAATCTACTTGATTAGTCATCTTTTGGTGGTTAGGGTGAAGCCATGGCATTTGCCCACCCCGGCCCGGCCGCAGACCACGTCTCGTCCCCCGACGGCGTCAACGGTCCGACGGCTGGGTCGGGGACCCCCCCAGCCGTCGGATCCGAGACCTGGCCGGTCGACCTGACCACCATCGCCCGCCGTCTCGCCGCGTCAGCCGGCGACCTCACCCCGCTACGTGGCCAGGCCGAGCGGTCGTGGATCCGGCTGGCCTCGACCCACCGTTTCGAGGCCTGGGCCATCGGCTGGCCGCCAGGTGGTCGGATCGCCCTCCATGACCATGGGTCCGCCAACGGCGTGGTGGCGGTGGCGGCGGGGACCCTGACCGAAACGAACGCCCGGGTCAGCCGACGCGGCACCGTGGTGATCGGGACGCAACGCATCCGAGCCGGTGAGCATCGAGAGTTCGGCGCCGGCTACGTCCATGACCTCACCAACGACGACGACGACGAGGCAATCAGCGTGCACGTCTATGCCCCCCACCTGTCCACCATGCACTACTACGAGCTGAACGATCGCGGCCGTCTCGTCATCGTGCGCTCTGAACACACCGAGCCGATCGGTTCTTCCGACGCCACCGGCGTGTTCGTCCCTTCATGAGCCCGTCTGCCGACCACCTGGTGGAAGAGGCCCGGCGTCGCATCGGCCGCATCGGCCCGGCCGACCTCGCCGCCGTGGTGGCGGCTGGCGGCCTGGTCATCGACATCCGTCCGTCGGCACAGCGGGCGGCCGAAGGCGAGTTTCCCGGCGCCCTGGTGGTGGAACGCAACGTCCTCGAGTGGCGCCTCGATCCCCACGGCTCGCATCGGCGGCCAGAGGTCACCGGCCACCACCAGCCCGTGGTGGTGGTGTGCTCCGAGGGGTACGCCTCGTCCCTGGCGGCGGACTCCCTTCGGGCCCTCGGCTACCGGCGGGCGAGCGACCTCGTCGGCGGCTACCGGGCTTGGCGGGCCTGGAAGGCCCAGACGGCCCCGATGGCCCGTTCTGGTCGCTGACCCACCGGGCCCTCTTCGAGGCGAGCGGACCGCCACGATCGCGACTACAACGGAGGGGTGGCCTACCTCCTCGCCGCCACCGCTGCCTTCGTCAATGCCCTGACCTCGGTCCTCCAGCGGATCGGGGTGGAGACCGCCCCCGACTCCACCACGCTGCGGCTCAGCCTCATGGCCCACGCCGTCAAGCGCGGCATCTGGCTCATCGGATTCGGGTTGATGCTGGTCGTCTTCGGATTGCAGGCCACCGCCTTGCGCTTCGGCGAGTTGAGTGTCGTCCAGCCGGTGCTGACCACCGAGCTCTTGTTCCTCCTGCTCATCCTCGGAGCCTGGTTCCGCTATCGCCTGACCTGGCTGGAATGGCTCGGCGCGGTGACCGTGGTCGTCGGCCTGGGTGGTTTCTTCCTGGTCGTGGCCCCGACCGGCGGCCAGGCCGTCCCCGACACAAAGCAGTGGGTGGTGGCCACCGTCGTGCTGTTCGGAGTCATCGCCGGCTGCATCATGGCCGCCATGCGCGGCCCGCGCTGGTGGCGGGCGGCGGCATTCGGCGCCGCCGCCGCGGTGACCGGCGGCTACACCGCCGCCCTCACCAAAGCCATCACCAACTACACCAAGCTGGGCTGGGGCCACGTCTTCACCCACTTCCAGCCCTACATGCTGGCCATCGCCGGGCTCGGCACGGTCTTCCTCCTGCAGAACGCCCTGCACGCCGGCCCGATCACCGCTTCGAGGACGACGCTGGTGACCATCAACCCGCTGGTAAGCATCGTGCTCGGGAGGCTGCTGTTCGCCGACCGGCTGCGGGCCGGGCCGGGATGGATCGTCCTCGAGGCGGCGGCACTGGTCGTCCTGCTGGTCGGGGTGATCGTGCTGGCTCGATCGCCACTGGTCGCCGGTGAACACCTGGCCGGGGACCCCGGGGAGATGCTCGGGGACGCCCGCCAGCGCGCCCTTGACGAACCGGAGACGGTGCCCGATGTGGTGGGCATCGACCAGCCACCGGTGCAGCCAGTGCCTTCGGCGGGCGGCGGTCCGACTACCTGATCGCTCGTCGAGCTGTTGGTGAACGAGGTGGTCCCTCGGCTCACCTGACGAGAGCTCCGCCCCTGCGGCTCAGGTCCCCGCCCCGACCAGCTCGCGCAGTTCGTTCTCGACTTCTTCGCTGTGCTGACGTTCGTCCTGTCTGGCCTTGCCCGGGCTCCACCGACCGCGGTTGAGCCAGATCGTCGGTATGAACAGCACCATGCCGCCGACACACACCCAGAACCACCGTTGCCACTGCTTGGGGGAATTGGCCACCCCGTTGACGAGCGACGTCAGCGATGCCTGGTGGGCAGCCAGGTAGGTGAGCTGGCTCTGGTAGGGCACGACGAGCGTTTTGAGCTCGGTCACGTTGGCGATCACCTTGGCGAACACCACCGGCCCCACCGCTTTCTGGAGTGCAGCCAAGTTGGCCGCCGATGCGTCAGCATTGGCGGCGGCGACAACGGGGGCATTCTTGGGCTCGCTCAACACCTTGAGCCAACTGGCGTTGGCTTCGGCGAAGGCCACCGACTTCGGGTGGGCGATCTGGAACGCCTGGACGTTGAAAGGCGCATTGCCGTTCGGAAAGGTCTGGGCATAGACCAGGTTGTCCACCACCGGGTTCACCGCATTGATCACCAGGGGCAGGAAGATGAACGAGAGACCGACCACGACGCGCAGGGTCCAGCCCCAGAGAGCGAGGCCCGTCCCCACCAGGGCGGGGTTCTTGGCTTCGACCATCTCGGTGTAGGCGGCCATCCACGGCGCGTAGGTGAGCGAGATTCCCGCGGCCAAGAGCACCTCGAGCACGATGAGCGTCGAGAAGCTCGTGTAGGGGCGGTCGGCTTGGCGGAGGAAGAGGATGAGCATGACGATCGACCCGAGCACACCCACCAGCATCAGGGGTTTGCGAACCCGCAGCTTGTCCGAAAGGACGCCGAAGAGGACGAGGGCGACGGCGTCGGCACCCCAGAACCAGGTGTTGAGATAGTTGGCGTTCGAGGTGGTGAGGTTGAGCCCGTCCGAGTGCTTGAAGACGGTGGCCCAGTAGATGGTGAAGAAGGCTGACGCCGCGTAGTACACGAGCAGGAACAAGGAGATGCCAAGGGCCGAGCCGATCAGGTCCCATTTGAGGATCTGGCGCCACGGATTGGCGGTGGCCGCCTCGACGTCCTCCTCCGAGATGCCTCGCGCCTTGGCCTCGATGAGCGCCCGGTCGTGTTGGGTGACCATGAGTTGGTCGCGCAGACGGGACGAGAGGTCCTTCATCAGGAAGAGCGAGACGAAGAAGAGGACGATGGACACCGCACCCGAGATGACGAATTGCCACTTCCACCCGGCGCTCCCGTTCCAAATAGGCGGGTTGGGCCCGAGGAAGTAATTGATGGTGTTGGTGGCGACGATGGAGGTGATGAGCGAGCCGGCCACCGGTCCGATGGTCCAGAAGCCCATGGCCGAGGCCCGGCCGAGCTGCGGGCTGAAGTCGCGCACCAAAGCGGGTGTGGCCACCAGGATGGCGCCCTCGACGAGCCCGAGGGCGCTGATGGTGATGGCGAACTCCCACTGGGTACCGCAAGCGGGCACCGCCACCGCCACCAACAGGCCCACGATCAGCAGCCCGTAGATGATCACGTTGGACCGGCCCAGCTTGTCGGTCTTGCTGGCCGGCAGGGAGGCGAACGCGCCGATCAGGTTCGAGACCACCACGATGCCCACGTAGAAGGCGAACGACATGTGGTAGTACTGCAGGATGTTGGGGGTCACCCCGGTCTGGGTGAAGTAGGTGTAGTAGAGGACGATGGTGGCGAGGACGGCCAGCGCCAGATAGGCGGTGCGCTTGCCGGTCCCGGGGTACTCGTCGATCTCATGGACGAAGAGGAGGCGGAAGAGCGCCCCATGACCGGAAGGCTTCCCGGAATCTCCTCCTGACGTCACCACGGTTGCAGTGTCGCTTGCCATTCAGCTCCCCCTGTTCGTCGGGTGATGGAACCCCTCTCCGTCAGCCTGGCCCGACCGTAGCGCACCGAAAGGTCGATCGGAAGACTCGAACGGTCGAGCCCGTTCGATCCGGCCTGGTGGTCGGCGAGTCGCCGCAACCACGGCCGTTGCGCCCGGCGCGCGACCAGCGGTGCGCGCTCAACCGTCGAGCACCGCCGCGGCCACCAGCTGCTCGAGATGGCGGGTGTCCCACCACGAGATCTGGAGGGCCTTGGCCCGGCGGAAGTACAGCTGGATGTCGAATTCCACGGTGAACCCGATGCCCCCGAAGACCTGCTGGGCCATGGCCGTCACCTCGCGAAAGGTGCGGCAGGCGAACAGCTTGGCCATGGGCGCCAGCTTGGCCACGCTGCGCCCGTCCGACCGGGCCCACGCCGCCTCATGCACCAGCTGCTCGGCGCCGTCGACCGTGGTCGACCCATCGGCCAGATAGTGGGCCAGGGCCTGGAAGGCCCCGAGCGGCTTGTCGAACTGGCGCCGGTCCTTGGCGTATTGCACGGTGATCTCGAGCGCGTACCGGGCACCGCCGACAGCTTGGGCCGCGACCAGGATGATCCCGTCGTGCATCACCGCGTCCCACGTCGACCAACCACTCTGCGGGCCACCGATGCGATCGGCCACCTCGACCCGCACCCGGTCGAGGTCCACCCGGTACTGGCAGTCCGAGGCGATGGTCATCTGCTGGGTCAGCGTGACGCCCGGGGCCGTCGGGTCGACGAGGAAGAGGTCGATGTCGGCGGGCGCGTCACCGGTCCGGGCCAGCACCACCAGCCGGGTGGCCGCCTTGGCGAACGCGACATGCCGCTTCACGCCGGAGATGGTGAAGCCGTCACCATCGGGCACCGCCCGTACTTGTACGCCCTTGGGGCCGAAGCCGTTGTCAGGCTCGAGCCACGCCGGAGTGAGGATGGCCTCCCCCGAAACGATGCGCGGCATCCACTCCTGTCTCTGCTCGACGTCGCCGGACCGCTCCAGCACCCCACCGGCGAGCACCGAGCTCACGAAATGAGGCGATGGCGCCAGGGCCCGGCCGAATTCCTCGTAGAGGACCACGCCCTCGACGGCGGTCATTCCCGACCCGCCGAACTCCTCGGGTAACTGGAGGCCGATGAGATCGAGGTGGGCGAGCTGCTTCCACAGGTCTGGTGGGTACCC
Organism: uncultured Acidimicrobiales bacterium; assembly: GCA_963734435.1. GTDB lineage: Bacteria > Actinomycetota > Acidimicrobiia > Acidimicrobiales > RAAP-2 > Bog-756. The sequence goes on along the minus strand of CAVTHA010000004.1, from coordinate 98,196 downwards.
GATCGGGTCGTCCTCCAGCTGGCGCACCACCGGTAAGGGGCTGGAGGTGGCGCACACGCCCCGGACCGTCTCCCGCAACATCTCCTGTTCCGAGCTGAAGCGCAGGTCCAACATGATCAGGTCTCCTCTTGTGGTCGGGGTGGAAGGCCGGGAATACCGCGGCCGGTCACGGCGCCCACCTGTCGCCGTGGCGCTCCCACGGGTTGTCCTCCTCGGTGACCGGGAGCGCCACCCGGGCCTCACACGTCGTCTTGGCCTCGCCGTCCACCGAGACCGAGATGTCGAGCGACACCCAGCCGCACCCGGTCCGGTCGATCCCGGTGTCGGTGACCGCCCCCCGGAACACCATGGTGTCACCGGGGAAGATCGAGCCGAGCATCCGGAAGGTCATCCGTCGCAGTCGACCGTAGGGACCGGTCCAATCCGTCACGTACCGCTCGAACCAGGCCGCCTGGTTGGGCGTGTTGAGGAAAATGTCGCGGGTGCCGTTCCGCTCCACGGCGAAATCCTTGTCGTGGTGCATGGGGCGCCAGTCCCGTGCGGCCAGGGCGCCGAGGACCACGGTGGTGGCGGTCACCGGGTAGGACAATTCGGGCAGGGCGTCGCCCACGGCGGCTTCGCCGTGCAGCAGGCGCCGGACGGCGACGCTCACGGCGACGCCCCTGCCTCGTCGGGACGGGCGGGCCGGCGATAGCCGAAACCGGTGTAGCTCTCGACCGCCACCAGCTCGCCACGCTGGTTGTGGTACTCGACGTCGATGACCCAGAAACGCCCGGTGCCCAACCTGGTGGTCTTCTCGTCACTCACCGAACGGAGGATCTGGTGGGTGACCAGCCGGTCTCCTGGCCGCACCGGTTCGTGGAAGACGATGGTGTTGTCGCTCATCACGGCCTCGGGCAACCCCAGGCCCTCCTTCAGGTCGAAGTGGACCTGGAGCGGGAGCCCCGGCCGGTCCCGGCCCGGTGCCCAGTGATGGGGCCGGAACCACACCGAGACCATCGTGGGTGGGGCGATGGGACCGCCGGTGACCTCGGCGGCCACCGCCGCCTCCCAGAACAGGGGGTTGCCGTTCTGCACCGACGCACAGGTAGTCCATACGTAGCCCTGTTCGACCGGGAACTCACCCACCTCTTCATACTGTTCGACCCCGATCATCCGGTCGATGTCGGAAGCTGCGATGGCGCTCATGCCACCGCTCCCGCCGCTCGGAGCTCGGCGATCCGCTCCGGTGCGAGCCCACTGTCGGCGAGCAGCCGATCGGTGTCGGTCCGCGACGGGTGGCCCACGGTGACCGGCTCCGGGGGGCGTTCCATCCCGGCGAACACCGCACCGACCTGGCGGAACCGGTGCGGGCCTCCCCCTTCGGCCAAGGGGTCGACGGCGTCGAGAAAGGCGTGGCGGGCGGCGTACTGTTCGTCGTCGGGCAGCTCCGCCACCGACAGCACCGGGGTCACGCAGGTGTCGGCACCCGACAGCTCGGCCACCCAGGTGTCGCGGGCCTTCGAGGCGAAGGCGGCGCGGAACGTGGCGCGGATCTTGTCCTGCACCTCGTCGTCGGTCTGATGGTCGACCCACTCCTCACAGCCGAGGAGCCGGCACAGGTTGGCAAAGAACCGCGCCTCGATGGCCCCGACGGCCAGCCACCCGCCGTCGGCTGCTTGGTAGGTGTCGTAGCAGGCATACCGGCCGGTGACCATGCTCTGGCCGTGGCCGACCGACGCTCCGGTGGCCAGATGCTCGTCCACTGCCAAAGAGTTGAGCCACAGCACGCCGTCGGCGATGGACACGTCGAGGTGAGTGCCGGGACCACCGCTCCCTCGCCCGATGAGCGCGGCCATGATGGCCATCGCCGCCTGCATCCCGCCGGCGGCGGCGTCGGCGATGGTCGCTCCAGGCACGGGCGGTCCCCCGTCGGCCCGCGGCTCGGTGGCGGCCAGGTAGCCGCCGACGGCCAGGTAGTTGATGTCGTGACCGGCCCAGGAGGACCGCGGGCCGCTCTGTCCGAATCCGGTGGTGGAGCAGAGGATGATCCGCGGGTTGACCGTCTCCAGGGCGGCGAAGCCGATGCCCAGCCGGTCGGCCACGCCGGGCCGGAAGCTCTCGACGACCACGTCCGCGGTGCGGACCAGATCCAAGAAGGCGCTCCGCCCGCCGGGGTCCTTGAGGTCGATCGCCACGAACCGCTGGTGCCGCGACCCGCTGTAGGCGTAGGCGGGGGGACGGATGGGCTCGGTTCCGCGCCCGGGGACGACGCCGATCTTCACCACGCCGGCCCCGTAGTCGGCCAACAGTCGGGTGCATCGCGCCGCCGGGCCCACCGTGGCCAGGTCGAGCACCGTGATGCCGGCCAGCGGGCCACTCGGGGCAGTGTCCGGTGGTGTCGATGTCGACGGGGAATCGGCAGGTGTTTCGGGCACGTTGGCGCTCGCCGGGATCAGAAGTTCTTCGGGAGCCCGAGCTTGCGACGGGCGATGATGTTCTTCTGGATCTCCGATGAGCCTCCCCCGAGGGTGTCGATCACCGTGTACCGGTAGGTCGACTCGGCCCGACCCCGCATCGGGGCGTCCTCGTCCCGCACCCGCAACTGTCCGCCGGGTCCGGCGATGTCCATGGAGGCATCGGCCAGCCGCTTCGAGTACTCGGTGGTGAACAGCTTGTACTCGGACGCTTCCGCGGTGGCGGCGCGCCACCCTGTGACGAGGCAAATACGAACTTGAGACCGAGCACCCGTGCCACCTCGGCCTCGGTGTGCAGCTCGGCGAGCTCGGATCGCACCACCGGGTCGTCCGCCAGTGGCTCCCCGTCACGGGTGGCGGTGGACACGTACTCGGTCAGCAGATCGAGGCGTTGAGCGATCGGGGAAAAGGTGAACAGGGTGAAGCGCTCGAGGTCGAGCGCCTCCGAGATGTACTGGAACCCCCGGTTGACGTCCCCCACCACATAGTCGTCGGACACCCACACTTCGTCCAGGTACACCTCGTTGGTCCGCTCGTCTCCCATGGTCCAGATGGGCTTGACCGTGATGCCGGGGTCGTCCATCGGGACCAGGAAGAGGGTGATCCCGTGGTGCTTGGGGGCCTCGGGGTCGGTGCGGGCACCCACCCAGTACCAATCGGCGAAGTGGGCCGACGTGGTCCACGTCTTCTGGCCGTTGAGCCGCCAGCCTTCCCCGTCCCGGATCGCTTTCAGCTGCATCGATGCGGCATCGGAACCGGCATTGGGCTCGGAGTAGCCCACCGCGAACTCGACTTCGTTGCGGAGGATCTTGGGGAGGAACTCCTGCTTCAGCTTGTCGCTACCGTGGCTGATGATGGTCTTGCCGATGATGCCCACGCCCTTGCCGATCTGGGGACCACCCCGGGCCGCCAGCGCTTCGTTCAACAGGTATTCGTAGATGCCCTCGCCGTCCCGGCCCCCGTACTCCTCGGGCCAGGTGATCCCGAGCCATCCCCGCTCGCCGACCTTGGCCATGAACTTGCGGCGCAACGGCGTGTCGACGATCTGGGCCATGTTCTCGCGGGTGAGGTCGAAGACCTCCGGATCGTCGTTGGCATCGAGGAACGCTTCGACCTCCTGGACGAATTCGAGCTGCTCAGGGGTGAACTCGAAATCCATGTGGGCCTCCATCCCTCGTTCCGGCCCGCCGCCACCGGTGGTTACCTGACTGACCGTCAGATACTGTGGGCATCATAGGATGGGCGGAGCGGACCGGCCAGCTACGACGGCCTGACCAGCGGGAAGCCAAGCGCTGCTCGTACCTGCCGCGACCCGGTCGGGAACAGGTCGGGCGGGTCCTACCCGTCCGCCCCGTGGGTGGGTGCCACACCGAGACGAAGGGATCAGCGCACGGATGAGCAGAGGCATCGTCAGCATCGCCGGCTATGTTCCCTACTGGCGCCTGTCGCGCTCGTCCGTGGCCGAGGTGTTCGCCAGTGGAGGCGGCCAGGGCACCCGGTCGGTCGCCGCTCACGACGAGGACACCACTACCATGGGCGTCGAGGCGGCTCGACTCGCGCTGCGGGCGGCGCCGGGGGCCGCCCCGTCGCAGCTGTGGTTCGCCACGCCCACGCCGGCCTACCTGGACAAGACCAACGCCACCACCATCCACGCCGCCCTGCGCCAACCGTCCAGCGTGGCTGCGTTCGATTTCGGGGTGCGTTGCGTTCCGGGATCGGCGCCCTCCGGGCCAGCCTCGAGTCGGACGGTACCGGGGCCACGCTGGTGGTATTGGCCGATCGACGCGACGGGCTGCCGACCTCGTCCGACGAGTCGGCCGGCGGAGACGGGGCGGCCGCGGTCGTGGTGGGTGACGACAGCTCGGGACTCCCGGTCATCGCCGAGCTCATCGGGGCGGCATCGGTGAGCGAGGAGTTCCTCGACCGGTGGCGCGAGGTCGGCGAGCGGTCGAAGGTGTGGGAGGAGCGCTTCGGCGAGACCCGGTACGTGGCCCTCGGCTCCGAGGCCTGGGACGCGGCGCTGAAGGGTGCCGGGCTGACCACCGCCGAGATCGACCGGGTGGTGGTGACCGGCATGCACGCCCGGGCGGTCCGCTCGCTGGTCCGGAAACTCGGGGTGGCTGACGGCGCGGTCGGAGACGACCTGACGGCGGTGGTGGGCCAAGCCGGTGCAGCCCATCCGGGACTGGTGCTGGCGGCCATGGTCGAGCGGTCGGCGCCCGGCGAAGTCCTGGCCGTGCTGTCGCTGGCCGACGGGGCCGACGTCCTCCTGTTCCGCACCACCGAGGCCATCTCGTCGTGGACCCCGGCGCGACCGGTGGCCGACCAGATCGCGGCGGCCGCCGACCTCCCGTACGGGACCTTCCTGACCTGGCGGGGGATGGTCACGCCCGAACCACCACGGCGCCCCGAGCCGGCGCGGGTGTCCTCCACGGCGTCATGGCGCAACGAGGCGTGGAAGTTCGGCTTCGTCGGTTCACTGGACCGCAGCTCCCAGGCCGTTCACCTGCCGCCCTCCCGGGTGTCGATGCGGGGCGGTGCCGTCGACGACATGGAGCCGGTTGCCCGGGCCGACACCGAGGCCACCATCGCCACCTACACCGTCGACCACCTGGCCTACTCCCCCAGCCCACCCGTCGTCTTCGCCGTGGTCGACTTCGACGGCGGCGGGCGGTTCCCGGTGGAGCTGACCGACGTCGACCCGGCGACCATCGAGATCGGTGACCGGGTGGCCATGACGTTCCGCAAGCTCTACACCGCAGACGGGATCCACGATTACTTCTGGAAGGCCAAGCCGGTCGGCGTGGACCGGGCCCGGGCACCGACCGCGGACTGACGCAGCAAGGACGGGAGACACGATGGGATCACATGGCATCAAGGATCGGGTGGCGATCGTCGGGATGGGCTGCACCCGATTCGCCGAGCACTGGGACAAGAGCCTCGATGACCTCATCGTCGAGGCCAGCGGGGAGACCTTCGCCGCGGCCGGCCTGACCAAGGACCAGGTCGACGCCTATTGGCTCGGGACGGCGCAATCGGGCATGAGCGGTATCACCCTGGCCAGACCTCTCCAGCTCCAGGGCAAGCCGGTCACCCGGGTGGAGAACTACTGCACCACCGGGTCCGAGGCGCTCCGGGCCGCCGCCTACGCCGTGGCCTCGGGCGCCTACGACGTCGCCATGGCGGTCGGAGCCGAAAAGGTCAAGGACTCCGGGTATCAGGGTCTCAACGCCTTCCCCATCCCGGGCGACGGCACGGCTCGCACGCTCACCGCGGCAGCCATGTTCTCCATGGTGGCCCCGGCCTATGCCAGGAAGTACGGCATCCCCGAAGAAGAGCTCGGCGAGGTGCTCGCCCGCATTTCCTGGAAGAACCACCGAAACGGGGCTCGAAATCCGAGGGCTCAATTCCGCAAGGAAGTCTCCGTCGAGACGATTTGTGCCTCCCCGCGGGTAGCGGGCCGTCTCGGCGTCTTCGACTGTGCCGGCGTGGCCGACGGGGCGGCAGCAGCCATCGTGGTCCGGGCCGAGGACGCCCATCGCTACACCGACCGGCCGCTCTACATCAAGGCGCTCGCCTTCTCCGCCGGTAGTGGTTCCGGCCTCATCGATCCCGACTACGACTACACCTGGTTCCCGGAGTGCGCCGGGGCGGCTGAGGACGCCTACCGTCAGGCCGGCGTCACCGACCCGCGGCGGGAACTGGCCATGGCCGAGGTGCACGACTGCTTCACTCCGACCGAGCTGGTACTGATGGAGGACCTCGGGTTCGCCGAACGCGGCACCGCCTGGAAGGAGGTGTTGGCCGGTACCTACGATCTCGAGGGCCAGCTTCCGGTCAACCCCGACGGCGGGCTCAAGAGCTTCGGCCATCCGGTCGGGGCCTCAGGGCTCCGGATGCTGTTCGAGACCTGGCTGCAACTGCGGGGCGAAGCCACACCCGAACGGCAGATCGACACCGACCGGACCCTCGCCCTCACCCACAACCTGGGCGGGTACCCGGGCGAGATGGTGTCCTTCGTCTCAGTGGTGGGAACAGAGCTCGGCTGACCCCGGGGCTTCGGCTTGGCGCTCATCGAGCAGCGCCCACCAGGCCTCCGCCGCCCGCCGGGCAGCCCCGAAGGTGGTGGCCGGATCCGCTCCCCACCGGGCCAGGGCATCGATGGTCCACTCGCCGTGGTCGGCGTCCATGGTGGCGTGGACGTCCCAGAACTCGCATGCGGTCGGACCGGCACCGTAGAAGCGCCGGAGGCCCTCGGCCTTGGACGCGGCGATGGCCGCGGCCTGGGTCTCGTAGGCGGCCAGGCCGGCCAACGACGCCGCCGGTCCTTCATCGGCCAGCCGGTGGTAGGTGGCGACCAGGGCGGTCGCCGCCGGCCCGGCCGGACGTGGCGTCGTCGGCACCCGACCCGAGGCAAAGCGGTCGAACAGCGCCAGATGGGGCTCCGGCTTCCCGAGCTCGTCGGCGAGGTTGCGCCCGACCAGTGCGGCCGCGTCGTAGCTGCCCTCGGCGGCCAGCGCTCGGCCCAGCCTTTCGAGCACGGGGGAGGGCGGCTTCGAACGCCCGGTAGTGGACGGCGTACTCAGCCAGTTCTTCCGGTCTCCAGCCGGCCGGCCTCCCAGCGCTGGTAGAACGGATGGGTCAGGAGGGCCCGACCGTCGACGGCCCGGGCCACCGCGTCGGACAGCGCCCGCCGGGTGGGCATCGCAGTGCGCGTCTGTGGTCCTGGCAGGGAGCTCGGTATGTGTGGCCATGCCGCATCCTACCCAGCGGCTCGGCCGCCGTTCAGCGTGCGGCCCAGACCGGATGGGAGGGGTGGGCGAACCGCCCCGCCAGTGCCGTCTCCTCGTCCATGCCGCGGCCGAACGTCGTCGACGGTCCCTCGTCTCCCAGGTAGTGCAGCTTCCGGCTGCGCTCGTCGGCCAGCTTGCGCAGCCGAACCAGCAGGGCCACGTAGGCGACCAGGGCCACGGCCGAGAGTGCGCTCACCGCCCACGCCGGGTGGGCTCCGGGCAGGAGTCCGAGCAGGACGGTGGTGACGAACACACCGATCAGGACCGCAAGTGTGTCGCGGCGCCGTCGCCGGACCTGGTGGCGGGTGGGCAGCTCGGCCAATCGGGGCGGGACCACCGGCGGGGGCGACGGGGGCACGGGCGACTCGTCGCCGTCTCGACCGAGGAAGGCCAGCGCCGGTCGGGGCAGCTGGTCGGCGCCGACCACGGTCAGCACTGGCGCGGCGACCTCCTCGTCCGGGTCGGAGGGACCGATGGCGGCGCCCTCCACGAGCGCGCAGGCGGTAGGCCGGGGCGACGATGGGTGCCGGGGCGGAGTGCTCGAGGACCCGCAGTTGGTGGTGGAAGTGGGAGATGGAGCTGATGCCGTCGCCCAGTCGTGTCCGTCGTTTCATCATGTTCGGTGCCAGGATGGCGATCCACGCGACCGCAATGATGATCACAAGGATCACGGGCATCAACTCCTCGACCTGCCGACCTTGCGGAAAAAACCCTAATGACGGGTAATTCGGCAGTGGTGGATGGTCAGGGATGACAATGCCGACATCGGCCAGGCGCGCCTACAACGCCCTCCCCGCGTGGCCAATTTTCTACACCGTCCGGACACCTCGATGCCAATCGGCGGGAGCGGCCCAGGTGAACGCACCCGCCGTGCGCCGCCGTCCGGTAGGGCCGGGACTATTCGGTGGTGCGCCGCCGGTAGAGGTGGACGGCCAGGGGCCCGGAGACCGCCAGGATGGCCACCGACCAGACCAGGGCGGCCCACACCGGGTGCTGCATGGGCCAGGCCTGGATGGTCCCCGACGGGTTGGGATTGCCCCACAGGTGGCGGAGCGCCGACGCCACCGCGCTCACCGGGTTCCAGTCGGCCATGGTCCGGAGCCAGGTCGGGCATGTGCTGGGTGGGCACCATGGCGTTGGACACGAAGGCCAGGGGGAACAAGATGAGCAGCCCGACCGACTGGGCCGACTCGGGCCCCTTGCTGACCAGACCGAGGCAGGCGCAGGCCCAGCTCATGGCGTAGGCGAACAGCAGGGCGATCCCGAACCCGGCCGCCACCGACGCCGGCGCTGGCGTCGGTCCGCCAACCGATGGCCAGCCCGGTGAGGGCCACGATGGCCGTGCACACGCCGACGGTCAGGATGTCGGCGATCGAACGGCCGGCCAGCACGGCGGCCCGCCACATGGGCAGGGTGCGGAAGCGATCGATGACACCGGTGGACAGGTCGGTGCTGAGCCCGACCGCGGTACCCATGGCCGAGGTGGTCAGGTTCAACATGCAGCAGACCGGCGATGGCGAAGTCGGTGTAGTTGCCCCCATCGGGCAGGACGATGCCTGCCCCGAAGATGTAGACGAACAGCAGGGTGAACAGCACCGGTTGGACCGTCACGTCCGAGAGCTGCATCGGCTCGCGCTGGATGTGCACCAGGTTCCGCCGGGTGAGGACGACGACGTTGCGCCAGCACGCGTGCCGACGCTCGCCGCAGCCGGCCCGGTCGACGCCGGTGCGGCACGCCGGGGTCGACAGGGTGACGGTCATGGCCGGACCACCTCCAGTCTCGGGGGCCATGCTCGTCGAGCGACGGCTCGAGCAGCGGGTCTCCGGTCAGGGCGAAGAACACGTCGTCGAGCGACGGCTGACGGACCTCGATGTCGTCGACCAGCGCGCCGACCGAGTCGAGGGCCCGGACCACGGTGTTGGCCAGGCCGGAGCGGCTGCGCACGGTGCGGCCGACAGCCGCCGCCCGTCGCTCGCTGACCTGCACCCGGCCGGACACGAAGGGCTCCAGGGCGTCGACCGCCCCGTCGTGGGCGGCGCTGAGGGTGACCTCGAGCCGGGCTCCGCCGGTGGCCGCCTTGAGCTCCGGGGCGGAGCCCTCGGCGATCACCCGGCCGTGGTCGATGACCACGATGCGGTCAGCCAGCTTGTCCGCCTCGTCGAGGTACTGGGTGGTGAGCAGGATGGTGGTGCCCGTCGCCACCAGCTCCCGGATCACGTCCCACATCCGGCGTGCGGCTGGTGGGGTCGAGGCCGGTGGTGGGCTCGTCGAGGAACAGCACCGGTGGCCGGGTGACCAGGCTGGCGGCCAGGTCGAGGCGCCGGCGCATGCCGCCCGAGTAGCCCTTGACCACCCGGTCGGCGGCGTCGGTGAGGTCGAAGCGCTCCAGCAAGTCGAGCCGTTCGGCCGCTACGGGCCTCGGCAGCCGCAGCCCGCTCAGCTCGGCCACCATCTGCAGGTTCTGGCGACCGGTGAGCAGGTCGTCCAGGGTGGCGTCCTGAGCGGTCACGCCCATGTTCCGTCGCACGGCGGCGGCATCCTTGCACCACGTCGAACCCGGCCACCCGGCCCCGGCCCGAATCGGGGAGGGCCAGGGTGGTGAGGATCCGGACCGCCGTGGTCTTGCCGGCTCCGTTGGGCCCGAGCACCCCGAGGATGGAGCCGGCCGGGACGGCCAAGCTGACTCCGGCCAGGGCCTGGGTCTCGCCGTAGCGCTTGATCAGGTTGTCCGCCTCGATCATGACAACTGCTGACACCGGTGCCTCCTGGTCGGGCCGACTTGCCGAGTGACTCGCTCTGACGCTGAAGCCGGGTGCTCGGTCTCCAGCAGGTTCATACTCTGCGGCTGCCGGACGGGCCAGTCCACCCGGAGGATGACCGTCCTTTCGGCTAGACCGAGCGGGCAACCCAACGCTCGTCCCGGTGCTCGACGGTGACGTCGATATCGAAGGCGCACGAGACCGCTTCGCTGGTGAGCACATCATGTGTCGGGCCGGCCGCCACGAGCCGTCCGTGCCGCATCAGCGTGGCGTGGGTCACGCCAGGTGGGATCTCCTCGAGGTGATGGGTGACGAACACCAACGGCGGCACGGCTGGGTCTACCGCCAGGGAGGCCAGGCGGCGTAGCAGCCGTTCCCGTGCCCCGAGGTCCAGCCCCGCCGCCGGCTCGTCCATGAGGACGAGCTCCGGCTCCCCCATCAGGGCCCGGGCCAACAGCACCTGTTGGCGCTCACCTTCGGACAGCAACCCGAACGGTCGTTCGGCGAAAGCTGGGCTGCCGAAACCGGACGCCGACAGCAGTGCGTGTGCCCGCTCCCGGTCCTGGTCGGTGTAGTGGTGCCACCAGATCTCCAGCGTGGCATGTCGACCGGTGAGTACGGCGTCCAATGCCGGCAGCGTGGGACGCAGGGTTCGGGCTACGGAGGCGCTGACCATGGGGATGCGCTGTCGGAGCTCCCGCATGTCAACCCGGCCGAGTCGCTCTCCGAGCAGGTGGACCGCGCCGACGGGTGGGCCAAGGGACGAGCCCGCCACCCGCAGCAGGGTCGTCTTGCCCGACCCGTTGGGACCGAGCAGAGCCCACCGGTCGCTGGTATCGACCGACCACGTGATGTCATCGAGGAGCACATTGGCGTCGCGGACGACCGAGACGCCTTCCATCCGCACCGCCGCACCGTTAGGCGAGACGGGTTTGCTCATCGGTGGAGGCGGTCGGCGAGGAGAGCACCTCGCGAACATAGTGCTGTCCCGGATCGCGCTGACCCCGACCTCCCTCGCCCCGAGGTGTCGGATGCACGCGGATTACCATCGCCATGATGGCCTACGACGAGGACCTCGCCGACCGCATACGTGAGCTGATCGGTTCCGAACGCCGCCTGACGGAGAAGAGGATGTTCGGAGGCCTGGCCTTCCTGATCGGCGGGAACATGGCCATTGCCGCCAGCGGCCAGGGAGGACTGCTGGTGCGGACGGACCCCGAGCAGACGGACCGGCTCGTCGACACCACCGATGCCGCCTTCGCGGTCATGCGCGGCCGGCCTATGCAGGGTTGGTTACGCGTGGCGCCGGAGCACCTGCGCACCAAGCGTCAACTGACCAAATGGGTGGGGCTCGGGGTCGGCTTCGCCCGCTCCCTTCCGGTGAAGAAGTGAGCCACCGGGTGCCGCCGAAACCGACAGGCGCCCGACACGATCGCGGGCTCTAGCTGTCGAGCTCGGCGAGTCGGCCGCTGAGGAACTCCCGTTCCACCGAATTCTCGTTGAGCAACAGTGCCTCCTCGTAGGCCAGGCGGGCCTCGGCGAGCCGGCCGAGCCGCCGGAGGAAGTCCGCCCGGGCGGCGGCCATGTAGCTGTACGAGGCGAGAAGCGGCTCCGTGGCAAGCCGTTCGAGCGCACCGAGACCGGCCTCGGGCCCTTCGGCGAAGCCGACGGCCACCGCCCGGTTGAGGGCCACGATGGGTGAGGGCCACACCGGGATGAGCAGGTCGTAGAGAGCGACGATCTCCGCCCAGTCGGTGGCTTCCCAGGAGGGTGCCTCGGCATGGACGGCGGCGATGGCGGCCATCAGGGCGAAGCGGCTGGGGGGTCGGCGGCTCAGAGCCTCACGGGCCAGGGCGACACCCTCGGCGATGGCCCCGGGATCCCATACTGAACGGTCCTGGTCGGAAAGGAGGACGAGGTGGCCGCCAACGTCGGTCCTGGTGGGCCGCCGCACGTCGGTCAGCACGATGAGCGCCAGCAGGCCGGCCACCTCGGTGTTGTCCGGCAGCAGGGTCCGCAGGACCCGGGCCAGATGTCGGGCCCGCTCGACCAGGTCTCGGCGGACCAGGTCGGCACCGACCGGGGCCGTGTGGCCGGTGGTGAACAGGAGATGTACGACCGTGGTGGCGGCGTCGATCCGTTCGGGCAGCTCGGCCAGGGGTGGGACGCGGTAGGGGATACGAGCCGAAGCGATCTTCTTCTTCGCCCGGGTGATGCGGGCCGCCATGGTCGACTCGCTCACCAGGAAGGCCCGGGACACCTCGGCAGTGGTCAGTCCGCAGACCAAGCGGAGCGTGAGAGCCACTTGGGCCTGGAGGGCGAGGGCAGGGTGGCAACAGGTGAAGATGAGCCGAAGACGATCGTCGGCCACTTCTGGCGGATCGGATGCCTCTGGCCGGGCAGCCACGGCATCCTGCACCAGGAGCGGCAGCTTGCGCGATTCGGTCGAGCGCCGCCGCAGCTGGTCGAGCGCCGCCCGCCGGGCGACCGTGGTGAGCCACGCTCCGGGACGATCCGGGACCCCCGAGCTGGACCACGAGCTCAGGGCCCGAGTGTAGGCGTCTTGCACGCACTCCTCTGCGGTATCGAGATCCCCGGTGACCCGGATGGTCGCCGCCAGGACGTATCCCCACTCGGTGCGATGCGCTTCGGCCACCGCCGTCTCGACATCGGCGTTCATGGTCCCGGGGCGTGGTCAATCAAACGTGCGAATAGGGCGGACCTCGATGCTTCCGAACGGTGAAGGAACCTCCTTGGCCAAGGCCAGCGCCTCGTCCAGGTCAGCTGCCTCGACCAGGTAGTAGCCGCCGAGCGCTTCCTTCGTCTCGGCGAACGGGCCGTCGGTGATGACGAAGTCCCCATCCCCGCGTCGGCGAACGCTGGTCGCGGAGCCGGTGGGCTCCAGGGCATTGCCGCCATGAATGGCGGCCCGGTTGGCCTCTCCGAACGCGACGTGGCCGGCCAGGGTGGCGGAGGCCGTCTCGTCGCCCGCCGCATCCAGCGCCTGCTCGTCGCCATAGATCAACAACAGGTATTGGGCCACGTCATTCTCCCTTCCCCGAACGCCTCGGGCACGATGGCTGCTCTGGGCTCCCGACGAGTGAGATGGGCCCGGATCGACAGTCTTGGACGAATTCCTCCATCCCGGGATCCAGTCTCCCCTTCGTCTGGGACATTGTCGATCTGGAGCTGGTCCGTCCGTCGAATGGGGTGGGTCGGCACCGTGCCGGCCCTGATGGAAGGAGCCACGATCGTGTCCAGCTATATATTCTCGTTCCGGGGTAACAAGGACCGGACCCTCTCAGCCGACGAAGAGGCCGCCTGGGGGCAGTGGTTCGAAAAGATCGGCGCTTCGATCGCCGACTTCGGCAGCCGGGTCGGCTCGACGTCGGTAGTCGGAGCCGGTCGTTCGGCCGACGTCCTGACCGGCTACACCCTGGTCACCGCGGACGACCTCGAAGCGGCGACGGCGTTGGCCGAAGGCTGCCCAGCACTGCGTCAAGGTGGTGGCGTCGAGGTCGGCGAGCTCATCCCTATGTGACACTCGGTTCGGACGCCTGCCGCCCTCGGGCGCACTTCTTGGGGAGCCAGCGGGCGTTGCTTGCCAGTTGCCGGCCGACAATGGCCGGCAACTGGCAAGGGTGGACTCGGTGTTCTGATTCCTTCAGTGATCAACCCGCGGCCAACGAGTGCTCCGCGCCGGCAGAGATCGTGCTGATTCCTCGGAGCACCCTCACGACCGCGAGTTGGGAGCTCGAACCGTTCCCGACCTGGCCATACTCGTTGCTCCCAGACGTCCAGACATTCCCCGATGAGTCGAGGAGGATCGAGTGCTCGCCGCCAGCCGCCACCTGGGTCACGCTCGACATCCCCCGCATCAAACTCGGAGATCTGACATCGCTCGAGGTCCCGATGCCGCATTGTCCTTCCAAATTGTCGCCCCAACACCACGCTCGTCCCATTCGATCGATCGCGAGGCTGTGGCCGTTGTAGGGATAGTCACCGCCTTGATCGATATACGAGAACGGCAGGGACTGAGTGACGGCAGTCGGAAATTCCACCGGGCTGGCGCTTGTTCCGCAACCGCACTCCAGTTGCCTGTTGTTACCCCAGCCGTAAGCCTTTCCATTCACCAAGATCCCAGCTCCGAAGCTACCGGTCGTCAGCATGACTCCTGCTGAAGTGCGGTTTGTCAAGGACGTCAGGTAGGGGTTGAGAACAGGGGTCGGCTGGTCCCCCGCATTTCCCATGCCCAAGTCATCCAACTCGTTCGAGCCCCACACGTACACTGTGCCGGTACACGTGAGCGCGAACATGTGCCAGGAGGCGGCAACCACCTGAACCACTCCGAGGCCATTGAGCGCGGTCACCTCTTGTGGCGTCGACTCGGTCGTCGCACTGATTCCGACACCCAGATCGTTAAAGATGTCCCGGCCCCATGTCCACACGGTCGATTTCGGGCACACGCCCGACGCGATCGGAGGGTGCACCAGTGGGGCACCAGAATTCTCGAGCGCGACGAAGTCGTGATCACCGTCTGCCACCTGCACGACGTTCTTCAGCCCTGGCACAACCACTGGCGTCATCGACGCCGGAGCCACCTCAGTCGCTCCCCAGGCGACGACGGATCCGCCTGGCATGATCGCCAGGTCAGACGCGTTACCGGCGTCGATGCCGATCTCCCCCGCCGCCGACACCTTCGTGGGAAACGGTCCAGGCCCGCCGGACGCCACAGGGCGGCCCCACTCGTACGTACTCCCAGCCGACAGGCACGCGGACACGCCGACTCCCAGCAGGGTGACGGCAGCAACAGAAACGAGGCACGACCACCCTCGTCGAGGCTTCGCTGGCTGCTGGGCCAAAGTGACCCGACCTGGTGGGCCCATGGTCCAGTCGTTCGATGAGCCGCTCGCCCGCGTGCGTCGGGATGGGCTCAATTTCGCGGCCAGATCGTGCCCGGCACCAGCTGAGATCATCCTCATCCCGCTGAGTACGCTCATCGGTGAGAGCAGGTTGACGGTGGTGCCGTTTCCAATTTGACCGAGGGCGTTGTCGCCACAGGCCCACACGGTGCCATTCCTGTCCAAGAACAGGGAGTACTCACCACCCCCGAGCGCTTGAGCCAACGCCGGAAGGCCTGGCACCCGAGTGGGAGTGGGCACGATGCCGCTACTTCCGAGCCCACACTCGCCCTGTTGGTTGTCACCCCAGCAGTAGGCGTTCCCCGCTGCATCGAGAGCGAGTGTGTGGCCGTTGTACAGATTGCCGCCAGCATCGATCGAACGGAACGACACACCGTTCTGCACGACTGGGGTGGGAGTCGTCACGACTTTGGCGGGCGTTCCGCAGCCACATTGCGCGAGATCGTTCTCGCCCCATCCGTACGATTGACCACCGACAAGTAGCGCCGAGGCATAGCTTCCTGTCGTTATCTGTACCCCGCCTGAAGACCCACCGGTGAGGTTGCTCAGGCCAGTGTTGACGATCGGCGACGCGATGTTACGGAGGTTCGTCGGCAAGGCCAGGTCGCCTTGGAGGTTGTCACCCCACTCGTAGATCTTGCCGCCACAAGTCAACGCGAACATGTGAGTCCCAGCAGCGGCGACCTGCACGACGCCGAGCCCATCGAGAGCGCTGACCTCCTGAGGTGTCATATAGACGTCATTGTTCGGATCTCCCAGGCCGAGGTCCCCATCGATGTTGGGACCGACGGTCCACACGGTGGTGTCTTGCGGGCACACTCCGAGTGAGATTCCAGAGGGCGCTTCGAGGAAGACGAAATCGTCGTTGCCATCCTCGACTTGGACGACGCTGCGGACAACTGGCATCTGATAGGGCCCCGGCGGACCCCACGCCAGTCGCCAGGCTTCAACGGTCCCGTTGGCGTTGATCGCCACGTTGCCGACCTTGCCAGCGTCGATGCCGATCTCACCTTTGACGGTCTGTTGGCCGGTGAGAAGTGTGGGAGTGCTGACACCCTGCCCCCACTGGTAGGTAGTAGTCGCAGGTAGCGGCAAACACGCGGCCATCACGCTGGCCGCAAGCACGCACGCCATGAGTAGAGCACCCTTGCCAAGCTGCAATCACACCACCTTTCGACACCACCCCGGACCGCTTCGCCAGACCGATTCCCCCGAGTGCGAACGTGCAAACCAGATTTCTCAGATTAGGAACCGATTCCACATCGAGTCTTGGGGGCCGAACGATGACAGCGGGCGCAGGTCGACCCGCCATGAACGGGACTGACGTTTATGCGCAGACGACGTGGGTAAGAACGAGCCGGTGCAGCTGAGCCGCCTCGGCGACGTCTCGAATACACCTTGACAAGGAGGCTTCACCTCGACAGTCGGGGCGGGCGGCTCAAACTTCGTTGCGTTGCAGTTCCTCGCCGTCCGTGCTGCTCCGCACGCCGGTGACCGGTCGCCGCGTCGTTCGAGCTTGATACAAGGACAGCTGGTCGTGAGCAAGCGATCCTTCCGGGAGCACCGGGGGGCCGTGAGGACCCGCAGGCATATCCAGGTGGACGGAACCTTTCCGCCGTCGCTTTGAGTGAAGGGCACGACTCGAGGGCGGGAAGGGCTAATCGAAATTCGGTCAGTCTGACCGGGGTCGGGGAATGAAGCATCTGCGTAGGGCCCTATTAGCAATGGGAGCCATTGGCAGCGGACTGGCTCTGTCGGCTTGTGCTACTACCGCGACGTTTGAGTGGGCGAACGGGAACGCTCCTGCGCTGGTGGCGGGCGTTTCCGGCGAGATCGGCATCGACGCGGGCAACTACGGAAACATGGTGATCAACTCGAACCGCACCGTGGACGCCTGGGGTCAGACCTGGTCGCACGGCCTCTACCAAGTGGCCAATCTGCAGCATGTCGTTCAAATGGTTGATGGCAACGACGACTACTTTGCACTCGAGGCCCCCTTTGGCATCACTCCTGGCCAATGCCCACGAGATACGTCGGTGTGGTCCATCAATGCGAGCGACTTTGCCGCTCCTCAAAGCTTCGCCAAGCTGGAAGCCATCGGCGTCGTGCAGCTGGCTGCCGCCGCCGGGCAGATGCTGGCGTTGACCTGCACCGGGCAGGTCTATGTCTGGGGAAACAATGGACTCGGCCAGTTGGCGATGCCAATCAGCGAAACAACATTCTCGACCCCCACGATGAATCCGACGCTGAGCGCGCTCACCGGCGGCACGTCGGTTGGGATCCAAGTGGCCGAAGGCATGTCCTTTGGAGCCCTTCTGGTCCATGGCCAGACTTACGAATGGGGAAACGACCAACTCGATCAATGTGGATGCGGAATCACGGCCAACATCGTTACGCCTCATGCCGTGCTGCAACATGGGGTGCAGTTCATCTCTATCGACGCCGGCGGTAACTTGGGCAGCAACGGTCACACACTGGCCCTCGGCGCCCAGGGCGACGTCTACTGTTGGGGCGACGACCAGCAGGGACAGTGTGGAACCGGTACCACGGGGGTCATGGCGTCTCCCACGAGGGTGCTGGGGCTTCCGGCGCTGCAGAGCGCGCTGGCTGGGGGGACATACTCCTTGTTCCTGGACACGACAGGGACCGTTTGGATGTGTGGCCAAGAGGGCGCGCGAGACTACAGTCCCAAGCTCTCGCCAGTGCATGTACTAGGCCGCATAGCCATGATTTCTGCCGGGGCGGGTCATGCGTTGGCAGCCAACTAATGCATCGGGCAGGTAGCTGGTAACCATGCAACTCTTGCGCCATCACACGTTGAAGCAGAACGCCCCGCACCCGATCGGTCGGCAAAATTGTCCCAGAACGCCCGGTTTAGTGGGTCAGACAGCTTGCGATCCGAGCATCACCCATAGAGAAAGCACTGTGACGACTAGGTTCAATCGATCGTCGCAACACCGGATTTCTGGAGCAAGAGTAGATGCTCATCGAAGGCTTCGGCGGGTGTCTTCCAACCAAGGGTCTTGCGGGGTCGGCTGTTGAGCATGGCTGCAACTACGTCAATCTCTTCAGCGTTCCAGCGCGAGACGTCAGTGCCCTTGGGGAAGTATTGGCGCAAGAGTCCGTTGGTGTTCTCGTTGCTGCCGCGTTGCCAAGGACTGCGAGGGTCGGCGAAGTAGACCGGGATGCCGGTCTCGACTTTGAACGCTGCATGTTGAGAGAGCTCCTTGCCTCTGTCCCAGGTTAGGGATCGGCGGAGCTGTTCTGGGAGGGTGGTCATCTTGGCGGCGAGCGCGTCCTTCATCGTGATCGCTCCATAACCGGCGAGCGCGGGCCCGTTCTTGACGGTGTGCTTGTGTCGATAGCCCTCTTCTCGAGGCAGATGGATCAGCAAGGTGAATCGGGTGGTCCGCTCGACCAACGTGCCGATCGCCGAGCGTTCCAACCCGATGATGAGGTCGCCTTCCCAGTGCCCGGGGACGGCACGATCGTCGGCTTCGGCGGGTCGCTCACTGATCATCACCTCAGGGGTGACGTGGCCCCAGGCTTTCTGCTGTGACCTGGAGCGGGGCACTCGCAAGGTCCGGCCGGTCCGCAAGCAAGCCACCAGCTCGCGTTTGAGCGCCCCTCGGCCTTGGACGTAGAGCGCCTGGTAGATCGCCTCGTGGCTGATCCGCATGGACTCATCATCGGGGAAATCAACCCGCAGCCGCTTGGAGATCTGTTCGGGACTCCAGGCCTTCACCCAGCGACGATCCGCCCGATGGGGCTTGCCCTTCCCGTTCCACCTTGGACCAGGTGGGCCGACAAGTCGGCCATCGGGTGTTCTCTTGACGCCGGCCAATCGCTCCTGGACGTAGTTGCGCAGGAGCTCGTTGGTGGCCATCTTGGCAACCTTGGGTCTGCGTGCACGTCGTTCGGCATGCCACTGCGCAGTCGACGCCTTGTATTCGAGCCGCCACGTCCGCGTCGAGGCGTTGCGACGCAGTTCCCGAGAGATCGTCGAGGGACTCCGTCTCAACCGCCGGGCAATCTCGCAGACGCCGACCTTTTGGGCATGCCAGATGGCAATGTCCTCGCGCTCTGAGAACGACAAGTAGCGGCCTGTCACCGCCTGAGGAAGGCAAGGATTCACGCCCCCAGCGTGGCGGAACCACCGGTAGGCGACGGGGGATGAGACGCCCGCCTCCTCGCCGGCATCGTCGGTCTTTAGGCCGCGACCGATCGCCGCCCAGAATTCGGACCCGATCTTGACGCCAGGCAACCGAAGGCCGTCCCGGTGATGTGATCTGCCCTCGATAAAGCTGGACCTCCCGCTGGCGCTCTCGCATTGTCGCCATCTGCCACCTCCAGAGTCGAGGTGTTGCGACGACCAGTTGAGTTCACCACGACAGAGCCGATCGCAATGGCAGTAATTGCCATCCCCCGCCGCTCTTGGTCTCTGGTCCTGACGAGAGCAACGAGTCCGGCGATGACCCCAAGAGGAGCGATAAAGATCCCCACTGGCCCTGCTCCCAATAGGAGCCCCAAGCCAATTGCCGAGCAGGCGAAGGCAAAGACGGCCAGGGGCGTCGCCCGTATACGTTCTTCTGAAAGTCCTGAACGTTGCTTGTGGGTGGTGCCGAGGATTGCTTGCTCTGCCACGTTTCCCACTCTGACCGGCTGACACGTGCCGGGTCAATGTTGACTGATAGCGGCGGGTGTCCCCTAGCGCTGAATATGCCCTGTCCTCGACCGGCACGTGTGGGATTCTCGGCCGCATCGGGCGAGTGACTCGTCCCGGGGTTGATTCCTATGACTCTCGTTCGCCTCTCGATGGCTGAGTTCGTCACCCTAGGGAGCACCCAAACGCCATCCGTGTTAGGAAATTAGAGTCGCAAACTGCGGCGGAAGTATCTCAGAGGCGGAGGGAACTCCCATGTTTGTGACCGTGATCCATAGGGGGGCCAGACAAAGGGCGTAGCTGTATCGAGATATCTACCTCAGCAAGTTTGTACAACCTGACCAATGGGCGGGACAGCGCCATGGATCACGAACACTCCAGCGGGAAACCGGGGATCACCCCTATATCCCAGTGAGATGAGACCAGATTCAGTTGGTGTCTTTGTCCAAATCGGGTTACCCATTTGCTGCATGGTTAACCTCGGTTGATACGTCCAACCCGACGCTGTCAGCACCCAGCTCGCCGCCTCGATGATACTGCCCGCAGGTTGTGCGGAGGTGAACTTAACTGTGATGTCAGGGTCCGTCCAACCACTTGTTGCGTCACATCCATGCGAGTTCCAGGTTGCGTCAGCCGAACGAAACGACACGATGTGGGCATCCGACGGGAGCATCGCCCTAACCTGCGATCGAAGAGAACTGAGTATCGAACCGCCTGGGTCGCCTCCCGAGTGCCCACCGCTGAAGACCCAAAACGACATGCCGATGAGTGCCACCAAAGCGACGGCAATAAGTACATTCCTCCGGGCTCTGGGGGAACCAGGACGATCTCGCGGCATATCGTTCGCCACGAACCAGCCAGGTGGGCGGTCTTGATCCGTGCGAACCAGGGTGGAGTTCACGGACGGAGTCATTTGGACGGAGCGTAATACGCCAGCAACGTTCGGGCTGAGTAAGCGTGTGACCCCGAACGCCGAATATGCCCTGCCCCTAACCAGGCACTTCCGGGCGTGTGGATCGCCGTCTCAGGGTTTGGCCGGACCGACATGCGAAAGACCCCCGGCCAGAACCGGGGGCCATCGCAAGTCAACAGTGAAGTTACGGCGAAGGGGATCGTGGCCTGCACCGAGGCCTTGGTCTTGACCGGCTTGTCCTTGCTGTTGAGGGTTCTCACCGTCTCGGTTACTTGGACCGTCACAGAAGTCGGGACGGCCAGCTTCTTGTTCGGCGTCCCTGACAACATCCCGGTCGAGGACAGCCTCAACCCTTTGGGCAGGGCGATCTTGTGCCACTTAAGGGTGGTCACGTAGGGACTGGTGCTGGAACCGAGGTTGGCTGCCTGGAGGGTCACCGGACCGTAGGCCGTGTCCGGCGTAGCAGCCGGAAGGCTGGTGGTGGCGATGGAGAATGTTGCGACAGTGATGGTCACCGATGGCGTCGCCGTCGTGTCCCATTGTGTAGCGGGAGATGGATAGCTCGCACCCCCACCAGCACCGCCACTAATGCCAGCCCCCCCGCCCTCGTACCCCCCGCCGCCTCCTGGCTGCGGGGCAAGGGAAGAAGCAGTACCGCTACCACCAATGGGGCCACTGCCGGAGGCGGCGCAGTCGCCCGGTCCCTGGGGGACTTCGACCGGGAGGAAAATGCACCCACCGGTGCCCGCTTCCTTCAGTGTTCCCGCGCCCGGACCAACAATCGCCCCCTGAAGCGGGATGTAGTTCAGACCATTACTAAACGAGAAATCGGCTGAGGGGCCAGCTTGGTCGGCCCCGCCTCCTTGCAGTTCGGCCCCGCCTGGATATCCTTGATCTGCAGCCATCTGGCTCAGTTCACTGCTGCCTCCGCCACCGCCCGAAACCACTAGCGGAGTATTCCCCTGGGTGCTGTCAATCACGGCGGACCCACCTCCGCCGCCACCACCGGCAAAGCCGTTCCCACCGTTGCCATGGCCGGTTCCACCCGAACCGCCCGCAGTGTCTGGTTGGCCATCTGCGCCAACGGTGACCGCGAGGGAGTCATCCGGATTCACGAAGACCGTCTCGGTGGTAACGCCGCCCTCTCCGCCGGCCCCAAACCCGAACGCGGCACCTCCGCTACCGCCGACAGCAGTGATGGTGAGGCTGTTGACTCCACCCGGAACGGTGACCAAATACGTCCCCGGAGTCGTGGAAGAGAACAGTGTGGCGGGCGTGGCCGACGCCGGGCCTGTCATGAGAGCGGTGGTAGCGGCAAGGGAGAACGTGGTCAGTCCCCCGATCACCAGCGATCCAGCCAGTACGGACCGCAGACTCCTCCGACGCCGATTATCCATTGAACGACACCCTTCACCCAGGCTGCCGACTCGCACACCATTTGCTAGCACCGTTTCATTGCTGCTGCCATCGCCATCGCCATCGGCATTGGGTCGGGTTCGGCCCTTCTCAGCGACGCCGCCCGGCACCGGATGGGCGACCCCGGTAGTCGTCAGGTGTCGGGACGCGTGGGTCGGTGCCGCAAATCACCGGGAGAGTGCCCCACTCCGGCGCCTCGGGGAATGCGGCGCCAGCGGCGACGTCAACCTCGGGCTCTGGTGCCGTCGACATGCCCGAGTCACTGCGGGCTGGACAGCCAGCGTGTGCTAATCGAGCAGTGCGGTGAGCTTCTTCGGCGCGAGGACCCGGTAGCTCTCGGTCACGAGCTCACGGATCTCCTCCCAGTCCGTGTCGTCGGTGAGCAGCACCCCGATGCGATCACGACCGGCCCGCGGGGCGAAGAACGGGTGACCAATGGACAGCAACGCCTCGCGTTCGTCTGGGTCCGCACGCAACACGAGCAGCGGGACGGGCTTGCCGGCCGGTTTCTCCACTGCCACGAGCAAGCAGAACGACCTTCGGCGGATGTCGAACGAATACGCCGTCGATCTCGTTCTGGTTAGTGAATAGTCGACGCGCACCGTCACCTCGGGCAGCGCCAGGCATAGCGTGCGGACCCGCTCGACGATGTCCTCCGGGACCTCTACGGGCGCGCTCACTCTGTCGTCGGACTGAGCCTTCACTAACCATATGATGCCAGGCCAAGGGTGCCTCCGAACGGGTCCTCTCTGTGAGCCACATTGGGCGTCTACCGAGCCACCATGTATCTCGCAATCCGGGAGGATGCCGAGAAACGGAAATCGCAAGGCTCGGCATCCGGTTAGTAGGCCTGCGACTCGGGTGCTCACCCGTAGTGCTCCATTCCCGTTGAAAGTGATTTTCAGAGGTTCTGTTTCCTTGGGGGCGCCTGGGCGCGAGGCTGGAATGATGACCCAAGAAGGGAGAGCCATGAAGACACCGCCGATCGTTTCGCGGGAGGAGTGGATCGCCGCACGAGAGGAGATGCTGGACAAAGAGAAGGAGCTGACTCGCGCCCGCGACGCGCTGGCAGCTGAACGCCGACGGATGCCCTGGATGGCCGTTGACAAGGAATACTGGTTCGACGGCCCCGCCGGACGGGTGAGCCTCACGGATCTCTTCGAGGGCCGCCGTCAACTGATCGTCTACCGCGCCTTCTACGGACCTGAAGTGACTACGTACGCGGAGGGCGGCTCGTACCCCGAGCGGGCTTGCGTGGGCTGCTCCCTGGGCGCCGATCAGGTCGCGCACCCTGGCCACCTGCACGCGAGGAACACGTCGCTTGCGTGGGCATCGCGCGCCTCTCAGGCCGACCTCCAGAGTTTGAAGAAGCGCCACGGATGGGGGCACATCCCCTGGTACACGATCACCGACGACTTCGACAAGGACTTCGATGTCGACGAGTGGCACGGTACCAACGCGTTCATCCGCGAGGATGACCGGATCTTCCGCACCTACTTCATCAACGTTCGGGGAGACGAGCAGATGGGTGGGACCTGGAATTACCTCGACATCACGGCGCTTGGTCGTCAGGAAGATTGGGAGGACTCGCCTGAGGGGTACCCGCAGACTGCGCCATATCAATGGTGGAACTACCACGACGCGTACAAGACCGGATCGTTGGACTAGTACAAGTGCCGGTTCGGCGGCGGTTATGGAGTGACACCGACCGCCACGAGCAGCCTGGCGGAGCTGGTGCCGATAGGGACCGTCGAGGCCACGACCATCCCGAGAATCATGGCCAGGCCGACGAACCTCGACGGCTTAGACATCCCAAGATGCTTCGCTGCGTGCACGCTACCTACTTCCGTAGGGCACCCGAACATCTGATCGAGGTTCGACAACCCGAGATCATGGCTGAGGTAGATCTAGGGGGTGGTGGTGGCGACGGAGGCTCGACGGGCGACAGCTGGACCAGCCGGCCAGATCGAGGGTCCCACTAGAACCCTACGCCTATCTTCTGTCGGTGGTAACAGGCGTCCAGACTCGTAAGCCGGATGGACAGGTGTGAGCAGAACGGTGCGGTTGTCTTGCTGAGCTGACAAACCGTGACCTTTGGCCCTTTTGGCGGCTGGCGCTTTGCCGTACGTTGATCGATAGACGAGCTGTGGACAGCGAGGGGTCGACCTGACTCGTGTCAAGGAGCGCCCCGTGAAACTTCCCAAGCACTTCCGTGTTTTCACTATCAACGACCTGCCCGGACGGGACGAACAGCGACAACGACGGGGGTACCTGCGTCAATAACCTCGGCTGACCCTGTTTGCTGGACACGCCTCAGCGACCACTACCCTCAACCGCTACGCCCACAAATGGCCGACAGCTGAGGAACGCACCGGCAAGGCTGCTGAATCCATGGCGTCCGAGGCAGTCCACGGGAATTTTGAGGACTCTGTGAGGACGGCAGAGGGTAGTTGAGGCTCGGACGAGGGCAAACGCCCATATCTACACGTTGAAGCGGAACTCGACCACGTCGCCGTCCTGCATCACGTAGTCCTTGCCCTCCACCCGCGCCTTGCCGGCTGCACGAGCCGCGGCGACCGAGCCTGCTGCCACAAGGTCGTCGTAGCCCACGATCTCCGCCTTGATGAAGCCCCGCTCGAAATCGGTGTGGATGGTGCCGGCCGCTTGTGGCGCCGTGTCACCGAGATGGATGGTCCACGCCCGTGCCTCCTTCGGGCCAGCCGTGAGGAAGGTGTGCAGGCCGAGGGCCCGGAAGCCGACGTGGACCAGTTGCACCAGTCCCGATTCCGCCTGGCCGTAACCGGCCATGAGCTCGGCGGCGTCGCTGACGTCGAGGGCGGCCAGCTCCTCCTCGATCTGGGCGGACAGCATCACCGACTCGGCCGGGGAAACCAGGCCGGCGAGCTCGGACCGGAGGGAATTGTCCCCGAGGGCGCCTTCGTCCACGTTGAAGACATAGATGAACGGCTTGGCGCTCAGCAGGTGCAGGTCGGCCAGTGGATCCGGGTCCAGCTCGCCGGCGGCCGACGCCGATGCCACCGTACGACCACTGTCCAGGACCTCGCGGGCTCGCTCGGTGGCCCTGAGCACCGGCATCAGAGCCGGCTGGTGGCGCGACTCCTTCTGAAGCCTGGTCAGCCGGTTCTCCACTGTCTGCAGATCGGCCAGGACCAGCTCGGTGTTGATGGTCTCGATGTCGTCGGCCGGATCGATCCGGCCGTCCACGTGGATGACTTCGGGGTCGTTGAACACCCGGACCACCTGGCAGATGGCATCGCTCTCGCGGATGGCGGCCAGGAATTTGTTCCCCAAGCCCTCACCCACTGACGCCCCCTTGACGATCCCGGCGATGTCCACGAAGGTGACCGTGGCCGGGACGATCTCCTTGCTGTCGAACAGCTCGGCCAGGCGGGCGAGCCGGTCGTCGGGAACCGCCACCACACCGACATTGGGATCGATGGTGGCAAAGGGATAGTTGGCGGCCAACACCTCGTTGCCGGTCATGGCATTGAACAGGGTCGACTTTCCGACGTTAGGAAGACCGACGATGCCGATGGACAGACCCACGATCTCGCCTCCGATGTCGCTGCGGGCGCCGCGCTCGGCGGACCAGGCCAGAGATTAGGTGATCGCCAGCCGGCCCCAGCCCGGGCAGGCTCACTGCAGCGGCGCGATCAGGTACTCGCTCATCGTGGAGCTGCGCAACCGGTCCAGGTCGAGACAGGCCTCGACACTGACCATCATCCGGGTGACGTTGGCATCGAGCTCCTCTGGCGTGGAGGCGTTGAAGAAGAGCATGGGGTCAGCCACATGTCCTGGAGACGGCCAGCCCTCTTCCACGATGCCGTCGACCTCGGGTGCGCCGTCGGTCAGGGCGCGCACCACCTCGTTGCGCACGTAGCGGGTCCGCGGCTGCAGCTCCCCCGAGACCGGCGACTGAGTGCCGTGCCACCGCTGGATCCAGTCTCCGTAGCCGAGCCCTTTCGGACGATGGATGAGGGCGACCGTCAGCACCCCGGGCGAGCGTTCGCCGTCCGCCCAGGTGCGGGCGGCAGCGTGAGGCGTGGACCCGTAGTCCTCGTAGACCGATTCGACCACCAGGTACCCGGCCCAGACGAGACCCAGAGCGCCGACCGCCGACTCCACCTCGTCCCGGCGTTGGTAGCAGTCGAGCCACACCGAGAGCTCGGCCATGTGGGGTTGCTCGCCTTCCGGAGATGGGGCCGGGGACGGCGCCGCGGCCGCCTGGCGGTCGTGGACGTTGAACGAGCAACCGCGCACGCCAGCCGCGTCGAAGCTCGGCACCATCTCTCGGAAGAGGCGCTTGCGCAGTTCGTCGCCCGCACTCGGGTCGCCATCCCCCCACAGCAGATAGATGAGCTTCTCCATGGCCAGCCGGGCCGGTCAGCGCCGGCCGCGACGGATCATGCCGCGGTCACATCAGGCGCGACGGCAGTGGGCGGCACGGCCCGCACGACGCCACCCCCCGGAGGAGGCAGTGGCCCGGCCGTGCTGTGCCTGAGCGCTCATACCGCGGCCGGCAGGCGGCGAACCACCCGCCCGGCCAGGCCGGTGAGGAACGCCAGCCACTGGCGCTCGCCCATCAGCCACAGCCACAGCTCTCGCTTGTTGGCGATGACCAGGTCCACGAAGTCCTCGCGGCTCATCCCCTGCGGCTCCAGGGTGGGCTGCCACCTGGCCCACAGCCAGAGGCCGATGCAGATGTCGTCACTGAACCCGGCCCGCCAGTCTCGCCCCTCGAGCAGCGCATCCCGGAGGCCGGCCTTGAGCTCGGCCGGCTCGTCGGGGATCTCGAGACGAGGTCCCCCTTCCACCTCGAAGACTGTCATGCCGGCCACCCTACCCAGGCGGCCATCGTTCGAACGGCGCCGGACGGAATCGGAACACAACCGTCATTTTTACCCTCAAACATCCTGGTCACCGTTCTGCTCCCGGCTCAACGGTCGAGTACCACCGGCGCCCGGTCGCTGTCCTGGTAGGCCGAGAGGTGCTCGGCGTACTCGATGAACAGCGGGCCGTCGGGGTCGAACCGGCGGCGCAGGGTGTCGAGGGCGATCCGCTTGTCGAGGTTGTCGAGCTTGACCAGCGCCTCGGGGTTGTCCAGTTCCCGGAAGTCCAGCCGGCCGCGGGCATTGTCGAGGGCCCGCCGACCGCGCTCGGTTCGGACCAGCACGCTGCTCCAGCCGTCCATCGACCCAACGCTCCCAACCGACAGGTCGGCGCCGCGCCCCAGGAAGTCGGCGCATTCGTCGCAGCCCTTCAGGGCGGCTCCGTGGAAGTTCTTGATGGGCTCGTCGACGGCCACTTCCCCGTCGCGGTATTCGACGATCATCCGGCCCCGGATGACGTCGACCTTGCTCACCCGATCGAGCTCGATCCCGCGGTCCCGCTCCAGCAACTGGAGCATCAGACCCTGGTAGTCGAAGCTCTTGGTGCACATGAGGGCGATGGTCAGCACGATGGCGTCGACCCGGTGGGCACCGGTCGGCCACCGCCGAGCCTGCATGGCCCGGATGCCCTCGATCTCACAGGGCGTGCCCACCACCGCGATGCGGGGCCGCTCCGGCAGGTCGTAGCGGGAGAGGTC
The DNA here is from genome assembly GCA_963734435.1 of uncultured Acidimicrobiales bacterium. GTDB lineage: Bacteria > Actinomycetota > Acidimicrobiia > Acidimicrobiales > RAAP-2 > Bog-756. Next base: position 70,665 of record CAVTHA010000004.1, on the reverse strand, counting down.
CAGCTCCGCCAGGGCCATCGTCTGGTTGTAGTAGCTGCCGGCAGCCTCGGTGATCTCCTGGGCCGTGGTGGCCACGTGGGCCACCCCCTTCCACGGTTCGTCGGGATCATCGCTCGGCCTGGTGACCAGGGCGCCGTCGATGTCCCCGCCGGCCAGCGCAGCGATGAGGAGCGCGCTCACCAGCCCGCCGTCCTGGGCGCCGTCGGGCCGCGACCCGGCTCGCACGGCATAGGAGTCGAGCACCGCGCCGAGCCCGTCGCCGGGCGGTCCCCCGGTGATCTTCCAGTAGCTGTCGGCGGCATCGGGCCGGACGACCGGGCCCGGGCCATCCGGGCCCTCGTCGGTGGTCGACGGGGGCCAGAGGGCCTCGTAGCGGAGCCCGCCCCGGGGGCAGAAGTCCCAGCACAACGAGCACCCGGTGCACATCTTGACCAGCGCCGGCAGCTCGGTGTCCTCGTCGATGCCGATGGAGTTGGACGGGCACACCGCCACGCAGGTGCCGCACTGGATGCAGCGGTCGGCATCGATCACCCCGGCCTCGAGCTCCCAGAACCAGGTCTTGCCCGGCGGCTCGGCGACGCCGTTCATTTCCTCTCGGATCCGGTAGCCCTTCATCCGGGCTGGCTCCCCGCCGTGCCGGCGGTGGCCCCGGCGCCGGCGTCCTCGCCGGCCAGCGTCAGCCGCAGCTCGTCGTTCGGGATCCGGCGCGCCCAGTTGTGGAAGGACTCGTCCGGGCGCCGCTCGGCCTGGTAGCGCCGCACCACCCGTACCAGGGCGTCGGGTACGTCGTTGACCGGCCGGGCGTGCTCGACCCAGTCGATGAACCCGGCGTCGCCGCCGAGCGACCCGCCGAGGCCGATGTCGACCGCCTCGGCCAGGTGGTTGCCGACATGGGCCACCTCGCCGCGGAAGCCGACGTCGGCGATCTGGGGCTGGGCGCAGCTGGCCGAACAGCCGGAGAAGTGCATCCGGATGATGCCGGCGTCCTCCCGCGGTCCGGAATGCCCCCCGGCAGCCGGCACGGTCCCGACCGCTTCCCCGGCCAGCTGCTGGTCCAGGAACCGGGCCCATTTCACGGCCCGCTCCTTCGTCTCCACGATGGCGTAGCGGCAGAACTCGCTGCCGGTGCACGCCACCGCCCCTCGCGAGAACGGGCCCGGATAGGGCGAGTACTTCTGGAGGAGGTCCTCCGCCAGCAGGTCGGCGAGCCGGTCCTCGGGCACCCCGGTCAGGATGAAGTTCTGGTCCCCGCTGAGGCGGGCGGTGCCGTCCCCGTACGTCTCGGCCAGGCGGGCCACCTCGACCAGCTCGATCCCGTTCATACGCCCGACCGGCACCGAGCAGCCCACATAGAAGAGGCCGGCACCCTTCTGGGCGTGGACACCGACGTGGTCGCCCCGGTAGCGGCGGGTGAGGTCCTCGCCCGCCGCCACCAGCTCGAACCGGGCCCGGGTGGCGAGCTCGGCCCGGAACCCCTCGGCCCCGAGCTCTTGCACCAGGTAACGCAGGCGGGCCTGGCCCCGGTTCTCCCGGTTGCCCAGTTCACCGTAGAGCTGGGCGATGGCCCGGGTAGCCTCGACCGCCTGGTCCGGGGTGACGAAGAGGTCGATGTCCGAGGCCATGCGCTCACCGTCGGACAGGCCCCCGCCGACCAGCACATTGAAACCGAGCGCCCCATCGGCATCCCGGGCCGGCCACATGCCGATGTCGTTGATCTCCGCCTGGGCGCAGTCGTCGATGCAGCCGGTGATGGACATCTTGAACTTCCGCGGCAGATTGGCATACTCCCGGTTACCGGTGAAGAACGCCGAGACCGCCCGGACGACCGGGAGGGCGTCGAACGCTTCGTCGGCGTCGACTCCGGAGACCGGGCAGCTCAGGACATTGCGGGCGGAGTCGCCACAGGCCTGCACCGTGGTCAGTCCGACCGCGGCCAGCCGTCGCCACACCCGGGGGATGTCCTCGATGTGCAACCAATGGATCTGGACCGTCTGCCGGGTGGTGATGTCGGCGTAGCGCGACCCGAAGATCCTGCTCTCGGTGCCGTCCGGGCCCTCGCCGAAAGCGTCGGCCACCACCCCTATCTCGCGGACCTGGGGGGCGGTCAGATAGCCGCCGGGGATCTTGATCCGCAGCATGAAGGCGTCGCCTCCCTGCACTTGGGGGTAGATGCCGGCCCACTTCAGCCGCTCCGCCTCGCCGACGACCTTGCCGATGCTGGCCGGGCCCTCCTGGGCGTAGGTGTCGATGATGGCGTCGACCACCTCGAGGGGATGCCGCTCGAGCTTCTGCTGCTCGATGCTGTTGAGCTCGCCCTTGGTCCGGTAGGGATTGAGGAACGGCATGGGGCGGTCCGGGCCCCGGATGTGCAGCCCGTAGAGCTCGTCCCGGTCCTTCGTCACATCACCAGTGCATTCGTCACGTCAGATGTGCAGCCCGCACTCGACCTTGTCCGAGTCGGACCAGCGCCCGGCCCGGGGATCCTCTCCCGCTCCTACCGGCCTGGTGGTCGGGGCGCAGCCGATGGACAGGTAGCCCTTGGACAGGAGCGGGTGCTCGGGGATCCCATGGTCGGCGGTGTACCCGGCGACGTCCTGTTCGGTCCAGGTGGCCAACGGGTTGACCTTGACCAGCCCCCAGGCGTCGTCGTAGGAGAGGATCGGGGCGTCACGCCGGGTCGGGGCGTCCACCCGCTTGAGGCCGGTGACCCAGGCCGCCTTACCCGCCAGCGCCTGCTTGAGCGGTCGAACCTTGCGGTACTCGCAGCACTGGGCACTGCCGCACGGCCACTGGTCGGCCCCGGCGGCGGGCTTGGTCACCGTGAGGTTGAGGCCGTAGCGCGCGCCTCGATCGTCCGCACGTACTCGAGCGTCTCGGGAAAGTGCGAGCCGGTGTCGAGGAAGACCACCTCGATGCCGGGATCGACGTTGACGGCGATGTCGATGAGCACTGCGTCCTGGAAGGAGGACGCCACGGCCAGGGACGAGCCGAACCGTTCGACCGCCCAGGCCAGGATCAGCCCGGCCGGCGCCGACTCGAAGGCCTGCGACTGCTCGTCCATCTCGGCCCGCAACTCAGCCACCTCGGATTCGCCGGTCACGATGCTCATTCTCGGAACCCTCTCTGTCTGTCCCCCCACGGAACGGCCACTCCCCCATGCCTCAGCTCTCTGGCCGCTGTGCGTCCTCTCCTGTTTCCCTCTTCATCTGTCATGCCAACCCGGATCCGGCCACCGGCATTCCTCCGGATTCGGCCGAACCCGCTCGGGTACCCGATCGGTCGGGGATCGGCATCCTTCCAAAGCACCTGGTAGGAGCGTCGGCCGGCCGGCGAACGACGCTCCGGCTCCCGCTTGGCGACTATACATGACTATTCGGATCATATTTTAAATCAATCCAGATCGTACGGCCAGCCGCCCCGGGCGGCACAATGACCGGACCGGGTCCGTTCCAGCCGGTCCGCATCGATGAACGAGCCACCACCCCACCCCCCAGCGCCGGATGTCCTCCCGACTCCCGGCCGTCCCGGCGACTATCCGGTCTCGCTGGACGTGGCCGGGTGGCACTGCCTGGTGGTCGGGGGTGGCCCGGTGGCCGCCCGGCGAGCGGCCGGTCTGCTGTCCGCCGGCGCCCGGGTGACCGTGGTGGCGCCGACCGTGGATGAATCGTTGCCATCGCTGGCCGGTGGGTCCGGCCGGTCCGGGCCCGGGGCGGTGCCGGCCCTCGTCGTCGAGCGCCGCCCCTACCGGCCGGGCGAAGCCGCCCGCTATCAGTTCGTGGTGACGGCCACCGGCCGGCCCGAGGTGGACCGCGCCGTGGTGCAGGACGCGGTAGCAGCGGGGATCCTGGTGGCCGGAGCGGAACGCGGCGCGGCGGGCACGGTCCGACTCCCGGCGGTCCACCGGTCCGGGCCGGTCACTCTGGCCGTGTCGACCGCCGGCACCAGCCCGGCGCTGGCCCGGTGGCTGCGCACCCGGCTGGCTGCCTGCCTCCCGCCGGAGGTGACCACCATCGCCGCCCTGCTCGAAGAGGCCCGCACCGCCCGACGTCAGGCCGGTCGCCCCACCACCGACATGGACTGGGAGGCCCTGCTCGACCAACAGGTCGTGCCGCTGGTCGAGGCCGGCCGGGTCGCCGAGGCGCGGGAGGTCCTCCGTTCGGCCGGGGCACCGTCGGACGGCACATGAGAACGTGGCAGGCGGTGGCGCGGCGCGGCGGGTACCGGTGGCCCGGGAGTCGGAGACGGCGTTTCGATCTAGGGTGAGAAGGATGGCGCTCATGGAGCCGCGGTCCGTGCTCGGGCTGGACGACATCGATCTCTCGGACCTCGCCTTCTGGGAGCGGCCGTGGACCGAACGCGAGGGAGCGTTCCAGCTCCTGCGCAACCAGCGGCCGATGGCCTTCTTCGAGGAGCCCGACATGTCGGACTCGTCGCCGCTGGCCCCTCCTCCCGGACCCGGGTACCGGGCGGTCACCCGCCACGCCGACATCACCGAGATCAGCCGGCACCCCGAGCTCTACTGCTCCGGCCAGGGTGCGGTCAGCGTCCTCGACCTTCCTGAGGAGATGGTCGAGTACTTCGCCGGCATGATCTCGACCGACAACCCCCGGCACGCCCGCCTGCGGCGGATCGTGTCGGCCGCCTTCAACCCCCGTCGGGTCAAGAGCATCGAGCAGTCCATCGAGGAGGTGGCGGTCAAGGTCCTCGACCGGGTGGCCGGCCTCGGGGGGTGCGACTTCGTCACCGAGATCGCCGCTCCCATGCCCCTCGAGATCATCTGCGACATGATGGGGATCCCTCCCTCGGAGTACGCCACGGTGCTCCGCTGCTCCAACGTCATCCTGAGCAACGGGGATCCCGAGTACATCCCCGAAGGGAACGATCCCGTGTTGGCCTTCGTCGAGGCCGGGCAGGAGCTCACCGGGCTGATGACCGAGCTTTCGGCCCACCGGTCCGAGCACCCGACCGACGACGTGACCACCGCGCTCATCACCACCAACATCGACGGCGAAGCCCTCACCCACGCCGAGCTGGCGTCCTTCTTCATCCTGCTCCTCACGGCCGGCAACGAGACCACCCGCACCGCCATCGCCCACGGACTGCTGGTGCTCACCGAGCACCCCGACCAGCGAGAGTTGTGGCAGGCCGACCCGGCCGGCATCGGCGCCACCGGGGTCGACGAGATCGTGCGGTGGGCCTCACCGGTCATCTGGATGCGGCGCACCGTGACCGAGGACACCGTCCTGTCCGGAGAGGAGCTCCACCCCGGGGACAAGGTGCTGCTCTTCTACAACTCGGCCAACCGGGACGAGTCGGTGTTCGAAGACCCATTCCGGTTCGACGTCCGGCGCGCCCCCAATCCCCACGTCGGGTTCGGTGCGGCCGGTCCCCATTTCTGTCTCGGCGCCCATCTGGCCCGGCGCGAATTGGACGTCATGCTGCGGGAGCTCCTCACCCGGCTGCCGGACATCGAGGCCTCCGGGGAACCGGACCGGCTCCGCTCCAGCTTCATCAACGGCATCAAGCACCTGGACTGCCGGTACTCGCCCAGCTGACCGCCGGTCAGGGCTTGGCCACCATCATCACCGCGGCCGCCAGCAGCAGGGCCGCCACCACCCCAGCGGCTGCCGCCACCGAGAAGCATCGGCGCCCGAGGTCGGGAGAGCGGGAACCGGCTCCCCAGCCCCGGCCTGAAGGGCACGCTCGCCGGGCCACAGCACCAGCTCGGCGATGAGGGCGGCGACCGCCCACACCAGGATGCCGCCGAGCACCCAGCCCTGCGAATAGGACCAGTCGCCGCCGCTCAGGGCCACGAGGGCCACGCCGAACACCGGGACCAGGAAGAGGCTGCGGGCGGCCCAGTTCACCCCCGGCCGGTAGTAGCGCCGGACCGCCTCGGAAGGCGGTCCCGGTCGCCGGAGGGCCAACGCCGAGCCGCCGGCCACCAGAACCACGCCGAAGGCGGCCAACGCGCTGAGCACATGGGCCAAGAGGATGATGTCGTAGGCCGCATCCCGGGCGTGATGCATGGTCAGCGCCGGCCCATGGCCGCTGGGTGGGTCATCAGGGCGATTCTGGCATCCGGGAGCCACCGGTCCGGGGTCCCCTGGCACCAATATCGGTCCGGCAATTGGTACGTTAGTGGCAGGGCTTCCGCCATCGCCTGGACATCCCGGCCAGGGACGAGCGCCGAAGACTGAACAGAGGTGTCGACCGGCGTGCGTACACAGACACGACGACCAGAACGAGGTGGCGCCCGATCCCGATGAACCAACTGCGTCTCGATCCCCTCACCGGCCGCTGGGTGGTGGTGAGCACCGACCGGGCCACCCGGCCCAAGGCCTTCGCCCCGCGGATCGCATCGATCCAGGCCGACACCTCGCGACCCTGCCCCTTCTGCCCCGGTAACGAGGAGAGCGTGTCGCCGGCCCTCGAGATCAAGGGCCCCGACGGCACCTGGCTGGTCCGGGTGGTGCCCAACCTCTATCCGGCGTTCGAGGGCAACGCCCCATTCGTGGTGACCAATCGCGGCCCCGTCTTCACCCAGGCCACGGCGGGCGGCACCCATGAGGTCCTGGTCCTGTCGCCCAGTCACCAGAGCTCGTGGTCGATGCTGTCCGACGAGCAGACGGCCGCGGTCATGACCGCCATGGCGGAGCGCATCAAGGAGCACGCCGACATGCCCGGGCTCCGCTACAGCCAGGCCATCGTCAACGCCGGGCGCGAGGCGGGAGCGTCCATCGAACACCCCCACGGCCAGCTGCTCGGCATGTCGTTCGTCCCCCGCGAGCTGGTCGAGGAACAGGCCGGCTTTGCCCGGTTCGCCGGGCGCTGCCTCTTGTGCACCACGGTCGACGCCGAGGAGAACGTGAACCACCGGGTGGTGTACGCCGACGAGCGGGTGTTGGTCATCTGCCCGTTCTGGAGCGGAGCCCCCTACGAGATGCTGGTCGTCCCTCGCGCCCATGGTCCACACCTGCACCACAGTCCGACCATCGATCTGATGGCTGTGGGCAAGGCGTTGAAGGTGGCGCTCGGAAGCCTCCGCGACGTGCTGGGCGACATCGCCTACAACCTCGTGTTCCATTCGGCACCCTATCGGGCCCCCGAGCCGTACCACTGGCATGTGCACGTGGTGCCCAAGCTCGCCACGGTGGCCGGCTTCGAGCTCGGCACCGGGGTGCTCATCAACATCGTGAACCCCGAGCAGGCGGCCGAGGAACTGGCGGTACGGGTGCCGGTGGCCAACGCCGGCTGATCCGCCGGGGCGACGGGGTCAGGCCAACTCGAAGCACTGCGAGCTGTAAGGGCCGAGCGTGGCCGGATAGGGGTGGGCCCCGATGAGGGGGAACGCCACCCGTCCGAGCAGCTCGATCGGCTGCCGCCCGATCCAGCGCTCCACGTGGAGCTCGGCCGGCTGGGCCAGGCGGCTCAGGTTGTGCACGCACAGCACCGGGTTCACCGGTCCCCGCTCGGGATGGTCGGAGGACGATCGCACGAATGCCAGCACGGAGGGATTGGCCGAGGAGATGACCTCGAGCTCGCCCCGGCCGAGCACGGGAAACTCGCGGCGCACGGCCAGGATGCGCCGCATCCAGTGCAGGAAGGAGCTCGGATTGCGCTGCTGGGCCTCGACGTTCACCGCGGTGAAGCCGTACACCGGATCCATCAGGGGCGGCAGGTAGAGCTGGGCGAAGTCGGCCCGGCTGAACCCGCCGTTGCGGTCAGGGGTCCACTGCATGGGGGTGCGAACGGAGTCGCGGTCGCCCAGGTAAACGTTGTCACCCATCTGGATCTCGTCCCCGTAGTAGAGGACGGGGCTGCCCGGCAGGGTGAAGAGCAGGTAGTAGAGGAGCTCGCTCAGCCGCCGGTCCTGATCCAGCAGCGGTGCCAGGCGGCGGCCGATTCCCATGTGCCGCTTCATCCGCGGGTCCCGGGCGTACTCGGCGAACAGGTAGTCACGCTCTTCCTCGGTGACCATCTCGAGGGTGAGCTCGTCGTGATTGCGGAGGAAGATGGCCCATTGGCTGGTGCCGGGCGCTTCCGGGGTCTGGGCCAGGATCTCGGTGATGGGATAGCTCTGCTCACGGCGAACGGCCATGAACAGGCGGGGCATGAGGGGGAAGTTGAAACAGAGATGGCACTCGTCGTCCTTCCCGAAGTAGTCGGCCACGTCGGCCGGCCACCCGTTGGCCTCAGCCAACAGGATCCGACCTGAGTAGTTGGCATCCAGCTCGGCGCGCACCCGCCGGATGAAGGCGTGGGTCTCCGGCAGGTTCTCGCCGCTCGTCCCGTCCCGCTGGAAGAGGAAGGGCACGGCGTCGAGCCGGAACCCGTCGAGCCCGAGGTCGAGCCAGAACCGGACCACGTCCAGCATGGCGTCGGCCACCTCGGGGTTGTCGTAATTGAGATCGGGTTGGTGGCTGTAGAAGCGGTGCCAGTAGTACTGGTCGCGTTCGGGGACGTACGACCAGTTCGACTTCTCTGTATCGATGAACACCACCCGGGCCTCGGGCCACCGCTGGTCGTCGTCGTTCCACACATACCATTCGGCCTTCGGGTTGTCTCGGCTCTGCCGCGATTCGAGGAACCAGGGGTGCTGGTCACTGGTGTGGTTGATCACCAGGTCGGCGATGACCCTGATGCCCCGGGCGTGGGCCTCCTCAAGCAGACGTTGCAGGTCGTCGACGGTGCCACTCTCGGGGTGGACCGAGTAGTAGTCACTGATGTCGTACCCGCCGTCCCGTAGCGGCGAGGGATAGAAGGGGAGGAGCCACAGGCAGTCGACGCCCAACCACTGCAGATAGTCGAGCTTGGCGATGAGGCCGGGGATGTCCCCCACTCCGTCGTTGTTCCCGTCGAAGAACCCGCGGATGAGCACCTCGTAGAAGACGGCCCGCTGGAACCACAAAGGGTCCTCTTCGGGCCGGGGCAACGGGGCCAGGTGGCGCCCGTGGCTGGTCAGGCCCCCGATAGGGGCGAAGGGAAGCGAGAGCCCGGAGACTCCCGGGTCGGACTCAACGGCCACGTGCGCACGCTACCTGAGCACCCACCGCCACAGGTGCACACTCAGGCGTCCCCACCTGGTTCGGGACCCGCCCGGTCGTCTCCCTCCCGAGCCGGCTCGCGCCGGGCCGGCAGCGCCGACAGCAGCCGGTCGGCCGCCTGGTAGGGATCGATGTCGCCGTCGAGCATGGCCGCAAGCACCGGGGCGAACCGGTCACCCCGCGTCACTTCGTCGATCTGCTCGACCACTCGCGACACCACGATCTGGCGGAACTCGCGCTCCACCCGTTGGCGGCGCAGCGTGTCGAGCCGGCCGTGGGCGAGCAGGTGGTCGCGGTGCAGTCCGATGGTCGCCCACAGCTCGTCGATCCCCTCGCCGGTGGTGGCCACGGTGTCGACGATCGGGGGACGCCAGTCACCGATCTCGGTGAGGTCCAGCATGAGCTCGAGGTCCCGTCGTGTCTGGCGGGCATCGGGACGGTCCGCCTTGTTGATCACGAACACGTCGGCGATCTCGAGCAGGCCGGCCTTGTTCGCCTGGATGGCATCGCCCCAACCGGGGTTGACCACCACCAGCGTGGTGTCGGTGGCCGCCGCCACCTCGACCTCCTGTTGCCCGACACCGACCGTCTCCACCATCACCACGTCCAATCCCACCGCCGAGAACACCCGGATGGCGTCGGGTACGGCCACCGAAAGGCCGCCGAGGTGTCCCCGGGCGGCCATGGAGCGGATGAAGACGCGGTCGTCGAGGGCATGATCCGGCATGCGCACCCGGTCGCCGAGGATGGCCCCGCCGGAGTAGGGCGACGAGGGATCGACGGCGAGCACCCCGACCTGGTTGCCACCGTCGATTCCGTGTTCCCGACCCATGGCCACCAGCCGGTCGGTCAGGGTGGACTTGCCGGCGCCGGGTGCCCCGGTGATGCCGATGGAATAGGCATCACCGCCACGGCGGTAGGACAAGGCGGCCACCGCCCGCGACGGTCCGCCGCCGCGCTCGACGAGGGACAGCAGGCGGGCGAGCGCCACCCGGTCGCCGCCGCGGGCCGCCTCGAACAGCACCGGCGGATCGGGGGGAAGGACCTCGGCCATGGACCGACGAGCGTAGAGGGCGGCGCGGGCCCTCAGGCTCGCGACACCCTGGCACCGAGCGAGGCCAGCTTGCCCTCGAGATCCTCGTAGCCGCGCTCCACATGATGGGCATCGCTGATGACCGTCCCGCCCTCGGCCACCAGACCGGCGAGCACCAGCGCCGCTCCGGCCCGTACGTCGAACGCCCGCACGGGCGCGCCCGACAGCCGACCCACCCCGCGAACCACGGCGTGATGGCCCTCGGTCCGGATGTCCGCGCCCATCCGGCGGAGCTCCTCCACATAGCGGAACCGCCCGAAGAACAGGTTCTCGGTCACGATGCCCACCCCGTCGGCCACCGTCAGCAGGGTGACCAGCAGCGGCTTGTAGTCGGTGGCGAAGCCCGGATACGGCAGCGTGGCCACATCGACCGCCTGCAACCGGGCCAGACCGTCACGGGTGGCCCGGAGCCCGCCCGCCACCTGCTCGATCGTGATGCCGGTGGCGGTCAGCTTGCGGATCAGCATCTCCATGTGGTCGGCACGCCCGTCCTCGATCACCACCTCGCCCCCGGCCAAGCCCGTCGCCACCAGAAAGGTGGCGACGACGAGGCGGTCAGGAATGACGTGGTGGGTGGCGGGATGCAGCTCGTCGACCCCTTCCACCTCGATGCGTGACGTCCCCGCCCCGGTGATGCGCGCCCCCATCGAGTTGAGGAATTCGGCGAGGTCCTTGACCTCGGGCTCACGGGCCGCGTTCTCGATCACGGTCGTCCCCTTGGCCAGCGTGGCGGCCATCAGCACGTTGTCAGTCCCGGTGTGGCTCGGGTACTCGAGCACCACCCGGGCACCGACCAGGCGGGGCCGTGACCGCACGGTCGACTCGACGCGGCCCTCGACGTAGCCATGGGCCGACTTGAACGAGACCCCCATCGTCTCGAGGGCGCGCAAGTGCATGTCGATCGGCCGCGGGCCGAAGTCGTCGCCGCCGGGCAACGACACCCGCGCCCAGCCGTGACGGGCGAGGAGCGGGCCGAGCACGACCACCGACGCCCGCATCCGCTCGACCAGCTCGTAGGGCGCCTCCGGAACCACGTCGGCCGGGGTGGTCACCACCAGCTCGTCGGCGGTACGGCCCCGACGGGCCTCGACCCCCATCGACCCGAGCACTTCGCCCATGATGTCGACGTCGGTGATGCAGGGGACGTTGGTGAGCACATGGCTGCCCTCGGCGAGCAGGCCGGCGGCCATCAGCTTCAGGGCCGAGTTCTTGGCCCCCCCGGCCCGGACCGTCCCCGAGAGCGGCCCGTTGGGGGTGACGACGAACCGGTCCACCCCCCAAGTATGGCCCGGCCACCCCCTTGGTCCCGTTGATACCGGCGCCCGGTGCTCGGCGTCGGCGGGGGAAGCGGCCGGTCACTTCGACGGCGGAGCGGCCGGCCGCCAGCCACTATCGTCATCGGCTGTGAGCGCCGAACCGCAGGCACCCGACCGAAACCTGGCCATGGAGCTGGTGCGGGTGACCGAGGCGGCGGCCCTGGCCGCGTCGCGGTGGATGGGACGCGGTGACAAGGAAGGGGCGGACGGGGCGGCGGTCAGCGCCATGCGTATCGTCCTCTCCAGCATCTCCATGGACGGCGTGGTCGTCATCGGCGAGGGAGAGAAGGACAACGCCCCCATGCTCTACAACGGGGAGCAGATCGGGGACGGCACCCCTCCGAAGGCCGACATTGCCGTCGACCCGATCGACGGCACGACCCCCACCGCGCTGGGCCGGGGCGGCGCCCTGGCCGTCATCGCCGTGTCGGAGCAGGGCACCATGTTCGACCCCGGCCCGTGCGTCTACATGGAGAAGCTGGCCGTCGGCCTGCCGGCGGTCGGGAGCCATCGACATCACGCGGCCCATCGAGGACAACCTCAAGGCAGTGGCCCAGGCCAAGGGCACCTCGGTCCGCGACGTGGCCGTGGTCATCCTCGATCGGCCCCGCCACGCCGAGCTCATCGACGACGTCCGCAGCACCGGGGCCCGCATCCGGCTCATCACCGACGGCGACGTGGCCGGCGCCATCGCCACCGCCTGGCCGGACTCCGGGGTGGACCTCCTGGTCGGCATCGGCGGCACGCCCGAGGGCGTCATCGCCGCTGCCGCCCTCAAGTCGATGGGCGGTGAGATCCAGGGACGCCTGTGGCCCCGCGACGACGGGGAGCGGCAAGCCGCCGTCGACGCCGGCTACGACATCGAAGCCGTCCTGACCACCGACGACCTCGTGCAGGGCGACAACTGTTTCTTCGCCGCCACGGGGATCACCGACGGCGAGCTACTCCATGGAGTCCGCTACGACCAGCTCGGGGCCACCAGCCAGTCGCTGGTCACCCGGTCGAAGTCGGGCACGGTACGGCTCATCGAGGCCCGCCATCCCCTGCACAAGCTGGCCGAGTACAGCGCCATCGAATTCGGCTGACGGCGGTCACGGCCGGGCACCGTGGTCGGGCGCGCCGCCCGAGATCAGGAATTGAGCGGATAGAGCACGGCATCGCCGGAGGCGTGGACGTACCCGGCCAGGTCCACCAGCCAGTAGCCGTCCCCCGACGGCGTGCCCACGATGCCGCTGGCCGGCAACCCGCCGAGGTCGTGCGGCTGCACCGGACCGTCGGTGGCGTCACCGAAGGCGTAGACCGTGCCGTCCTCGGTGGTCAACCAGTAGCCCCCGCCGTCGGCCGTGGCAGCCAGCCCCACCACGGATGAGTCGGTGGCTTGGTTGCCGGCCGAGCCGTGGAAACTGGCGTTGAAGGAGAAGATGCCCCCGTCGGCGGCGACCAGCCAGTAGCCCCCCGTGGCTGGGTCGGCCGCCATGGCCACGACGGGCGAGTTGAGCCGGATCTCCCCGGTCGAGCCCCAGAACGGGGCGCCCCCGAACGGGAACACGCCGCCGTCCGCGCCGACCAGCCAGAACCCGCCGTTGGGGTCGGCAGCCATACCCACGATGGGCGCGGCCAAAGAACTCGACAACGAGCCGACATCGGCGGCATTGCCGAAGGGCGTGATGTGCCCGAGCGCGTCGGCCAACCAGTAGCCGTGGCCGTCGGGGGTGGCGGCGATGCCGACGATGGGCACGCTCAGATTGGCGGCGGCCAGTGACCCGTAGAAGTCGGCATTGCCGAAGGTGAGGACCTCGCCGTCGTCTCCGGCCACCCAGTAGCCGTGCCCGTCGGGGGTGCGGGCCATAGCCGTGGCGATGGGTTCGAGCGGCGGCACCACCGCCATGCCCACCACCGGGGCGTTGAGGGGTGTCCCGCCGGCCGAGCCGGCGAACGCCGCATCGCCGTAGGCGAAGATGCCACCATCGGACGCGGTGAGGTAGTACCCGCCGCCGTCGTTGGTGGCGCTCATCCCGACGATGGGCCGGTTGAGCCGCATGCCGCCGGCCGAGCCATGGAACGTGGCGTCACCGAAGCTGAAGATGCCGCCGTCGGCCGCCACCAGCCAATAGCCCTGGCCGCCGTTGGTGGCGGCCATCGACACGATGGGCTGGTTGAGGTGCATCCCACCGGTGGACCCGAGGAAGCCGGCGTCTCCGAAACTGAAGATGCCGCCGTCGGCGGCGACCAGCCAGTAGCCGGCGTAACCGAGGCTCGGGGCCATGCCCACGATGGGGGCGTTCAGATGCACCCCACCGGTCGAGCCGTAGAACCCGGCGTCACCGAAGCTGAAGATGCCACCGTCGGCCGCCACCAGCCAGTAACCGCCGTCGTCGCCGGTCGAGGCCATGCCCACGATGGGCTGGTTGAGATGGATCCCTCCGGTCGAGCCGAAGAACCCGGCGTCCCCGAAGCTGAAGATGCCGCCGTCGGCGGCGACCAGCCAGTAGCCGGCGTCGCCGAGGCTCGGGGCCATGCCCACGATGGGGGCGTTCAGATGCACCCCACCGGTCGAGCCGTAGAACCCGGCGTCGCCGTAGCTGAAGAGGCCGCCGTCCGACGCCACTTGCCAATAGCTGTCCGGACCGGTGAACGTATGGGGACGGGTCAACCTCGGCTGCGAGGGCCGGCCGGCGTGGGTGACCGCCAGCCCCGTCGGCCGGGTGGACGCCCCGGCCGGGACCGACGGCTCGACCGCGAGCCCCACGGCCAAGACGAGGAGCACGGCGCCGGCTGCCGCGCTCAACCATGCGAGCCGAGTCCTCAAGCTGTCCTCCGAGATCGTTCCGCCAATGCCGCCGGCCCGCCGCCGCCTGGGCGGGCCGAGACAGCCCGCATTCCTAGCACAGCCGGCCTCGGGCACGTCCTGGCGACCGGGTCAGGTGGCCGCCGCGGCCGTAGCGGTGGCCGGCCCGGCCTCGACCACTTCGAGTCGGACCTCGGCGCGCCGCCGAGCCGCCTCGGCCTCGGCCCATTCGGGGTCGGCCTCGTCCTCCCCGGGCGCCGACCCGGAACCGGCGGCCCTCCCGCCGGATCCGGTGAGCTCGGCCACTCTGGCCTCGGCCGCCGCCAGCGCCTCCCGGGCCCGATCGACGTCGATGTCGGCGGCCAGCTCAGCCACACCGATGAGCATGGTCACCCGGGTGCCGCTGGTCGACCCCGCCGGCCCGTCTTGTGCGGCCGGGTCGCGGCCGACCTGCACGAAGCCTCCGTGGACCGCCACCCGTTCCTCGTCCCCCTCGGGCCGCACCACCCGGAGTACCCCCGGCTCGACCGACCCGACCAGGGGGGCGTGGCCGGCCAGGAAGGTGATGTCCCCCTCGCCGGTCCGGAGGATGACCTCGGTGGCCAGGCCGTCGACCAGCACGCGCTCCGGCGTGACCAGGTCGACGGCGAAAGTGTCGCTCTCAGGCATGGGCTCGGCCGGACCCGCTCAGTCGTTCTCGAGGGCGCGGGCCTTGGCCAGCGCCGACTCGGCGCCGCCCACGTTGAGGAAGGCCTGCTCGGGAACCTCGTCGAGCTCCCCGTCGACCAGAGCCTCGAAAGACTCGACGGTCTCGGCCACCGGGACGGTGATGCCCTTCAGCCCGGTGAACACCTCGCCCACGTTGAACGGCTGGGAGAGGAAGCGCTGGATCTTGCGGGCCCGGTTCACGGTCACCCGGTCTTCCTCGGACAGCTCGTCCAGCCCGAGGATGGCGATGATGTCCTGCAGCTCCTTGTAGCGCTGCAACACCCCCTGCACCCGGCGGGCCACGTCGTAGTGACGCTCACCGACGATCTCGGGAGCGAGGATGTTCGAGGTCGACGACAGCGGGTCGACCGCCGGGTAGATACCCAGCGAGGCGATGTCACGCGACAGCTCGGTGGTGGCGTCCAGGTGGGTGAAGGTGGTGAAGGGCGCCGGGTCCGTATAGTCGTCGGCCGGCACGTAGACGGCCTGTAACGAGGTGATCGACCGGCCCCGGGTCGAGGTGATCCGCTCCTGCAGCTGCCCCATCTCATCGGCCAGGGTGGGCTGGTAGCCGACCGCAGAGGGCATCCGGCCGAGCAGCGTCGACACCTCGGAGCCGGCCTGGACGAACCGGAAGATGTTGTCGACGAACAGGAGCACGTCCTGGTTCTTCACGTCCCGGAAGTACTCGGCCATGGTGAGGGCAGCCAGTGCCACCCGGAGGCGCACACCCGGCGGCTCGTCCATCTGCCCGTAGACGAGCGCCGCCTTCTCGATGACGCCCGACTCCTGCATCTCGAGCCACAGGTCGGTGCCCTCACGGGTGCGCTCACCGACGCCGGCGAACACCGAGACGCCGCCGTGGTTGGTGGCCACCCGGTTGATCATCTCCTGGATGAGCACGGTCTTCCCCACCCCGGCTCCGCCGAACAGCCCGATCTTGCCACCTTGCACATAGGGCTCGAGCAGGTCGATGACTTTGATGCCGGTTTCGAACATCACCGAGCGGGGCTCGAGGCTGTCGAAATCGGGGGCGGGCCGGTGGATCTCCCACAGGTCTTCCGCTTCGCCGATGGAGTCGGTGTCCAGCGGCTGACCGAGCACGTTGAACACGTGCCCGAGCACGGCGTCCCCGACCGGGACCCGGAGGCCGTGGCCGGGGTTACGCACTTCGGCGCCCCGGGTGAGGCCGTCGGTCGGCCGCAGGCAGATGCAGCGCACCCGCCCGTCTCCCACCTGCTGGGCCACTTCGGCCACGATGACGTCCTTCTTGCCGTCGAGCACCACGTCGACCTCGATTGCGGCGTTGATCTCGGGCAGGGCGTGCGGGGGGAACTCCACATCGATGACGGGGCCGGCAATGGCCACCACGCGCCCGCTGGGCCGGGTCTCGGACTTGGTGGGTTGGGGTGCTGTGGTGGTCATGGGCGTCGTTCTCCCTCGCGTTTGTCGGTCATGGTGCGACTCCGGCCTCGATGGCCAGGCCGCCTTCGTCCTCGCCGGCCGCGGCCCGGAGGGCCTCCGCCCCGCCGACGATCTCCATGATCTCGGTGGTGATGGTGTCCTGGCGGGCCCGGTTCATGATGCGCGTGTACTTCTTGATGAGCTCGCCGGCGTTGTCGCTGGCCGCGGCCATGGCCCGCTGCCGGGCGGTGACCTCGGCGGCCGACGCCTCCAGCAGGGCGCCGAAGATCTCGGTCTCGGCCGCCCGCGGCGCCAGGGTCTCGAGCAGGATGGCGGCCTCGGGCTCGAACTCGGTGTACCCGGCGGGCCGCTCGCCCCCTTCCGCCGGCCCGGCCCCGTCGACCGGAGACCCGTCCCCGTTGCCCCGGGGGTCGACCAGGGGCAGCAGTTGACGCACCTCGACCTGTTGTGACCCGGCGGAGATGAACCGGGTCGAGACCAGCAGGACCTGGTCGACCTCTCCCTCCACGAACGGGGTGAGGACGGTCGCGGCGACCTCCCGGGCGTCGGTGAACGTGGGCCGTTCGCTCATGCCGATGAACGAGCGCTCGACGGGTTGGCGCCGGAAGCGGAAATAGCCCTGCGCCTTCTTGCCCACGGTGAACAGCCGCTGCTCGGTATCCTGCGCCGCCTGCTTGGCCAACAGCCGTTCAGTGGCCCGCAGGACCGAGGAGTTGTAGGCGCCACACAGTCCACGGTCGGCCACCACGGCGAGCACCGCCACGTTGGAGACCGACTCGGGCGTGCCGAGCAGTCGGCCGGCGGCGATGGGGTCGCCGAGCGCGGTCTCGAGGACGATGCGGGCCATGCCCTGCTGGTAGGGCTTCGAGGCGGCGATCCGGCTCTGGGCCCGCACGATCTGGGACGCGGCGATGAGCTCCATGGCCTTGGTGATCTTCTTGGTGGACTCGATGCTCCTGATCCGTCGACGGAGGATGCGCTCTTGACCGCCGGCCATGGGTCAGTCCGCCTTACCGGTGTCGAAGGCGTCGGTGAACGAGCGCAGGGCGGTCTCCAGCTTGTCCCCCTCGGGGAGCGTGCCCGAATCGCGGATGGTCTCGAGCAGGTCGGAATGGTTGGCCCGGAAGAAGGCGCGCAGCTCCCCCTCGTAGCGCTGGACCTCGGACACGGGGACGCCGTCCACGTAGCCCTCGGAGCCGGCGAAGATGACGAGCACCTGCTCCTCCACCGGCACGGGTGCGTTGAGGCCCTGCTTCAACAGCTCGGTGAGCCGGTAGCCCCGGTCGAGCTGGGCCTGGGAGACCTTGTCGAGCTCGGACCCGAAGGTGGCGAACGCCTCGAGCTCGCGGAACTGGGCCAGATCCAGCTTGAGGGTCCCGGCCACCGACTTCATGGCCTTGATCTGGGCGGCGCCGCCGACCCGGCTGACCGAGACGCCCACGTTGATGGCCGGGCGCACC
Organism: uncultured Acidimicrobiales bacterium; assembly: GCA_963734435.1. Classification (GTDB taxonomy): domain Bacteria; phylum Actinomycetota; class Acidimicrobiia; order Acidimicrobiales; family RAAP-2; genus Bog-756. The sequence goes on along the minus strand of CAVTHA010000004.1, from coordinate 52,828 downwards.
CCGGCGTAGAAGAGCTCGCTCTCGAGGAACACCTGGCCGTCGGTGATGGAGATCACGTTGGTCGGGATGTAGGCCGAGATGTCCCCGGCCTTGGTCTCGATGATGGGCAGGGCGGTGAGCGACCCTCCCCCTCCTTGTCCGACAGCTTGGCGGCGCGCTCCAGCAGGCGGCTGTGGAGGTAGAAGACATCACCGGGGTAGGCCTCGCGGCCGGGGGGCCGGCGCAGCAGCAAGGAGAGCTGGCGGTAGGCTTCGGCCTGCTTGGACAGGTCGTCGTAGACGATGAGGGCGTGCTCGCCGTTGTCCATCCAGTGGGTGCCGATGGCGCATCCGGCATACGGGGCGAGGTACTTGAACGGTGCCGGGTCGGACGCTGCCGCCAGTACCACCACGGTGTACTCCAGGGCGCCGTAGCGCTCGAACGTGGCCACGGTCTGGGCCACCGACGACGCCTTCTGGCCGACGGCCACATAGATGCACTTCACTCCGAGGCCGCGCTGGTTGAGAATGGTGTCGACGGTGACGGTGGTCTTGCCGGTCTTGCGATCGCCGATGATCAGCTCGCGCTGGCCGCGGCCGATCGGGGTCATCGAGTCGATGGCCTTGATGCCGGTCTGCAGCGGCTCGCTCACCGGCTGACGGCGCACGATGCCCGGCGCCTGGATCTCGAGCCGGCGGGTCTCGTCGGTGGCGATCGGGCCCTTGCCGTCGACGGGCTCGCCCAGGGCGTTGACCACCCGGCCGAGCAGGGCATCCCCCACCCGGACCGAGAGTATCCGGCCGGTCGCCTTGACCAGCTGCTCCTCCTCGAGTCCGGTGTCGTCCCCGAGGATCACCGCCCCGATGGTCTCCTCGTCGAGGTTGAGGGCCAGGCCCTCGGTGCCGTCTTCGAACTCGAGGATCTCGTTGACGGCCGCCCCGGGCAGCCCGGTGATCCGGGCGATGCCGTCGCCCACCTCGACGATGCGGCCGACCTGCTCGGTCCCGACCTCCGGGGTGTAGGCATCGACGTGTCGTCGTAGGGCGGCGGTGATCTCGTCGGCGTTGATGGTCAGTTCAGCCATCGGCTGGTTCCCTTCCTTGTGGCGTTACGTAGGGCGCCGTCCCGGACGCCAGGAGGTGTTCCTTCAATTCGTCCAACCGGTGCCGGGTGGTGCCGTCGACCAGCAGGTCGCCGATCTGCACCACCACCCCACCGAGCAGCTTCGGGTCGATAGCCACCTGGAGCTCGACCGGAGCGCCGGTCAGGCGGCCCAGGGCCTCGCCCATGCGGCCGCGCCGGGCGTCGTCGACCTCGTCGGCCGCCCTGACTCGGGCCACCCGCCACCCGCGTGCTCGCGCCGCGTCCTCCACCAGCCGGTCGAGGGTGGCCAGGATGTCGCGGGCCCGGCCGCCCCGCACCGCGTAGGCGGCCAGCCGCTGGGTGGCCGGCAGGACGCGGTCATCGAGGAGATCGGCAATGACCTGCTGGCGGAGCGAGACGGGCAAGTCCCGGTCACCCAGGGCCCGTCGGAGGTCCCGGTTGGCCTCCACCGTGCGGGCGAAGCGGAACAGCTCGTCCTCGACTTCCTCGAGCCCGGCGGTGGGCAGGGTCTCGAGGACGGCGGCGGCGTAGCCCGACACCCGGTTCCGCGAGGCCAGCCTCCCGAGCAGCGGTTCCTCCTCGGGCGACCCCGTGCCCGCCACGCCGGCGGCGGCGGCGGCCACCCGGGCGGCCAGCCAGTGAAAGGAGGCCTCTACTTCGGCCGGGGGGACCACGGTGACCGCCTGGTGCACCAGCCGGCGCACCTCGGGGCGCACCTTCCCTTCCAGCAGGTCGTCGAGAACCGCCCGGCGGGCCGACACCGGCACCGAGGCGTCGTTGAGGGCCAGGGCCAAGTCGGTGTGGGCGTCGACCAGATCGGCCACACCGCGCAGCTCGGCTGCGGCCTCGGCCATGATGCCCGCTTCGGCCAGCGACTCCTCGACGGCGGCCAGGTAGCCCTGGAGAGCGGCGTTCACCGGGCGCCCCCGGCGACCCCGGCCGTGGTGCCGGACGTCTCGGTGCGGACGGCGGCGATGGCCTCATCGATGAGGTCCTGGTGGTCAGAGGCTCGAATCTCGCGGCCGACCACCCGTTCCGCCGCATCCATCACGATCTCGCCGACTCGGGCGCTGACCTCCTCGACCGCCGCCTGGCGGGCCACGGCCACCTCGGCCTCGGCCGCCTGGGCGATGCGCTCGGCGGCCTGCTGGGCGTCGGTCTGGGCACCGACCACGATGCGTTCGGCGGTGGCGGTGGCCTGGGCCACGATCTCGCGAGCGTGGGCACGGGCCTGCTCCAGCTCCCTTCGGCGCTCGACGTCAGCGACCTCGGCATCGGCCTTGGCCTTGTCCGCGGCCTCGAGCTCACCGCGGATCTGCTCCTGGCGCTCGGTCAGCACCTTGTTCAGGTACGGCACGACGCTCCGACCGATGAACCCGAGTACCAGGATGAACGCGATCAGTACGACAACGAAGGTCCCGTTCGGGATCAGGAAATTGCTGGCTGCGATGAGCATGGCCGTCATCCTTGTGTAGTGGTCGCCCGGCCGTCCGGAACCGACCCGCCAGGCAACGCCCCCGAGACGGACGGCCGAGTGTGTCCAACCGACTGCATCGGCGCTACTTCTTGTAGAGCGAGAAGATGAACAGTGCGGTGAAGGCCAAATTGATGAAGTAGGCCGCCTCGCACAGTCCGACGGTGAGGAACATGATGGTGGTCAGCCGGCCCTGGGCCTCGGGTTGACGGGCCACCCCGGCAATGGTCTGGCTCCCGGCCAGCCCGTCGCCGATGGCGGCACCGACGGCGCCGCCGCCGAGGGCCAGCCCGCCGCCGACCATGGCGCCGGCGATCCTTACTGCGTCCGCCATCGAGGCGTCTGCCATGACTGCTTCTCCTTTGTCAGGTTGTTGATGAGGCTTTCAGTGGGCGCGGGTGCGAGAGAGCTGCATCAGTGGGCCTCTTCCGTAGCCATCGCGCTGTCGAAGTACAAGATGGTGAGCAGGGCGAAGATGAAGGCCTGGATGGCGCCGATCGCCATGTCGAAGAGCTTCCAGATGACGGTGAACGGGACCGACAGCAGGCCGCCGATGGGGAGCGGCCCGAGCTTCCAGATGACCAGCGCCGCCAGCAGAGACAGCATCAAACCGCCGGCAAACAGGTTGCCGAAGAGCCGGAGGGTAAGCGTCAGAGGCTTGATGATCTCCTCGATGCCGTTCATGAAGAGGTTGACCGGGGCCAGCTTGGGCGAGAAGGGCTGCTTCACGTAGTGGGCGAGATAGCCACCGACACCCCGGTTCTTGATGGCGGCGATGTTGCTCAGCACGAACACGTAGAGGGCCATGGCCAGCGGCAGGTTGATGTCGCTGGTCGGCGCGGGCAGGAACTCGTACCGGCTGCCGATACCGAGGACCTCGAACAAGTTGCAGGTGAAGATGAAGACGAACAGGGTGAGTGCGAGGGGCACCACCTTGGCCCCACGTGGCCCGATCGACTCGTCCACCTGCCTTTGGACCGCGCCGACGGCCAACTCCCAGGCCAGTTGGAACTTGCCGGGTACCCCGCTGGTCGCCCGAGACCGCAGGTACATGCCGAGGACCACCACGACCAAGCCGGCAATGACCGTGGCCCACACGATGTCCACGTTGACGGTGAGCGGGCCCCACTTGGCCTGGGGATGCTCCCCGACCGTAATGTCCGAAGCCAGCAGCGGGGCTTGCAACAACACTGATCCCGCACCCATCGGTCACCCACCAACCTGGCGGTCGTCGGGGGGTCCGGTCAGCGGCCGGGGATCAGGGCGAACGATGTCGTCCTCGACCACATTGGCGTTGATCACCTCATCGACTGAGGTCATCGGGCCGGCCTTGGCCATCGACCGGGCCACGTTGACCAGCAGGATGAGCTGGAACACCGCCAGACCGGCGAGCACCCCGAATCCGAGGCTGGCCGACAGGAACAAGAGTCCGATGGTCACCACGGTGATGATCCCCATGCGCCCCATGGTGTTGAGGGCCAGTGGCCGGCGGCGGTTGGCGTCCTGGCGGGCGCTGACCCGGGCCACCGAGTTGCCGATCATGCGGAAGTTGAGCGTGCCCAGGGCCAAACCGATGCAGGCACCCAGACCCAGGAGTGGCTGCCCGAAGGCGATGCAGCCCACCAGGGCCGCCACGCCGATCACCAATACTGTCGACACCGTCCGCCGGGCCACGTCGGGCACGTTCGGCAACGAGAAATGGGCGAACACGACTCAGTCTATCCGTCGCACCGGTCGCCCAGACAGCCGACGTCCGCACGGTCGGTTACAGGTACTTGCGCACCCGGTCGATCGTGAGGAGCACGGCGAGCACCACACCGAAGCCCAGGCCGACCAGGGTGAAGATGGGACTGGTGCCCGCCCACCGATCGATCAGGTAGCCGATGCCCCATCCGACCGCCAGGGCGACCGCCCAGGCGACGCCCAGGGTGAGAAACGCCACCGCCCCCGGGGCGAGCGATGGTGATCGCTCGGGTGGGGAGACCTCGTCGCCGGGTTCTTTCGGATGCGGATCCTCCATGGCCGGGCCGTGCCGCGTCAGGGAGCTTGGAGGTTCGGAGCTTCACGAGTCGTACCTGGGATCACGCAGTGAACCGGCGCCGAAGGCCGGTCGAGCCGCCAGCACTGATGTCCTCGACAGGGCCGAGAGGCGTGCCGTTCACGGGCGCAATCATCGCACCTCCGCCCCCAGGGCGGCAAAACGGCGAAACACTCCATTCACACTTCGCCGGTGCGGGCCACCTCGGCCGGGACGCCATCGACCGGCGGGCTCCCGACCGGGGCCGCGGCCGCCGCGGGTGGAGCGATCGCCCCTGGTCCGTGGGCGTGGTCGCCGTCGGGCGGGCTGTCGACCGGGGGCTCCCCCTCGGGGCCGAGCCCGGTCTGCCGGCGGAGGGAAGGATGGAACAGGGTGTAGAGGACCACCCCGAGCGCCAGGGCACCGAAGGGGATGAAGGCGTTGACGCTCGAGATGTAGAGCGGGAACAGGATGAACCCGGACAGGAGCACCGTCCAGGCCCACAGGATGAGGACGCTCCGCCGGTGGCCGTGGCCGAGCCGCAGCAGGCGGTGGTGCAGGTGGTTCTTGTCGGGGGTGGAAAAGCCGGTCCGGTTGGCGGTCCGTCGGACGAAGGCGAACGCCATGTCGACGATGGGCACGCCGAGGATGAAGAACGGGATGAACAGCGGGGCGAAGAAGAAATAGGTCTGGCCGCTGCGCGCCGTGACCCCGCCCACCGTGCCCGCCGTCCGGCCGCCGATCAGCATGGTGGACGCCGCCATGAGCAGGCCGAGCAGGAGGGCGCCGGCATCACCCATGAAGATCTTGGCCGGATGGAAATTGTGCGGGAGGAACCCGAGGCAGATGCCGCAGGTGACCACGGCGATCAGCGGGCCGATGTTGTCGGTCGGCAGGTTGCCCAGGTACTGGAGGTGCAGGCCGTAGACGGCGAGGGCGCCCGAGGCGATGGCCACCACCCCGGCGGCCAGGCCGTCCAGGCCGTCGATCAGGTTGACGGCGTTGGTGATGGCGATCACCCACAGGGCGGTGAGCAAGGGGGTCCACTCGGGCGACAGCTGGACCAGCCCGGCCAGGGGGATCTTGAACTGGAACCAGGTGACGCCGAGGAAGTAGAGGATGGTCGCCGCCAGGACCTGGCCCGCCACCTTGGCCGGCGCCGACATGTCCCGGAAGTCGTCGATGAGGCCGACGACGAAGATGGCGGCCGCGCCGAGCAGGAGGCCGAGCGGCTCCGACGAGTCCCGGAACAGGGGGGCGAGCGCCGGGATGGACGCGGCGACGGCCCAGGTCACCAGCATGGCCACGAACAGGGCGACGCCGCCGGCGGCGGGCGTCACCCGCTGATGAACCTTGCGGTCGTCGGGTTGGGCCACGTACCCGATCTCGACGGCGATGCGGCGGGCCGGGAAGGTGAGGATCCAGGCGCTGGCGGCCGCCACCACCAGCAAGACGGCATACCAGTTGAGCGGCGTGCCCGAGCTCACCAGGTCAGGTGCGGGCCCTGGGTCACCGGCCGCCCAGGGAAGGGTAGGGAGGGAAGGCCGAGCACAGCTCCCGCACCTCGGCCCGCACGGCACGGAGGACGTCCTCGTCCTGGCGGTGGCGGAGGGTCCGGCCGATGAGCTGCCCGACGGCCTGCATCTCGGTTCTCCCCATGCCCGCGGTGGTCTGCGCCGCCGAGCCGAGCCGAAGGCCCGAGGTGATGAAGGCGGAGCGGGGATCGTCGGGGATGGTGTTCCGGTTGCAGGTGATGCCGGCCCGGTCGAGGACTTCCTGGGCGACCTTGCCGGTGAGCTCGGCATCGAAGGTGCGCAGGTCCACCAGGACCTGGTGGTTCTCGGTTCCGCCGGACACCAGGCGGAAGCCGGACTCGGCCAGCGACTGGCCCAGGGCGGCGGCGTTCGCCACCACCGCGGCGGCGTAGTCGCGGAACTCCGGAAGGGCCGCCTCGGCGAAGGCCACCGCCTTGGCGGCGATGACGTGTTCGAGGGGGCCACCCTGGAGACCGGGGAAGACCGCACTGTCCACCACCTTGGCCAGTTCGGACGAGCAGAGGACGACCGCCCCCCGCGGGCCGCGCAAGGTCTTGTGGGTGGTAAAGGTGACGACGTCGGCGACGCCCACCGGAGAGGGGTGGACCCCGCCGGCGATCAACCCGGCGGGATGGGCGGCGTCGAACATGAACCGGGCGCCGACCGAGTCGGCGATCTCGCGGAACGGCAGTGGGTCGATGATCCGGGAGTAGGCGGTGGAACCGGCCACGATGAGCTTGGGCTGCTCGCGGCGGGCGACATCGGCGACCTGGTCGAAGTCGATGACCTCGCCGGGCTTGTCCGGGTCGCCGGTGGCGGAGGAGACGCCGTAGGAGACGAAGCGCCAGATCTTGGAGGTGATGCTGGCCGGCGACCCGTGGGTCAGGTGCCCGCCATGGTCCAGTCGCATGGCCAGGATGGTGTCCCCCGGTTCGAGCAGCGCCTGGTAGACCGCCAGGTTGGCCATGGCCCCGGCATGGGGCTGCACGTTGGCGTGCTCGGCACCGAACAAGGCGGTGGCCCGCCGGAGGGCCAGATCTTCGACCTCGTCGATGACCTGGTTTCCGCCGTAGTAGCGCCGACCGGGATAGCCCTCTGAGTATTTGTTGGTGAGCACCGACCCCGAAGCGGCCAGCACGGCCGGAGAGGTGAAGTTCTCCGAGGCGATGAGCTGCAGGGTGGTGGACTGCCGCTCCGCCTCGTCGCCGAGGAGGCGGAGCACCTCGGGATCACCGGCCAGCCACTGGTCGAAGGGGGATGCGGCGTGGTCGCTCATGATGCCGACACCTGCTTTTCGAACTCGGCGATCTCGTCCAGACGGCGCTGGTGGCGGCCGCCCTCGAACTCCGTGGAGAAGAAGGCGTCCACCGCATCCACTGCCTCCGCCGTCCCGGTGGTCCGCCCGCCGAAGCAGATCACATTGGCATCGTTGTGACGCCGGGCCAGGCTGGCCGTGGTGACGTCGTGCACCGTGGCGGCCCGCACCCCACCTACCTTGTTGGCGGCGATGCCGATGCCGATGCCGGTACCGCAGACGCAGATCCCGCGGTCGGCCCGCCCCTCGGCCACCGACCGGCCCACGGCCACCCCGAACTCGGGATAGTCGACGGGGGTGTCGGGCGATCCGGTGCCAAGGTCGATGACCTGGTGTCCGGCATCCGCCATGTGCTTGGCCAGGGTGGCTTTGAGCTCGAATCCCGCATGGTCGGATCCGACGGCAATGCGCATGGATCGAGTGTACTGAGGGGGAATCGGCCCCGAGGGCTCGGTCCGCCCCCAGAACCGGACGACCCGCCGCTCTCGCAGCTGGACCTGCTCAGCGTGCGTCGGGGCGGTGGCCGGCGCCGGCACGCCACTCGCGCACCCAGGCTTGGCCGCCAGCCTGCAGCGCATCCCAGGGGCTCCCCAGGGGAGGCGTATAGGACAGGTCGAGATCGCTGATGGCGTCGACGGTCATGTCGTGAAAGATGGCCGTGGCGCCGACGTCGACGCGCTTGGCCACCTCGGCCTGGCGGTGTCCGAACAGCTGCACGCCGAGCAGGCGACCGGTGACCGCGTCCCCGGTGATGCGCATGGCGATCCGGTGGCTGCCGGGATAGTACGCCTTGTGGTCGTCGGACTCGGCGCCGACAGTGACCGGGTCGAACCCGGCCCCCAAAGCCTCGTGATCCCGCAAGCCGGTGCGGGCCACGGCGTGATCGAAGATCTTCACCACCTGAGTGCCAAGGCTTCCGGCGAACTCGCGGTCGCCACCGAGGGCGTTCTCCCCGGCCACCCGACCTTGTTTATGGGCCGTCGTGCCGAGCGGCACATAGGTCTCGCCCAGAAGGCGGTGGTGGGTCACCACACAATCGCCGGCCGCGAAGACGTGGGGAAGGTTGGTCCGCATGTGGCGATCGACGACGACCGCCCCGCGGTGACCGGTGGTGGCGCCCGCCGAGGTGGCCAACCCCGCGTCCGGGCGCACCCCGACCACCACCAGGACCATGTCGACGCTCCGAACCACATCCTCTCCATCGCCGGCCGAACCCTCGACGCGCAATCGACCGGGCTGGCCAGCGGGCGCTCGGGCGATGGCGCGCACCGTTGTCCCGGTGACGACGTCGACGCCGTGGTCGACGAGCTGGCCGCGGACCAATGCGCCGATTTCGGGATCGACGGTGGGGAGCACTTCGGGTAGCTGCTCCATCTGGATCACCGACAGCCCACGCGCCACCAGCGCCTCGGCCATCTCCAACCCGATGTAGCCGGCCCCGACGATCAGCGCGCTGGCCGGGTCGGTCTCCTCCAGCGTGCGCATGACGGCGAAGGTGTCCCCCATCGAGTGCAGGAGGTGAACCCCCTCATCGACCCCGAGGGCGTCGGCCCCGGCCAACCCGTCGATGGTCGGTCGGACGGGCATCGCCCCGGTGCCCACGATCAACTGGTCATAGGCGAGCAGCTCCTCGTGGCCGCGGGCGTCGGTGACGAGGAGCTTGCGACCCTCGACGTCGATGCGTCGCGCCGTGGTGTCGAGGCGAAGGTGCATGCCCGTCGCCTCGAGCTGGGCGATGGTTCTGTGCGCCAAGTTGCGCCAGTGGGTCACGTCCCCCGAGACGTAGTAGGGGATCCCGCAGATGGAGAAATTGGGGTAGGCGTCGGCCACCACCACGGTGACCTCGGCGTCCGGATCCAGCTCGCGAGCCCGCAATGCGGCGCTGATCCCGGCGTCACTGCCTCCGATGGCTACGAGGTGCATCCGGCCCTCCTCAAGAGCTCGGACCGAGCGACTTCCCGGCACGGGAAGCGACGTCGGGCGTCGGCGGGAGGCCAGACGCACGGCTCGCCGTCTCGACTCGTGCACCGACCCGTGTCCCGCCCTCGAGGTGGTGGGGGACGATGATCTCCGACGCCTGGGCCGGGGTGACCCGGGGGTACAGCGTCTTGATCACGCCGAAGGCCACGACAGCGCCCACCACCTGGGCGGTGATGAACGAAGGGGCGGAGGACGGGGCGATTCCGGCGAAGCTGTTGGAGAACATGCGACCGATGGTGATCGCCGGGTTGGCGAAGCTCGTCGAACTGGTGAAGAAATAGGCGGCGCCGATGTACGCGCCGACTGCCGCCGGCGCCGACCGGCTCCGGTCGGTCCGGGACAACGAGAAGATGACCAGCAACAGGCCCATCGTGGCGATGACCTCTGAGAGGAAATGGCCACCCGAGGCCCGGTGTTTGGTCGAAATGGAGATCGCCGCCTCACTGAACATGAGGTTGGCTACCACCGCGCCGCCGATGCAGCCGCCCACCTGGGTCGGTAGGTAGAGACCGGCCTCCCGCCACCGCAGGCCACCGAAGGCGGCGTCGACAAAGGAGACCACCGGGTTGAAGTGGGCGCCAGAGACCGGGCCGAACATCAGGATGATGGTGTAGAGACCGGCGCCGGTGGCGGCGGCGTTCTCGAACAGCTGGAGCCCGACGTCGTGGGGAGAGAGCTGCTGGGCGGCGATACCCGAGCCGATCACGATGGCGGCCAAGAACGCGCTGCCCAAGAACTCGGCACCGAGACGCCGCCACAATGGATTGTCAGCCATGGCGGCGGCCGGTCCGGTCCGGTCCGCTCACCGTCCACGTCGTCAACAACAGGACGACGTGGGCTCGGACCGAGCGAGGTCGGGTCGGGTCGCGCAACAGCCCGCCCCGCTCGGCTCGGTCGATCGAAGCTCACCGGCCGGCATCTCGGCATCGCCCAGGACGGTGTAGATCTCCCAGGGCTCGCCGCCCGGGCCATCCACCCACACCTTGTCCTGCACCGCGAAGCAGCACGACACCTGCTCCTCCATGGCCGTTCCCAGGCCGGCGGCACGAAGGCGATCCTGCGCCGCCCGGACCGCGTCGGTGCTCGCAACCTCGACTCCCAGATGGTTGAGCGAACCCGCCTCCTGGGTGTGATCCTCGATCAGGACCAGCTTGAGGGGTGGATCGCCGACGGCGAAGTTGGCATAGCCGGAGCGGACCTTGGCCGGCTCGGTGGCGAACAGCCTGGAGTAGAACTCGACGGCTTCACCTAGGTCGGCAACGTTCAGCGCCAATTGCACTCGGGACATGGGCCCTCCTGATATATTGACTGTGATCAATGTCTTACACCAGTGTGCACGGTATATCGATAGTTGTCAATATCGATAGTTGTCAATATGATAGGTGGGCCATGGCCGACGCCTCGACCCGAACCAGGAGCTCCGAGCAGTCGGGTGACCTGTGCTGTACCTCGGTGGTCGACGCCCCGCTTTCGGAGGACGACGCCCACGAGCTGGCCCAGGTGCTCGGGGCACTGGCCGATCCGGTTCGTCTGCGGCTGCTGTCGATCGTCGGCTCGCAAACCGAGGTGTGCTCGTGCGACCTGGAGGGTCCGCTGGAGCGCAGCCAGCCGACCGTGTCGCATCACACCAAGGTGTTGGCCGACGCCGGCCTGATCATCGGAGAGAAGCGGGGCCGTTGGATGTGGTGGCGGCTCGATCAGGCCCGCCTGTCGGCGGTGCGGCAGGCGTTGGGCGGAGGCCCGTCGACACGGCGAGCGGCCCGTGACCCTGGAGCTGGCGCGACCCATCGGGCCCGGACGAGGTCAGGTGGGTGAAGGCTCGGCCGACACCGGGGGCGGAATCTGGCGGTTGCGGTAGCGGAGCTTGAAGGCGCCATAGGCGAATGGACCGGCAAACAGGGGCAGCCAGTAGGACGCCAGTCGGTAGGCCAGGGTGGCCAGCACCGCCTCGACTCCACTCAACCCGGCCAGTACCAGGAGCCCGCTGAGGCTGGCTTCGACGATCCCGAGCCCCCCCGGGGTGATCGGGACCAAGCCGATCACCCCGGCCACTCCATAGGCCAGCAGGACCAGTGAGGCGCGCGGATGGGCGCCGACAGCCCGCACCGCGAACAGCAGGCATAGATAGTCGAACAGGAGCCGGCCGGCCGACAGCAACGTGGCCTGCCACCACTGCTGGCCCAGCACGGTACGGATGAGGTTCCGCTGGTCGAGCAGACGCTGTCCCAGCCCGCTGATCGGTTGCCGCTTGGGCAGCAGCCGGTTGCGAAGTTTCTGGGCCGCGTCCCCGGCCCAGCACAGTGGCCGGTCGGTGGTCATGATCAGTACCCCGAAGGCGACGAACAGCACGAACCCGACCGCCCCGATGACGGCGGCTTCGACCAACCCCCGGCTCACCGGCGCGCCGAACAGCACGGCGGGGAGGGCGAAGATCGGCAGGGCCAACAAACCACCGATCCCGAGGAACGAGAAGGCGGTGAGGCCGCCGACCGAGTCGGCGGAGTCCATGCCGCTCGTCGCCAGCATGCGGAACTGCACCGCCGCACCGGCGGCCGCGCCGCCCGGCACGATCAGGGAGACGGAATTGCCGGCGAGCTGGGCGGTGACGACCGGGAACCACCCCTTGGTGCGCAGGGCGATGCGCTGCAGGGAGAAGGTGCAGGCGAAGTGGGCCAGCTCGGCCAGGATCGCCGGGATGAACCAGAGCAGATTGAGGGTCGCCAGCCGAGGCCAGGCGTGGAATACCGCCACCACTTCGGGAAGCACGAGGTAGAGCGCCAGACCGCCGAAGAGGATCCCCACCGTCCGCTTGATGGCGGCCTTCCAGGGGAACGGACGCTGCTGTTCCTGCTCGAATCGGGATTCGAACGAGCGCGCCCTGCCGTCCCCGCCGGCAGACACCGTGCTCACCAGGTCATGCTCCCACCGTCACGCCGACCACGGTAGTTGCCCCTCGGGGATCAGCTTCCGGCCAGACCGGCGGCGGCAGCCAGGACGACGCTGGCGCCTCGGAGGTCCGGCTCGAGGCCGCTCTCCATCCGGTTCATCACGTAACAGACAGTGAGCTTGGCGTCGAGGTCGATGACCACGAGCGACCCCCCGTACCCGCCCCAGAAGCAGGCCCGCGGACCGATCGGCATCATCTCGGTACTCAGTCCGTACCCCATCCCGAAGCGGTAGTGCGTCCCGAGGACCAGATCGGTCCCGTCGATCTGCTCCTCGAAGATGGTCTCGCAACCCTTGGCGGACAGCAGCCGGACACCACGGGCCTCACCACCTCCGGCCACGACGGACTGGACCATCGCCACCGATCGGGCGTTGCCGTGGCCGTTGGCGGCCGGTATCTCGGCCCGGCGCCACCAAGCGTGGCGGGGCATGGTGGCATCGAGTGGCGGATTGGAGAGGGTCCTCACCGGGATCAACTTCGGATCGAGCGATCCGAAGTCGACCGGCGGCGGCGGGATGACCAGGGACACCCGTTTGTCCTCCGGCTCGGGGAGGCCGATGAAGAAGTCGGCGCCGAGCGGTTCAGCGACCTCGCTGGCGAACCACCGACCGATGCTCACCCCGGTGATCCGGCGGACCACTTCCCCGATCAGGAAGCCTTGGGTCACCGCGTGGTAGCCCGAAGCAGTGCCCGGCTCCCACCACGGCTCTTGCGCAGCCAGCCGCGAGGTGCATCGTTCCCAATCGGCGAGTTCTTCGGGCTCGAGGTGTTCGGTCCAGCCGGCCAGGCCCGCGGTGTGGCTCATCAGGTGGCGGACCTCGACCGCCGATTTGCCCCCGGCCGCGAACTCGGGCCAGTACCGGGCCACCGGTGCGTGGAAGTCGAGCTCGCCGCGGTCGGCCAGCATGAGCGCGCACAGGAACGTCATGGTCTTGGTGGTCGACCAGACATTGGTGATGGTGTCCTGCTCCCAGGGCGCCGAGTGGGCCTCGTCGACGTACCCGCCCCAGATGTCGACCACCGGCTCGCCCTCGACGTAGACGGCGACGGCGGCGCCGACGTCGGTCCCGGCGTCGAGGCTCGACCCCAACGTGGCGGCCACGCCCTCGAACCTCGGATCCCACGACCCGTTGATGTCAGCCACGATCACCGACCTCCTGGTGCGCTCGTCGGCTCCGATCATTCCACGATGGCAGCCGGCGCGGCATGCCACCGGCGGTGTCGGTCCGAGCGCCAACCGGCAGCCGTTAGCCTGGTGTGCCGTGAACGACGCTTCCTCACCGCAGCTCACCCGCGACACCTACGAGCGGCTCCAGGCCGAGCTGGAGGACCTCTCCACCCGGGGACGGGTCGAGATCGCCAGCGCCATCGAGTCGGCCCGGGCCCTCGGGGACCTGTCGGAGAACGGCGACTACCACGCCGCCAAGGACAGCCAGGGAAAGATGGAATCGCGCATCCGCCAGCTCCAGGCCCTACTCAAGTCGGCGACCATCGTCGACAGCCAGCAGGGCGACGGCACGGTCGCCGCCGGGACCGTAGTGACCCTCCGCTACGAGGGCGACGACGAGACGGATACGGCCGACTTCTTCGTGGGGTCCATCGAGGAACGCCACGCCGAAGCCACCGTGGTCTCCCCCGGTTCGCCCCTCGGCCAGGCCCTGATCGGCCGCGCTGCCGGGGACGAGGTCGAATATGCCTCGCCGGGGGGTACCCTCAAGGTCCAGATCGTCAAAGTAGGCAACTGACACCGAGGCCCGACCGTGACCCGTCCTGACGCCGTGACCCCGCGGTGACCGACATCTCCCGCACCATGTCCCAGAAGGTCTGGGACCGCCATGTCGTCCACCCGGGCACGGACGACGAGCCGGACGTCATTTTCATCGACCTCCATCTCATCCACGAGGTGACCTCCCCGCAGGCCTTCGACGGCCTGCGTATGGCGGGAAGGACGGTCCACCGGCCGGACCTGACCATCGCCACCGCCGACCACAACGTGCCGACGGTCGACATCGACAAGCCGGTGGCCGATCCGATCTCGGCCAAGCAGCTGGCCGTCCTGGCCCGCAACTGTTCGGAGTTCGGAGTCACCTGCTATCCCATGGGCGACGCCAATCAGGGGATCGTCCACATCATCGGTCCCGAGCAAGGGTTGACCCAACCGGGGATGACCATCGTCTGCGGAGACAGTCATACCTCGACCCATGGTGCATTCGGCGCCCTGGCTTTCGGCATCGGGACCAGCGAGGTGGAGCACGTCCTCGCCACCCAGACCCTTCCCCAGCGTCGGCCGGACTCGATGGCGGTCACCGTTGACGGTCGACTGCCGGCCGGTGTGACCGCCAAGGACCTGGTCCTGGCCATCATCGGCCAGATCGGCACCAGTGGCGGCGCCGGCCACATCATCGAGTACCGCGGCTCGGCCATCGCCGATCTCTCGATGGAAGGCCGGATGACGGTGTGCAACATGTCGATCGAGGCTGGAGCGCGAGCCGGGATGATCGCCCCCGACGACACCACCTTCGCCTACCTGGAGGGCCGGGATCACGCACCCAAGGGAGCGGCCTGGGCTGACGCCCTCGCCGAGTGGCGCTCCCTGCCCACCGACGACGGGGCGAGCTTCGACAGGGAGGTGACCATCGACGGCGACACACTGGCTCCCTATGTGACGTGGGGCACCAACCCGGCGCAGGTGAGCCGCATCGACGGGACGATCCCCGACCCGGACTCGTTCGCCCATGCGGCCGAACGGGAGGCGGCCGCCCGGGCGCTCGACTACATGGGCCTGACCGCAGGCACCCGCTTGGCCGATATCTCGGTGGACACGGTGTTCATCGGATCGTGCACCAACGGACGCATCGAGGATCTGCGGGAGGCGGCGGACGTCCTTCGGGGCCGGAAGGTCCGTAGCGGGTTGCGGGCGATGGTCGTGCCGGGCTCCCACCGGGTGAAGGCCCAAGCGGAATCGGAGGGGTTGGACTCGGTGTTCCAGTCCGCCGGTTTCGACTGGCGCGAACCGGGCTGTTCGATGTGCCTGGCCATGAATCCCGACAAGCTCGCCCCCGGTGAACGAGCCGCATCGACGTCGAACCGGAACTTCGAGGGCAGGCAGGGCCGCGGTGGCCGCACCCATCTGGTCTCTCCGGCGGTGGCCGCGGCCACGGCGGTGGCCGGGCGGTTCATCACGCCGGAAGAGCTCGAATGATGCAGGCCATCCGACTGGTCAGCGGCAGGGCGGTCCCACTCGACCGATCTGATGTGGACACGGATCAGATCATCCCCTCCGATTGGCTGAAGCGAGTGGAACGGACCGGTTTCGGGGCCGGTCTGTTCGCCGAATGGCGCGATGATCGGGACTTCGTCCTCAACCGGGAGGAGATCGCGGGGGCCACCATCCTGGTAGCCGGCCCGAACTTCGGAACGGGCTCCTCGAGGGAACACGCGGTCTGGGCCCTGCAGGACTACGGGTTCGAGGCGGTGGTCTCTCCCGGGTTTGCCGACATCTTCCGCAACAACTGCACCAAGGCGGGCCTGGTGCCGGTGCAGGTCGCGCCGGACGTCGGGCGGCACCTCCTCGACGCCGTGCTCGCCGAACCCGACACGGAGATCACCATCGACATCGAACGGGGCACGCTGGAGGCGCCGTCGGCCCACATCGAGACCGAGTTCCCACTCGATGAGTTCACCCGCACCCGACTGCTCAACGGGTGGGACGACATCGGCCTCACCCTCCGCTACGAGGACGACATCCGGTCCTACGAAGCCGGTCGGCCGGCGTGGCTCCCGACGACTCGCTGAGCCACCGCCGCCGTCACTCCGGTGCGCCGCCACCGGCGCCAGAACGAAGGCAAGTTCACGACTAAGAGGTCAGGGAGTCTACCGGGTCCCCGGCGCCGACTACCACGAGGGGCAGGGGGGCAGCCGACGTCGGGGGACCCGGTAGAGCATGAGTTGCGAGCAGTCCCTGGTCTCGCAACTGCGAATTTGTGACTCCTCGGCGCCTGGAATCTGGTCGGTGGTCAACGGCACGACGCCACCGCGACAAACGGTACACGAACGGGAGGCCAAGATCGGGTATCTCTGCGGCCGGAGCGACCTCCCGTTCGCACCCTCGATCCCTGGCATCGATCCGCATTCCGTGCCAGCGCAATTCAGGTTCTCCCCCGGGACGGAGCCGCCGATCCATTGCAACGCCATCGCAACACAATGGCTGTCTCCTGCTCCTGCACGGCTCATGGTATGCCCGGGTTACCCCATGGTCAACGTAAATCTTGATGGTCCGCGCGCCGCTCGTCGGCCGCCAGTACCAGGTCCAATGTCACGGAGCGTGAGATTTCTCGGCCTCGTATTGAGTACATATCCACCGCCGGACTCGGCCTTCGATGCCAGCCGGCGCCACTGAGAGTGTGCGCCGGCACCAGCGTGATCCGGGCCACGGCGCCCCTTTGATTCATCCCCCGGCCGGGGAGTGCCGAAGCGGTATGAAGCCGCACGCGGCACCCGGGCTGCGCCTCAGCTCCCCTTCGACCTCTTCGAACACGACGATCAACCCGACGCCGCGGTGATCGACGAGTGGGACGACCAGCCGGCCGCCATCGGCGAGTTGACCAATCCACGCTTCGGAGACGGCTCGCGCTCCGGTGGTGACGATCACCCGGTCATACGGTGCACGGGGCGCGTAGCCGTCCCGGCCGTCACCGACCAGCACATGAACCCGCCCGTACCCGCTGGCGTCGAGTGTCCCGGCCGCCCGGTCGGCCAGGTCGGGCTCCAGTTCGACGCTGACGACAAAGCCGTCGTGTCCGGCCAACACCGACAACAGCGCGGCGTTGTAGCCGGTCCCAGTGCCGACCTCGAGAATGTGTTGGCCCGGCGAAACCTGCAGTCGCTCCAACATGGCCGCCACGATGGTGGGCTGGGAGAGGGAGCTGATCGGGGCTCCATTGCGGGCGTGCTTGACCATGACCGCCTCGTCACGGTAGGCGGCGCAGCTGTCCATGTGGGGAACGAAGCGATGACGGGGGACCTGGAGCATGGCCGCCTCGACGGCAGGACTGACGACGGCTCCGGACTGCTTCAGCCGTCTCACCATCTGCAGACGAGCCGCTACCTCATCGGCCATCACGCCCATCATGCCGGACCTGATCCGTCAGTCGGTACAGACCGTCCCGGCCGGCGGGGTCACCCCGGACACCAGGTAGGACTGATAGGCGTCCCTCACGCACGGGCTGTAGAAGTAGGCCACATGGCTCCGGCCCTGCCAAGTGAGGAGGACCCCGCCACTCATCTCGCCGGCCAGTGCCACCGCCCACTTGTACGGGGTCACCGGATCGCCGGTGGTCCCGACCACGAGGATCGGGGGTGCACCGGGGTCCGAAGCGGGCGCCGGTGTCCGGGTCGGCAGTGCCGGCCAGGTGGCGCAACTGAGCAGACCCCAGGCGAGGAGCGGACCGAAGACCGGGGCGGTCCGGCCCGCTTCCGCGGCCAGACCGGGATAACTCGAGGGGTCCCGGTCGGTCGGATGGTCGAGGCAATCGATGGCCTGCTCGGCGACGGCGCCATTGCTCGACCCACCACGCTCGTACTGGGTCGATATCGAACTGGCCGCGCTGCCGCTGCCGGCGGCCGCTTCGGCCAACGCATTGGCCAGGGACGGCCATGATGACTGGGCCTCGAGACCGGCGAGCAAGGTGTCGTAGATGGTGCCGGGTCCGGCCGCGGTCCCGCCGGTGGCCGGCAGGGGGTCATCGGCGACGTGTTGGATGAGGGCCAGCAGAGCCGTGGTCGGATCCCCCGCCGACCGCCAGGCACAGCCGGGGTTGCCGGCGCACCACGCGAAGAAGGACTGCAGTTCGGACTCCAGGCTGTCGGCCTGGTCGGTGAGGTACTGCACCGTGCTCAAGGCCGGATCGATGGCGCCGTCGAGGACCATCGCCCGCACGTGGGTGGGGAAGAGCTCGGCATAGGTGGCACCGAGGAGCGTGCCGTACGAGTGTCCGATGTAGGTCAGCCCGGCGTCACCCACCGCCTGTCGGATGCGGTCGAGATCGCGAGCCGCGTCGACGGTACCGACATAGGGAAGGAGGCTCCCACTGGCCTGCTCGCAGGCGTTGGCGAATTGCCGATCGCTGGCGAGCAGCTGAAGCTGCTGTGACGGCGTGGCAGGGACCGGATCGATCGGCGGGCCCGACGCCGATTGCGATCCCGAGCTGGTGGAGCAGGTCACCGGGCTGCTTCGCTCCACCCCGCGGGGATCGAACGAGACGACATCGAAGCGGTCAAGGAGCTGGATCGGGAGCACCGACAGCTCGTTGGGCAGATCGTCAATGCCCGAGCCACCCGGACCGCCCGGATTGATGACCAGGGAACCGATGCGCTCGGACGGCACTTCCGCCGGATGCCGGGCCACCGCAATCTGCAGCGTGGTGCCGATTGGATGGGTGTAGTCGAGCGGGACCGTCACCGCACCGCACTGGAGGCCGCCGCACGGTGACCATTGCACGGGAGTGACCGGAAGCGGAGGCTCGGTCGTCGTGGTGGGCGCCACCGGGCTCAGTCGGACCGCCGGATTCGGGACCGGCACCGAAGGCGAGGTGCGAGCTCCCCCCCGATGGCCGTCGAACAGGCGGCGGTGACGATGGCCAGCACCACGAGGAGGACCGCCGGTAGGGGACCGCGGCGGGCCCGCGGAGTCGTCATCCCGACGATGCATTCTCCCCGTTGCGAGTGGCGGTCACCGCGGTGTTCCAGGCGCCGCTGGCTTGGTTCATGGCCACCAGGCTGTCGTTCCATGTCGTCAGGTCCTGCTCGGCGCGGGTGCGGGCCAGTACGAGGCGATCCGAAGCCTAGGTCTCCGTCTCGGTCAACATGGCCCCCCAGGTCTGACAATCGGTCGTCCCCGAACTACTTCAACATCTCAGATCTCGACAGAGGGAGAACGCTCGGTCGAGTCGCCCGCAACCCGCGCAGTGTCCCTGTGACGAGCGTCCCTGACTGAAGACCGCTTGCGCCACCACACACCGTGACCGTCTGAAATCGTGTCAACCAGATTTCCCGCCGTGGTAAATCACTTCGTTGACCTCATGGGCGAGACCGCCGTGGCCAACGGCCCCAACGTTCCGGACGCTGGCCTCGTCAGCGCACGACGTACCCCGAACGAGGGCCTGGTTAGAGACTCTCGGCCAACTGGTCATCCATGACAACCGCAGGGACGATCGCCGGCAACGTTGACTCCGTCCCGTCGAGCGCATCAGAGATGTGCAGAGAAGCATGGCCGGCGAGCAAGGTCGGCGACATCTCAAAGTCTCCACCCAGATCTTCGAGTGTCCGGCGAGCGGGCTCCGGCAGAACTCTGGTCAAGGCGAAACCGAGCACCGCAGCAATCCCAGCGATGGTGAGCATGCCGCGCAGTCCGAAGTGCTTCTGTAGCTGTGGAACCAGGAAGACACCCACGAATGCGCCGAGCTTCCCCACCCCTGCCGCTATGCCGTGCCCGGTGGTTCGCATGCTTACCGGGAAGACTTCCGACGGCAGAACGAATGTCGTCATATTGGGTCCGAACTGAACAAAGAAGTAGCTGAGTCCGAAGATGGCGAGGAACGGAGCGACCATCGTAGTCAGATGTGCGAATCCGGCCAATGTCAGAAAGGCCGCCGCCATGACCCCGAATCCGATGAACTGGAGCCGGCGATGCCCGATACGATCCATGGTCATCACGGCCAGCAGATAGCCCGGGACGGCGAACACTACGAAGATGCCAAGGGTCCACAGGAGTTTCATCTCCAAGGAGGCGGTTGAGTCCACTTCCTTCAGGATCGCAGGTAGCGAGAGCGTGTTGCCGTAGTAGGCGTAGTCGAACAGGAACCACGATCCGGCCGTACCGATGAGCAACACGAGCATGCGACGATTCCTCAGAAACTGGCCGATCCCCAGGCGCTCCGTCGCTTGGGTGGTACCGATGGGTGCGTCAACCACACCATCGGAAAACGACGTGATGTCCTCGCTGGCTTGATCCGCCTTCCCTTGGACCTGGGCCTTGAACCGAGGTGATTCGGGCATCTTCGACCGTAGGTAAATAACCCCGGCGGCAGGAACGGCACCGAGGCCCAACATGAGCCTCCAAGTCATTCCGTGGCTGATGCCCGAAGACAGAAGTACGAGCCCGACCAACGGCCCGACGATGAGGCCGAGCGCCTGCATGGAGAACACCATGCCGACCAGCCGCCCGCGGTCCTTCCGGTTCGAGTATTCGCTCATCAGGACCGCTGAGACGGGGTAATCGCCCCCGATACCGAGTCCCAGGATGAAGCGGGCAACGACGAGCCAAATGAATCCAGGAGCCAACGCTGACGCCACAGCGCCGATCATCATGATGACCGCCACGCCCAGGTACACCCATTTGCGCCCGAGCACGTCGGCGATCCGGCCGAAGATGAGGGCACCGAAAAAGGCTCCGAGAATGGCCGAGCCGGTCACCCAGCTCGTTTGCACGGTGCTCAGGTGCCACTGAGTCGCCACCAGGGTGGCGACCGTGCTGATGACGAAGAGGTCATAGGCGTCGGTGAAGAAACCGACCCCCGATACGACCACCGTTCGCCGGTGGAATTTGCTCCGGGGAGCATCGTTGAGCAGGTCGCTGACCGAGGGCGCCGCACCCGTGGTCGCCGATTCACCGACCGACACCAAGCTAGATGTCACCCTCTCCCCTTCTTCGTCCCCGCAACAATCCGGCTGGTCAACACTCTGGCGTCCCAAGGTGGACGGAATGCAACTTTGAAATGAACGTGAGGTGAACAAAACCCAAACTTTGTGTGCTCCGGGTGAACAGTGTGTGTCGTGGGTAGCCTTGTGGCCACGATGAGCGCGAATCCCACAGGAATCGACACCATCGACCGGAAGGTCATCCAGCTGTTTGCCTTGGTCTCTGAGGCCCTGGCCCGGGCCACCCACGCCCTACTTGGGGGTGAGGCCCTGCTGGGCCAGGCGGTCGTTGATGCTGACCAGGTCGTGGACGATCTCACCGCCGAAGTGGAACTCCTCATATGGCAAGAGCTGCAAGGGGGTCCGGTCCAAGGAGACGCCCTTCGCTACCTCGTAGCCATGCTGCTGATCATCCCTGAGCTGGAGCGCAGCGCCGACCTAGCCGAGCACATCGCCCAACGGGCGGTTGACCACCTGGGCACCGATATGAGTGCCCGGAGCCGGGGCATCGTCCAGCTCATGACGGAGGTCGCCAACGAGATGTGGCAGGAGGCAGCCGATGCCTTCGGCGAGCGAAACCACGTGAGTGCGCGTCTGGTCAAGGCCGATGATGAGATGGACATCCTCCACGACAGCCTGACCCGCGAGGTCGCCGACGAGGAGATGCCAGCTGCCATCGCCGCCCAGGTCACGCTGCTCGCACGGTTCTACGAAAGGCTCGGCGACCACGCCGTCAACCTCGCTCGGCGTATCGAGCTGCTTGCGGAGACCCACCCCCAACGCCAGTCCGTGGAATCTGGGGAATAGAGAACCGAGGCCGGGACCGGTGAGC
The DNA here is from genome assembly GCA_963734435.1 of uncultured Acidimicrobiales bacterium. Taxonomy (GTDB): domain Bacteria; phylum Actinomycetota; class Acidimicrobiia; order Acidimicrobiales; family RAAP-2; genus Bog-756. The sequence goes on along the minus strand of CAVTHA010000004.1, from coordinate 30,948 downwards.
CCGCGAGCGAGCCGCCAGACAGTCTCGCTACTACTAGCGACACCGCTGTCACAAACAGTTCGGTTCCGGCGGAACCTTCTCCTTGCCAGAGCAGCCTCTGCTGCGTCGAGGGAAGCGATCAGCGGTCGCCGTCCGTCCTCGTGTCCTCGAGCCACCGCCTTTCGCCCCTTACGTCCATGATCTGACCCGGATCGACCCCCGGAGGCGGACCGGGGGGTCGATCAATCCATGCTGGATGGGGCATGGTGTATCGGCGACGGAGCCCACGCGGCCGACGCGGCTCGGTCCAGCGTGAGCCCGCAGCGTAACCAGACTGGGCACAACGAGCACCTTCTTGTCCCTACCGAATTCGACCTTGTCCCAGCCGAATTCGACCCTGCGGGCGGGTACACCGAGCTGTCGTTGCCGGGCAGACAACTATCGCGAGTGCTAACGAACCCGACCGCCAGTGGCGCTACCGGGGAACTTCTGTCAGGCTTACTGCCATGGGGGAACAGACATTCAACAGACGACAGATTCTTGCGGGCGGTCTGGCCGGTGCCGCCGCCGCGGTGCTGGCCACTACAGGTCGGGCGACTGCCGAAGCGGCGGCGCTCGTTCCAGCAGCTGGATCGGACATTGGAGCGGTCGAGCACGTGGTGTTCCTCATGATGGAGAACCGCTCGTTTGACCACTTCTTCGGCACGTTGAAGGGAGTGCGGGGTTTCAACGACCATCCCGTTGGCAGCAACGGCGTGTTTGCCCAGGCATGGCCCGACAACCCGGGCGGCACGCACCCGACATTGCTCCCCTTCCATCTCGATACGGCGAACTCCAATGCTGAATGCACGTTCGACTTGACTCACAATTGGTTGCCTCAACACCTGAGCTGGAACAACGGGGCGATGGATGCCTTCGTATCCACCCACACCTCAGCTTCGTACGAGGGCCCCACCCATGGCATCGACACCATGGGTTACTACAAGAAGCCTGACATCCCGTTCATGTACGCACTGGCGGACAAGTTCACGATCTGCGACGGCTACCACTGCTCAGTGCTCGGGCCAACCCACCCGAATCGTCTCATGTGGATGTCGGGCACCCTCGACCCCGCTGGTTCGGCGGGCGGACCCATCCTGGTTACCAACTCCAGCGCCGCACTGCAGTTCACCTGTTCGTGGACAACCATGCCCGAACTCTTGGAAGCCGCCGGAGTTTCGTGGCGCGTCTACAACCCCTACGGCAGTGCCTATGACGTCACCAGCAACTCGTCGATGCTGTTGAACGACAATGTGCTGCAGTACTTCTCGCAATACCAAAGCTCGAGCACCACGCTCCACCAGAACGCCTTCAGTTACTACGGTCCAAACGTCAGTGGTGGCTTTGGCTCTCCGAACGGTCCCGATGACTTCGCAAAGGACGCTACGTCCGGCCAACTACCATCGGTGTCCTGGATCATTCCCCCGATCGGGTATGACCAACACCCACCTGCTCCAGCCGCTCTCGGTGAGTGGTACATCCAGCAGGTGCTGAACACACTCCTGTCCAACCCAGCCGTATGGGCAAAGACAGTGCTCTTCATCAGTTGGGACGAAAACGATGGTTTCTTCGATCACGTCTCGCCTCCGACCCCAACCTCCGGGACTGCCGGCGAATACCTAACCGTCAATCCGCTGCCTGCAGACGCCAATGGCATTGCCGGACCACTCGGGCTGGGTGTGCGGGTGCCGATGTTGGTGGTCTCACCGTTCAGCGTTGGAGGGTGGGTGTGCTCGGACACCTTCGATCACACCTCCCAGCTGCGTTTCCTCGAGACCCGCTTCGGAGTGACGGTGCCCAACCTTTCCAACTGGCGTCGGTCAGTGACCGGCGACCTTACGGCGGCCCTGCCGGTTCTCGGTGCCCCTGTGACCAAGCCGCAACGCCTCCCGGCAACCTCGGAATCAACCACGACTCCCCCGATCAGCAATGAGTGTTCACCGGGCCAGTTGATCGAGGTCAACGACTCCAATCAAGCCCAGTATCCGCTGAAGAAGCACCAGAAGATGCCCGTGCAGCAGAGCGGATCGTTGCGCCGAACTCCCAGCTAGTCCGACTTAGCCTAGGGAAACGACCAGATCATCTGCCGCTTGCTGGGTGGGCTGCCCCGGCCAGGCCAGCCCCAACACCCAAGGCTCGGTGCATATCGACGACCTCGGGTTACCGTCGCCGCAGCGGTTGAGCCAGACTGAGCACAACGCGGGGGGAACTCGGTGGGAAGCCGTATCCCCGAACCAGTGCTCGAGGGCGCAAGCGTTTGCGGGACAGCGTTCGCGAAACGTCTTTGGTGCCCCGTTCACCAGGTGTAGTGAGGTTCTCACGCTCTGTGTGAGCGGTTGACAGCATTGGGTGGGAACAGATGGAGTAGTGCTCATCGAGAAACGCCTCAAACAGTTGCCCCGTGTGGAGCGGGGTTCGTGACCCTACGTCGGTATCTCGTACTGGGTGCGATTCTCTTGGCCACCATGGCGGCAATCGTTGGCTCCAGGGGCGCGACCTCCTCGGCAACCACTGGGCCCACGGGCCGGGGATATTGGACGGTAGCCAGCGACGGCGGCGTCTTCGCCTTCGGTGGTGCTGCTTTCCATGGCTCGACCGGCAACATACGCCTCAACCAACCGATGGTGGGCATGGCGGCCACCCCGAGTGGGAGCGGCTACTGGTTGGTGGCCGCCGATGGTGGCATCTTCAGTGGGGGGGATGCCGCCTTCTACGGGTCGACCGGTGCCATTCACCTGAACCAGCCCATCGTGGGTATGGCCTCCACGCCGACTGGCCACGGGTACTGGCTCGTCGCCTCAGATGGCGGCATCTTCGCCTTCGGTGATGCCCGGTTCCATGGGTCGACCGGCAGCCTGCACCTCAACCGGCCGGTGGTCGGGATGACGCCCACCTCTGACGGAGGCGGCTACTGGCTGGTGGCGTCGGACGGGGGCATCTTCGCTTTCGGCGACGCTGTCTTCCACGGCTCGATGGGTGGACAGCCCCTCAACTCCTCGGTGGTGGGTATCGCCGCCGACCGGGCGACCGGTGGCTACTGGTTGGTCGCTTCCGATGGCGGGGTGTTTGCCTTTGGCGCTCCCTTCTACGGGTCGACCGGAAACCTTCGGCTCAATCGGCCCGTAGTCGGCATGTCGGCTACCGGCGACGGGGGCGGCTACTGGTTCGTGGCCTCTGACGGCGGCATATTCAGCTTCGGTGACGCTGGCTTCTACGGCTCGACCGGGGCTGTCCACCTCAATCAGCCGGTGGTCGGCATGGCCGGGACTGATGGTGGCCTGCCTCCTGGCACGGTGTTCGGGGGCACGCCACCGACTCCACCCCCGCCGCCACCACCCCTCCCGCCTGGGACACACAAGGTCTTGGTCATCCCCGAGGAGAACGCGTCCCCGGCCCAGGCCTTCGCGGCCATGCCCTACCTGGCCAGCTTGGCCAGCCAGTACGGGTCAGCGACAAACTACTTCGGCATTGTCCATCCGAGCCTGCCCGATTACTTCGCCATGTTCGGTGGCCAGCAGCTGAAGCAGTGCAACACCGTGGGGCTACCGGGCTGCATCCCCAACCCGCCGTCATCCTTCGGCCAGACAGTTGCAGCCAGGAAGAGTGCCAAGGTCTACGCCGAGTCGATGTCGACCAACTGCCAGACGACCTTCACCGCTGGAAGTGGCTATGTCCCGTGGCACAACGAGTGGGTGTACTGGACCGACCCGACCGAGCGGGCGGCGTGCAATCAGTTCGACGTGCCGAGCGGCACCACGAGCGGCGGCGCGCTCCTATCCGACGTGCAGAGCGGCAACCTGCCGGTGACAGGTCAGTTCGCTGCCAATCTGTTCCACGACGCCCACAACGCCGTGCCCGGTGGAGCGCTGCAATCGGCCGACGCCTTCCTGCAATCCTGGATCCCGATCATCATGGGCGGACCTGACTACACGCGGGGTGACCTCACCATCATCGTCACCTTCGATGAGGACCAGGGAACGAACGCCCTCCCCGGCCCGAACGCCAACCGAGTGCCTTTCGTGGTCATCGACCCCCGGCTCAATCACAAGGTCGTCACGGGGACGTTCACGCACTACTCACTCGCCCGCTGGCTGGAGGACAATGCTGGCGTGGCACACCAGTTCAACGCCGTGACGGCGGCAGACCTGAAGAAGGCGTTTGGGCTATAGGTCAGCGAACCCGGTGCGGTCAGCCGAGTCGCCCTGGCTATCCCTCGATGTGGTCAGCGATGACGGCGGAGAGCAGCTCGGGTTCCGGGAGCACCTCTAGCGGGGTACGGGTGATCGTCCCTAGCTCGTCCCGGTAGGAGGCACCCCTGTCAATCGTCGCCCGACCGTTTCTCCCCTGCCTCCTCACAGAAGTGCTTGCCCTCCGCCTGCCGCGCCGATAGGTGAGGGCTCAGGATGAGACCCGGCGAGAGCGCTCCCTCGTTCCGCTGTGGCGTCAAATACTGGTGCAGGGCCACCACATCGGCGATGCTCGAGTCGTAGCCATCGGCCTGCAGTTGGTACTCGATTTCGGCAATGGGCTTCATCGCCTCCCCCGTCGTCCGCCAAACGAGACGGAGATACCAGCCCACGCCGACGAGAACCAGAGCAGAGCCAGAATTATGACGGCGACACCCAACACGACCGTCGGACGAGAGCGACCGGGTAGACCATGGGTAAGCGGGCACCGTCGTGTAATCGGTACCAGGTTTGGTACTCAGTATGCATGTGATTCACCAGTTTCTGCTCGGCGACCACGCGGTCAACCTCGCTCGTCGCATCCAAGTACTTGCCGAGACCCACCCCTGACCCAGGACCGGCTCGTAGTCGCACGGACGATTGCGTTCGATCCATAGTGTGAGCTCATGCAGAAGAAAGCCCTCAAATGGGCACTACGGCTGGCCCTGTTCGCCACCCTCGCCTCGGCGGTGGTTCGCATCATCCAATCGACGAACCGACGGCGGGGGCCGACCGGGTCCGCCGTCATCGCCGGTGACACCTGGCCGCCAGTCCCGGTCAAACCGCCTCCGTCGAAGGGGCACGACTGAATCAGGTCGGAAGGTCCCGTTCGGTCGAGGTCACTCTGAAGGGCGCGACCACTCCGCCACATAGGTGCATCGCGCCACCTGGATCGAGTACTGGTCGAAGAACTCGTCCCGGCCTCGCCGTTGGGCCTCGCGATGGGAGAGCTCGTCTCGCCACCGACGCTGATCGGCCGGCGTGGCGAAGGTCACCACCGACACCTGCTCGCCGTCCGCGGCGGTGAACGACTTGAAGTCGACGAACCCGGGCATGGAGCGGGCCAACGACTCCATGTCGTGGCTGAGGGTCTGATAGGCGGGTTCGGCCTCGCGGCGTCGCCGGGAGCGGAACACGGTGAGCACCTGTTCCTCTGTGAAGTGAGAGGCCGCCCGCTTCTGACCGGACACCGGCGTCGCCCCTACGACTCGACGGTGTGTACGTCGCTTATCCCGGGCGCGGCCCGAAGGTTGACCAACGCATCGTCGGGCACTTCGCCGTCCGTGGACAGCACCATCAGCGCGGTGTTGCCGGATGCCGACGGCCCGACCGCCATGGACGAGATCGACACTCCGGCCTGACCGATGATGGTCCCGACCACCCCGATCATCCCGGGACGATCGTCGTTGCGGACCACCACCATATGGGGAGCGGGCGGTACCTCCACGATGTGGTCGTCCATCATCACCAGCCGCGGCTCCGTACGGGGGCCGGTGAGCGTGCCGGCGACAGAATGGTCACCGGAGCGCACAGCGATGAGGTTCACGTAGTCATGGGCGGTGACGGTAGAGGTCTCGCGGACCTCGAGCCCTCGGGTGGCGGCCAACTGGGGTGCGTTCACATAGGAGACGGGCTCGTCCGTGGTGGCGGCGAACAGTCCCTTCAGAACGGACAGCCCGAGGATGCCGGTGCCGGCGCCGGCCAGACCTCCCTGGTACTCGATCTCCAGCGTGTCGGGCAACCCGTCGTTGAGGCAGGACAGGATCCGGCCCAGCTGCTCGGCCAGGCCCATGAACGGTCGGACCGTTTCGGAGACCTCGGTGGCGGCGACGTTCACGGCGAAAGGAACGAAATCGCCGTTGAGGGCCAGGTTGACCTGCTCGGCGATGGTCACCCCCGCCTTGTCCTGGGCCTCTGCGGTCGAAGCGCCGAGGTGGGGAGCCACGACGACGGAGGGAAGCTCGAACAGTGGGGACTCGGTGGTCGGCTCCTTGGCGAACACGTCGATGCCCGCGCCCTGCACCTGGCCCGACCGGATGGCTTCCGCCAGCGCCTCCTCGTCCACGATTCCCCCACGGGCGGTGTTGATGATACGGAGCCCTGGTTTGGCCTTGGCCAGCAGATCCTTGCCGATCAACCCGATGGTGTCCGTATTCTTCGGCAGGTGCACGCTCACGAAGTCGGCTTCGGCCATCAGGTCTTCGAGACTCATGAGCTGCACGCCCATATGGCGGGCCCGGTCGGCGGAGACGAACGGGTCGTAGGCCACCAGCCGCATGCCGAACGCCAGAGCCCTCTGGGCCACCAGGGCGCCGACCCGGCCGAGACCGACCACCCCGAGCGTCTTCCCGTGCAGCTCCACCCCCTCCCACTTCGAGCGTTCCCATTTCCCCGCCACCAGGGCAGCATGGGCCTGGGGGATGTTGCGAGCCTGGGCCAGCAGTAGGGCCATGGCCTGCTCGGCGGCGGAGAGGATGTTCGACTGAGGGGCGTTGACCACCATCACGCCCCGCTCCGTCGCCGCGGCCACGTCGACGTTGTCGAGCCCGATGCCGGCGCGCCCCACCACCACCAGGTCCGCACCGGCCCCGAGGACCTCGGCGGTCACCGTGGTAGCCGAGCGGATGACCAGGGCTTGTGCGCCCACGACGGCGGATGGCAGTTCCTCGGGGGACAGCCCGAGCTGCACGTCGACCTGGTGGCCCGCCTCGGCCATGATGTCGAGCCCCGACTGGGCCAGCCTCTCGGTGACGAGCACCCTAGCCATGCGGTTCCCTCCCCATTGTCAGGATGCGTCGCCGAAGAGCTTGGCCAACCGGGAGACTCCCTCGACCAGGTCCTCCTCGCTCAACGCGTAGGACATCCGGAAGTAGCCAGGGGCACCGAAGGCCTCGCCGGGTACCACGGCTACTCGTGCCTCCTCGATGGCCAACCCGGCGAGCTCGGCGCTCGACGTCGGCCGTCGTCCTCGGATCTCACGGCCCAGGAGTCCCTCCACTGAGGGGAACGCGTAGAACGCTCCTTCGGGGAGGATGCACTCCACGCCGTCGATCTCGTTGAGCATGCCGTGGATGATGACCCGTCGCCGGTCGAAGGCACGTCGCATCGCCGCCACCGCCTCGAGATCGCCGGACAGCGCGGCGAGGGCAGCCCGCTGCGAGACGTTGGCCACGTTGGACGTTTCATGTGACTGGAGATTGGTGGCCGCCGTCACCACATCGGTCGGTCCGATCATCCACCCCACCCGCCACCCGGTCATGGCATAGGTCTTGGCCACCCCGTTGACCACGATGCACCGATCGGTCAACTCGGGCACCAGCACCGGCATCGAGTGGTGCTCGGCTTCGCCGTAGACCAAGTGCTCGTAGATCTCGTCGGTGAGCACCCACAGGCGGTGCTCGGCGGCCCATCGGCCGATGGCCTCGATCTCCGAGCGGGGATAGACCGCCCCGGTCGGATTGGAGGGCGAGACGAACAAGAGGAGCTTGGTCCGGGGCGTCCGGACCGCCTCCAGCTGGTCGACGGTGGCCCGGAATCCACTCGCCGCATCGGTGGTGACCACGACCGGCACCCCGCCGGCCAAGGCGATGGACTCGGGATAGGTCGTCCAGTAGGGCGCCAGCACCACCACCTCGTCACCAGGGTCGCAGAGGACGGCGAAGGAGTTGGCGACGGCGTGCTTCCCGCCGTTGGTCACCAGGACCTGTGCCGCGCTCACCTCGAGCCCGGAGTCGCGTTTCGTCTTGGCCGCTACTGCTTCCCGCAGCTCGGGCAGCCCCGCCGTCGGGGAGTACTTGTGGGAACGCGGATCCCGACAGGCAGCCTCGGCGGCGACCACGATGTGCTCGGGCGTGGCGAAGTCGGGCTCCCCGGCCCCGAAGCCGATCACGCTCTCCCCCTGGGCCTGGAGCGCCTTGGCCTTGGCATCGACGGCCAGCGTGGCCGACGGGGACACCGCCGCCACCCGGGCGGAGATCCGCCCGGTCATGGTGCCACCGGGCGCGCCGGTCGGCCCGGACCGGGCACGGTTCCTCGGGGCGGAGCCATGGTGCCATGATTTCATACGTGACCGACGCCACCGACATCAGGATCCCGACCAACCTGCTCCCCGGCGACGGCCGGTTCGGTTCGGGGCCGTCGAAGGTCCGCGCCGAGGCCGTCGAGGCCCTGGCCGCCTCGGCCGGCCGGTACCTCGGGACCAGCCATCGCCAGAAGACGGTCAAGTCGGTGGTCGGTAGCTTGCGGGAAGGGTTGCGAGTCCTCTTCTCTCTGCCGGACGGCTACGAGGTGGCGCTCGGGAACGGCGGGACCACCTCATTCTGGGACGCGGCCACGTTCGGCCTGATCGACCGCCAGAGCCAGCACCTCAGCTTCGGCGAGTTCTCCTCCAAGTTCGCGGCGGCCGCGGCGGCCGCCCCCCATCTCGACGAGCCCGAGATCATCGTTTCCGAAGTCGGGACCCACCCCCTATCCGTGGCCCGGGACGGCGTCGATCTCTATGCGCTCACCCACAACGAGACGTCCACCGGGGTGATGATGGAGATCAACCGACCGGAAGGGGTGGCCGCGCCGGCCCAGGGCGGCGGGCTGGTGGCGGTCGACGCCACTTCGGGGTCGGGCGGGCTCCGGGTCGATCCCGGCCAGTTCGACGCCTATTACTTCGCTCCGCAGAAGTGTTTCGGGTCGGACGGCGGACTGTGGGTGGCGTTGCTGTCACCGGCCGCCCAGGACCGCATCGCCGCCATCGCCGCCACCAGACGCTGGGTCCCCCCGTCGCTGGACCTGGCCATCGCCGTCGAGAACTCGAAGCTCGACCAGACCTACAACACGCCCGCCCTGGCCACCATCTTCCTCTTCGATCACCAGGTGTCCTGGTTCAACGAGAACGGAGGCCTGGAGTTCTCGGCCGGCCGCTGCGACAAGTCGGCCGAGATCCTCTACACATGGGCCGAGAGCTCCGGTTTCGCCACACCATTCGTCTCGAGGGACCAGGATCGGAGCCGAGTCGTCGGCACCATCGACATCGCCGAGCCGATCGACGCCTCGGTGATCGCAGCCGTGCTCCGCGCCAACGGGATCGTCGACACCGAGCCCTATCGCAAGCTGGGCCGCAACCAGCTTCGGATCGCCATGTTCCCGGCCATCGAGCCCGACGACGTGGCCGCCCTGTGCGCCTGCATCAATTACGTGGTGGGCGCCCTCTCCGGCTGAGAGGACCTGGAGGACCGGCGGCGCCGGCTCACCCGTCGGTAGCTGGCTGCCCTTCGACCACCCAGCGGGAGCGTAGGTCCTCGAGCCAGGGCGGCAGCTCGATGTCCGGGTCCGGGAGGGCCTGGGCCCTCTGCCGATCGAGCGTGGCCTGAAAGGCGGCCGGGTCGTCGCCCCACGATCGGGGGTCGCCCATCATGACCTCGAGCAGGACCGTCCCCTCCGGCCCGGCCACAAACGGCCCGAACGCCGCGCCGAGCGGCAACTCGATATGGGTGCCGGCCGGGCAGAGGCGCCCGCCGCACCACATCTCCCCGCTGAGCACGAAGACCACGTGGGGGCTCAAGTGGCCGTGCCGCCGGATGACCATCCCCGGGTCCCAGCGGGCATAGAGCGAGAGGTACGGCGGGTCGGGCGAGAACGCCAGCCACTTCTCCCACACCGACGAGGTCGACCCGTCCGCATTGCGGATGGACTTGACCTGCTGCCAGGGCAGATCGTGATCGTCGAGGTGGCGGAAAGTGGGCTCGAGGCCGGGCACCCTCACGTCGGGCCAGCTCGAATCGGTCATGCCTTCCCCCGATCCCGATGGGTTCTTCCCGGCCGTCTGGCCGGTGCCGGATCAGCCTCCGGAGACGTCCTGGATCTTCTGCCTTCCGGCGGTGACGAAGGGCATCATGTCCCGGAGCTCCGCCCCCACTTTCTCGATGGGGTGGTCGAGCCCGGCCTGGCGCAACGCTTTGAAGTTGGGACGCCCCTTGGCGTTCTCCGCCACCCACTCCTCGGCGAACGAGCCGTCCCGGATCTCGGACAGGATGCGGCCCATCTCGTCGCGCACCGCCTGGTTGATCACGCGAGGGCCTCGGGTCAGGTCACCGTATTCGGCGGTGTCGGATATCGAGAAGCGCATCCCGCCGATCCCCTGCTCGTACATGAGGTCGACGATGAGCTTGAGCTCGTGCAGGCACTCGAAGTAGGCGGACTCGGGCTGGTAGCCGGCTGCCACCAGCGTCTCGTACCCGGCTTGCACCAAGGCGGTCAGGCCACCGCACAGCACCACCTGCTCGCCGAAGAGGTCGGTTTCGGTCTCCTCGGCGAACGTCGTGTCCAGCACGCCCGCCCGGGTGGCGCCGATGGCGTGGGCATACGAGAGAGCCAGGTCGTGGGCCTTGCCCGACGGGTCGGCCGAGACCGCAACCAGCGAAGGCACTCCCCCGCCCTCGGTATAGGTCCGGCGGACCAGGTGGCCCGGCCCCTTGGGCGCCACCATGGCCACGTCCACGTCGACCGGAGGTTGGATGAGCCCGAACCGGATGTTGAAACCGTGGGCGAAGAAGAGGGCGTCACCCCCGTGGAGCTGGGGAAGGATGTCGGACTTGTAGACCTCGGCCTGCTCGGTGTCGGGGAGCAGGATCATGACCACGTCGGCCTCGGCCGCCGCCTCGGCCACGGTGAGCACCCGGAGCCCGGCCTCCTCCGCTTTCTGCCGGGACGACGAACCCGGGCGCAGGCCCACCCGGACGTCGACCCCGCTCTCGGACAGGTTGAGGGCGTGGGCGTGGCCCTGGGAGCCGTAGCCGATCACCGCCACCCTTCGGTTCCCTATGAGGCTGGGGTCGGCGTCCTTCTCGTAGTACAGCGTGGCCATGTCGATCAACCTGCCTTCTCTATGGGGCGCCGGCCGAGGGTCCGCCCCTCCGGCCGCGTGGCCGGCTCCGCGGCCCGATCAAGCATAGGCAGCGCCACCCTGCCGGTCCGCTGCATGTCGACGATCCCATAGCTGCGGATGAGGTCCTCGAAGTCGTCCAGCTTGGCCGGTGCGCCGGCCAACATCACCGTGAGCCGGTCCCGCCCCACGTCGACGATCTTGCCCTCGAACACCCCGACCAACTGGATCACCTGACCCCGGGTCTCGGGCCCGGCCTCCACCGTGGCGAGGAGCAGCTCCCGCTCACGGGACCGGCCGGGTCGAGCTCGGTGATCGGACACCACCGGGACCAGCTTGTCCAGCTGCTTGATGATCTGCTCGACGGGGCGACGACTCGACGTCGACCACGATGGTGATGCGGCTGAACCGCTCGTCATCGGACGGGGCCACCGCCAGGGAGAAGATGTTGTAGCCACGGCGGGCGAACAGCCCGGCCACCCGGGCCAGCACCCCGGACTTGTTCTCGACCAGCACGGTCAACGTGTGGTGGTGCTTGTCGGTTCCGTACATGTTCATCGGTTCTCCTCGGCCTGAGACGGGTCGACCACGATGTCGTCGTTCGAGGCACCGGCCGCCACCATGGGAAAGACCTTTTCGAAGGCGTCGGTGCGGAAGTCGATGACCACCGGCCGGTCGTCGATGGCGTTGGCCTTGTCGATGGTCGGAGCCACCTCCTCGGGGGACTCCACCCGGAAGCCCGACGCAGCCCATGGCCTCCGCCCAGCCTCACGTAGTCGGGCAGGTCGGGTGAGAGGTAGACCTCGGAGTAGCGCTCCTCGTAGAACATCTCCTGCCACTGGCGGACCATGCCCAGGTAGGCGTTGTTGAGGATGGCGATCTTGACCGGGATCCGCTCGGAGCTGGCCGTCACCAGCTCCTGGGCGGTCATCTGGAAGCAGCCGTCTCCGTCCACCGCCCACACCGTCCGGTCGGGCCGACCCACCTTGGCCCCGATGGCGGCGGGCACGGCGAACCCCATGGTCCCCGAGGCCGCCGGAGTTGACCCACGTGTAGGGGTGGTCGAACTGCCACCACTGGCGAGGCCCACATCTGGTGCTGCCCGACCCCCGAGGCCACGATGGTGTCCTCGGGGGTGGCGTCGCGCAGGGTCTCGAGCACGAACTGAGGTTTGAGGGCGCCGGGGCCGGGCTGCTGGTCGTAGACCAGGGGGTAACGCCGCTGCCATTCGCTCAGCTGGGCGCGCCACGGGCTGAGCCGCTGCCGCGGGAAGGTCGCGGCCAGAGAGCCCTCGGCCGCCGGTCCGCCGGACACCGCGTCGGACGGTGCCCCACCCGACCCGCCCCGGGTGGCGTCGGAGTGGCGGAGCCCGCACGCCTCGAGAGCCGCCAGCAACTCGTCGATGACCAACCGGCAGTCCCCGGCGATGGCGACATCGGCGCGACGCACCTTGTTGAGCTCGGCCGGGTCGACGTCCACATGGATGACCTTGGCCTCGGGGGCGAAGGCGTCGATCTTGCCGGTCACCCGGTCGTCGAAGCGGCTGCCGAGCGCGATCAGCAGGTCGGAGCGCTGCATGGCGGTGACCGCGGTGTAGTTGCCGTGCATGCCGGGCATGCCGAGGCACAGCGGGTGCGAATCGGGGAACGAGCCGCGGGCCATCAGTGTCGTCACCACCGGGATGCCGGTCCGCTCGGCCAACTCCCGGAGGGAGTCGGAGGCGCGGGCCTTGAGGATCCCGCCACCGGCGTAGATGATCGGGCGCTCGGCCGCCAGGAGCAGCTCGGCCGCACTGCGCACCAGGGCGGGATCGCCCTCGGTGACCGGCTTGTAGCCGGGGAGGTCGAGGTCGCCGGGCTCCGGCCAGTACCACTCCATGGGCCGGTTGGCCACGTCCTTGGGGACGTCGATCAGCACCGGTCCCGGACGACCGGTGGTGGCGACGTGGAAGGCCTCGGCCACCACCCTGGGGATGTCGGCCCCGTCGGTGACCAACCAGTTGTGCTTGGTGATCCCCATGGTGATACCGGTGATGTCACTCTCCTGGAAGGCATCGGTCCCTATGGCGGTGGTCGCCACCTGCCCGGTCACTACCACCAGGGGGATGGAGTCCATGTAGGCGTCGGCCAGCGGGGTGACGATGTTGGTGGCGCCGGGGCCGCTCGTGACCATGGCCACCCCCGGACGGCCGGTCACCTGGGCGTAGCCCTCGGCCATGTGGCCGGCGCCCTGCTCGTGGCGCACCAGGATGTGGCGGATCGAGGAGTCGAGGATGGGATCGTAGACAGGCAGGATGGCGCCGCCGGGAAGGCCGAACATGACCTCCACCTGCTGCATCTCCAAACTCTTGATCAGTGCTTGTGCTCCGGTCAGTTCCATCGTCTGCTTCCTTTCCGGTGGTGGCCGGACGTCGGTGTGGTGTTCAGGTTGCGGTTTCTTCGGGAACCGGTAAGCGTGCCGGGACATGAAAACGACCTCCCATCCGGGAGGTCGAAAGGCGCGCACGGTGAGGGGCGACGTGCGCGCTAGGCGATAAGTACCAGGGTGGTGCGGCGGCGTGACGGGGTGGGCGGCATGGCCATGCCATTGTTACACGCCGGGAACCCCCCGACAAGCACGGGGGAGGGCTTGCCCGGGCACGCCGGCCGGGGACCGAGCAGGCGGGGCCCCCCCGCATCAGGCCGGGTAGAAGAAGGGCTGGTCACAGCGGAAGCCATGAGTCAGACCGCTCACCGGTGGGTCGGCCATACGTTGGAAGGCGCCGTTCTCGATTCGGCCGAGGACGTAGCAGTTGATCGGGGCTTTACGGGCAGGATCACTGTCGGGGATGAGGTTCGAACCGGTGAACGAGGTGGTTCGCCGGAGCGCCTCGAGCAGGGAACCCCTGGTCGGATTGGCGCCCGCCGCACGCAGGGCGTCGCTAAACAGCTGCGCACACAGCCATCCGTACAGAGTGAAGAAGTCGGCATGGAAGCCGGGCGAGACACGCTGGACCCAGTCGAGAAAAGTGCGGACGGCGGGAACGTCAGCAGCATCCTCGCCGAGGTAGAAGGCAGAGGACTGCTCGAAGTACGCACCATCGATGGACCCTGGACCACCGGAATCGGCCACCAACGACTCGCTGTACGCCGGAGCACCCAATACCAGGACCGGATGGAAGTTCTGCTGGTTCATGTCTTTCACCGCGGCCGATGCATAGTTCACCGGCAGCTGCTCGAGGAACAGGATCTGAACACCGGCATTCTTCATGGCCACGATGTTCTGGGTGAAGTCGGTGGTCGTCGGTGGCGAGCGCGGGGTCGTAGATCACCTTGTACCCGAGGTGCTCCATGGCCGCCTTTTCGTGCTCCCAGGCGATCACCGTCGAGGTGAGATCGGCAACGATGGTCCCGGTGTGCAGAACCTGATCGGGAAACCGCTGTTTGAAGTAGGTGAGCGGCCCGAGGGGCCAGCCCGGTGCGCTGGGCGACGGGCTGAACGTGTTCGGCAGCTTCGCGGTGTCGGGATCGAGTGACTCCGAGACGTTCGGCATCTGCGGGTTGGCGGCCAGGACCGAGCCCCCGAAGGCATCCTCCAAGGAGAACCCACCTACGGTGGCGAAGTCACTCTGCACCGCCGCCCGGGTCTGCTGCTTGTTGAGGGCCCCCGCGAACTGGTCGTCCGAGCTTCTCACCACCAGCTTGCGGCCGGCGATGCCGCCTTGGGCGTTCACGTAGGCGGCATAGGCCTCGGTGCCGACCGCGGCCCCTGCGAACAAGCCTCCCGCCTGGGTCGAGATGTTGGCGATGGTCACCGACCGCGGTGACACACCCGTCGTATCGGTGAACGCCGACGCCGGGATCCCCGCTCGTGAGGTGCCGGCACCGGCCGGGCTCTCGGTGGAGGAGCAACCCGCCAGCAGGCTTCCGATCAGGGCGACACCGGCCCCGACAAGCGCCGTCCACCTTCTCCCAGCTGAGGCCTTCCGCGCCCCCTCGGCCACACGAGCCCCGGCCACGCGAGCCCCGGCCACGCGAGTCCCCCCCACGCGAGTCCTCCCCGTAGTCTTGGCCAGACCGTCCTGCTGCACCGGGAGTCTAGAGGGCGGGTGCGGCCCAGGTCCGGGTGTTGTGGCCCTCCCCGGCCACGACGAAGTACCCCACCTCGGTGATGTCGACGGCAAAGAGGTGGTAGTCGCCTTCGGGCCGCCAGCCGATGCGGGCCTCGAGGGCGCGACCGTACCGCTGGCGCTCGTCGGCGTCAGCTACGTCGACGGCCCGGCCGTAGACCTTCACATCACCCTCGGTGCCGGCCTTGTCGCGCACCACGCTGTGCACCACGCACCGCGGGTCGCGTAACAGATCGAGGGCCTTCCTCGACTGCCACATCATCCCGAGGTACAGGACGCCTTCCACGATGAGGGGCTCGACGGGGCTGATCCGGGGCCACCCATTGCGCCGCAGCGTTCCGACCAGCACCAGTCCCTCGCCGTCGATGCGGGCCTCGGCCAGCTCGGCGAACGGCCGGTCGGCCTCGCGAAATTCCTGCCAGGTCGCCACGGACGCCCGCCCTCGATCAGGGCTCGGTCACCGCTCCCCGCTCGGCGCCGGTGACCAGCCGGGCGTACTTGGCCAGGACGCCGGTGGCATAGCGCGGCTCGGGGTGCTTGAGATCACGCCGACGGCGCTCCAGCTCGCGCTCGTCGACCATCAGGTCGATCGAGTAAGTGGCGACGTCCACCACGATCCGGTCCCCGTCCGCGACCACGGCGATCGGTCCCCCGTCGACGGCTTCGGGCGCCACGTGCCCGATGCAGAACCCGTGGGTCCCGCCGGAGAACCTGCCATCGGTGACGAGGGCGCAGTCCGCGCCACGCCCCACACCCTTCATGGCTCCGGTGACGGCCAGCATCTCACGCATCCCCGGGCCTCCCTTCGGCCCCTCGTACCGGATGACCACCACGGTGTTGGGCTCGATCGCCCCGGCCAGGATCGCCTCCATGGCCGCGTCCTCCCCGTCGAACACCCGGGCCGGGCCGTCGAAAGTCAGCTGATCGATGCCGGCCACCTTGACGACAGCCCCCTTCGGAGCCAGCGAACCGCGGAGCACGGCGATCCCTCCCTGGGCGTGGATGGGATCGCCCACGGCTCGGACCACGTCACCGTCGGGACCGGGTGGGTCGAGGGCGGCCAGGTTTTCCGCCACGGTCATCCCCGACACGGTGATGCACTCCCCATGGAGCAGCCCCGCGTCGAGCAGCTCCGCCATGACCACCGGGACGCCCCCGATCCGGTCGAGGTCACTCATGTGGTATTTCCCGTGCGGCTTGGTGTCGGCCAAGTGGGGCACTCGGGCACCCACCCGGTTGAAGTCCTCGAGGTCGAGGTCGACCCGCGCCTCGTTGGCGATGGCGAGCAGATGGAGCACGGCGTTGGTCGACCCCCCGAGCGCCATGGTGACGGCGATGGCGTTCTCGAAGGCCTCCTTGGTCATCACGTCCCTCGGGCGGATACCGGGCTCGTAGCAACCCCACCACCGCCTCCCCGGAGGCGAAGGCCGCATCGTCCCGACGCCGGTCGACCGCCGGCGCGGAGGAGCTGCCCGGGAGGGCCATGCCCAGAGCCTCGGCCGCCGAGGCCATGGTGTTGGCGGTGAACATGCCGGCGCATGACCCTTCCGTCGGGCAGGCGTTGTGCTCGATCAGGCTCAGCTCTTCGTCGGACAGGGCGTCGACCGCGTGGGCGCCGACGGCCTCGAACACCGAGGTGATGTCGAGGGCGCGAGCGCCGACCCGACCGGGAAGGATCGATCCTCCATAGAGGAACACGCTGGGCAGATTGAGGCGCCCGGCGGCCATGAGCATGCCGGGCAGGGACTTGTCACATCCGGCCACCGTGACCAAGCCGTCGAACCGCTCGGCATGCATCATCGTCTCCACCGAGTCGGCGATCACCTCGCGGCTGACCAGCGACGCCCGCATCCCCTCGTGGCCCATCGAGATCCCGTCGGACACGGCGATGGTCATGAACTCGAGGGGGAAGCCCCCGGCGCGGCGGACCCCCTCCTTGGCCCGCTTGGCCAGGCGATCGAGCGGCAGGTTGCACGGGGTGACCTCGTTCCACGACGAGGCCACGCCGATCTGCGGCTTGTCCCAGTCGTCATCGGTCATGCCGACGGCCCGGAGCATGGCCCGGGCCGGCGCCCGGGTGGGGCCGTCGGTGACCTGGTAGCTGCGGGGTTTCACACCGCGCAGCGGCTGCTCGGACGCATCGATGGATCGCGCATCGCTCATGGGTGCATGGTATGGCGTGGGGGAACCGGGGCGAGTAGCCGAACGGGGACGGCCAGGCCCGGGCCGACCGGTCGGGCCCGCGGCTAGCATCAATTGACACATTGAATGTCATATCGTTGGTCCCCTCGTCCCGATACCCGACCACCCCTCCGAGACCGAACGAGAGCGAGGCAGCCAAGCCGATGCAGGTTCTCCGGACACCAGACAGCTGTTTCGCCGACCTTCCCGGCTTCGACTTCGACCCGCACGAGGCCCAGATCCCCGACCAGGACGGCGGCACCCTGCGGGTGCACTACCTCGACGAAGGTCCGGCCGACGGCCCGGTCGTCGTCCTGCTCCACGGCGAGCCCTCGTGGTGCTTCCTCTACCGTCACATGATCCCGGTGCTCTCCGAGGCCGGGTTGCGCTCGATCGCTCCCGATCTGGTCGGGTTCGGGCGATCGGACAAGCCGACACCCCGGTCGGAGTACACCTTCGCCCGCCATGTCGAATGGATACGGTCCCTCCTGTTCGATTCGCTCGGGCTGTCAGATGTCACGCTGGTGGGCCAGGACTGGGGCGGGTTGATCGGACTCCGGCTGGTCGGTGAGCACCCTGATCGGTTTTCCCGGGTGGTGGCGGCCAACACCTTTCTCCCCACCGGGGACCGGCCTCCGGGTGATGCCTTCCTGGCCTGGCTCAAGTTCTCACAGGAGGTCGAGGTCTTCCCGACCGGGTCGATCGTCAACTCGGGGTGCACGACCGACCTCAGCCCCGAGGTCATGGCCGGCTACGACGCGCCCTTCCCGGACCAGACCTACACGGAAGGGGCCCGCCAATTCCCCACCCTCGTGCCCATCTCCCCGTCCGACCCGGCGGCGGAAGCGAACCGGCGCGCCTGGCAGGTCCTCGAGACGTTCGACAAGCCCTTCCTCACCGCCTTCAGTGACGGCGACCCGATCACGGCCGGGTCCGACCGGTACCTGCAGGAGCACATCCCCGGAGCCCGCGGCCAACCCCACGCGACCATCGCCGGCGGCGGCCACTTCCTCCAGGAGGACCGCGGGCCCGAACTGGCCACCGTCGTCGCCGAGTTCGTCCGCGCCACCTGATCTTCCGGCGTCGCCCCACCCGGCACGGAGATCTGGGACCCGACCGCTTCGGGGTGACGTCGCTATCCTCGGGCATGCACCTCTACGTGGCGTTTCTGGGTGGGTCGATGGACGAGGGCCGAATGGGCGAGGACCACGAAGTGGTCCTGCTCGTGGCCGAGGACCGGATGGACGCCAACGCCAAGGCCAAGACCAAATGGCGCGGTCCGGGACGCAGTCATGTGGACGCCCTGCAACGTATCGACATGGTGGACGGCTTCCAGATCGACCTGGTGCCGACGGGCGCGGGTGACCACAGCGAGCTCTACGGCTACAACAGCTGACCGGCTGACGCCGGCCATGGGGACGCCTCCGCCTCCTCGGTCCAGCTGACGGGGGGCCTTTCGCCTGGGATAATTGGCCGATGGGCGATCGCAACGTGCTCGGCGGCGAGATCGAGCCCTGCAGCACCGACCCGCTCACCGGCTTCTACCGAGACGGCTGCTGCAACACCGGCCCAGAGGACCGGGGGAGCCACACCATCTGCGCCGTGGTCACCGCCGAGTTCCTCGAGCACCAGCGGAGCATCGGCAACGACCTGACCACCCCGCTGCCCCAGTTCCGCTTTCCCGGGCTGGTCCCCGGCGACCGCTGGTGCGTGACCGCAGGCAACTGGCTGCGGGCCCACCACGACGGGGCAGCGGCCTACGTCGTGCTGGCATCGACCCACGAGCGAGCGCTCGACGTGGTCCCGCTGTCGGCGCTCGAGGAGCATGCGGTGGACGTTCCGCCCGGGCCCGGTGGCCTTTCGCCGTGAGCATCAGCCGGAGCGGCGGCGAAGCACCTTCTTGAGCACGGCGTCGTAGCCGTCCAGGCCCTCGCGGTACAGCCTGGCCTCCGGCCCGGCGGCGATGCCCACCCGCTCGGGGATGATCCCCCAGACCGGCACCTTCGACTCCGTCCACCACTGGATGGCCTCCTCCAGGTCGTTGGTGCCGAGGCGCGCCGCGGTGATGACCACCCCGTAGGGCGTGCGGCGCCCGACCATGTCCAAGGTGGCCGTCACCCGCGAGTACTCGACCCCGCCGGCCCGGGTGGGGACGATCACCGCGTTGGCCCGGTCCAGGGTGGCCCGTACGATCCGCTCGTCGCCCGGCGGCGTGTCGACCACCGCCAGGCCGCGGTTGCTGGACATGGCGCGCGACACGGTCCGCTCCGATGGTGCTTCGACCAGGTCGACGCCCTCGATGGGTCGCTGTTCGAGCCACTCGGCCGAGGACGCCTGCCGGTCGGCGTCGATCAGGGTGACCGGGTCCCAGCCGCGCTCGACGGCCACGGCAGCCAGATAGACCGCCGTGGTGGTCTTCCCGACCCCGCCCTTGACGTTGCTCACCACGATGTTCATCGGACCTCGCTGCTGCCATGGGGCGACGGCCCCACCGGATGACGGACGCTGTCACGATCGACCATAGCCGAGTCGTTTCGCGCCTGACCAGGGCAAACACAGGGCCGGAGACTCCGCTGCCCACAGCCCGTCCGGCGGCGCCGACCGCCGGCCCCGGGCCGGCCCGAGCGGCCGGCGCCTGGCGGGCAGACACGGAGAGCCGGGGTTGACACCTCGAGAACCTCACGGGAGCATCTGCGGTCGTGAGCGATGCCTTCTCGGCCACGACGTCGGTGAAGGCAACGGTCCCGGGGCGCTACGAGGCCGACATCGACGGCACCTGGAACCTCAACCCGCTCCCCCAAGGGGGAATCGTCACTGCGCTGGCGCTCCGGGCCATGGGTGACCTACTGGGCGATCCCTCTCAGGCGCTGCGGACCGTGCACACCGCGTTCGTGGCCCAAGTGGCTGACGGGCCGGTCCGGATCGAGGTCGAGCTCCTCCGGCGGGGCCGGTCGATGTCCCATCTCCGCGCCGAGGTGGCCAACCGGGAGGCCGCACGGGGACACGTCACGACCGGCATCTTCGGCTCGCCCCGACCCGGGTTCTCCTTCACCGATCTGGCCCCTCCGGACAGCGTCCCGGTTCCCGACGAGTGCCCGTCGTTCCGCGACCCGCCCCCGCCCGGGGCCACCACCTTCGAGCCCATGCCGTTCTGGGACCGGCGGGTGGAGGGGCGCGCCGCCATCGGCCATGCCCCGTGGGACGGCGATTACGTCCCCGACCGGGCCGAGCGGGCCATGTGGTACCGCTTCGACGAGACCCCGTTCCAGGGCGACGGCACCGTCGACCCCCTGGCCCTGGTGGTGCTGGCCGACACCATGCCCGGCGCCGTCGGCGAGATGGTGGGGCCCGGACCCCGCACGTGGTTCGCCCCGAGCATCGACCTGACCGTCCACCTCCTCGATGCGTGCCGCTCGTCGTGGGTATTGGCGCACAACCGGGCCCGTCATGCCGGCGACGGCTACTCGTCGGCGGACATGGCCCTGTGGGATTGCGGGGAGCGCGGGTCGGCTCCACCCCGGCTCGTCGCCTACGCCACCCAATTGTTCCTGTTCTCGTTCATCGACTGAACTGCTCTGGTCAGCGAGACGCTCCGATCAGGACCGCGCCGCCACGCCGGTGACCGGGCCAGACAGCCGGAGCCCCGTCATGGCTCCGAAGAAGCCGGCGTCGCCGTACGCGTAGACCCCTCCGGCTTGGTCGACCAGCCAGTACCCGCCGCCGTCGGGGGTAGGGGCCACGCCCACCACCCTGACCGGGGTGCCGATGCCCTGGCCCGGCACCGAGCCCCAGTAGGCAGCATCGCCGAAGGTGAACACGCCGCCGTCGGAGGCCACCAACCAGTAGCCCCCGCCGTCGGGGGTGCGGGCCATCCCGACCACCGGCCGGTTGAGCTGCACGGCACCGGTCGACCCCTCGAAGCGGGCATCGCCGAAGGTGAACACGCCGCCGTCGGAGGCCACCAACCAGTAGCCCCCGCCGTCGGGGGTCGGGGCCATCCCGACCACCGGCCGGTTGAGCTGCAGGGCACCGGTCGACCCCTCGAAGCGGGCATCGCCGAAGGTGAACACGCCGCCGTCGGAGGCCACCAACCAGTAGCCCCCGCCGTCGGGGGTCGGGGCCATCCCGACCACCGGCCGGTTGAGCTGCAGGGCACCGGTCGACCCCTCGAAGCGGGCATCGCCGAAGCTGAAGACGCCGCCGTCGGAGGCCACCAACCAGTAGCCCCCGCCGTCGGGGGTCGGGGCCATCCCGACCACCGGCCGATTGAGGTGCACCCCACCGAGCGACCCGGCGAAGCCAGCCTCGCCCAACGTGAACACGCCGCCGTCGGAGGCCGACAACCACAACCCCTGGTTGCCGGCGGCCGGGAGTTGCAATTGCTCGACCAACGTCCCGAGGCTGGTGTTGTTGTTGTTGGAATTGGTGATGGCGAACCCGGTGGCCTGGCACATGGCCCCGCGGACACACGCCAGCCCGTAGAGGTAGCCGAAGGCGGTGACGTTGGGACTCGGTTCGATCGACCACTGCGTGCCGCTCCAACTCTCGATGAAGGGGATCGCCCCACCGCCCTGACCGCTGGCGAACCCGTAGGCGCCGGTGGCCCAGCACGCGGTGGCGTCGATACAGGTCACGTCGGTGAGGAACCCGGAGGTCGGTGACGGGCTCGGGCTCGGCGCGGTGGTCCAGGTCGATCCGTCCCAGCTCAGCACCAGGGTGGCCGACGGATCGCCGCTGGCGTCCATGGTGGCCCCGACCGCCCAGCATTGGGCGGGCGAGGTGCACGTCACCGCGGACAGATAGGTGCTGAGGGGGACGATGGCCTGGGGGACACTCGCCGCAGTCCAGGAAAGGCCGTCCCAGTGCTCGGCGAAGGCCCCGTCGCCGGCCACGTTGGGAGCCACGTTGGGGAGGAAATTGTTCTGCTGCTGGTTGGGCCCGGCGAAGCCGACCGCCCAGCAATCGGCGGGGCCGGTGCAGGCCACCGAATTGAATTGATCGTAGGTCTGGCCGGAGGGCGCCGTCACCGCCTGGGACCACGAGCTTCCGTCCCAGTGGTCGGCGATCCCGTTGAGCGGCCCACTGTTGTCGGCGGCGATCGAGGTGCCGACGGCCCAGCAGTCGGCGGTGGAGATGCACGCCACCGAGAAGAGGTATCCGAATGTCGCCGGCGTGGGCACGACGGTCCAGGTCGATCCGTCCCAGTGCTCGGCCAGGGTGGAGGGCGGTGAACCGGCCCCGCCGAGGGCCTGACCACCGACGGCCCAGCAGTCGGAGCTGGTCACGCACGTGACGTTCCAGAGGAGCGACGCGCTCGAGCCAGTCGGGGCGGCGACGGGGGTCACCGACCACGAGTTGCCGTCCCAGTGGTTGATGAGCATGCTCGGTTGGCCATTGTTGAGACTGGGGAACGTCCCGCCGACCGCCCAGCAGCTCCAGGCATTGGGGCAGGTCGTTCCGAGCAGCAGGTCGCTGTTCCCCCCACCTGTGCTGGCGCTGGTGACGATGTTCCAACCGGACGGCGCCGCCGGAGCCGTCGGCACCGCCAGCACGCCTACCACCAGGGCGAGGGCGGCGACCGCCGCCAGGATATAAGTGACATTCCGCCTGCCATATCTGGCCATGGCTCCTTGTATCGTCCCCGGTGTCGCCGGCCTTGAGCATTCCGGTCGCACCTCGCCCGGCCCCAATGGGCCTCGCTACCCTGAAACGTGGGGTCGGCCGGTGGCGGGCCCGGAACTCAGGAGTCGATGATGAGCGGCGATACCATCCGCCTGGTGCTGGCCGACGTCGACGGCACCCTGGTCACCCCCGAGAAGCAGCTGACCCCGGCCACCGTCGAGGCGGTGGGCGCGCTCCACCAGGCTGAGATCGTCTTCGCCATCACCAGCGGGCGACCGCCACGGGGGATGGCCATGCTGGTCGCTCCCCTTCGCCTGTCCACGCCGATCTCCGCCTTCAACGGCGGTGTGGTGGTCGAGCCGGACATGACCGTCATCGAGGACCGGGTGCTCGGTTCCGAGCTGGTCGGCCCCATCATCGAGCTGCTCGGATCATCGGCCCTCTCGACCTGGGTGTATCGGGGACAGGAGTGGTACGTGCTCGACGCCGACGGTCCGCACGTCAAACGGGAAGCGGCCACGGTGGCGTTCGAACCGACCGTGGTCGAGTCGCTGCAGGGATTGAGTGACGGCGTGGCGAAGATCGTGGGCGTGACCGATGACCGCCAAGCCATCGATGCCGCCACCTCCGAGGTGAGAGAGCGGTACGGCAGGCAAGTCTCGGCCGCCCAGTCCCAGCCGTACTACCTGGACGTCACCCACCCCGACGCCAACAAGGGCAGCGTGGTGAAGTGGCTGGCTGCCCGCTTCGGGCTGGCGCCCGAGGAGATCGCCACCATCGGGGACATGCCCAATGACGTGCTCATGTTCGCCCATTCGGGGTTGAGTATCGCCATGGGCAACGCGTCAGCGGCCGTACAGCGGTCCGCCCGGCAGGTCACGGCGTCGAACACCGAGGAGGGGTTCGCCCGGGCCATGGAGCAGTTCGTCATCGGTTAGCCCGGCGGGTCGGGACGACGAGGGTCAGGACGACGAGGGAGCCGGCGGTGCCGCCGTCAGGGCGGCGTCCTGGGCCTGGATCTGCTGGCGGATCAGCTTCTGCTGGGCACGCAGCAGCTTGTCGGCATCGGGCGGCGGTGAGGAGAGCTGCGCGCTCCGTGGCGGAAGGGACCCGGCGGCCGACTCGGTGCAGATCGGATGGAACAGATCGATGTTGGCCTTGCTGAGCGAGTTCGCCGGGAGCGCTGCCGGGCTGGAGAACGGGTTCTTCGGCGGGCGCAATGTTGGGGGATCGGCGAAGGGCGGCTTGGTGGCAGTGAAGTCGAAGAAGTCGAGCATGTTGTGGGCGTTGGCGTCCCGATAGGTCAGGGCCGGGAGGTTCCACTTCGTCTCGACCAGTTTGAGGATCGAGGTGTGATCGAAGGTCTGGTGGGAGACGTAATTCTTCCTCGACCAGGCCGACACCACGCTGCACGGCACGCGGAAGCCGGTGTAGTCGTACGCTCCCGGGACGTCGCCCGGCTTCAATTCGGGCGGCACGTTGTCCGGCTTGACGGCCGGACGGGGTGGGACATGGTCGTACCAGCCGCCGTGCTCGTCGTAGGTCCAGATGAGCGCGGTCTTCTCCCAGGCCGGCCCGTTCATCAGCGCCTGGATGAACAGGGCGGCGTAGGCCTCGCCCACACTGATGTCCCCGTTCTCTTCCGAGAAGTTGGTGTACGGGTCGACGATGCTGAACGCGGGCAGGTTCCCCGAGGCGGCGTCGGCGAAGAACTGGCTCAGGTGGACGGCTTTGGTCGGGTTGTTGATGAAGACGGGCTCGAACAGTGCGCACGTGGGCAGGTCGGGGTAGTAGTCCTTCCACGAGATGCCGTGTTCGTTCAGCCGGTCGAAGATGGTCCCGTTGGGAGCGTCGGTGCTCGAGATGCCGGATCCGTCGGTTCTGATGTTCCCGAGCGCGGTCCCGGCGATGAGGAAGCGGCGGTTCGGGTAGGTCTGGGCCATGACCGAGCAGAAGTAGCGATCGCCGATGGGGAACTTCCTGGCCAGGTCGTGGTAGAAGGGGAGGTCCTCTCCCCGCCAGTAGCCCATGGCTGCGCCGCTGCAGCCCTTCACGAATCCCATGTTGGTGCCGTTGTCCCAGCAGATGTGCGAGGCGTTCCAAGACTGGGTGATGCCCGAGTCGCTCTCGCCGCAGGTGTCCGGGTTGTGGAAGGAGCGGACGAAGCCGCCGGCGGGATTGGGGTTGTAGTTGACCGGCCGGCCGTCGGCACCCGGGGTCAGTCCGTCGCCGCGGCCCAGCGTGCCGAGGTGGTCGTCGAACGAGTGGTTCTCCATCATCAGGACCACGATGTGCTCGATCTGGGGAAGGGTGTCGGTGCCGGGGGGCAGATTCGGGAAGGGAAGCGTCCCGGGCGGAAGGTGCGACCCACCAGGCCCGAGCCCTCTCGCCGCGGCGGTGGCGGCATAGGCCTCGGTGCCCACCGCCGGCCCCGCGGCAGCAATCAGCCCGGCGGCCAGGCTGCCGGCCATGAACGAACGGCGGGAGATCCTCGGCACAGAGGCCGATGACCGGGGCGAGCAGGACTCCTCAGCCACGCGCCTCACGGTAATCGCCGCGCCGGCGGCGTGCCGCATGGGCAGATTTGTCCCGCCTCCTCACCGATCCCACTTCCCGAGCCCCAGGCGGAAGCCCACGATGGGAGCCAGGTTTGGGCGGTCCGTGACCGCCGGGCCCATGGCCGCTACTCGGGCCGGCACCTGACCGCCGAGCACCCGGACACCGACGGCCTGAGCCCCTGGCCCCCTGGTGTTCCGGTGATCGCCGTCGACGCCAGAGGGACCCCGGTGGTCGTGACCGGCCCCAAGTAGCGGCTTATTTGCCCGTCCCGCTACGGTGGCCATGACGCCGGAACGACCGGCGGCCGAGGGAGTGGAGACGATGGCCAACCAGATTCCGCTGGTCGACTACCTGGTGCTGGGCGACGAGCCGCACCTGATCGCCCATACGTGTTCGGCCTGCGGGGCCCGGTTCTTCGACCGGCGCAACGCCTGTGCCGCCTGCGGACGCACGGAATTCGAGACCGTCGACATCCCGACCACCGGCGAGGTCCAGGCCTTCACCATCGTGGCGTTCGCCGCGCCCGGCGTCCCCGTCCCGTACGTGGCGGCGCTGGTCGACTGCGAGGGGACGAGCGTGCGCGCCAATGTGATCAATGTGGAACCGGACCCCGAGCACGTGACCCTGGGGATGAAGGTGCGCCTCGCCACCCAGCCCATCGGTACGGACGATGATGGAACCGAAGCCGTCGGCTTCGGCTTCGAACCCCTGGGAGGTTGAACCATGGCCGCTGACGACCTGTGGATCCTCGGCATCCACATGACGAAGTTCGGGAAGCATCCCGACCAGGACCTGGTCGACCTGGCGTCCGAGGCCGTCCTCGGCGCACTGGCCGATGGCGGGGTTGGAATGAAGGACGTGGGGGTGATCGGGGCCGGCAACCTGATGGCAGCCAATGCCGGCATCGGCCAGCAGTTGCAGAAGCAGCTCGGACAGACCGGCGCTCCCGTGTACAACGTGGCCAACGCCTGTGCCACCGGGGCCACCGCGCTGCGGGTGGCCTGCATGGCGGTCAAGGCCGGCGAGACCGACGTGGGCTTGGCCTTCGGGGTCGAGAAGCTCTCCGGCGCGGGACTGCTCTCCGGAGGAAGCCGCAAGGCCGACTCGAACAACTGGGAGCCGCACGGTCGGTACGGCGCGGTGGCCCCGGTCGACGGCCGCATCGGCACCGAGACCATGCCCGGCGTCTTCGCCCAGATCGGCATGGCCTACGGCCATCGCTACGGCGGGACCAGCTTCGAGTTGTTCGCCAGGATCAGCGAGAAGAACCACTCCCATTCGACGCTCAACCCGTTGGCCGCCTACACCAAGAAGATGACGCTCGAGGAGATCATGGGCGATGTGATGATCGCTTATCCGAACACCCGCCCCATGTGCTCGGCCAACTGCGACGGCGCGGCCGCCGCCGTGGTGGTGAGCGGAGCCAAGCTGAAGACCCTGTCGCCCGAGCAGCGGCGCCGAGCGGTGAAGATCTCAGCCTCCATCCTCACCACCGATCCCTGGGAGGAGTCGTGCCAGGTCCTGCCGGATGTGAACACGCTCACCCGCAATGCCGCCAGCCAGGCGTACGAGCAGGCCGGGGTGGGCCCCGCCGACCTCGACCTCGTGGAGCTGCACGACTGCTTTGCCACGGCAGAGCTCGTCCACTACGACAACCTCGGGCTCTGCGACGTCGGTGGCGCCGTCGACTTCTTCGAGTCCGGGGCGACCTGGCGCGACGGGTCGACACCGGTGAACGTATCCGGGGGCCTCGAGTCGAAGGGCCATCCCATCGCCGCCACCGGGATCGCCAACGTCTGGGAGGTGGCCACCCACTTGCGGGGGGAAGCGGGCGACCGCCAGATCGACGGGGCCAAGGTCGGACTCACCCATGTGATCGGGCTGGGGTCGGCCTGCGGAGTGCACATCCTCGAGAAGGCGGCCTGATCGGATCCGACCGGGGGCGCCTGATCCGACCGGGCGTCTCATCCGACCGGGCGTCTCATCCGACCGGGTCTCATCCGACCGGGCGCTTCATCCACCCGGGACGGGCCGCTAGCGGGCCCGGCGTTCAGCTCGGCCTGGCGCGGCGCAGCTCCCGCTCCCGCCATTCGAGCAGCTGGGGCGCGAGCAGGGGCCAGCGCTCGAACAGCCCCGACCCCTCGGACTGGGCGGCGTCGACGCGCTCGTTCCACTCGGTGTCCCCCCAGGGCGGCTCGACCAGCTCGGCGTGGCCCAGCAAGCCGGCCAACCGCTCCGAGGTCTCCCGGGTGTGGTGCGGATCGCTCGCCCCGCTGCGGAACACCAGGGCGGGGACGTCGACATCCCGGGCCCGGTCGTCGGGCAGCCCGGGAACAAGTTCGCCGGGCCGCGGACAATAGGCCGACATCCACTGCTCGAGCGTTTCGATGAACCGCCCACGGTCCTGGGCCAGGAACACCTGACGATTCGCCGGGTTGCGCTCGATGACCTCGCTCCACACCGGGAGGTCGGCCACCGCCTCCATGCCGTCTCGCCAGGCCGCCACCAGGGAGTCGCCGCAGTAGTGGACGCCGAGGCTCATCAGCCCGAACACGCCACCGCTTATCCACCACAAGGCCAGGCCGGCCGCCACGTCAGGGTGGCGGGCCGCCGTCAACAACGAGACCCGCGACCCGCCGGACCCGCCGGCAATGACCGCCGGGGCCAGGGACAGCCGACGGAGCAGGCCGGCGAGGACGTCACCCTGCATCTCGGACTCGGAGGTGCCGGTGAAGCACACCTGCGAGGCCCCGGTGTTGGGCCGGTCCCAGATGAGGACCTGGTTGCCGGCGTCGGCAAGACGCTCGGCCAATTGCTGCAGTCCGGGGGTGTCCCGGCCGAACCGCCCCCCCGGGGTGAGCACCCACGGCGATCCCCGGCCGATGAGGTCGTAGGCGATGGACAGGCCCTCGATTTCCTCGACCGCCATCGCTCCCCCGGCTGCCCGCTACATTTGGCGACAAGTTACTACTGGGGACACACGATGGCGCAGGCACTCGAGGGCTGAGGGGGACCGACGACACCGCCCCTCAGCCCGTTACAGCTTCGGCGCTCCCGTCAGCCCTCCATCGAAGTCAGGCTCAGGCGGGACACCGATCCCGATGACACCAGCCTGCGCCCTGAACACTGCGCTTCCAACGCCCACGTCAGGGGGTGAGTGCAATCGCTTGGAAAGCCTCTGTTTGGCCGTCATGGGTGGGGAATCGTTCAGCTGACTCTCTCCTCGAATCAGGCGCTCGATGTTGGAAAACCCCACGTGCGAAAGCATTTCTCGAACACAGGTCTCGTTCGGTTCCCAGAAGACCGAAGGGTCGTGGATGGGTGCGCCGGGAGGTCCACTTTGGACGCCGTTGGGGTAAAAGCGAGCGACTGGTTCATTGGCGAGCGCAGGGGCCTTGAACGTCCGGGTCTGGAGGAGCAGCGTTCCGGCCGTCAATGCGGCAACCTTCTCAAGGGCGAGCAGAGGATGGCGCAGGTGGTAAAGAACGCCGAAGAACATTACGAGGTCGAATGTGCCGAAACGAGCGCGGTCCACGTCGTAGACGCTGGCCAGCACACCATTCACCGACGAATCCAGAGCAGTGCGGCAGATGTTGAACCGGCGTATGGATTCTGGGAAGGCATCGATGGCGATGACCTCACGAGCACCCCGCCTCTCAGCCTCGAACGAGAAGAAGCCTTCCGCACATCCGATGTCGAGGACCCGCATCCCGGACATATCGTCGGGGAGGCCGAACTGGGGCAACTTCTCTTGCTTGGGATTGGACCAACCAGGCGTGACGATGCCGTTTCCCAAATCAATCTCGAGAAACCAATAGCCCTCCTTCTCGATCTGTGACCTGAGCCATTCGTCACGGTTCATCGGCATGCCTCCAGCCTCCTCCACCTCATTTTGCCGCCATTACCAGGCGAGTGTGCGGGGACGAGCTCGTGAGCCAGCATCCGCCGCACTCCGACGGCACCCGGTTTGAATCAGACGTCGGCGAGGGCGGCCGTCAAGACGCCAGTTCGACCCGGGCCGCCTCGATGTCTTGGGTGCCGAAGCGGAACGAGTAGCCGCGCCGCTGCTGATATCCGACCAGCGGACGACCGTCGGGCCGGACCACCGGGACGGCCAGCAGCCAGGCGGGGCGTCCGTCCCCGGCGAGGCGGGTCCCGGCTTCGGCACCGGCCGGCTGCCACTGGGCGGTCGGGAGATGGTCGCGCAGGGCGCGCCGCACCACCGCCGGGAGGTGGTCGTCGTACCCGTCGAGGATGACCTGTCCCGAGGCGGGGGCAGGATCGATCATCGGGAGCGCCTCGTTCCAAGTGCTCAGCACGTCGAGGTCTCGGCTCGACCGTCCGACGGCGCGTGCCACCAGGCCGGGGGCGACGACCGTCGGGCCGGCCAGTCGGAGCTCCACCACGAGCTCGCTCCCGTCGACCTCTTGGATCTCGGGTTCCGCAGCCAGGCCGGTGGCCTCCTCGACCAATTGGCGGACCACTCGGAGGGCGTCGGGCACGTCGGCGGTGACCACCCGGAGCTTGCTGGTCGGTTCCATGGGTGCCTCCTCGTCGACGGTGGTGGCGATGAGGGCTCCGCCGTCGCCCCCGTGGAACCAAGCATCGCCCAGGCGCGCGCCACGGTACCGGCCGCACGTGAACGGCGGCGAACGGCCCGGGAACAGGACGATGAATTCTGGAGGTGCATCGGGGGGCAACCCGGACGGTGACCAGCGGCGGGGACGGTCAGCCGTTCGGCGTGGTCGATCCGTCCGGCCCGGCCGGAGACGCCGACGACCGGTATCCCGGCCGGGCGGGTGGGCGCTCCCCGTCCCGAATCAGCCGGCGGCGGGTGATCCCGGCCAGGCCGGGTACGAGGGTGCCGGGTCGGGGGGCGACGAGTAGCTGGTGACCGAACCCGGAACCGAGAACATCGGGACCGGGCCGGCCGGTACCACACCTTCCCGGTAGCGCGTCCCGCCGTTGACGTAGCGCATGAGACCGGTGCCCTGGGCCCCTTCCTCGTCGGGACCCTTGGCGGTGGCGTCGTACCAGAGGAACGTGTAGTCGGCGGGCGACGAGTAGCTCGGCCGCGGGGCCGAGCCCTGGTAGCCGTAAGCCGCCAGCGGCGTCGTCGGGCCGCCGCCGGCGGGCGGAGAGCGGAACAGCCCGGTGGCGAAGGTGTATGGCGTCAGGTCGGGACCGGCCAGCTGCACGCCCTGGAAGAGTTGCATGATCGGCGGAATGATCGCCGGGGCGGCGATGGAAGGCGGTGTGGTACCGGCCCCGTACCACCAGTGGTAGAGACGATAGGCGTCGCCTGCGGAGATCGGCACCGGGACGGCCAGGCTGGATACCCCGAACACGTTGCGCCCACT
>CAVTHA010000003.1:0-543063 GCA_963734435.1 uncultured Acidimicrobiales bacterium | reverse complement strand
TCGTGCTATCGGCAATCCTCGCCATCTTGATCACCGCGGGCGCCATCTTCGGATCGTTCTACAAGGTTACGAGTCCCACAGTCCTCGCGCCGTGGTTCGCAGTCGCCGTGCTGGTCATAGGTTTCGCCTCCACCTGGGTCGCACGCGCCCGGAAATCAGCAGGTAGCCAGTCCCCGGCATGACAGAAATCGCGCGCAAATCCGGCCCCAGCCCGTCAGCTATTAGCAGATCCGTGTCACCAGGGCCTGCGCGGCCAGCGGAGCATGTCTGTCCAACGGGCTGGGGCAATCAGGCGTGACTGCATGTGGTGCCGCTGGGCGACACTCTCGAGGACCTCGACGACGACGGCGTGGTGCTGGAGACCCTGCGGCGCGATCAGGGCGGGCCTGAGCGGCTGATCGAAGTGCTCGCGGCCGCCATCGTCCACGGGCTGCCCGTCAGCTGGACCGGCCTGCTGCCCGGCAGGCACGTGGACCTGCCCACCTACGCCTTCCAGCACAAGCTCCTAGTCGCCAGGTCGGTCGGCCTGACCGGCCGCGCACCCATCCTCCTCACCGGTCTCACCGACAAGACCGCCGACGAGGTGGACCTATCCCTGGAACGCCGCAAGACGGTCGCCGCCTGGGCGGAAAACGGCGCAGTCACGCTCCTCGGCGGCGACACCGTTCTCAAGCAGACCTTCGTCGCAGGCGCGAGCGCGGCACATTCCGCGCAAGCGACTTGGCCACCGACCTCGGTACGACCCAGCAGAACATGAACAACCGGCTCAAACGTCTACTCGACTCCGGGACACTACTCCGCGACCGGCAAGACCCCTCCGCTGGTGGCCGCGAATTTCTCTACCGAACCCCGCAGTACCCATGTCCGGATAGACCAAAATCCGCAGAGCACAGCGGGCATTAACTGCCACAAAAGCCGCGATCAGGACACTGTGCGCTACGTCGGCCACTTGCGCCACGGAAAGTGAGCCAGAGCCAAAATTCGAGCGCCGTTGACACTGGTCAGCAGGCTAGGCCGAGGCGCGACGAGCTCACTTCAGCGCACCTGCGCGAGGCTCTCCGCTCCCATCAAGCTCCCAAATCGGACATCGGTCGCCGAGCTTAATCACCGGCCGCAATCCGATCTCCCGTCGCGTGTTAGACGAAGGACTTCGTGCTTACCGGCCGCAACGAGTTCACTTCCTCCATTGGCCAGCATCGCCGCGTCGCTGTATAGCTCGGCGGAAGCCATCCCTCAGCCTCACTTGTCCACTGGTTCGCCTGGCTGTCCAGCCAAAGACAGTGCGATCGCGGTGAATTGATCGAGTGCGGCCTGCAGATCTTCCACAATCTCCGCAGCGATCACCTCGGGGGCCGGGAGGTTTTTCGGCTCCTCCAGGGATTCGTCACGCAGCCAGAAGATGTCTAGGGACGCCTTATCCCTGCCGGTCAGCTCGTCGTAGGAGAGGGCGCGGAAGCGCTCTGTCTCGGTGCGCTCATACCGGTTATCCGGGTTGTAAAAGGCGGTGAAGTCGTCGAGGTCCGCTCGACTTAGGGTGCGGGTCTTCAGGGTGAAGTTCTGGTTGGTACGAAAAGTCGTAAATCCACAGCTTGTCCGTCCACGGTTTCTCGGACGGTCGCTTGCGGTCGAAGAACAGCACGTTCGCCTTGACCCCGCCCGCGTAGAAGATGCCAGTCGGCAGGCGGAGCAGGGTGGGCCGGAACTCGGCGCCGATCTGGCCGAGGCCCTGGGCGGTGAAGGGAGAGCCCGGGGCGGCGAGAAGGCGGCCGCCGGGGAGCACCTTGTAGCTTTCGATCTGCGAGGTGTTGACAAGGGTGCCGACGAGGCTCGTGCCGGTGGAGTTGAACAGCACGTCGGCCGGGCCGGAGCCCGCGGGGGCCGCGTACGTGGCGCCCGGGATTGGCGTCAGCGTGCCGCCGAGGCCGAGGCGGAAGCCGCTGAAGCCGGCGCTGTCGGTGGCGTTGCCCTGGTTCGCGACGTAGACGACGCCGGAGGGGGAGACCGCGACGCTGACCGGCTTGATGCCCCCGGAGGAGACCGGCTGGCCGACCTGGACGGGCACGCCGCCGGCGGTGACGCGCAGGACCGAGACCTGGTTACTGCCGGCGTCGACGGCCAGCAGGTACCTGCCGTCCCGGGTGGCCTGGATCGCGCCCTGTGAGCCCAGGCCCGCGCCCAGGCCCGCGCCGCTGATGGTGAACGGGGAGCCGGCGATGGGAGTGAGGGAACCGTCTGCGTGCCGGGCGTACCCGGCGATGGTGTTGGCGGTCGCGGTATTGCCGTTGACGTAGGTGTAGCCGGCGACCGGTGAGGTCGTGCTGGCGCCGGCCGAGGCCGCCGCGCCGAACAGGCCGAGCGTGGCCGCTAGCAGGCTGCCGCCCGCTGCCGCCAGCCGTGTGCGCTTGCGCATGTCCATCTCCTTGCATGGTGAGGATCCGCAGTGATCCGCGAACTCACCTGATGAGCGCCCTGCCACGGCCGCCTCCTTACTGCCGCGCCCCCCTGTCACCGGTCCGTAAGATGCCGGCCGAGGGCCAACGGCAGCCCCGCCATGAC
The DNA here is from genome assembly GCA_963734435.1 of uncultured Acidimicrobiales bacterium. Classification (GTDB taxonomy): domain Bacteria; phylum Actinomycetota; class Acidimicrobiia; order Acidimicrobiales; family RAAP-2; genus Bog-756. The sequence goes on along the minus strand of CAVTHA010000003.1, from coordinate 540,507 downwards.
TCGGGAGCTCGCCTGGCCAGCGCAGCGCGCCTCGGAGAGTTCCTCGGCCAGCGGGTCCGGCGTGGCTGCGACCGTAGCCGTTGCGCAGGATGCCGGGGCGGCCGGGTAAGACCTGGGCGTCGTGGTGCCGCTTACTGGCGGGCGGGGTTCGCCGCCCGGGTTAGCAGGCGATCAGGGAGGATTCATCATGGGCGTGAAGCTGGCGTTCCTGGCGACACTCGAGGCCAGGGAGGGAAAGGGCGCGGAGCTCGGCAAGTTCCTGGAGGCCGGCCGCGAGCTCGCGGTCACGGAGGCGGGCACGGTTACCTGGTACGCGTTCCGGATCGACGAGACGCACTACGGGATCTTCGACACCTTCGAGACCGAGGACGCGCGGGCCGCGCACCTCACCGGCCCCATCCCCCAGGCGCTCGGCGAGGTCGCCGGCGACCTGCTGGCGAGCGAGCCGTCGATCAGGCCCGTCGACGTCATCGCCGTCAAGTAACCGGGTCCAGCGGAACGCGGGATGAGCGGCCAGCCCGCCGTGGCCCATCCCGGGCACGACCGCGGGCCGCTGCGGCGATGCTCGCCGCTGCGCGCCCGCGGTCATGCAGCCGCGGCGGAAGCGGCACGCGGGGGCGGGTGCTGTCGCCGGCTGGGTCAGGCGCCGGCGGGGGCGGTGCTGACGTCCCAGATCTCGCCGGTGCCGTCGCCGGCCAGGTGGGCGAGCAGCGCCGCGGCTGAGTGTTCCGGGGTGATCAGGGTGCCCTCGGCGTAGTTCTTGTTGAACCGCTCGTGCAGGCCGCCGATTCGCTCCGGGTCCTGGCTGCGGATCCAGGCCTGCATGGCGGTGTCCACCCCGCCCGGCCGGTAGGCGTTGACGGTGACGCCGGTGCCGGCGAGCTCGGCGGCCAGGTTCACGGTGTGCGCCTCGAGCGCGGCCTTCGTGGCCGCGTAGGCGTTGCCGCGGACCATGCCCGCCGGGGAGGCGACGATGCCGCTGGAGATGTTGACGACGCGGCCCCAGCCGGCATCGAGCATGCCCGGCAGGACGGCAGCAGTGAGCGCGGCGGGCGCGATCACGTTGACCTCGTAGGCCAGGCGCAAGTCCCCGGCCTGAATGCCGATCGTGGGGCCGAGCGGCTCGACGGTTGCCGCGTTGTTGACCAGGATGTCGACGCGGCCCGCCGCGAGCACCGACGCCGCCGCCAGCGCGCGCTGCCCCTCGTCGGCGAGGTCCGCGGGCACCACGCTGATCCGCCCGGCGGGCACGCCCCGCTCCCGGAGCAGGCCGCTCGTCTCCTCCAGCTGCCCCGCGGTGCGGGCAAGCAGCACCACGCCGGGCCCCGGTACCGGCCAGGCCGAGCGCGATGGCCCGGCCGATGCCGCGCCCCGCGCCGGTGATCAGTGCGGTCTTGCCGGTGAAGTCAGTTGCCACTGCGTTCTCCTAGGTCAACGGCGGGAGCGGCCCGGGAGAGGGGAAGCCGGGACCGTTCACTCAAATGTGCTCTTGATCTTCCTGTCTCCGGTGTTAGCGGCGGGCGGCAGCGAGGCCTTACCAGGCGGATGGAATTCGCCGGTAAGACGCGCGGCCGGCGCGACGCATACAGGAGACGGCACCGTCCGGTGCTGTCGCGAGAACCCCGAAGGAGAACCGCAATGCCGCTGCTCAACCCCGGTGACCCGTTCCCCCGGCTGACGATCAGCACCACGGACGGCCAGGCGCTTGCCATTCCCGACGCGTTCGCGGGCGACTTCGGCGTCGTGCTCTTCTACCGGGGCGCGTGGTGCCCGTACTGCAACGCGCAGCTGCGCGCCTTCGAGCGGGCCAGCGAGACGCTGGCGGACGCGGGCGTCAAGGTGGCCGCGCTCTCGGTCGACGACAAGGAGACCACGGCCGCGCTCGTCGACAAGCACAAGCTCACCTTCCCCGTCGGCTACGGCGCGGCCGCGCCCGCGATCGCCTCGCTCACCGGCGCCTTCGTCAACCCGGACCCGGTGTACCTGCAGTCGACCGGATTCGTGCTCGACCCCGCAGGGAAGGTCATCGTCAGCGTGTACTCAAGCGGTGCCATCGGGCGGCTCGTCCCCGACGACGTCGTGGGCCTCGTCCGCTACCTGCGCGAGCACGCGCCGTCCGCGACGGCGTGACCTACGGCGAGGAGATGTCCGCCATGGCTGAGGCCGACGTCCGCTTCTACTTCGACCCGGTGTGCCCGTTCGCCTGGATGACGAGCAAGTGGGTGCGCATGGTCGCCGCGCAGCGGGACTACACCGTCGACTGGCGGTTCATCTCGCTGCGGCTGATCAACGCCGCGGTCGACTACGACAGCCACTTCCCCGCCGGGTACGAGGAGGGGCACACCTCCGGGCTGCGGCTGCTGCGGGTCGCGGCGCGAACCCGGGCGGAGCACGGCCGGGACGCCGTCGGGGCGTTCTACCAGGCGGTGAGCAGCGAGATCTTCGACTCAACGGGGGCTCGTGAGCTGACGCCGGCGATCCGGGGCAGCCGGGAGTTCACCGCGCCGCTGCTGGCCTCGGCGGGCCTGCCCGCCGACCTCGCGGACGCGCTCGACGACGCCCGGTGGGACGCGGGGATCCAGGCCGAGGGCGACGAGGCGCTGGCACTGACCGGCAAGGACGTCGGCACGCCGATCCTCCACTTCAGCCCCCCGGACGGCGCCGCGCTCTTCGGGCCGGTGATCAGCAGGCTGCCGAGCCCGCAGGACGCCGTCCGGCTCTGGGACCACGTCACCGGGCTGGCCAGCTTCCCCGGCTTCGCCGAGCTCAAGCGGAGCCTGCGCGAGCGGCCGCAGCTGCGCTCCTTCGGCGTCGACCCCGGGGCCGCCGGCGCTGAGGAGGACTGGCACGCCGGCAGCCGCAAGACAGCATCGCAGTCCTAAGGCCCCCGATCCCGGTGCTCGCGGCGGCCCCCGACGACTTCTACGACTGAGGCCCCGGCCTCGCGCTGGTCCCCTTTTTACGCTCGAAAGTGGTCCACCCGCCGCGCGGTACCGGGCGGCAAGACTGCGCGCGGCGCTCATCCGGGCAAGGGCAAGCATCAGGCAAGGGCAAGGCTGATCCCGAGGAGAGGACATGACCGACCATACGCCGGACGGCGCCGGCACCCGCAGGTACGACGACCTGCGCGCGCTGTTCATCAACTGCACGCTCAAGCGGTCACCTGAGCTGAGCCACACCCAGGGCCTGATCAGCCGCAGCCAGGCGATCATGGACAAGCAGGGCGTCACCACCGAGGTCATCCGGGCCGTGGACCACGACATCGCCGTCGGCGTATGGCCCGACATGACCGAGCACGGCTGGCCCGCCGATGACTGGCCGCGCATCTACCAGCAAGTACTCGCCGCTGACATCCTGGTGCTGGCCGGGCCGATCTGGCTCGGCGACAACAGCTCGGTGACCAAGAAGGTCATCGAGCGGCTCTACGCCTGCTCGCACCTGCTCAACGCCGCCGGGCAGTACGCCTACTACGGCAGGGTCGGCGGCTGCCTGGTCACCGGCAACGAAGACGGCGTCAAGCACTGCGCCATGAACATCCTCTACAGCCTCCAGCACCTCGGCTACGCCATCCCGCCCCAGGCCGACGCCGGCTGGATCGGCCCCGCCGGCCCGGCCCTCTACCTCGACGAAGGCTCCGGCGGCCCCGACAACGACTTCACCAACCGCAACACCACCTTCATGACCTGGAACCTGCTCCACCTCGCCCGCATGCTCAAAGACGCCGGCGGCATCCCCGCCCACGGCAACCAGCGCTCCGAATGGGACGCAGGCTGCCGCTTCGACTTCGAAAACCCCGACTACCGCTAACCCGCTCGCCCGCGAGACGACGGCCGGTAATGTCCCTTCACCATCATCAAGCAACACCCCGGTCACCGACCCGTGGTGGCCCGCGATTGCCGGCCTCCCAGCCTGGCGCCTCCGCGGCGGCGCGCCGATCGTGTCGAACGGGGCGGCGGAGCGTTCACCCAGGCCATGCGCATCCCGGCGGCTCTGGCCCCCAGGGCTCCGGCGTGTTCCGTGAATGTCCGTTTCTGTCCTAATCGAGGCCGTGGAGTCGGAGGGTTTCGGCGGGGGTGGTGTGGTCGCGTCGGCCTTCGGGGACGTGCAGGTAGCCGGCGTCTTTGATGGCCGCGATGATGGCGGCGCGGATGGTGGCCAGGTTGGCGGGCCCGCTGCCGGTGCGGCTGGTGGCGGTATCTTCGCCGAAAGTCACGTCGCGGACGTGGTGGTGCGCCTCGATGGACCAGTGCTCGCGGACCAGGCGGGCCAGGTCCTGCGCGGTGGCGTGGGCGCTGGTCAGGCTGGTGACGGCGTAGGCGGTCTCGCGGGTGGTCTTGCCGGTGGCGGTGTCCTTCCGCCAGCGGGTGATCTTGATGGCCTGGCGGGCGTGCGGGAAGTCCAGGCGGCTGACGTGGGCGGCCTTCAGGGTGCGGGTCTCGGTGCGGCCGTGCCCGGTCTCGCGGGCGGTGCTGCCGCCGGGTACCTGCCGCCAGGGCAGGGCCTTGACCTGGGCGTGCAGCAGCGGCTGGTTCTGCTTCACGACCGCGATGTAGTGCGCCTTCTTGTCCCTGACCAGCCAGTCCAGGTTCGCCCGCACCGTGTGGAGGGCGTCGGAGGTCACCACGGCGCCGGCCAGGTCCAGGGGTTCCAGGAGCTCGGTGAAGTGGCTGGTCTCGTTGTGCTTGACGTCGACCTCGAGGTGATCCAGCAGGTGGCCGCCGTGCTCGGCGACGCCGAGGAGATGGACCCGGGTGCCGTCGGCGCGGCGGGCTCCGCGGGAGGTCTTGCCGTCCACGGCCACTGCCCTTAACCGGTCCCGGGCCAGCGCTTTTGCCTGCTGGGCGGCGCGCCGGGCACGGTAGCCGCGCACGCTGGCCGACGGCGGCCCGCCGGGGCGCCGGCGCCGCGCGGGCGCGGCCCGAGCAGGGCCCGGGCCAGGGCCCGCGGGTCAAGACGGTCCAGCACCACCCGGATCGTCTTCTCATCCGGTGCCCGGTACCGGCCGGCGATCGGGTCCCACGGGGCGCGCAGCCGGGCCAGGTCCGCCTGGCTAGCCCGCCTGATCCACTGCCCGACCGCGGTGAACCGGTCGTTCCCGGCCGCGGTGAACGCGCAGACCGCGATCGCGACCAGGCAGGCCAGCGGGTAGATCCGCCCCTGCGGCGAGCGCGGGTCAGGCAGCGCTTCCAGCCGCTGCCACGTACCGGCGGCCAGATCCTCGCCGCCGGGACCGGACTCGACCACGCGCGCACCCACGCGCGACAATGCCACTGCGGGCACGCCACACCTCGTTCATGTAGACCTCAGAGACCTACATGATCACGTGGCGTGCCCGTGCTCACAACAGTGCGATTCCGCCCCACAACCGTGCATGCCGGACAAACCCCGGTAAGTCCGGAACACGCCGGAGCCCTGCTCTGGCCCCCACACTGTCGAACGCATTGCTGGTAACGAGCCGAAGAAGTCGCTAAGCCCCTGCTATCAAGACAGTTCCTGATCATGGTGTGGCTCCCGTTGTAAAGCACCGCCAGCTCGCACCCCATGTCGGCCAACGCCCGCGGCGCGGGGAGGGCGTCAGGGAATGGCTGCAGATGGCCATAGAACTCGACGAGCCGCGGGGCCTAGCCGTCCGGCAGGCGCGCCCGGAGGGAGGCGAGGGCGCAGTCAAGGCCGGCTGCTTCGCGGTTGGCAGAGTCACCGAGACCCTGGCCGAGCGCGCTGGAGATGACGATTGAGTGGACCAGCGTCCTGTACAGGTCAAACGCCGAGGACCTCGCGGCGGCCCTGCTCCTCCCGGGTTATCCGCCGCGCTAAATCATTGGTGACCGCCAGCAGGAGCCCGGCGAAGTCCTCCCCGCACGGGCCGCACGCCGTCAGGTGGGCGGCGACACCGGGGTAGCGCCCGGCCGCGTCCTCGCAGGCCGCCAAGAGGTCGACGTAGACGTGCAAGACCGCCATCGCCTCATCGCAGCCGACATCGCGCGGGTCGGTCCGCAGGAACCGCTCCAGTTTCTCCCGCTCGCTCATCCCTGCTCCAAGCCCGGCTCTTCCAAGTACCCGTTGGCGACCAGCGCCCGGCGGATCTTACGCCGCGCATCGAAAATGACCTTATATATAGCGTTGCGCTCGAGACCGATCCTGGCGGCCAGCGCGTCCAGCGGTATCCCGTCGACCACGATCGCCACGAAGACCCGCCGCTGGTGCTCGGTCAGCTCCTCGTTGACGGCGCGCCGTACCTCGGCGAGGATGCCCGCAGACTCGGCGTGCCGCGCCGGGTCGATCCCGAGCCGGTCCGGGAGCCGCTCCCACCGCCCGGCATCCAGCACGGCCAGCGGGTTGCGCCAGTAGTGCCTGCCCAGCTTGCTGGACACCTCCAGGATGACGAACCGGTAGGCCCGGCGTGGTGAACCGGCTCTAGGGAGTCCTCTGGGCCCTCGTTCCCTACGACATGGGGGCACCGGGCTACGTCGAGACCGGTGTCATCCCCCGGTCCCATGGATTCCGAACCACCGGGCCAGCCGGCTCGACGCGAACTCCGCCTTCTCCTCGGCCCCGGCGACCGACGGCGGCCGAAATCGTGCCGTTGGCCCTCCCTGGGCCATGAAGTCCACATCCACCCGGGCCACCTCACGCTGGCCCATCTCGATGTAGCAGACGGCCGCGCCGGCGTAGGGGGGAGGAGGTGGGCCATCGGTGAATTGGGCGATGAGGACCTCGGCGACCGTGGCTGCTTCACCCTCGGCGATGATGCCCGCTCGCGGAACCGGTGCGCTCGTCACGTCCCCGACGGCGTAGACGCCCGGGAACCGGGTAGCGAAGGTGGCCGGGTCCACCGGTATCCACCCATCCTCGGTCATGCCTGACTCCACCACCACCTCCGGAGCCCGATGCACCGGGACGCCGAGGACCAGGTCGAAGGCCAAGGTGGTCCTGTCGTTCAGGTGGAGGACCCGGGCGTCGGCGTCCACGCTGGTCACCGCGGTGCTCGGCCGGTACCGGATGCCCCGCTCGTCCATGGCGGCGATGATCTCGGCGGAGACCGGCTCGGAGATGGGAATCGGCATGGGCATCTGGGTGAGGACCCAGATCTCGCAGGCATCCCGGACGCCTCGTCCGACCAGGTGGTCGTGGAGCATGAACGCCGTCTCGTAGGGAGCCGGTGGGCACTTGAAGAACGCGCCGAGTACGGCGATCACCGCCACGCCCGCATCGAAGTTCCGCAACACCTCGCCGGTGAGCTCGGCGCCGGCCGGCGAGTAGAACTCGCTCCCGATCTCGGCGAATCCAGGCGTGGCCGCGGGCTCGAGGTCGGCACCGAGCGCCACCACCAGGACATCAGCGTCGTAGCGGCCGGCGTCGGTGGTGACCCGGCGGCCCACCGGGTCGATTGCCACCACCCGCTCTTGGCGGAACTCGACGCCCGGGTGGGCGAGCCGGGCGTAGGGCGTCTTGACCTCGTCGAGTGTGCGGTGCCCGAACAGGACGTCGAGCTTGGAGAACCCGAAGATGAAGGAATCGGCCTGGTCGATCAACGTGACCTGGACACGGTCCCCCAGCGCTCCGGACAAGCGGCTGGAGAGCTCGAGCCCGCCGAACCCAGCACCCAAGACGACCACCCGGGAGGTCATCCGGATCCACCCGTGCACGGGAACCGAGAGGCTTCGGACCGGCCGACCGAGGTCTTGGGCACGGCGGCGGACTGGCCGGTCACCCGTCGACCCCGAGGATCAGGCCGCTGGTCGGCACCCCGGTGCCCGCGGTGACCAGGGTGTGGCCCACGTCGGGGACCTGGTTGACCGAGGTTCCCCGCACCTGGCGCACGCCCTCGGCGATCCCGTTCATGCCGTGCAGGTAGGCCTCGCCCAGCTGGCCCCCGTGGGTGTTGACGGGTAGGCCGCCGCCGATCTCGATGTTGCCGTCGCGCGACGAAGTCCTTGGCCTCCCCCCGGGCGCAGAAGCCCAATTCCTCGAGCTGATAGAGGACATAGGGGGTGAAGTGGTCGTAGAGGACAGCCGTCTGGATGTCGGCCGGAGTGAGACCCGAGGTCTGCCACAGCTGGCGGGCCACGGCCTCCATCTCGCCCAGCCCGCAGAGATCGCCCACGTAGTAGGAGGTCATCATCTCCTGTCCGGGTCCCGATCCCTGAGCGGCCGCCTCGATGACGGCCGGCGCGGTCGGGAGGTCCCGGGCCCGCTCGAGGGAGGTGACCACCAGGGCCTGCCCGCCATCGGTCTCCTGGCAGCAGTCGAGGAGATGGAGCGGCTCGACGATCCACCGCGACGCCTGATGGTCCTCGAGGGTGATCGGCTTCCCGTAGAACCAGGCCTTGGGGTTGGCGGCGGCGTGACGCCGGTCGGCCACCGCCACCCGGCCCAGGTCCTCGGAGGTGGCGCCGGCCATGTGCAGGTAGCGCTGGGCGGCCATGGCCACCCACTGGGCCGGGGTCGAACAGACCGACCGGCGCGTACCAGGCGAAGTGGGCCGTCTCGGCGTTGGCCACCGGCGCCCGGTCCTGCACGCCGGTGCCGAACCGGTGGCCCGACCGCTCGTTGAAGGCCCGGTAGCAGACCACGACGTCGGCCACTCCCGTCTGCACGGCCATGGCCGCCTGTTGGATGGTGGCGCAGGCCGCTCCCCCGCCGTAGTGGATCCGGCTGAAGAAGGACAGCTCTCCAACGCCCAAGCTCCGGGCGATCTCGATCTCAGGATTGGTGTCGGCGCTGAAGGTGACCATCCCGTCCACCTCGGCCGGCTGGATACCGGCGTCGCGCAGGGCCAGGTCGACGGCCTCGACGGCCAGACGGAGGTCGCTGCGGCCGGACTCCTTGGAGAACTCGGTGGCCCCGATGCCGACGATCGCCGTCGTGCCGGCATACCCGTGCTCGGAGCCGCTCATCGGTCGGCCACTCCGCCGGAGGGCGGTCGGCTGGAGGGCGGTCGGCTGGAGGGCAGCCGCAGCCCGACCGTGCCGGTGACGTGGTCGCCCAGCTGGTTGCTCCCCCGCAGGGTGACCTCGACCGCCCCATACCCGTCGGCCCCTACGGACTCGTCCTTGGCGGTGACCGAGCCGGTCACGGTCATGACGTCGTCCGGGTAGTTGGGGGCGCCCAGCCGGATCCGGACATCGGTGAGGACCCCACCCGGCCCGGACCAGTCGGTCACGTATCGTCCAACGATGCCGTTGGTCGAGAGGATGTTCATGAAGATGTCCTTCGACCCCCGTGCGGCGGCCAGCACCGAGTCGTGGTGGACGTCCTGGTAGTCGCGCGAGGCGATGGCGGTCGACACGATGAGGGTGCGGGTGAGGGGCAGGACCAGCTCGGGGAGGTCATCCCCCACCGCCACCTCGTCGAACAGCCGCGTGTCGGCCCGGGGCTTCACCGGAGCTCCGGCCGGTGCCACCGCGGCCTTCCCTGGCGTGCTCATGCCAGCACCGCCCGGCCGGTATGGAGCTCGTCCACCACCTGCCGGCCCAGACGGGCCAGGTGGGCGCTCGGTGCGCCGAGCATGAGCTCGATCTGCTTGCCCCACAGGAAGTAGCGATGGATGGGGTAGGAGATATCGGCCCCGATGCCGCCGTGGAGGTGTTGGGTGGCGAAGACGGCGCGCTGGCCGGCTTCCGCCGCGAACCACGAAGCCACGCTCACCGCCAGTTCCGCGTCCAACCCCTGGTCGAGCCGCCAGGCCGCCTGCCACATGGTCACCCGGATGGACTCGGTGTCGATGGCCGCATCGGCCGTCCGCAGCATGGTTCCCTGGAAGGTCGACAAGGGACGGCCGAACTGCTCCCGGGTGTTGAGGTACGCCGCCGTTTGGGAAACGGCCGCCTCGGTGACCCCCACTTGGAGGGCGCACAGCGCGGTCCAGGCGCGCGGCAACATCCATTGGAGTACGTCGTGTCCGCGGGCCGGGTCTCCCCCGGCCAACAGGTCGTCGGATCCGATCTGCACGCCGTCGAGATGCAGATGCGGATGGACCTCTCGATTGGTGGTGACGGCCCGTTCCATGGTCACGCCGGCCGACCGGGGATCGATGGCGGCCACCACGACCCCGCCCTCGACCGAGGCCGGGACGAGGATTCGATCGGCCACGTGGGCGAAGGGGACGGCGAAGGCCCTACCGGACAGGGCGAGTCCTCCGTCGAGCGGACGGGCACGCACCGCCGGACGACCGGTGCCGCCGGTGGCGATGTCGGCGGCCACGTCGGTGAGGCCGGCCGACAGGACCGTCTCCCCCGAGGTCACACCGGGCAGGAGCGCGGCCTGCAAGGCCTCGGTGCCGAATTCGGCCACCGGCATGGCTCCGAGCACCAGCGTGGGCAGGAGGGGCACCGGGGCCACCGTTCGGCCCTGGGCCTCGAGGACCAGCGCCACCTCGACCATGCCATACCCGCCGCCACCGAGTGCCTCGGGCACCGGCAACCCGAGGAGGTCGGCTTTGGCCAGCTCCGCCCAGAGCTGGCGGTCGAAACGCTCCTCGCCGGCCTCCACCTGCTGGACCCGCCCGGGGACCACCAGGCCGTCGAACAGCCCGTCGGCGGCCTCCTGGACGGCGCGCTGTTCCTCGTTGAAGGTGAAGTCCATCAGCCCTTCCCCGGGTCGGCCGGCGTGGGGGTGTCCGGCGCCGGGCGGAAGACGGGCAGGGTGAGCTCCTCGTCGAACTCCTCGAACCCGGCGACCACCGGCATCCCGATGGACACCTGGTCGGGGGTCATGCCGGCCACGTTGGCCACCAACCGGGTGCCCTCCTCGAGCTCGACGAGGGCGACGACCAGCGGGTAGTCGAAAGCCGGGACCTGCGGGTGGTGGTTGACCACATAGCTGTAGACGGTCCCCCGACCCGAGGCGGTCACCGTGTCCCAATCGAACGAGCGACAGACGGCGCAGGCCGGTCGCGGTGGGTGCCGCAGGGTGCCGCAGTTGGTGCACCGCTGGATGAGGAGCTTGTGCTCCTTGGCCCCCTCGAAGAAGAACCGGTTGTCCTGGGTGAGGGCGGGCCGGGGGCGCTTCGGCCGAGGTGGCTCGCCCGAGGGGACACCGGCGGCCGCATCGCCGGCGGCGCCATCGGTCTGGTCGCCCTGGGTGGGCCCGGCAGCTGACGTCGACGGGCGGGGCCGGAACTTGAGGATGCGGAAGACCATGGTGGCCACGGGCTCACCGTCCTGGTCGGTGAACTCGAGCCGGGTGGTGACGAAGCGACCCACCCCGAGACCGGTCGCCTTCTCCGGAGAGACGTCGTCGATGACCGAGGAGACCTCGATACGGTCACCCGGCACCAGGGGCCGCACGTAGTGCTGGTCGCAGTTGGTGGCCACCACCGACGTGTAGCCGGCGGCGTCGAGCATCGCCATCAGCCGGTCGATCGACGAGTCGCCGCCTGCCTGTCCTTCGGCGCGGGCCCGGTCCACCTCCATCGACGCCCGCAGCCCCCGCATGATCCATGCCTGGAGCATGGTCGGCGGGGCGATGATCCCGGGGAACCCGGCATCGCGGGCGGCTTCGTCGTCCACGTAGACAGGGTTGTGGTCGCCCATGGCCTCCACCCAGTGTCGGATCATGGGCAGGTTCACCTCGTCGGGCGCCCGGTTGGATGGTCCCGACGGCTGGCCGACGAACGAGCGGAGGCGATCCTCGAGGGACGCTGCCGACAGGTCGGTGTCGACACCGGTGGCGGGCGGGCTCAACGCGCCGCCCGCTTCATCCCGAGGCCGGCCGTGGCCAGGATCTCACGTTGGACCTCGTTGACCCCGCCACCGAACGTGTTGATCTGCGCCTGGCGGCCGGCCCGTTCGAGCTCCCCGTGCAGTACCGCTCCGGGCGATCCGGGGCTCAGGTAGCCGCCGGCCCCGACCACGCCGAGCAGTCGGCGGTAGATCTCGACGGTGGCCTCGGTACCGAACACCTTGACCGCCGAGGAGTCGGCCGGTCCGAGGGTGTCGGCGGCCACCGCGGCAGTCATCCGCCAGTTGAGCAGCTTCTGGGCCTCGAGCAGGGCATAGGTGCGAGCCAGATCCGTTTGGACCCAACCGACGTCGGCCGCACCCTGTTCGATGGCCCACTCGGCCGTCTCCACCCACATCCGCTGGGCCAGCACGCTCACCGCGGCAAGCCCCACCCGTTCGTGGTTGAGCTGCCCGGTGATCAGGCGCCACCCTTCGTTGAGCTCCCCCACCAGTGCAGTGGCGGGCACCCGGACATTGTCGTAGTAGGAGGCGGTGGTTACCACGCCGCCGACGGTCACCAGCGGGGTGGACGAGAACCCCGGCGCCGAGGTGGGTACCAGGAAGATGGAGATGCCCTTGTGTTTGGGAGCGTCGGGATCGGTCCGGGTGGCGAGCCAGATGTAGTCGGCCTGGTCGGCTCCGCTGGTGAAGATCTTGTTGCCGTTGATGGTCCACTCGTCGCCGTCTCGCTCCGCTCGGGTGCGCAACGAGGCGAGGTCGGTGCCCGCTCCGGGCTCGGTGTACCCGATGGCGAAATTGATCTCTCCGGCCAGGATCCCCGAGAGGAAGAAGCTCTTCTGCTCGTCGGTCCCGTTGCGCATGAGCATGGGCCCGACCGTGTTGAGGGTCACGAACGGGAACGGGGCCCTGGCCCGCTGCACCTCGGTGAAGAAGATGAATTGGTCCGACGTCGGCCTCCCCTGCCCGCCGTACTCCTTCGGCCAGCCGATTCCGAGCCAGCCGTCCTTGCCCATCCGGCGGACCAGGGAGCGGAAGACCTCGCCGCCCTCGGACTCGGTGTCGAGCGCCTGGCGGACGTCCGGAGTCAGCAGGTCGGCGAAGTAGGCCCGAAGCTCGTGCCGGAGCGCAATTTGCTCCGGTGTCTCCTCCAGGTACATGACTCGGCACTCCCCCTTCACTGACCGGCAATCATCCTTGCGCACCGGCACAGCTGTAGAGGCCCGGGGTGCGGCTGCCCTATGATAACTGATACGCGTTCTAAAAAGTTCGGCTCGACAGCGGGCACAGGTCCGGAGCCAGGTGGCACCCCGATGCGGGTGCCGGGGGAGGCAGTGATGGAAGCAGCCGACATCGACCTGTGTGACCCCGACAGCTTCGTCCAGGCCGTTCCCCACCAGTGGTTCGCCCACCTGCGTCGCGAGGACCCGGTCCAGTGGCACCCCGACCCCCAGGGGTTCGCTGAGGGATTCTGGTCGGTCACCCGCTACGACGACTGCGTCAACGTGAATCGCGACTACGAGCACTTCTCGTCCTACCGCGCCGCCGCCCTCTTCACCGACATGGACGAGGAGGCCCTCGCCCAGCAGCGCATGATGATGCTCAACATGGACCCGCCCATGCACACCAGGTATCGCCGACTGGTCAACAAGGGCTTCACCCCCCGGATGATCCGCGACCTCGAGGAGAAGGTGACGAGGTCCACCGACGCCATCATCGACGGCGTGTGCGAGCAGGGCGCGGCCGACTTCGTCGAGCAGATCTCGGCCGAGCTCCCCCTCCAGGTCATCGCCGACCTGATGGGCGTGCCCCAGGAGGACCGGCACCTGGTCTTCGACTGGTCCAACACGATGATCGGCTCCGAGGACCCCGAGTACCAGAGGAACATCGACGCCCCGGGCCAGGCGGCCATGGAGCTGTTCGCCTACGCCGACGAGCTCTGTGAGAAGAAGCGCCTCGACCCGCACGAGGACCTCTTCAGCGTGTTGACCCAGGCCGAGATCGAAGGCGATCAGCTCTCACAGGTGGAGCTGGACCTCTTCTTCCTGCTGCTGGCGGTGGCCGGCAACGAGACGACCCGCAACCTCATCTCCGGCGCCATGGTGGCCTTCTTCGACCATCCCGATCAGTGGGAGCGACTGCTCGCCGACCGGACACTCCTCCCATCGGCCGTCGAGGAGATGCTGCGCTACGTGTCGCCGGTCATGCACTTCCGCCGCCAGGCCACCACAGACCTGGTCATCGGCAACCAGAAGGTGTCCGAAGGGGACAAGGTGGTGTTCTGGCACGTCTCGGCCAACCGGGACGAGACGGTCTTCCCGGAGCCGGATCGATTCGACATCGCTCGTTCGCCCAACAACCACATGGCATTCGGCGGCGGCGGGCCGCACTTCTGCCTGGGTGCCAATCTGGCCCGCATGGAGATCAGGGTGATGTTCGACCGCCTCCTCGACCGGTTGCCGGACATCCGTCTCGACGGGGACGTCCAGCGTCTGCGCTCCAACTTCATCAACGGCGTGAAGCACCTACCGGTGGCGTTCGCCCCGACCGCGCCCCGGGGCCGTTGACGATCCTCGCCGGGCGGCGACAGCCGTAGCCATGCGGTTCCATCAGGCCATCACCTTCCTCCCCCTCGAGTCGGCCATCGACCTGTCGGTGGCGGCCGACGGCCTCGGCTACTCGGGCGTCTACCTCTCGGACCACCTGTTCAACCCCCGCGACCTCAAGTCGCGCTACACCTATTCCAAGGCACCCGACGGTGCTCCCTTCTGGGAGAAGGAGACCGCCTGGCCCGACCCGATGTGCTTGATCTCCGCCCTGTCGTCGGTGACCACCAACCTCGTCTTCACCACCGGTGTCTACGTCGCCCCGGTGCGCGACCTGATCACCGTGGCCAAGACGGTGGGGACAGCCGCCGCCCTGAGCCACGACCGGGTGCGGCTCGGGGTGGGCGTGGGGTGGTGCGAGGAGGAGTACATCCAGACCGGGCAGGACTTCCACACCCGGGGCAAGCGGCTGGACGACATGATCCCCGCCCTGAGGGCACTGTGGCAGGGGGGATGGGTCGAATACCACGGTCCTTGCTACGACGTGCCGGTCTGCCAGATGAACCCGTCGCCCGGCCGCCCCGTCCCCATCATCGGCGGTGGCGACTCGCCGGCCGCCCTGAGGCGGGCGTCGACGCTGTGCGACGGCTGGGTCAACACCGGTGCGGTCGCCCCGGACGAGGCGCTGGTGCAGGTGGGGCGGATCAAGGACGCCCTCCATCGCGTCGGCCGGGGGGAAGAGCCGTTTGCCGTATATGTGGCGGTGCGCGCCTTTCCAGACCTCGATCTGTACCGGCGCCTCGAGGACGCGGGGGTCACCGACCTGTTGTGCGCCCCGTGGATGGCGGTCCGGGCCGGGGAAGGCGACACGCCCGAGTCGGTCCACCAGGCCCGGCTGGCCGCGTCCGAGGGCTTCGCCGAGCAGTTCATCGCCAAGATGGCCTGAACGGCGCCCGACGTCCCACGTGCCCGGCGGGTGACGAGGCGGGTCATAGGCTTTCTCTATGGGCTGCTTTTCCGCTACGGGCCGCTTCAGTGTCCGCCTCGCACTGACCTGCGGTCCCCCTCGGAACGGCTCGATGAGGAGTGTCCGAGAGGACCTGCGCAAGGTCGCGGCCACCGGCGGGATGTTGGCCATGCTCGCCGGGTGCTCGAGCGCCGCCACCATATCCGCACCTTCGGGCACGCAACATCGCTCAGCCGTGTCGACGTCCACCGTGCTCCCGGCAACAACCAGCGGTCCCACCACCACGTTCACGACGCTGCCGACCTCGCTTCACGTCGGGGCGAGTGCGTCACTCAGCAACTCCCCCTACGAAGCCCAGCTCACTTTGGAGCGCGTGATCGAGGATCCGCCGATCACGGTGACACCCGGCGGGCGGGGCTTCCCGGTCACCCAGTCGACGGCTGAGCGTTTTGTAGCCCTGGAATTCACTGTACGGAATACGGGCGGGACGGCTCTCATCGATGGCGGCCAGGAACACGAGACCAACCTCACTTCCTGGGTCGTCACCTCGGACAACCACCCCATGAACGCGGTTGCGGCGAACGTGTCCGGTTGCCAACCGGTGGCGGGCCTCCAACTTGAGCCCGGTGGAAGTGCCACCGCCTGCAGCGTCTTCCAAGTCCCGACCGGCGCCGATGTGGTCTATGCGTCGATCCAGATGGCGACGGGCATCGGCGACTCCACGGTGAACTGGCGGATTCCCTGACCGTCCGCGGATCAGCGAGACGAGCGGCTGGTTGCGAAGCGCGTCTTATGACGTCCCAGGTGTCGAGGCGGCCACCCGGCCCTGGCCGGCCGGAGTGGCCACAGACTCGGCCGGGACGACCGGCTGCGCCGGCTGTGCCGGCTGCGCGGCCAGCTTCCGTAGCGGGTAATACACGGCCGCGGCCACCACGAAGCCCACGGCGAACGAGATGTCCGCTCCGTCGAGAGCATTGGCCACCGGTCCCACCACGAGCCCGGTGTCCATGAAGGGGACCATGGCGCCGAACCCCACCACCAGGGCGAGGAGCGCGGGCCATCCCGACGCCAGGTTCTGCCAGCGGAGCATGTGGACGAGCGTCTGGCGGCTCACGTCGCTCTTCCGCTCGTGCCAGTCGATGGCCACAACGGCCAGGAACGGCGCGATCCAGTAAGCGGTGAACAGCAGCACATTCTGGAACTTGGCCGACAGGTCCCCGGTGTGGAGCCAGAGGATCAGGAAGAAGGCCATGACGGTCCCGAACGCGGCCGAGATGTGCCGCTTGACCCGGACCCCGCCGGCCTGGGCGGCCAGGGAGCCCGAGTAGTCGTTCATGGCGTTGCTGGTGACCGCACCGAAGGAGACGGCCACGAGGGCCAGGACCCCGAGCACCCCACCACCCATGAGAGTCTTCACCCCCGCCGCGGTCTGGTCACTGAGGGACCGAGCCCCGAGCAGCCCGATGGTGTACACCCAGAGGAACGAGCCCGCCAGCCCGGCGAAGGTGAACCAGAAAAGGGGCCGCCGTGGGGCGTCGGTGGCCATGTAGCGGCTGTAGTCGGCGGCGTAGGTGGCCCAGCTGAACCCACCACTGAAGGCGATGGTCACCATGAGAACGAAGGTGCCGACCGCCGCCCCGCCGTGGAGCGATCCGTGCACCGGGAAGTGACCCCGCTCGACGACCTTGTAGGTGAGGAGGGCGAACAGCCCGGCGAGGATCCAGGCCCCCCAGGCCTGCAGCTGGTGGACGAACTCGTAGCCGAGGAAGCCGATCAGGCCCTCCAGGGCCAGGACCACCAGCACGCCGACGGCGAAGGGCACATGGAGAAGAAGCTGCGCGGCCTCCCCACCGAACAGGCCGACCAGCCCGTCCCAGGCCACCGCCGAGAGCCACTGCACGAGAGCGGGGACGGTGATGGACTTCCCGAAGGGGAGGCGGGCCAGGGGGAGCTGGGCCATGCCGGTCCGAGGGCCCCACAGGGCCAGGGTGGCCACGGGAAGGGCGCCGAGCACCACACCGAGGATGATGGCGGCCAGACCGGCCCACAACCCGAGCCCCAGCGTGGCGGCCAGGGTGCCGGTGAACACCCCCGACAGCTCCATGTTGGGCGCGAACCAGACGGTGAAGTTCCGCCAGTTGGCGCCGTAGCGAGCATCCTCGGGGATGGGCACCATGCCGGCCGTCTCGAGGGTCAGGTCGCCTGATCGGGTCGGCCGGTTGCCGTCGAACACGCTGAGCTCCGACATCGTTGTCATGGTGGCCTTTTCATCGAGCGGGGCCGGACCTGGCCGCGGGGCCGGACCTGGCCGCGGGGCCGGACCTGGCCGCGGGGCCGGACCTGGCCACGGTGCTTCTGGCCGCGGGGCTGGACCTAGCCATGGTGCTGCTTCTAGCGCCTCACAGTAGGCCATCAGATTGGCGAGGGGCTCGTCGAACCCGGGGATGGGGTCTGTCGCAACCGGAGCCTCGGCGAGGTCAGGTTCGGGCAATTGCACCATCGGCATTCCAAGACAAGGTGATGGGTATCTGAAGGCACGTGTTACGTCGGTGGAGGATCGACTCACCGTCGTCAGTGCACGATGCAGGCCAAGGACAGGATGCAGGCCAAGGACAGGATGCAAGCCAAGGGCAGGGAGCGCGCTCGGGCAACGGTGCGCGGTTCAGTACCTAACGAGTGGCAACACTGGCTGGCACCGGAGCTACATCCGGATGCCACCGAATCGAGCCAGCCTCAGGGCCGACGCTAGGGTCGCGCTGTGATGTTCAAAGGGAGGACCTCATGAGGGATATGTTGCTCGGGCTCCAATTGGGCTACTGGGGTTCCGGACCCCCGCCCAACGCGCCGGCCCTGGTGGCCGAAGCCGAGCGGCTGGGCTTCGACTCGGTGTGGACGGCCGAGGCGTACGGGTCGGACGCACTGACCCCCCTCAGCTGGTGGGGATCCCAGACCAGCCGGGTCAGGCTCGGGACGGCCCTCTGCCAGCTGTCGGCACGGACCCCGACGGCCATGGCCATGGCCGCCCTTACCCTCGATCACCTGTCGGGCGGGCGATTCGTCCTCGGTCTCGGGGTGTCTGGCCCGCAGGTGGTCGAGGGCTGGTACGGCCAGTCGTTCGAGAAGCCGCTGGCCCGGACCGTCGAGTACATCGACATCGTGCGCCAGGTCCTGGCGCGGGAGGGACCGGTCACCAACGATCGCCCCAACTATCCCCTTCCCTACCCAGGCGGGACCGGTCTGGGCAAGCCGCTCAAGTCCATCGTGCACCCCCTGCGCAGGGAGATCCCCATCATCCTGGGTGCCGAGGGCCCGAAGAACGTCGCCCTGGCCGCCGAGATCGCCGACGGATGGTTCCCGATATTCTTCTCGCCCAACGCGGTGAAGGCATTCGAACCGGCGCTGGCCGAGGGGTTCAGCCGGCCAGGGGCCAGGCATACGGCCGACGACTTCGAGGTCATCGCCTTTGCCCCGACGATCATCGATCACGACATCGAGCGGGCGGCTGACACGATGCGGCCGTCCATCGCCCTCTACATCGGGGGCATGGGCGCCAAGTCGATGAACTTTCATTTCGACGTCTTCTCCCGCATGGGATACGAAGCCGAAGCCACCAAGATCCAGGAGCTGTACCTGGCTGGTCACAAGGACGAAGCCACCGCCGCCGTACCCACCTCGCTCATCGAGGACACCGCCCTCATCGGTCCGAAGGAGAAGATCCGCGACGACCTCGAGGGTTGGCGCGAATCCATCGCCACCACCTTGCTGGTGGCGGGCAACTCGGAGACGCTCCAGACCATGGCGGAGTTGGTCCTCTAGCTCGTCAACACTCTGGGCGAGCCCGGAGGTCAAGGCTGGCGCACCATCGTATTGCGTGACGACTAGCGCGCGGTCGGATCGCGGCGCTTCCTGCGACTCAAGGCGCGATAGAGGTCGATGGTCGCCGGATGGATCGAGTCGAACGGTTCGATGTCCTCCGCCACCAGCTGAATGAGCTCACTCATTACCGCCTCGACCCCGGCAGGGTTTCCGTCCACGTCGGCGGAGCGCATAAGCATCCGGTACAAGCGTTCGTCATAGGGGCTGACGAGAAGGCCCTTGCGGGCGGCCCACTGAGCGTCCCGTGGCTTGCCGGTGGCCAGGTACGCCCCCGCCAGCCGCCCGCTCAGGTCGACCACCGCCGCCTCGATGGCCGGTCCGATCCCCTCCAGAATCGGCCAGTCGGTCGAGCGCAGTCCTTCGAACGGCCTTCCCCTGATGAGCCCGAGCGCCGTGCGCCACTGCTCGACGTCGGCGGAGTTGGCCAAGCTCACGAAGCGATCCCAGTCCGTCCCTACCGAATTGGAGAGCGCCAACCGGCCGTGCGACCGGGGAAGATAGTCCTCACCGTCGGGTGCCTGGCCCAGCGACCGCCTGGCGACCGACGCCGTCGAGTGCAGGCTTGACGGCGCCATCACCCGCTCTGGCCACAGGGCGGTGGCCCATGACTCATTTGACACGCCGCCCGGGTGCATAGCCAGGTAGACGACCAGCTCCTTGGCCCAGGCTCTCGTGAACTCCCGGGCGGCTCCTCTGATCTCGATCGGTCCGAGCACGGCCACCTCGACCACCTTTCGCCCCGGCGGGTCGTGGATGGCCGGGCCGAAACTGCCCGGTGACCGGCCGTTCACGTCAGCCGTGGACGGACCGCTGACCGATCCGTCCTCGATCAAGAGGAGCCGGTCGTCTGCCCTCGGCTGTCGCTGGCCATCCTCGACGGGAAAGGGTGCGTCGGCGATCGGCGCCGGAACGGGAATCGCGAGATGGAGGTAGGGCTCATCCGAGGAGAAGGCGGGATCGTGCCGAGCGGCTGTTTCGAGCAACGAGGATGTCGCTCGCAGATCCTCGGCCTCTACCTGCTGTGGGAAGACCGTCGACCCCAGCAGCAATAGCGATGCACCTGGCTGCGATGTCAGGTTCACAACGTGGGTTGCCTCGAGCTGGCCGCCGCAGGCCACAACTGCGGCTCCCGTCCCGGGATCCGATGCCATGGTGACAAGATCCGCCGCGTCTTGTTCATCCGTCGACGGGCCGCATACTACGATGATCGGGTCCCACGCCTCCACTTCGCGCACGCAACGAGCCTGGTGGAATGAATCGAATCCAGCAGATCTGAGCGCCTCCGTGCCTCTGACGCGGCGCCGGCACAAGCTTGCGATCAGCATCGGCAGCTCATTCGTGGCCCTGACTCGGTCGAATCGCTCGAGCTCTGCACCGAAGCCGACCAGCACTAGCTCGAACTGCTCCGACCAACGGGATGTTGCCAGCTCCAGGGCCAGCGCACGGAGGAAACCGTCACAGGCATTCCGTTCCCCGGTCACGGCCAGAGATCCCATGGCCTCCAGGTTGACCATGACAAGCCCGCCCTCGCTATTGCCCACCGTGGCGAGCATGGGCGCCGGCACCCGAGCCCGAGCTGAGGCATCCCCTGGAGCAGCGGCCCGCGCTGCTCCAAGAATCGTGTTGCCGCTCGCGCCGCCGCGCCCACCGGGGTATTCGGAGGCCACCGGTCGCTCGATCACAATGGATCGACCATCTGAGCCGAGAGAAAGCTGATCGGGCAGCGTCACCCGGAGGTCGAGATCTTCGACCACGATCTCCACGGCGTCCGGGCGGACCTTGACCCCAGTGATGGCCGGCATGTTCCGTCCAGTCGGGCGCCACCATTGCGATAGGTGGCGCAGTGCCCGGTCGACGTCATCCAGGATGCTCGGGCTTTCGCCGACGCGAAGCCGTTGCTCGAAATCCTGTTGCTTGGGACCGGGCAACCGAATGTAAGTCCCCTCCCGGCGGTGCCGCTGTTGCACCCGTCGCATCCGGTCGAGAAGGTTGGCCACGCCTGCGCCGACGACACCTGCCCCGATCGGCACGACCGGCATCATCGGCGCGACGGGCATCTTCGGCGGGTCAGGCCTCCGAGGTGCGAGTGGTTTCATCGGCATGAAGGGCGTCCTTGCCGCGCCGGCAGGTTTGGGCTCGATGGTCCCCGGCGATGCGGGGGACACGGCGGCGAGACGACCGGTCACCGGGGCAGTGACGAAGCTCGCAGACCCGATCGGAAGGGCACTCGTCTGGTCAGTGAGTCCACAGCCGTCTTTCAGCTGCTCGACCTGGACACGGGAGGCCACCAGATCCTTAAGAGGGTGAACGCCAGGTGCCACTCCGTCTGTGGGCAGCTGCAGTGTCCAGCCCGACCGAACCCAGTGGTCCCGGCCCAACGACCCGCCGTCCGATTGCCTGATCCCGTAGTTGAGGTCAGCGAGCTCTCTCCAGCGTCGGGCGGACCCGAGCCGGTCGGCAGCGATGGACCACAAGGTCTCCCGTGGGGCGACCCGATGCACCCTTGGGGCCGGCCGGACGGCCCTGGACTTGGGAGCGACCCGTACTTCAGATCCTTCAACCCCTGGAGGGGGTATCCCGTCAGTCGGTACGGGCGTTGTCTCCGATATGCCACGGTTCCCATGGCCCATCCCTGGCCGAATCGGATCACTTGTCTCGGGATGGTTATCCGAACCATCTGCAGCTCCGAGATCGCGGCTGATGCCAATTTCGGCCAGCACGACGGTCCTGGTCCCATGGGGGTACCCGTGTTGAGACAGCGAGTCGTCGAGGACCTTCAGCTGTCCCAACGACACGATGCCGGGATGTAGTGCGGTTCCTCTGGGCGGTGCGGTGGCCGAAATGGACTTCGCAGCCATTCGCCTGGGGACCGACGAGTCGCGGCTCATCGCCGACATCGCCAAAGCTGTTCCCACCAGGCAAGTAACAATCGACTGCATGGTCCGGCTCGCAGGCAACCGGCCGGGTGAGCGCCCGGTCATCCAAGACCTCAGTTCCAGCACCACGCACACTGTCATCCACGCCCACGAGATCCAGGCGAACAACAGTGCGCCCCAAGCCAGCCAGTGAACCGCAGATTGGACGCCGCCGCTGTGCCGGGCGGCCTCCAGCGCCCTACTGGTCTCCGTGTACCCGATATCCCGGAGGGGCGACCCGCCCAGGGAATACAACGCCACCGGAACCCCCAGGACCACCGCCACCAATGCAGCGATGGCCAACCAGGACCGCAAGCGGTCCCCGGGACTTCGTCCCACGCTCCACCGGCTCACGGAGACTCCGCGGTCACGCCGGCGACGTCGACGGCCGATGCCGACGCCGACACTGGCATCGACGTGATACCCACGATGCTCAGGATGTCGGTCGCTATGCGGTAGTGGATCTCGACCCTGACAGCACCGCCGGACACTGTCGCCGTCCCCGGATGGCCGGCAGCAACAGTGAACGCCTCGGCCGTGGTCACCGCAGCCTGCTGGTCGATCTGGAGTGATCCCGCCCGCAAGGCGTCGACCGACAGCGCACCGGCCCCGGCCCTGGCCGCCTGCTGGGCCTCGTCAAAAGCCGACTGCTGGGCGCTGATGGCCGAACCTCCGTCAATGACCAGACCCATGAGCACGAGCATCGCCACGACCAGCAAGGCCACGAACGCGGTGACAGCACCATTGTCTGGTGGCCGAGCGCGCGGACGACCCTTTGGCCCGGGCGAAGCCCGGGTGACAGGCGCCCGCCCGGAGGTCAATCGGTCTTCTGGTCCGGAGGGCGACCAGTCGCGTCGTCCGCGAGTCGACGGTCACCCGACCGACCGGTACGGATCGATGGGAGCGGTGGAAGTCGCCCGGATACTTGTGATCCCGGGAATTCCCGGAATCGAGAGGTCCGACAGAGCCACTTGGCAGGTAACGGTGACCGTTACGAACCCGCCCGGATAGAAGCGGCTCGTGTCCGTCTCTATCCGAGGGTTCGTACAGGCATGGCCCCCGCCGACGACTTCAGCCGTGGCGTCAAAAACCGCGGCGGAGACAGCGTCCGGGCGATCCGCAGCCACGGCTGCGCCCTCGGCGCCGGCCCTGGCCGCCTCGGAGACCTGTTGACGCGCATCCGAGACGCGGCCGAATGCAACGATCGTCACAACGACGATGATCAGCGCCGGTGTCAGCAGGACGAGCTCGACAGCCAGGCTCCCCTGGTCGTCCGCGTCGCTCTCGTTCTCTCATTCCAACACCCGAAATTCCTGGACGGGTCCCATCTGTGTGGCGGAGACCGGGAGCGAGATCCCCGGGAGGAGCGAGAGAGCCCGACCGCTCACCGTGATACTGATCTGATCACCAGGCATGAGTCGGGCGACGGCGTCGGCTGACTCGACATCCGACCCTGGCGCCGCCAGCACAGTCCGGGCCCGGCTCACTCCGACCGCAGAGCCGCCCCGCCGCCGACAGCGCGACCCGGTCACCTTCCGACGCCGCCGGCCGCGCCACCTGAGCGGCGTGCGCCCATAGAGCCATCTGCACCACGAGGACCAAGATGACCATGAGGACGGGAACGATGATCACAGCCTCGACGGCGGCGGAGCCGGACTCTGGATCTTTCGAGTGACCAGGGTGGTTCCGAGTGGATCGCAGCCACAGCCGATCCCGCTCAACCGTTCCGGGGTTCCGGTTCCTTGGGTCCCGTGTCTGGTGACGTTCCATCAGTTGGATTGACCGAGTTCCGTCAGTTGAGGTTGATGGAGTTGGCCTTGGTCGTGACCTTGTCCACGATGATGGCTCCGACGGCGATACGCGAGCGCCGCAAAGATGGCGGTCAGGATGACCTTCTCGACCACCGAGCCTGCCTCGTCCCATCCTCCTGACACTCCGGCTCGGGCCCGTAGATAGGTCCACACGGCAACGATCTGGTTCGGCATGGTGACTTTCCCTTTCCTTTGTTGGTGATCCGTCAGGGTTGTTGCGTTTTTCCGACTGATTAGCTCTGTCCGGCCTCGCGAACTGGCACGTCGTTTCCCTGCTTATTCTTCTTCGGGACCGTCGTCGGCAAGTTCTGCGTCCCCTTCAGAATCCTCCGAGTATCCGACTGAAGGCTGGGTAGCCCACGAACAGAAGGAAGCCCACGAGTAGAAGGGCGCCGGGCAAGAAGAGCCGCTCGGTGGTCGTGTTGGCCACGCTCTCGGCATCGGCCTGTTCGTGGCGCCGCAGAGCGACCGCCCGGGCTCCGAGCGACTGTCGAATGCGCGATCCCTCGGTTCCGGCCAACTGGAGGGTGGCCGACAGCTCGATCAGCTCTGAAAGACCGATCTCGATTCCGAGCTCGCTCAGCGCCGCCCAAGAGGACTGGCCACTCTCACGCGCTTTCATCAGCGATCGCGAGATGCGTTGCGCAGTCCAGTCCGAGCTCACCTGAGCGGCCGTGAACAACGCGCTCTCGACTCCCATGCCCCCGGCCAGATTCAGGACGACGAGGTCGACGAAGCTACCCACCAGGACCCGTGCGTGGTGCCGTCGCTCCGCGCCCGCCTCACGAGTTCGAGCAGCGGCAAGGAGACACCCGCTGGAAAGGTGACGAAAGCCACCGCGATGGCGACCCCCAGCGGAACGGCCGTCATGCCGGCGATTTGGGAGACCAACCACAGCAAGGGTGGGACAAGCAGACCAGCCCCTCCCATGACCAGCATCTTCGAAGCGACCAACTCGGGCGAGTCGCCGGTGATGGCCAGGTGCGGACCGAGGGAGCCCCATCGTTCCCTGGTCAGCGGCGATCGATCGATCAAACGGAGGACAGCCTCACCGCCTGATCCGAGGGAGAAGCCGACAGCCCGACCGGCTGGAACGTCTGCTTCCGGTCTGCGATCCAGTGCTGCAGCAATGGCGTCAAGCGAGGGTCGAACGGGGGAGAGGCCGCGAATCATGCCGACCAGTCCAAGCCCGATGAGCGCCCCGATGACGAGAGCGAGGCTCATCGCGTGACCACCCCATGTCCAATCAAGCGCATGGGCGCCGGCGGCCGGGCGAGCAAGACCATCAACGTCAAGCCAGTGGCATACAGCGCTCCGACCAACAGAAGCACTACCTGTCCGGTCCCGGTGCCGAACGGCACCAGATAGCGGTGGCCGAGGAGGGTCAGCCCGGCGGCGAAGGCAACGGAGAACACCAGAACGGTCCGCACGCTGCTCCGCACCGAGGCCCGTGAGGTCTCGATACGCAATCGCAGGGCGACCTCCTCCCTGGTCGAGTCGGCCAGGGCCGCCAACAACTCGCCCAGTCGCTGGGCGCGAGCTGATGCCGCCAAGACCAAGGCGCAGACCACGCGGTCGCGCGCAAGGATCGTCGAGATCGTCTGCGTACTGGATCAATGCATCCCGTGGCTGCATCCCCGAACCCAACCTGGCCGAGAGCCGCATGGTCGCATCCCGTATCACCATGGGGCTCAACGCCGAGGTGGCCATGATCGCCTGGCTGAGACCGGCCGAGGCCGCCAGCGTCCCCTGCAGCATCTCGGTCCAGGTGGCGATGGCTTCGATCTTGGTGATCGAAACTGATCCCGAGGTCCGACCGAAGAGCTCTGGAACCCCGTAGACCGCCACCCCGGTAAGCAAAACGCCGACCGGCCAGCCCGTGACCAGACCCACGGCCACGCCGGAGAATCCTGCCAGGGCCAGGCGTGGGAGCCGGCTCGCATACCTGCCCCGTACCGGGAGAGCGCAGCCGACGGTGCCGGACCCTGCATCTGCCAGGACATCACGATCCCGACCACCCCGAGCCGAAGCACAGACCGCAGAGCACCGGACGACCGAGCTCATACCGTGCGCTCAGGATCTCGGAACGGGGCGGTTCATAACCGAACCGACTCAACTCCCGGAGCGTCTCGGGCCGCAAAGGCGAAACGGGGCCTCGGCTCGCCGGTCGAGTCCGGGTCGGTAGACCTCGTTGGAGACGACTTGCACACCCTCCGCGTCCACCACCTCGCGGATCGAAGAGACGAACCGGGCCCGGGCGGCTGTGGCCCCGAAATCGGAGTCCTGGTGATCCCTGCGATTGGCGTCAGGCCCGGCGGTGGGAGCTTCATCGAAGGGTGTTCTGTCTTGGAGATGGTCGGAGTCGAGACGTGACCAGCCCCCTGGCTCCCCGCTCCAGGCTCCTGGGGATCGGGGCGGAAACCCACTCTTCTGTCCCGTCCGATCCATCGAGTGGGTCGTGCATCTCAGAGTCGAGGTGCACAACGAGGTGGACCGCTCCGGCCACCAACAAGTTGCTTGCCTCGAGCGGCAATCGCTCCGGCGCCTGCACGGCATAAGAGGCGATCCGTCGGAACACCCCGGCCGACGAATCGGCGTGGATGCTGCACATCGAGCCGGACCGCCCTTGGCTCATGGCGTTGAGCATGGGCAGGACCTCGTCCCCGAGCACTTCGCCCACGATCACCCGATCGGCGTTCATGCGGAGCGCCCGGCGGACCAGATCGGCGACCGAGATAAGACCGGCGCCTTCCATGTTGGCCTGCCGCGCCTCGAGGGCAACCATGTCCGGGTGCCGGTGTAAGGAAGTGTCCAGCCCGAGCTCGAACGCCTGCTCGATGGTCACCAATCGCTCCCGGGGCGGGATCTCGGACGCCAGGGCCCGGAGCAGAGTGGTTTTCCCGGTGTTCATTGCCCCCGAGACCACGATGTTCTTTCGGGCGCGGACAGCCGATCTGAGCAATGACTCCAATCCCTCGTCGATCGAGCCCAGCCTCCGGAGATCGGAGAGTGACAGGTCCGAGAAGCGGTGGCGCCGAATGGATACCGCCGGACGAGCTACGACGGCCATGAGTGCCGAGAGCCGGCTACCGTCGGGCAGGCGCAGATCCAATTCGGGTCGAGCCAGATCGAAGCGTCGTTCGGACAGGCCGAAGCGGCTGGCCGCCGAGCGCACAAGGTCGATGAGCTCTTCATCCGAGTCCGCCACGTCCGGCATCATTCGCTTCGACCCGTCGGCGTAGGTGGCCCAGACGCGGTCACACCCGTTGATGTCGATGTTCTCGATGTCGGGGTCATCGATCAGCGACTGCAACCGCCCCATGCCAAAGAGAGCATCGAGCACCGATTGAGCCAGGCGCTGTTCGTCCGCCTGGACCGGCTGAGACTCGCTGTCCGCGTGCAGCCACCGGTCCTCTCCTGCGGAGAGAAGATCGAGATGGGCAAAGATCTGTCGGCGAGCGAACTCGCGTCGGTCTTCGCCCACCAGCGCGGCCGCCTCGGGCGAAGCCAGGTCTTCTGCCACACGCTCACGGATGGCGCTGGCGATGATGTCCCTCACCGAACTGCCTCCCGTTCCTGATCCCCGAGTACCACTTGGGCTGCCCGGGACGACGGGTCAACTGGTTCACCGGCCGGCGAAGCGGGCTCATCTGCCAGAAATGACCGGTGAGGCTCGACCGAGGCGTCCCCGCCGAGTGGGCAATCGACGCGTCGCGTCGATCTGGCTGCGCCTATCGCTCCTGCCGCGACGGCCCACGGCCGACGCCAACGGTGGCCGGCCATCTTGAGACGTCGGGGCAAACGGATGTCGTCCGGTTCGACAGGCGTGCCGACGGGCAGCTCGGCAGATCCCTGTTCTTCAACGCGCTCGTCCTTTTCCGGATGTTGGGACCGATCGAGTCCACTGAGGGTGGCGGCGAGTCGCTTCGAGGACAGGACGAGAAGCGAACGGGACAGCCGGGATGGCCCACCCGGATGACCACCGGCGATCTGCGCCGCCTGAGGGTCGTCAGGAAGCTCGGCCAAGACGGGCAGCTCGGTGAATCGCTCGACCTCCTTATTCGGGAACGGACCCGGCCCGACCAACACCAGACCGACCCGTCCATGGCAACGGGAGCGAAGCACCGCCCCGCGGTCACGGACGTGCAGGATCGAGGCGGCGTCTCGTCGCAGCACGATGGCCACCGCCGTCGATCGTTCGAGCCACAGGTCAACGCCCAATTCGCCGGGCAGCAGCCTGCCGATATCGACGATCATGTCCAACGCCTCGTCCTGGTCTGAACTGACACTCGACAACAGCGAGCAAATCGTTCGTTGATCTGCCACCGAGTCGGTGAGCCTGGTGCCTACCATCACCCTCAGCCCGCCGGGAAGCGGTTGGACGTGAGCGGTGATCGGCTCGATACCCTTCAGGCGGCGGGAGGCTGCAGCAAACGAGGACCAGCCGCGCTTGGTAGAGAGCCCGAATCTGGCCGCCATGTCGCCGCCGTTCGGATCACCCTCGACCAGGACCACCTCGCGCTCCGACGGCCAGGTTGCCGCCACGAGACAGGAGAGCGTGGTGACTCCCGGGGCCCCCTTGAGTGAGGCGATGGCAACGATCGTCATGAGGAGCCGTGCCCGTCGCTCCCGGAGCTCGCGCCAGAAGATGCCGGAAGCAGAATAAGACTCACCTGATCGGCCGCCGCCGCGGCCGACACTTCCGGGGCGAGGGAGTCCGTTACTTCGACTGAGACCAGTTGGGAGCCATCGCCAGCATTCGCCGTGCTGCCCGAGCTCGACGTGTCGGGCGATGTCGTTTCGACGTCGAACACGGTCGCTCGGGGCACGAGTATCCCGGAACCGGTTGAGACACCCGCTGCGCTGCCTGTCGACGATGGCAGCGACGCCAGCGGTGTACCGGGAGCCCCGGTTTCGACCATCATCACCTGCTCCCCCGGCTCGACTCCACCCGCCGGAACTTGGCCCGGCTTCAACGCCATCCCCACGACAGCCTCTCCCGGATAGATCGGCTGCGACGTCGTCGTGTCGGCGAGAGTCAACAGCGAACCGGCCGGAATGGTCACCGCCGCTCGTCTTCCGGCCAGGTCTGGGGCATCTGCCACCAGAATGGGCTCGACACCGGAGGAGATCGTCGCGCTCGCCTGTCCTAGATCACCCGCCGAAATACGCTGGCCCTGCTCGATCGTCTGAGTCACGATCAGCACAGACTGCGCGTGGTTTGCGGATGCGTAGACAGTGGCGAACGCGGCGATGCTGCCGAAGACGAGCAAAGCTGACAGAACGGTCATCAATGGCCTCCTGCCACTCGCGACGATGGGAAGCGCGGGTGGCCTTTGATGATCCCGGCCATGGTCGGCCAGCGGCGATCGCTCGAGTGTTGAGGTCACAGCGTTAACTCGGGCGTGGCGGATCTACGGGGTCGGGCCGACGCCGAGCTGAAGATGCTCTCGACCTGTTCAACCCGGAGTCCGGTCGACGACGATGTAGTCAGACCCGGGAGGGAACCGCCGCCCGGCGCTCCCTGGGCTGACCACTGCACCGACCACGAGACTGTGGCGACGACGGCAAAGGATGCATCGTTCGGGTTGCCGTCCGGCGCCGGCTGGCCGGCCGAGGAAGCCTGATAGACGTGCGCACACGCGGTGGTTTGTCCTGAGGCTGGGCGGCCTGTATCGAACGGAACCCCGGGACCGCCACAGACGACGACGTTGCCGTCTCCCATTGTCCATGTGACCGACGTCGGTGTGGCCACTGCAGTAGCAGTAACCGATCCGGCAGATGCCTCGACCGAGTAGGAATGCCAGATGGACCCGTCGATCCAAAGCCACGTCGAGAGGTTGACCACAGAAGTCCCGGCTGGATTGAAATGCATCGACGGTGGTGGCAGCTGGAGCGACCGCTCGGCCTGAAGGGCGAGCACATAGGGATCCACCGCCGGCGTTCCCGGGTTCGGCGTCTGGTCAGCTATCCAAAGGGTCTGGTTGAACGAGGCCCCGGTGGCCGAGTTGTTGCAAGTCATTGAATACCAGCTTCCCGGGGTCGGACCTCCTGGCGCGATACCTCCCTCGTCGTTGAGTAGGAGCTTCGAGTACGTGCAGGACCAGGCGGAGCCGACGCCACCGCCCGCACTCCCTGGTCCGCCCGGTCCGCCACCCCCCGGGGTACCGGGAAGACCGCCGGCGGACCCACCGCTCGAGGCACCCACATTGACCGTTCCCCCGGGACCCTCACCCCCAGAGGCCGCACCGAACGCCGGGCCGGCAAGGAGCGTGACGGATATCTCCACGACTACCAGGGTGACGAGGGCGGTCAAGAGGCGCCGCATCGGATGCGTCCCAAGGTCTCGGTCGCGTACGACCAGAAGCTCCCAGTCAATGGCGCGGCGGCCATCCTCCGATCCACCGCACTTCAGTTGTTCTTTCACTTCGATCTCGGCTGACCGTCAGCCAGATCTTCAACACACGGTCGAACCATAGGGAGCGGACCATAAGAGTCGTCTGCGAAGGAAGCAAAAGTAATTGCACTGGGTGTGCAACTACTTTTGACAATTCCTCCTCCGGTCAGTTGCGGGCGGACTGGAGTTTGTGGACCGGACCCGGGCCCGAAGAACATCGGTCAATCGTTCGTCCTCGACCTTGCTCGATTCCTTGGTGATCACCTTGCATTGAGGGTGGTTCATCGGTCCGGTTCCTTCGTCTTTCCGAACAGGTCGACGAATTTCTATTGGCATGTCTGGTTTTCCGGATGGTTCGATCTCCTGCATGGCGTCGAATGGTGCACGGCGCCGGCGCGCAGTCGACTTCTACCGCAGTAGGCGCGACCCACCGTTATCCCGCTCCCATCCAATGTGTGGTCGGCCAATGGTGGGTCGTTCTCTCGGCCATTCTTCTCACGACCCAGAGTGTCAATGCCAACGCTATGCGTGGTTGGACTTCGCGCCACCTTCGAGGCTCCGGAGACCGATTCGGCCTCCCCCACGATCCGTCACACCCTCGCGGCAGTGTGGGTCCATGGCAGGCAGAGGTAGCTCGGCCACCGGGTCGAACGGGACGAGACGGGCGACAGACGGGGCGGTTCCGGCCGGCCCGACGACCGGCCCGGAGAATGGCGTGTCGCTCGCCGGTAGCCAGGCGCTGGCCGGGGCCATCGAGGTCATCGCCTCGTTCGTGTCGGACTTCGAACCCGGCCGCTACGGGGCCGACGACGCCGCCACCCTGGTCGACTGGTTCTGCCGGGCCGAGCGCCTGTGCGGGGCGGGCAAGACCCTGGCCGCCGCCCGGGTGGCCGAGTCCAACCGTCCCGAGCGGTCGGGCCACAAGAGCGCCGCCGACTGGCTGGCCTCGGTGACCGGCCAGCCCCTCGGCCGGGCCGTCGACGACTTGAAGCTCGGGGCGGCCCTCGTCCACCAGCCCGACCTCGACGCCGCCTACCGAGGC
The DNA here is from genome assembly GCA_963734435.1 of uncultured Acidimicrobiales bacterium. Classification (GTDB taxonomy): domain Bacteria; phylum Actinomycetota; class Acidimicrobiia; order Acidimicrobiales; family RAAP-2; genus Bog-756. The sequence goes on along the minus strand of CAVTHA010000003.1, from coordinate 509,272 downwards.
GGGCGGCTGTCCCCGCCGGGGGCGGCCCTCGTGGCCGGGGCGGCCGAGGTCAACCCGGCCCGGGGGGCCTCCCTGGTGGCCGAGGCCGAGCACGACTCCTGGCGCCAGCTGCGGGACCGGTGCCTGTCGGCCCGGGCCGAGGGGCGCTCGGCCGAGGAGGCGGCCGAGCGGACGGCCGCCTTGCACCGGGCCCGGCGCTGTCGGACCTGGACCGACCCCGAGGGGGCCTTCCGCCTGGACGCCGCCTTGACCCCGGCGGCGGGGGCGGCCCTCGCCGCCACGTTGGCCAAGGAGTCGGCCCGGCACTTCGAACGGGCCCGCACAGACGGTGTCCTCGACGCCCGGGACGCCTACACCGCCGACGCCCTGGTGGCCCTGGTCACCGGGCGGGGCATCCTCGGCCCGGCCCTGGCCCCCGAGGCCGACGACGACGACGGGGCGGCTCGGTCCCGGGTCCCCGACCCCAAGGCCCTGGTGACCCTCCGGGTCGACCTCGATGCCCTCCGCCGGGGGACCCTCGCCCCCGGCGAGACCTGTCAGATCCCCGGGGTCGGGCCGGTCTCGGTTGACACCGCCCGGGACCTCATGGGGGACGCCTTGGTCGACCTGGTCATCACCAACGGGGTCGACGTCACCACCATCTGCCACCTGGGCCGGTCCATCCCGACCGCCCTGCGCAAGGCGGTGGTGGACCGAGACCGGACCTGTGTGGTCCCGGGCTGTGACGCCACCCAGGGCCTGGAGATGGACCACTGGGGGATCGCCTTCGACGACGACGGCCCGGCCTCCTTGGAGAACATCGCCCGCCTCTGCTCCCACCACCACGACCTGCGCACCCACCGGGGGTTCCGGTTGGGCGGGGGCCCGGGTCGCTGGACCTGGGAGGCACCCTCCACCCCGAAGCCCCGGCCCCGACGGTCGAAGGCCAAGACCAAGGCACGGACCAAACCGAAGGCGCCACCAGGCTCGACCGACGATCCCCCGGTCACCCGCCGGGAGTGAGCCGGAAGCGCTCGGCCCTGGCCGACCGGAGAGCTGCCATGGAAGGTTCTCGAGACACGAGGCTGTGTCCGGTCTCCCGCTATCCCCCCTGGATCCCACGCGCTGGACCGGCCGTCGGAGCGGCGACAGGTGAGGTCTGTGGGTCGCGACCAGCGGTCAGCTTGGCGCTGAGCTTGATGGCTTTAACCGCGCTGGTCGCGCCAGTCTGCAGGACGACCGCGATGATCAGCAGGATAACGGCGACGAAACGAAAGGCTGGAGACCCGAGAAGCAGGATCGACACCCGGCCGAGGAGGTATGGAGGTGAGCACACCAAAGCCCCCATCGCCCCGCCCACCGCCGATGCGGTCAGCTTTTCGCGCCTGGAACGGCTCGGACTGAGGCCCACGAGACGGCCGGGGACCGCGACGTAGGCCACCATCATCACCGCCACCACGATGCCCAAGGAGAGTCCGAACCAGCGGACACCCCATCGATTGGTCACCATGGTTGCAAATCCCAGCGCCAGACCGATCACGAATCCCCAGGTCAACACCGTCGCCTTGTGCCGGCGGGCCTCGGCCAATGCCGGTCGGATCTGCGGCGAGCCCGGAACGGCGATAGCGAAAGCAAACACGGCATTCAGGAAGAACCCGGCAGCTGTGATGGCGGCGATGCCGAGGACGATAGGAATGAGCCACAGTCCGTACAGCGGATGGAACGACTTTCCGTGCAATACGTGAACCTTGAGGTCGAGCATTGCAGCCCAGATCCACATGGCCGGGAGGATTTGCACCAACGTCAGACGCCAGTTGGTGAACAACAGCTTTATCCCTTGGAACAACATGGCAAACGCCCCGACCACCATGGCCAGGGGGGCCAGGAGACGACTGCGCCGGCTGAGGGTCAAGACTGCGCTCTCCACCATCTTCTCGTCGCCGTCCCGGATGGCGGTAACCAGCCGCGAGACCATGGCGCCCACTGCGGTCCGGCTCGGCGAAAGAGCCACAAGCTGTTCGTCGTCGCCCGCGGAGATCGCCTCAGCGCCCTCCCTCTCCGCTTCGGATGGCGGAACCGTCGGCTGAACCGACGGCGGCGGCTCTGAGAGATCTTGCGTCGGTGACACGACGCCACCGGCTGCCACTCGATCTGCTTCCACCTCACCTTGGTCCGAAGCCACCTGATCGCCGGTATTCGCGAGATCTTTAGCCACAACGACCGCCAATCGAAACGACCTCCGACCAGCGCGGTCCCTCCGGTTCGAGGACAGACGCACCCAATGACGACGTCGCGCCGAGGCAAAGGTGTCCCGTCATCGCGGCCAAGGCTATGTCACCGATACCCGTTCCGATCCCGGTTCGTCTCCAGCTGGAACCGGTCCACGGGGCTACGAGCGTCAAGGCGGGTCGCGCCACCTGACACACTGGTCGGCATGGCAGCCCAGTACATCTACACCATGCGGGACCTGCGGCGGTTCTATCCCCCTGACCGGGAGGTGCTCAAGGGCATCAACCTCTCCTTCTACCCCGGAGCGAAGATCGGGGTCATCGGCTCCAACGGTTCAGGAAAGTCCTCGTTGCTCCGCATCATGGCGGGTGAGGACGACGGGTTCACCGGGGAGGCTCGCCTCACCCCCGGGTTCACCGTGGGCTTCCTGGCCCAAGAGCCCCGACTCGACCCCGACAAGGACGTGCTGGGCAACGTGGCCGACGGTATCGCCGAGACCAAGGCCATGGTGGACCGGTTCAACCAGGTCTGCGCGGCGATGGGCCAGCCGGACGCCGACTTCGACAAGCTCTTGACCGAGCAGGCCGAGCTCCAGGACAAGATCGACGCCGCCGGCGCCTGGGATCTCGAGCGGACCTTCGAGATCGCCATGGACGCCCTGAGGTTGCCCCCGCCCGATGCCCAGGTGGCGACCCTCTCGGGGGGCGAACGCCGGCGGGTGGCACTGTGCCGGCTCCTCCTGTCCAAGCCCGATCTCCTGCTCCTCGACGAGCCCACCAACCATTTGGACGCCGAGTCGGTGGCCTGGCTGGAGCGCACGCTCCAGGACTACCCGGGCACGGTGGTGGCGGTCACCCACGACCGCTACTTCTTGGACAACGTGGCCGGCTGGATCCTCGAGCTCGATCGCGGTGGCGGCATTCCATGGCAGGGGAACTACTCGTCCTGGCTGGAGCAGAAGCAGGCCCGCCTGGCCGGCGAAGAGAAGTCGGATCTGGCGCGGCGCCAAGCCCTCGAACGCGAGCTCGAGTGGATCCGGATGTCCCCCCGGGCCCGCCAGAGCAAGGGCAAGGCCCGAATCAACGCCTACAACGACCTGGTGGCCAAGGCTGAGGCCACTGCCGCCGACCGACGGGCCGACGCGCTGGACATCGCCATCCCACCCGGGCCGCGCCTCGGTGATCGGGTGGTGGATGCCGAAGGGTTGGTGAAGGGTTACGGCGAGCAGCTCCTCATCGACGGGCTCTCCTTCCTCTTGCCGCCCGGTGGAATCGTTGGTGTCATCGGGCCGAACGGGGCGGGCAAGACCACGCTCTTCCGCATGATCGTCGGCGACGAGTCTCCCGACCGCGGCACGCTGGAGATCGGTGCCACGGTGAAGTTGGCCTACGTCGATCAGTCGCGGGAGGCGCTGGCCGCGGATGCCACCGTCTTCGACGAGATCACCGGCGGCGTCGACCGCATCGTGGTCGGAAGCCGCGAGCTTCACGCCCGCGCCTATGTGGCCAGCTTCGGGTTCACCGGCAGCAACCAGCAGAAGAAGGTCGGTCAGCTCTCAGGTGGGGAGCGCAACCGGGTCCAGTTGGCCAAGGTGTTGAAGAGCGGCGGGAACGTGCTGCTCCTCGACGAGCCGACCAACGACCTCGACGTCGATACCCTCCGGGCCCTCGAGGACGCCCTTCTCGAGTTCCCGGGGTGCGTCGTGGTCATCAGCCACGACCGCTGGTTCCTCGATCGCATCGCCACCCATGTCCTCGCCTTCGAAGGGGACTCGGAGGTCCGCTGGTGGGAAGGGAACTTCAGCGACTACGAGGCCGATCGAAAGAGGCGTCTCGGTGTGGAGGCGGATCAACCCCACCGGATTCGCTACAAGCCGCTCGTCCGCAGCTGAATATCCGTTCGTCGTTCGAGCATCCATTCCCGTGTCCGAGCGCCCACGAACCTTCGCCAGTGACAACTGGTCAGGCGTCCACCCCGACGTCCTGGCGGCGATCATCGCCTGCAACGAGGACCACGCGCCCGCCTACGGCGACGATCCCGTCACGGCCCAGGCCATCGCGCGGTTCCAGGAACACTTCGGCCCGCAAGCCGAGGTCTTCCTGGCCTTCAACGGCACGGGGGCCAACGTGATCGGTCTGCAGTCCCTCCTGCGGCCGTTCGAGGCGGTCATCTGTGCCGCCAGCGCCCACATCTACACCGACGAGTGTGGTGCTCCCGAGCGGTTCCTCGGCAGCAAGTTGATCCCGGTTCCGACGCCGGACGGCAAGCTCACTCCCGAGATGCTGGAGGACGCGGCCAGGGGCGTTGGCGACGAACACCATGTACAGCCCCGGGTCCTGTCGATCACTCAGGCGACCGAGGTCGGAACCTGTTACCGCCTTGATGAGATCGCCGAGTTGTCCCGTTGGGCTCACGACCGCTCGCTGTACCTCCATCTGGACGGAGCCCGGCTCGCCAACGCCGCCGCCTTCCTCGACGTGGGGCTCGATGCGTTCGGGCCGGCCTTGGGGGTGGACGTCCTCTCCTTCGGTGGCACCAAGAACGGCGCCATGGGTGCCGAGGCGGTCATCTCGTTTGGGTCCACCGATGATCCCTCCATGCGCTACATCCGCAAGCAGTCGATGCAACTGGCCTCGAAGATGCGATTCGCATCGGCCCAGTTCTTGGCCCTGCTCTCGGACGGCCTGTGGCGAGCCAACGCGGAGCGGGCCAACGCCATGGCCAAGCGGTTGGCCGAGGGGATCCACTCGGTGGCGGCCATCTCCCCCGCCTACCCGGTCGAGGCCAACGGCGTGTTCGTCGCCCTGCCCCGGGCGGTGACCGAAGCCCTGCAGCAGCACTACCCCTTCTACGTCTGGGACGAGCGGTCCGGTGTCGTGCGCTGGATGACCTCGTTCGACACCACGGAAGAAGATGTCGACGCCTTCGTATCCCTGGTAGCAGAGACCATGGCCGCCGTGCGGTAGCAGTCCGTGCGGTAGCAGTCCGTGCGGTAGCAGTCCCTGCGGTAGCAGTCCCTGCGGTAGCAGTCCCTGCGGTAGCAGTCCGTGCGGTAGTAGTCCCCGCGGAGGCCGGACAAACTCGGCATCGAGATCGGCCAGTAGCTCGGGGAATCGGCATCAGATCGGCCAATAGCTCGGGGAACAGGGGGACGACCGGAGCCCAACGGGAAGACAGTCTCTCTGATGCCTTCCCGCAGAAGTTGCGTCGTCGAGAGCGTAGGAACCGCCCACCGAGGCCCGATCGAAGCGAGGGATCCCGTCCCGGCACCCTGGGGTGAGGTGCCGGGACGGGATGGGGGTGAGGCGACTGCTGGCCAGCGACGGGAGACGGTGCCGTCGGTGGCCACGGCGTTAGCTCGGAGGACCGCTCCCTGACCCGGCCGGCGGCGGCCCGCTGGGCTTGCTGCCAGATTTGCTGCCGGGCGCCCCATTGGGACCGCCGGCAGGCGGTGCGCCGATGGCCACGCTGGTGGCGGTGACCACGTTGGCGTCGTCGGTGCCGAACACCGCCACGTGCTCACCCACCGTGACGTTGGCCAACGAGGGCGAGGTCACGGCGTGATCGAGGTAGGCGGTCGAGCTCGACACGTCGACCGTCACCGTCGTCCCGTCCTGGGTGGTGAGGGTGAAGGTGTCGTTGCCCACCGACTTGACCGTCCCGACCGCTGACGGCGGGATTCCTCCGCCGAGACCGGCGTGGGTCCCGCCGGGGCCACCACTGGGCGGTGCACCGATGGCCACGCTGGTGGCGGTGACCACGTTGGCGTCGTCGGTGCCGAACACCGCCACGTGCTCACCCACCGTGGCGTTGGCCAACGAGGGCGAGGTCACGTCGTGGTCGAGGTAGGCGGTCGAGCTCGACACGTCGACCGTCACCATCGTCCCGTCCTGGGTGGTGAGGGTGAAGGTGTCGTTGCCCACCGACTTGACCGTCCCGACCGCTGACGGCGGGCTTCCTCCGCCGGGAGGCCGACTGGCCTGCGGGGCCGACCCCGACATACTCGGCGGAGACTGTGTCGTGGACGAGGCCGCGCCGGCCACCGACCCTCCGGCCAGAGCCAGTCCGAGCGCCGCTGCCGCGGCAGTGGTGACCCGGACGCCACGTCTGCGGCGGGTCGGACTCCAGGGTGGATCCTCCTCCCCATCCATCCTCTCGGGCACTGCCGAGGGGTGAGCGTTTGCTCCGTTTCGTGTGCGCATGTCCTGCTCCTTGATCGGCGGATGCTGTCAACTTCCAGCATCGGGTAGCCGCGTGTGAGTCGGCTGTGCCCCTTGCCGATCGGAGCTAAGAGTTCTGCGTCAGACGAGTTACGGGAGCGGGTCCAGGCGGCTCAAGAAGCCGCTCCCTCGGCCTGGCCTCCTCGCCGACGATGCCGTCCGTCTGCGGGTGTCCAGGCGTCGGCGCGGTGCATCAGGACCTCGAGCAGCTCGGGGTCCCGATGGTTGAAGCGGGCGGAACCCACGGTCATCGACAGCCCGAACGTCGTGCGCTGAAGCTCGAGATTGCTGGCCGCCACTGCTGAGCGCAGACGATCAGCAACTTGTGTTTCGCTTCCCTCATAGCCCGTGAGTAGCGCGGCGAACTGACAGCCACCGACCCGACCGACCACGTCCGAGGACCGGAACGTGTCGGCCATGGCCGAAGCGCCCATGCGGATCAGCTGATCCCCGGCGGGCCGTCCGCCGCGCTCGTTGACCGCACCCATGCCGTCGATCGTGGCCAGCACCACGAGGGCATCGACCTGCTGACGCTGACAGAACGCCAACGCCTGGGTGCCGATCATGGTGAATCCCCGGCGGTTGGCCAGTCCGGTCAGCTCGTCGTCGATCGCCAGCCGGGCCATGGCGATCTCGTGCTCGACCATGGCGGCGAGATCACGCAAGACAACAAGGTCGTCGGCGCTGAGGACACGGGGCTGTTCGTCGAACAGGCAGAGCGTCCCGATCATCGCCCCCTCCGGGCTGGCGATAGGGCACCCGGCATAGAAGCGCACCGGGGGCTGCCCGACAACCAGCGGGTTGTCGGAGAAACGGGGATCGGTGGCGGCGTCCGGGACCGCCAGCACCTCGTGACCCAGGATGGCGTGGCCACAGAACGAGAGGTCCCTCGGGGACTCCAGGACCTCGAGGGACTCGAGAGAAGCGGGGCCCTGCCTGGACTTGGCCCACTGACGATCGATGTCGACCAGGCTCACCAGCGCGGTGTCCACGCCGAACAGCCGGCGGGCGATGCGGGTGATCCGGTCGAACCGCTCCTCGGGTTCTGTGTCGAGCAGTCCCAGCCGACGGAGCGACCCGACCCTGAGCAAATCGTCAGCGGGGACTGGGGGTGCCTCCACGCCGCGAGTATCGACGGCATCGGAGACCTTCTTGAGCCCGGTCGAGCCCACGGTCCAGGTCGGAGGCGAAGCTGGTCAGGCCGTGACCAGGTGACAGGGGCAATCCGCTGTCCCAGCGGCACCTTCAGGTGCCAGGACAGCCGACGCTCAGCCGACCGATCGCTGCACCACCCGGACGAGGTCCGACCAACCGAATCCGACGGTCTCGGCGATGATCGTCCGAGTCGACGGCTCGACCACCACGAAGAACGGGTATCCGGACACCCGGTAGTCCGTCCACGCCTGGTCGGTCATGATCACGGGGGTGGTGCCGACGCCGACGGCCAGCCGGCTGACCTCCAGCGGCGCGACGGTCTCCGGCCCTCTGGTCACGATGACCGGTACCACGCCGGGCGAAAGCTCGGGGTGTTCCCCACCACCGAAGCCCTGCCAGAAGGCGTCGCACCCGTCACACGCCGCGGCCAGGAAGGCCACCAGCACCACGGCCCCCACCTCGCCGATTCGGAACTCGACCGGATCGCCGCCCGGGCTCGTGCCCACTATGTCCGAAGCCGGCCAACCGGCTGAGAGTTGGGCGGCTCGGTCGCCCACCTCGGCCGGAATCGGTCGCAATCCGGTCACGAAGCCGGGAGCGGACAGCGGGTTGCCCCCGTCGTTCACGGCCGGCGAGGGCGCAGCCGTCCGGTCGTTGGCGTCGGGCCGGCCCCGGGTGGAGCCCACGTCCCCACCGTTTTGGTCCGGACTCGGCGCCCAACCGGGATTGGGCCCAGCCTGCGGATCCGGTGCCGGACCTACTCCCCCGGCGATGCGCCGTCCGCCAGTACCTCGATCGCGTCGCCATGGCCACACCACCGGCACGACACCTCCTCCACCGACTCGTCCAGCACCTCCACGTCCTCGATGGTCAGCTCTCCTCCTACCGAGAAGTGATGGAACGCCCGGGTCCGGCGTTGCGTCACCACGTCGAACCGGGTCAGGTTGCCGCAGGCGGCGCAGCGATAGCGGATCAACGCACTCGGTTCGGAACCCGAGGACGGGCCCGGAACCGACGCCGGGTCCGGGGCCGATGCCGGAGCACGGGGCGATTCGGCGTTCACCGGCCACAACGTAGTCGGGCCACATCCGACCTCATCCACCCATAAACGAACAGGTGTTCGGTAGTCTGTAGGCATGGCGCTCACGACTCAGGAATCGTGCCACGGGCTCGGGACCCCTCTCCACGAAGTGACCTTCACCGTGGTGGACGTCGAGACCACAGGGGGAGCTCCGCCCGCATCCTCGCTGACCGAGGTGGCCGCAGCCCGGTACCGGGGTGGCGAGTTGCTCGGCACCTTTCAGACCCTGGTCCGGCCCGATCAGCGGATCCCCCCGTTCATCAGCGCCCTGACCGGCATCACCGACGCCATGGTGCTCGGAGCCCCCACCACCGGGGCCATGTTGCCCTCGCTGTTGGAGTTCGTCGGCGGCACCGTGCTGGTGGGTCACAACATCCGTTTCGACCTCTCCTTCCTCGACCATGCGCTGGTCTCGACGGATCGCCAACCATTCGCCAACTACGCGGTGGACACCTTGGCCCTGGCCCGACGACTGGTCCGTGACACCGTGCCCGACTGCAAGCTGGCCACCCTGGCCACCGCCCTCCGACTGGCTCACCGTCCCTCGCACCGCGCCCTGGCCGACGTGCTGGCCACCGGAGATCTCCTCCACGCCCTGCTCGAGCGGGCTGGGTCGTTCGGCATCCTCGGACTGGCGGAGCTGCTCGACCTCCCGCGTCTGGTCGGTCACCCCGAAGCACGCAAACTGCGTCTCACCACCAGGCTCCCCCACGCTGCCGGGCGTCTACTGGTTCTGCGACGCCGCCGGCCACGTCCTCTATGTCAGCCGGGCACATGACATCCGCATCGGGGTGCGTTCCCACTTCGCCGGGGACCGGCGCTCCCTTTCCGCCCGCATGCTGCGCCAGCTGCACACTGTTCACCACCGCGTCTGTGAGGGCCGCATCGGGGCGTGGGCCGAAGAAGCGCGCCTCATCCGGAAGTGGAACCCTCCCTTCAACGACCCGAGAAAGCGTCGACCGAAAGCCGGCCCGGTCCGGAGAGGCTATGCCGGTGAGTCGGCCGTCTCGTCGGAGGCAGTCGAGACCGAAACCCGTATCAGTTCATCGAGCACCCGGTTGGCCCGGCCGTCGTCGACGACTTCACAAGCCAGTGCCACGCCGGTCGGCAGGTCCGGCACCTGGCCGATGACCACCAGGGCGGCGGCGGCGTTGAGCACCGCGATGTCCCGGTGCGGCGAGGGCTGACCAGCGATGACCTGGCGAATGGCGTCGGCATTTACCGTGGCGTCGCCGCCGCGGAGCTGGTCGAGGGTGGCAGGGGCAAAGCCGAGGTCAGCCGGGTCGATCCGGTACCGGGTCGTCTCGTAGTCCCCGGCGCCGCGGGCGACCAGCTCGTGAACGGTCGAGGGACCGGTCGTGCTGAGCTCGTCGAGCCCATCGTCCCCGTAGACGATCATGGCTCGCTGCGCGCCGTTGGCGGCGAGGACGCCGAGCATCGTGTCGGCCATGGCCGGATTGCTCACACCCACCACCTGGAACCGAGCCCGGCCCGGGTTGGCCAAGGGCCCGAGATAGTTGAACACCGTCGGGATCCCGAGCTCCTTGCGCACCGGTGCGGCATGCCGCATGGCCGGATGGAATCGGGGGGCGAAGCAGAAGCCCATGCCCACCTCGTCGATGCACCGCGCCACTCCCCGGGGACCGAGGTCGGCCACCACCCCCAGGGCCTCGAGCACATCGGCCGCGCCCACGGCCGAAGACGAAGCCCGCCCGCCGTGCTTGCAGACCTTGGCACCGGTGGCCGCTACCACCAGGGCGGCGATGGTCGACACATTGATGCTCCGGAGGCGGTCGCCCCCCGTTCCACAGGTGTCGACGACCTCGGTGCCGGCGGGGAGCTCCAGCGGGACGGCATGGGCCGCCATGGCGCGCGACGAAGCCGGTCATCTCCTCGACCGACTCACCCTTGGCCCGCAGGGCCACAGCCAGCGCGCCGATCTGGGCCGGCGAGGCCCGGCCCGACAGCACCTCGGTAAAGACGGCTTCGGCCTCGGGGACGGTGAGAGAGATCGGTGCCAACAGGCTGGTCAACACGCCGGGCCATCTCCCGAGGGCTTCGAACTCTGGGCCCGGTGCCGAGGACCCTGTCGATGCCGGCTGGGCCGCATCCCCCAAGGCGGCCATCAGTCCCACCACAGGTCGCGGTCGAGCACACCTCTGGCGATGAGCCCGAGCTGGACCTGCGAGGTGCCCTCCACGATGGTCAGTTGGCGGGCGTCGCGGTACCAGAGCTCGGTCGGATGGTCCTCCATGTACCCGGCGGCGCCGAGCAGCTGCACGGCCAGTCCCGATGCCCGGACGGCCAACTCGGTGGCGTGGTACTTGGCCATGGAGAGAAAGGGCACGTACTCCTTGGTGAACTTCCCCTGATCGGCGAGCCACGCCGAGCGGTATGTCAGGAGCCGGGCGGCCTCGATGTCGACGGCCAGCTTGGCGATCTCCCACTGAATGCCCTGGAAGTCGGCGATGGTCCCGCCGAACGCCTTCCGGTGCTGCACGTACTCGGTGGCGTACATGAGCGCTCCCTCAGCCAGGCCGATGCCGCGGGCGGCCACGATCGGTCGCATGGCGTTGAGCCCCAGCATGGCCAGACGGAACCCGCCGACTTCGCCGATCACGTTCTCGGCAGGGACGTGGACGTCCTCGAGCACCAGTTCGCCGGTGTCGATCCCCCGCACACCCATCTTGTGGTCGATGCGGCCGACCGACACCCCTTCCCACGAGCGCTCCACGATGAAGGCGGTGATCGAATCATGGGCCCGGGAGGCCGGATCGCCGGTCTTGGCGAACACCGTGTACCAGTCGGCCTCGCGCACCCCGGACATCCAGCATTTGGTCCCGTTGAGCACCCAGCCGCCATCGGCGCCGGCGACGGGGTCGGGAACCGCCCTCGTCGACATGCCGGCCACGTCGCTACCGGCCTGCGGCTTCGGACAGCCCGAACCCGGCCCGTAGCTCGCCCGAGGCGATCCCGGGGAGGTACCGCTTCTTCTGCTCGCTCGCTGCCGGCGATGAGCACCGGACCCACCGGCAGCCGGGTGAGCAGGAGCATGAGGCGCGGCGGCGTTCGAATACTTGGCCACCTCCTCGATGGCCACGGTCAGCCCGAGGATCCCGGCGCCCGAGCCCCCGAGCTCGGTCGGCAGGCACAGCCCGAGCAGGTCGGCCTGCCGGAAGGCGTCGAAGATGTCGGTCGGGTACTCCCCGGTGGTGTCGATCTCCCGGGCTCGCGGCTTCACCTTGTCCTGAGCAAGTCGCCGCACGCTTTGTTGGAGGGCGGTGAGCTCGGGCGAAAGGTCGAAGTCCACGGTCGACGAGGCTACCCGACGCGTCCTCGGCCGCTGGCGGGTGAAGGCCGTACCCACGAGCCCGGCGCGGCCAGCGCACAAACGGAGTCCGACGGACGAGAACCTGGCGCGTTCCGGGTAGAACGGAGTGGTCGACCGAGCCGGCACCGTCGATCGACGACGATCAGCCCGCCGCCCGAGGAGCCGCCATGAGCACCACGTCCACTCCGAGCGATCTCGCTAGCCAACCCGTTCTCTCGAGCGGCACCCTCCGATTCGGGGACCTCGAGGTGCACCGGCTCGGGTTCGGTGCCATGCGGCTCACCGGGGCGGGGATCTGGGGCGAGCCCAATGATCGCCAGGAGTGCCTTGCCGTGCTGCGACGGGCTGTCGATCTCGGTGTCGACCTCATCGACACCGCCGACTCCTACGGTCCCGAGATCAGCGAGGAGCTCATCTTCGAGGGGCTCCATCCCTATCCTGAGGGCCTGGTCATCGCCACCAAAGCCGGCCTCACCCGGCAGGGCCCCGGCCTTTGGGCACCGGTCGGTCGGCCCGAGTACCTGCGTCAGCAGTGTGAGTTGAGCCTGCGGCGGCTGGGGGTCGACCACATCGATCTCTTCCAGCTTCACCGCATCGACCCGAAGGTCCGGGCCGAGGATCAGTTCGGCTTGCTCGCCGACCTGGTGTCCGAGGGCAAGGTGGGCCACGTCGGGCTGTCCCAGGTCGGCGTCGAGGAGATCGAAGCGGCGCGGGCGGTTGTCCCCATTGTCAGCGTCCAGAACCTCTACAACCTGACCGACCGTTCCTCCGAGGAGGTGCTCGACCACTGCGAGGCCGAAGGGCTGGCGTTCATCCCGTGGTACCCGATCGCCTCGGGTCAGCTCGCCCAGCCGGGTGGCGCAGTCGATGCCGTCGTGAAAGAGACCGGGGCCACGCCCTCGGCGGTGGCACTCTCGTGGCTGCTGCACCGATCCCCGGTGATGCTCCCCATCCCGGGCACCAAGTCCGTGGCCCACGTCGAGGAGAACTGCCGGGCGGCGACGCTCGAGCTGACCGGCGACCAGCTCGCCTCGCTCGACGCCGCCGGGACAGCCCAGGGTTCGTAGGCGTTCAAGCGGCCCCGAACACCAGCGGAGCCGACCGAATCCCGGCGATGACCGGCGATGCGGTCCGCACTGCCGGCCCGGCCATCTCGATCGAGTCGAAGCGGGCGAGCAGTTCCTCGAGAAGGATGCGGCCCTCGAGGCGGGCGAGCACCGCCCCGATGCAGAAGTGGGGACCGAACCCGAAGGCGACATGGGGGTTGGGGTCACGCGAGGCGTCGAACTGGTCGGCGGAAGCCCCGAACACCGCTTCATCCCGGTTGGCGGACGCGTACAGCATGAGGATCGGCTCGCCGGCCCCCAGCCGGTGCCCGGCCAGCTCCACCGGTCGGGTGGTGGTGCGCATGAACGACACCACCGGGGTCGTCCACCGGAGCATCTCCTCGACGGCGCCGGGGACTGACCGACCGGCCCGACCGGCCCGACCGGTCCCACCGGGCACACCGGCCGCGCCGCCGGACCCGACGTTGCGTCGCAGCGTCGACCACTGGGCCGGGGCACCGGCAAACGCCAGCAGGCCACCGGACATCATGTTGCGGGTGGTCTCGTTCCCGGCCACCAGGAGCTGCACCAAGAACATGGCCAGCTCGTCGTCGGTCAGCCGGTCCCCATCGACCTCGGCCGCACCCAGCTCGGAGATGATGTCGTCCTTCGGGTCGGCCCGACGATCGGCCGCCGCCGCCAGAAGGTAGGTGACCATCTCACCGCTCAGGGTCGCCCGCTCCTCCTCTGGCCAGTCGGTTGCTCCGGGGATCACTGCTTCGGACCATCGGAAGAAGCGCGGCCATTCCTCCTCGGGGACGCCGAGCAGGTCGCTGATCACCTGCAACGGCAACGGTACGGCCAGCTCAGAGACGATGTCGACCGGGGTGCCGGGTGCGATGGCATCGACCAGGGCCACGGTCCGCCGCCGCACCCCGTCCTCGAGAGCGCGCATGAACGACGGGCGGAACCCGGGTTGGACCAGGCTGCGATAGCGGGTGTGGTCAGGCGGGTCGGTGTGCATCATGGTCGGCGGGGTGGCGTACTCGCTGCCGATCTCGAACACCATGATCCCGTGCCTGGAGCAGAAGGTGTCGGGATCACGGGAGATGGTCACCACGTCGGCGTGCCGGCTGGCCACCCAGAACCCGACGGTGCCGTTGTGCGCCAGCGGCGCCTCGGCGCGGAGCCGGGCGTAGAGGGGGAAAGGATCACCGGCATAGAAATCGGGATCGAGCAGCGGCGCGGTCAGGTCCGGCTCGTTCTCGACGTCAGCGGTGGCCATCGGCGCTCTTCCTCCCGCTTCCCGTGCCCGGCCGGCCCCGAACCTTGGTGATGCCCCGAACCTCTGTACCGAACCTAGGTAGTGGCCCGAGGCTCAGCAATGAAGCTCCGCAATGAAGCTCCGCAATGAACCTCCGCAGTGAACCTCGCCAGTGCAGCTCCGCAATGAAGCTCAGTCGTACGGCCCGATTCGCTGATCGGGGTTGGTGTCGATCAGATGGTGCCCGTCGGTCGAGACCTGGGACGTCCACTGATGGCCGTCCCACCAGCGAAAATGGAAGCGCCCACTCGGATCCGGGTGCCAGGCAGGAGGCGAGTGGGTCCACCTCTGCGGTCCGGACGACTCCTCGGGTGTGGTTGTTGCCGCCGGTCCGGCCGGTTCTACCGTTTCCGGCGGCTCAGCCGGGCCGGGGTCGGGCCGGTCCGGTCGCAGGTTGGCCGGGCGCGGATAGGCGGGGAACTGCTCGGCCACGCTCAGGGTCCGAGCGCCGCCGGGCCGGCTGCCGACCGGGGTCCGACCGGCACCCGGGTAGGCGGCCGGAGGACTGTGCTGGGCCCGGCGCACCTCGTTCGAATGGGCGATGAGGTAGAGGACCAGTCCGACCAGCAGCGAGAGAAACCAGAACAGGGCCCACACCAGCGACGGGAGCCCCCATGGCGTCCGGCCGAGGGTACGGCGATCGTTCTCCGAGAGGCGGTAGCCGACGAAGGCACCGATCACGGCGACGACGATCGCCACCACCCACTCGCCTCCGCTGAGGTGCAGCACAGTGGAGACTCTACGCCTCTCGCCACTGCCGGCGGTGCCGTCCCCGCCTACTCGAACGGCGACACGACCCGAGGGCGGCCCCGCTCTCGGTCGGTTGACGCTCCGGAACAGGCCAAGCATGAGAACCAGCGCCTGGAGGGAGTCGACGTCCGGTCGTGTGGCTTCGATGAGTGCCTTGGCGTGGGTGGGCCGGTGGCGTCAGAGCGGATGAGCGACGAAGAACGTCCACATGACGGCGTTGGCGTTGACCGCCGTGGTCTGCGGACCGAGAGTCGAGGTCAAGGATGGTGGCAGAGTCGGACCGCCCGGCCATTCGTGTCCCTCCCCGCTGATGGTGTAGAGCTGCACGCTCACCCCCGCGGCGCATCCGCCGTACGCCGACAGGGTCACGCCCGCCGCCGGATGCGACGTCACGACGGCCGGGCCGCACTGGTTGTGGGCGGCCCAGCGCTCGGCGGCCACGGGCACGCTGTAGGTCCAGTAGGCCTGGCCGTTGCCGTTGTAGGGATCGACGGGGTCAGCGGTGCCGTGGAAGGACAGGACCGGCATCGGGCGGTGGGACCCGCAGGGGGAAGGGAACCGCAACCCGCTCACCGGGGCGATGGCGGCGAAGACCGTCGAGGCGTCGCATCCCAGTTGACTGGCCATGCGGGCGCCCCCGGAGAACCCGGTGGCGAAGACGCGGTTCCGGTCGATGCAGTACTTCTGCTCGAGGGTGCTCACCAGCTGCTCGAGGAACGAGACGTCGTTGGGCGCCGTCGAGGGGACCGGCGCTCCACCAAAGAGGGGCTGGCCGGGAACGTTCCATTCATACCCGGCGCCGGATGCGATGTCGGCCTGCGGGTAGACGACCATGAAGGTGTCGGCGTCGGCCGTTGCGTCCATCCCGGTGAAGGCCAGCTGTTCCTGGGCCGTCGACTGGCTCCCGTGCATGTTGACCACCAGGGCGACCGGGTTGGAGGAGTCGTAGCCCGAGGGCACATGCAAGATCGCCGTCCGGCTCCGCCCGTCCACCACTGGGGCCAGGGTGACGGTACCCGGGCTCCCGGGTTGCCCGCAGCCGCTGCTCGGGGAGGCCGACACCGTCTTCGCCGGTGACGTGGAGGAGGACCCGGTCTGGGCCGTTGACGATGTCGCGCCCGGCGCGCTCGCCCCCGACCCGCCACAAGCCGACAGAACCACCGGTGCGATCAACATCGTGCTCAACCCGACGAGGACCGCACCCCGTCGCCGGCGCCGGCAAGCTGGAAGCCTCGGCGTTCGGCCGAGGTATGCCGGTTCCGGCCCGCCTGGACCGCCCGGCTCATCTGGTGCCGTCACGACGATGCTTTCGGGTCGGCGCTATCTGTGCTTGCTGTTCTGGTTTGCCGTCGCACGTTGTCGTATCTCCCCCGGGATCTCCCCGGACCGCGCGCTCATTCGTACCTCGCGGATCGTCCGTTCAATTGTCGGTCGCGCTTCGTCCCGCCGGGTCGGCGCTCTCCCGGGGCCGGTCGACCACTCGTCTGCAGCTCTTCACCTCACCCAGCTCCCTCTCACTGTGTAAACGATTACAGTAGGATGCCGGGCCAGTGGTGTCAACGCTTGGGTCCATCCCTGAATCCGCGAACCCGGTCCCGATCAGCTCGCCGTGGGGAGACGGGCCGACATGGCGGTAGACATCCGAAAGGTGGCGGCAGCTGCGGGAGTGTCCACGGCGACCGTCTCACGCGTGTTGAGCGGGCGCGGACCAGCCAGTGCCGACGCCCGACGCAAAGTCCAGTCCGCGGCCCGCCGGCTCCACTACCTGCCGAATGCGTCGGCCAGCACCCTGCGTACCGACCGATCCATGATCATCGGCGTACTCGTGCCCAATTTGGGTAATCCGGTGTACCTGCCGTTCCTCCGTGCTGTCGAGCAGACCACCCGGGCCTACGGGTACTCGGTCATCGTGGCCGACACCGGGCGCAGCCGCGAGACCGAGCACCGGCAGCTCGACCGCCTGGCCGCCCAACGCACCGACGCCCTCGTCATGGCCGGTAGACCGAGCGACCCCGCCTATGTCCGGCGCCTCGGCCGGGGCCGGATGCCCATCATCGACCCGGTCACTCTGGGTTCTGCAATTGGCGTGGATGCGGCCGCAGCCGGGCGGAAGGCGATCACCCAAGCGTGTCAGCACCTGGGCTCGCTCGGGCATCGACGGTTGGCATTCGTCATCCGGGGCGGCTCGCTCCAGCCGACGTCGAAGTGGCGTTGGGAATTGATCCGGGCCAAGTGTCGCTCGCTCGGTATCGAAACTTCGTTGGTCGGCCTCGGCGAGGTTCCCGGGCTGGATGACGTCGCCGGCTCGACCGCCATGGCCGAGACGCTGGCCAAGCTGATCGGAGAGACCCCACGCCCGCCCACCGTGCTCTGGTCTAACTCGCACGTGCTCGCCCCCCGGCTTCTCGAAGGCCTGGCCGTGGGCGGTGTCGACCTCCCGGCCGATTGCTCCTTCCTCACATTCGGCGATTCACCGTGGGCGGCCGCTTACCGTCCCCCTATCACTGTCGTGGCCGGCGACCTGGCCGCCGTCGCCATCCTCATGACGAGCACGGCGTTGCACCGACTCGGTGTGGTTCGGGACGCACCGGAGCCGACGCTCCCGCTTGACACGTACCGTCCCCGCGGGAGCGTCGGACCTGCTCCGAACCATTGAACGAAGCTCTGCTCCTTCCCGAGGCATCCTCTCGGGCTCCGCTCCGGTCGGTCCCGCTCGTCCCTTAGTGGCCAAGGCAACCTATTGATACCGAAAGGGTTTGGCGGAACTGGCGACGTGGCCACCGACAGAGACCAACTGGCCACGCGTCGCGACATCCGCCACCCATGCCCAAAACCTCACCGAGCCCGAGCGGATGGCAGCGGTTGACGTACCCGCTCTGCTGCCATACGTTCACCCTTGCCTCGGCCGGCGGACTTGTCTGAACAGGCGGTGGGGCCGTTGGGCCCTCGAGGGGAAAGGCGGACGATGACCATGCCGAGCCATACCGGGGGCCAACCCCGACTGCGCGGATCAGCCGAAGTGCGTCGGCGGCGGGCGACACCAGTGTTCCCGTCCCATCGGGGGCTGGCGTTCGTTGTCAGCGGGCTGCTGGCGGCCGCGCTGGTCGGACTCACACCCGGTCTTGCCGCCGCCCGAACCGCCCACCGCAACGCCGCCACGGTGACCAGGATGACCGCCGCTGATGCGGTACAGGGCCTGTCCCGACCCACCGCCGGTCACCCCTATCGGCACGGTGCCATCCCGCACACCGTCGCGACCGTTCCGGCGGCGTTGGCGCCGCGGGCCTCATCCAGTGTCATCGCCGCCCGGCCCGGCTATCCGACCAAGGGCCCCCTCTACTACCGCGGCGGGCCGGTCGTCACCGGCAAGCCCCATGTCTACGTGGTGTTCTGGGGTTCGCAGTGGGGCACCGAGAGCACGTCCGGCGGGTACCAAGTCTTCTCCGGTGATCCCGACGGCTTGGCCCAGTACGTCCAAGCCCTCTACACCGGGCTCGGGTCGGATCACGAGACCTGGAGCGCCATCGCCACCCAGTACTGCCAGGGAGTGGCGGTCGGCGCCACTTCCTGCCCTCTGTCGACCACCGGCCACGTGGCCTATCCCAGCCCCGGTGGCGTCCTGACCGGCGTGTGGGAGGACACCTCGTTTACGCCGCCCACCGGGCCTCCGGGCGATCCCAACACGCCCGGCGCCACCGGCGTCACGATCGCCCAGGAAGCCGCCAACGCCGCCGCCCACTTCGGTGACTCCTCCATCGAGGCGCAGTACATCATCGTGTCCCCGACGGGGACCAATCCCGACGGATGGCTGAACCCGACCTCGGGGTACTCCGCGTACCACGACAACACCAAGGATCCCTTCTGGAACGGAGCCGTCAGCGGGGCCGACGTCGCGTACACCAACCTGCCCTACGCACCCGACGCCGGTCCCAGCTATTGCAGCTCGTTCGCCAACCCCGGGCCACTCGACGGGGTAGGTGAGAACGCCTCCCACGAGTACGCCGAGACCCTCACCGATCCGTACCCGGCATCCGGATGGACCGACGCCCAGGGCAACGAGGTTGCCGACAAGTGCGACTATCTGAACGCCAACCAGCCCGGCGCCGCCATCTACCTGCCCCTCGCCACGGGGAGTTTCGACTTCCAGGGCATCTGGGCGAACGATGCCGGCCGGCGCGGAGGATGCGAAACGGCCCAGTCACCCATCACGGTTGCGGCTCCGGCCAAGCAGCGCTCGGTGGCCGGCACGGCGATCGTCCCTCTCCAGATCCCAGCCGTCGACGCCATCCCCGGGGCGGTGCTCACCTACTCTGCCTCCGGTCTGCCGGCGGGATTGTCGATCGGTGCCTCAACCGGGCTGGTCTCCGGCACCCCCTCGGTCGCCGGCCGTGTGGTCGTGACGCTTCAGGCAACCGACGGCACGTTCTCGAGCGGGGCGGTGACCTTCGACTGGACGGTGAAGAAGGCCAGACGCACCTGAGCCGGCCGGCGTACTCAGCTCATGGCCGCGATCGGGTGTTTGGGCGGGTACGCGCCGAAGGTCGAGAAGTGCTTGGCGATCCCGCTGGTGAAGCTGTCGATGTAGGCCAGCTTGCGGATCATGTAGCTCCGGCTCTCCTTGGGGTCGAGGTACAGGTTGTACAGCCGGCCGTGCGAGTACTTCTGGGTCACCCCGGTGAAGCCGCCCAGGTTGAGGCAGTCGCGGTCGTCGTCCGAGGTCGAGGCCACCATGAACTTCCACTCCCCCACCCGCAGGGCGGAGAACACGTTGGTCAGCCAGTAGTAGAGGTACTTCCGGTTGGAGGCCCCCGTCGGGATCGAGGAGGAACGAGGTCTGGTCGACGCCGTCGATGTACCGGTCCTCGGGCACCGACGCTCGCGGCGCCGGCCAGGGTGAGCACGGTGTTGAACAGATCCATCTGCGAGAAGAGGCCGTCGGTGGCCCGATCGGCGGGGATCATGCCCGGCCAGGCGACGATGCCCGGTACCCGCTGGCCGCCCTCCCAGGTCGACCCCTTGGCGCTCCGGAACGGCGAGTAGGCGGCGTCGGGCCAGGTCTCCATCTCCGGCCCGTTGTCCGAAGAAATGAAGACCAGCGTGTCCTCCATCTGACCGGTGGCCTCGAGCTCGGCCACCAGGCGGCCCACGATGTCGTCCAGCTCGACGATGGTGTCCTTGTAGGGGTGCTTGGCCGGTGACGAGCCGAGGAACCGCTCGTGGGGATAGTTGTCGAAGTGGGCGCCCCGGGTGCAGTGGTAGAGGAACCAGGGCGGTCGCCGGTTCTCGAGCCGGCGGTCCCGCCCATCCGCCGGATGAACTCCAGTGAGTAGGTCGGCCCACTTGTCGTCCAGCAGCGACAGGACGGGGATGGTCACCTCCTCGACGTTCTCGGTCTCGCCGCCCCGCACTGGCGTGGACGAAGCACTTGTTGAACGGGCAGGTTCTCCACCCAGCTGGGTGCGCTCCTCGCTGTAGACGATCTCCGGGAAGAAGTTCGGGTCCCGCCACTCGGTGTACATGTCGGACACCGAGAGGAATCCGTAGAAGTCGTCGAAGCCCACGTGCTGGGGCTGGGACTCGGGGTTCTCACCCATGTGCCATTTGCCCACCGCCTGGGTGACGTACCCGGCGTCGGACAGCAGCTCGGCCAAGGTGACCTCCCCCTCGAGCCCGCCCGGCTGCCCGTACATGGGCGGCCGGAGCAAGCCGTGGCGCATGGGCAGGCGGCCGGTCATGAGCGAGGCCCGCGAGGGTGTGCAGGAGGGCTCCGAGTAGCAAGAGGTCAGCAGCATCCCGCGCCGGGCCAGCGTGTCGATGTTGGGGGTGGGAGCGCCCACGGCCACGCCTCCGCCGTAGCAACCGAAGTCACCCCACCCGACGTCGTCGAACAGGATCAACAGCACATTGGGCCGCTTCCCGCCGCGCCCACGGAACCGGGTCAAGGCGGCGGCGGCCCGCTCCTCCTGCTCGGGCAGGACGAAGCACGGCTCGAGGCCGTCCCGCCGCCGTGTCGTCTCCGCTACCACTGGGTCGTGGGCCATCGGCTCGGGCCCTCCTCCTCGTGTCGGTCCGTCGGGTGGGCCGATGCTAATCAGGCCCCGGCGGCCGGCCCCAGGCGGCGGCGCGACCCCTTCCGCCAGCAGACCACCTCAAGCCGACCGGGCCAGCTGGCGACGACGACGCTCCGAGCAACCGACCGGCGGCCCCGGCGACTCGCTCAGGTCGGCTGTCGGAATGCCAGCCCTCGGCCCGGCTCGCTATGCCCCAATGGCTACGACCGGCCGGTTGAGCCGGACGGCCCCCATCGATCCCCGGAAGGCGGCGTCCCCGAAGGTGAAGATGCCGCCGTCGGAGGCGCCCAGCCAGTAGCCGCGGCCGTCCGGGGTGGCGGCCATGCCCACCACCGGCTGGTTGAGGCGGATGGCTCCGGTCGACCCGTAGTAGGCGGCGTCCCCGAAGGTGAAGATGCCGCCGTCGGAGGCGACCAGCCAGTAGCCGCGGCCGTCCGGGGTGGCGGCCATGCCCACCACCGGCTGGTTGAGATGGATGGCCCCGGTCGACCCGTAGTAGGCGGCGTCCCCGAAGGTGAAGATGCCGCCGTCGGAGGCGACCAGCCAGTAGCCGCCGCCATCGGGCGTCGACGCCATGGCCACGACAGGGCGGTTGAGCCGGATGGCCCCGGTCGATCCGTCGTAGGCGGCGTCCCCGAAGGTGAAGATGCCGCCGTCGGAGGCCACCAGCCAGTAGCCGCGGCCGTCCGGGGTGGGTGTCATCCCGACGATGGGTCGATTGAGGGCGATGGCGCCGGTCGACCCGAAGAAGTGCGCGTCACCGAAGGTGAAGATGCCGCCGTCGGAGGCGACCAGCCAGTAGCCGCCTCCGTCGGGGGTCTGGGCCATGCCCACGACGGGCTTGTTCAATGTCAACGCCCCGGTCGACCCGAAGAAACCGGTGCTGCCGAACGTGAAGATCCCGCCGTCAGAGGCCACCTCGTCATAGCCGCTCCGGGGGATCGGGCTGGTCAGCACCATGGGCTGAGGGAACCCGGCGGTGTCCTCCTCCTCTCCCACCGCCACGCAGAAGAAGCCCGCGGCGCAGGAGACTCCGTGTATCGAATCGGCCACCGAGCTCTGGTTGCCGGGCTGAGGGGTGCTCCCGAGTGACCATCTCATGCCGTTGTAGGTGAGGACCATGGTGGGTCCGGAGCCGAGCCCTTGGTCTGCCTGGCCGCCGAGCACGCACGAGGTCGGGCCAAAGCAGTCGATCGCTGCCGGGGAACCAAGGCCCGGTGGCTGAGGGTTCGGGGCCGGCTGTATGGACCAGACGCTGCCGTTCCACTGCTCGACGAGATTGCCGCTCGAGCTCCCGTTGTCCTGGTAACCGGCGGCCTCGCACATGCCCGGGAGGGCGCAACTGACCGTCGAGAACAGGGTCTGGGTCGCTGCCGGGACGGTCGGGGTGGCAGCAACGGTCCACGAATTGCCATCCCAGAACTCGGTGAACGGGACCTCGGTTCCGGCGAAGCTGGCCCCCACCGCGGCACAGAACGAGGTGGACAGGCACGACACTCCGTTCAGCTCGGGCTGGAGAGCGGACGAAGGAGCATCGGTGGCGATGGTCCATGACGCGCCGTTCCATTGCTCTACCACGGTCTCGTCGGAGCCGTGCGCGGCGTCGCCTCCTACGGCCAAGCAGAAGGTGGAGCTGACGCAGGACACGGCACTCAAGGATCCGTTGGCCGACGTTGACCGGTTGGGCGTGGTCGTGATCGACCAGGCCCTCCCGTTCCAGGTCTCGGCAAAGTTCTGCTGGAAGGCGCCCGGATACTGGACACCGACGGCGGCGCAGAACGTCAGCCCGGTACAGGACACACCAACGAAGTAGGCACCGTTGCCCCCCGAAGGCATGGGGACCGACATGGTGGACCAGGTGCTCCCGTCGAAACGCTCGACAAACGGCGCATCGTTCCCGCTGACCTGGGTCTGTCCGGCGGCCATGCAGAACATGGGGCCTACGCACGAGACGCCGTTGAGGAAGGTGAACGTGTTGGGATCGGTGGCCGGCGCAGACACCGTGGACCAGGTCGTCGGTGCCACCAATGCCGGTCGATCAACCGTACGTGGCACCGCCCCGGCCGCGGCCATCGACGGCGCAACCGCGGTGAGCAACAGCGCCGCGGCGATGGCCACCCCGGCCCCCGGCGCCGGTATCGACGTGACCCGTTTCATGACTGATCTCATCCCATGCCCTTCATCGGTCACACGCCGGGTGATCCGTCACCGACCGCCGGTGACCCCAGTGTTGCGACTCTACCGACCCGGCGTGCGAAAACCGCGCTTGGCCCCGAGCCGAGCGGCGATTCCCCGCAGATCCCCGTCATCGTCGAACCAAGGCTGCGCGGGGCCGAATTCCGCTGCGGTCAGGTTCGGGGCCAGCGAGCGGTCCTGATCGGCCCCCACTTCGAGGAGGAGCCATCCCCCGGACCGCAGGAGGCGCGCCGCCGAGGCCACGATGACCCGTACCAGCTGAAGGCCGTCGTCGCCCCCGTCGAGCGACCGCCTCGACTCGTATCGCTGGACATCGGCCGGCAGTAGGTGGAGCTCGCCGGTCGGCACGTAGGGTGCCACCGCGGTCACGAGGTCGAACACCCCGCCGAGGAAGGGTGGCTGGCGACCCTCCAGATCGGCCATCACCACCTTCACGCCGTTGCGCCGGGCGCATGCGACCGCACGTTGGTCGATGTCGACGGCGACCACGCCGGCTTGCGGTCGAGCGGCCACGAGGTGGACAGCCACGGCACCGCTGCCGGTGCACAGGTCGAGGGCCCGAGCCGTACCCCGCGTGGGCAGGTGGTCGGCGGCCCGGATGGCCAGCTCCTCGGTCTGGAGCCTCGGCACATAGACCCCGCGGTCCACGCGGATCTCGTGGCCACAGAACCGCAGGGAGCCGACGACCCAAGCCAGCGGCTCACCCCGCTCGCGGCGTTCCACCAGGGCCTCGAGGAGGGCCCTCTCGGGTGCGGCCGCCACGAGCTCGGCCGCCTCCTCTTCGGCCGCCACGCAGCCGGCCATCGCCAGGCGCTGGGCCACCGCTCCGGCCAGTTCATTTCCGTCCGTCACCGCTGCCAGTGTGCCCGAGACCGATTCCGGAGTCCGGGAGCAAGCTGTCGCCCTGACCTTCACCTTGGGGGAAGCCGCACACGGAACCTGCCGGGGACGCCCGAGGCCCGGGCAACGAGGGAGCTGACCATCAACGTGGGGAAGCGATCGATGGAGCCATGAGCATCGGCGGAGTTCGCCAGATGAGATCGGTGAGGCATCGGCTGTTCGAGCCAGCCGGACGGCCGGCGAAGGCGTCGCGCCACGGCACCACCGCACTCACGCATGCCAGCCGGATCGTGGGGACGGAGGGGGTCGAACCCTCACTGGAGGCGGTTTAAGCGCCTTGCCTCTACCGATTGGGCTACGTCCCCCTGATCGTTCCGCGTCGACATCACCTCAGCAATCGATGGGTGTGCCCAGACTAGGTCGACATCCATCCTTCGGCACTGGGTCAACCTGACGCGACACCGACAGCCGGGACCAGCGCTCCGACGGGGCAACGGGTTCGACGGGAACCGGATGGCGTCGCTGCGTGCAGGTAGGTCCGCCGGACAGTTGAGGAAGCCTGCCGGCCCGCTCCCATCGCTCCAAGCGGTTCGACCTGGGCCAACTCCCCCACCCAGGGTTAAAGGCGGGACCGCAAACGGTCGATAGCGAACGAAGACTTCGAGCAGCACGAGGAACTTCGAACACCAGAGATCGGTCAGCGGTGAGTGACTCGACAGCAAGGGCAGAACAGGGAATGACTCCTGTGACGGGGCTGAAACCGACGGGGCTCGCCTGGACGGGGCTCGCCTCGACGGGACTGACCGTTCCGTCCGACCGGGGATCGTCTGCAGCTGCGATCACCGTTACCGGCCGTGCGATTGCCTGCATCATCGCCACGCTGCTGGCCGTGCTCGGGCTGGCCGGTGGGCTCTCGCTCACCGTCCTGGCGTCACCTGGCGGCTCGACCCCCCTTCACCGGACCAGTGCCCAGCGGACGAACCCCATCGTGGGCATCGCCCACACCGCCGATGGCCACGGCTACTGGCTGGTGGCCACCGATGGAGGCGTGTTCACGTTCGGCACCGCCCAGTTCTACGGATCGACCGGGGCCATCCATCTCAACCGGCCGATCGTGGGCATGGCTGCCACCCCCGACGGCGCCGGCTACTGGCTGGTGGCCTCCGACGGTGGCATCTTCACCTTCGGTGACGCCCAGTTCTACGGATCGACGGGCGCGCTGACCCTTAACAGACCCATCGTGGGCATGGCAGCGACCCCCGACGGCCGCGGCTACTGGCTGGTGGCCTCCGACGGTGGCATCTTCACCTTCGGCGACGCCCAGTTCTACGGCTCCACCGGCGCCCTGGTCCTCAACCGTCCAGTGGTGGGCATGGCGTCGACCCCCGGCGGCGGCGGCTACTGGCTGGTGGCCTCCGACGGAGGCATCTTCACCTTCGGTGACGCCCAGTTCTTCGGATCCACCGGCGCGCTCGTCCTCAACAAGCCCATCGTGGGCATGGCGTCGACCCCCCGGGGCCGTGGCTACTGGCTGGTGGCCTCTGACGGCGGGATCTTCACCTTCGGCGACGCACCGTTCTTGGGATCCACCGGAGGCGCGCCGCTCGGCGCTCCCACCGCAGCCGTCTCGACCGATTCCCCCGGCTCCGGATACTGGACGGTGACCGATAACGGTGACGTTTCGAACTTCGGCGATGCGCCAGCCCTCGGATCCCTCGTGAACGCGGTGTCGGGCAACCCCAACACGGCCAACCCACCCCAGAACATCGCGCCGAATCCCAACTTCCTCGCCGCCTGCTACCCGCACAACTCCGGTCCAAGCTGCATGACGCAGGTCGAACAGGCTACGACTGCGGCGCGGGCGATCGAAGGGCTGGGGCCGATGAGCCTCCCCAGCAACTTCGGCTCGCTGACACCGGCAGATCAGCTGTTCGTCATCACCGACATCGAGCGCGTCGACCGTGGGCTGCCGCCCTTCGTGGGGCTGGTCGACGACCTGAACGCCGACGCGCTGGCCGGCGCCCAGCAGAACACCGATCCGGGGCCGAGCCTGACACCACCGGGCATGAACGTCACCGCCTGGGGCAGCAATTGGGCCGAGAACGGGAACCCGCTTGGCTCCAACTACTTCTGGATGTACGACGACGGGCCCAACAGCGGCAACATCGATTGCACCGCACCTGGCCAGCCCGGGTGCTGGGGGCACCGGGACAACATCCTCTCGCTGAGCGACTACCAGGCGCTCTACGGCGGGACCCTGCTGATGGGGGCAGGCGAGGCCTATGGCACCTTCAACAACCAGTGGGAGTCCGATGCCACTCTCATGGTGCTGGCCTCAGGTCCCGTCCCACCCCTGAGCTACACCTGGGCTGCCGCGGTCGCCGCCGGCGCCGGTTGAGTCACTGGCGGGCCTGCTAGCAGTTAGTGGCCCGGCACCGGGTCACGCCCGATCGGAGGCGTCCGCCGCCCGGCTCACCGAACCGGGGCCGCTCGCCGCGGCGACCGCTTCGAGCTCCGCATCCCTCGGGGCGTCGACCTGACGCTGTACCCCTCCATCGCCCGGCCAGGGTCCGAACACCATGGTGGGGCGTCGATCGCCATCCCACACCGACCAGTCCGCGGCCCCGGCGAGCGCTGCCGACCCGTCCACCCTCGCCGACCCGTCCAGCCGCGCCGGCCCGACGGAACTGACCGGCTCATGGGAACTGGGTGCACCCGACCGAGCGAACGCCACCCAGGCCCGCCGCATCGCCGCCGACAGTGCGAACGCTTCGTCACCGCTCCCGGCGAACTGCTGGACCCCTGGGTGATGGACCGTGCCGAAGACGAATGGGATCTCGAGAGCGTGGCACGAGCCCAGAACACCCCCGAACGCCGGGGTCTCCCACGTGAACAGATAACAGTGAGTCCCGACCCCGCCTGCCCTCCCGACCCCGGCGGCCCCGACGACCCCGGCGGCCCCGACGACCCCGGCGGCCCCGACCCCGCCCCGGGCCGCGGCTGCGGCCCCGACCCCGCCCCGGGCCGCGGCCGCAGCATGCGCATTGGCGAACCGGATACTGGGCCAGCGGAAGAGATACTCGCTGGAGATGGCGGTCCACAGATGTCGGGGCGTGGCATCCTCGCCCCGGCCCAGCCGGGCTTCGCGGACTCGGGCGATCACCTCCCCGGCCTGAGCAGGATCGGGGATGAGCAAGGTGACCCATTCGTGCAGCCCCGACTCGTCGAGCGCGGCGAACCGAGGGTTGCCGAGGGTGAAAAAGGACGTCTCGTCGCGGGTGGTGCCGATGAGCAGGTCGACGTCGGCGGCGGAGCCCGAAGCCACCGCCGCATCGGGCACGGAGGGGAGCAGCCCGCCGTCGACGGTCGGCATCATCAGCAGGCCCGACTGTCCCCCCGAGGTGAGCCGACTGCCGATGTCGGACGCTGCCGCCAGCAGCGCATCGGCCGGTACCTGTTCGAGCGCACTGCGGCTCACATCCGCACCGAGATGCGCGGCCAGTTCCTCGGCCCGGGACGTCGCCACTTCCGCCGAGAGCGTGTACGGAGGACCGCTCTCGACGATGGCCCGATGGAACAGCCCGCGCGCCATCGGGACGGAGAGGAGGTCCGAGATGCTCATGGCGCCGGCCGATTCGCCGAAGACGGTCACATTGTCCGGATCGCCCCCGAACGAGGCGATGTGTTCCCTCACCCAGTGGAGGGCGGCGATCTGATCGGCCAGGCCCCAGTTGCCGAATCCGGTCCACGGCTGACCGTCGAGCCACGTCTGACCGGCCTCCTCCAGCGCCGGATGGGCCAGGAACCCGAGCAGACCGAGCCGGTAGTTGATGGTCACCACCACCACGTCCCCTTCCCGGGCGAGCAGGCCGCCTCGGTAGAGGCCAACCGCTCCCGAGCCCGAGACGAAGGACCCGCCGTGGATCCAGACCATCACCGGGCGCCGCCCGGTGTCGGGCGACGGCGTCCACAGGTTGAGGCTGAGGCAGTCCTCCGATTGCTCGTCGGGGTCACCCCCCATCGAGAGCTCGAACAAGGGTGGTGATTGGGGGGCGATAGGTCCGAACCGGTCGCAGACCCGCACACCGGCCCAAGGTTCGGGGGGCTGTGGGGGCCGCCAGCGCTGGGAACCGGTAGGCGCGGCGGCATAGGGGATGCCCGAGAAGGACCACACCCCGCTGCGCCGGACCCCTTGGAGGCGACCGCTCCGGACCTCGACCACGCCGTCCATCACCGGCTCCTCCAGTTGTCCGTTCCAGCTGCCGATACCGACAGGCAACTTACCGACTCAGGATGGCCGAGCCATCGGTCGGCGTCCTGGCCGCCGGGCTCCAGGGCGCCTGCCCCCGTACCAGACGACCGCGCCGGGACGCTCGCCGCTCGGTGACAAGCGAAATTCTCCCCTTGGAACCCGAGATGGCGAGCAGTATCTTGAAAGGAGTGGCCGAAGTGAAGAAGGGGCGATCGGTCACGGCGGGAGAGGCGCGTCCACAACACCACTACGGAGCCCGTCGCACCGCGGGCCGCTGGCGAGGCACAGGTACGAACAGGGCGATGGGCCCCACCACCCGCAACGACACACTCCGGATCGGCCGGTCTCGGATCAGCAGAGGCCGGGCCCTCATCCAGGGCCGGGTGCCTGGGTCACCCGTCCGTGCACTTTCTCTGGTCCTCTCGTTGGCCTTGGCCTCGGTCCTCCCCCTCCTCCTCCTGCCGGCCGGTGCAGCCGGAGCAACCGGAACCACCTCCATCTCTACCTCGCCCTCGGGTTCGGCCGGCACGACGACGGCGTCGGCCGGCGGTCCGGGCACTTCCCCTTCCTCCTCGACCTCGACCTCGACCCCGACCACCGACGCCGCCGGGTCGTCACAATCGTCGATCAACGCCACCGAGGCCCAGGTGGCCGGCCTCGAAGCGCAGATCTCCCAGCAGCAGGTGATCCTGGACCAGACCGACGAGCAGTACAACCAGGCGGTCGTGAACCTGGCGCAGACGCAGGCATCGCTGCAGACCACGTCGGCCTCCCTCAGCACCACCAGGTCGGAACTGGAGAGCGCCCGGGCCCGACTGCGGACCGAGGCGATCGGGGCCTACGAGAGCGACTCGACATCGCAGGCCGTCGCCTCGCTCTTCGCCGCTCCGAGCGGTGCGGCGCAGACGCGCGGCGTCTACGAAGGCATCGGTGCCGGTGATCTGGCCGCCGACGTAGCCCGGGTCCAGGCCGGCCAACGCCAACTGAGTGCCACTCAAGCCAAGCTGGTGACCGAGCAGCGGGCCGAGACGGAGCAGCTGACCGTCGAGCGCCAGGCCCAACAGAGCGCAGCCGGGGCCAACGCCCAGTCCGAAGCCACGCTGGCCGAGGTCAAGGGGACCCTCGCCCAGCAGATCGCTCAGCAGGCCGCGGCCCAGGCGGCCGCGGCGGCCCAGAGCGCAGCCAGCGCCGCCTCCCCGGCTGCAGCGGCGGCGGCTGCGGCCCAGGCGGCCCAGGCGGCCCAGGTGGCCAGCACCTTGAGCGGTGGCAGTGCGGCGGCGGTCGGGGCCACCAACTCCGCCAACCAGGCGGCCGGACTGGCGGCGGGCGCCGGCGGCGGTCCGACCCTCACCAGCGGCGGCAGTCCTCAGGCGGCCGGCCTGGCGGCGGTGCACGGGGCCATGAAGTACCTGGGCGTCCCCTACGTGTGGGGCGGTGAGAGCTACTCGGGCGTGGACTGCTCCGGGCTCACCGCGTTGGCCTGGGCCAATGCCGGCGTGTCGTTGCCCCACTCGGCCGCCGACCAGTACGCGGAGTCCAAGCACGTGCCCCTCGACCAGCTCGAGCCCGGCGACCTCCTCTTCTACGACTTCGACGGCAGTGGCATCGACCACGTGGTGATGTACGTCGGCCCGGTGCTCGACGGCCAGCCCACCCCCTTCGGCAGCGGGACCATCATCCAGGCCGCCCACACCGGCACGTTCGTCACCTACGACCCCGTTTGGTACGAGGGGCTGGTCGGAGCGGCCCGGCCATAGGCCGCCCACCCGAACCGGCCGGGCCGTAGGCCGCCCACCCGAACCGGTCGGGCCAGGCCAGCTCGGAACGGACGGCGCGGCCCCGACCCGAATGCCGGACGCCCTCCCGATAGGGTCGCCGCCCGAGACAGACCACACCCGTACCCCAGACCCATGACCCCCGATCTCACCATCATCGTGCCCGCCTTCAACGAAGCGCAGCGGTTGCCCGAAGGCATGAAGCGCTTCGACGCCGCCGCCGCCGAGGGTGCCGTGGACGTGACCCGGACCGAGGTCGTGGTGGTCGACGACGGCAGCACCGACGCCACCACGGGCACCGCCCGATCGCTCCTCGCCCACCTGCCCCATCACCGGGTGGTCACCCTGCCCGTCAACCGGGGGAAGGGGGCGGCCGTGCGTACCGGGGTGGCTGTGGCCCGAGGGGTGTACACGGCCTACATGGACGCCGACATGGCCATCGACCCCCGGGCCATCCCTCTGCTCCTCGAGGGGCTCCGCACCAATGATGCGGCCATCGGGTCCCGCGCCCTGCCCGATTCCATGCTGGATGGAACCTACGCCCTCCGGGCCGTGATGGGCCGGCTGTTCAACTGGATGGTCACCACCGGCACCGGGCTGGGTCTGCACGACACCCAATGCGGGTTCAAAGCCTTCCGGACGCCGGTCGCCCGGCTGCTGTTCCACCTGGTGCGCATCGAGCGGTTCGCCTTCGACGTCGAGATCCTGGCCCGGGCCCGACGTCTCGGGCTCCGCGTCACCGAGGTGCCCGTGCAGTGGAAGCACGTTCCGGGCAGCACCATCCATCCGTTGCACGATTCGGTCGGCATGCTCGAGGACGTCTACCGGTCCCGGCTCGGACTGCTGCCCGCTCCTCCCCTGCCGGCCGTAGTGGTCGCCGACCCCGACCGTTCCTCAGCGGAGGGCGGATTGGCCGACCACGTGTGTGCGGTGGTCACCGGATCGCTCGACAATGCGCCCGTGCCGGTGATGGCAGGTGACACGGCCGTCACCGTCCTCCTCCCGCTGGTCGACGCCGAGGCCGTGGCGACGGTGGTCTCGGCGTTGCGAGCCGAATTCGCTTCGATGCGGGTGTCCCGGCAGTCGCTCACCCTCGAGCGGCTGGTCACCTTCGGGTCGCTGTCGGGCCGGCTCCGGGCGGCATCGGCTCCGGACGGGACGGTCTGAGCCGGAGACGAGAGGGCGGATGGGCCGCAGTCGGGACCGATACCAGCCGGCCGGTACGATGCATCGGTGACCGCTGAACCGACGGACACTGCCCGCATGGCACCGCGTGGGCCGGGTGCGGCCGGCGAGGACTCGGACCGGGCCGCGGCCTCTGGTGGCCCCGTCGCCACGTCTGGGCGGCCCGAACGGGTGAGCGAGACCGAACGGGAAGACGAGACTGAACGGGAAGCATCCGGTCGCCGCCAATCGGACGAGACCTCGGCCGCCGCGCCGCCGACGATGCTCCCGGTCGCCGTTGCCCCCTCCGACCACGGCGCCCCTGTCGACCCCAGGCGCTCGGACGTCGACGAGTGGGGCCGCTCCGAGCACATGCGCTCCATCGTTCGGCGGTTGTACGACCCGGTATACCGGTACTGGTTCCGGGTGGAATGGGACGGTCTCGAGAAGATCCCCCAGACCGGAGGGGCGCTCCTGATCGCCAACCACGCCGGTGCCATCCCTTCCGATGCGCCGGCCATCATGCACGGGGTCGAGGAGGAGCTGGGGCGGCCGGTCTACGGGCTGGCCGACTATTTCTTCCGGACCATCCCCTTTGTCGGCACCATGTGGTCGAGAACCGGCGGAGTGCCCGCCCACCCCGACAACGCCTACCGGCTGCTGCACGACCAACAGCAGCTGGCCCTGGTGTTCCCTGAGGGAACCAAGGCCACCTCCAAGACCTACGGCGACCGGTACCGGCTCCGGCGCTTCGGTCGGGGTGGCTTCGTCGAGATCGCCATGCGGGCCGGGGTGCCCATCATCCCCATCGCCGTGGTCGGGGCCGAGGAGTCCATGCCCATCCTGTTCCGCGTGGGGCCGCTGGCCAATGTGCTCAAGCTGCCGTACTTCCCGGTGACCGCCAATTCGCTGCTGATGGGGCCGCTCGGGTACGTGGCCTACTTTCCGGCGAAGTTCAAGCTCCGGGTGCTGGACCCGGTGACCTTCGATGTGGAACCGGAGCAGGAGCGCTACTCGCGCAGCCGGGTGATGGACGAGGCCGAGACCATCAGGGCCAAGCTGCAGGACGCACTCCACGACATGCTGCGAGAGCGCCGCAGCGTCTGGTTCGGCTAGCGCCATGGGGCGGCGGGTGCTGATCACCGGGCTCGACACCTTCTGGGGTGGGCGCATGGCTCAGGCGCTGGAGAACGAGCCCGACGTCGAGATGATTCTCGGCCTCGGCGCCGACGAGCCGAGGGTTCCGCTCGAGCGAACCGAGTTCGTCCGCTCCGACCAGCGGTACTCGATCCTGAGCCGCATCGTGCGGGCCACCCAGGTCGACACCATCGTGCACACGTTCCTCGAGACCAACTCGGTCAACGTCCCGAGCCGCGTGCTCCACGAGATCAATGTGATCGGCACGCTCAACTTGCTGGCCGCGGCGGGCTCGGTCGAGTCGTCGGTGCGCCAGATAGTGGTGAAGTCCTCCACCCAT
Source organism: uncultured Acidimicrobiales bacterium (assembly GCA_963734435.1). GTDB lineage: Bacteria > Actinomycetota > Acidimicrobiia > Acidimicrobiales > RAAP-2 > Bog-756. The sequence continues at coordinate 476,382 of CAVTHA010000003.1, read as the reverse complement.
ATCTACGGCGCGTCCGAGAACGATCCGGTTTGGTTCCGCGAGGACACCAGGCGCCAGAGCCCGGTGCGGACCCGCCTCGAGCGATCGCTCATCGAGGTCGAGTCCCTGGTCCACGACTTCACAGACGACAACCCGCATCTGGTGGTCTCGGTCCTCCGGTTCGCCAATGTTCTCGGCACGGACATCATCACGCCCATCAGCCAGAACCTTCGGCGCCGCCTGCTTCCTTGTATCGCCGGGTTCGACCCGCTGGTCCAGTTCATCGAGGAGGACGACGTCGTGCGGGCACTCGAGTACGTCACGATGAAGCGGATCCCGGGGGTGTTCAACGTGGCCGGGGCGGGCAAGCTCCCCTGGAGTGAGGTGGCATCGATCTGCGGCGCCTACCTGTTGCCCCTCCCGCCGATCTGGCCCCGGGCCTTCGTTGCTCCCCTCCGTCAGCTGGGCCTGGTCCAGTTCCCACCGGAGATGGAGGGGGTCATCCGTTACGGGCGGGGAGTGGACATCTCCAAGCTCATCGAAGACGGCTTCCGCTACCGGTACACCAGTGCCGGAGCGGTCGAGAGCTTCGCCCGGGCCAACAACCTCCGACGGTCCACCGGCTCCGACGGTCCGGCCTATCGGTACGAACAGGACGTGGAGCAGTTCTTCCGGCATTCTCCCGCCGTGGTACGGGGCGTCGACGGCTGAGCGGTCACCGTAGTCAGTAGGACCACGAAGCGCTCGTCAACTATCGCTCGTCCCCACATCGTCCGGCGCCCCTCGAGGCCATGCCGACTTCAGCCGGCGGAGTGGCGAGGTGATTCGCCAACTGACGGTCCGGCGTATTGCGTCGGACTCCGCAACCGAGACATCTAAGCGGACCTGCATGTCATCGATGACCGCGTTGCGACGCGCCAGATGGTCATCCACGGCCGCTAGCCGATGCTGAAGGCCTGTAAGCTCCGCTCGAGTGTCGTTCAATTGCGTCTCGGTGCTGCTGACAAGGACGTCTCTTCTGACCAACGACTCGCGGACGTCGGCCAACTCATGCTCGGTGATGGCGAGAACTTCCCGAACTTCCGCCAGTTGATCCTCCATTCTGGCGATCAGCGAGTCTCGCTCCTTCAACACGATCGCCATTGCGTCGCGATCTAGTGCGCTGGCGTCGGCGGAGCCGTTGGCGCTGGCCTCGGCGGCAGCTTCTTCCTTGATACGGACAAGTTGAGGATCCGCGACCACGCCGAAGGCAGCGGCAGCTCGCTGCCGGGTGCAGTGGCTGCTCAACCAGGGCCAAAGGGTTTCAATGAGATAGTCACCATCGTTCACGGTCCGTGGAAATTCCAGCAGGAACAAGGGGATCTGCCTGGCAGTGGCCCAATGGATGAGCCGATGGAATCCGACGGCCAAGATCCGAGCCTCATCCACAGGATCAAGCGAATACACCACCCCACCGGTCACGACACCATTGACGTCGCTCGGTGGCCACTTTCCGAAGGACCCACCAGCCATAGCGATGCGATCCTGAAGGACCCGGCTAGTGGCTGAAGCCATCAGTTCCCGCACTGGAACAAGCAGGGCATCAATTGATGTCAGCTCGGGATCAATGCCCTCGCAGTAGGTGAACAACCAAGGATCCTTCACGACATAGGGAGCGTCGTCATCGAAGAGGTGATGCTCTAATCCCGCCCGAGCGCGATCATCGAAGAAATCATCTGCGGATCCCACATCGAGACCGCATTCACCAAGGAAGCGCACAAGAAAGCTGGTGCCCGCGCGACCCGTACCCGCGATCACGACATGGTGCCGCCTCTCGAGGGGTGGATCCTGCCGGGCGGAAGGGGCGGGCATCGGTCTCGAATCTAGCGCTCGGGTTCTGGCTACTGGTGTCCCTTGGTGTCCGCTGAGTGTCGGCTGTGCGGCAATTGGATCGAGGACCAACCCGGGGCTTCCCGCCCTGGTGAGGCGAGGGATGAGCTGAGACGAGACGCCCCAGGTACCTGATCCCCCGGCTGAGCTGTCGGCCCTATCGCCTCTTTTGCAGCACCATCGTCCACCCCGGAGGACGGATATCGAACGTGAAGGACGAGCCCGATGCCACCCGGTCAAAGCGATGGACCTGCGCCGGCCAGCTCGGAGCCGTGACGGCCGGGTAGCGGAAGTCCTCCCGGAGACCGAATGCAGCGACGACCACCAGGAGCGACAGGGCGCCAACCGCGACCACGCGTCTTGACCGGAATTGGCCCGCCACCCAGATCAGATCGGCGAGCAAGGCCAGCGAAGGGAACAGCCAGTACCGTCCGCCCGGATCGCCGATCAAGGCCTGCCATTGCCATCCATTGGTCGTCGCCAGCGGGCTCACCAGGGAACCCGCCAATACCAAGGCGGCCCACAGGTTGAACATCTTCAGCTCGAAGGGACCCAGCCACACAGCCAGGGTCACGATGAGGGCCGCCCCGACCAGCAAGGCGGTGGAGCAGGCGAGCAGGTGCCCGCGGAACCATGTGGACGTGCTCGTCGAGGTCCCGAGCACCGTGGTGCCGATCAACCGACCGCCCAGCAGTTCGACCAATCGAGGCACGCTCGCCCCCAGCCTGCCGACAGGCGGTCGCTGGGCGGTGGCGAGCTCGAAGACCTGTACCGCGGCGACCACCACCGAGATGGTGCCCAACACCAGCGTCCAGGTCTGCCGGCGCCGGATGTACACGAGAACGGCGATCACCATCAGACTCAACACGAAGGGGCCGGTGAGTCCCGACAGAACGATCACCCCGAGATCGAAGATCCTCCAAGCCCCTGTGCCCGGCACCGCCAACACCACCAGCACGGCGAGAATCGCCAGATGCCATTGGGTATTAGTGAGATCGACGTTGACTTCGGAGGAGTTGGGAACGGCGAGGTACACCGCCGCCAACAGGAGGCGGACACGACGATCCGGGACTGCGTGCGCGAATCGACGGCTGGCCACGAGGACGGCGGGGAGTACTTGCACGGCCAGTGCTGTCCCGGCAAAGAGCGCCGGGACCCAGGTCAGGGGAGTGAGCAGCCCGAGGTCGGCAATGATCCTGGAAAAGCTCTGCAGGTACCCGGCCTGCGCCTCCAACAGTGGAGCATGCCATCCGTGGTTGTAGGCACTCTGGAAGAAGACAGCCCCGTCCTCCGCCCACAGCTGGGGATGAACGATCACCGAAGGTGCCCGGGCAAAGGTGACGAGACAGCCCGCCACGAACACCAGTGGCAGCACGACAGCATCTGAGATGCCCGGTTGGCGAATCCGGTGCCTCGGTCCACCTCGCCGTCGCCGCGCCGGCGGATCGCTTGGCGCCGACGGTGGCTCGGTTGGACGCGCGACCATCTGCGTGGACAGCGCGGTCACGGCTGTGGATGTTATACCGGGCCCCCGCGACCCATAGGACACTGTTGTCCGGTGAGGGGAACGCCGATCATCACCAAGAGGGGCGGGCGGCGACCACCGATCAGCTCCGCTTCAGCCAGGTTCCCCTCAGCTCCGGTCGGCGGACCACCCACTCCTCGGCGGTCATCGCATACCGGACGTGATCCTCCCATTCGCCGTTGATCTCCAAGAACCCGAGGGCTATGCCCTCGTTTCGCAAGCCGAGCTTTTCGACGACCCGTCGACTGGCCTGATTCCGGGGGATGATGGCCACTTCGATCCGGTGAAGGCGGAGCGTCTCGAACGCAAACTCCAGGACCACCACCACCGCTTCGGGGGTGTACCCCAGCCCGGCCAGTTCCTCGTCGATCCAATAGCCGATCGACCCGTTCTGGAAGGGCCCACGTTGAATGGAGGAGAGGGTGATCTCACCGGCAAACCGACCTTCCACAAAGATCCCGAACCCGAAGCCGCTCCCGAGCTGCCGTTCCCGCTCTCGCATTTGACAGCGCGCCGCGAAACTCGCGGCATCCTCCGGTGCGAGCGGCGCACCTTTGGACCTCGGTTCCCACGGAACGAGCCAGGCGCGACACCTCCTCCGAACTCCGAGCCAGGCGTCGTAGTCCCCCTCGACCAGTGTGGCCAGACGGAGGCGCCAACCCGACAGCTCGAGCGATCTGACCGCCGGAGCTCGAACGCTCGGAACCATCAGCCTTCAGGGACCCTTCGTATATCGTGTGGCCTGTCAACGCGCCTGGTCGTGGGAGCATGCTCGGCCGACGACACCTCCTGCCGAGGCGGTAACTCTTCCAGCACGGAATAACTAGACATTCGTTGGGCATCGTAGGTCAAGCCCCGCCCGAAATGGACCAATGCCAACTCCCGTCACTGAACCTCATGGTGGTCCAGGAACTGGCGCGTCGGGCTGCGGGAACCCAGCACCCGCCCGAGATGGCCGCAGGCAATTTCCTCCCGGTCCACTCGCCGGCCACGCCGGACACGACCGCCACCGAACACCTCGGACACCGGGGCTCGCCTGACCGGCGGTCAGCACCAGGACGCCGGCCGACAGTGCCGTTTGGCGGCCGGAGGCGGCGCTTGGCCGACTGGTCACCTCATATAGCTCCTGCGGCCTGCATCGTTTTCGCCATCCTCTTGGCGAATCTCCCCGCCGTATTCCACTGGGTCACCACCAATCCCCTCAACATCGACGCCTATCTCACCATGCCCGGTGGCGGTGAGCTGCCGGGCCTGCCCTACATCGATCCGAATGCGGGCTACACGACACAGGCGCTGGGGCACCTGGCGGCAGTGGACTGGATTCACGGGCACGTCCCGTGGTGGAACCCGTACGAGGGCCTGGGCGCACCCCTCGCCGGGGAGATGCAGAGCGGAGCACTCTTCCCACTGACCCTTCTCCTCGCGCTGCACCAAGGCCTCTTCTTGCTGCAGATGATCCTCGAAGCGCTGACCGGTATCTCCACCTACCTGCTCGCTCGGAAGCTCGGGGTCGGCCGGGCCTTCTCGACCGCGGCAGGCGTCGCCTTCGGTCTGTGCGGAACCTATGCCTGGTTCGCCCACGCTCCCATCCGGCCGGTGGCGTTCCTGCCCCTCTGCCTGTTGGGCGTGGAACGGGCCATCGAGTCGACGACACATCGGCAGCGCGGAGGATGGGCGTTCCTGTCGGTCGCCCTTGCCCTGTCCATACTGGCCGGGTTCCCCGAGACCACGTTCATCGATGGGATCTTCGTCGCCTGGTGGGCTGTTCTGCGGGTGGCAGGATCGGACCGGGCACATTGGCGACCAATCGTCCAGAAGCTGGCGGCCGCCGTCGTCGTCGGGGTGGCATTGAGCGCTCCCCTGCTGGCAGCCGCCGTCGCCTACCTCCCCGAGGCCTACGTGGGGGCCCACAACGGGGGGTTCGCCGACATTTCTCTGCCCAGCTCCGGCCTGACGCAGTTGATCCTGCCGTACTCGCTGGGACCCATCTTCGGCTTCCGCTCCGCGGTGGGTGGCACCGACACCATCTCCCAGTTGTGGGGAAGCGTTGGCGGATTCCTTTCGGTGACCCTCATCGCCTCCGGGCTGGTCGGGCTGGTCGGAAGGAAACAGCGGCGGTTGCGGCTCGGACTGGGGGCCTGGGTCGTCGTTTGTCTGCTCCGAACCTTCGGATTTCCGCCGGTGGTCCACCTCCTGGCCCTGATCCCAGGTGTCCGACTGACCGCGTTCTATCGCTATTCGGATCCATCCTGGGAGCTCGCCGTCGTCATCCTCGCCGCCCTCGGTCTCGACGACATCGCCCAGGGTACAACGTCGAGAAGGTTGCTGGTCATTTCGTCGGCCATCACTGGTGTCCTCGCCCTTTGGGCGGGGGCGACGGCTTGGCCCATGCTGTCGCACGCCATCGGTCAATCTGGCAATCAGATCCACGACGCCCATCTCTATGTCGTGGGCAGCTTGGTGGCTGCCCTTGGCGCACTCGCGCTACTGACCATTGGTGGAGTGCGAGCGAGCGGTCAGCGCAGGCCATCCGACTCGGAATCCACACGAGCCATCGGTCACGGGGGCCAGGGTGACCGAGTCCGAAAGCGGGGTCGGTTACTGATCGCTGTCGTGATCGCCGCCGAATCAGTGCTCCTCTTCGGGTTCACCTTTTTCTCGGCCCCGAAACCGGTGCCCCTGCAGACCGCCTCTGTCGATTGGCTGCAGGCCCATTTGGGTGCGTACCGGTTCGTGAACCTTGGACCCGTACAACCGAACTACGGGTCCTTCTTCGGGATTGCCGAGGCCAATGTCAATGACATTCCTCTGCCGAAGAGCTGGACTTCGTATGTCCGAAAGCATCTCGACTCCAACTCTCCCACCGGGCTCTTCACCGGCGGTGCCCGGGTCAATCCAGCCGGGCCGACGCCGGCCCAGGAGCTCGACGCGAACCTACCCAACTACGAGGCCGTGGGGGTGCGTTACGTCATCGAGCTGTCCGATGGTCGGGACCTCCAGGGCACTCCCTTTCCCGCCCCCGGTGCCCCGGGTTGGCCCGCAGGCCCACGTCTCGTTCACCACGATGCATTTGCCGACATCTGGGAGCTCCCAGCGGCGGCGTCGCCGTTCCTCCTCGAAGACGCGTCACCTCCGCGTCAGTCGAGCCCATTGCCATCGTCCTGCACGGTCGAGGGCCGCGGATGGGATGAGGCGGTCGTCCGCTGTCCGCGCCCGACAGTCCTTGTCCGCCGGGTGCAGTACCTCTCCGGGTGGTCGGCCAGCGCCAACGGGGTCGCGGTCCCGGTTCGGCAAGATCGAGCCGGTCCGGGCGGATTGTTCCAGACGGTGACCATCCCGGCCGGGACGACCCGCGTCAGCTTTGCCTACCGCCCTCCTCATGCCGATCTGGCCATCGGGATTGCCGGGGTCGCGCTGGTGTGGCTCGGCGCATCACTCGTCATCCCTCGGATTCGCAGGAGGGGAAGTTCCACGGTGCCACAATCCGGCGAGTCCGGAACCGTTCTCTGAGGCGTTCGCCTGCCACGGTGACGGGGCAGACCGGACTATCGTTGATCCATGTTCGTTGACCTGGCCATTTGCTGTCGGCGACTCCCATGGACGCCGACGGCACTCGGCTCCGAAGGCTCCCACACCCCAGCGATGAGACGGACCGAAGGGCGGCCTGGTTGCATCGGATGCGTACGCGCCGTCGGGTGCTCTGATTGACCGTCGGGCAACTTCGACTCGGCGACTGTTCTTTCCTTCGGCCCGGCATGACGATGCCGCTGCCGGCAACTCCGCCTAACCAGTCCGGACTCCGAGCTTGCTGATCCTCCTACCCGCCGCCGTTTTGGGATTCTTGTGGCATCTCGTCTCTCGCAGGCGTGGAACCCTCGGTTTATCGCAACTCTCCCGTCGCGGTTCCCTCATCGTTGCATTCCTGGCATTTCAGGCCTTGCTGGAGATCGGGACTCAGCTGACCAGCATCGGGCATCACTTCACCCGTGGCTCGCTGACCGCATACTGGGCCGTCCTCTTGATCCTCCTGGCCATAGCGGCGTGGCCTGACATCAAAAGGACGGTTGAGAACCTGCCCGTCCGTCCCCGTCCCGGATCATTCTTGAAGCAGGGGATGGACCGAATCGGAACCGAGAACGCCATTTGGCTCACTGTTGTCGCCTTCATCGTGGGTGTTCTCGGCTATCTGGGATGGTCATTCCTCCCATCGAATGGTGACTCGCTCGTCTACCACCTGGTCCGGGTGGCCCACTGGGTCCAGGATCAGACTGTCGGTCCCTTCGCCACGCACTATCTCGCTCAAATCGAGCTCTCGCCGCTCTCCGAGTTCAATCTCGCCCACCTTCACCTGCTCGTCGGTTCTGACCGGCTCGACAGTTACGTACAACTGCTCGCCTGCATCGTCTGTCTCGTTCGCGGTGTCGGAGATCGCAAGGCTGCTGGGCGCTACCCGTTGGACCCAGGTGGTGGCCGTGGTCATCTGCGCCACGATCCCGTCAGGAGTGCTTGTCGCCACGAGCACCGAGAACGACTACTTCGCCGCCGCTATCGGCATCGGTCTGCTCGTCATCGTTCTCGCCTGGCCGCCTGAGGGTTCCTGGTGGTTTCCCGCATTGATGCTGGGATTTGGCGCCGGCCTGGCCTATTTGGCCAAGGGCACGGTGGTCATACTCATCGGCCCGGTTGTCGCGCTCGTACTCATGTGGCACGTAGCCAAGACGCTCCGGCGCGCGGGGCGTCGCGGACAATCAGAAAGTGGATCGGCGTACTCGGTGCCTCGGCTGCCGCGGCGGTCTTCATTGCCGCTCCATTCGCCGCCGAGAATGTCTCGGTCTTTGGTAGCCCTTCCGGGCCCGTTACGAGAAGCACGATCAGCACTGATCTCACCCTTCCCGCGGCCGGTGCAAACGTCGTGCGAAGTACGGCCGCGAACTTCATGATCGGCAACGGGAAGAACGGGATAGAGACTGAAATCAGTACAACAGTTCTGAGAGGCCTCCACCAGCTGTTCAATCAATTTCATGTCGCTCCGAACAATCAAGACTATGTATTGGGCACAGACACCAATGCCTTTCGCATAGCGGATTATTCTCAGTGGGACCGCAGCGGAGATTCTGGCGCCGATCCGTGGGACGTCGTCCTCATCTGCTTCGCTCTGGTTGCGCTGATAATTTCTGTCGCCAGAGGTGACCGCAAACGGCGGATGGCGCTACTGCTCGCCGTTGGTCTCACGCTCGGCTATCTGCTCTTCGCCGGGATCTCACGCTGGAATGTGTTCGCGGTCCGCTATGAGATACCACAGTTCGTCGCCTGGTCTCCGATCATTGCCGTCGCGTTGTCGACGCTACCCAAGATGGTGGTACGACTCGTTCTATGTTTTCTTCTGATCACCTGCGTGCCGCAACTGTTCAACAACTTCGAGGAACCGTTCATCCATCCGGACTACGCGGCAAACTCGCTGGCTCCCTACTTTCTCGACACGAACGTCCAGCAATACGTGGCCGTGTCGTCGTCCGAATACAGAGAAACGTCTGCCGCAATCTCCGAGACCTCCTGCCATCGCGTCGGGTTGGCAAACTGGGTCTTCGTCGAGTATCCGCTCTGGGTGGGACTGAAGGACGTTGGCTGGCAAGGCGAGATCCAAAACGTGAATGTCCAAAACGTGACCCGGCAGTTTGAAAATCCGGCATTTCATCCCTGCATCTCGCTCAGTCAAGAGTCCGAGGGTTATGTAGGAATCGATGCGAACAAGGTGCACCTTCAATTAGGGACGCTGGCGCTCTCCATCGATCCCCAGGTTGCCGGTTCACTTCGCTGGAACGTTCGCGGCTTTCATAGTTCGGTCTCCAGTGTTGGCATCTTGCCGGGGAGTGGGTGGTCCCTGGCTCAAAAGTCGGGTCAGCCGACCTTGGTTCAAAGCGGATCCATCTTTCTCTTCAGTTCCGTTCGCCAGCCGATCAGACTCCAGGTCCAAAGCAGCTCGACGAGGGCGTCTGCTCAACTCGAGGTTGAGGCGACGAGCGCAGGACTGACCCCGACCGTCGTCTCATCTGCTGCCAGCCTCTCGATGGTTGTCCCGCCCGGCATAACAGAAATCGGGGTGAGCCCGGGCCAAATCAATTTGCCTGGCAGTCCGAAGGTGGTCGGCATCGAAGTCGGACCTGCGCCCACCACGTAGAATGGAGCGCTTGCGGCCCCGGCTGGGGCATCCGTGGCTCCGGTCCAAACTCCCGTAGAGCCACAGACGCCGAGAAGCCTGCCTCTCGCCACCTTCCGACTGAACTCTTACGCCGGGGACCCGTGGTAGTCGGCGTCCCCAAAGCAGAACACCCCTCCGTCAGCGGCGAGAAGCCAGTACCCGCCGTGGGAGGGGGTGCTGGCCGCGGAGACGATCGGCGCATTCAACTCTTGATCGCCCATTGACCCGAAGAACACGGCATCGCCGTACGTGAAGACTCCTCCGTCAGCAAAGACGACATGGTACCCATTGCCACTTTTGGTGGGAAGAATCGCCACCGCCGGATGGATCGAATCGGGCACGACAACCTCCAGCATCGGTTTCAGGCTCGTATTCTGGCAGGCAGTGGCCGTCTTTTTCCGGCATCCGCGGCACGCTCTCCGACCTCCTTGCCATCTCGATGGAGGCCCGTCTGGAGGGTGCCGGGATCCCCGGGACCCCCTTCAGACCCCAGCTATGATCCAGCAGAGTTCGCCCGCTCGACGAAGGGGAAACCCGGTTGGCATTCATCTACGAAACGACGGTCGATCCGGACGGCGACAGCTCCCACGCCGCCACTTTGGACATCGTCGGATACAACAAGCGTGTCCTCGAGGTGGGCTGTGCGACCGGGTACTTCACCAAAGCGCTGAAAGACCGCGGCTGCCAGGTCGTCGGCATCGAGATGGATCCCGACGCCGCCGCCATCGCCGAGAAGTGGGCGGAACGGGTCGTTGTGGGCGATCTCGATGCCGGGACGTTATGGGAGGAGCTCGAAGGCGAGCAGTTCGACGTCATCACCTTCGGGGACGTGTTGGAACACCTGCGGGACCCATTGGCCACGATCCGGGCTTCGGTGAAATTTCTGAAGTCGTCGGGCATCGTCGCCGTCTCAGTTCCCAACATCGCGCATGGAGACGTCAGGATGGCTCTCTTGAAGGGTGAGTTCCCCTATCACGACACCGGGCTCCTGGACCGGACCCACATCCAATTCTTCACCAAGCGCAACCTCGAGAACCTGATCAGAGAGGCCGGGCTTGTTCCCATCGAGACACGACGGATCGTGAAGCCGCTGTTTCAGACCGAGCTCGAGATCGAGCGCCAGGACGTGGCTCAATCGACGATCAACTCGATACTGGAAGATCCAGAAGCGGAGACGTATCAGTTCGTCGTGAAGGCGGTGCAGGACAACGGAACGCGCACGCTTGCCACTCTGGCTGACCGTGTCAGCGAGCTGGCTGATCGCGCGCACGACGAGGTGGTCCGAACGGCGCTCCTACGAAAAGAGATCGCCGACCGGGAGAAAGCACGCCAGGGTCTGCAACAGGAGCTGGACCGGAGCAAACGGGCGCTTCAGCGTGCTCTGGACGAACTTCAGGTTGCCCGGCACGAGTGCGAGCTTTACCGGCAGCAGGCCGAGGCGATTCTCGGCACCAAGACGTTTCGCCTGCTTTCGCCGATGCGACGGCTCTACGGCCGCGTCCATCGAGGACTCAGTGGACCACCACGGAACCTGACATGAGCGAGGCCGGCAGCGGCCCGGATCGGCAGGCCGAGGGCATGCCTCTTCGACTGGCCTTCTACCTTCCGCAGTTCCACCGGACTCCGGAGAATGACGCTTGGCACGGTGCCGGGTTCACCGAGTGGAGCGTGGTCGCCGAGAGCCGACCCCTGTTCCCAGGCCATGCTCAGCCTCATCTTCCGGGTGAGTTGGGCTTCTACGACCTGCGGCTCCCGGAGACTCGGGAACTGCAGGCGCGACTGGCCCAAGCGCACGGGATTTCGGGATTTTGCTACTACCACTACTGGTTCAGGGGACGTCGCATGCTGGAGCGCCCTTTCAACGAGGTACTGCGCTCGGGCAAGCCTGACTTCCCGTTCTGCCTCTGCTGGGCCAATGAGAGTTGGTACCGGCGGTGGCAGGGATCGGCTGACGAACTCGTCATCGAGCAGGAATTTGACGAAGAGGACGACGTCGAACACATTCGCTGGATGATCAAGGCGTTCCAGGACGAGCGCTATATCCGGATCAAGGGGCGTCCGCTCCTCACCATCTATCGTCCCCAGGATCTGCCCGATCCCAGGCGGACGGTGGAGATCTGGAGGGACGAGTGCTCGCGTGCTGGAGTTCCCGAGCCGTGGCTGGTGGGTTTCGAGACTCGGGGCAACCTTGTCAACCCGATGGACATCGGGTTTGACGCCAGCGCCGAGTTCGTGCCTCACGGGGTCAATGACGTCGTCGAGACGATGCAGCGCCCCCGGTCATGCGATCCGAGCAACACCGTCTACGACTACGCGGAAGTTGCCTCTGCCTTTTCGAGTGCACCAGATCCGTCGTGGATCCGCTATCCGTGTGTCGCAACCGGGTGGGACAACACGCCGCGTCGTCGCCATGGCGAGGCGCTTCTCCTTCTTGGTTCGACGTCCGATCGATACGGAGTGTGGCTCGAACGGGCGATCCGAAGCCAGATCCGCGCCGAGGGAGGCGACGGCATCGTGTTCGTCAACGCCTGGAACGAATGGGCCGAAGGAGCTCATCTCGAGCCCGATTCGGCCAACGGCCGAGCGTACCTTGAGGCGACCCGGGATATCGTCCAGCGACTTGGTGGCGCCCTACCACCTCCGGCGACGAATGAGGAAGCCGAGAGCTCTGAGCCCACTTCGATCGAAGACCTCTATTCGGACCTGTACGAGAGCTTCGTCCTTCTCCAAAATCGATCGAGCGGATACCTCGCTATCGCCGACCGGAGGCTGCAGTCGTGGCGTGACTTCTACAATGGGGAGCTGGAGAAGCTACGCGAGCAGAACAGGACCCTTGCCGACTGGTGCCTCTCTCTGGACGAGCAGGTCGAGTTCCTGACGGGCCAGCAGCAAGAAACCGAATTACCTTGAATTCGGCGAGTCAGTCCGGCCGCGTCTGAGGCCTGGAGGCTTTTTGTGGAAGTTGATGGAAACGTCTCAGTTGATCTCGAGGAGACGATTCGGACCGGCTATCTGGAGTTACTCAAAGGGTGCCTGACCCGGCTGCTCTTCATGAACGACGCTCCCGGCCGGGACACAGAGGCGTTGGCTGAGCAGCGCTCGCTTCGCGAGTCCGGGTGGGACTGGCCTGGGGAAGCCGAGACGATGATCGGTCTGCTCCGATTGAACTGTATCGAGGAGTGCGTCGAGTCTGTGGTGCGTCATGGCGTCCCCGGCGACCTTCTCGAAGCGGGGGTCTGGCGAGGGGGGGCGGTGATCTACATGCGGGCGCTGCTCTTTGCCCTTGGTGATCAGACCCGTCGCGTGTGGGTCGCCGACTCCTTCGAAGGTCTCCCTCCTCCAGACAGCGCCAACTTCGCGCAGGACGCGACGATCGACCTTTCCGGCTACAAGGAACTCGCGGTCAGCTTGGAAGAAGTGCAGTCCAACTTCGCCCGATACAGCCTGCTCGACGATCGCGTGCACTTCCTGAAGGGTTGGTTCAAGGACTCGCTGCCCGGCGCACCAATCGACCAGTTGGCCGTCCTGCGCCTGGACGGTGACTACTACGAGTCCACCATCCAGAGCCTCGAGGCTCTCTACGACAAGGTCTCCCGAGGGGGATTCGTCATCATTGACGACTATCTGACGTTCGAGCCTTGCCGTGAAGCAGTCCGGGACTTCCGGGTGGCGAACTCGATCGATGATGAGATCATCCCCGTCGATCAGGGATCGGTCTACTGGCAGAAGATCTAGCGCAGTAGGCGGTTCATGCGACCACTACGGCGAGCACCACAAAATGGGTCTCACCCTTACGAGGCCCACGTCGATGGGTTTCTCTCTTCCCAGGAAGACCGAACGCATGCTCTGCAGCTGGCGATCGGGGGTGACTCGCCTCAGAGCTTCGCCGCCATCGGCTCGATGCAGCGAGACTTGTTGGCCTGGTATGGCCTTCGGCAAGACAGTTCTCTGGTGGACGTCGAATGCGGATCCGGCCGGTTGGCCGTCCATCTGGTCGACTGGCTCCTCCGGGGCTCTTACCTCGGCATCGACGTGGTCCAGCAACTGCTGGACCACGCAGCGGTCATCGCCGGAACATTGGGGATTCGCGGACATCACCGGGCACGCCCGCTCGACATTCATCGATCTGCGAGACCCAAGGTATTCAACCAGGCTCTATCGGCACAGGTTGAACCAATCCTCCCACCAACGAGAGCCACTCCTCATCCTCACCTGGCGGACGGAGCGGGCACCAAGGGGCAAGACGGCTGAGATTCGGGTTGTAACAAGGGTCCTCTTCCCGAAGAAGGTCGCTCCAGCGTGCCAGGAACTTCTGATAGTCGCGGTAATAGCCCGACAGGCCTCGACTGACCGACTCGAAGTGGGTGAGCTCGGCGTGAGGAGTGTAGAGCACCCGATAACCAGCCCTACGAAGACGAATGCAGAAATCGACATCGTTGAATCCAACGGCAAAGGTCTCGTCGAACCCATGCAATTCCTCAAACACGTTCCGCCGGACCAACATGCAGGCCGCAGTGACTGCGCTGTACCCACGAACCACCCGATCCCACGAAAAATAGCCGCGACCGTCCTTGGGCATACCGATGAAGAGATGGCTGGCAATCCCACCCAACCCCAGCACGACTCCCGCGTGCTGGAGCTTTCCATCCGGGAATACGAGTCGGGAGCCCACGGCGCCGACATCGGGGCGCTGGCCCAACTCGACCAACGCGCGCAGCCACCCCTCCGAGCTGGCCTCGATGTCGTTGTTCAGAAACAGCAACATGTCGGAACGACAGGTCCCCGCGGCCACGTTGTTGATGGCAGCCCAGTTGAAGGCTCCCGGATAGTCGATGATGCGAACCGAAGGTCGCTGCTCCAGTTGCTGGCAGAGCGCTCGGGTTTCTGGCTCCATGCTCCCGTTGTCGATGAGAACAACCTCGTCGATCTGGTATCCCGGTGCCGTCTCCAGCGAATCGAGGCACCCCATGGTGAGTGCCGCCTGATCCCGGAACGGGATGATCACGCTGACCGTCGGCGATCCGTGAATTCGACGACGGACGTGATACGCACCCTGAAACGGGCCGGGTTCGACCTCCGCGTCCAGGCCGCGGCGGGCGACGGCGTCTTCGAGCGCCCGACGGCTGGCCAGGTGGGCCCACGGCTTTGCATCCGTATCTCCGGCCGCTGAGCCGGCAATCACCCGCCAGTGGTACAACACCTTGGGAATGTGGACCACCCGCCTGGCGACTTCTGTCGCTCGAAGCATCACGTCGTAATCCTGGCTTCCGTCGAAATCGGGACGAAAGCGTCCGATCCGATTCAGGAGCTCGTGACGTACCGCCACCACGTGCCCCAGGTATGGATACGCGAGCAGCAGATCGGGATCCCAATCGGGTTTGAAGTGCGGCATGAAAGGCCGGTCGAGCTCATCGAGCTTGTCCTCATCCGAGTAAACGACGTCAGCGTCACCCTGGGTGATGACCACGGCAGCGATCTCGGCGAGAGCGTCGGTTTCGAGCACGTCGTCGTGGTCGAGCAGCACGATGAACTCGCCGGCCGCCACGTCGAGAGCCCGATTGGTGGCCCGAGAGATCCCACCGTTCTCGTCCATCGTTGCGATCTTGATTCGGCCGTCGCTAGCTGCATACTTCTCAAGGATGTCGGTCAGCTCGGCATCGTTCGATCCGTCATCGCACAGACACAGCTCCCAGCGCGGGTAGGACTGGTTGAGAACCGAATCCACACACTCGCGGAAATACCAGATGGGTGGCCGAAAGATGGGAACGACGACACTGAGTAGGGGTCCGTCGCCCGGGAGGTCGGCATCCGGCAACGAATCGGCATGCTCGATTCGGTACGCCTGGCGAAGGTGTAGCCAATGCCAGTAGCTGGGTGGCGAGGATCCTGCATCGACGTCCCACGGGAGGTCGATCTGGGTCACCTCCGGATGCGGGAGGGCCGCGACCAACCGGTCGGCCACCCATCCGAGCGCCCCGACCAGGGTCGGCGGTGAGCCGACACCGGGGTCCGTTTCGGGCTGGCCGCGCTTCATCGCCATGGTGGCCCCGAACCCTATCGGTTGTAACGCCCCAGATTGTGGCTGATGGCGAGGTTCGGTACATCGCTCGTGCCTACTATTGGGCGACAGCCAAACCGAGGAGAGCAACACGTGGGAACTCCCGCGCTCGACCCCCAAGAGTTTCTCGAACACTTGAAGGCCCAGCACCGGGTCTTTTACTGGGAGCCCCTGCCGCCGGATGACCCAAGGCAAATCAAGGAGGCTGAGCGGACGCGGATCAGGAGCTCCCTCGAATACCTTCACCATCACTGGGCCCTTCCCGATGCCTTCAATCCGAGCGATGCCGGAAAGGGCGTTCGGGGCAAGCTGGTGGGTTTGTTCGGCCGGTTGACCTATCGGGTTCTCGGTCGGTACCTGCGGGAGGAGCGTGACCTCCTGGCCCATCTGGTGCGGGTGAACGAAGCGTTGGAACAGAGATGCGACGAATTGCTCGATCCGTTGCCGCCAACTCGGCGACGACATGCTGTTACGGCAAGCAGCCGAAGCGAGGAATCAGGCGGAGCTGGCCCTGTGGCTCCACTTGGACCCACCCCCCAGTGCAACCTCTGACCGCGGCAGCAATGGGCGACACGGAAGCGGAGAGGCTTCCGGCGATCGCACCTGATCGAGCACTCCTCGTCAGGCTCCGGATGGGATCCGCGAGCGTGGCTGGATGACCGCGGTGAACAGGTCGATGAACATTCGCCAGCGCCCGCGAGCGGTCGTACTGGCTGCCCATTGGGAGGCCAGGACCGAGGACGGCTGGATCACGAGACAGGTCGCCGGAGCGTTGGCGTGCGTGGCCGACGTCCATGTGATCACTCCTGATGGAACGACCACTGGACGATTCATGGATGGCGTGTTTGCGATCCATCGACTGCCGACCGCCATCGATGTGTCAGCTGAGCTTCGTCGAGATCTTCTGGTAGAGGCCGTGTCGACCACCTCGTCGCCATCGGGTGTGGTTGCCGGGTCGGATCTGGGCGACCTGATCGACGGCGATCTCATCGAACCCTGGCGACCGGCTGCCCCGGTGTTGGCGGAACTCCAGCCGGATCTGGTGGTCATCGCCGGACACCGCAACCTGGGAGCGCTCACCGCAGTCGACCGGGCCGTTCCCGAAGCTCCGATTTCGCTGGTCGCTCTCGGAACCGAGGTACACAGCCTGGCCTTTCCCCACTTCGATCGACTGTTCGACCGGGCGACCACGGTTCTGGCCGTGACCGAGAGCGAGTGTTCGTCGATCGTCGAATTCCACGGCGGACCAGAAAAGGTGCACAGGATCGGGGCTCCCCTCGCCGCAAACCGGAGTGCCCTGAGCGAACCGAACACGTGGGTTGGAGACACGGACTACATCCTGGTCGTCACCAGCTCCGGTTCAGACGAGACTCACGAAGACACCGAACTCAGCCGTCTGATTCGGCTCCGGTTTCCCGACAATCCGGTAGGGATCGCACATCGCGACTCCTTTTGTGCCTGGCACCAGGGTCGTCTCAGCCAGGGCTGGGCGGTCGAGCGATCGAGCGACATGGCACGTCTCATGGCCTGGGCTCGCGTCACGGTCGACTTGCGGCCGGACAGGCTGTTTGCACGCCGATGTGTCGATTCGTTGCTCTACGGCACTCCCATTGTCGTTCCCCACGACAGCCGCGCCCGTGAGCATGCACAACGCGGTGGAGGAGGGCTGTGGTTCGCCGATCCTGCCGAGCTCACCTGGTGCATCGAAGCCATGCTGGATCCGGCGATCCGCAGCGCCTTCAGCGATCAGGGCCGTTCATACGCCGAGCGTGAGTACGGCTCGACCGATCGCTTCATTGATCGAGTCACCATCGCATGCGGACTGGCGACGGAGCCGCAAGCACATGCCACCGCATGAGCCGCAGGGACTCAGATCGTTCCTTCCGCGACTGACTTCTCGATCCATGGAACCACTTCTTGCAGGATTTCCTCCAGGCTGGTGGTGGCCTCGAAGCCGAGGATCCGCTTGGCCTTCTCGACCGAGGGCACCCTGCGGTTCACGTCGTGTTCGAAGGGGGGATCAGACACCCAATTGAAGGCCACGTCGGGACCCTTCACCGCAGTCCATATCGCCTGCGCCAGCTCCAGCACTGTCGTGGACTGGGCGGTCGACAGGTTGAAGTCCTCATTGAGGGCATCGGGGTGCTCCATGGCCGTCACGATCCCTTCGGCCAGATCAGCCCCGTACGTGTAGTGGCGGACCTGGGTGCCGTCGCCGAGGATGTGCAGAGGATCCTGACCCTTCAGCACCTTCTGCACCAGGTCGGGCACGACATGGCTCATGGCCAGACTCACGTTTCCACTGAGGATCTCAACGTCTCCGAGGGCCCTCCGCTCACCGATGCCCACGCAGTTGAACGGACGCACGATCGTATAGGGAAGCTCATACTGATCGAATGCAGCTCGAGCGAAATACTCCACGGCCAGCTTCTGGAAGCCGTATGACGAAACCGGCGGCGGTATCTCGTGTTCCTGGCCTTCGTAGGACGGCCACGCGTCAGCTGACTCGAAGACCATCGACGAGCTCAGATACGTGACCTTCTGCAACCTGCCGTGGTCATGAGCCTTGATGGCGGCGTCGCATGATGAAGCGATGATCCGTTCGTTGGCCGCCAGCAGGTCGTACGCGTAGGTGTGGAAATAGGAGATACCACCAATGAGAGCCGCTCCGGCGATGAAGTGATCGCACTCGTTCAGCTCTGACGAGAGCAGATCCACGTCCCGGGCGTCAGCCTCGACGAATCGGTAGCGATCGTTGTCGTCATAGGACCTCTTGACGGGCCCGTACTTCGAATAGTTGTCGACACCGATGACAGTGTGGCCCCGATCCAACAGCTCTTTGACCACGTAGCCACCGATGAAGCCGGCCGATCCCGTTACCAGGACGGTGCTCATTGACCTCCCTCCAGATGATCTCTCGAATGGATCTGTTCGACCGTCAGTCGTGGACCGAAGGCGAAGCGCCACCAGCGCAGGTAGTGCGGAAGCCAGCTGACGATCTTGAAATTCGAGACGCCGTGATCGCGCTCCAGCCAGATGGTGGGTACCTCGGCCACCGGACGACGAGCCCGACGGGCCTTCGCCACCAGCTCGATGCCGATCTCGAACCCCGAGGACGAGTCGATCCCGACCTCCCGGACGAAATCGACGTCATAGGCCTTGAACGAGTTGGTGGCGTCCCTCGTCCCCACCCGGGCGAACATCCAGAGGGACAGGCCGGCCAGGCGCGACAGCATCCCCTTGATGAACGGCCCACCTACCTGCTGCCCACCTCGTGAGTACCTCGACGCGGCGGCAACGACCACGCCTCGTTCCACCAACCTGACCAGCTGGTCGATCTGCTGGGGATCATCACAACCGTCGGCCATGGTGACCACCACCACCGCGGCCACCGCCCGGTCGATCCCGTAACGGATGGCCTGGGCCGGACCGGGCCGAACGTCGTTGACGACCGCTCGGATCTGAGGATTCTTGGCCGCGTACTTCTCCACATAGGGGACCGTCGAGTCCTCGGGTGAGTCCACCACGACCACGATCTCCGAGGGGAGCTGGACGGCCTCCACCAGCCGAGCCAGTACATCCTCGATGTTCGAACCCTCGTTGTAAGCTGGGATCACGACCGACACCCGGGGCTTCACACCACCACCCCGTCGCCACGAAGGTTCCAGATGTCGACAACCGGCTGTCGGACCGCGATGTCGGCGTAGACGCCGTGCGGCGCACCGATGACGAGAAGGTCAGACTTGTCTACGACCTGCTCGAATGGCGACAGGCTGTCGTCGACCGCCACGAAGGGGTCGGTGGTAAGCACCTCCTTGGCGCGGACCTTCAATACCCGCTTCAGCTTGTAAGACAGACTGGAACGGTTGTCGTCGGATCCTCCCTTGAACGCCATGCCCAAGATCCCGACCGTCAGCCTGTCGAGTTCGAAGCGGGCCGCCAAGCGCGACACCAAATAGAGAGGCAAACCCTCATTGATCTGCATGCTCGCCTGACCGAGCGCGAAGTTGTTGTTGTTGAACGCCGCGAGTTGCATCGTGTCCTTGAGCAGGCACGGTCCGGCCGCGAAACCTGGGCCCGGGTAGATCGGCCGCACGAGGGTAGTCCTCGACCACCGCTTGCCGAATCCGCTCGTAGTCGAGACCGAAGTCATTGGCCATCATGAACAGCTGATTGGCCGCCGCAAACTTGATGTACCGGTAGGAATTGGTGAAGAGCTTGGCGAGCTCGGCCTCCTCGGGCTCCACCCGAACGATGGTCTCGGTTAGGTGACCGAAGAGATTCGGCCGCCCTGCGGAACGAATGCTCGGTGCGCGCCGCGACAATCTGGGGAAGGGACCGCAGTTCCTCCATGGCCTTCCCTTCGGCGATCCTCTCGGGACAGAACGCGACATCGATCGACTTGCCGATCCGATCGATCAATCGTTCCACCATGCGGGTGACACCGGGGAACACCGTCGACCGCAGAATCAGCACCTGGCCATCGACGAGATGGTCGGCCACCCCTTCGAGCGCGGTAACGACAGCCTGGGGATCGGGGTTCAGATGCTCGTCGACTGGAGTCCCCACCACCACGACCAGATGCTCGCTGGAACCGACGTTGGACGGCTCAGACGAGGCGGTCAGCGTGCCGTCGGCCAAGGTCGCCGCCAGCACCTCCGGTGCCCCCGGCTCGAGGTGGGGCATCTTGCCCGATCGCACCGTGTCCACGGCCGCCAGGTTGGTGTCGTACAGGGTGACCCGCAGCCCCGAATCGGCGAAGGCCAGCCCGAGGGGCAGACCGACATGTCCACAGCCGCCCAGGACAGTCACGTCGCTTTTCCAAGGAAGCCCCACCAGATAAAGGCTAGCTAAAGGCGTTCAGGAAGACCAACGCCGTCCCAGTTGCCCCAGACTCACGAATTGGCGAGCAGGCTGGCCACCATCCCGTCGAGGATGTCGGCCTCGGACACCAGGCACTGGTGGAAGCGGAACCGGCGCATGACCATGGCGAGGATCATGGCGCCGGCCACGATCACATCCTCACGGCCGGGGACCATGCCGGTTCGACCGAGACGGGCCGGGCGGTCCTCCCCGGCCAGGGTCCGGTACCAATGCTCGGCATCGGCGGCCGACAGGACGGCGTGGTGGACCCGGTCTCGGCTGTGGGTCTCGAGACCCAGGTTGAGCGAAGCCAGGGTGGTGATGGTGCCGGCCAAACCCACCAGCCGGCGGGCTTCCAGGAAACGCGGGTGATCGGCGATGGCGTCATCCAACGACCGGCTGATGGCGACCTCCGCGTCGCGCCGTTCCGTGGCCAGAGGCGGGTCCGAGTGCAGGTAGCGCTCGGTCACCCGCACGCAACCGAGCTGCATGGAGACCACTGCCAGCTCGGGGTCGGTCGGCCCCGAACCGGTGACCAGCTCCGTCGATCCCCCACCGATGTCGAGCACCAGGAACGGACCCTCGACCGGATCGAGGTCGGCGACCGCGCCGGCCAGCGACAGACGCCCTTCCTCGTCCCCCGCCAAGACCTCGGGTTCGAAGCCGGTGATCCGCCTGGCCGGCTCGAGGAATTCCTGGCCGTTGGACGCGTCGCGCAGCGCCGAGGTGGCCACCAGCCGCCCTCGCTCCACGCCGAGCCCGTCCATGATCTGGCGGTACTCCGACAACACCGCGGTGCACCGCTCGATGGCCTCAGCCGAGAGCTTGCCCGTGGCGTCGACGCCCTCGCCCAACCGGGTGATCCGCATGAGCCGCTCGAGAGGACGGCCGGCACCGTCGGCCACGAACAACCGGGTCGAATTGGTCCCACAGTCGATGGCGGCTACAGGACCGGCCGGCTCCACGTGCTCCTTGCTACCACGGTCGCCCGGTAGTGACCAGGTGCGAACGGCCAACCGTGCCCGGCAACAGCCGACAACGGCAATTCCGTGTCAGGCGCCGCCCGGGCCCGTCGAAGGCCAAAGACCGATGCGCTCGGCAGTCCACTCCCCGACCGGATCATCCGCTCCGGCCAGCCACCACGCCAGATGGGCGTGCAGGCACTTGACTCCTTGCCTCGTCCCGCCCACTCCACCGGACGGGACCGGGCCCCGATGGTCCGGCGCGATCAGCGCATCCCGCTCGGCGGCGTATCGGGCATGGGCGTCCGCCACCTGCTCGGCCGGAACCTCCATTTCGGCCTGACGCACGCCGCCTGTCGATTCCAGCCTGCTCACCGCTTCTCGCAGGCCCGGGTCGACGAGCCAGAATCGGGTGGGCATCGGGGTCCCATCGTCGAGGAACGGGGCGTTCTCGATCACAGCCGGAGCACCATCCTCGGTCCGTACCATCACCGTGAACTCACCGGCTGGTGCTCGGCCGAGCAGTCGGGAGACAACGTCGAAATCGGAGGCGGAGGCCGCCTGGGGGCCAGGTCGGGGCTCATCCGTCGAGCGAGACGCGGACTGCGCCCGCATGGGGCGCTCGGCCTTCGCCCGCCCGGTCACCGCCAGAATTCGAGCGTGTCGGTCACCCGGGACCAGAAGGTCGTCGGGCCCGCTGCCCGGCGCGGACCGGCCGAGGTCGAACCGGTGCTGCCCTGCGTTGCCGTCGCCGAGTTGGTGCCTACCGTTGACTGTGCCGCTGACAGGTTGGGATCGGGTGACAGGTCGGGGGCGTCGGCCGGCGGCACGAGCGGCTGGTTGCCGGGATCGCCGCTGGTGGCGGAGCCCGGGGTCTTGGCCCCGACGTGCCCCCCGGGGGGTAGCACGTCGTAGAGGGTCTGACCGGGTGACACCAGCTGGTAGCGCTCACGGGCCAGGTGCTGTATGGCGGCCGGGGAGGTCAATTGCCGTTGTACCTCGGCCAGGGACCGGTTGGTGCGCTGTAGCTGATTGAGCTGCGCCGCCGCCGCCGCCAGCTGGTGGCGCTGCGAGAGGAGGCCCGCCAGCGGGAAGCTGGTGGCCAGGAGCACGAGGGCCAACACCGCCGGCAGCAACCAGCGGGACCCGGTGCCGGCGTGGGGCTCCTTTCGGCCGGGCGGAGCCCGGTGCCGGGGAGTCGGACTTGCTGCGGCCGATGGACCTGAGTCCCAACCGGGACTTCGGTGCCGATGTGCGCTTGGCGACTTGGACCGTCCTGATCGAGGTGGACGATCGCCCCGTCGACGGGGCGGACCTAGGGGGCTTCTTCGATTTCGGCGCTTTCTCGGACAGCCCCCGTTTGGGGGTGGCGCGGGCCGAAGGCTTAGCTGCGCCGGTGGCTGGCACCCTTCTGGCCACCATGCCGGTGGTCGGCCTCGACGATCGGGCGGGCCGGGTGGACGCGCTCCGGCTCTTCGAGTGGACGCCCCTGCTCACTGGGGCGACTCCCACGCCGACAGGGCCTCGCCACCGCGGTAGGCGGCCGACTCGCCGAGGGTCTCCTCGATGCGCAGCAGCTGGTTGAACTTGGCCACCCGGTCGGAACGGGCCGGAGCTCCGGCCTTGATCTGCCCGCAGTTGGTGGCGACGGCCAGGTCGGCGATGGTGGTGTCCTCGGTCTCCCCCGAGCGGTGCGACATCACGCAGGCGTACGACGACCGGGTGGCGAGCGACATGGTGCCGAGCGTCTCGGTCAGCGTGCCGATCTGGTTGACCTTGATCAGGATGGCGTTGGCCGTCCGGCTCTCGATGCCTCGGCGAAGCCGGTCCTCGTTGGTCACGAAGAGGTCGTCGCCCACCAGCTGGACCCGGTCGCCCAGCGCGTCGGTCAGGTCGGCCCATCCCTCCCAGTCGTCCTCGGCCATGCCGTCCTCGATCGACACGATCGGGTACCGCCCGACCAGGTCGACCCAGTACTCGACCATCTCGGCCGGCGGCAGGCGTCCGACCCTCGCCGGCCAGCACGTAGCGACCGTCCCGGTAGAGCTCGCTGGCTGGCCGGGTCGATGGCGATGGCGATGTCGTCGCCCGGGTGTCCGCCCGGCCGCCTCGATGGCCTCGACCAGGATCCGGACGGCGTCCTCGTTGGACGGGCAGATCGGGGGCGAAGCCACCCTCGTCCCCGACCGTCGTGGACAGGCCCCGGCACGTCGCAGGACACCGCTAGGGCGTGGTAGGTCTCGGCCCCCCACCGCAGGGCCTCGGCGAACGATGCCGCCCCGACGGGCATGATCATGAACTCCTGCAGGTCGACGTAGTTGTCGGCGTGGAGCGCCCGCCGTTGATCGACGTTCATCATGGGGACGGGCAGCACGTGGGCGTCGGACCCACCGACATAGCGGAAGAGCGGCAGGCCCAGCTCGTCGGCCGCGGCTTGGCCGTGGCCAGCGAGACGCCGAGGATGGCGTTGGCCCCGAGGCGAGCCTTGTTGGGCGTGCCGTCGGCATCGACGAGGGCCAGGTCGAGGCCCCGCTGGTCGAGGGCCTCCAGCCCGTCGAGCAGGCCGGCGATCTCGCCGTTGACGTTGGCCACCGCGCCGAGGACGCCCTTGCCGCCGTAGCGGTCGCCGCCGTCGCGGAGCTCGACGGCCTCGAACTGGCCCGGTCGACGCCCCCGACGGCACGATGGCCCGACCGGTCGCCCCCGACTCGAGGACGACCTCGACCTCGACGGTGGGATTGCCGCGGGAGTCGAGGACCTCGCGGCCGATGACCTGTTCGATGGCGCTCACGGTTGGCTCCCGTCGACTCCCGTCGCCGGTGAAGGAAGAACGCTACCACCGGGACCCCACGGACCTGGGACTTCTCCCGGTTATCGCCCGGAGGTCGTGTGACCGCCTCAGCCGAATGGCGAGCGTCTCAACCGCGGGCTTCGACCGACTGGCGGAAGGCGGCGCCCGGACCCGAGCGCGGTCTCCGGATCGACCCCGAGGGAACGCGCCACATCCACCACCGCGAACAGCAGGTCGCCGACTCGGCCGTCTCCTCCCGGCCACCCCGTCCTTCCCCATCGTGGCGCGTGCTGGAACCGGGGGCCGCCTGCTCGAGCCTGGCCACCGTGGCCACCCGCACCGCCTCGTCGGCCAGGCTCGGGAGGACCATCCCGACAGTCAGCGCCTTTCGCTGCAGCTTGGCCGCCAGGGCGAGGGCGGGCATGGCTTCGGGAATGCCCTCGGTCACGCTGGTCCGGTCCTTCTCGGTCAGCTTCCGCACCTCCCAGTTGGCCATCACCTCACTTGTCGTCTCCGCCGCCTCGTCCCCGAACACATGGGGATGCCGGGCGACCAACTTGTCGTGCACGCCGCGGGCCACGTCGGCCAAGGTGAACCGCCCCGCCTCGGCGGCCAGCCGGGCGTGGAAGTAGACCTGGAACAGCAGGTCCCCGAGCTCCTCCTCGAGATGGGCCACAGCCAGGTCCCCGAGCTCGGCGTGGTGGTGACCGCCGTCCTGGTCGTCACGCCGGACATCGTCACCGCCGGCGGCCGAACTGGCCTCGTCAACCGCGGCCACCGCATCGATGGCCTCCAGCACCTCGTAGGCCTCCTCGAGCAGGTGGCGGGCCAACGAGCCGTGGGTCTGCTCACGGTCCCACGGGCACCTCTCGCGTAGCGTGTGGACCAGCTCGTCGAGCCGCACCAGTTCGACCGCCACCGGCGCGGTGAGACGCGGGATCCAGAGCGAGGTCAGGTGATCGGGGACGAAGGAGCGGTCGAGCTCGTCCCAGTCCAGCGGCCACAGCCGTTCGTCGTCGAGCCCCAGATGCCACAGAACGGTGACCGGCGGAGGGTCGACCTGTTCCACCGCCAGCTTGATGCCGGACAGCACGCTCTGGCTCCAGCATTGCGCCACGAGCAGGGGCCCCCTCTCCCCCGCAGCTTCGATGGCGAACGCCTCGCCGTCGACCAGCCGTACCCCCGCCGCGACCGGGTCGACGCCGAGACGGGCGTAGGCCACGTCGACGAAGGACACCGCCGGATGGATCCGCACCGCTACCTCCCCGGCGAGCACGGCGGCGTGCCGGGTGAGCCGGGCCACCGACGACTCCGCCACCGTCGGCGATCCGGGGACGGCGTAGACAACATGTCCCGATCGCTTGGCCTGGATGATCAAGTCGTCGGCCATGGATGCATAGACCGCTTCGAGGGTCACACCACCGTCGTAGTGGTGGTCGAAGGTGCGGGCCGCCGGGACCAGCGCGGCCGACGGGTGCCGGCCGGTGCGCAGGATCGTCACCGGGGCGTGACGGAGGAGCTCGAGGGAATCGACGGTGACGAGCCCGGGACGCCCCGGGCCGAGACCGACGACATCGATACAAGGGTTACAAGGGGTCACCGGGTCACCACGTGCCATGTCGGGCTGCGAGGGTCAGCTCCGGTTGGATGCGCCCGGTGAGCCGGCGGCTCCCGACGAACCGGCGCGGCCCAAACTGGCGGAACCGGAAGCGGTGCCGCCAGGCAGGCTCGCTGACGATGCCGCCGGCAGCAGGTAGCTGTCCGGTGGCCCATGTGGGGGGACGATGGTGAGTCCTTTCCAGGTCCCATACTTGGGGTCGACCGAGATGTCCGACGTGCGGGCGAATCCCACCACCTCGTTGTTGACCCGGTTCAGATTGCTGGTGGTCCGGAGCAGCTCTTCCCGCACCACTGCGGTGGCGGCGGACAACGGCTCGACCGACTGGCTGGTGATCTCGTAGATGACCCAGCGGCCGGTGCTCTGGTCCTGCGTGGGACCGATGGGCTGTCCGGCCGGCACGTTCTGCATCTGCAGCGCCTGCTCCACCTGGGTGTGGGTGAAGCTGCAGCCCAGCGCTCCGCCACCGGCCGCGGTCTGCGTGTCGAGAGAGTTGGCCTTGGCCACCGTGGCGAAGGAGGCACCGGCATTCAGTTGAGCCACCAATTGCTGGGCATGGGCCTGGGTGTCGGTGGCGATGTCGCTCACGCAGTCCGCGGTGAACTGGGCTTGGTTGGCCGCGTAGTACTGGGCCACGGCGGCCGCCGAGAGATCGGCCCCCATGGCCAACAGCTTCTCGTCCACAGCTTCGTTTCGCACCTGCTCGTCGCGGATCGACGCCGGGAGGCTGGACAGGAGATGGGCCCCGGTGATGGCGCCACCGCTGGCGTCCTGGCACAAGGAGAGCGTGCCCGAGGCGGCCGACTGCTGGACGGCCGAGGTGGTCTCGCCGTCCAGGGTGGCTTCGAAGTCGGACTTGGCCTTGGTCAGGTCTCCGGCCGAGATGGAGACCCCCCGGGAGGCGGCATACTGCCCGACCAGCAGATCACCGACCTGGGTCTTGAGCACGGCGTCGGTGAAGGTCATGGTGTAGGTGCCGGAGCCGCCGGACCCTTGGGTGGCTTGGGTGGTCAGCTGTGGGTTCTCCAGCTGCAGCAGGCAGCCGCCGGCGCTGGTCGTCTCGAACGTCGAGAGCTGGGTGTTGAGGTTGGCGGCCGAGATGGTCGTGCCGTTGGCCGATGCGGCCGGTGGGGTGACGTCGCAGGCCGAGACGAGCACGCCGGCCGCGATGAGGGCGAGGGCCGCGGCCCCGGGTACTCGGCGGATCACGGCGGCGATGCTAGCGGGCAGGGCTTGACCGGCGGCATCGACCGATGGCGCGGTGAGGGCGGGCCGGGGCCGGTAGGGACGGTCAGCCCGACGGCGTCTCGTCCGGGAGCAGCTGGCCGAGCAGTGCCACCAACCCGGGGGCATAGGCGCCCGAACCGGACGGGGCCAGCGGGACCAGGATCCGATGGAGATCGGGCTGGTAGGTGGCGCCCGGGGCCAGTCGTCGCAGACGGATCTCGGCCGACGCGGGAAGGGTGATCGGCGCCAGCTTGACCGTTGCCATCGGGCCATTGGTCCCCAACCCGGACGGGGCCATCCCGCGCCCGGGCTGGCTCACCGACACGTCGGTGATACCGAGCCGGAGGCATTCGACGCGCAGCCGGGCCACATCGAGCAGAGCGGCGGCGGGGGCGGGCAGCGGACCGAACCGGTCCTCCCATTCGGTGCGCACGTCTTCCACCTGGTCCTCGGTTCGCACACCGGTCAGGCGGCGGTAGGCCTCCAGGCGGACGTCCTCGGCCTCCACGTAGGCCGGGGGAAGGTGGGCGGCGTCGGGCAGGTCGAGGGAGAGCTCGATCGGCCGGGGCCGTGGCTCGCCTTTGAGCTCCGACACCGCCTCGGAGACCATCTGGACGTAGAGGTCGTAGCCCACGGCGGCAACGTGGCCGGACTGGTCGCGCCCGAGCAGGTTCCCCGCCCCCCGGATCTGCAGATCGCGGAGGGCGATCTTGAATCCCGAGCCGAGCTCGGTATGGTCGCCGATGGTCCGCAGCCTCTCGTAGGCCTGTTCGGTGAGGACCCGGTCGACCGGGTGGAAGAGGTAGGCATAGGCCCGCTGGCCGGCGCGGCCCACCCGACCCCGCAGTTGGTGGAGCTGGCCGAGCCCCAACAGATCGGCCCGGTCGACCACCAGGGTGTTGACCGTCGGCATGTCGATGCCGGATTCGATGATGGTGGTGCACACCAGGACGTCGTAGGCACCCTCCCAGAAATCGAACACCACCTTCTCGAGCGATCCCTCGTCCATCTGGCCGTGGGCGATCGCCACCCGGGCCTCGGGGGCCATCCGCCGGACCCGCTCGGCTACGGCGTCGATGTCACGGACCCGGTTGTGCACGTAGAAGACCTGCCCCTCGCGGAGGAGCTCGCGCCGGATGGCCTCCGACGCCGCGCCCTCGTCGAGCTCGCCGACGTGGGTCAGGATGGGAAGGCGGGCGGCCGGCGGCGTGTTCACCATGGACAGGTCGCGGATGCCGGTCAGGGCCATCTCGAGGGTGCGGGGGATGGGGCTGGCGGTCAGGGTGAGCACGTCGATCCCCTCGGCCAGGGCCTTGATCGACTCCTTGTGGCTGACCCCGAAGCGTTGCTCCTCGTCCACCACCAACAGGCCCAGCTTGGCGAAGATGACGTCCGCCGCCAGCAGCCGATGGGTGCCCACCACCACGTCGATCGAGCCGTCGGCCAGCCGGTCCAGCACCGACTTGGCCTGGGCATGGGTGAGGAACCGGCTGAGCAGCTCCACCTTCACCGGGAAGGGGGCATAGCGGTCGGCAAAGGTCTGGGCGTGCTGGCTGGCGAGCAGCGTGGTGGGCACCAGCACGGCGGCCTGGTACCCGTCCTGGACGGCCTTGAAGGCGGCCCGGATGGCCACCTCGGTCTTTCCGAAACCGACGTCCCCACAGACCAAACGGTCCATCGGTTGGGGACGCTCCATGTCGGCTTTCACGTCCTCGATGGCCCGCGACTGGTCGGTCGTCTCGACGTAGGGGAACGACGACTCGAGCTCGGCCTGCCACGGGGTGTCCGGTCCGAAGGCATGACCTTCGACCTGGAGCCGGCGCCGGTACAGAGCCACCAGCTCTTCGGCGATCTCATGAACGGCGGACCGGGCCTTGGAGCGGGCCCGCTGCCACTCGGAACCACCCAGCCGGCTGACGGTGGGCGAGTCGCCGCCGGCATAGGGGGTGAGGACCTCGATCTGGTCGGTCGGCAGGTAGAGACGGTCCCCGCCCCGGTACTCGAGGAGCAGGTAGTCACGGGTGGAGCCCCCCATCGTCCGGGTGACCATGCCTCCGTAGACGGCCACCCCGTGCTGGCGGTGGACCACGTAGCTGCCCGGGGCCAGGTCGTCGAAGAACCCGTCGACCGGGCGAGCGTGGGTGCGCGCCCGCCGGTGCGGGCTGCGGCGGCCGGTGACGTCCGACTCGGCCAGCACCGCCACACGCGCTCCCGGCAGGACGAATCCCCGGTCGAGGGCGGCCACCACGATGCGGGCTCCGGGCGCGGCGAGGTCCGACGCCGGGTCCGGCTGCGTCCTGCCCTCCTCCGGGACGGGAGCCACCGGCACCACCGGGACGGTGATCCCTTCCTCGGCCAGGATCCCCGACAGCCGCTCGGCTCCCCCGGCCGTGGAGGAGCACAGCACCACGGCGTAGCCCGACGCCACCAGCGCCGAGATCTGGCCGGCCAGTCTCGATCCGTCTCCGAGGATCGGCTCCCAGCCCCGGCTCTCCACCAGGGGGACGTCCGGGCCCTCGGCGGTGGGCACCAACGAGACCACACCGGCGCCGGTGTCGGTCAGCATGCGGTCGAAGCCGACGTGGAGACGGGGGGCGTCGACGCCGTTTTCGAGCCCCCAGGTCGAAGCCAGCGCCCCGGCCAGGGCCGACTCCTCATCCAACAGCTCGGCGGCGCGATCTCGCACCCGGCGCGGCTCGACCAGCACGACGAGCGCATCGTCGCTCAACAGGTCGGTGACCAGCTCCTCGACATCGGTCAGCCACGGGAGCCACGACTCCATGCCGTCGAATTGCTCGCCGTCGGCCAGGCGTTCCCAGTGGTGACGGCCCCAGGGGGCCGTTCCGACCAGCTGAGCGGCCCGTTTCTGCATCGTCTCGTCCGTCACCAGCTCGCGGCAACCGAACAGCTCGACCCGTCCGAGGTCGCCGGTCGAACGCTGATCGGCGACGTCGAACCGGGTCAGCCGGTCGACCTCGTCGCCCCACAGGTCGATGCGCACCGGCTCGTCAGCGGTCGAGGGGAAGACGTCGACGATGCCGCCCCGCACGGCCAACTCGCCTCGATGCTCGACGATCGACTCCCGCCGGTAGCCCATGCCGACCAGGCGGGCCACCAGCTCGTCCCCCTCGAGGCGGTCGCCTTTCGCCACGACGACCGGTCGGGCCGCAGTCCGGAACGGTCCGAGGCGTTGCAGCACGGCCTTGACCGGGGCGACCACGATGGGAGGAGGCCTGCCCGTCTCCGACAGCTGCCAGAGCAGCCGTAGGCGGTTGCCCATGGTCGAGACCTCAGGGCTCACCCGCTCGAACGGGAGCGTCTCCCAGGCCGGGAACACTTCGACCAACCCCGGTGGCGCCTCAGATTCTGGCCCGCCCGTCAGGCCATGCTCGTCGATGAAGGCCTCGAGGTCGTGGGCCAGCTGATCGGCGGCCGAACCAGTCGGTGTGACCACCAGCACGGGACGCCGGGCGCTCAGGTGGACCAGACCGGCCAGCACGAACGCCTGGGCCGGTGTCGCCACGGCCAGGGTGGCGCCGGGCGCGCCGACCACGCGGGTCATGGCGGGTTCGTTGCGTAGCAGGGGAGGAAGCGAGCGGAGGCTCACCGGGTCAGGGTACCGGTCTTGCCCTGTCGCTCCCGCCACGGTGCCCGTTGCTGATCCACCATTCGTGGTGGGCGCGTCGGCCGGATTCAGCCGGCGCCGTTGACCCGGGTCATGGCGATGGCGACGCCCTCGGTCACGATGAGCTCCACCGCGTCGGCCGCCTCGGCCACCGCGGCGGCCAGCACCTCCCTCTCGGCGGCACCCGGACGCTTCAGCACGTAGTCGGCTCCCGGTTGACGACCGGGCGGCTTCCCGATGCCGACCCGCACCCGGAGATAGTCGTTGGTGTGGAGGTGACTGTCGATCGAGTTGAGCCCGTTGTTGCCCGCCGATCCCCCGCCCGACTTGATCTTGAGCCGTCCGGACGGGAGATCCAGCTCGTCGTGGACGACGATGAGCCGCGAGGCCAGGCCAGCCGGGAGACTTGCCCCCCGGCGGGCTCGATCGGTCGCCGCATCGCCGCGGCTGCCGTCGCCGGCGATCGTGGCGTCGCCGTCGATGGCCGCCCGGCGGACCAACGGCGCCACCGCCCGACCCGACTCGTTCATGTAGGTCTCGGGGATGGCGAGCATCACCCGGTGCCCGCCCAGCTCCACCTGGCCGGCGATGGCGTGAAGCCCCTTCTCCGAACGCAGGCGGCCACCGTGGCGTTCGGCCAACAGGGAGACCGTCTCGGCCCCCAGGTTGTGCCGGGTCCCGGCCAGCTCGGGCCCGGGGTTGCCCAGCCCGACGACGAGGAAATCGGCAACGCTACCGGTGCGGCGACCGGAGGCCGCCCGCCGCCGGAACAGGGCCTACTCCTCGGAGGATGTGGACTCGGACGAGCTGGCCTCGCCAGCCGGCTCGGACGGGGCCTGTTCGGCGCCAACCGCTTCGACGCCTTCCTCGGCCGCCTCCGCCGCTTCCTCCTCCTCGGTGATCTGCACCCGCGGCGGCTGCCCGGCCACGACGGTCGCATCCAGCTCGGTCTCGAGCTCGACGCCCGCCGGAATGGCGAGGTCCGAGACGTGCAGGGAGCCTCCGATGGTCAGCTCGGAGATGTCGATGTCGACCGACGGCGGGATGTCGGCCGGACGGGCCTTGATCTGCAGCGTGAACAACTGCTGGTCGACCACGCCGTCCCCGTGCTGTACCTCGATCGCCTCGCCCACCAGGTTGATGGGAATCTCCGTGGTGATCACCTCGTCCCGACGGACGATGAGGAAGTCGACGTGGCTCACGGTGTTGCGCACCGGGTGGCGCTGGATGTCCCGGGCCAGGGTCAGGTAGTTGTCACCGTCGACCTCGAGCGAGAGCAGGGTGTTGAGCCCGGCCTCACCGGACAGGGCGATCTGGAAGTCGCGGGCCCCGACCGCCACCGGGATGGGATCGGCGCCGTGCCCGTAGACCACGCCGGGGATCAACCCCTTCGACCGAAGCCGTCGGGTGGACCGGGTTCCGGTGTCGCGCCCGGACCGGGCGTTGAGGGTGACTTCGGGCATACGCGAACTCCTCAGGAGATGCTGGAACAGAACTGACGACGGGAGCAGAGCGGCCCGGCCGACGACGGGGCCGGAGCCAGGCGCCCGGCTGACGGCGCACCATGATAGACGAGCCCCTGGTGGACGGGCCACCAGGGCGGAGGCGGCTCAGTTGGGGGCGTGGACGATCGGGCGCTTGCCGGCCGGAGTCAGCACCACGATGCCGTCGGGTGAGCCCTGGGCGCGGAGCCCGTCCCGAACACCAGCGCATCACCCACGGTGGCGATACCCGACCAGCACGTCGTGGGGATGGGCGCCTGGTCGAGCAGTGCACCGGTGGCCGACGCCCGGACCTGCACCACCGGGCCGAAGGCCGGGCAGTTGAAGCTCATGCCGCCCGAAACGGTGGTCGCCCCGAAGGACGCCGCCTTCGATGCCTGCCACACCACATGACCGCTGGCGGCGTCGAACGCATGCACCGAAGGCTCTTGGTCCGAGGTGTCCCGAGGATTGCCCGGGTCACAATGCACCTGGCTTCCATGTTCGAAGCGTCCGAAATCACCGAGCGAGGTGGAGCCATAGACGTGGCTTCCGTCGTAGGCGGCGGTGGCGATGAACCCGCCGGAGAACCCCCCGAAGACCACGTTGGTGGACCACCGGAGCCGGCCGGTGGCCGGATCGATGGAGTAGTACGTGCCGTCCTTGGAACCCACCCCGAGGAAGGTGGCGGCGCCCCCGGCGTCGAGGCCGGCGTTCGGCGTGGCCCCGAAGTCGGTGTCGCACTGGTTGTTCGGCTGGACGGGCCGGTACCTCCAGGCCAGCGCGCCGTTGGCGATGTGCAGGGCGAACACCGACTCCGACGTGGGTGGCGGGTCGGCGAAGTCGCAATCGGCGCTGTCGAACACCACGAGGCCGGCCGCCGGCAGCACGGTCCCTGACGACCAGACGTTCCCGCAGCCGTCGTTGAGGATGCGTCCGCGGCTGTCGACGTCGTCCTGGTACTCCCACAACGGGTCGCCGGTGGCCAGTGAGGCGCTCACCACGTACCCCCGCGAGTTCTTCTGTCCGTCGGTGTCCACCCCGAAGAGCACTGACCCGCCGACGACCACCGGCGACGAGAAGATGCGGGTCCCGTCGTGGTTCGGGTCGGGCGGCAGCTCTGGGCGGCCCGTGTAGTCGTGCTTCCAGAACAGCTGCCCGGTGTGGGCGTCGAGGGCGTAGAGCGTGTAGCCGCCGGCGAAGATCACCAGATCGGGCCGGGCCGGGCCGGGGTGACCGGAGAGCCGGGGCGCTCCGGGCTCGAACCAGGCCGACGAGGTCACCAGACCTCCGTCGGAGGTAGCGTCGCGTGGCTGCTGCCCCGGATAGGGGGTCACCGCGTCCTGCGCCTGCAACTGGTACTTCCAGCGCAGCGCGCCGGTCTCGAGGTCGACGGCGTAGAACCATCCGTCCCACGACCCGACATACACCGTGCCGCCTACCACGGTCGGCGTGGCGGTCACCGCGTCACCCGTCGGGAACGTCCACGCCATCGACAGCGACTTCGCCGTCTTCGGGGTGAGCAGGGTCTCGCCGTGGCCGGTGTGCTGGGCGTCGTGGGCATAGGTGGGCCACTCCCAGGACGGCACGGCGGTGCCGCCGGCCAGGGCATCGGGGCCGGTGACCGGCGTGTCGGCCGGGGCCGCCGAGCTGGAGCCGCACCCGGCCGAGATGGCGGCCAAGCACCCCACCGCCGTCGTCACCAGGGCCACCCGGCGGCGGCGCTCGGGGCACCGGATCCGCCGGTGGCCGAAACCGAAGGAGTGCTTCAATGACCGAAGCCGGCAGTCGCCGGCGCCGTGGTGTATGGCCCCTGACCGTGCTCGGGGTTCTCCGACGGGCCCGATGAGGGCGGCTTGACGGTTCCCTGCGGGTAGGGACAGTTCTGGTGGGCCGGGACGCACACGGTCACGCTGGTCGGGAAGTCGAATCCCCCGATAACCGTCGTCGGGGTGCTCGGCTGACCGTTGGTGAAGGTCACCTGCATGACCCGGCCGCCGTAGTTGGTGGGGCCGCACTGGGTCAGCTGGTTGTTCTTGCAGGAGATGTGGATGTCCACGAAATAGAGGGTGCCGTCGGGGGCGAAGGCCATACCGAACGGGTTGTAGCCGCCCGGGTTCTGGCCCAGCTGGGCGATGGTCTCGCCCGGGATGGTGGCGTGGCCGGCCACAGGCGCACCGTTCTGGTCCACCCAGAGGATCGAGGGGTTCCCGAAATAGCTGCTGATGGCGAAGCAGTCACACGTCGGGTCCTTGGCGATGCCGGCCGGGAAGGGCATGGTGGTGCCGTTCCCCTGGAAGAAGACGGACGTCTTGAGCTGCCCGGCCGGATATTGGTTGCCGGGGCAGTGGGAGGCGCCGGCCGGGAGGCTGGTGTGGTCGATCCGGACGACGCTCTGCGAGCCGGCTACCGGCATCAGCACGTCCCCGTTGTCGGCCAGGGCCAGCATGCCGGGCTGGCTCAACCCGCCTGTCCCGTCCACGTGATGGGGGCCGGTGCCACCGGCGGTCGGGCCGGTCAGGATGCAGGCCTGCTGGTAGGAAGGGGCGAACCACTCGACCAGGCGACCGTCGCTCGGTGGCGGGAACGAGCCCTGGGCAGTGGCGATGTCGTCGGCCAGCAGATTGCCGTGCTGATCGAAGACACAACCGGTATAGGTGCTGGACGAGTTGAACGATCCGTCAGGGCGCGCGGGGGAATCTCCCCCGATGGTCTGGCCGGCGTACTTGTAGGGACCGGGCACGTACAGGGTCTGCCCGCTGAAAGACCCGTTCGGCCGATCGAGCTCCTCGCCGATGGGTGGCTGCTTGTAGGGAAGGAGGCTGCCGGGGTTGTCCTGGGCCGGCTGGGTCGGGTCGTAGCCGCCGACGAACCGGGCCGAGCCGTCGGGCAGGACGCATACCTGACCGTTGAGGTCCCACGGCGGCATGAGGATGCCCTTCTGCCCTGAGGGCATCGACAGGAAGTCGGTCTCCTCGTTCTGGTCCCAGTAGACGAGGTAGGCCGGACGCTTGGACGCCGCCATCGCCGCCGTGCCCGCGCCGCCCGGAGTGGTCGTGCTCGTCGTCGAGCTGCCCGACGAGCAGGCCGCCACCAGCCCGGCGACGAGGACGAGCAGGGACAGGATCCCGAGAGCCGGGCGGTTGCCGCGCATTGTTCCCCCTATCGGTCCCGGACCGTGCCCAGCGCCACCGCTCCGGTTGCCGCCATTATCGCCACCGCCGGTGGCCGGGTCAACGAGCGTTTGTTCGGGTCACCCCGGGGTGTCGACGGGTGGGCCCGTCGGGGGGATCAGGCCAGGTTCTCCCCGCCGAAGATCTCCGACACCGAGGTGTCCTCGAACACCGCATCGATGGCGTCGGAGATGAGCCTGGCCACCGACAGGATCTCCAGCTTGTCGAAGCGCCGGTCCGGAGGGACGGGCAGGGTGTTGGTCACCACCACCTTGGTCAGGGCCGAGTTCTTGAGCCGGTCCACCGCGGCGTCGGACAGCACGGCGTGGGTGGCCATGCACCACACCTCGGCCGCGCCCCGCTCGGCCAGGAGGTCCGCGGCGGCGACGATGGTGCCGGCGGTGTCGATCATGTCATCGATCAGGACGCACTGACGGCCGTCGACGTCACCCACGACGTGCAGGGCCTCGACCTGGTTGGCCGCACCGCGCAGCCTCCGCTTGTGCACCACCGCCAGGTCCGAGGTGAGGTGCTGGCTGAAGCGCTCGGCAACCTTCACCCGGCCGGCGTCAGGAGCCACCACCACCAGGTCGTCGCTCCGTTGGCTGCGCAAGTAGTCGACAAGCACCGGGAGCCGCGGTCAGATGGTCGAAGGGCACATCGAAGAACCCCTGGATCTGACCGGAATGCAGATCGACGCTCACCACCCGGTCGGCGCCGGCCACCGACAGCATGTCGGCCACCAGCTTGGCCGTGATCGGTTCGCGGCCGGTGGCCTTGCGGTCCTGCCGCGAGTAGCCGTAGTAGGGGCAGACCGCGGTGATCCGCTTGGCCGAGGCGCGCTTGGCCGCGTCGATCATGATGAGGTGTTCCATCAGCGAGTCGTTGACCGGACCACAGTGGGTCTGGATGATGAAGACATCACTGCCGCGGATCGACTGGTCGAACCGGCAATGGATCTCGCCGTTGGCGAATTCGCGGAGGTTGGCCTCGCCGAGCTTCACACCCAGCTGGTCGGCCACGTCGCGGGCCAGCTCGGGGTGGGATCGCCCGGACACCAGCTCGAGACGGCGCCGAGGCGTGAACTCCATGGACACGACGCTACCGCGCCCCGCCCTCGGCGTCCGGGCCCGTCGGACTGGCCCCGTCCGGACTCGGACCCGGCCCGACTGAACCGCCGGGCGGCACCTCGGACCCCTCCTCGAGCACGGCGAAGGGGCCCACCCGGGCATCGGCGCCGATCGACGACCGGCGGCATACGCTCGTGGCCACCGTGGCGCCGTCGCCCACCACCGTGTCGACCAGGTGGCTATCGGGGACCGATCTCGGCGTGCGACCCGATCACGCAGCCCCCCTGCAGGATGACCCCGGGCAGCAGGACCACGTCGGGCCGCAGCTCGACGTCGACGTCGACATAGGTGCGCTCCGGGTCCCACATGGTCACGCCCCGGCGCATCCAGCGCTCGTTGATCCGGTCCCGCAGCTCGGCCTCGGCCACCGCCAGCTGGGCCCGGTCGTTCACCCCGGCCACCTCCATGGTGTCGTCGACGACCAACGAGCCCACCCGGTGACCGGCCTCGTACAGCACCTCGATGACGTCAGTCAGGTAGTACTCGCCCTGGGCGTTGGTCGGGCTCAGGCGCCGCAGGGACGGAGCCAACACGCTGCGCCGGAAGCAGTAGATCGAGGTGTTCACCTCGGTGACGTCCAACTCCTCGCCGGCGGCGTCGACGTCCTCGACCACCCGGGCCACCAGGTCGTCGCGGCCCCGTACCACCCGCCCATAGCCGGTGGGGTCGTCCAGCCGGGCAGTCAGCAGGGTGGCGGCCGCGTCGGTGGCGCGGTGGCATTGGACGAGGGCGGCCAACGTAGCCGGCCGGAGCAGAGGCGTATCACCGGGGAGGACCACCACGTCCCCGTCATCGCCAGCGTCGTCGTCGGGCACGCCGGTCAGCGCCACCGACATGGCGTCGCCCGTCCCTCGCGGTTCGGGCTGCTCGACGAACTCGATCGCCATACCGGCCGGGGCGTGCTCGATGAGGGTCTTGGTCACCCATTCGGCCCGATGCCCCACGACGACCACCACGCGGTGCACCGACAGCTCGGCCAGCGCGTCGAGCACGTGCAGCACCATGGGCCGACCGCACAGCCGATGCAACGGCTTCGGTCGCGCCGAGCGCATACGGGTCCCGACTCCGGCCGCCATGACCACGGCGGAGATGGAGCGGGCGGGAACGGACGGCGGGTCGGGGTTCGAGCCAAGGTCGGTCTGGTCCTGGAGCGGGTCGCGCATCATCGCGGTCGGCCCCATCCGTGGTGGGCCCGGCCACGGGGGTCCCGGTCACGGTGCGGAGTCTCGGTCACGGCGCCTATTCTTCCCACGTTGGCGCGGGCAATGCGACCCGCCCGGTCGTGCCGCCAAAAGCAGCCTCGCGCCCCACACCCAGATGCCCGTCCTCACCACCACCATCGACCCGAACTCGGAGGTCTTCCGGGCCAACGATCGCGCCCTCACAGAAGCGGTCGCGCAGGTGGACGAACAGCTCGCCGTGGCGCGAGCAGGTGGCGGTGAGCGGTACGTGACGCGCCACCACGAGCGGGGGAAGCTGTTGGCCCGTGAACGGATCGAGCTCTTACTCGATCCGGACACCGCCTTCCTAGAACTCTGTGCGCTGGCCGGTTGGGGTACGGAGTACACGGTGGGGGCGTCGTCGGTGACCGGCATCGGCGTGGTCGAGGGCGTGGAGTGCCTCATCACCGCCCACGACCCCACGGTTCGGGGTGGAGCCATGAATCCCTATTCCTTTCGCAAAGGGGCACGCGCCGCGGACATCGCCCTGGCCAACCGCCTCCCCGTGATCAACCTGGTCGAGTCGGGCGGCGCCGACCTGCCCGCCCAGGCCGAGTTGTTCATCCCAGGCGGACGGGCATTCCGGGATCTGACCCGCAGCTCGGCCGCCGCCGTGCCCACGGTGGCGCTGGTGTTCGGCAACTCCACCGCCGGGGGCGCCTACGTCCCGGGCATGAGCGACTACATCGTGATGATCGAGCAGCGGTCGAAGGTGTTCCTGGGTGGCCCGCCGCTGGTCAAGATGGCGACCGGGGAGGAATCGAGCGACGAGGAACTGGGGGGCGCCTCGATGCACGCCCGGGTCTCCGGACTGGCCGACTTCCTGGCCGTCGATGAGGTTGACGCCATCCGGCTCGGCCGTCAGATCGTGAGCCGGCTCAACCTTCGCAAGCGGGGCCCCGGACCGAC
Organism: uncultured Acidimicrobiales bacterium; assembly: GCA_963734435.1. Taxonomy (GTDB): domain Bacteria; phylum Actinomycetota; class Acidimicrobiia; order Acidimicrobiales; family RAAP-2; genus Bog-756. The sequence continues at coordinate 437,753 of CAVTHA010000003.1, read as the reverse complement.
CGGATCGGCCGACGAACCGGTCTACGACCCGGCCGAGCTCCTCGGCATCGCATCGGCCGATCCCAAGGTCCCCTTCGATCCCGCGCGAGGTGCTGGCCCGGGTGGTCAACGGTTCGCGGTTCGACGAGTTCAAACCCCTCTACGGCTCCAGCCTGGTCACCGGGTGGGCCTCGATCCACGGCTACCCGGTCGGGGTCCTGGCCAACCACCGTGGCGTGCTCTTCTCCGAGGAGTCCCACAAGGCCACCCAATTCATCCAGCTGGCCAACCAGATCGACGTGCCGCTGGTCTTCCTGCAGAACACCACCGGGTACATGGTGGGCAAGGACTACGAACAGGCCGGGATCATCAAGCACGGTGCCATGATGATCAACGCCGTCTCGAACTCGTCGGTCCCGCACCTGACCCTCAACATCGGCGCCTCCTATGGCGCTGGCAATTACGGCATGTGCGGCCGGGCCTACGACCCGCGGTTCCTGTTCGCCTGGCCCAACGCCCGCTCGGCGGTGATGGGACCCGCCCAGTTGGCCGGGGTCCTCTCTATCGTCAACCGCCAGTCAGCCGCGGCCCGGGGCGTCCCCTTCGACGAGGAGGCCGACGCCACCATGCGCGAGCTGGTGGAGGCCCAGATCGAGGCCGAGTCCCTTCCGCTGTTCCTCAGTGCCCGTCTCTACGACGACGGGATCATCGACCCTCGGGACACCCGCACCGTCCTCGGTATCTGCCTGTCGGTCATCGACAACCAACCCATCAAGGGGACACGCGGCTATGGCGTGTTCCGCCCTTGAGCCCCGATCCTCCATGACCACCGAGACCTCCGCCGAAGGCATCACCACCCTGCTGGTGGCCAACCGGGGCGAGATCGCCCGTCGCATCATGAGGACGGCCCGGGCCATGGGCATCAGCACGGTCGCCGTCTACTCCGACGTCGACCGATCGAGCCCGCACGTCGACGAGGCGGATCTGGCCGTCCGGCTGCCGGGGGCGTTACCGGCCGACACCTACCTGCGTTCTGACCTCCTGCTCGAGGCGGCGGCGCGCACGTCGGCCGACGCCCTCCACCCGGGGTACGGCTTCTTGTCGGAGTCGGGAGACTTCGCCCGGGCGGTGTCGGAGGCCGGGCTCATCTGGGTGGGGCCCCCAGCCGATGCCATCGATGCCATGGGGTCGAAGATCGGCTCGAAGGAGATCATGCGCGCCGCTGGCGTGCCCACCCTCCCGTCGATCGTGGTCGACGACGAGCTCCCCTCGGCCGAGGCGATCCGAGGCCTCGGTTGGCCGCTACTGGTCAAGGCTTCGGCCGGTGGGGGCGGACGCGGCATGCGGGTGGTGCCCAACTCCGGCTACCTCGTCGAGGCCGTGGAAGGGGCGCGTCGGGAGGCGGCAGCCGCATTCGGAGACGGGACCGTATTTCTCGAGCGGTACCTGGCCGATCCGCGCCATATCGAGGTGCAGGTGCTGGCCGACTCGCATGGGGAGACGGTGGCGCTCTTCGAGCGCGAGTGCAGCATCCAGCGGCGGCACCAGAAGATCATCGAGGAGGCTCCGAGTCCGGCGGTCTCATCCGAGTTGCGTCGCCGCTTGATGGAGGCCGCGGTGGTGGCGGCGCGGGCGGTGGGTTACGTCAACGCCGGCACCGTCGAGTTCGTGGTGGACCGCAACGGGGACCCGTTCTTCCTGGAGATGAACACCCGGCTGCAGGTGGAGCACCCGGTGAGCGAGGCGGTCACCGGCCTCGACCTGGTTCGGTTGCAACTCCTGCTGGCCGCGGGCGTTCCCATGCCGAGCGAGGTGGGCGATGCAGTGGCGATCGGCCCCCGCGGCCACGCCGTCGAAGCGCGGATCTATGCCGAGGATCCGGCCCGAGACTGGCTGCCGTCGACCGGCCGACTGCACCGGTTCGAGGTGGGCTCCGCCGGCTCCGCCGTGCGGGTCGACAGTGGGGTGGAGTCAGGCTCGGTGGTCAGCCCCCACTACGACCCCATGCTGGCCAAGGTCATCGCCCACGCCCCCACCCGGACCGAAGCGGCCGCCGCCCTGGCCGGCGAGCTGGCCCGGGCTCGCATCCACGGCGTCGTCACCAACCGCGACCTGCTGGTTCGGACCCTCCGCCACCCGGCCTTCGTGAACGGTCTGACCGATACCGGCTTCCTCGACCGCCACGGGCTCGACCGGCTGGCTGCCCCTCTGGCCGACGAGGCGGCCGTGGCCCGGCACGCAGTGGCCGCCGCCCTGGCCGGCCAGGCGTCCCGGCGCGCCGAAACCCGAGTCCAGCGCACCATCCCCTCGGGGTTCCGGAACAATGCCTTCCGCCCTCAGCAGGTCACCTACGAAGGGGGCGGGCGAACCCTCACCGTCGGGTACCGGTTGGACCGGTACGGCCGGGAGCCGCTATCGGTCGAGATCGGCGGCGAGCCTCTCGTGATCGACGCCGTCGCCGTCGGCGCCGGGGAGGTCGCTCTGACCACCGGTGGCGTCACCCGCCGCTACCGCGTGGACCGGGCCGGGCCCGCCACCTTCGTCGACGGTCCGGACGGCAGTTCGGCGCTGGTCGAGCACGTCCGGTTCCCGCGGCCCGACGAGCGGGTGAGCGAGGGCTCCGCCCTCGCCCCCATGCCGGGGACAGTGGTCAGGGTGGGGGTGGCGAAGGGGGGACACGTGAACGCAGGACAGATACTGGTGGTGCTCGAGGCCATGAAGATGGAACACGCGGTGCACGCCGGCGCGGCCGGGACGGTGGTCGAGGTGGACGTGTCCGAGGGGGACCAGGTCGAAACGGGGCGGCTCCTGGCCGTCGTCGAGCCCGACACCACCGGAGCCGAGGGCGCCGACGAGAACCGGCCTACCGAGCGCACGGGCGGCCCATGACCGAACCCCTGCGTATCGCCAACTGCTCGGGCTTCTACGGCGACCGGCTGGCCGCGGCGCAGGAGATGGTCGACGGCGGGCCGATCGATGTCCTGACCGGTGACTGGCTGGCCGAGCTGACCATGCTCATCCTCTGGAAGGGCTACCGGCGCGACCAGTCCAAGGGCTGGGCCCACACCTTCCTCATCCAGATGGAGCAGGTACTCGGGACCTGCGTGGACCGGGGCATCAAGGTGGTGACCAACGCCGGCGGGCTCAACCCGTCCGGCTTGGCCGACCAGGTCCGCCTACTGGCGGAACGACTCGGGCTGTCGGTGTCGGTGGCTCATGTCGAGGGAGACGACCTCCTCCCCCGCCTCGATGACCTGGATCACGCCGGCCACCCGCTCACCCACCTCGACACCGGTCGGCCGCTGGCCGAGCGGACGGGGGAAGTGGTGTCGGCCAATGCCTATCTGGGTGGGTGGCCGGTGGTGGAGGCGCTCAATGGAGGGGCCGACGTGGTGATCTGCCCCCGCATCACCGATGCGTCCCTGGTGGTGGGGCCGGCAGCTTGGCACCACGGGTGGTCGCCGACCGACTGGGACCGCCTGGCCGGCGCGGTGGTGGCCGGCCATGTCATCGAGTGCGGGCCCCAGGCCACCGGCGGGAACTACGCCTTCTTCACCGAGGTGAAGGGAGTGGAACATCCGGGGTTCCCCATCGCCGAGGTGGCCTCGGATGGTTCGTCGGTGATCACCAAGCACCCGGGCACGGGCGGTGAGGTGTCGATCGGCACGGTCACCGCCCAACTGCTGTACGAGATCGGCGGCCCCCACTACGCCAACACCGATGTCGTCGCCCGGTTCGACACCATTCAGCTCGACCGGGAGGGCGAGGACCGGGTGAGGATCGTGGGCGTGTCGGGAGAGCCCGCCCCAGATGACGTCAAGGTCTGCCTCAACCTGCTCGGGGGCTGGCGCAACACGATGACGTTCGTCCTCACCGGTCTGGACATCGAAGAGAAGGCGGCCCTCACCCTCCGCTCGCTCGAACGGGTGTTGGACGACGGGCGCCCGGCCGAGCTCGACACCCGGGTCATCCGCTCCGACAAGGCCGATGCCTCGATCAACGCCGAAGCCACCGCCGACCTGCGCATCACCGTCAAGGACACCGACCCCGATCGGGTCGGCCGCCGGTTCTCCGGGGCGGCCACCGAGCTGGCCCTGGCCGGCTACCCCGGTCTCCACCTGACCGGGCCGCCCACGTCGGCCTCCGACTACGGGGTCTTCTGGCCCGCCTTGGTCCCGGCCGAGTTGGTCACCCCCCGGGTGGTGCACGCCGACAGCCGGGTGGTGGAGGTGCCCCACACCGCCCACCTGGCCGCCCACCGGGAGGAGATCGTCGACGCCTCGCCGGACCTGGCCCTCGCCCCCGACGCCGCGGTCGCCACCGACATCGCGGTCGCCACCGACATCGCGGTCGCCACCGACATCGCGGTCGCCACCGACGTCGAGGCGGCCCCGGACCCAGGAGGCACATCGGCGGAGGGGGCGACCGCGACCGACCGCCGGCCGCTCGGCACCCTCATCGGGGCCCGTTCCGGGGACAAGGGCGGGAATGCCAACGTCGGCCTGTGGGCCCGGTCCCCGGCGGCCTGGCGCTGGCTCGAATCGTTCCTCTCCATCGGGGAGTTCCGCCGACTGCTCCCGGAGGCGGACGGGCTCGAAGTCAGGCGGTTCGAGTTCCCCAACCTCTCGGCCCTCAACTTCGTGGTGGTGGGACTGCTGGGCGAAGGAGTGGCCTCCTCGACCCGGCCCGATCCACAGGCCAAGGGCCTCGGCGAGTACCTTCGGAGCAGGCTGGTCGACATCCCCGTCGACCTCCTGGCCGCGCAGCGCGAGGAGTAGCGCCATGGACTTCATCGAAACCGACGAGATGCAGATGCTGCGCGAGGCGGTCGGCGCCATTGCCTCCAAGTTCGGACACGACTACTACGTGAAGAAGGCGCACGCCGACCAGCGGACCGACGAGCTGTGGAGCGCGGTGGCCGAGCCGGGGTTTCTCGGGGTCAGCGTGCCGGCCGAGTACGGCGGCGGAGGAGGTGGCATCAGCGAGTTGGCCGCCGTGCAGGAGGAACTGGCTGCCGCCGGTTGCCCGCTGCTGGTGATCGTGGTGTCCCCGGCCATCTGCGCCACCGTCATCGCCCGCTTCGGCACCGAGGAGCAAAAGCAGCGCTGGCTGCCACGGTTCGCCACCGGAGAGCTCAAGATGGCGTTCGCCATCACCGAGCCCGATGCCGGTTCGAACTCGCACAACCTCTCGCTCACCGCCACCAAGGACGGCGACATCTACCGGCTCAACGGGTCGAAGTACTACATCTCGGGCGTCGACGAGTGCGAAGCCGTCCTGGTGGTCACCCGGTCGGGGCTCGACCCCGACACCGGGCGGGGCCGCCTCTCCCTCTTCGTGGTCGACACCGACACCCCCGGGCTCGATGCCCAGGTGCTCCCGGTCGAGATCACTGCGCCCGAGAAGCAGTACACGCTGTTCTTCGACAACGTGCAAGTGGGTGCCGACCGGCTGATCGGTGACGAAGGCGAGGGCCTGCGTCAGGTGTTCGTCGGGCTCAACCCCGAGCGCATCCTGTCGGCGGCCACTGCCAACGGCATCGGCCGCTACGTCCTGGGCCGGGCGGCCGAGTATGCCAACAGCCGGGAGGTCTGGGGCACACCCATCGGGCGTCATCAGGGGATCTCGCACCCGCTGGCCAAGGCCAAGATCGAGGTGGAGCTGGCCCGGTTGATGACCGACAAGGCGGGGTGGCTGTTCGACAACGCCGGCGACACCGCCGCCACCGGGGAAGCGGCCAACATGGCCAAGTACGCGGCGGCCGAGGCGGCCCTGGCCGCGGTCGACCAGGCCATCCAGACCCACGGGGGCAACGGCATGTCCACCGAGTTCGGCCTGGCCGACATGTGGGGCATGGCCCGCCTCCTGCGCATCGCCCCGGTCAGCCGCGAGATGATCCTCAACTTCGTGGCCCAGCACTCGCTGGGGCTGCCCAAGTCCTACTGACCCCCGAGGGGCGGCGGGGGTAGCCATCCGGCGGCCCATACGCTGAAGCCATGGCGAGCACCAGGGTGTTCACCGTCGGACACGGCACGCTCAGTACCGAGTCGTTCCTCGGGCTGGTTCATGCGGCGGACATCGACGGCGTCGTCGACATCCGCTCGTTCCCGGGCAGTCGTCGCCATCCCCAGTACGGTCGCCGGGAGATGGAGCAGTGGGTGCCGGACGCCGGTCTCCGGTACCGCTGGGTGGAGGAGCTCGGGGGTCGCCGCCGGCCCGTGCCGGGATCGAAGCACGTGGCCCTGCGGAACGAGGCCTTCCGTGGCTATGCCGATCACATGGAGACGCCCGTATTCCGGAAGGGCCTCGATGATCTGGTGGTCCTGGTCGCCGGCTCGTCGATCACCGTGATGTGCAGCGAGTCGGTCTGGTGGCGCTGCCATCGACGCCTGCTGGCCGACCACATGGTGCTGGTGGACGGTGTCGAGGTCGTCCACCTGATGCACGACGGCCGTCTGACTGCCCACGCCACCACCCCGGGCGTGCGGGTGTCGGACGGCGTCCTCGTCTACGACGTCGGCGTTCCTCTGCCGCTGGTGCCTTGAAAGCCACGCCACAGCTCTCACGACCTCGGTGCGCCTACGGCGCCATGAGACGTGGCGAGGCGAAGTCCCAGATTGGGTCCATGTGGGTCACCTTTGTGGATTCACCTGATGACCTCGCACCCCGATTACACGGTTATGACTGTCGAGGATGACCGTCACCGTCGTTGGTGCACCCATCGCCGGTTTCGGCAATGAACCCACGTAGGGGGCGAGCTGGCCGTCGAGGCGGACCGACCGTCCCGTGACAAACAGTGCGTAGGCAACTCCCCAGTACACGACCAGGTCACTCGGCGCTGAAGACCCACCGACAATGTCAAGCTCGACCGGGTTCCGTTCTGCCACCTTCGCTTCGACCATCCGCGCCGCAGTCCTTGCGGTGACGCTCTCCGCGGTTGGACCTCCCGGCTCGGTGCTTCGCTCCAGTGACCCGATGGAGACCGTCACGATCGCGGATGCCGCGAGCAGGACCACCGCGAGAAGCCAGCTTGCCAGGCGAACCCGCGCCAGCCGCGAACGACGAGGTCGGGACGACGGTAGACCTCCGTCGTCGACGGCCCTTGGACGGAACATGGACATCCCCCACCTGGCGAGTTCGAGCACCCCCCCGGCCATGACCAGCCAGGCCATGATTCCGACCGGTACAAAGACCACAGTCAGATAGAAGATCTCGAGGGCATCGGATTGCGGCACCGATGCAATCCCCACCACCGTCAATGCGCAGGCGGTGGAGGCGATCCACGCCGCCACCGCGAGCCCGTGGCGACTCCGCAAGGTGGCCAGTGATCCGACTACGACGAGCACAATTATCACCGACCCACCCCATAGGGACGAGCCGCCAAGGGTGAGGGATCCGATCGCGGTGAAGGACGACTTGGTGTCCGGAGCAGGAATACGGTGGATCCACGAAGGAATCAGCCTGGTGGCCGAGGAGAGGCCACGGAGGGCCAGACGAAGTCCGAGCCCGCCCCCGGACTGGTGAGAGGATCGCCAGAGAAGGGTGAGGTTTCCGGGTCGATCGGCCAGTTGTGCGACAACGGTCGGCAGCCAAAGCAGGGCAGCGCAGGCCAATCCCGGGATGACCCAACGTCGACGGCTGCCAGTCGATCCCGAGCCGCGCCCGGCCGCGACGCCCAGAAGCGCGCTGACCAGGCAGAGCCCGGCGACGGGCAGGGCGAAGATCAAATGAGCCTGAGCGGCCAAGCTTGCCGCCACCACGACGGCCACCCACCACTTCAACCGCCCGCACCCCGTTGCCCAGGCGCTCGCCAACGTAGCCAGATACAACACCGCGCCGATCCACGGCGTCCATACCGGGTCGAGCACCACACCGACTTGGGTGCTGGCCAGGATCAAGACGGCAGCGGCACAGAGCACCATCCCCGAGCGCGCCGCCGCCGCTCGGCCCGCCTCGACCGTCACGGCTGCTCCCACGGCTGCGATCAAGGCTGACCCCCATAGGGGCCCATGCAAGGGATCCAGATGAGTGGGCAGGGCCAACAACCACGACAGCATTGGTCCGGGAGCGAAGACGGGGTGCCCTCCGGTAGCCGGCGCGTGAGTGGGCGATCCGAGCAGCGTCGGATGAGCCGAGATGACATTCCACGCCCGCCACGAGAAGATCGCATCGTCGGAGGTCGGCTGCCAGCCCCGAGCCAACTCCACGAGGCACAGGACTACGAACGGCAGCTCGGCGGCGAGGTGGCAGGCGACGCGGAGGGGGTCGAGCAGGCGGCGATCTCCTCCTGGCCCGGCTCCGGGCTCGCTCCCTTTCCGGGGACCGGGCTCCCCGCTGGGTGCGACGATGCTGTGGTCGTCAGGACCTTGTCGCTGGGTGGCGTCACCGACGGGCGCGGAATACCGGGGACTATCGAACAGTCTCCTGTTCGCGTCGTTCACCCGGCCACCGTAGGTCACCTAGCTGTCGTTGTTCCGGGGCCGGTATGGCGGCCCGGCGATCAGAATGAATCCGCGATGGAAGGTTCATCGGGCGGTCGTCGAGTCAATCCGCATTGACGTGGACGGCGTGGCCAAAGACGGTGGCCCTGGCTGAGCCATTCAAGACGTTGTGGACGACGGTCTTGTCGACAGGTTCTTCTGTGAAATGTCAAACCGCCGCCCTTCGGCGGACAGCGGTTTGACAACCGTCGGATTGGTCGTCCAGGTGCAACTACCAACGGTCCAGGTGGAATTGCACGTGTATCGAAGGTGGTGCACCGGGGCTTACGTTCGATCCAATCCCATGGAACGGTCGAACAGCTCCCCCAACCCGAACCGCTCACGCCGCTGGCGGGACCACCGAGCACGCCCCGTTCTCAGGCGTGGGGGGAGCGAATTCGCTATAGGGAACGCGGGAAAAGGCCGAGATAGATGGCCTGTGGCTCCCTTCCGTACCCCTTCGCGTTCTCAGTGCCCGATGGCGGGTCAATCGCCGCGACGACGACGGCATCTCCCTCATCGAGGTCCTGGTGGCCTTTGTGGTCCTGATGATCACGGTGGTCCCCCTGACCTACGTGCTCAGCTCGGCGCTAGCGGGAGCGGCCAACGCCCGCCAGCGTGAGGCCGCCCTCCAGCTGGCCGACTCGTGGGTCGAGATCCTGTCCAACTCCACGCCTCCGACCGCCAGCGATGGTTCCATCCTCACCAACACCCCGCAGACCCCGACCGCTCCGGCCGGAGCCATCACTCCCTCGTCCACCTACGCCGGCACCACCTTCGCGGTGACAGCGAACTATTCCTTCCAGACGGTCAATCAGCAAGGCCAATCCGACCTGTGCACCGACGAGGAGCCGCCGAGCCCGTCCCACCCGGGCGTCATCCAGCTCCAGGTCACCGTGACATGGGACAACCTCCGGCAGTCACTCACCGACACCACGAACATCAATTATCCGAAGCCCGGGCTGCAGACCCAGGGGTTCCTCGCCGTACAGTTGACCAATTCGGCGGCAACCGACGTCCACGGCAACTCGTCGGGTGTCCGCCTGGCGGCGGTCCCGATCACCGTGTCGGGCACCAACCTCCCATCCCCACTCACGCTGAAGCCCGACTCGAACGGCTGTGCCTTCGCCCAGGTCCCGTCGGGCATCTACACCGTCAAGGTCAACCAGCCGGGCAACGGGACGCTCGCCGGCTATGGCGGGAGCCCGGTGTTCGTGGACCCCACCGGCAACGCCGCGCCCAATCCCCTCCCTGAGCAGGTCCAAGTCACCGCCGAGACCACCGCCAGTATCACGTTCGACGAGGGCATCAACAGTGCCATCTCCTACGGAGGCACGTCGGCTGTCGACGGCGGCGTGATGTGCCCGGGTACTTCCGGACTGACCTGCCTCACCATGGGCAACGGCTCCACGGGTGCGGTGGCGGCCTGGGGTGGGAACGGCTCCACCTGGTCGTCCACCACCCTGGGCGGGGCGACCAACCTCTCACAAGTGGACTGCACTTCCGGCAGCTCGCCGACATGTGTCGGGGTCGGCTACAAGACCAGTGCGGGGACGAACGCCGGCGCCATCCTGACTACCTCGTCGGACCTGGGGACGGTGCACGTCGACCCAGCACCGACCGGAGTCACCGACATCACCCAGGTGGAGTGTCCGTCGAGCAACGGCTGCTACGCCCTGGCGACGACGGGGTCCGGACCGGTGCTCCTGGCCGGCGCCGTCGGCCAGACCTCTCCCCTTCTGGACACGTGGGCGACGATCACTCCGCCGTCCACCACCTTCACCTCGCTCTCCTCGCTCGACTGCCTGCCCGCCGCCACCACCTGCATGGTGGGTGAAAAAGCCTCCTTCGAGGGCGGGGCGTTGGCACCCGGCATCCTTCGACTGGACGGCGACCCGGCCACCTTGGCCACCAACCCCAGCTGGACGCCGACCTTCAACCTGGAAGGTCCGCCCACCGGCCTGCAGTCGGTGGGCACCATCGCCTGCCCGACCGGCACCGAGTGTCTCGCTTTGGCCACCGGCGACTCGACCAGCCCTTCGGACCCGACCATCCTGTCGGCCTCGGTGGGCACCACCGGCCCCGACAACTGGAGTGACGAGTCCACGTTCCCCACGGGGATGGGATCGGTGACCGGGCTCTCCTGCACCGTCAACGACTGCGTGGCCATCGGCACCGCAGCCGGGGGTGGAGCCGCAGTGTGGACCGGTGACCTGACCGACTCCCCGGATGACTGGGGTCAAGTCGCCAGCGGGTACCCGGGAATCCCCACTTCGATCTCCGCCGTCACCTCGGTGGCCTGCGGCGTCCCTTCAGGTAGCGACAGTGCCGACTGCGTGGTTGGGGCCATAGCCACATCCCAGTCCGTCCCGGGCGTGCTGCTGGAGGGCACGTTGAACGGCAGTTGGGCCTGGAACCCCACCACCGCTCCGACCAGCACGCCGGTTCTCTACTACACGGGCGTCGCCTGCGTGGCTCCCGGTGGTGGAGGATCCACGTGTGCGGCGACCGGTGCCACGAGCGGCGGTCCGGTGGTGGTCACCACCTCGCGCCCGACCAGCAGCTCGTGGAGCGTGCAGACCCCGTCGTCGCTCCCCGGGGCCACGGTGAACGGGATCCCCCTCGAGACCTCCCCGGCCACCCTCACCAGTTGGACCACTCAGGTCACCCAGGCCCAGGCGCAGCCAACCAACGCCACCAGCCTTCCGAACGTCCTCTACCCGTTGGCCGCGGGGTACTCGATCGTCGGCGGTGACTGTGGGGCGGAATCAAACAGCTACTCGACAGCCTCGCTTGCCGCGTCGCCGGGCGGCACCGCGGCGGCGACCGTTCCGCTGGGCCTGCTGCCCCTCGAGGTGGTGAACCCCATCGCCGGGAGCCCGGTCAGCGGCGCCACCGTCACCCTCAGCACCACGCAGTGCTCGTCCTCACCCGACACCTACACGCTGCCAACCACCGACGCCCAGGGCCTGAGCCGAACCTCAGTCCCTTACGGCACGTACACCTACTCGGTCAACGGTACGGCGGTCGCCGGCACCACGATCACGGTGAAGTCCAACCTGGTCGACGTCAACACCACGCCGATCTACCTTCCGGGCCCGATAGCGGTGCCGTCATGAGCCGGCTCCGGCCGCGCTTGGCGGCGATGGCGACCAAGTGGCGCCAACGGCGCCACGACGACAACGGCATGACCCTCACCGAGGTGCTGCTGGCCTCCACCCTGCTGGTCGTGGTTCTCACCCTGGTGGCCGTGACGATGAGCGTCGTCACCAACATCAGCAGCACGGTGACCAGCCAGTACCAGGAGTACGACCAGGCCCTGCCGGCCCTCGCCCCTTTGCAGACGCTCCTCCGGGCCGAGGTCGAGCCGGCGGCGCCAAATGGTTCGGGCGTCCCCACCCCGGGGTTCGTCCAGTACGGCACCACCTCGCTCAACTTCGGCCTTCAGTTCTATTCGAACATCGGGACGGCCTATAACAACCTGACCGGGTCGGGCACGACCGCCGGCCCGGCCAAGATCGTGGCCCTGGAGGCCGATCAGAGTGGCAACCCGGTCACCTCATCCAGCTCCTGCACGCCGTCGATCCCGTGCAGCTTCCAGGTCCGCCGGTACCTGCCCATCGTCAACGCCGGGGTGTCGACCTGTCCGGTGATCACCAACGGCTCGGCATGTCAGTACCCGACCACCTACACCCTGATCAGCAACGCCCTCCATGTGGTCAACAATCCGAACCCCTCGAACGGGACCGTCCAACCGATCTTCACCTACAGCATCTTCGACCCGAACTGGCCGGCCGGCGCTAACAGCACCGGCACCGGTGTGCTCATCACCGCCGCTCAGGTGCAGAACAACCAGATCACTGGTCTCAGCTCGGCCCCCTACAACTACCCGACCCCCGGCACCCAGTCCGTCACCGCCTGCGGCATCAAGAACGCGACGTACCCGACCACGGCTATCGCCTGTCCGTTGGACGCCGTCCAGAGCGTGGGGGTCGACCTGAGGGTGGCGAGCCCCGGTGCGGGCCCCAACGGCACCGTCGAGAACCAGACAGTCGTCTACCGGTACCCGCCGACCGGCACCGGCAGTTCCACTGTTTATCCCTACCAGTTCACGACCACAGTGGGGTGAGCAACGTGTTCCGAGGACCCGTGAGCAGCATGATTCAACGATGGCGGACGTCGATCACCCGCCGACATCCAGAGGGCTCCGACCAGGGCCAGACTGCCCTGGTGGCGGTGGTGGCGCTGTCGGTCGTTGCCAGTTTGATCGCCGCCGTGCTGGTGTCGACGGTGATCCAGTCCTACCCGCTCCAGCAGGCCAAGTCGGTGGAGATCTACGCCAACCGTGCCCTCGAAGCCGGCATGAACGCCTACGTGACCGCGGTCAACACCAACCCCAGCCTGGCCCAGTGCAACAGCAACACCAACGGCTCGGGCATCTGCAGCGGCATCGATTACGGAGAGTGGAACTTCGTCCCCAACTCCAATACCTCGGGTGCGGACGCGGAGTACTACGCCTTCGGCAATCCCCAACCGACCTTCGACCCGACCACCAACGCTCTCACGAGCCTCTCGGTTCAGGTGGCCGGCGCGGCCCAGGACAACGCCGCCACCAACCACTACCTCTTCGACCAGGAGACGATCACCCTCAGCCCGAGCAACGGCTTTCTCAAGAACGTCTGGTGGTCCAACTACGAGTCCTACAGCTCGAACGGCAACTACAACAACTGCAACTACAACTGGAACCTGGGCTACAACATCGACAATTCCAACGTCGGATGTACCCCGGTCTACTTCGGACCATCGGACTACCTGTTCGGTCCGGTGTACACCAATGACTCGGTGTTCGTCAGCGGCGACGGTACGACAGGGAACTCGCCTTCGTTCGGCACCGCCGGCGCACCCTCGCCGGTGACTACGGCCGATCCCAACTGCCTGTTCGTCGACAACAACAACGGGATGAGCGGAAGCAGTGCGAACTGCACGCAAGCCAGCGGAGAAGTCGCCCTCTACGACATCACGAACAGCTCTTTCGGCCACACCGTCGAGACCCCGCCGGCCAGCGACTCCCAGCTGGGGGTCATCGCCGGCCAGAACGGCTGCCTCTACTCGGGCCCCACCCAGATCTCTCTCTCGACCACGTCCAGCGGCGCCGGACAGATGACCGTGGTCAGCCCCGACACCATCGAGAGCACGGTGAACTCGAATGGCACCAATTACACATGGGACAACAACAACATCTCGGCCAACCTCAACCAGTGCCCGAACAACGGGACCGCACCTCTTCCCCCAACGGCGTCGTCTTCGTCGAGAACGCCCCGTCGACCCAGACCCAGCCATGGGCCAACCCGCTCGATGACCCGGTGGACAACACGGTGACCAACCTCACTGCCAACCCCAGCTCCCCCCAAGCCGGGCGCGCCGTCACCCTGACCGCCACGGTCACGTCGGTGAGCAATCAGATCAACAACGGGACCACCATGGCCTTCAGTCAGTCCACCACTAACTTCGGCCGGACCCAGACTGCCGTGATCAACTCGTGCTCGGCGGTCACCCTGTCGAACCCTGTGGCCGTGACTCCCGCCACCACCCCGCCCACCTACACCTCCACCGCCACCTGCTCGACCACCGAGGCGAACAATGGGACCGGGGCGTTCTCCGCCGCCTACAGCGGCGGCAACTACACCGGCTCTTCCTCCGCCAACCTCGGCCAGACCTTCACCCTCAGCCCGTCGAAGTCCTATGGGCCCTACGCACAGGTCACGGCCGGTGGGTGCTCGAGCTGCTACTACGGCCAGACCAGCTCACCCGACTCCGAGGGGGACGCCTTCGTGAACGGCACCCTGTCGGGCCAGCTCACCATCGGGACCGCCAACGACCTCATCGCTGACGGCAACATCACCTACAACGACTGTAACTGGACCACCGGCAACGGTGGGTCCACCTACTGCCCGTACAACAAGAGCGGCACCAACGACGCCCTCGGGCTCATCGCCCAGAACTATGCCGAGATCGGCCGCCCGCTCCAGGCGTCTACCAGTGGTTCCAACCCCACCATCGCCCCGTACTGTGCCGGCACACCCGCAGCCACCTGTGACCCCTCGAACGGCAGCAACGGGATCACGATCGACGCCGCCATATTGGCTCTCAACCAGTCGTTCGTAGTCAACAACTACGCCGACGGGGGCACCGAAGGGAATGTGACGGTGTACGGCTCCATCCAGCAGTATGCCCGGGGTCCGGTCGGCACGTTCGGAGGGAACCCGACCGGCTACATCAAGCACTACACGTGGGACCCGCTGCTGGACTTCGTCTCGCCACCCAGCTACCTGGTCCCCTCCACCGCGTCCTGGGTGCTCCAGGGCATCAGCACCAACGCCGGTGCCGGTGGCACCAGCGTCTGCCCGAGCCTGCTCGGGCCCTACGGCTCCGCCGCCGGGACCTACCTGACCCAGTACTGCTCGGCCTCGACCGGTGGCCTGCCCAACTACCCGTCGGCCACCGCCCCATCACCCCCGACCATCGGGCCGGCGCCGACCACGGTCAGCGTCAACGGCTCGGTCACGGTGAACTGGACCGATCCGTCGAGCAACGGGTCGCCGATCACCGGATACACGGTGAGCCCCTACCCGAGCTGCCCGTCCTGCACGGGGACGTCCGTGTCGGGAGGGTCCGCCACCTCGGCCACCGTCTCCGGCCTCACCAGCGGCAGCTCGTACACCTTCACGGTGTCCGCCATCAATGCGCTGGGCACCAGTGACTCCTCGGCCCGGTCCAACTCGGTGACCATCCCCACCGTCCCGTCGGCACCCACCAACGCCGCGGCCGCGCTCCAGCCCAACGGAACGGTGACCGCGAGCTGGACCGACCCGACCAACAGCGGGTCGCCGGTCACCGGTTACACCGTGGTCCCCAACCCCGCCTGCCCGGGATGTACAGGGACATCCGTGTCGAGCGGGACCGCCACCTCCTCCAACATCGGGGGCTTGGCCTCGGGCACCGCCTACACCTTCACGGTGACCGCCACCAACGCCATCGGCACCAGCAGCCCGTCGTCGGCGTCGAACTCCGTCACCACCCCGACCGTGCCGGGCGCGCCCACCATCGGGACGGCCACCGCCGGGACGGCTCAGGCCACGGTGACGTGGACGGCGCCGGCCAGTAATGGAGGGTCGGCCATCACCGGCTACGTGGTGACCCCGTACATCGGGGCGGCCGCACAGACCCCCCAGACCTTCGTCTCCACCGCCACCACCGAGATGGTGACCGGGCTGGCCAACGGCACGTCGTACACGTTCAAGGTGGCCGCCATCAACGGGGTGGGCACGGGTAGCCAGTCGGCGGCGTCCAACGCGGTGACTCCGGCCACGGTGCCGGGAGCACCCACCATCGGGACGGTGACGGGAAGCGGTTCCGGCAGGGTGACGGTCAACTTCACTGCTCCCGCCTCCAACGGAGGATCGCCCATCACCAGCTACACGGTGACGGCCACCGACGTGACCAAATCGACCCGGGGCGGTCAGACCGCCTCGGGGGCGGGGAGCCCGATCACGGTCATCGGCCTGCGCTCGGGCGACGTCTATACCTTCACTGTGAAGGCCACCAACGCCATCGGCACCGGCCCGGCCTCGTCCGCCTCCAGCCAGATCACCTCGCCGTAAGTGTGCCGATGACACCGCACCGGTCCGAAACAAGTTCGGCTAACCGGCCGCCGTCACCGTGACGAAGTCACGCGTCCATCCGACCTGGTACTGATCGGCCGGACGGTTCTGCCCCGGAACGCCGGCGGCCAACGCCGCCCCCGGCGCCGCCGCCACCGCCAGCTGCACCCACTCGGGGTTGATGTCGAGCTCCATGGCCGACTGCGTCCCGACACCGATGAGGGCGGCGGCCAGGTCGCCCGGCACCGCTTGCATGCTGCCGGCATAGATGAGGTTGCCGGTGGCGTCCTCTCCCAGGGCGCTCCGGGCCACGGCGGCCCCTCCCCCGAGGGTCGAGCCCCAGGCGCCGACGGCGCTGATCTCCGCACTGGGTTGGCCACCGGACACCAGGGGCTGGAGATTCTGCCGGACGCTCAGCACCTGCTCGCCCGGCATCGGCACGTCTCGACCCCAGACGCCGACATGAGCTGAGCCGTCGGTGTCGATCACCAGGCTGGCCACCCCGGCCTGGAGGGGGACCAACACCTGCGAATCGAGCTCGAAGCCACCGACGCCGGCATTGGTCTTGAACCCTCCGTTGAAGGCGGCCAGCAGCAGCGGAGCTTCGTGAGGCCCTATCGATCCACCGCTGTCCGGCCCGGCCAGGGCGGCGGCACCGGGAGGATCGGTGGTGCCGGCGTGCAGCGCGTAGCGAACGAGATTCGACCGGAACCGGAACAGGGTCACTGCACCTCCACTAGGGCCGGTCACCGACCGGCTGTCGACGGCGATAGTCCCGGCGATGGCGGAGGACGGTGTCCATCCGGGCTGCTCGGTCGTGGTCGTCGGAGGGACGGTGGTCGTGGTCGAGGTGGAGGTTGTGGTCCTGGGGTGGGTCGCAGCTGGGGCGGTCCGCGGTTTCGTCGATCCGGTCCCTGATGAAGGCATCGAGCAGGCAACGACCAAGAGCACGGTCCCGAGCAACACCACCCTGGCCGGGTGCTCCGCGCCCGATCTCACGACCCGAAGCCGCCTACTGGCGTTTTGTCACCACCAGGTAACCTGGCGTTCATCTTCTCCCCGTCGACATCCATGTAGCCGACCGGGCCGGGCTGCTCGTGATCGACCGACATCAGGCTGCCAGGGCCAGCCGCCTCTGGCCGGCGGCTGCCGTGCTGGGTGCCGTCGGAGTTGCCCTCTTCGGGGCCGGCGTGCTGGTCGGGCTCACCGTGGTCGGACGCCAGGGCGGTGGACCGGCTCAGGGGTTCGACAACCGGGTCGAGGCCTGGGACATCCATCACCGCTTCGGCCTGGTGGGGGTGGCCAAGGTGATTGCGTTCCTCGGCGATGCTCCGAAGCTCGGGGTGCTCGCCGCTGTGGTCACCGCCCTCCTCCTCGTCCTGACCCGATCGGTCAAGTCTCTCATCCCCCTGGTTGCGTACCTCGGCGGGGAGCTCCTCGTCTTCTTGGTCCGCGCCGTCATCCACCGACCCCGACCGCCCACCGCCGACTATCCCGCCCCGGGCGCCGTGCCCGGCGTGCACGAAACGAGCTTCTCGTTCCCCTCGGGTCACTCGGTAGCCGTGACGGCCGTCCTCTTTGCCCTGCTGGGGTCCCTCGCCCTGGCCCACCGATGGGTCTGGCCCTGGGTGGTGGCCTTCACCGTGTCCCTCTTGGTGATCGACTCCCGCCTGGTGCTCGGAGTCCACTGGTTCAGCGACGTGGTCTTCGGCCTGGTGATCGGTGCGGGCTGGGGTACGACGGTGGCACTGGTGTTCGACCGGTTGACCTGGGACGACCTGCGAGTGTGGCATCCGGCGAACGGTCGGACCGTAGCGCCGGAGATCGAGGTCGAGCAGATGGCGTCAGGACCTCGGCCGGTAGGAGAGTTGGCCGCCGAATTCGGCTCCGGACCCGCACCTCCCACCCCACCATGATCCAGCCCTCGGGGTCTCCCAGGCCCCCAGGGCGGCCTGACCGGCCAGTCACGACCTGAGAGTTCGTGCCGTCGCCGCCCAGCAAGCTCCGGCCGGCCGGGGCCAGAACACGCGTCAAGGTCGGTCCATCACACCGCTAGCCTGCTCAACCCGTGCCCACGTTCACCCGAGACGACATCCGCAACGTGGCCATCGTGGCCCACGTCGACCACGGTAAGACCACCCTGGTCGACGCCATGCTCTGGCAGTCCGGCGCCTTCCGGGCCAACGAGTCGGTCAACGAGCGGGTCCTCGACTCCGGTGACCTGGAGCGTGAGAAGGGCATCACCATCCTGGCCAAGAACACAGCCGTCACCCATAACGGAGTCAAGGTCAACATCATCGACACCCCGGGCCACGCCGACTTCGGCGGCGAGGTCGAGCGGGGGCTCACCATGGTCGACGGCGTCCTGCTGCTGGTCGATGCGTCCGAGGGCCCTCTGCCCCAGACCCGGTTCGTCCTGCGGAAGACCCTCGAGGCCCGACTGCCGGTGGTCCTGGTGGTCAACAAGGTGGACCGGGCGGACGCTCGCATCGCCGAGGTGGTCCACGAGGTGGAGGAGCTGTTCCTCGACCTCGGGGCGGACGAGCACCAGATCGACTTCCCCATCCTCTTCGCCAACGCCCGCGCCGGCTGGGCCGCCACGGAACCGGGAACGGAAGGGGTCGACCTCGAGCCCCTGTTCGAAGCCATCGTCGACCGCATCCCCGCCCCGCACTACGACCCCGAGATGCCGCTGCAGGCCCTCGTGTCCAACCTCGACGCCTCGCCGTATATCGGACGGTTGGCCATCTGTCGGGTCCACAACGGCGTTCTGCGCAAGGGGTCGGTGGTGGGTTGGTGCCGGCTCGACGGGACCGTCGAGCGGACCCGGATCACCGAGCTCTACGTGACCGACGCGCTCGACCGGGTGGACGCGGCCGAGGCCGGTCCCGGCGAGATCGCCGCCGTCGCCGGCATCCCCGGCATCACCATCGGCGAGACGCTGGCCGATGCGGACGATCCCCGTCCGCTACCCGCCATCACCGTCGACGAGCCCAGCCTGTCGATGACCATCGGGGTCAACACCTCGCCACTGGCCGGCACTGACGGCACGAAGCTCACGGCGCGCCAGATCTCCGCCCGCCTCCAGGCCGAACTGGTCGGCAACGTCGCGCTGCGAATCGAGCCAACCGTGCGCCCGGACACCTGGGAGGTCCGGGGCCGCGGTGAGCTCCAGCTGGCCGTGTTGGTCGAGACCATGCGCCGGGAGGGGTTCGAGCTGACCGTGGGCAAGCCGGAGGTCGTGACCCGGGACATCGGCGGCCGCAAGCACGAGCCGATCGAGCTCGTGGCCATCGACGTCCCCGACGACTACCTCGGCGTGGTCACCCAACTTCTCGCCCTTCGCAAGGGTGCGCTCATCGAGATGGTCAACCATGGGACCGGGTGGGTGCGCATGGACTACCGGGTGCCGGCCCGCGGCCTCGTCGGCTTCCGCACCGAGTTCATGACCGAGACACGGGGTACCGGCATGCTGCATCACGTCTTCGACGGCTGGGAGCCCTGGCACGGTGGGCTGAAGACGCGGCGCAACGGTTCGATGGTGGCCGACCGGCGCGGGCTGACCACGGGCTACACCCTGATGAACCTCCAGGAGCGAGGGGTCCTCCTGGTCGGACCGGGCACCGAGGTCTACGAGGGCATGGTCATCGGGGAGAACGCCCGTGACGAGGAGATGGACGTCAATCCGACCAAGGAGAAGAAGCAGACCAACATCCGATCGGCCGCCGCCGACGAGGCCATCCGGCTCACGCCCCCGCTGCTGCCGTCGTTGGAACAGGCACTCGAGTTCATCGCCGATGACGAGTGCGTGGAGGTCACACCCAAGGCCGTCCGGCTCCGCAAGGTCGTCCTGCCCGCAGCCACCCGGGGGCGTCAGCGCAGCCGGGCCCGCAAGGCCAGCGCCTGAGCGCAGCGTGGGACGGTGGTTGCTGGTGCTTGAGCTGGATGTGGCTCTAATGGGTGCGTAGTCAATCTGCAAGCTATCTGCTAGCATTCTGCGACATGAGAACGCTTTACCTGCGTAATGTTCCAGATGACGTCGTCGAGCGTTTGGAGCGGCTCGCCGCCCGGGACGCAACGTCAGTCGGGGCGGTGGCAGTAAGGGAACTCGCAGACGTGTCGCGCCGAGCGGATAACCCGGCGCTACTCGGCGCCCTCCCCGACCTCGGCGTGGACGTGGGGACCATCCTCACTGACGTGGACGCCGTGCGAGCTGATCGATGATCGTGGTCGATGCTTCGGCGGCCCTGTCGGCACTGTTGAACGCGGGTCCGGCGCGAAACGCTCTTGCCCGCGAGCAGCTCCACGCCCCCCACCTCATCGATTCCGAAGTAGCCAGCGGGCTGCGACGCAGGGTCGCCTTCCAGGAGATGGATGCCGACGCCGGATGGACCGCCTTGGACGCCTGGCGGCGGCTGGGGACAACGCGGTACCCGGTGTTCTCCCTGCTGGATCGAGTCTGGGCACTCCGGGACGATTTGTCGGCCTACGACGCCTCATACGTGGCACTCGCAGAGCTCCTGAACTGTCCTCTGCTGACCGCGGATGCTCGATTGGGCGGGGTGCCCCGTGTCGAGTGTCCGATCACGGTGGTGCCCCGATAAGGACGGTCTCCGGACACGAGGGACGAACTCGTTCCGGTTGGTCGAACCGAGCCGGGACTAACGAGCGAGCTCCGAGGGGAGGGCTCGAACCTCCAACATCTGGCTCCAAAGGCCAGCGTTCTGCCAATTGAACTACCTCGGAAAGGCGCGCCGACAACCGTTCGACACCGCTCAAAGGCTACCCGCGCCCCGGCCGTGAATAGCTCGGTGGCATGCCCAGTACCAGGCGCCAAGCCGTCTTGACCAGGCGTTCGATGTGCGCCATGCCATGGCAGCTGGACAGGGTGCCGATAGGCTCCCGCCCCGGTGAAGGTGCTCGTGGTGGACGATGACCCGGCGGTGAGCGGCGCGCTCAATCGGGCCCTCCGTCTCGAGCGCTACGAGGTGTCGCTGGCGGCCGACGGCCCGGAAGCACTGGAGGAGATCGCCGTCCGGCCTCCCGACGCGGTGATCCTCGACATCGGGCTGCCGGTCATGGACGGGCTCGAGGTGTGCCGGCGCTTGCGCGGTGCCGGGAACGACACGCCGGTGCTCATGCTCACCGCCCGCGACGCCATCGACGACCGGGTCCAAGGCCTCGACGCCGGGGCCGACGACTACCTGGTCAAGCCCTTCGCCCTGGCCGAGCTGCTGGCCCGCCTCCGTGCCCTGCTGCGACGCCGGCCCGAGGACACCGGTGAGGTCCTCCGGTTCGCCGACCTCAGCCTCGATCCGATCACCCGGGAGGCCTACCGCGGCGAGCGCTCGTTCACCCTCACCCGCATCGAGTTCGATCTGCTCGAGCTCTTGTTGCGGCACCCGCGTCAGGTGCTCGCCCGCGAGCTGATCCTCGACCGGGTATGGGGGTACACCTTCGACTCGGGCACCAACTCCCTCGCCGTCTATGTCGGATACCTGCGCCGCAAGACCGAGGCCGGCGCTGAGCCGCGGCTCATCCACACAGCACGGGGCGTGGGCTACGTCCTGCGCGAGCCCTGAGCCGGTGCCACGGGTCGGGCCGGCCGCGTCGCCGGCTCCCGCTCCGGTGCTGGCGCCCGCACCGGTATGACGTTCCGCAGCCGGTTGGTGGTGGCGGCCACCGCCGCCGTTCTCATCGTCGTGGTGCTGGCCTCCCTGGCCTCGTATCTGGTGGCCTACAACTCACTGGTCGGTGCGGTGGACACCAACCTCAGCGCCGAGTCGCAGGCGATCGTGGCCGGCTCCATCGGCTCCATCCCATCCATCCCCAACGTCTGCAGTGCCACCACGCCCGGGGTGTGCCAGCAGGTGACCATCGACGGCGGGACCACCAACCAGGGCGACGCCCCCGTCTTGCCCATCTCCGACACCGTCAAGGCGTCCGCCTCGAGCCAGGGCCGCGAGCCCGAGGCCTTCTTCTCGACCACGGTCAACGGGACCACGGTTCGCGAGATCGTCTCCTCGTTGCCCCCGAACTTCGTGTACCAGTCCGGGCTCGGCCCGGCCGTGATCCCGGCCGGGGGCGGCGCGCTCCAGGTCACCGCCCCGTTGACCGGGGTCAACCACGAGCTCACCCATCTGGCCGAGGTGCTCTGGGTCATCGTGCTGCTCGGGGTGGCCGCCGCCGTGCTGCTCGGCCTGGCCATGGGCCGGACCGTGCTCCGGCCCCTCAACAGCCTGACCGGGGCGGTCGAAGAGCTGGCCCAGACCGCCGACGCCACAACGGCCGTGCCCAAGCGGCTCGATCCCGGCGGGCCGGACGAGCTCGGCCGCCTCCGCCGCGCCTTCAACCAGCTGCTGGCCGCCCTCGACAGCTCGCGGGACAGCCAGCGCCAGCTGGTGCTCGACGCCTCGCACGAGTTGCGCACGCCCGTGACCAGTCTGCGCACCAACATGGAGGTGGCCCGCCGGCTCGACGAGCTCGAACCGGCGGAACGCCAGGTGCTCATCAACGACGTCATCACCCAGCTCGACGAGCTCACCACCCTGGTCGGCGACTTGGCCGAGCTGGCCCGCGGTGAGCAGCCCCGGGTCACCGACGAACCGTTCCGGTTCGACCAGGTCGTCCTCGACGCCGTCGAGGTGGCCACCACCCACGGGCGCAGCCGTGGTGTCGTCTTCGAGCCCAGGGTGGCTCCCACCTGGGTGTCGGGTTCGGCGACCCGCATCGGGCGGGCCGTCGACAACCTGCTCGACAATGCCCTCAAGTGGAGCCCTGACCGGGGGGTCGTCGAAATCACCTGTGCCGACGGCGTGTTGGTGGTCCGGGACCACGGGCCAGGGGTGGACGCCAGCGACGCCGACTTCATCTTCGACCGCTTCTATCGGGCGCCGAGCGCTCGAGGGCGCCCCGGCTCGGGCCTCGGGCTGGCCATCGTCGCCCAGGTGGCACGCGACGAAGGGGGGACGGTGAACGTGTACCAGGCCGAGGGGGGTGGAGCCCTCTTCCGGTTCAGCCTGCCGGTCGTGCCCCCTCCGGAGGGCAGTACGGACGGCACCGGCGCCACCTGATCCCACCCGGTCGGGCCCGACCGAGCCCCGTGGCGGGCCCGGTGCCCCCATGGCGCAGAATTGCCCTGGTCGGCTAGGGTCCCCGGTCGACATGGGATCCCTCATCAAGAAGCGGCGCAAGCGCATGCGTAAGAAGAAGCACAAGAAGATGTTGAAGGCCACCCGCTGGCAGCGGCGGGCCGCGGGCAAGTAGCCGGGGAACCCGACCGGACCTCCGGGGCGGGTGCCGGTCTAGCTGCCTACATGAAGGCCGGGACCGTCCGCACCTCGACCAGCCGGGCCCGTTCCCGACCCTGGTGCAGGAACCGATCGGCCAGCCCCAGGTCACCTGGGGTGCCCTCGACGAACCAGGTGGACCCGCTGCCGGCCAGCCGCGGCACCCGACCGCTGGCCCAGGCGAACGCCTCCTTCCACTGGGCCAACCGCCCGTCGACCCGCAGGGCGGCGGTTTCGAGCTCGTTGCTCCCGTCGACGTCGACGGCCGGCCGCCGGGACGCCGCCATCTGGTCCCAGGCCCGGTAGACCGCCGCCGTGTCCATGCCGAACGGCAACAGAAGAAGGATGAAGGCCCGCTCCTCGTAGGGCAGTGATTCGACCTCCTCACCGACTCCCCGGACCATGGCCCGCCCACCGGTCAGGCAGAAGGGCACGTCGGCGCCGAGGGATGCCGCCACGCCGAGATCGTGACAACCGGCCCACCGGAGGACGGCGGCGGCATCGGCCGAGCCGCCGCCCAGGCCGGCTCCGGGAGGGACCCGCTTGACCAACTCGATATCGGCCCTCCGGCCGACGGCGCGGAGCGCCCGGCTCACCAGGTTGTCGGGGCCGGCCGGCACCGACCGCTCGCCGGCCCCGTCCCCCTCGCCCCTCGGAGGGGAGGAGCCGACGGACGCCACCGTGATGGCCAGACGGTCCCCCTCGCGGACCGTGAGCGTGTCGGCCAGGTCGATGGCCACCATCTCCGATTCGAGCCGGTGGAAGCCGTCGGGGCGGACGCCGACGATCCGCAACGACAAGGTGAGCTTGGCCGGTGCCCGGATCTCCACCGGTGACCCGACGTCGGTCGGCGGGCACCCGTCGGCATCGGCGTTCACGGCCCGTCCGGACCGGAACCCGGTGTGCGTTCCTGCTCCCGCCCCGGGGTGGCCGCTCCCACCTCGACCGGTTTCCAGGCAGCCAGCCGCTCCCACGCCTCGAGGGACAGCTCCTCGGCCCGAGCGGTGGGCTTGACGCCGGTGGCGGCGAATGCCTCGGGGACGACCACGCCGTCGAGGGATCGACGCAGCATCTTGCGGCGGTGGCCGAAGCCCGAGCGCACCACCGAGAACAGGCGCTCGTAGACCTCACTGCCCGGACCCGGGGGCTCTGGGCCGCTCACCCGGGGCGCCGGCGGCCGGCGCTCCAGGCGGACCAGCACCGACTCCACCCGCGGCCTCGGGACGAACACCGAAGCGGGCACCCGCCCGACGACGACGGCGCTGGCCCAGTAGGCAACTTTGACCGACACCGCCCCGTAGGCGGCATCTCCAGGCCCGGCCGCCAGCCGCTCCCCCACCTCCCGCTGCACCATGACCAGCATGGAAGACACTCGGGGCGCCTGTTCCAGCACCCGAACGACCAAGGGGACGGCCACGTTGTAGGGGAGGTTGGCCACCAAGGACCACGGGCCGCGACCGGCCTGATCGCCGAGCAGCTCCGACCAGTCGAGCGCCAGAGCGTCGGCCTCTATGACCCGCACGCCGAGCGGCTCGACTTGGGAACGGAGCACCGGGATCAGACGAGCGTCGATCTCCACCGCGGTGACCGACGCCCCCTCTTCGGCCAGGGCCAGCGTGAGCGAGCCGAGCCCGGCCCCGACCTCGACCACCAGTTGACCCGGCGCCATCCCGGCCAGGCGGACCACCCTCCGGACGGTGTTGGCGTCGGCCACGAAGTTCTGTCCGAGGGCACGGCTCGGCCGCAGGTCGTTGGCCACGAGCAGCTCGTGGATGTCCGCTCGCCCGTGAGTCACCCGGTCAGTGTGCCATCCGCCACTCCACAGTCTGTGCTCCACGAGCCAAGAGCCGGCCCTTCGCCCAAAACCCGCAGGTCCTCGGTACGATCGACTCGCATGCGCATCGGAATGCTGACCGGAGGAGGTGACTGTCCGGGCCTCAACGCGGTCATCCGGGCGGTGGTGCGCAAGGGGGTTCAGGTCTACGGCGACGAGTTCGTCGGGTTCCGGGACGGCTGGCGCGGCCCGCTCGAGGAGGACGTGGTGCCACTCGACGTCGCCGCCGTCCGTGGCATCCTGCCCCGGGGAGGCACCATCCTCGGCTCCAGCCGGACCAATCCCTACGCCGCCGAGGACGGCGAGCGCCGGGTCCTCGCCACGGTGGAGCGCCTGGGTGTCGAGGCACTGGTCGTCGTGGGGGGCGAGGACACGCTCGGCGTGGCGACCAAGCTCGGCGGCGCCGGCCTACCGGTCGTCGGGGTGCCGAAGACCATCGACAACGACATCGGGTCCACCGACTACACGTTCGGCTTCGACACCGCCGTGACCATTGCCACCGAGGCCATCGACCGGCTGCACACCACGGCCGAAAGCCACCACCGGGTGCTCATCGTCGAGGTCATGGGGCGCCACGCCGGCTGGATCGCCCTCCATTCGGGACTCGCCGGGGGGGCGAATGTGATCCTCGTCCCCGAGCGACCCTTCCGCATCGACGCGGTGTGCACATTCATCGAGCGCCGGTTCGCCAGTCACTATGCGCCCATCGTGGTGGTGGCCGAGGGCGCCCACCCCGAAGCCGGCACCCTGCCCGCCCGCCAGGGCGAGGTCGATGCCTTTGGCCACGTGCGCCTGTCGGGGATCGGTGCGCTGCTCGAGGCGGAGATCGCCCAGCGCACCGGCAAGGAAGCTCGCGCCACCGTTCTCGGCCACGTCCAGCGGGGTGGGAGTCCCACTGCCTTCGACCGGGTGTTGGCCACCAGATTCGGGCTCCACGCCGTGGACGCGCTCCATGCCGGGCATTCCGGCCAGATGGTGGCGTTGCGCGGGACGGCCATCGAGCTGGTGCCGCTGGCCGAGGCCACGGCCACCCTCAAACTGGTCACCCCGGAGCGGTTGGCCGAGGCCGAGGTCTTCTTCGGGTGACGGCGCGCCGGATCGTCGTTCCGGTCACCACCGGAGCTGGGCGTCGATGACCCCCTGGGAGAGTGGTGCGATCTCGGCGAAGGTGGACGTGGCGAGGTCGATGGAGCGAGCCGTGTCCGCCTCGCGGTCATTGACCACGCAGCTCACCGAGTAGCCGTTGTCCGGGTTGATCACCTCGACCACCGTCCCGAAGGAGAGCCACGGGCTGGCACAGGTACCCGCCGGGTGGTCGTAGTAGGTCACCTGGCCGTAGTGGACGGTGCCGGACGCCACGGCCACGACCGGGGCGCTCGTCGTCGTGGTCGTGGTGCTCGGCGGGGGTGAGGTGGTCGTGGGCACCGCCGCCACTCGCCGGGCCACCTCCTCGCCGGTGGCGGAGGCCTGCTCCGGAGCGGGCGGGGCGGAGGGGCCGGGATCGGTCGGGGTCGGGGTGGTGGCGCCGGCCGCCACCTCGGCGGGAGCCGCAGTCGTGGCCGCCGTGGCCCTTCGGTCCGAGGCGAGCTTCCACGGGGGCCCCGGGTGCCGGGACGGGACCGGGTCGCCGTGGTGGTCGGGGGCGGTGCCGGGTGGCGACACGGATGCCTGCGGATCACCCTGGATCAACAGCAACGGCACGATGAGCAATGCTCCACACAGGAGGAGCGCGACGCCGGTCCGGCCCCCCCGTTCGATGCTCGTCCTCAGGACTCCACCCTCCTTGTGGGACTTCTCTGGCAGCACCCAAAGGCAGGCCCCTCGGGCACGGGTCCATCCTCGAGGGGTTGGACGGGGCCGGCTCCTCCGAGCCGACCCGACGAGTGCGTCCGACGACCGCACTCGGTACCGCGAACAGCGAACCGCGAACTACGAACTTCCAGCTGCAAACGGCGAACGACGAAATTCGGGGACTGCGAACTTCCAGCTGCTGGGCGGAATGCAAAACGACCGCTTTCACAGCGGCCGCAGGCCAGAGACTAGGCAGTCTCTCCGGGAGGGCGCAAACCCGGTTGGCCGGGGCACCACGGCCGGCCGACGGCCCAGCGGGCGCGAGGCCGGTGGTCTGAGGTGACTCAGACCCTGAAGGCGGCCCGGGCATTGGCGGTCGAGGCTGCCGCCACGAGCGCCGTGTTCACCCCTTTGGCCTGGGCGATGGCCGCCCCGACCAGGGGGACCCTCGAGGGCTCGTTGAGGGTCCCCCGGTGGGGAACGGGGGCCAAGAACGGGGTGTCGGTCTCGACCAGCAGGCGGTCGAACGGGCAGAGCACGGCCGCCTCCCGCACCTCGGCGGCGTTCTTGAACGTGACCACCCCGCTGAACGACAGTGATGCCCCGAGGTCGAGGCACCGGCGGGCCTCGGCCGGCCCCCCGGTGAAGCAGTGCAGGATGGTCCGCTCGGGAACCCCGGTGCCAGCCAGGATGCCGATGGTGTCCTCCCAGGCTTCGCGGCTGTGGACGACCAGGGCCAGTCCGTGGCGATGCGCCAGCTCGACCTGCCGGGCGAATGCCTGGCGTTGACGGGGACGGGGCGAGTGGTCGTAGTGATAGTCCAGGCCGCACTCCCCGACCGCGACCACCAGGGGCGAGGTGCCGTCCGGGCCGGCTCCCCCTCCGACCTCCGCCTCGAGGAGCCCCTCGATCTCAGCCGTGCCGTCCACGGCGTCGTGGGGGTGGAGCCCGATGGTGGCCCACACCTCGACCCCCTCGGCCACAGCCACCGAGTCGGGATGGCGCATGCTCCGGGCCAGGGACAGCGCCTCGGCCGACGAGCCCGCCCCCGTCCCGACGCACACCATTCTGGTCACCCCGGCCTCGGCGGCCCGGGCGACGGTGGCGGCCAGCCGGGTGGCGTGCGCACCGTGGATCTCCTCGCCGTCGTCGGCGAACTCGGCTTGGAGGTGGCAATGGGAGTCGAACCATTCGACGACGGCGTCGGTCATCTCGCTCCCGCTAGCCCTTTCGCCGCGGGAAGAGCGGCGCCCCCTTCTCCACCGGGCGCCCGGCCGGGTACCCGCCCCAGGCGCCCGCGCCGGGCAGGCGCTGGTCGGCCGGCGACCCCTCGAGCCCGATCCGCCGCCAGATCTCCGCCGCCGTCGACGGCAGGGCGGGGACGATGAGGATGGACACGATGCGGAGCACTTCGAGGGCGCTGCCGAGCACCGCGTCCACCTCCGGGCCCGGTTCGGACTTCCACGGCTCGGTGGCCTCGAGCTCGGCGTTGGTCTCGCGGATCAGCCGCCAGGTGGCCTCGAGGCCGGCGTGGGGCTGGCCGGCCTGCCAGGCCTCGGACGCCTCGGCGACCACCGCGGCGGCAACCCCGGACAGGCGGCTGTCGTCGGAGGCGGCCGTTCCCACCCCGCCGCACTTCGACCCGATGACCGTCGCCACCCGCGACACCAGGTTGCCGAGATTGTTGGCCAGGTCGGCGTTGTACCGGGAGGCGATGGCCTCATAGGAGAACTCCCCGTCGCTGCCGAGCGGGATGTCACGCAACAGGTGGTAGCGGACCGGGTCGACGCCGTACTCGCCGATCAGCTCGGCCGGCGTGATCTGGTTCACGCTCGAGTTGGACATCTTCTCCCCGCTGAGCAGCAGCCAGCCGTGGACCTGGATGTGCGCCGGCGGGTCGATGCCTGCGGCCATGCACATGGCCGGCCACCACACGCAATGGAACCGGATGATCTCCTTGCCGATCAGGTGGTGGACGGCCGGCCACCACTTCTCGAAGCGCTCCTCGTCCTCCCCGTAGCCGATGGCCGTCAGGTAGTTGACCAACGCGTCGTACCACACATAAAAGACGTGCTTCTCGTCCCACGGCACGCGGACGCCCCAGTCGATGGAGGTGCGGGTGATCGAGATGTCGCGCAACCCCCCCTTGATGAAACCGAGAGCCTCGTTGCGCTTCGACTCGGGCAGGACCGCCGCCGGATGGGCCGCATACCAGTCGACGAGCGGCTGCTCGAAGGCGCTGAGGCGGAAGAAGTAGTTCTCCTCCTCCAGGTACTCGACCGGCGTCCCATGGATCGGACAGAGCGAGCCGTCGACCAGCTCGTCCTCGGTGTAGTACTGCTCACAGGAGACGCAGTAGAGCCCCCGGTACAGGTCCTTGAAGATGTGGCCGTTGTCGTAGATCCGGCCGAGGAAGTGCCGGACGGCCTGGGCGTGGCGCGGTTCGGTGGTCCGGATGAAGTCGTCGTTGGCGATGTCGAGGTCGGCCCAGGCCTCCGCGAACCGCGGCGCCAGCTGGTCGGTCCAGGCCTTGGGGGTGAGCCCCTGCTCCTCGGCGGCCCGGGCCACCTTCTGACCGTGCTCGTCCGTGCCGGTGAGAAAGAACACGTCATCGCCCATCAGTCGGTGCCAGCGGGCCAGGGCGTCGGCGTTGACGGTGGTGTAGGCGTGCCCCACATGGGGCGCGTCCTTCACATAGTAGATGGGGGTGGTCACGTAGTACTCGGACATTGCCCGGTAGCGTACCGATCGGCGGGCCCACCACCATCCGATCGGCCGGCCGAACCGCCGGCCCGGCCGGCCCGCCGGGATCACCGGCTCTAGGCTCCACCGGCATGCGCTGCCGATCGCGGCCACTCGGATCCCTCGGCAGCTGGGTGGTCTCCGCCCGACCGGGAGAGCAGGGTCAGTAGGTGGCGGAAGCACCGGCGGCACGACGACAGCGGGTGGCGGCCTACGGACTGTGCCAGCGCGACGACGGCCACGTGCTGTTGGTACGGGCCTCCCGGACCCTCACCGTGGCCGGGCAGTGGTTCCTGCCCGGCGGCGGGCTCGAGCACGGGGAAGACCCGGTCGCCGGTCTGCGGCGCGAGTTCGCCGAGGAGACCGGGCTCGAGGTCGACGTGGGCCTGCTCCTCGGAGTGCTGTCGGACACCTTCACCCTGCCCAACGGCACCAGCCTCTATACCGTCCGGATCATCTACCGCATCGATGCCTACCGTGGGACCCTGCGCGACGAGGTGGCCGGGTCATCGGACATCTCCAGGTGGGTCCCCCCGGACAAAGCGCTTGCGCTCCCGCTCAGGCCCTATGTCCGCCAAGTCCTTGCCGACTGGTACCGGCCCGACCCTTGACCTTCGTCTGGACCACTGGACCAAGACGGCGTACGCAGGCCAGTTGACACGTGTGTAATTGACGGTCGAATCAACCGGTGCGGGCTGGCTGCCCGCCTGGGGTCGGTGATTTACGTGTACGCACCGGTAGCGAAGAGAGCGATCCAACAAATCCCATAGATCTGGAGTCGGTGGTCATGCAGGGCCAGATCCTCGGGCGCGGCCCCAGCGCCTGAATCGAAGAGACGCAGCACATGGAGCAGCGCTACCACGAATGGCACGATGGTCAACTGGAACCAGATGACATGATGACCGGGATGCAACTGGCTCGCCCTCTCAAATGCCCACAGGCAGTAGGCAGTGACCGACACCGCCGCTGACAGCGTTCTCACCGATCGCAGGAAGCTCTGCGTGTAGGAGCCCAGAGTCTGACGGACTGATCCGTCGTCGGACCGGTGCTCCACCAGCAGGTGCTTCTCCCCCGACCGTTTGCCGGTGACAATGAGCAGCGAGCCGAAGGACGTCACGATGAGGAACCAATCGGAGAGGATGACGCCGGTGGCTACACCGCCGGCCACCGCCCGAAGGACGAATCCGGCAGTTACCGCGGCCAGATCGAGGATCGGTTCGTTTTTGAGGCCCAACGAATAGGCCACGTTGATCAAGGCGTAGAGCGCCATGACCAGCCCCAGGTGCCAGCCGGCCAACAACATGGCTAAGCCGACCGAGGCGACCAACAATCCCGCTCCACCGACAAAGGCCAGCGGAAGCGGCACCACGCCGGCGGCCACCGGACGGAGATGTTTCGTGGGATGAAGACGATCGGCGGGAGCATCGACCGCGTCGTTGAGGAAATAAGTACCCGATGCAGCCAGGCAGAAGATGCCGAAGGCGGCGGCGCCGTGCCACAACACTGTCCAATGGAGGATCAGCCCTGCGGCCGCTGGCGGCACAAAGACGAGCAGGTTCTTGATCCATTGTCGTGGACGGGACAGCCGGGCAAGTCCCTGAAGCAGAGATGGTGATGCCGGATCGACGCGCTCATCCCGTCGAGCCGGTGGTGGGTCTACGTTGGTTGAGTTCCTTATGAAGTTCGATCGTGCCATGGTCGTCGATAGACGCGAACGGGCGGGATCACCGGCCGCATCGTAGAAGGGTCACCTGCTCTGATTCCGCCGTGGTGGGCGTTGTAGCAAGGCCGCAGCGAAGGCCGAGCGGAAGGGACTGCGGCCACAGCTGCTTAGGCCGACTGGCAGGTAGTAAATGGTTCGGCCCACTCCGCTTGGCTGGTGCCCGACACCGTGAGGTTCAGCGGGTCCTGGTCCCCAGCTGAGAAAGTGAGAAGTGATGTCTCGATTTCCGGACCGGTCCCCAGCGCCAGCGATGTCGATGCCAACTCTTGACCTTTGAGTGTCTCCACGAAGGCTGAGAGATGTTGAGGGACGGCTGATCCGGGTGACAACCCGATCAAATGCACCGTGCACGCTCCCTCTGCCGCCGGGTGAACCCGGATCGACACACTGGCGCCCGGTGCGATCGTGGTGAAGTCAGTGCGGACGGCGAGGACGCCGCCGGCACGTAGCTCGGTTGTCGGGTTGCCATCGTGGAATACGATGGACTGCAACTCTTGAACGTCAAGCGACTGTTGGAGCGTCATCGGCAGGCCGGTGACCCACCGTGCGTCGATCGGTATCTCACGATCGAGCGACATGAACGTGGGTGCAGCCTCCACACGCTGATAGAGCAGGGCGCCGGGCGGAGATTTGTTGTAAATGATATCGGTGAGCTGGTATCCAAGCATGCGGGGATCCTTTGCGTAGGCAGCGTCATCGGCAAACGCAAGGCACAGACAGCGGTTGAAACCCAACGCGATGTCACGGGGGTGTTGGGAGAAGACATAGGTTGGAGCTGCTCGGTCCCCGGGTACGCCGGGCTTGTGGGAGATGCGAGTGTCGGCCAGGCCATAGAGGTCAATCACGTGCATACGGGTGTAATACGCAACTGCGCCGATTTCGTCCATGGCGATCTCAGAACCAGGCG
Organism: uncultured Acidimicrobiales bacterium; assembly: GCA_963734435.1. Lineage (GTDB taxonomy): Bacteria > Actinomycetota > Acidimicrobiia > Acidimicrobiales > RAAP-2 > Bog-756. The sequence continues at coordinate 405,347 of CAVTHA010000003.1, read as the reverse complement.
GCTGGGTGCGATTCAGCAGGGCGGCCAAGGAAAAATGGTATCGCCCCGAGTGCTTGGACAATGTGTCAGGAGAGAAGAGGCTATGAAGGTGCGAGATGCCACGCGAAAGGTTCAGATCGTTGCTCGTTGTCGCTTGCCACTCTCGCGTGCTGAACGCTGTCCACAGCGAAGCCCCCAACAGGATCAGGACACACGACATCGATACCCAGCGGAATAAGCCCTGTCTACCAGAAGCCACATGGGTGACAGGTCGTCGTCCGGGAGATGGCCATCCGACCTGACACACCACAGCCACGGCCATGGCCAAGATCACCGGAAGAACGACGAACAGGTAGCGCTCATAGGGGTAGCCGTCGCCAGACGAGGTGACGACCTCGACGGCGGACATCACGACCACGATGACGGCCAAGGGACGAAAGTTTCGGGGTAGCGCTTGGCGAGCCAGGCAAGCCACCACGACGACCAGTCCGACGATGAGAATGGGAAAGTAGTGGTGCCAAAAGTGCAACGATGCCGTCTTGGCCAGGTCCGCGGTTGCTGACAACGGCAGGCCCGACTTCGCAACAATCGAGTTCGGCAGCAACTGATGGAAATACAGCAAGCGGCCGAGCTCTATCAGACCTCCAGGAACGAGGAACCAAGCTGCCGCCTTGAGTTGCCGGCGTACGTCACGCGACCACCACCAGGTGAGCGCCCATGCCGTTGCCCAGAGAAGGGCGCCTTCGGGCCGAGTGAGCGCCAGGAGGAGGCAGAGAGCGCTAGTCGCAGGAGACAAGGGTTGGCGGCGCTCGCAATCGGTGAGGAACCAGAGGACCGTGAGGTTGAAGAGGACTGCGAATAACAGCGTCTCGAGACCGGCAACGGCGTAGTAGGCGACGGCCGGAAGCATGGCGATCACCACACCTGCTCCTGCGGCAGTCCACAATGGCGCGGTCGGAGTCAGCCGACGGACCATGCGCATCGTGGTACCTGCGAGCCCAGCCACGAGCACGATATTCGCGATGTTCGACCAGGTAGGAATGGTGAAGCCGAGCCATTTACCGGTTGCGAGGATGAGGACCCACAGCGGATCGGAATAAGCCTCGACGGGCTTGGCACCAACGCTCAGGGTAAGGCCGTGTCCGGTGGCGAAATGGAGTGCGTAGGCGAAGGCGATGTAGGAGTCGTCAAATGGAAGGCTTGGGGCCCAGGCATTGGCGATCGGGACAAGGGCGACCACCCCCATCACCGTGCCCACGACCGTTTCGGCGATCGGCCAAACGTAGCGTGACGCCCGCCGACCATCTGGTCCACCGGAAGGTTCCGAGTGGTCAGCCATTGTTGCGATTTCGAGTGTCGACACGGACCTTGCCGACCCCCTCCCTCACTGCATACGTGCCACACAGTAGTCGGCGGTCGACCTCGAAATTCGAGCTGGCGGGCCCCCGCCCCTGGAGCGAGATGGCTCCACTGGACAGTCCCGTGAACCCCCGTGGAACGAGACGACGTCGACAGCCTGGCGATCCGCATCCAGTGGGTGAACCTGCTCACAACTCCACCTGCTGATCGACGACATCGATGTTCGCCGGTCAAGCCGGTGTGGCGTTGACCCCCTGGACTCGCAGCCCATCGAGGCGGTCAACAACCCTAATCAAAATGGTGACACGCGCCGCCTCTCGACACGTTGCTGACGTGTGCCCGTTGGGATCGAGACCTACCTGTCCAGGTGCGATCCCACCCCGCCGCCCGCCGGTGCCTCATTCCGGGCGGCCGTCCTCGGGCCCGTTCGACCGGGCAGCATCCGGCGGTACAGCGGATTCGGCCCGATCCGGCGTGGTCCAGGCCAAGGCCAGGTCATAGACGCGCCGCCGCGGCACCCCGAAGGCCTCGGCCACTGCATCGACCGCACCCCGCCTGCGTTCCCCAGCGTCCAGACGTTCGGCCAGCGCCGAGACGAGCCGATCGTCGTCGACGGTGGGCGCAGGGGTTGGTGAGACGCCGGCCAGCACCAGAACGATCTCGCCCCGAAAGGCGCCGGTCTGGGCCCGGGCCGCGGCGTCGGCCAGCGTGCCGCGCCAGACCTCCTCGTGCACCTTGGTGAGCTCGCGGGCCACCGTCACCGGCCGCTCGCCGCCGCACGCCTCGGCCAGGTCGTGGAGGGTAGCGCCCACCCGACTGGGCGCCTCGAACAGCACCGTGGTCCGGCTCTCGGTGGCCAGCTCCAGGAGCCGCGAGCGCCTCTGCCGTCCCGAACGGGGCAGGAACCCGTCGAAGCAGAAGCGGTCGGCGGCCATCCCGCTCGCCACCAGCGCACAGAGGACAGCCGAGGGCCCCGGTACCACCGAGACGGCCACCCCGGCCTCGGCCGCCGCCGCCACCAGTCGGGCCGGGGGATCGGCAATGCCCGGCATGCCGGCGTCGGATACGACGGCCACGGTGCTGCCGCCGATGGCGGCTTCCAACACCTCCTCGACCCGTCCGACCTCGTTGTGCCGGTGCAGGGAGCGGAGGCGGACGCCGGTGATGCCGGCGTGGGTCAGCAGTTTGCGAGAGTGCCGGGTGTCCTCGCAGTAGATGAGATCGGCGCCGGAGAGCACCTCCACCGCCCGGGGTGACAGGTCGCCCAGGTTGCCGATGGGCGTGCCGACCAGGACGATGCCCCCCGGTGTGGTCACCCGCGCAGCTCGAGCCGGTCGCCGACCTTGAGGCCCCATCGTTCGAACGCCCCGGCCTCGGCCTCGATCACCGAACGGCCGCCCCGGCGGGGGACGGCCATCCGCCAGGGCTGGAGCCGGGTCACCCCGATCACCACCATCTCCTTGTCGCAGAACGCCACGTCGATCGGGAACTTCATGCCGAAGGTGTGGACCGACCTGGTCCGGGGCAACACCATCGCCCCCTCGTAGCCGGTCTGCCCGAGCAGTCCTTTGGTCCTCCCGGCCAGGCCGTCCACCACCTCGGCCCCGGCCAGGACGTCGCCCTCCCGGAGCAGCCAGGTCACGGACGATCCCAGACTGGATCGTCGGTGTACCCAGCGGTTACTCTCTGCCCCCTGTGTCGAAGCGGACCACCAAGCGCAAGCTGCGGGCCAAGAAGAAGGCCAACCACGGGCGGAAGCCGAACTGCGGGCGGGGCTGACCGCAAGGCGGTCAGGCTTTCGGTTGCCAAGCGCAGCCCAGGCGCCTCAGCACTCCGACGAGGGCGGACGGCCGGTCGGTGATGATCCCGTCCACCGCCAACCGGCAGAGCCGCTCCATCTCCGGCTCATCCTCGATGGTCCACACGTGGACAGCCAGGCCGCTCCGGTGGGCGGCTTCGACGAACGCCTCGTCCACCAGGGTCATCCCGCTGTAGCTGGCCGGGACCTGCAGGGCGACGTGGGGCATGGCCGCCGGTTCCTCCCCGTCGCGGACCGACTGGAAGAAGTTGGCCACCGCTCCCGTACCGGCCGAGGTGGGGATCTCGGGTGCGAACGACGAGAAGGCCTCGGTGGCCTGGTCGATGAACGAGGCCACGATGACGTCATCGACCCGACCGTGGCGGCGGAGAAGGACGGCCAGCGCCTCCTCGTAGGGGGCGACGGCCGGCGCAGTCTGCTTGATGTCGAGGTTGAGCAGTACCCCGGGGAATTCATCCAGGACGTCATCGAGGCGGGCGACGCCGAAGCGCGGGTCGGCCGGGGCTCGACCCCGGAACGGGTAGTGGTCGGGCTCGAGACCGGGTGACACGTCGGCCCCGGGCGCCCACCAGTAGGCGTTGTCGAGGGTCCGCAACTGGTCATAGGTGAGCTCGGCGATCGGCCCGGAGCCGTTCGTGGTCCGGTCGACGGTCGGGTCGTGGCACACCACCAGTTGGCCGTCGGCGGTGGCGTGGACGTCCAGCTCAATGGCGGTGGCACCGGCCTCGAGGGCGGCGGCGATGGCGTACAGGGTGGAGGACGGCGCCTCCCAGGCTCCACCCTGATGGGCGTAGGCGATGACCCGACGGTCGAGCCATGCCGACTGTTCGGGCGGCGCGGGCGGGGCGGCCATACAGGAACGGTAGCCTCTGCCCCGCCATGCTCGACCATGTGTTCGCCCAGCTTGTAACGGCCCTTCGGGGCTCGTTCGAGGCCGCCCTGCTGCAGCGGCAGGCCGTGGAGGAGCGCTTCCAGGTGGACGTGTTCCTCGGCGACGTGAGCTTCGAGACCTCCTACAGCCTCCCCGGTGAGGAGCGGCCGGCCCGGATCCGCGTCGACCTCAGCCTCGACTGGCCCACCTGGAGCCAGACCTCGTACCGCAGCTGGGCCATCGGCGAGGAGCCCGACGAGCTGCCCGAGGTGCTGGTGGAGATCGCCTTCCGGGTCCAGGGCCTCAGCACCGTCCCGGAGACCGGACCGCTCATCAAAATGCTGCCCGACGCCCTCGAGGTCCTCGGGGCCGATCCGCTGGTCCGGGGGTCGACCACGGTCGAGCGAGTGCTCCCCGCCGGAGCGGACGACAGGCCCGAGTCCGCGGTCGAGGTCTCCTACGAGGGATCGTGCCAGCTCGAAGAAGCGATCCTGGAGGACTCCGGGGCACTGGAGGCCGCGCTCGCCCCGCTGGGCCGGGCCGTGGCCTCGGTGCTGGTGCGCATCGGTGACCTTCCCTTCGACTTCCGCCCGGTCAGGGGATCAGAGAACTGACCGGGGCTGCCGACCAGGCGGCGGCGTCGACGCCTTCCGTGTCGACCGGCGCAATGACGGCTGCGTCAGCCGAGGTTGTTGGCGCACGTACCGCCGTCGCTGGTGCTGTTCGACGCCGGTCGGATCGTTGATGAACACGGCGCGCAGCTCTCACCCGCTCTGGTACGGACAGGTGCCGGCTGTGGGCCTCCTGACACGAAGTCACCCGCACTCTCGGTCGTGTCAGGACAGCAGTCCGGCCCCGACGCCGAGGGTCCGCAGGTCGGCCTGGGGCCGGGCCCCGACGTGGGAGATGACCTCGGCGGCACACACGGCACCCAGGCGGGCCGAATTCTCCGGGGAGAGCCCGTTGGTGATCCCATAGAGGAACCCGGCGGCGAACAGGTCACCGGCGCCCGTGGTGTCGACCACCCGGTCGACAGGGGCGGACGGCACCGACAGAACTCCGGCCGGCGACACCACCTCGCATCCCGCCGCGCCACGGGTCACCACCCCGAGGATGCCGGTCTCCCCGATGGCACTCACCGCCGTATCGAAGGCTCCGGTGCCGAACAGCAGCTTGATCTCGTCCTCGTTGGCGAACACCATCTCCAAGTCTTCCCGGATCAGGTCGAGGAACTCGCGCTGGTGATGCTCCACACAAAAGGGGTCCGAGAGCGACAGCGCCACCGATGCGTCGTTGGCGTGAGCCGTCTCGATGGCCTGGCGCATGGCTGCCTTGGCCGTCGGCTGCTCCCAGAGATAGCCCTCGAGGTAGACCACCTGGGCCGAGGAGAGATAGCCGGAGTGCAGATCGGCCGACCCGAAGTCGGAGGCCACGCCGAGATGGGTGGCCATGGTGCGCTCGGCGTCCTCGGTCACCAGCACCAGGCAGTGACCGGTCACCGCCTTGCCGGGCACCGCCGGGGTCGGGGTGGGATCGAAGGCCACACCCACCGAGCGGATGTCGTGAACGAATGCCTGCCCGAACCCGTCGTCGGCCACCCGCCCGAGGAAGGCGGCCCGCCCGCCCAGGGCTGCGACCCCGGCCATGGTATTGGCCGCCGATCCGCCGGAGGCTTCGATAGTGGGCCCCATGGCCGCATAGATGGCGGCCGAACGTTCATGGTCGACCAAGGCCATCGAGCCCTTCACGAGGCCGGCCGCCACCAAGTCGGCGTCAGTGGCCGAGGCCAGCACATCGACCAACGCGTTGCCCACCCCCAACACGTCGAGGCCGCCCCCGGCAGACGGCGGCGCGGCGCCACCACCACCGGCGTCGGGAGAGGCGGCACGGGCCGGGACGTCGTTTTGCACGGCGCGACGGTAGCCTGCCGGACATGACCGCTCCGACCACTGGTACCACCGAAGACGCCGACACCGCCTCCTACCGGCTGCCCACGTCGGTCCGGCCCCACGCCTACCGCCTGGTCCTCGCACCCGACCTGGCCGCCGCCACCTTCAGCGGAGACGTCGAGACCGATGTGACCATCGAGCAGGCGACGACCACCATCACCCTCAATGCCGCCGAGCTGGAAGTCACCTCGGCCGAGCTCAACGTGGGCGACCCCGAGCACGGGTACGCCCTGGCCCCGGTGGACATCGGCGTCGATGCCGGGGAGGAGCAGGTCACCTTGACCTTCGGCGAGCCGTTGGCCGCCGGGCCGGCCACCCTGGCCCTCACCTTCACCGGCATCCTCAACGACAAACTGCACGGCTTCTACCGGTCCACCTTCGTCGATGACGACGGGGGGGAACACGTGATCGCCACCACCCAGATGGAGTCGACTGACGCCCGGCGCGCCTTCCCCTGCTGGGACGAGCCCGAGCTCAAGGCCACGTTCGAGGTGACCCTGGTGATCGACGAGCACCTGGCCGCCTACTCCAACGGGCCGGTGGTGGACGGAACCGCCGAGCCTGGCGGCAAGCGCCGGGTGCGGTTCGCCCCGACCATGGTGATGTCCACCTACCTGGTGGCCTTCGTCGTCGGACCGCTCGAGGCCACTGCGTCCGTGCTCGTCGACGGCGTCCCCCTCCGGATCGTCCATCCTCCGGGCAAGGGCCATCTGACCCGGTTCGCCCTCGACGTCGGCAGCCATGCCCTCCGGTTCTTCACCGACTACTTCGGGCTCCCCTACCCGGCCGACAAGCTCGACCTGGTGGCGATCCCCGACTTCGCCTTCGGTGCCATGGAGAACCTCGGCTGCGTGACCTTCCGGGAGTCGGTGCTCCTAGTCGATCCGGACCAGGCGTCGCGGGTGGAGCTCGAGCGGGTCGCCGACGTGATCTGCCACGAGATCGCCCACATGTGGTTCGGCGACCTGGTCACCATGAAGTGGTGGAACGGGATCTGGCTCAACGAAGCGTTCGCCACTTTCATGGAGGTGCTGGCCGTCGACGCCTACCGGCCCGAGTGGCAGCGCTGGGTGAGCTTCGGGGTCGAGCGGGAGGCGGCCATGGCCGTCGACGGGCTCCACGCCACCCGGCCCGTGGAATTCCCGGTGGGCCGGCCCGAGGAGGCCCAGGGCATGTTCGACGTCCTGACCTACCAGAAGGGCGGGAGCGTGCTGCGCATGCTCGAGCAGTTCCTCGGCCTGACGTCTTCTGCGACGGCATCCGCGACTACCTGGCCACCCACCAATACGGCAACACCGAGACCGCCGACCTGTGGGACGCGCTCGAGCGGGCCAGCGGCCGCGCCGTGGGTGCCATCATGACCACCTGGATCGACCAAGGTGGGTATCCCCTCGTACGAGTGGAGGACGACGGGTCACTGGCCCAGCTCCCCTTCTCCTACCAGGGGGAACCCGGGGGGGCCATCGGCTCCGAGTGGCAGGTGCCCGTGCTCATGCGTTCGTTCGCCGGCGGCGACGAACTACCTGACCATGTCCTCATGGACACGAGGGACCTGCCGTCCGAAGTCGGAGGAGGCGACGGGGCCGGGCTCGTGATCAACGCCGGCGGCTCGGGCTACTACCGGGTCTCCTACCCCACGGCCGTGGTCGAGCTCCTGGCCGGGCGGCTGGCCGACCTCGCCCCGCTCGAGCGCTACAACCTGGTGTCGGACACCTGGGCCACCGCCCTCGCCGGCCGAGCTCCCCTGGCCGACCTGGTTCGCCTGGCCCGGGCATTGGCCGATTCGGGCGAACGCGACCCGAGCGTGTGGTCGGTCGTGCTCGGGGCGGTCGGCCTGTTCGAACGGGTGGTCCCCGACACGGACCGGCCGGCGCTGGCGGCGTCGGTTCGTTCCCTCCTCGGTCCGCTCAGCCGCGAGCTCGGCTGGGATCCCCGTGACGACGATGGTGAGCGGACGCCGGCGTTGCGTGCCGCGGTGCTACGCACCCTGGGGACCGTCGGTGACGACGAGGTGGTGCACCAGGAGGCGTTCCGCCGATTCCGAAGCGGATCCGGTCTCGACCCCGACATCGAGTCAGCTGTCCTCGACATCGTGGCCGCCACCGGCGGCGAGGACGAGTTCGAGGCGTTCCTCGCCCGCTACCGGGCGCCGGCCAACCCCCAGGAGGAGAACCGCTACCTCTACGCCCTGGCAGCCTTCAACGATCCAGGGCTTGCCACCCGGGCCTTCGAGTTGGCCACCTCCGAAGTGCGCACCCAGAACGCTCCCTTCCTGGTCCAGCTGCTGCTGGCCAACCGGGTGACCGGGCCGGGCATCTGGGAGCGGGTCACCGAAGAGTGGGACGCACTGGTCGCCGCCTTCCCCTCCAACATGCTGCCCCGCATGCTCGACGGAGTGCGCTTGCTGTGCAATCCTCCCAGCCTGGCCGAGCGGGTAACCCGCTTCATCGAGGCCCATCCCCTGCCGGCCGGGGGGAAGACGGTGGAGCAGATCCTCGAGCGGCTTGCGGTCAATGTGACGTTCGGGCAGCGGGAGGCCGCCGACCTCGCCGGCACCCTCGGGCATGGTCTCGGTCTTCCCGGCTCGTGACCGAGCCGGGCACGGGCGGCAGGAGCTGGCCGGCGCCCTGGCGTCGAGCGGCGGGTGGGCACCCGCAGCCATACGACGGCTCGGGGAGTGGAACATCAGGACCGTGCCGGACGGCGACCTATGCCTGGCCAAGCGTGGCCCACGATGACGCCGGAGCCGCTACCTACGGTGTTGGGATTGTCCGCCGGACAAGAACTGATCGGAGCGGGAGTCCGACTCAGGCCGTTAGTCCCCGGCGGCAGCACGATCCAGCCGGAGATAGAAATCGACGTCGCCGTCGGCGATCCACGAGAAGACGCGTGCCGCTTGTTGCTCATCTCGCCGCAGCTGCCGGTCACGGCGCCTCTGGCTGTGCGCTTCATTCCGTCGGCGCCGCCAATCCCCGAACCCGCCGGGCACCCGCCCAACGTCGAGCACGCTCGTATTCTCGATGCTCCCTGCATCCGCCCCGGATCGGTCGCGCTCCTCGATCGCGGTATCGGCCGGGGTGACTCCCAGGGGGTTCACGGATCCGTAGACCACGGGGTCGCGGGCAATGTCGAGACGAGACACGCGCGGACGAAACCCGGCCCCGTGGTGGTAGATCCGATGTTCGTAGACGCCGAACCAGATGGGATGGATGTTGTTGGTGTTGGTCCGCAGAATCGGACGCCATGGCCGCTTCCGCTCCTGCAATGTCTGGAGCAGCCTTCCCCCCACGTCGGTGGTCGTCCCGAAGGCATTCTCCCACGTGTAGCCGGCCCGCCAGTCGCCTTCGATCTCCCTCCAGAACCCCACGGTGGTGACACAGAAGGCCGGATGTGGCTGGGGGTCACCCAGATTCTCGTCCCGACGCAGGGCAGCCAGCGGGTGGGACGAAAGCAGGCTGTCCAACCAGAAACCGACAGGACGAACAGGAAACGCATCGCCGTCCAAAAAGACAATGAGATCGTCGGCTGCCGATTGCCCTGCCACGACCTGCGCCAATTCATTCAGCTTCTCGGGGTGGTCTCCATCCAGTTCAGCGGCGAAGTGGAAGCGATCCCACAGTTGTTTCTCGATGCCGTTCAGCGATGCGAAGACTCGCCAGGGCCCATCGATGTTCCGTTCGAGGTAACCCAGCTGGATGTCGATCCATTGCGGCGATTGCCAATGGACCGTGACCACGTTCAGCACGCTCGCCATCCCCTCGCTGCTTCGCCGGTTGCCAGAGGCCTCAGGAACCGGAGGGATCTTACCGGCGCAGACAGTGACTGACGCCGCTCCGCCCGGCCTGTCCACATGGGGAAACCGGCCAGATCACCGGCGAGGACCGTCCTGGAGCCGCTTCTGGACGCCGAGCCACACCGTAGCCCCGGTGTGGACGGATGGACTGCCGATGGCCGCCGTCACCACCCCACTGAGAATTTGGGGACTGTGCCCCAGTGGCAGGATGACAACCGTGGCGACGTCATAACGGCGCAGGAACAACCGGAGATCGGCGACAACATTCGAATCCTTCAGTGTTTTGGCCTGAGCCGCGCTGGGCGACCCCGAGTACGCCACGTTGAAGAGGATCTCCACGGAGTCGGGAGACAGGCGAGAAGGACGGGGCGAGTCATAGAGCCCATTGGTCGGTCTCCAGCCGTAGCTCCCGATCACTTTGAACCGCATTCCGGACACCGCCTGATCGACGAGCACTTGCGAAAGGGAACTCTGTGACTCGCTGGTGGCAAAGGGTTGGCCCGGGGGGAGATACGGCGCATTGGGGTACGGGTAGGCGAGCACGACGCTTCCGGCGGGTAGGGCAGCCGCCTGGCTGGACGTGAACCAGGCCGATTCGGCGGTCGGGGACGTCGGCTGGGTATGGGCGGGCAGCATCGGCAGCACGATCACCACTGCGACGCACATCGCGACGGCCGAGACAATCCTCATCCTCCATCGAGACGCGACGCCTTCAAGAGAATCCAACCGTGCCAACCATCTGCGGAGCTCGTCGATGCCGATGGCAACGATTGCGGCCCCGAACAGGATGACGTACAGGATGAATCGCGTCGATTGGAACCCCTCGGTGACGGGGAGATTGGCCAACACGACCAAGGGAAGCGGCACATGGGTGTCATGACCGTCGACATACAGAACGGTACCCAACGACAGGAGGAACGAGATTGCCAGCATGACCCCTGAGAGCACGACGATGCCATGCGACCGCAAGAGGTAGACGGTCAGGATGATGGCAACCACGAAGGGGATACCGAGGTACATGCTGGCGGTGAGGGGTTGTAGCCACAATGTCCCGAAATGCGAGGTGGAGAAGAACAAGAAATGACTCGGTACGAGTGGACCCAAGAGGTCTCCGTGATAACGCTCGAGATTGGTCGGTGACCCGACGGCTCCCTTGGAGTGCTGCGTGCCGAACAACGTGAATGCCACCGGAAATCCGAGGGCGAGTACGCCCGCTACCAGCGTCGAGATGCCGGCCCGCTTCAGGTAAGGGGCCTTGGCGGCGACAGCCTGGCGATTGACGTAGAGGTAGAACGCGCCGGCCACCGCACCCAGCAGGACTGCGCTGGCCAGTACCTCGGGGAAGATCAGGTACTGCACGCCACAGAGGACGCCGAGGAGTGCTCCGGTCCGCAGCGGGTTCCACCGCTGGCGCCACAAGATCTCGTGCAGCAGCAAGAAGATGAGGGGCGGAATCGGCACGAAGGTGAGAAAGAGGTATCCACTGGCGTAGAAGGTCATATAGGCGGAAAAGCCGTAGAGGAGGCCTCCGATGAAGGCCGCCGGCCACCAGCGGGTCCAACGACGCAGGACGAGGCACATCGAGAAGGCGGAAAGGACCGGAGCCAGCCTCAGAAGGAAATCCCAGGTGACCACGGGACCGAAGGCCGCGGTGATCGGCGAGAACGCCACTCCCAACACCAGCATGGACCCGTTGACACCGAAGTTGAATCCGACTGGATAGTTCTGCCAATCGGTGAAGAAGAGGTTGTGGCCGTGGGCGAGGGCGTAGTGCGCCCACGCCAGCCACCAGACCTGCGCGATCTGGTCCTCGCTCCGGAGGCCTGACATGGTGCCGGAGCCGAACGTATCGAAGTGGCCGAACTCCAGGGCAGCCAAGACGGCGTAAAGACCGAGACAGACCAGCGCAGGCCACCACCGTCGGGCCCCTTCGGGCTGGGCTTCGCCCTCCACCCTGGTTCGGCGAGCCGGTTCGTCTTCGGCGTCCGCGAGGTCGGGGGGTTGGACGGAGACTGACTGAGCTGCCGAAGTCATGTGTCCCCCCAATATCGGCCGGCCTCTAGGTTGGCCGTACGAGCAAAGCTCCGATCGGCTCGTTCATGGTTTCCTCGAATGTGGACAGGCAGTGTAACTAGTCGAGGACCGATCGGCTCAAACGTCCCTTCCCGATAATGGGGTGAGCCGGGCCAATTCACCCCCCAGCATCGACCCCTGGACCCGTCCCCGTGTGGTGGGACCTCCGGTTCAGTTTTCGCAAAGGACCCGTCAGCCTCCACGAAATGCTCTGACGCATGCCGCGCATGGCCCAGCGTGCTTCGTCCCGCTCTCGCCGGTAGGTGAGGACCCGAGCGATCAGCTCCTGCTCTCGTTCGAGCTGCCGGAGCGGATCGAAACGATTGCTCAAGGACTCCACCAGGTAGCCGAGGCGCTCTGGCAGGGCTCCATCGGAGGTGGAGAGGTAGACGGCACCAAGGTCGCTCGCCCCCAGCCCGGGTGACAGGTCGGCTAGCAGCTGGAATGTGTATTCCTGAGGGTGCGAAGTGAGAAACCGCGCCACGCCCGCTTGTACGAACGGACCGGTACCGTGTCGGCACCCGTGCAAGAACACCAGGGATTCAGGCCTCGCAGAGAAGAGGAACATGAGATCGGCGAAGACTTCCTCCGATGTGCGATCACCGTCGACGAAAGCGAGGACCAGCGTCTCGTCGGCAGGAGAGAGCGTGGCGAGATCAAAGCGGGGAGCGACGGAGCCTTCCTCAGTACCGGTCCGCGCCGCTTCATCGGAGAACCACATTTTGGATGCCGCCTCGGGAAAACCGGCGAGCACCGAGCGGACGACGCCCTGTACCTTGAGCGGATCCTCGTCGACCCTGTCGGACAACGCTGAGCTCCGGTCGACGCTGATCACCTGCCGGACTGCTCGGTGCGACGCGAAGAGGAACGTCGAGACTCCGAAGAACGCTCCGACGTCGATGACCTCCACCGGCTCGTCCGAAGCGTCCAACAACTCCCAAAAGGCGACGGCGTCGGTAAGCGCCAGGCAGGACGACCGGAGGACGGTGGCCGGTAGCCCCGGGTACCCCTCGAGGAATCGGTCCACAAACCGTTCGACCAAGCGGCGAACGGCCAATGATCCGTCTTCGAAGCTCACGCCCACGGCCATCAGGACCATCCCTCGTCGAGGTATCCGAGATCCGGATGATAGATCCGTCCGACTCGCTCGGGATCCCAATCGCGTTTCCCGGTCTGGGAGAAGATCCGGATGATCATCTGGTTTTTGTCCCAGAGGCTCTGGGAAGTGTTCGAATGGAGGAGCGAGCCGGGAAGCAGGTGGTAGTAGCCGACGACGGTCGGCACGAACACCAGCTCGCGTTCTTCACTGATCAAGTGAAGCAAGAATTCGTGGTCTTCATTGGCCTCGAGGCGCCGGTCGCCGCAGTACCCTCCGGCGGCCCTTGCCTGCCGAGTATCGACCACGGCCAGGGTGTCGATGGTGTTGTCCGTAGCAAGACGGAGGGTCGGGGCATCGTTCGAGCGGATCCCCACCGACTCCCCTTCTCGGATGTCGAGAAGGTTTCCGTAGCACAAGGCTGCTCTGGTTTCGGTGGCAGCCCGGAACAAGGTCGCCACTCCCGTCGGGAACACTTCGTTGTCGGCGTCAAGGAAGAGAATGTGGCTATAGGTTGCGAGCTCGATCCCGATGTTGCGGACGGCGGCGGGCCCAACGTTTTGTTCGAGGAAGACGGTCGAGACGTCCTCCCATCCGTAGAGGCCCGCCAGCGAGCGCAGAAGCTGGCTCGAACCGTCCCTGGACGTGTCGTCGACGACCAATATCTCTCCTGGGTATCCGAGCTCGTCGACGGCAGCGAGCGCTTCCCGAGCGCTTCGGATCGAGCGGGGGAGAAAGTTCCGATGGTTCCAGTTCGGGATGATAACCGTGAGCCCGGTGGTCAATTGCACCGTGAGTCGATTTCGTCCCTCGTGGGCGGGGGGGTGCCCCGGGCACGGTCCGCGCTTCAGACATGTCGGAGGAGCTCCATCAGGTGATCGTCCAGGGTGCCGTGGGCGAGCGCGTACGTGCGGTTCTCTTCGAAGAGCTCCTCGCCGGATCGCTTCGTCAGTTCGTCCTCCAGGGCTTGAACCGTCGGGTAGACGTGCGGTACCCCACCGCGGATGGGAGATGACATCTTGTCGATCTGGCACGGAATAGAGCCACACAGGACAGAGTCCAAGAACCGGAACGACTCATAATACGGGAGACCGTGATGAGAGCACCAGACGTAGAGCATTGTCTCTTCGAGGACCCGTCTGAGACCGTCGGGGCTGAGGGTTACCTCCCCGGGGCGGACCGGACGGTCGGCCGGAAGGAAGAGGAATCCTTGCGGTCCGAACGCCGAAAGCAGATCCTTGGCCAGACGGACTCTTTCGATGTTGCATGTGGCGACAATCGACCAAGACAGCCGCCGGTTGGAAGGCCCCTTCCGTGCTGCGATGAGTGCACGCTCCCGGGGAAGTGGCGCGTTGAAGAGAAACCGATATGGCAATTTGCGGAATGGATGAATCGAGCTCTGGTCTACAAAACCGACGTCGATGACCGAATCGAATTCAATACCGAGGGCGAACTGGTTTCGATACCAATGGGTCTCGACACATTCGGCCACCACCGCCGCCCGAAAGTCTGCCCTGTTCAGGCGGGCAAGACCGGCTCGACCCGACAAGGCACACTGGTCGGGATTGACCACGAACGCCGTGGCGCCTTCGATCCACGAGGTCTCGCAATTGACCAGGTCCGAGGCCGAAATCAACGTCACGTCCAACCCCAAGACCGAGGCTGCCTCGCTGAGCCGGCTGGCAAATTCACCGTAAGACCGATTGCCTATGGGGGGGTACACCACCAGCAATCGTCGCTGGCTCCTCGGTGAAGGCCCATCAGGGGCGTCAAGCCCACCTGCCTGGTGTTGGCGTCGGCTCGCCAACATTGGATCCACCGCTGACACGACGATACGCTACCGCATGTCTCCCGACGCCAGCCGTGAGTTGCCACACGACCTCACAACGTCTGCCCCCCAGCTCCGACTTCGCTCTGACAATTCTCGGGAATGGTAGCAGTACTACGGGAGATGGCGCGCATCACGTCCATGGTTCGTGAGTCTCCCAATTCTCGGTGGTAGGTCGCTCCTCCAGCCATGCAATCAGCTGGATGCACGTGTGTCGCCGGTGTGCACCCGTGTCATCCGCACGCGGGTGCCTACCCGGTGAGGTCGCTGACGATCGACCTGATTTGCTTCCTGGCCACACAGGACTCGTAGCGCTCCAAATACAATCGCTCGGCTGCGGCGACCAACCGAGTACGAAGACCGGAGTCGGTCAGGATCCGTTGGCAGGCCTGGCCGAATTGGTCGGGATCGTCGGCGAGTAGGAGGTGCACGCCGTGATCGACCTCGAGCCCGGCGGCACCGAGCGTGGTGGACACAACCGGAACGCGGTGGGCGAACGACTCGAGGATCTTCAGCCGCGTCCCACTGCCATATCGGATGGGGGCGACGGCAAGATCGGCCCGTGCCAGTTCCGGACCCATCGACGGTACGACGCCAACCGAGGTGACTGCTGGGGGGTCATGCAGCTGCTCTACGGCCAGCGTCGTCTTTCCGACAAGGCGAACGCTCGTCCCGGGAAGCTGGGCGCGGAGGCGCGGAGCGATCTCGCGGACGAACCAGTGTGCCCCGTCGGCATTCGGACCGTAGTCGAACGTGCCCTGAAACAGGACGACGGGAGGATCACCCGGGACCTTCGGTCCGAGCGGCGTGACCGGCCGCGGGTAGGTGTTGATGACCAACTCGGAGTTGGGCATCCCTGAGCGCCGGACCTCGGCGTCTGAGCAGAGCACCACTCGGTCCACCTCGGCAGCCACGGAGTGCTGGAATTCCCTCCAATCGCGAGAATTTCGATGCGAGCTTGCAGCCGAGCCAGCGATGAGTGCATCCTGCGGATATCGAAGCGACCGGACGAGGGTTCCGCCATGAGGGCCGCTCGCTCCTTCTCCCCCTCGTCGGTGAGCCCGTCGAGGTCGACGATTGTGGGCCCGAGGTGGGGCCGGCCCAACCAAGCGAAGGTCATCGGTGTCCTGAACCATGCGAGGTCGTACCGGTCGTTCACCCAGGCGGCAAACTTTTGTCGCGGCCCCTGATCTGCCTGGCGCATGACGACCTCCATCGGCACTCCTCTTCGCGCCAGCCATCCGGCCCGCCAACGCCGGGATCGATCGATGCTCGGATAGGACGCCGTCTCGAGCCGCCTAAGGGCTAGGTGGTGGGGTACTTTGCGATCCTTTTGGCGCTCGTCCACCAACGAGAACAGGTCCACTGTTCCCACCTCGGCGAGCGCATCGACGGTAGTGGCCAGTCGAATCAGGCCGCCATTCAAAGGGGGCCAGGGAAAGAAATCTGCGACCACCAAGATGTTCATCGAGGACCCGTATCGCCCCAGGCGTTTCCACGCAGCACTGGCACCGCCCGTTCGCCGACGTGAATCAGGCGATTGGCCCATGGCGCCATGCGCCAATCGATCGCCGATCGATCGACTGGCCCATTATGCGACAATCCCAAAGGCAGCCGCAAGATCGGCCGCCGATCCGAGACGGTCCTCGGTCTGAGTTCACCTTCGGGTGAAGTCGCATGTATTTCGAGCCCGAAGAGGCTGGAGATCATCCGTGTCAATCCGTGTCGGCCGCCGTTCTGCATGACGGGGTAGCGCCTTGACCACCATGCTTGGGAGCGTGTCCACCGCCTGAACGGCCGGCCACGCAGTCAGCCCCAGACTCCGGTGAAGGGTTCGCCGGCTCTCCGACAATGAGACCAGGCCGTTGCCGCGGACCGTGCGTGGGGACGGCAGGAAGACCGACGAGTCCGTCGAAACCTTCGGACGCTGTTTTCCGCTCGATGTGGTCGAAGGCACGATGGGATTGGGTGGCCCCGGTGGACGTCCGTGGTGGCGTGATTCTGGCTACGTGGTTGTCCCGCGAGGGTGGCTCGGACGGCCACGGGCTCTGGCGGACAATGAGCGGAGGGGTTTCGTGGCCCGCCAACTCGTCGAGGCACGCATGTTGCTGACTATACGCGTGGATCTCCTCGAGCTCCACCTGAGTCGAATCCAATCGCTGCTGCGTCGAGTCCAATGAGTACTGAGTGGACTCCAAAACACCTGTTACAGTCGCCAGTTCGGCCTCGAGATCCGTCACCCTCTGCACGCGCTCGGCTACGAGTTCCCAACAATCGCTCTGACGCTTGACAGCCAGCCTCGCCTCTCGTCGGTCTGCGAGAACGTCCTTGGTCCATTCCGATTCGTCGGGCAGCGGTCCGGGATCGAATTGCCGGTGTTCACCATCCACACCTGACAGCAGCTTCCTCATCGAGCGGTGTTCGGGGAGCAGAAGCCCGTCGCTAGGGCCGATTGATTGGTGACGAAATTCGTCGGAGACCAGGGACGCGCCTCGGTCCACGTCCCAGTGTTCGGCATGTCGTGCGAACTGGTCGAGTGAGCCGAGCCACTCAGCGACCGACCCAACGACCGTGCGGTGATCTTTCATCAGTGCCTCGTAACTGAGCACGAAGCACGTCCATCCCTCGGAGCCCGTCGAGCGCTTCTCGGTTGTAGCGTTCCCAGAGCGCCACGCCGTGGACGAGGGAGAATCCGTCGCGGTTCTGGAGCGAGCGGGCCACGGCCACGGGTGATCGCCAAACGAAGACGGCCGCCACAGGTTCTGGAATCAGAGGTCGCCAGTATGGGAGCAAAAGGCAGACCCTAGGGTCCTTCCACACGATCGGACCCGAGTCCGGGTAGGTGCTGGAGAACACCGGGGCAGGGTCGGGGACGTCGACGAGTTGCGGGCCGTCTACCCACCCCGGTTGCAGATCCGGGGGAGCGTCCCAGCTCCCACCGAGTCGGTCCAGCACGTCGTCGTTGTAGAGCATGATCGAGTCGCTCTCCCAGTGTTCCGGATTACTCGACGACGCTCGAATGCGATCTTCTGGACGAGGCACGGACATCCCCAGGGACCCGATGGCACCGGTCACCGCCGACGTCCCGCTGCGATGCATCCCCACCACAATTACCCACGGTCCCCTGGGGAGGTTTCCGGATAGCGGCGGGTCATTCAAGCCGTGCACGTGGTCCAGCGTACTTGGCCTCGTCCGGCCGTCAGCACCAGCACGCGACGTTCTGGTTCTCGGATCTGCAGACAGCCGGTGCTCGCGGTGGCACGGATGTCAGACCGTCGAGAGGCGGTCAGGATTCCAGTATGGCCACGAGTATGTCCTGCAGCTTGCCCTGGCGTTCGAGGACTTTCTCTCGGATCTCGTCGAGTTGATCCACGAGATCGGGGAGATGGTCCTTGCTCAGTCGGCGCACTTCCTCCTCGAGCTCACCCATGCGATTCATGGCTTCAAGGAGTGCATCCTGGGCGATTGCGGCGGGCAGCACCGGTGGGTGGGTGAGAACAGGAGATCCCAGCGGTGCCGCGGCCAGCACGAACTGGTGAGTGGATGCGTCAATGTCCGATTCGAGCTGGCGTGCCCGCTCGGAACTCTCGCCGTCCACTGGGAGCTCCGAGGCGTCGAACGCTCTGATCACTCGGGCGAGGTCGAACCTCTGCCATCCAGCCTGCTCGAGGAGATCGTCGACCCCGCGACGGTCGAAGAAACGCACCTGGGTGCGATCCAACGGCCCCGTGTCCGAATCATTGAAGCGTCGCTGAAGGAGGTCCAGGTGGAGCGACGCATGGGCGACGTTCGGAAGTGAGATCACTCCCCACCCGTTGTCGGCCAACACCTTCGGAAGCGCCTGCAACAAGGCGGCTGGGTTGCCCAAGTGCTCGAGCACATCGAGCATGAGGATCACGTCGAACTTCTGATCCCCGACGAGCTCGATGATGTCCAGGGAATTGAGGTCGGCCCCGATCACCGTCTCGTAGACATCCAGGGTCATATCGGGTACAGCTCGATCGAGTCTGACGCCCCACACCCGACACCCCATTTCCTTGACGCTTCGGGCCACCGAACCGTCGGCCAGTCCGAGATCGAGCACCCGGCTGTTGGCGGGGACTCTCCCGATCGCGACTACGCGGCTGTCGGTCATATCGCCGAGATTGATCTCTGGGGTGAGCCGAGGGGAGTCGGCGCTCATGCCGAACCTTGACGACGAGCATGGAGCTTTCCATGGAGTCTCCGGGCCGGAATAGTCCATCGGAACATGTCTGTGTCGAGAAGCGAGTGCACGAGACGGCGGAGGTATGTGTTCTCTTCCTGGAGACGTTTTGTTCCGACCCTCTTCATTCCCTCTGAGTCCACTTCGCCGCGTTCGAGTTGTAACAGGCGCCGATTGAGGATTCGGAGCAGCTCGTCACGCAACTCGACTTGCTGTCGCATGGCCAGTACCTCGGCCTCAAGGCTCTGCATACGGGAGTTGTCGCCGGATTCGGCTGGTTCAATCATCTGCATCTCAATGGGAATCAGCCCGGTCCCAGGGGAGCAAGGGATAGCGATTGCGCAATTCCTCAGTGAGCGGGAAGGTATCGAGGTTCAGCGTGTGCTGTCGAGAGGCGTCCCGGACTCGGTAGTGGCCCAGGAACTCGGGGACGAACGCAGCATGGACGCCTCGGGCGGCGAGACGCAACCAGAACTCGTAGTCCTCCCCGCCTCGAGTACTCAGCATTGGGTCATACCCGCCGACCTCATCCCAAATCTGCCTACGCACCATCGCCATGGCATCGATGTAATTGGATTCGGTAAGACGTCGCACGTCCCATGGCAGGTGGCTCAGCAATTCGTGCGATCCATCGATGTGGATGATCCCGTAGGAGAAAGCCGCTTCGGGCGAACGGTCGAGTGCGATGGAGAGCTTTTGAAGTGTTCCTGGGTAGATCACGTTCTCGCCGCCGAGGACGAAGACCCGGTCAGCCCGGGTTTCGGCAATGGCGGTATTTCGGGCCACGCTCACCCCGGTATTGGCCGATTGGGCCAGCAGCTTGATCGGGAACCACGACGAGGTTTTCATCTGATCGAGGATCACGCGGACCGAGTTGTCTTGGGAATGATCGTCCACGACGATGAGTTCGGCGGCGACGCCAAGGGAGCTCGTCACCGATTCCATCGCCTCGGAGACGAAGCGCTCGTAGTTGAACGAGCTAACAACGACGCTTACATCGGGAAGGAAGCCATTCCATGAGTCGGTCTCGAACGTCTCGATGTGGTCATCACATCCGTAGATCAGCCGCGACTGCATGGCTTCGACCTTCTGAAGCAACTCGACCTCTCCGTCCAGGAGCTCCTTGACCCTCCTCGCCACCGGCGGCTCGGGCCTCACCGGAGCTGTGACCGGTGACGTCTTCATCCTTGCGGGCCGAGCCCGACGGGTCCGTCTCCGTCGTACCCGCACCTTCTGTGGGTGGTGGCGGACAGGATTCGAGAGAACGACTTGCTCGACGTGCGCGCAGATCGGTTCGAGCAGCGTCGTCAACTCGAGCTTGGTGCGGACGAGGTCATAGGCCTCATTGGCGAGTTGGGATCGCAGTTCTTCGTCGTTGACGACGCTGGAGGCATAGGCACCGAGTACGTCGGCGGGTGCGGCGATGAGGTGCTTCCCGGGTACGAGAGGTCCGTAATACGATGATGACTCGGTGACCACTAGACAGCCGTTGGTCACGGCCTCGAGCACACGGACCCACTCGAAGTAAGGGACCTCACTTCGATGGATATTGAGCAGCACGCGGCTGGAGGCGAGCAAGTCCCACTTGGCTTGCGCGGTGACAAAATTGGCTCGAGGCTCATTCACGGGGCGGAAAAACTCGAAGAAACGAATGTCAGTCGAGCAGTCCCACAGAAGTGGCGCCCATTTCGCCAGCAGGGATTCCCGGCGTTGAGTGAACGATCCGAGAAAGAGGAGGTCGGTGGACCGTGAACGGCTGGGCTCCCCGTTCCATCTGTCCCAACTGGGGTGATATCCGAGTTGCAGGTGATGGGCGTCGTAACCGCGCCTGACCAGCTCCTCCACGGCGTAGCCGTTGATGTCGAGCACCATCGGCCCCAGGCTGGCGTAGCGAGTCCCGAGTTCGAACCAATTGGTTCCGGGTTGCTCGACGCCGATACCGACGCTGGCTTCAGCGGCTCGGAACAGTGCCCGCTCATTGTGTCCACGCTGGAGGGGAAAGAACTCGTGGGGGGCGACGACGAGGTTGATCCGGCCCCGACCCTCTTCGGGCAGGCCCGGGGCGGGAAACACGGTCTCGTACCCCAGGTCAACCAGTCCGGCCGCCAAGAGACCGGCAATCTCTGTCATGAAGATATTGCCACGGTCGCTGACGTAGACGTAGTACGTCGGACTCATGATTGGGGCCCCAAGTCCATCACCTGACAGAGCCTAACCTCAATCCCTGATCCACCCCAGCTGGGGCCTGGTGCTCAGCGACGAGCCCGATTCTGGGTCAGGGCGGCGACCGCGGCGCGAAGCGGAGCAGTGAGGCGCCACGATGCTGATCCCCGAATCGCCTCGAGCAGGTCCTTGGTGCGCCTCAGCTCGTCTTGAAGCTGACGGATTCGCTCCTCACCATCTTCGGTCGCCGACAGACGATGCTCCAGGTATTCAATAGCCCTTCTCAGCTCGAGTGTTTCGTCGCGTAACTGCTGCACATGATGTCGCAGGGCTGACACCTCTCGCGGTTCGTCCGGCTCCAAGCGCTCAAGATCCTCGACCGTCAAATGCACCGGCTTGCGCTGAAGAAGGATGAGACCATGTGAGCCTGGCTTCTCCCCCCCCGGTCTCAAGGCGAGGACGTCGAACGCCCGTCCCCAGTGAGCTCGTAGCCACCAGGGCGAGTGGAGAGTGATCGGACCGCCGAGATCCCAGGGCGTGCCCGCCTTCAAGGCATTCATGCCAATGCCGTCTTCGTTCCATTTCTGTCCGGCCCACTTCTCAATGGCGCCCTCTCCTAAGAAAGTGGCCAGCAACAGCCCACCTTCGGTCAACAGACGGTGATGCTCGAGCAACCAACCGGCCCAATCATCCGTGAGGTGCGTATACACGCTTATGGCGTAGATCAGGTCGAAGGAGCCGTCGGCCAAAGGCAGGCCAGGCGACTCGAGACTCTGCAGGAGGTGGTCCGGATGCAACGGCGGACAGAGGTTTCGACGGAGCCACTCAATGCTCGGGCCATCGATGTCACAACCCCAAAACTCCCCGTCCGCAGCCTCAGAGGCAAAGTGGCGCAATACGCGACCCGCTCCACATCCGAAGTCGAGCACCCGCCGGCCGGTCCAGGTCCAGTCGGAAGGTAGCGCATCCTCGATAAAGCTCCGCAGAAAGATCCCCATGCGGTCATAGGAGCCGTACGGGTCATCGTCACCGCTGAATCCCGTGCGCTGAAGGAGGTCAAGGGGTGGGAAGGGGATAGATTGAGAATCGAATTCTCTCTCTGGCGGCGACACTACGGACGTTCCATTGTCAAGCCTTGAGGTCGCCACTCCGCCGCCCTCGTCGACGCGCCCTGCTCTCCATCGTTCACTCCTCGCAGCCCCAACTCGTAGCCTTCATCATCCGACATCAACCGCGCACCGGAGCCGCGCTCTGGTGCGACGAGCCACTAGCAGACCCCGCTGTTGGTGACGCTCCAGATTGGCTCAGCAGGCTGCGACACAGGCCGACGTCTTGCCCCGGCTCTGAAACTGCGATGGTGTACGGATACCCGCCTGCGGTGGGCGGCACCGCGGATACCTGTTCTGCCGGTCCGTGCTGCCACTCGGCGCTGAGAAACGTGCTCCCAAACGTGCTCAGAGTCAACCAGCGCAAGTACGGGTCGACATCGAGCTCGAACGGATAGGTGAAGTTCTGCAGCAGATCCGCCGGTGGTCCTGTGGCCTTGAAGTTGGGGTCCTCGAACCCAAACCTGACAGCATTTGGACCTGCCGCCTTCATCCATATGGTGTCGGGGCCGACACGGAGGATCGGTACGCTCCCCTTGATCTGATCGATGGGAGCCCGAAGAGTGAGCGAGAGGTCGTAGACGATTCCGGGGCCGTATTGAACCGCCATCCAGCCGGCGTGCTCGTACGCCTGCTGCGGCGAATTGTGCGAATAGTCCATCCCGTTTGAGACGTACAGCGCTTGGCAGTCACCGACGATGAACAGTTTGTCTGCGGGCGCCCATAGTGGTAGGGCCGAGCCTCGCTGAATGTTGCCAACGATAGGATGTCCCGTCGAATCGCTGACCGCCTTCTGGGCTGCCACGTAGTGCAGCGTCTGCGCCCGATTCCAATCATTGTTCGGCGTGCTCGCCGAGGCGACATTCGCCACGATCCCATAGACGCCCAAGACGATCACCGCGCCGAGGAGTGACAGCCGAATCTTCGGAGACCGGCCGTCGAGACGCCGCCAGAGGTCGACGAGCCCGACGAAGCTGGCGATGATGAGGAACGGTAGAAAGTCCCCGAGGTATCGGGGGGCGAGATACCCCCATACCGCGACTCCCGCAGCTCCGACCAGCGCGGCCACGAGAGGGATCCGCATCAGCCCGATTCGTCCCACCTTTCGGCGAAGCGTCGTCAGCACGCCGGCAATGCTCAAGAGCAGGAACAGCGGCATCGATGCCGTGACGCTGTATGTCCGGTATTGCCACTCGAGCACGACGCCTCCCACCGCAGCCGCCGGTGCCGCAGGCATGGTGATGAAAGGGAAGACCGACGTGAACCGAATGCCCGTCGGTCCGAAGTAGGCGAGCAGCGTGCTCGGTATGAATCGGATGCTGTAGCCCTTTCCACCCGTCGTGGACAAGTAGTAGCGACGGTGTGCGTTCTCCAATGTGTACAACTGATTCGTCAACGAGAAGCCGACTGGTGAACCGAACTTGGCCATGCTGATCAGGCTGGACAACGCCAACGGCACGAGGCCCACGGCGAGCATGGGAGCTGCCCAGCGACGGTTCTTGTCGCCGTGTCGACCGAGGAAGAACCACACGGCGATGAGCAACGCCCCGATGACACACGCCCAACCGGTGGGAGCCCGGTTGAGCACCGCTCCCAACACCAGGAGCCCGGCCAGGGCCACCCGGCCGCCACTGGGACGCTCCATGACTCCAAGCAGCGCGAACAAGGCCCCGACGGTGAGGGCGATGCTCCAGGCGAAGTCCTCGTCGTACACGAACGGAGTGGCGGCAAGAACGACGAGCACGGATCCGGCAAGGATCGTCGCCATGACCACTCCGTAGGAGGTCGCCTCCGCTCTTCCGAGCGGCGCCGGACCGCGGACGATGGTCCGCACCCTCCACAGGAGCAAGGCGCTGAACAAGCCGGTGACCAACCACGACAGCAACAGGGACGGAGCGGTGAGCCGGCCGTCATACGAGCTCGTCAGCACAAAGATCGGGATGCGGAGCAGCGAAGGAAAGAGCCCGAAGTAGGTGTACTGCTTCCCCCCGTGAAGGAACGCCTCGGGTCCGATCGAGTTGGCGGGTACGGCCAGGTGGCCGTGCATCATGGAGCGCGCCTGGAGGTCGTAGAAGTCGTTGGCGGGAGCGCTGCGCAGGAAACCGAAGGTCCCGGCCCAGAGATCCCACAGCACCCAGAGGTATGGGACTGCCGCAACCGCCGAGCCGACCGACACGGCAATTACGAACCGGCGCCGAGACCGAATATGGGCCCGGCGTCCCGACCGCCTACTTCGCGGCGTGGACCGGCGGGGACGGTCTGAATCCCCCGATTCCAGCGCCGGGTCTACGGTCGAAACGGCTGTATCGGTCGCCAAGTTCGCGGTCCGTTGCTCAAAGAAATGATGATGAATGTGACTTCGGCGACACGGGCATCGCGTCGGTAGGCCATTTTGGTTCGGTCATCCTAACCTGGGGGTTTGTCGCCGGCCAACGCGGAGCCGGTTTGAAGCCACCCTGACGTGGGCAAGGCCCCGCCCAGGATGGATGGGGTCGAAGGTGGTGCTCAGGGCGCCACGGTGCGGCGTAGGCACCGCGTTGGTTGGGAGAACCGGGGCCCGACGCGACTAACTTCTGGCCCGGTGTCAGGCCTGGGGGGAGCAGGATCACCTTGCCGCGGTATCGGGGACGGCCCGATAGGGCACGACGCCACACGGAATTCCGCCCTGGACGGGCTGCGGGCGGTCGCGGTGCTCGGCGTCATGGCCTTCCACTTCGGGTCGACGTGGTTGGCGGGCGGGTTCTTCGGCGTCGACATCTTCTATGTGCTCTCGGGCTTTCTCATCACCGGCCTGCTGCTCGACGAATGGGGCCGGAGCGGTCGGATCCGACTGGCCCAGTTCTGGGGCCGTCGAGCCCGCCGGCTACTGCCGGCACTGGCACTGGTCTTGTTGGCGGTCACCTGGTACGTCCACTTCGTGGCGCCCCCAGGCAGCTACCCGGGCTACCGCATGGATGCCCTCTCCGCGCTCTTCTACTATTCGAACTGGCACCAGATCGCCACGTCGGCCAACTATTTCGTCGCCACCGGGCTGGTCTCCCCTCTCACCCACTGCTGGTCCCTAGCCATCGAGGAGCAGTTCTACCTGGTCTGGCCGCTGGTGCTGATGGTCGTGCTCAGCGCCAGCCGGGACATACGCCGGGCCACCCGCCTCACCCTCCTGCTCTGCGTGGTCGGAGCCCTGGCCTCGGCAGCCTGGATGGGCGTGCTCTCGGCGTTCGGTGCCAGCACTACCAGGCTCTACTTCGGGACCGACACCCACGCCCAGTGCATCCTGATCGGGTCCGGGCTGGCCTGCGCACTCCGGTTGTGGCCGCGCCGGCAGTGGACGCCCCGGGGCGCCGGGCCGGTCGGAGCCGACCGTCGGGCCGGCTGGGCCCTCGACGCCGCCTCCCTTGGCGGGCTCGCCGGCATCGCCCTGGCCGCCCACCGGCTGACCGGCGACTCGGCCCTCACCTACCAGGGCGGGTTCCTCCTGGTGGCGCTGGCCAGTGCCGCGGTCATCCTGGCGGCGGTGACCGTCCCGGGTGGGATCACCGCCCGGGCATTGGGGATGGCGCCCCTCCCGTGGCTGGGCCGCATCTCCTACGGGATGTACCTCTGGCACTTCCCGCTCCTCGTCTTTCTCTCGCCCGCTCGTACCGGCCTGACCGGAGTATTCCTGGCTGCGGCTCGGGTAGGGGCAACCATCTCGGTGTCGGCGGTGAGCTTCTATGCCGTCGAGCGCCCGATCCTCGAACGCAGGTTCTGGCGTTCGACCCGGGCTCTCGTCCCGGCGGGCACCGGGGTCGTCGTCCTGACCGGAGCCATCGTGGCGGCGACCCTTGGCTCGGGGATCTCGGAGGCCTCCGACGTCCACGCCGCGCCCTACCGGCCCGCTCCGGTGAGCGCGGCGGCCGCCGCCGGATCGCCTGTACCGCGGCGGGTGGTGGTACTGGGTGATTCGACGGCCCTCACCCTGTACTACGCCCTCCGGGCCACCGCACCGGTCGGCACTCAGGTGTCCGACGGCGCGTTGTTCGGGTGTGGGCTGGTCGTCGGCACTGACATGTCCGTCGACCCGCCCCACCGTGGCCTCGGCCTGCCCCCGGCCTGCGACGCGGCGACGCCGGTGGACCAACAGTGGCCCGCACGCGACGAGCGAGCCGTGGCGGGCACGGCGCCAGGGGATGTGGTGCTCTTCCTCGGCGGTCGCAACGACATTCAGCCAACGCTGGTCAACGGGCGGTGGACGGGGATCCTGTCCACATCGTTCCAACGGGCGGAGACATCGAACCTCCGGAGGCTGGCGTCAATCGCCGTCTCCCACGGCGCCCACCTCGACCTCTTGACCATGCTCTGTATGGGCAACCGGTACGGGCTCTGGACCCTTCCGCCCCTGACAGAGTCGGCACGTCGTCAAGCCATCTTCGACAAGTTGCTGGCTAACACCGCCACGTCGCACCCCGGGGCGGTGAGCGTCATTGACTACGGCTCGATGTTCTGTCCTCACGGCCGATTCACCGAATTCATCGACGGGGTACAGGTACGAGCCAGTGACGGTGTCCACACGCCGGCCTTTGCGCCGGACAATGTCTATGCCGGAAACTCCTCGGCGGCGGTGGCAGAGCGCTTCTACCGGTGGCTGGCCGGACGGCTCTGGCCGGGGATCCTGGCGACGGCCGGACCGGCGGCCGCAAACGGAGCCACCATGGTCGCGGCGCACTGACCGCCAGTCAACCCATGAACGGTCCGGCGGCGACCCGGTCCCTAGCATGCACCAGGTGAACCTCGGGACCATCGCCACGGTCTTCGCCCTCATCTTCGTGGCCGAACTCCCGGACAAGACGATGATCGCCACGCTCATCATGGGCAGCCGGTACCGGCCGTTGCTGGTATGGCTGGGGGCCACCATCGCCTTCGGACTGCACGCGGCCCTGGCCGTCGCCGTCGGGCAGCTCATCAGGTTGCTGCCCCACCGTTGGATCGAGGCGGTCACCGCCCTGCTCTTCGCGGCGGGAGCCGCCTACTTGCTGCTCGTCCCGGAGCGGGCGGCGCAGGCAGAAGGGGCGGCCGAAGCCGATGCCGCCGGCGTGGGACTGAAGACGACGGGGACAGCCTTTACGGTCATCTTCGTCGGCGAGTTCGGTGACCTCACCCAGATCCTCACCGCCAACCTGGCCGCCAAGTACCACGACCCGGCCGCGGTGTTTATCGGCGCCTTCACCGCCCTGGCCGCGGTCGCCGCGCTGGGGGCATTCGGGGGCCGGGCCCTGCTCCGGATGGTGCCGCTTGCCCTGATCCGGAGGGGCGGCGGCGTGCTTCTGGCCGGATTCGCCATCTACTCCCTCGTGACCCTGGCCCGTGGTTGAGCCAGCCGAGTTCTGGCCCCAGTGGCGGGGCGTCAGTGGTTCACGTCGCCGGGTCGACAGAGGCAGGAGCGGCGGTGCGGCGCTACCATCCTTTCGAAGGAGCGGGCCACGTGGCGACGAATGAGGGTGTGCCCATGGTGGTGCAACGGGGCTCCCATGTCCCCCGGTCTCCCCTGGTGTCGATCTGCATTCCGGTGTTGTCCGACGCCACGCTGGTCCTGGGTTGCCTCGACTCGCTGGCCGCGGCCAGCCGGTGGAGTGAATGCGAGACGATTGTCCTCGCCAACGGCATGTCGGATTCGGCCCGGCAGGTGCTCGAAGAGCGCCATGACATCGTTCTGGTGCGAAGTGACACCAATCTGGGCTTCGCCGGCGGCAACAATCTAACCAGCGAGATCGCCCGAGGCCGATTCCTTCTCTTCCTCAACGACGACAGCAGGGTGACGACGGACTGCGTCGCCCAGCTACTCGCCACCGCAGAGCGGGATCCGACGATCGGGGCGGTGGGATGCCGGATCCTGTCGGCGGACGGTTCGCTGCAAGAGGCGGGGTCGGTGCTCTGGAGCGATGGTTCGACAGAGCATGTCGGAGGCGGCCTCCCGGCCGGTACCCGACGATACTCCTATGTGCGCGACGTGGACTACGCGTCGGCCAACGGTCTGCTGGTGAGTCGGGCGGCATGGAATGCGGTCGGCGGGTTCGACGAGCGGTACTACCCCGCCTACTGCGAGGACGTCGATCTCTGCCTGGCCTTGCGCCAGCAGGGCTTCCGTGTCGTATACGAACCGCGGGCCCGGCTGTACCACCTGGAGAGCCAGAGCACCACGAGCCGTTACCGCCTGTTCCTCCTGACCCGCAATCGTCAGCGACTCCTCGACAAATGGAGGGTGGACCTCGGCCCCCTGGGGGACCGACCCGAGACGATCGATGCCTCCGCCATCGAACAGTCGATCCACCGGGCGCGGGGATCTCCCCGACGACTCCTGATGGTCACCCACGGAGAGGCCAAGGACTCCGCAGAGATCCCATGGAGTGCGGTGGAGGCATTGGCCTCTGTCGGTTGGGCGATCACCGTCGCCGCGCCGGCGGCGGACATCGAGTCCGACTTCCGCCCCGATCGGTCGGCACGGGCGGACCGGATGGCCGATCTCGGAGTCGATCTCCGCGACGATGCCGACGAGGTGCTGGCCACCACGGGCACGGATTGGGATGCAGTCGTCACCACCACGACAACACCGTGGCGGCGACTGCCGATCACCCGACCCGACGGCACCAAGGTACCGACCGTGCAGTACTCGCCCGGAGAAGGGGATGACGGCCTCGAATCGGCCGTTTCGTCCATCGCCGCCGCCGTGGCCGCGCGTCGACCTCCGGTCGACCAGGGCAGTGAACGCCGGTAGTCTCCATTGATGGCCGAGGCCGCACAGGGCGAGCCGGCGACGGGCATCGATGGTGGTTCCAAACGCATCCACCAACTGGAAGCAGAGCGACAGTCCCTCGCGGCGCGGGTCGAGCAGGTGGAGCGGGAACTGCGAGCGGCGAAGGCGGAGCTCGAAGTGAAGGACGAGTATGTGACCTCGCTCGAATCCGAGCTCGACGAAACGCTTGCCTTCCTGCGCGCCAAGACCGCCTACATCGAATCGCGGCCCTCGGTCCGGCTGAAGTTGTGGGCGAAACGCCTGCGACGACGAGACTGAAGATGACCGGGACAACGCGATGAAGATCCTCGTGGTCGCCGAGGACTTCCCCTGGCCTTCAACCGGTGGGGGCATGATCCGACTGGGCAAGATCATCGAGGCTCTCTCTGACCTGGGCCCGACAGACCTCTTTGCCCTCTACGACCCTCAGCGGGCTGCCCTGGTCCCTCCGCCCACGGTTGCCATCGAGCGGCTGGAGACCGTGCCCTACCCGGCTACCCCCGGTGGGCTGAAGTGGAGGACAGCCTGGCTGGCACGGCGCGGCGTCCCCCTGGAGGTGGTCCTCCGGGCCGGCGATCCAATGCCTCGTCGCAACTTCGAGTCGTGGGTGGCGGACAGCTACGACCTCGTCTGGTTCGACACGGCGGCTACCTTCGCCTGGGTCGGCAGGCCCAGGCTCGGCCCGACCATCGTCGATCTGGACAATCTGGAGGACGAGAAGGCTCGTCAGCGAGCGGAGCTCCTTGGCGCCCATCGGCCTGACGCCGGGCTCGCCTCTGCGATCCGTCAGACGCTGGCGATCGCCCAGGCCAAGAAGAATGCCCGCGACTGGCGAACCTTCCAACGATCGGTCGCCGATGAAGTCGAGCGAGTGGTTCTGTGCAGTGATGAGGACGTCCGACGCTCGGGACTGGCCAATGCGGTGGTGATACCGAACACCTACCCGCGGCCGGCGCGGACCGAAGACCACGGGTCGGCCGGCGACCCACCGACCATCCTGCTGCAGGGAAGCCTTCACTACGGACCCAACATGGATGCGGTGGAGTGGCTGCTCGGCGACGTC
The DNA here is from genome assembly GCA_963734435.1 of uncultured Acidimicrobiales bacterium. Lineage (GTDB taxonomy): Bacteria > Actinomycetota > Acidimicrobiia > Acidimicrobiales > RAAP-2 > Bog-756. Next base: position 375,275 of record CAVTHA010000003.1, on the reverse strand, counting down.
GCGCCCCGGCTGTGGGCCAAGGTCCCTGAGGCCCGGATACGGCTGGTCGGCAAGACGGTGCCCGGCGTCCGGCGCTGGCACCGCCCGCCGGCGGTCACGGTGGCCGGGACGGTGCCGGACATGGAGCCGGAGCTGGCTCGGGCCGACATCGCGGTGGTCCCGCTCCGCATCGGCAGCGGGACCCGTTTGAAGGTCCTCGAGTCGTTCGCCCACCGACTGCCGGTGGTGTCAACCACCATCGGGGCCGATGGCCTCAACGTCCGAGACGGGGTCCATCTGCTGGTGGCCGACAGCGCCGAGGACTTCGCCGCCGCCTGCCAACGACTTCTGGTGGACAGCGATCTCCGAAAACGGATGGTGGACGCGGCCGAAAGCTTGTACCTCCGGTCCTACGAGTGGTCGGCAGCCCACGATCGCGTCCAGCAACTGGCGAGGGAGGTCGCCCGGCTGTCGCCATGAACGGCGCCGGATCCGTGAGCCGTTCCGGATCCCCCGGCCATGTCCCCGGTCAGCGCGGATGCAACGGGCCGGGGCCCGGTACGGCCGGCTCGACCGGCGCCTCCGGGGCGGGCTCGGTGAGGTCGAGGTGGCTCGGGAGCCCCTCCCCGCGGAAGATCCCCGACGCCGGAGTGGTCCGACTCAGAGCGTCAGCCGCCAGCACGATGGCGCCGGCCGTGTAGGAGGAGCGCTCGAGGGGCGGGTAGGTGACCTCCTCGGGGTAGACCATGCCCGTCCAGTAGGAGCCGTCGTCGTTGCGCAGGGCCTGCGCCCAGGTGAACAGCTCCAGGGCCGGCTCGTCCCAACCCAGCACGTCGAGGGCGAGCACGCACTCGGCCGTCTCGGCGGCGGTCACCCACTCACCGGTAGACACGCAGCGCACACCTCGACCTTCCATCACAAAGGTCGACCACGACCCCTCGATCCGCTGCCAGGCCGCCTCACCGGTGAGCGCCCCGGCCAGCACCGGGTAGTACCAGTCCATGGCGAACTCCTCCTTCGGGGCGAAGGCGGCGGGCTCGTGGGCCACCGCATGGGCCAGCCGGCCGGCGGCGAACTCCCAGTCCGGTCGCTCATGGTCCAGGCGCTCGGCGCAGGCGATGGCGCATCGCAGGCTGTGATAGATGGATGACGACCCTGTGAGCAGGGCATACTCCTCGAGGAAGCCCGACGGGTCCAACGACCAGCGGATCGAGCCGTCCGGCCGTGGCCACCGGAGCACGAAGTCGATGGCCCGCTCCACCGTGGGCCACAGTTTCTCGAGGGCATCCAGGTCGCCCGTCGACACGAAGCGATGCCAGGCACCGGTGGCCAGATAGGCGCACACGTTGGTGTCGAGCCGAGCATCCTCGATACCGGTGGACAGGTAGTAGTTGAACCAGCTGCCGTCGGGGAGCTGGGTGTCGACCAGCCACCGGTAGGCGGCATCGGCCTCTGCGTCGAGCCCCGCCACGGTGAGGGCCATGGCCGCCTCGACGTGGTTCCACGGGTCGCAGTGTCCTCCCGGGAACCACTCGATCATCCCGTCAGGCCGCTGCAGGGAGGCGATGGACCGGGCGGTGGTCATCACCTGGCCGGCGGACATCACACCCGGCACCTCGGGGACCGTCCTCACGCCGCGGCACCGACGCCGGACAGCGCCTCCACCGGCCGCTCGCCGCGGCCGGAGCCCACCGCCACGGGCTTCTCGAGATACACCACCAGGCTCTTGCCCATCAGGGGATTGAGCAGGCGGTCGGCGTAGCGGGTGATCTTCGGCGCCTTCTCGATGTCCCACACAAGCAGCCGGTGGTATCGGGAGACGGCGGGGTGGGTGTCGTTGGTCGGGCCGACCAGGCAGCGCAGCCACCAGTAGGGGGCGTGCAGGCCGTGGGCGTGGTGGCTCCCGACCGCCCGGAGGCCGGTGCCCCGGAGCCGTCCGATCAGCTGGCTCCGCCGGTAGATCCGGACATGCCCGCCCGGTACGTCGTGGTACTCGTCGGACAGGGCCCAGTTGACGAATTCCGGACCGCACCGCGGCACGGTCACCGCCATGGACCCGCCCGGCCGCAGCACCCGGGCCAGCTCGGTCATGGCCTGCTGGTCGTCGGCGATGTGCTCGAGGACCTCGGAGGCGATCACCCGCTCGAACGTGGCGTCGGCGAAAGGCAACGCCAGGGCGTCGCCCTGCACCGCCCCGACCCGGGCCCTGTCGCCGTCGAGCTCCCCCGCCACCGCCATCGCCCCGAACGTGTTGGTCACGTTGCGAACCTCGTCGGCCCCGGCATCGTAGGCCACCACGGCTGCGCCCAGCCGGGCCGCCTGATAGGCGTGGCGACCGAAACCGCAGCCGAGGTCCAGCAAGCGGTCTCCCCGCCGCACCCCCAGCCGGGCATAGTCGACGGTCAACACGAGGAGTCCCCCAGCGGTGTCACGTCGGCCAGCAGGGCGCGGTACTCGGCGGCGGTTCCGGCTGCGGTGACCGGCCAGGTGAACCGCCCGAGGACCCGCTGCCGACCCGCCGCCCCGAGACGCCCGCGCAGCCCGTCGTCGTCGAGCAGGCGGGCGATGGCTCCGGCCAGCGCCCCCGGATCGTCCGGCGGGACCAACAGCCCGGTGTCCCCGTCGTTGCCGACCACTTCGGGCAGGGCCCCGCCGGTGGTGGCGACCAGCGCCACCCCGCACGCCATGGCTTCGATGGCCGGGAGCGAGAAACCCTCGTACAGCGACGGCACCACCGCCACTTGGGCCCGGGCGTAGTTGCGGGCCAGCTCGTCGTCGCTGATGCCGGAGACGCACCGCACGGCGGGCGCCAGGTCGAGCCGATCGATGGCCCTCGCCACCCGGCCGTCGGGCCGGGGATTGCCGATGACCACCAGCTCGATGTCGCGCTCGGTGCGGAGCTTGGCCACCGCCTCGAGCAGAGGCACCAGGCCCTTCAGGGGCACGTCGGAGGACGACGTCACCATGATGCGGCCCGGCACCGGCTCCACCTCGGGGCGTGGTCGGAACACCGTGTGGTCGACGCCCACCGGGACGACGGTCATCCCCTCGTAGTCCACGTTCATCTGGGCGGCGATGTCGGTCCGCGACGATTCGGACACAGTGACCACGCGGGGCAGCGCCCGGGCCACGCGCTCCTGCATGCGTAGGAACCCGAACCAGCGGAGCTGGGTGAAGTACTGCCACGGGTTGGTGGCGTGGCTCAGCGCCAGTTGGCGATCGACGGTGATGGGGTGGTGCAAGGTGGTCAGCACCGGCCAGCCGTCGTCGATCATCCCGAGGATCCCGTTGCCCAGACACTGGTTGTCGTGCACCAGATCGAACGCATGGCGCCGGGCCCCGAGCAGGCGGCGGGTCCGGAGGCTGAAGGTCCACGGTTCAGGGAACCCGGCCGTGCACATCACCCCGAACTCGAGGGCGGCGATCGAGGAGGGGTAGGCATTTCGGAACTCGCGCGGCATGGGAATCCGAAACGGATCGGGCTCGCGGTACAGATCGAGGCTCGGGACCGGGGTGAATCCGACCCCCTCGTCGAGCTCGGGCCAGGGCTGCCCGGCGAACACCTCGACCGAGTGACCGAGGGCGACCAGCTCGCGGGTCAAGTGGCGGGTATAGACGCCCTGTCCGCCGCAGCGCGGATTGCCCCGGTAGACGAGGAAGGCCACCCGGAGCCCGCCGGGAGACGGTGGGCGGGGGACGATCCGCTCGGGGACGGGGGGTGGGGAAGCCGGGCCCTTCTCCCTGTGTCGCCTCAGCCCGAAGCTAGGCATGGACAACCGAGGCGTACGGGCACATGGAAGACAGATACTCCCCCGGCCAGGTACTTCGGCGCAACCCGGCCCCACCGACGACCACCCGACCGGGGGATTCGGCTCAGCCTCGGCCGCCGGAGGTGTCCCGCTAGTGATGGAGCCCGAGCTGGATGGCCTTGACCAGCAACAGCAGCACGGCGAGCACCAGGTAGCCGCGGAGGGCGTACATCCCGATCAGTCGGCCCCGCGACCACTGGGGACGGTCGAGGAGGTTCAGAGCCGGCATGCGCCAAGTGGCGCGCCTGGCCGTGGAGACCACCGGCACCAGCGGCCTGCGTCTGAGGGCCCGGGCGTAGAGAACGCCACCGACGATGTAGCCGACGACGAGGACGCCACCCAGCACGGTGGCGAGCCGGGTCACGTTGATGTGGCTGAACAGGGTGGTCGCCATGAGCACCAGGGACATCATCAGGAGGATCGAGATGATGGCGGTGGCCAGTGCGTTGAGCCATGGCCGGTTGACCCAAGGGCCCAGGACGTCCTTGTCGTTGCAGAGCATCAGGAGGAAGACGGTGGCGCTGGGCAACAACACTCCGGCGAGGGCTTGGACACTGGTGGTGATCAGGCCCAATGGAGCCCCCGGAATGATCACGATGGCCGCGGCCAGGACCACCATGGCGGTGAAGGCGCCATAGAAGAACTTCGCCTCGCGCCAGCTCCAGTGAAGGGAGTGGTGCGTTCCGAAGATGTCACCGAAGGCATATGACGTGGCCAGGGTGACCGAGGCGGCGCCGATGATCGACGCATTGAGGAGGATGATGGCGAAGAGGTCACCGGCGGCGTGACCGACCACGTGATTCAGGCCGGATGCCACACCACCGGCGTCGGTGAAGTGACCGGCTAACGGGGTGCCGGCGAAGGCGGCGGCGACCACGGCCATCAGCAGCGAGGCGGCGAAGACGGTGATCAGCGAGCCGAGCACCGTGTCGGCCCGCTCGTAATTGATCCACCGGGGCGTGATCCGCTTGTCCACGATGTTGGACTGCTGGAAGAAGAGCTGCCACGGAGCCACGGTGGTCCCGACGATGGCGATGATGAGCAGCACCGAGGTCGAGTTGAAGCCGCCCTTCACCCCGGGAACGACCAGACTGTGGAAGAAGGGTCCGGCGGTGGGATGGCTGAACACAGCCAGCGGGATGACCAGGAAGTTGACCGCGATGAAGATGAACATGAAGCGCTCCCAGCGCCGGAAGCTGCCGGTGGCGGTCATGGCGATGAGGAGGACGGCGGCCACCGGGACCGAGACGTACTCGGAGATCCCGAAATAACCGAGGGCGAGGCTCACCCCGATGAACTCGGTGGCGATGGTCAAGAAATTGAGGATGAACAGGTCTCCGACGGAGAAGGCGCCCCAGAAGCGGCCGAAGCGTTCGTTGATCAGGCGAGCGTGCCCCACACCGGTGACCGCACCCAGGCGGACCACCATCTCCTGGTTGACGACGAGGACCGGGATGAGCAGGGGCAATGTCCACAGCAGCGTGAGGCCGAAATTCTGGCCGGCCTGGCTGTAGGTGGAGACACCCCCGGCGTCGTTGTCGCCGACCATGACGATGAGCCCAGGGCCCATGATGGCCAACAGGGTGAGCAGGCGGGCGCGCCACGAGCGCCGCGTGTCGAGGTCGTGTTGGCGGATCGTCCCCAGCGCCCCCTCGATGTCACCGAGGTGAGCCTGGTCCAGCACCGCAGATCCGGGATCTGACTCGGTCGTCTCATGGGCCATGGTTCACCTCCTTCGGGGGACGTCGCTCCGGTCGAGCATGGTGTTGACGCAGCCATGATGGGATGGCGGTGGTGGGTCGTGGCCCGGGTGCCGGCCCGGTCGAATCAGACGAACCCGTAGCGGTCCTACCGGTCCTGGTGTCCGGTTGCCGGCTGACCGGCCGGGGCTGCGCCACTCAGCGTGACGAGGTCAGGTTTTCGCTGGCGAAGCATCGTTCAGTCTTCCGCCGCCGCCGTGCGGCCGAAGTCGCGCCGCCAGCCGGTGGGGAGGAGCAGCTCGAGGACATCGTCGACGGTGACCACGCCCAGGATCTCATCATGGTCGGGATCGAGTACCGGGGCGACGACCATGTTGAAGTCGGACATGGTACGGACGATCGATCCGAGGTCCCAGTCCGGGTGCACGTGCACGGGCTCGCTCTGACCGATGGACGTCACCGGTACGCCGGGCTCGGCCTTCAGGAGGCGCACCGCCGATGCCGACCCGACCAGATGGCCTTCACCGTCCACGGCGAAGACGACATTGAGCGCCTCGGGTGGAGCGGTGCTCCGGCGTAGTGCCTGGAGCACATCGGCCACCGGCATGTCGGCCGGTACGCTCAGGAAGTCCGGGCTCATCAGGCCCCCGGCTGTCTCGGGGTTGTAGAGGAGCAACGAGCGAACCTTCCGCTGCTGCGGTTCGGGCAGGAGTTGGAGAATGGGCAGCCGACGCTCCTGGTCCACTTCCGTGATCAGATCGGCCGCGTCGTCAGGAGCCATCGACGCCAGCAGGCGGGCCGCTTCGGCATCGGACCGGTTCCGCACGAACTCGACCTGGTGCTCGGTGTCGAGTTCCTCGAAGACGTCGGCCTCGAGCTCCCGATCGGCCCCCACCGCTTCGATGATCTCCTCGCCCTCGTCGTGGGAGGCAGCCTCGACCAGATCGGCGATCTGAGCCGGGTGGAGCTTGGCCAGCTTCCGATACGGGATCCGCAGTCGCGAAGTGGGGACGTGGGCGACGAACGGCTCGATGCTGGCCCAGTCCACGATGGCCCCCGGATCCGCCCTCCTCCGCTTGTACCCCGGGATCAGCCGGCGGAGGACCGGTCGGGGGGAGGGGTCGACGGCCACCACTTCCCACTCTCCGTTCACCTTGGCCAGTTCGATCTCGTTGGCCCGGATCAGCCGGCCGCCGACGAAATTGATCAGGTGATGGGCGAGCAGGTCCCGGGCCAGCAGGAGCTCGCCGGGCCGGCGTTCGAAGCGCCGCAGGTCGACCCGGCTTCCTTCGAAGAGCACCCGCCCGGACTCGAACGAGGCGATCTTGTCGATGGGTACGAAGAGGTCCCGGCCGCCGATGTCCACCACCAATCCCACCACCGGGGGATGAGGCGACTGCCCGGCCCGCACGATCAGGTCCTGCACCTTGCCGAGCCGGTCCCCGGCCGCGTCCACCAGCGGTCGCTTGATCACACTGGAGAGATGCAGGATCTCCGGCCCGGCACCGGTCTCCGCGGCTCGAGTGGTCATGGCGGTACCAGCGTAGACGGCCCCTTCCGGCCTCGTCGGCGTCCGAGTAGCACCGGCACCCGTGGTGGGTTTGTGCCCCTCACCGTGTCCCGAAGATGAACGGATAGTGTCGAACCGTGGACCTGACCTACCCGGTGGAGACGGAGCACTTCCGGAACGAGATCCGACAGTGGCTGGCCGACAACCTGCCCGACGGCTGGGGGACACCGGGCTTCTCGATGACCCGCCAGGAGAAGAAGGCGTTCAACCGCGACTGGACGAAGAAGCTCTTCGAGGGCGGGTGGATCTGCGCCTCGTGGCCCAAGGAGTACGGCGGAAAGGGGCTCTCCCTCATGGAATCGGTCGTGCTCAACGAGGAGTTCGCCCGGGCCGAGGCCCCGCTCCGGGCAGACTTCTTCGGCGACACGCTGGTCGGGCCCACCATCCTGCAGTGGGCCACCGAGGAGCAGAAGCAGCAGTTCATCCCCGGCATCCTCCACGGCACCATCTCCTGGTGCCAGGGGTTCTCCGAACCTGATGCGGGCAGCGATCTGGCCTCGCTCACGACGCGCGCCGAGCTCGACGGCGACGAATGGGTCATCAACGGGCAGAAGGTCTGGACCACCCAGGCGCAGTTCGCCGACTACATCTTCCTGCTGGCCCGCACCGATCCCGAAGCATCGAAGCATGCCGGTATTTCCTACCTGCTGGTGCCGATGAGACAGCCCGGCATCGAGGTCCGTCCCATCGAACAGGTCGACGGGAGCGCCGACTTCAACGAAGTCTTCTTCACCAATGCCAGGTGCCCCAGAAACAACGTCGTGGGCGGTGAGAACAACGGCTGGAAGGTGGCCATGACCACCCTCGGGTTCGAACGGGGCTCGTCGGCCACCACCGGGCACCGGCGGTTCCAACGGGAGCTCGACACCATCATCTCGACGGTTCGGGACCGGGGCCGGGCCGGCGATCCGCTCATCCGCCAACGCCTGGCGACGGCCTGGACGAAGGTCAAGATCATGCAGATCAACGGCTACCGCTCGCTCACCGATGCGCTCAACGGCACCCACCATGCCGCCGCGCTCGCCGCCGGCAACAAGATGTTCTGGTCCGAGTGCCACCAGGAGACCATGGAGTTGGCCATGGACATCCTCGGCATGGAGGGGCAGATCCTCACCGGGTCACCCGACGACACGGTCGACCAACGTCTCCGGCGGGGCCGGGAGGACTACCCGGTCAGCGACCTGCAGGCGTCCTTCTTCTTCTCCAGGTCGGAGACGATCTGGGGCGGCACGGCCGAGATCCAGCGCAACATCGTCGGTGAGCGAGTCCTGGGCCTGCCGAAGGAGCCGAAGCCGGCGGAGGCGCCCATCGCCTGAACACCGGGGCCGGAGTCACGCGGCGTCGGTCGCCACCCGTTCCATCGCCATGGCCCCGGCAGCCAGGTCGCCCATGCCGGACCGTCGACGACCGGCCTCGTGCCGCCACATCAGCACACCGGCGGCCAAGACGGTGGCGACCGCCCCGGTGAGGATGGCCACCCGTGGACTCGACCACTGGGCGATGGCCCCGACCAATGGGGCACCGATGGGCGTAGTGCCGAGGAAGGCCATGGCGTACAGAGCCATGACCCGGCCCCGCATGGCCGGATCCGAACCGAGCTGGAGGCTGGCGTTGGCCGTGGCGATGAAGCCGATGGAGGCCGCCCCCATCAAGACGATGAGCACCGAGGCCACGGCCAGAGTGGGGGCGCACGCCACTGCGGCCATCAGGCCCCCGAACACCAGTGCCAGGACCTGCAGCAGGCGGGGAGTGGGCCGGGCCCGGTGGGCCACCACCAGTCCGCCGCTGACCGCACCCAGTGCCATGCACGAAGTGAGCAGCGAGTAGGTCCCCGCTCCCCCATGGAATGTCCCCTTGGCCAGCAGGGCCAGGGTGACGGTGAAGTTGTAGGCGAGCACCCCGATCAGCGAGATGGCGAGGAGGGTGTTCCGCAGGCCGGGCGTTCGCCAGACGTACCGGAATCCCGCCCGGATCTGGCCCTTGGACCGCGCCACCTGCTCGGTGGGGTGCAGCTCGGCGATGCGCATCATCGAGAGCCCGACGATGACCGCGCCATACGAGGCGGCGTTCACGAAGAAGCAGGTCCCGAGACCGAAGAGCGTGATGACCACCCCTCCGATGGCCGGCCCGATGACGCGTGAGGCATTCATCACCACGGTGTTGAGACTCACGGCGTTGGGCAGGTCGTCGCGGCCGACCATCTCCATCATGAAGGTCTGGCGGGCCGGGTTGTCGAACAGGTTCACCACGCCGAGGGACGTCGCCAGTACGTAGACCTGCCAGAGCTCCACCCGGTGGCTGACCACCAAGATCCCGAGCACCAGCGCCAACAGGCCTCCGGCGCTCTGGGTCACGAACAAGAGACGCCTCTTGTCGACCCGGTCAGCGGTCAACCCGCCGAAGGGACCGAACAGCAGCATGGGCAGGAACTGGAGCCCGACCACGATGCCCAGGTCGACACCACTGCCGGACAGGTGCAGGACCAGCCAGGCCTGGGCCACCGCCTGCATCCACGTCCCCGAGACCGAGATCAGCTGGGCGGTGAAATACAGACGGAAGTTGCGTATGCGGAGGGATTGGAAGGTGCGCCGTCCGGCCGCTCGCAGCGCGCTCATTGCTCCTCCAGGGCGGCCAGGCGCTCGAGCAACACGGTCAGGTCGGCGAGCGCCCGGCGGTCCTCGGCAGGCAGCCGGTGCAACTGGGCGGCCAGGTAGGCGGTCTTGCGCGAGCGGTTCCGTCGGAGGACGGCATCACCCTTGACGGTGAGCGCCACTCGGGCCACCCGCCGGTCCTCAGGGTCGGACAAGCGGGTGACGTAGCCCATCTCCTCGAGCGCACCGACGATCCGGGTCATCGAGGGCGGCCGCACCGACTCTCGGGCCGCCAGCTCGCCCAGCGTGGGCGAGCCGAGCTGGCCCACGCTGGTGAGGGCCGAGGCCTGGGACTGGGTCAGCCCCCCGGCGGCATGCTGGCGGAGCTTCCGGTGCAACCGAGTGATCGCCACCCGCAGCCGGGCCGCCACCTCGGTGTCCGACGCCTCGGGAGGTGCTGACAGCGAAGGCATGTCCCCATTATAGTTAGTTTTGCTATCTAATGGAATGGCCAGCTCGAGGTCCGGACCCGCGGGGTCGAGCTCTCGGCTCTGGCCCTACGGAGCGACCAGCGCACCGCCGGTGAGGTTGCGGCCCAGTTGCCGGAGCCGCCCCACCCGAAGGACCTCCGGATCGATCGCACCAGCCATCCATTGGCCGGCCGCCGGGGTGGGGGGCACGTGGATCCCGTCGCTCGAACGGATCTGGACTCCGTCGATCACGGACTCGAACGCTCCCCCCGGGCACACCCGACTGCCGAGATCCCCCAAGGCGACAGTCTGAGGGTGCTCGGCCGCTACTCGGCGCAACGCGGCGTCGAAGTCGTTGAGCCTCGTGCTGGTGTCCTCAGGCCAGGGTTGGCCGTTGTCCTGCTCCCCCGAGTCGAAGCAGGGAGAAGTCTCGAGGATCATCAGGGCTCCGGTTGAGGTCCCGATGCGCACGGCCTGCTCGAGGGCGTCACGGAGCAAGGCGTCGAACTGCGGCTGGCCGATGTGCATCCAGAGGCCGTCGATCATCTGGTCCGTCAGCTCCCACCGTCCGGTGAGCAACACGGTCACATCCGGGCGGAACCGGTCGAGCTGCTCCTGCCAGAGCGCAGGCCACTGCTCCGATGGCGGAGCGCCGATCCTGCAGTACGGGGGCGGTGTCCCGACCATCCCGTGAGATGAAGCCTGCTGGCTCAGCAAGATCCCGCAACCCAATTGGGCCTGGGCGTCGAGATCGATGCCGGCGGCCCGCTGTGCTCCGCCGGCGGCCAGCGCATAGGCCATCGTGAAGGCCACGGAATCACCGAACAGGATCATCCTGACGGGCGGTCCGGAGGCCGATGTCGGGACGATGCGGTGAGAGGCGGCGTCCACCGCCGTCGGCTCCGCCGTCGTCACCACCACGGCGGCCACCGTGACGGCGACCACGACACCCACGGCCGCCAGCGACCGCAGATTGGCAAAGAACCGACCGGTACGTACCGGCACCTCGATCAGGTAGTACGACGCCGTAGCCACCGCAGTCGTCACCCCCAACCGGACCAACAGGAGGTCGATGCCGTCGAGACCGGTGTGGGCGTGATCGAGCACCAAGAAGAGAGGCCAGTGATAGAGGTACAGCCCGTAGGAGATCCGTCCGACGAAGGTCAGCGCACCGAGCGACAGGAGCCGGGACAGGACCGAGCTGGGCCACGCGATCACGTGGGCGATCACCGCCGCCGCCGCCAAGGCGACCAGCAGGAAGCCGCCGGAGTAGAGGAACGAGTCGTACCCGCCGTAGGCATGCCACGCCCAGAGCAGGTAGCCACCACCCGCCAGCCCCAACGCCGCCCCGACCATGCGGCCCGAGCGAGTCGAGCTCCATTCCTCCGAGAAGGCGCGCCAGCTTCCACGCGTCGCGATGGCACCCAGGAAGGACCCGACCAGCAGCGCCTGGGCCCGGGTGTCGGTGCCGTAGTAGAGCCGGTCGACGCCGATCCCAGCGTGATGCATGGCCGCCATGGCGGTGGCCGACAGGACGGCGCCGCCCGCGGCCACCCAGGCCAGCATCCGGGGACCCCGCCAGCGGAGCACCGGCAGCGCGATCAGCGGCCAGATCAGGTAGTACTGCTCCTCGACGGCCAAGGACCAGGTGTGCAGCAATGGGGAGGGCAAGGCGGCGCGGACGAAGTACCCCTGGTCGGAGAAGATGAAGTGCCAGTTGGACACGTAGGCCAGCGTCGACAGGGCGTCGCCGCGCAGCGTTCCGAGATCCAGCGACGCCGAATAGAAATGCGCGTAGAGGGCGACGCCGATGAGGAGCACGACCAGCGCCGGAAGCAGCCGCCTGGCCCGCCCGGCCCAGAACCTCCCCAGGGCGATGGTCCCAGTACGCACCTCCTCGTCGCAGAGGAGCGACGTGATCAGAAAACCGGAGAGGACGAAGAAGACGTCAACTCCCAGCAGTCCGCCGCTCACCCAGGAGGTGCCGGCGTGGTACAGCATTACCGTGGCTACAGCGAACGCGTGGATCCCGTCGAGTGGCGCCAACCGGCGACGCAAGACTGGACGCTCCGCGGCTACGGCTCCTCCTTCCTACGACGACAGGACTGGGCGCCCTCGTGGCGTCCGGCGCTGCCCAAGCGAGGACGGGCCGACCAACGACCGATCGGCCGACGCCCCTTCCCCGACCCGTCGAACCACCACCAGCCATGCCGACGTGGCCAGGGCGTAGGCGGCCATGGCCAGTAGGAGCACCACGTCAAAGCCGAACTCCATCGAAAGGATCGTGGCCAGCGCCGAGCCGACGACGGAGGCGAAGGCGTTCACTGCCCACCCCCACGCCACATAAGTCCGTCCCGTCTCTCCGCCGCCGGACACCGTTCTCAGGCCGAGGGGCATGAACATCCCCAGGCACACTCCGAGAGGGGCCAACATGACGAAGGTCGCTGCGATCCGGAAGGCGAGCGGGAGGGACAGCAGTGCATCCGTCAACGGCGGCATGCCGAACAGGTAGAAGACACCGAGAGCGACGACGGCCCCCAACAGCACGGGAATGGCTCGACGGGTGCGAGCGACACTGCGGCTGATCAGGGCGCCAACACCGGTGAAGAGAAGCAGGGCGGCAAGGGTCACGGTCAACGAGTACGTCGGAAACCCCAAAAACAGGTTCAACCGTTGCATGAGCGTGATCTCGAAGAAGATGAAACCGAGTCCGACCCCGCCGAAGAAGACCGACGACCATCGCTTCGCAGGCATCCTCGACCAGGTGGATCGGACCACGACAAAGGGGGCGAGCAGGAATACGAGAGCAGCCAGCACCGACATGGCGAGCAGGAGGAGCAGCACCCGCTCCCCGACCGAGTCCTCCCGGTCCGCACTGCTCAACGACTGCGTGTAATGCCCGATGACCGTGCCGAATCGGGCGAAGTGCCAGAAATAGGGCCCGTTGTCCGAAGTCGGCGTGACGTCATAGGGAAAGTTCCGGTAGAACGAGCCCAGATCGGAATTGGACACGGTGACGACCGAGTTGACCGGATTGGGCGTAACCGCTGTCCCCGGGGCGTAGAGCGTTGACGTATTCGGCACCCGGGTCACCGAGGATGCGAAGGCGGCGACCTGGGCCGGTGTAAAGCGATGCAGGCTCACGACGATGGTCGACAAGGGGATCGACCCGAGGAAATGCGTCTGGGTGTCGGCCACCAAGATGTGGTTTCGAGGATCCTGAACTCCGAGCTGACGCAACGCTTCGCGAGCGGTGGCCACGAACCTGGTCGTCCGGAGATCGTGCACGTTGTCGTCTTCGCCGAATTGGGCGACGAAGATGCCCCGGTCGGTCAGGTGTTGGAGGTTGGTCACCAGGGCGTTGGTGGTGTACAGGTAACTCTCCGACAAGACGTTCGCACTCGACAACGCGCTGTTCGTAGCGGCGTAACTGTCCGGTGCCGGATACCAGATCAGGTCGTCGTGCTGGGCCGTCCGGGCCATGTACGAGCGGCCGTCGGCGTTGATGTAGTCAACGGCCGGGTTCTGGGCGAGATGCCCGTCGAAGTCGGCGAACCGGTTGCGGACCAGGTCCACGGTCACCGGATTCAGTTCCACGGCGTCGACGTGCTTCGCCCCGAAGTAGAGCGAGGCAAGGACTTCATGACCTCCGGCCGCGCCGATCACCGCCTCGTGGGTGGGAGGGGCACCAAGAACCGAGAACGGGATGGAGCGAGAGTCCTGAGGGAAGTCATACCTCGTCAAGAATGACCGTGTTCCGTTCCAACGGTAGATGCCGGCTCCCAGGATGCCGTCATGAAAGAGGTTCAAGACGTTTGGTGCGTGCTTTCCGGCACGGGCGACGTCGACCCGGAACACCGATCCCCAACCAGTAGCGATGGCCGGATTGGGAGGCTTCACGAAGGGTTTGCTCGAATCGACCTGCTGGGTGGGAAGCAGGTTCGGGACAATGGTCAGCAGCAGGCACGCGACCAGCAAGCCTCCCGACAGAGCCGCCAACGATCGCCGGGTGCGCAGCCCGACCCGCAAGGAGGCCACGGCGAGGACTGCAGCCGACAGCATGATGGTGGCCGGGGCCCCGATCCTGCTCACCACGAAGACCACCGTGGCGCAAGCCAGCGCCGCCCCGGTGAGGTCGGCGGCGTAGAGCCCTCCGATCGACTCCGTCCGCCGTGAGAACAGGGCGGCGATGGCCACTCCGGGTCCGACGAAGGACGAAAACACGCACAGGCAGGTGGCCATGATCAGCGCCAAGTTGAGGATCGAGCCCGATGTCCCGTATTCCCATACCTTCAGCGTGTCGATCCGCAGGGCGGCGACCACCGCGTAGGCGCCGACGGTGGCACAGGCACCGATGACCATGCTCCAGAACAGGACGGTGTCCAGCGCCACCTGGCGAAGGCGGCCCACCACGGCGACCACGACCGCCCCAGCCCCGAGACCGAGCAGCGCCAGGCCGATGACCAGATAGACGTAGTAGTAGAAGAGCTTGAACGAGACGACCCGGGTGTAACTGATTTCGGTGAGCAGGACCGATACGCTCACCAGCAGGATCTCGAGGTGGTAGCCCGACCGGCGGCGGCGTCGCGGGGTGTCGGCGACCGGCGCTTCGGTCGCGGCCGGCACAGTTGTCGTCATGGTGGGCTGAGCCTACTCAAGCGACCGTAGCTGGATGGGGGGTCGGAAGCGGGGCAGGCACGTCGTCGGATACCGACGGGCGTGCGCCGCGTCCAGTCGTCAAGCGGGCCCACAACCACTCGATCTGCACCGACGCCAGAATGGTCAGCGAGACCTCGAGGGTCACCCGGTATCGAGGCTGCCCGAAGCTCAGCACGAAGACGAACAGGACGTCCACGAGAATCGCCCACAACGGAAAGATGAGGATCTTGCGGCGTCGGAGGATGAACGAGCCTCCGATCGACAGGACGAAGAGCGCGTAGTACAAGAACAGTCCCGTCAGCCACCAATGGTACGGTCGCGTCTCGAGCACGGCGTCGAGCCTTACCTGGTCCAGCGGATGGAACACCCCGAGTCCGCGCCCGATCCGGGCCAAGGTGACCCTCGGGAGGTCACCCTCGTGGGCGCGGATGAACTTCATCGCCACCGTTTGGTCGACCGCGTTGTTCACCGACTCGTCCACCGAGTTGTTCCGCTGGACACCCTGCAGGCAGCCCCAGTACCAGTATCCCTCGAGCCGACCGGAGTAGGTCACCCCGCAGTTTGCCGAGAGCAGAGTCGGCCCGAGTCCGTCACTGATGGTCACCACCTTGTCGAATCGGCTCAGGTTGTATCCCACCCACGGGAACACCACCACGCCGGCCAGGGCGCCACCGACCAGCAGGAGTGCGACGCGCTGGCGCCAATTCACCGAACGGACGATGAGCACCAGAGGGAGGAGAATGAGCACCAGGAGCAGTGACAGCTCGTCCCGGCCCAACGCGGCGAGACCTATGGCCGCACCCAGTGCCGCGACGTTCCACATGCCGGGTCGGCGCCAGAACCGGTAGGCCATCCACAGGACCAGGGCGACCAGCATGGGAGAGAGAGTCTCCGACAACGCCAGCCCGGAATTCGTCCACATGTTCGGGTCGACGGCGACGATGAGGGCGGTGATCAGCCCAACTCTGCGACCTCCGATCTCGCGCCCGGCGAGGCCGCAAACGGCGATGGTGGCGGCGCCGACGAAGCATGACCAGATGCGGGCGGCGAAGAAGCTGTGGAAGCCGAACACCATCGGTACAGTCAGGACGAACGTCCAGAGGGGGGGCCACTGAGCGGTCTGGAGGATATGGTGCTGGTTGTGGTATCCGTAGGCGAGGGGGTCGATGAATCCTTTGCCCGCCACCAGCAATTTGGCTACCCCCCAGGCATAGCCAGGGTCGCCACCGGGGGCCTTGTGGGGTCGGCCGTACACCGAGGCGAGGCGAATGCCCAGACCGACCAGCGACCACACGATCAACCAGGGCCAGAATCGTCGTCGATCGGTGGCGGGGCCCTGAGCCATGATCGATCAGACTAACCAAGCCCACAGAGGGGTATCCGGGACGGCACGATGACCGTTGTACGCCCTTTCCCGGATATGGACCGAGACGAAACACCGGCCGGGTTGCCGGTCGAAGTGCCGTCGGTGTCCGGCTCCCATCGCTACATGCCCGCACTCGACGGCTTGCGGGCATTGGCCATCGGTGGAGTCATCGCCTACCACTATGACTTCCACTGGGCCAACGGCGGCTACCTCGGGGTCGACTTCTTCTTCGTCCTCTCTGGGTTCTTGATCACCAGCCTGCTGGCCGGCGAATGGGCGGCCACGAGCGCCATCGCCCTGCGGTCGTTCTGGGCTCGCCGGGCCAAGCGGTTGCTGCCTGCCGTACTGGTGCTGCTGCTCGTCCTCACGGCGTACGACTGGCTGGGGGGACCGAACATCAGCACCATGACGTTCCGGCCCGACGCCATCGCCACGTTGTTCTATTACGCCAACTGGCACCTGATCTTCACGCACCAGTCGTACTTCGCCCAGTTCGAGCTTCCCTCGCCCTTGAAGCACACCTGGTCCCTGGCCATCGAAGAGCAGTTCTACATCGTGTGGCCGTTGATCGCACTAGCCCTGTTCCGGCTGTTCCAGCGGCGGCCCGCCCGATCGACACCGGCACGGCAACGGGTCTCCTTCCCCCGGAAGTCTGCCCTGCTGGTGACGATGACCCTGGCGGCGGCGTCCGCCATCGAGATGGCTCTCCTCTACCACCGTGGAGCCGACACCTCGCGCATCTACTACGGCACCGACACCCGGGCGTTCGAACTGCTCATCGGCGCCACACTCGCTTTGGCCGTCACCAACCGGCCGGATCACTCTCCGGTTGCGAGGAGGTCCTTGCACATCGCCGGGCCGGTCGCCGCCGTGGTGCTGGCCTATTTGTGGGTGACGGCCGGTGACGATCAGGGAAATCCATCCGGCTGGATGTACCAGGGCGGATTGGTGGTCGCCGGCATCCTGGCGGCCGTGGTCATCGCCAGCGTGGCGCAGCCCGACACCGGGCCGCTCGGCACCATCCTGTCCCACCGGCCTCTCCGGTGGGTCGGGGCGATCTCCTACGGTCTCTATCTCTGGCACTGGCCCACCTATGTGCTGATGACCGATGTCACCACCGGATTGAACGGGACGAGCCTGGTGGCGGCTCGGCTGGGGGCCACGTTCTTCGCCGCCACCGCCAGTTTCTACTTGGTCGAACGCCCGATCCGCCGGTATCGGTGGAGGGGATGGCCGTTCGCGGTCACCACCGCCTCCGCCGTCGGGGTGACGGCGCTGGCCATCGTGTTCGGGACGGCGCCGGCCACCACGGCGGCCGCCTCCCTGCCCGACTATGGCTCGGTGCGGGTGGTCTCCCCGACCGCTCCACCCCGTCACCTGGCGCCACCCATACTCCTCCCGCCCGGCCAACGGGTGTCCGAGTCCAGTCCTCTGCGGGTGATCACCATCGGGGACAGCGTGATGGAGGACGCCGAGCTGGGCATCGCGGCCGCACTGCAAGCGACGGGAGAGGCAACCGTATCCACCCATTCCACCGCGGGCTGGGGACTGACCACCGATACCGCCTTCGCCGAGCACTTGACGGCCATCGTCCAGCAGGCCCACCCGCAGCTGATCATCGCCATGTGGTCGTGGGACGACGCCTACGCCGCACACCATCCCGAGCGGTACCGTCAATTGATGAAGGAGTTCGTGACGACGTTGCTGGCACCACAGAACGGCGTGGACGGGATCGCCTTCGTGCAGTACCCGCAGAGCGGGCCCATCGACGCCCTTATCGATCCCAGTGTCCGCCACAACGTCGCCGTCTTGCAGGCCCGCTACGCCCGGGCCTGGACGGCAATCGTGAAGAAGCTTCCCCAGCAGTACCCGGGCCGGGTGACCTATCTTCCCGTGGCTTCTTCACTGAACGTCGGTGGACGTTTCTCGGCGTGGCTGCCCACCGTGTCGGGGGGCTGGATCCGGGCCCGGAAGACCGACAACACCCATCTGTGCCCAGCTGGGGCCGCCGTGCTCGGGGCGGCCATCACCCAGCAGCTGACCCCGATGTTCGGTCTCGCCCCCCCGGCGCCGGGTTGGATCAATCAGAGCTGGACCTCGGACGCCACCCGCTACGACATCCCGGCCGGAGAGTGCCCGAACGATCAACCCCACTGAGAATCCTCAGTCGGGGGACGACACCGCGGTTGGGTGCCACACAGATGATTTCGACCGCGGGGAGAATCGGACCCGAAGGATGGCCCGGAGGACGCTCCACCCGACCCCGGTCGTGAGCTTCTTTCCCTCTTCGACGGTACGGGGATCGTAGGTCACCGGTAGCTCGATGATCCGATGCCCTTCGCGCAACAGACGGCAAGTGATCTCTCCGTCGAAATCAAACCCGTCGCAGCGGAGATCGAGGCCTTTGGCAATGTCCGTCCACATCACCTTGTAACAGGTGAGGACATCGGTCAGGCGGCACAGGAACAGGGCATCTGCCGACCACGTCAACAACATGTTTCCGGCGTAGCTGACGAACGGGGTGCTGCCCCTCCCCCGGCCCTTGAAACGCGATCCGAACACCACCGGCGCCTTGTCCCGAATCAGAGGCTCGAGCAGCATCGGTATCTGGGCGGGGTCCAACTCGAGGTCGGCGTCCTGCACGATGACGATGTCTCCGGTCGCTCGCTCGTAGCCGGTACGCACGGCGCGACCTTTGCCGCGAGCCTGATCCTCCAGCACCAACACCAGATCCGGGCATTCGCCCATGCCCAGCAGCGCCTCACGAGTCCCGTCGGTGGAGGCGCCGTCCACGACGATCACCTCCTTCGGCATCCGGCAGTCAACTGCCAGCACTCGCTGCAGGATGGCCACGATGGTCTCGTGCTCGTTGCGGACCGGGACGACGATGGACAGCTTCATGACGGGTAGTCGCCGACGGTCCGCGCCGCCTCCTCCAATTGCTCCATCCGGTCGATCGGCAGCCAATTCCCCTCGAACGGATAGGCCACGATGCTTCGGCCGGACGACGAAGCCAGATTGAGCAAATCGGGGATCTCGTAGGCGCGGCCGTCGGGTATCAGTTCCAGAGCCGACCACTGGAACACATACACACCGGCATTCACCGTGTCGGTGACAGCCGGCTTCTCAACGACCTTCGTGATTCGATCGCCGTCGAGCTCGATCACACCGTAGGGATGCCGGAGCTGGTATTGGCGGGTGACCACCGTGATGTCCTGTCCACCCCGCTGGTGGAACTCGACCAGCTTGGGCAAGTCGAGGTCGGTCAGGATATCTCCGTTCATCACCAACAGGGGTTCCGAACTCTCGATCGCGTCGGTGAACTGTGCACGCACGAGGGCCAAGGGACCGGCGGTTCCCAATGGCTCGGACTCGTGGGCATACTCGATGTGCACACCCAACTGGGACCCGTCACGGAAATAGGTCTCGATGAGCTCGGCCCGGTAGCCGACGGCGATGACGATGTCGCTCAATCCGAATGCCCGCAAGCGGGTCACGATCTCCTCGAGGATGGGGCGCTCACCCACCGGTAGAAGCGGCTTGGGGATCGTGTAGGTCAGGGGACGCAACCGAACTCCCAGCCCACCGGCGAGCATCACACACTTCATACGGCGTACTCCTGCGTCCGGAATTCGTGGAGGTGCTCCTCGATCCACTCGCACGTGCGACGCAGTCCGTCATCCAGGGACACTTCCGCCTTCCAACCTGCGAGCCGGAGCGCCTTCGAGCTGTCGGCAAGAAGCCGAGTCACTTCGCTCTGGGTCGGGCGGACCCGCCGATCGTCCTCGGCGACCTCGAGGTCGCGGCCGACGATCTTTCCCACCTTGGTGACAATGTCCCCGATCCGGACTTCCGCACCCGATCCGACATTGAAGACCTGCCCTATGGCCGCCTCCGATGCCGGCAACGGCGACAAAGCCTCTGGCGGTGTCTTCGACAAACGTGAAGTCTCGCTTGGTGTCGAGGGTGCCCATCTGCAGTGTCTTCCCCGCCAACGCCTGGCTGATGATGGTCGGGATCACAGCACGAGCTGACTGGCGGGGACCGTACGCATTGAACGGCCGAACGATCGTCACCGGCATGCCGAACGACCTATGGAAGCTGATCCCCAGGGCATCTGCCGCAATCTTCGTGGCGCTGTAGGGCGACTGAGCCTGCAACGGATGGTCCTCATCGATCGGGATCCGTAGCGCCGACCCGTACACCTCACTGGTGGAGGTCAGGACCACCCGCTCGAGCGTCGAAAGCTCCTTGGCGGCCAGGAGGACGTTGGATGTGCCCATCACGTTCGTATCGATCACCTCCTGTGGGTGCTCGTACGAATAGGGGATGCCGATGAGAGCGGCGAGGTGAAAGATGGCATGCGCTCCACGGACGACTGCCCGAACGGCGTCGAAATCACGCACGTCACCGAGTGTGATGTCCACCTCCCGCAGGACAGATTGCGGGACGTCAGCCAGGCAACCCCGCTCAGCACGCGAGGTGTACCGGAGCATGGCCCGCACATGCGCCCCTTCGGACACCAATCGCTCGACCAGTGCGCTGCCGATGAAGCCGCCTGCCCCGGTCACCACAACAGTCTTGTCTGCGAAGCGCATTTCCATCCTTGGATGCGTAGCCGGAGTCACCCGGCAGAGACCGGGACATTACTACGTGTTCTCGAGCGAGCGCCTAGAGCAACGGAGCCGGTGAGGTGTCCCCCGGGCCAGAGCCGTCACGAGGCGCTAGGCATCGCCTCCACGATGAACTGGTAACCGAACATCGTGGGCCACAGACGCGAGTAGGACCTGGTCGGTCAGACGGACCAGGTGCGCCTTGGTGCCTTCGATGCCCATGGCATCCAGCGGAAGACCGACTGGTTCGATCCGCCGGATCGTGAAGCCGTGCCGTTCGATCAACTTTCGGATGCTCCGGCGAGTGAAGAAGCGAAGATGCGTCGAGTCGAGGATTCCGCGCTGGTCATAGTCGAACATTCCAAGTGTCGAGCGAGTCCGCGGATACCAGTGGGCGATGTTGGGAACACAGAAGACGGCGACTCCTTCAGGCGAAAGAACATCACGGGCCTGCTCGATCATTGCCCCGGGATCGACCAGGTGTTCGAGCACGTCTGCACCGAGCACGACATCGAAGCCGGAGCCCGCTTCGAACGGGATGCCTTTGTTGAGGTCCGCCTGGTAGAACGCGTCGGTTCGCTCGTGCACGCCGGCGATCTCGGTCACGTCGACACCGGTCACGTGGTGGCCCATGTCCCGCAGCCGCTGGGCCAGACGCCCGCCGGAGCACCCGAGGTCGAGGATCTTGCTGGGCGGACGGGCCCCCATGAGTGTCGAGATCCGGCCATGAGAGCTGTCCTCGCTCGGCTTGAGTTGGTACTCCTGATTCAGAGCTATGCGGCTTCCGTCGCCGAACCCGGCCTTCTGCAGCCGGTAGGCCACCACATCCTTGGAGACGTCACGGGCGTATCCCATCCCGTCGACGTAACAGATCTCGTCGCCGTAGTAGGTAGGGATCGGGACCTCGACGATCCGCAGGCCGGCGTCATGCAACTGAATGATGATCTGGGTGTCGAAGTTGAAACCGTCGGAGTTCTCATTGAAGGGAATCTGCTTGAGTGCATTGACCGAGTAAGCCCGGTAGCCGGAGTGGAACTCCGAGAGATCGGTGCCGAGTGCCGCATTCTCGAACCGGGTGAGGATGCGGTTGCCCACGTACTTGTAGAGCGGCATTCCACCTTTGCGGGCTGCGCCCTTGATCATGATGCGGGAGCCGAAGACGGCATCGGCCCTCCCGTCCACGATCGGAGCCACCATTTCGGGGAGTGATTCCGGCGCATACTGGCCGTCACCGTGCAGCATCACCACGACATCCAGCCCATGCTCGATGGCCAGGTCATAGCCGGCCTTCTGGTTGCCGCCGTAGCCCAGGTTGGTGGGCTGCCTGATCAATGTGATCGGGAGGTCGGAGACCTGCTGGTAACCCAGGCCGACCAGATAGGTCGAGTCCTGGCTGTGGTCGTCGCTGACGATCACCTCTGCGATGTCCGGTCGAATCGCCTCGGGTATCCGGTCGAGAACCTTGGCCAGCGTGGTGGCGGCGTTGTAGGCGACGACGAGAATGCCGATTCGGGCGTTCTGCACTGAACTCATTGAAACGCAGGCCCCCATTGCTCAGTCGTGCCTTGGCTACAGCGTATTCGCCAATCCGCAGCAGCGAAAGAAGAGCACCCATCGTACGCCGAGTAGGCTCGCCGGCGGAACGTGCGCCTCCCTCTCTACTCCGGCAGTCACGGCCGCACCTCTGCCCACCAGGGGTTTCACCCCGAGGATCGATCACGTCATACCGGAGTTCCGGAAGGCGTGACAGGCTGGCGCGATGGGCGCCCGATCCACCTCGATCATGCCGGATGAGGAGGCGGCGCGGTTGAGAGAACGTCGAGAGCACCTGCTGTCGCTGGCCCGGGCGGCCAAGGGGTTCATGCCCGACGACGAGGGTGAAGCCCTGTTCCTGGCGGCGTTGCGGGCCGGTGCCTGCTTCGAACGGGCAACCTTCGTGGAAGTCGGCGCGTGGTGCGGCAAGTCGTCGGTGTATCTCGGTGGCGCGGCAGAGGAGACCGGCGCCGTCCTCTTCAGCCTCGACCACCACCGCGGCTCCGAGGAGAACCAACCGGGCTGGGAGCATCATGACCCAACCCTGGTCGACCCGGCGTCCGGCCGGATCGACACCCTCCCCCACTGGCGCACCTCCATCGAAAACGCACAGCTCGAGTCGTCGGTGGTGGGCCTGTTCGGCGACTCCTCGATCGTGTCCGCCCACTGGTCGACCCCACTGGCCTTCTGCTTCATCGACGGCGGACATGGTGAGACTCCAGCCTGGGCCGACTATCGGGGGTGGGCACCCAAAGTGGTCGAGGACGGCTGGTTGGCCATCCACGACGTGTTCCCCGATCCGGCCGACGGGGGCCGTCCGCCCTACGACATCTGGCGTGATGCCCTCGACTCGGGTGAATTCGCCGAAGACGGCGAGTGCGGATCGTTGCGGGTGCTGCGACGGCTCTGACTGTCTACCGAGCGGCGATCAGAAGCTCGGCACGTACCCGCCGCGGCCCATGGCCTCGCTCTCGAACGGATCGACGGACTCGTCGATCCCTCCACGTACCTCGGTCACCCAGGGGAGCCGGTCGTGCAGGATGCGCTCGACGCCCCCCTGCAGAGTCGAAGCGCTGACTGCGCAGGAACTGCAGGCACCCTGCAGCTGGACCTCGACCACCCCGGTCACCGGATCGGCGGCCACCAACACGAGGTCACCACCGTCGGCCTGGACCGCCGGCCGCATGAGCTCGATGAGGCTGTTGAGCTGGGACAGGCGCTCGCCACGCTCGTCGTCGCTCAGCGCCCGACCATGAGCGGGGCCTTCGCTCCCGGGCTCCTCCGTGTGCTCCCTGTCCATTCCCACCCGTCCATTCCTCTGTTGGGCGCTTCGAACCTCGTGCCCCTAGTCTGCCGCATGGAGCCAAAGCTTCGAACATCATCCATCGGCTCCGTGGGGAATGGCTGCCCGGGGTGGTTCCGTCAGCCCACGGTGGCGGTTACGATGGCTTGTGCCCATGGTGCGACGTGCCAGTCCCCCGGCGGGAGTCGGACTCATCCTTCCGACGTTCGTCCAGGACACCGTGCCTCCGTGGGCGGCGACAGAGCCGGGCGACCAGCGGTCCGACCCGGTGGCGGACCTCCAGACGACCTGCCGGCGGGCCGAGGAACTGGGGGCGAGGGCCTTGTGGACCTGTGACCATCTGTTCTGGCACGGGCCATGCCTCGAGGCCATGACGACCCTGGCCGTGGCGGCGACGGCGACGGACCGGGCCACGCTTGGAACCTGCGTGATGCAGCTGCCGTTGCGACAGGCACCGGCGGTGGCCAAACAGGCCGCCACCATTCAGTCTCTGACACTCGGGCGGTTCGTCCTCGGTGTGGGAGTGGGGAGCCACGAGGGCGAGTACCAGCAGTCCGGAGTGGACTTCCACCGCCGCGGCCAGTTGCTCGATGCCGGCATCAACGAGCTTCGGCGGTGCTGGGAGTCGGGCCGGGGCAACAGCCGCTGCGACACAGATGCGGTCGGCCCGGCTCGCTACGGTCAACTCCCCGAGCCGTTGCCCGTGCCCGTATGGGTGGGAGGTTCGTCGGAGACGGCCCTCCGGCGGGCGGCAGGTTTGGCAGACGGATGGATGCCTCTGTTCCTGAGCCCGGCGGCGTACGAGCAGGCGATCGAGAGGCTGATCAAGGAGGCGGACCGGGCGGGACGTCCCGCCGGCGCAGTGACCCCGTCCATGGTGCTGTTCGTCTCCGTCGACGATGACCCCATTCGCAGCCGCCAGCGAGGGACCAGATGGATGTCCTCGATGTATGGCATTCCTCCCAAGGCGTTCGACCGCCACCTGATATCGGGTAGCGCGGATGAGGTTGCCGGAGTCGTGGCCGCGTTCAGCGAGGCGGGCGCCCACCACGTGGTGGTGTACGTCACCGAGGACAACCCGCTGGACCAGTTCGAACGTCTGATGGCCGCCCTTCCGGCGACGGACGTACTCACCGGGGTATAGGCAGTCGTGGACCACACCCCCCGCATCGTGGGCACGGCTGTCACCCCGATGTACCGCAAGGACCTCACGGCCGAAGGCATGGCCCACCAGGTGGTGGCCGAGGCCCTGGCCGAGGCCCAGGTCGACCCGGCCCGCGTCGACCTGGTCGTCTTCGGGAACGCCACCGCCGGGCGGCTCCTCGACCAGGGATGCATCCGGGGCCAGTCGTTCCTTCGCCAAGCCGGGCTCCGCAACGCGGGCATCGTGAACGTGGACAATTCGTGTGCCGGCGGGTCCTCCGCCCTGCACTTGGCCACATTGGCCAGTCTGGGCGGCACCCGGACCGTGGTGGCCGTCGGGGTCGAGAAGATGTGGACTGGCGATCGCGTGGCGACGCTGGCGGGCGTGGAGGACGGGGTGCCGCTCGGTGACCGGACCAGGATGCACGACACGATGGAGAATCCGTCGGGATCCGTGCTCATGGCCCTCAACGCATCGTGGGCCGATGTCCTGTTGGACCGCGGCGCCACCCTCGAGCAGTTCGCCGCGGCCACGGTGAAAGCTCGTCGTCACGGCGCCCTCAATCCCAACGCCCAGTTCCGAACCGCGGTCTCGAGTGACGAGGTCCTTGCTTCTCCGACCATCGTCTCCCCACTCACCCGCTTGATGTGCTCCTCGTTCACCGACGGTGCTGCAGCCGTGGTGCTGTCGGCGGCGCGGACGGCCGGGGCACCGAGAATTCGAACCAGTACGGCCCGCTCGGGCAACGGTGACATCGACTATCACGATCGGTTGGCGGAAACGGCAGAGGCAGCGTGGGACGCAGCCGGCGTCGATCCGGGCGACGTCGATGTGGTCGAGCTCCATGACGCCACCAGTCCCGAGGAGTTGTTTGCCCTCGAGGCGCTCGGCTTCTTCAAGCCGGGCGACGCCGGGCCCGCCACGGTCACCGGCGATACGGGCATCGGGGGCAAGGGCGTGACGGTCAACACGAGCGGCGGCCTGGTGGCCAGGGGGCACCCGCTGGGGGCGACCGGCATCGCCCAGGTCGCAGAACTGGTCGACCAGCTCCGCGGCAAGGCCGGTCAACGGCAGGTCGAGGGCGCGCGACTGGCCCTGGCGGCCAACACCGGTGGCATGATCGGGTTCGATGGATCACCGACCGATGCCGCCTTCATCGGCATCCACATCCTCGAGGCGGGCTGATCGGTGAACACCGCCCGAGGAGGCGTGGTCACCGGGTGGGGCATCGCCGTGCCCGACAAGGTGGTGACCAACCAGGATCTCTCGGTGACCATGGACACCAGCGACGCCTGGATCCAGGAGCGAACCGGCATCCGGGAGCGGCGGATCGGCGGGACCACCTCCCAGCTGGCCATCGACGCCGGATTGGCCGCCCTGGCCAAAGCCGGACGCCGGCCCGACGAGATCGACGGAGTCATCCTGGCCACCACCACCCCGGACCAGATCGTGCCGGGCACCTCGGCCAGTGTGCAGGACGGGATCGGGATCATCGGGGGGGCCTTCGACGTCAACGCGGCGTGCTCCGGGTTCGTCTACGGCCTGGCGGTGGCCCACGGGATGCTGGCCATCGGCGCCGAGCGGCTGTTGGTCATCGGGTCCGAGACGTTGAGCCGTATCACCGATTGGGACGATCGCTCGGTGGCGGTCCTGGTCGGTGACGGGGCCGGGGCCGTCGTGCTCGAGGCAGTAGACGGCCCCGGGCAGCTGCTGTCGTGGAACCTCGGCTCCGACGGGTCCCTCCGCCATCTCCTCAAGTGTGACCACGGGGGATATCTCTACATGGACGGCAAGGAGATCTTCCGCAAGGCGGTGCGGGCCGTCGTCGAGTCGGCAGAGCAGGCAATCAGCGAGGCTGGGCTCACTCGCGACGACATCGACCTCATCGTTCCCCACCAAGCCAACCTGCGGATCATCACCGCGGTGTGCCAGCGCCTGGGCCTCCCAGAGGACCGGGCGGTCGTCGTCATCGACCGGTACGGCAACACCTCGTCAGCGTCGATCCCGCTGGCCCTGGCCGACGCACTCGAGGAGGAACGGCTGCAATCAGGCCAACATGTCCTGCTCACCGGATTCGGCGGCGGGATGACCTGGGCCAGCGCCGTGCTCCGCTGGGGCGGATGAGCTCACCGATCACTTGACCGGCCCCTGAGGAACCTGCCCGGCCGGCGGGAATCACAGCCGGGCTGGCACTCACGGAACCGTCAACGCGGAAACAGCTCGAGGCCGATCATCAGGTTCAGATCAGATAGGGGAACACCAGCGGGGAAGAAGGTCCTACGACCCACCCGAAAACGACGGCCCAGCTCGGCCAGTACCTCCCGCGCCGAGTTGCAGTGGTCTTGCCGAATCATCCACTCATAGGGCATCCCATAGCGCTTCTCGAAAATCCGTTTGGTCGTGAAGTGCCTTCCCAGTGAGTAGATCCATCCGCCTTCGCAGGGGATGACGACCGAGAACACACCGCCCGGCCGCAGCACCCGAGCGACCTCGTCCAGTGCGGACGGCAGGTTGTAGAGGTGCTCGAGGAGGTGAATGGCGAGTACTCGATCAAATGAACCGTCGTCCCATGGCAGGCGCTCTTCGCAGTCGGCGACGACGACCGTCAGGCGGTCACGGCGGGGAATTTGGGCCGCGAGCTCCGGCGAAGCCTCGAGAGCCACGTAGTCGCCGGTCGGTTCGAACGGCAGATGGGTCCCCGTCCCTGCTCCGATCTCGAGCGTCCGCTGTCCCTCGGCATGGGATCGGACGGTGAAGCGGTGGTCGAAGCCCGTAAGCCATCCGAACCGCGAGGGTTTGACCGAGGTCAGGAACTCGTTGATCCAGTCTGCCATAATGGCGGACTGTTGCTCGGTGAGTGCACGGCCGTTCCTTGGGCCAGGACACCTTGGGGACCCCCATTAGTCTGCCATTCCGACGGTTCCGGAATCGGCTTGGCCAGCGTCCGCCAGGTCACTGCCGGACTGGAGGTGTGCTTCGAGGTCGCGCAGTCCGTCAGGGGATCCGACCTCGTAGAACCGCTGGTCCGCCTCGTAGCCGGCGAGCTGCCCGGCGTTGCTAAGGATGGCGAAGGGGACGGCCAGGTCCACCGTCTCGCCCGAAGGCACGATGGTCTGGATGACCTCGCGCCGCCAGACCGAAAGCCCATAGTCGACATAACACATCTCCGGCGGGGGGTTGGGCAACCCTTTCTCGTAGCGTTTCACCATGCTGTCCTCGAACACCACGTTGGGACACTCGAGGCGGCCTGGGTCTCGATACACCGTCATGAGCACGGGCACGTTCCGGCGTTGGTAGTCCGCCAGTACCGACACCAACCGGATTGGCAGATACGAGTCACCGTAGACGACGAAAAACACCGGGTCGAGCATCCCCTGGTCAGTGGCCAGGCGGAAGCGCGCCGGCGGTTCCCAGCGGCTGGTCACCCTCGTCCACATAGTCCACCTCGCAGCCCGAAGCGACGGCCATCGCCCACGTGGCGCCGGACCAGGTCTGCCCAGATAGCCGATGCTATAGATGACCCGATCGACCTGTTCGCCGGCCAGCCAGCTCAACTGCCAGTCAACGAAGGGTCGCCCCGCAACGGGGAGGAGACTCTTCGGCAGGCTATCGGTGGCGGGACGCATCCTGGTACCGAGGCCTCCGGCCAACACAACGCACTGCATCTCAGTCACGCACGAGAACGACCGTACCGTCATGGTCGAATTGGAAGCGGACCTCGGTCAGACCCTCGGATTCGAACGCTCGACGCAGCTGATCGGTGTCCTTGGCGTAGAAGAGCAGGAACCCTCCCGACCCCGCGCCGACGAGCTTGCCACCGAGTGCACCGTTCTCCATGCCGACATGGTGATACATGTCGATCGCTCGGTTGGACATCGTGGCCGATCGGCGCTTCTTGTGCTCCCAGTGCTCATTCAGCAATGCGGCAAAGGCGGCGGTATCACCCTGCTGCAGGGCCTCCAGGCTGGCCTCGCCGATGGCTTTGACACGGTGGAGACTCTCGATCATCTCGGCGTCGCCGGCTGTGGATTGAGCGTGCTGTTCCCGGAGGATCTCGTCGGCGTGGCGCGAGTAGCCGGTGAAGAACATGCACAGGTGCTCCTCGAGATCATTCAAGCGTCTCGTTGGAGACGGCGATGGGCGCCACCGTGACGTTGCCGTCCCGCTCGATGTCTGAGGCGGTCGAGCCCGCCGAAGGCGGCGATGTACTGGTCCTGCTTGCCCACCGGCCGGTCGAGGATGTCGATCTCGATACGGCACGCCTCGTCGGCGAGGTTGCCCGCAGTCACATGCGGTGCTTGAAGGCGTAGAGGCTCTTGAGCAGGCCGACGGTGAAGGTGCCCGAAGAACCGAGCCCCGTCCCGGCCGGGATGTCGGCCACACTGACCAGCTCGATCGAGGGCCCGATGGGGTGCAGTCGCAGTGCCTCGCGGATGATGGGGTGCTCGATGTCGTCGACGTCTGCACCCGCTCGAGCTCCGAGTACTTGAGGAAGTAGTCGTCGCTGAACGTGCGATTGATGGCGATGAAGACGTAGCGGTTGATCGCTGCCGAGAGCACCAGCCCCCCGAAGTTGCTCGTAGTACGAGGGCAGGTCGGTGCCTCCCCCGCCCAGGGTGATGCGCAGGGGGGTGCGGGAGATGATCACGGCCCGAACCGACCCGCGCCAGACGGGCGACGGCCACCATCTGCCAACCGAAGGGCGACGAGGCCAGGTTGAAGCGGAAGGCCCGGTCGAAGAACCGCAGTGCGGTCCCCGAGGCCCCGCCGTCGAGTCGTCGGCTCACCGACGTCTTCGAGATCGGCGATCAGGCGCTTCCCCCGGGGGATGACGGCCAGCCGGTAGAGGTTGAAGAACGGGAACCCGGCCCGCTGGACTGTCACCTGCGTCGAAGCCGCCAGCCTCCAGGAGCCGCACGCAGCTCGGCCGGGGTGAAATGCCGGCGGTGGCCGATGTGGCGGTCGAACGCCGAGCGAGGGCCGCCGGGGACGGTGACGACGAGCCGGCACCCCGGGGCCAGGTAGTCGGAGGCATTGCGCAGGAGCACCGTCGGGGTCGTCGACGTGCTCGAGTACCTCCGAGCAGACCGCGCACCGTGGCCCGTGCCCGCAGCTCGTCGGGTCAGCTCGGCGGAGCTCAGGAGGTCCCGCTGGGCGAACTCCGCGGACCAGCCCAGCGGCCGCGGCCGCCTCGTGGGCCCGGTGCACCCCTTCGGCGCTGTACTCGACCCCGCGCACCGTCGGCCGGGGAAGGTCTGGGCCAGAGCAGCGCGAGCTCGCCCTGGCCCGATCCGATATCAAGGATGGTATCCCCGGCGCCGCGGGCCCCAGGAGCTCCAGGATCAAGCGGTGCGGTAGGCGTTGGCCGGGTTGCCCTCCGCCGGCTCGCCGTACGTGCCCAGTGCCGGTCCCACTCGTCGTGGCCCGCCGGACTCGTCGGCGGACGGTCACGGATGTCGGCGGCTCAAAGCACGAAGCCCGAGGCTAGGGCGTCGTCGTGGAACATGCGGACCGTGTCGAGCGACACGTCCTCGAGGCCCGCGTCCGAGGCCCGGGAGCTTCGCCAGGAGATCGTGGGTCACGGTGATGATGTGACAGCCCACCGAGGCGGCCTGCGCCACGTTGAGGACCTCGCGAGGGCTCGCCCACAGCAGCTCGAGGCGCGGGATGCGGAGCCAGGAGCGTCGACGGCCTCGGTCATGATGGGCACGGGGTCGCGGCCGGTGTCGGCGATGCGGCCCGCGAACACCGACACCACCGCACCGGCGAGTCCGGCGAGCGACGGCGACGACGGTGCGCACCTGGTCGAGCGACAAGAGGGCGGTCACGTTGAGGTGCAGTCCATCGGCCGACAGCTCCGCGATGAGCGAGGCGGCGCTCTCGCCGCGCGTGTTGGTGACGGGGATCTTGACGAAGACGTTGGGGCCCCACGAGCGCGATGCGGTGCGCCTGGGCCCGCATCTCGTCGAAGTCGTCGCACAGCACCTCGAAGGAGATGGGCCGGTCGGTGACGTGTCTCGAGGACCTTGCGGGCGAAGCCCGGATAGTCCTCGACGCCCGACCTTCCGCATCAACGTCGGGTTGGTCGTGAAGCCCGAGATGAGTCGGGTTCCGGCTCAGCTCGAGGATGGCCTCGAGGTCAGCCCCGTCGGCGAAGATCTTGATGCCGTAGGGAAGTTGCATCGGACACGCTCCCCCCCTCCTCCCAATCCAGCTGTCAGGATCCACTCGAGCGCCTCGACCGGGTGCCCACCACGTGGTCGGGCGTCGTCGCCCCCGCGTTCCTGATAGCCGTGTCAATATACACGGTGCGGCAACCGGCCCCCTGACCAGCGGCGATGTCGCGCCACCGGTCCCCGACCATAAAGCTCTGGCTAGAGGTCGAGGTTGAGGTCCCGGGCGGCGGCGAGGAGCATGCCGGGCTTCGGGCTTGCGACACGCGCAGCCGTCGGCGGTCGTCGTGGGGGCACACGTAGACGGCGTCGACGGTCGACCTGCCGCGCGCAGCACCGATTGATGGCCGCCACGCCGCTGCGCGCTCTGGCGCCCGCGGGCCACGTCGGGTTGGTTGGTCACCACGACGAGGACCAAGCCGCGGCGCGCAGCCGGCGGACAGGCCTCGGCCATGCCCGGGGCACGACCACCTCGTCGGGCGAAGCGGGGGGTAAGGGCGTGCCGTCGCGCACCACGGCCTCGTTGAGCACACCGTCGCGGTCGAGGAACACGGCGCCGGCCGGCGGGGCGCAGGCTGCGGTCATCGTCAGGCGTCCCGACCTGGCGTCGCACCATCGATGCGAGCGAAGCGACGCGCCAGCGCCTGGCGTGACGACATGGCGTTGGCCCAACCCAGGCGCGCGGATCCGATCGGTGTTGATCCGCACCACCGGGACGTCGCCCTTCCAGCCACGGTCGCCGCCGGCGAAGTGCGAACTCGGTGCGTCCCGCAGACCGAGGACCTCGACGGCGAGCTCGGCGATCTCGCGCACGGTGATGTAGTCACCGGTGGCGACGTTGAAGATGGCAAACGGCCTCGGTCGCCGATCGTGCGGCCAGGAGGACGGCGTCGACGATGTCGGTCACGTGCACGTAGGACTTGCTCTGGCTTGCCGTCTCCCGAGGATGTGGAGCTCGGTCGGGTCCTCGAGCAGCCGAGCGGACGAAGTCGAAGCCCACTCCGTGGGTCTGGCGGGGCCCGACCACGTTGCCGAAGCGGAACACACAGGCGCTGCAGGTCGAACATGAAGCAGTACGAGGCGATGAGCGCCTCCCCGGCCAGCTTGCTGGCCCCGTAGGTCGAGATCGGGATGAGCGGGCCGTGGTCCTCGTCGGCCTCGATCTCACCGAGGTCGCCGTAGACGCCGCTGCCCGACGCGTACAGGATGCGGTGCGCACCTGACAGCCGCATCGCCTCGACCACGTGGTGGGTGAGCACCGTCCCCTGGTCGAAGTCGACGGCAGGCTCGGTGACCGCCCGGGCGATGTCGGGATTCGACGCCAGGTGGATCACGGTGTCGCTGCCCGCCATGGCGTCGACCAGATCGGTCGAGCGTCGCGACGTCCGCCTCGACGACCTGCAGGCGGGCGTCGTCGGCGTGTGGTGCTCGAGGTGCCACTGCCGGCCCGAGGAGAAATTGTCGAACACCGTCACCGATTCACGTGGTCGGCTCGGCCAGCAGACGGTCGACGAAGTGGCTCCCGATGAAGCCGGCCCCGCCGACGATGCAGCACCCGGAAGGCGGATCGCGCCGATCGTTCACCGGTGCTCAATGACCGTCTCCCACTTGGTCGGGTTGCTGCGCCAGGGCGGGATGGCTCACGAGGAGTGCCAGATCACCGCGCACAACCCTTCGGTGTGGGGCGTGACCCGCTCGGGATACAACGGCGGGATGACCACGCAGGCGTTGGCGACCTTGGCGGTGAACCCGCCGTCGCGGCCCACGATGCCGAAGATCGACGCCGCTCGCTCGACGGCGAGCTCGAGGGCCGCCACCAGGTTGGCCGAGACGCCCCGCGCCTGGTCTCCCCCTCCGACCGAGAACACGAGCAGGCCGTCGCGGTGGTCGAGCCGCGAGCCTCGCAGCCATTCCTCGAACGTAGTGTCCCAGCCCTCGTCGTTGATCCGAGCCGTGAGCTCGCGACACGTTGTCCGTCGGTGCATAGGCCTCGAAGTCGCACAGCTTGCGGAAGTCGTTGACGGCATGCGAGGCGTGGCCGGCCGAGCCACCGACCCCCAGGACGAACAGCCGGCCGCCCCGGCCACGCACATCGGCCAATCCGACCGCGCACGCCTCGATCGCCAACGGATCAACACCCCGCAGGACAGCGATCGCTTCCTCCACAAATGTTCCTGCGAAGCTCACGGGAACGGACGGCACACCTGCCGTGTCAGCCACGGTTGTCGCGGAGCGCCCTACGGCGGCCGTACCTCACGCCGGTGGCGTGGAGCAGCAAGGTGAAGCAGAACGTGGAGAAGCCAGCGATCACGAACAAGAAGCCGGTCACCGCCATATGGTCGACGGCCGATGACGGTCCGGGCAATTTGTGGCCGAGAACCAAATATTCGACGGCGAGGGCGCAGAGCAGGCCCAGCCCGATGAGGAACAGAACAAAGGCGCATAGGACGGTCCGGGTGTAGCGGAACGTGGCCTTCCAGCGGGCACGTGACCTTCCTGAGTAGTCGACCATCACCTGCGCCAGGACTCCCGAGAACAAACTCTGCAGCCCGAGCACGGCCAGCGTGACCCCCAGTAGCTGCCAATACAGGCTGAACGTGTAGGAGCCGATCGAGATGGACCCGAAGCTCAACGGTAGCGTCAGCAGCAACCCTAATGGGAACAAGACCAGACCGGGCTTGAGCAAGAAGAATTGGGCCCGGAAGACGAACATGATCCGGAGATTGATCCATGCGGCCAAGAACGGGGAGAACCAACCAGCCCGTTTGTGGTGGGATACCCGACCGTCGCGATCCCGGTAGAAGGTGACCGGAACCTCGGTCGTCTTGAGCTCCATCAGCACCGACTTCAGGACCATTTCCGAGGCGTACTCCCATGACTGGGACGCCAATCCCATCTGCTGCAACGCTTCAGCACTGATGCACCGCATGCCGCAATGGATGTCCGTGAACCGGCTCCCGTACAGGCGATTCAGCAGCCACGTGGTGATCGGGGTGCCGAGATAGCGGTGCAGCGCCGGCATGGATCCATCCTCGATGGTGCCAAGCCAGCGTGAACCCATGGCGAATTCGTAGCCCTCTCGGAGCTTCTCCACGAATGGGGCCAGGTTCCGAAAGTCATACGTGCAGTCCGCATCCCCCATGAGCACGTACCGTCCACGAATGTAGGCACCGGAGTCGATGTAGGCCCGTCCCAGACCCCGTTTCGGCGTCTTCAGGACCCGAGCCCCTGCGGCCAGAGCTAAATCGGCGGTACGGTCGGTCGAGCTATCGACGATAAGCACCTCGCCGCGCACTTGCGCAGCCTCGAGACCTTGCCGGCACCAGGCGACGAACTCAGAGATGGTCAGCTCTTCGTTCACGGCGGGGACGACGATCGACAACTCGGGGTCGGCAATGTCGTCGTCCGGAACGAAGAGGGTTACCTCTGGATCCGCGCCGCGGTCAGGCCAGCTCTTCCCGTTGTGACTGGTACCTGGATCGATCTTCGACAATTGCGCACCCCTGACCAGTCCCCCCACGGCTCATCCCCCCATTGTCCGCTCGATGACACGGTGAAGTGTCCGAGCATTTTAGCCACAAATGTCGAGGCGTCGCCCCAGCGAGGACGCGTTTATCGCCCAAGGCGGATGCGTCCCATATCGTCGACGGTCAAGCCTACCCGTTGCTATCCCACGGTCACCAGACCTCAGACTGTAGGTCGTCGACTACACGTCAGCAGCAGCGAGCTCCGGCTGGTCGTCCTCGGCGTGGCGAGCTCGTTCGGAGGACAGAGAAGCTCTTGCGCCGGGCAGAACGGCATTGACCGCCACCGCTGCCAACAGCACCAGAGGGACCTCTGCTCCAGCCCGGTACCGAACGTCACCGATGGTTGGCAGAACGGTGATGACGGCGGTGGCGACGATGGCCAGCAGCGGATAGATGGGCACCCTCCGTCGACGGAGAATGACCCCACCAGCTACTGCAGGGATCAGCAGCAGCCAGTAGCTGATCATGCCGAGCCGGGTCACTCCGACCCATGTGCCCATGAAGTTCGCATCGATAGTCGTTTGCTGGAAGGGGTTCCAAAATCCAAACGTACGCCCCTCCCGAGCGAAGAGTACCAGGGGCACTCTGCTCAAATGGTTCTCGGCATAGCTCAGGGCGGTGTGGACGTCTTCGCCGTCCTGTACGGATTGATCCCCCTTCACGTAGACCGGCACGCATCGTAGGTCGCCATAGCCAATCTCTGGACCGAAGTAAGTGAGCTGGCAGTTGCCAGCCGCCGCCGCAGCACCGAACCCATTTGACAGGAGAACGGGACGTTGGAAGCGACCGAGGTTGAAGATTGTCCACGGTGCAATCACCACCAACATGGTCACGATCGCCAGACCGATCCACGCTAAACGCCGCCGCCGGTCCACCACCTTTACCGCGGCGATCAGCGGGATCACCAGGAGCAAGAGCAAGATCTGCTCGGATCGGATGAGCGCCAGTAGGCCGCACATGCCTCCGAGGACCGCCGACCGGCTTCCTGACGGCTGCTCGCGGAACCGGTAAGCAAGCCACAGCATGACGGCGACTCCGAGCAGGAGGAGAACCTCCGAGAGCAGCGCTCGTTCGTAGATCCAAAGCCCGGGATAGACGGCGGCAATAGCTGCAGCTAGAAGCCCAGCGCGGTTGCCAGCCAGTCGGCGCCCAGTCAGTCCGATCATTGCTACGGTGGCGGTGCCGATCAAGCCCGACAAGATCTGCTGATGAAACCAATCGTGCTGACCCAGCCAGGCCCAGACGGTGAGCACCAACGCCCACATCGGGGGACGCAACGCATCAGCACCAGTCCCAGTGAACCCGCTCACGAACCAGTGCCCCGCGGCGTTCAGGTTTCCCTGCCGGCTCCATTCGTAACCGTCGCCAGTAACGCGCTCGCCGTGCGACAGGACCAGAACGAGGATGCGTAGTCCAAGTCCCGCGGCCGCGATGACGGCCAGCCACTGCCCGAAATGAGACGAAACGAGGTCCTCTCGCTGCAGTTTTGGCTCCGCCACGCCCTCCCCTATCGATCGCATGGAACCTTCAGATCCGGATCGCTGCAGAGGCAGCCAAGCCTGACATCACCGGATAACGCTACAGCAGGCACCACCGCCGGCCGCCCTCCGGCACCTGAAATGGCTTGGCCGAGCGGGGTCCTCGCGTCCACGGCAACATCGGCCCCGGCGCGGACCACTCGTGGCATGATGGTCAGCGCCGGTGCTGGAGCCATTGCCAGCGTCACGTCATCCACGTACTCGAGTCGAACTGAGCCATGAGGACATCGCGCAACGCAGCTATGGCTCGCTGGGGCACCGCCCCGTTGCAGCTGGAAAGAAAAGGGCCAACGCCGGAAGATGCGGCATACATGCGGTGCCGAAGGGCCTAGGGGGTCGTGTCGCCTTCCCTTGTCGTCCTGGCTGCCGGTATGGCCCGCCGGTATGGTGGTTGCAAGCCGTTGGCTCCGATCGGACCCAACGGCGAGGCGGTCATCGACTTGTTGGCAAGCGATGCGCAGGCGGTCGGGTTCGACCAGTTCGTCCTGGTCCTTCACCCTGAGACGGGACCTGCCATTCGTTACCACGTCGAACGATGTTGGCCGGCATCGGTGCGCGTTTCGTTCGCCGAGCAGCGTCTTCCGCTCGGTACCGTGCATGCTGTCCTGGCTGCCAAGAGCTCGCTCGATCCGTCCGAGCCCTTCGCGGTGTCCAATGCCGACGATATCTACAGCGAACAGGCCATGGGGGCTTTGCTTCGACACCTTCGATCTGAACCTGAAGAGCATGTGCTGATCGGGTACCAACTGAGATCTACGGTGGCTACCGACGATCCGGTCACTCGGGGAATCTGCGTCGTGGACGAGGGGGGATACCTGCGCGGCCTGACCGAGCGGCGACAGATCGCCCGCCGCGAACATGGCGAGAGCTTCACCTCCGAGGACGGACTCGAACCGACCAAGCTCGATGGCGGATTGCCGACCTCTGTCAACCTATGGGGATTCCGACCTGTCATCTGGGCGATCATGGAGTCGGCAATGGACGCATCGGGTTTGGACGAGGAGATGCTGTTGGGCCGGGTTGCGGCGGGCCTGGAAGTACCCAAAGCCGAGGTTCTTCTGCCCGAGATGGTGGCCACCATGCTCAGGAACGACCAGGGCTTGCCGATCCGGGTCATCACCACGGACGCCAAGCTGGTGGGTGTCACCCACGCCGCCGACCTTCCGGTGGTGAGTGCCGAACTGGCCCGACAGGTAGCTTGTGGGATTCGGCCCAGCCGACTTTGGAATGACCTGGGCTGAGCGAGCATCAACTAGATGACCGCGGGGACTCAAGCGACTCACCCAGCTTATTGGAATCGCACTTCTCAACGAGTCGATCGAGTCGTCCGGCGACTTCAGCGCGTTCCCCTCCCACTGGCGTTCGCGATCCTGGCTCTGCCCGTTGGGACATTCCTCGTCTTCGCCCAACCGCCCGGCCAGGGACTCGACGAGATCTTGCACTTCTACCGCGTCTGGACACTGACCCACGGAAACATCGTGGCGGTCAATCACCATGGTCAGACCGGAGGATACGTGCCGCCCTGCGTGACCGACTATTTCAACCGGTTCTCCGCAGAAGCCTCCCGACGAGGACCATTCTCGTTCAACCAGTACTGGCAGAGCCCAGCCGGTTGCTCACAGACGCCTGTATTCACGGGTTTTCCGGGCTCCGCTGTCTACAGCCCGGTCGCCTACATCCCGTCGCTCTTTGCCGTAGCGATCCTGCGCGGATTCGGCGCACCGCTCCCGGTGATCTTCTTTGCCGGTCGGCTGGCGTCCCTTCTGGCCTTCGTCGGTCTCTTCTACTTGGCCATTCGGATCACGCCTGTAGGGAAGCAGGTCTTCTTCGTACTCGGCCTCCTACCCACCACGCTCTTGCTGGCATCAAGCTATTCCGCTGACCCGATGACGATCGCCCTGGCGGCGCTCGGGGTGGCACTCACTCTGCGATGCTGTCGCTCGGACGAGGAGAACGAGGGCTCATTCCTTCTGCTAGCAGTGGTCCTTCTCGGGCTGGGGCTCACGAAGCCGACCTTCTTCGTGTTTGCTTTTCTCCTCT
The DNA here is from genome assembly GCA_963734435.1 of uncultured Acidimicrobiales bacterium. Taxonomy (GTDB): domain Bacteria; phylum Actinomycetota; class Acidimicrobiia; order Acidimicrobiales; family RAAP-2; genus Bog-756. The sequence continues at coordinate 337,260 of CAVTHA010000003.1, read as the reverse complement.
TCATGGTGCCGGCGGGCATTCTGGGTCGTCGGCGCCACCCCTTATTCCTGAAGACGGCCGCGGTTGGGATCATTCTCGCCTGTTCAGGGCTGTGGTACCTCACCGTCCGCCATGTCCTGGGAGCCCCCGTACCCCTCTTCGGGATACACCCGCATACCCAGACGCAGTACCTCATCCACCACCCCCTCGGGTACGTGGCCGTTCTGGCTCGCACCTTCTTCGAGAGCACCGGCGAGCAACGGTGGATCCCGGGGTTCTTCTTCTCGATCGGCTACAACCGACCCTTCAATGCCGACAACGTCTACGCACCCGTCGGCCTCATCATTGTCGGCACGTTGACGCTCAGTTATGCATACCTGCTCCAGTTCGGGTCGAAGCACACTGCCCGGTTGGATACTCGGCTGCTGATCTGGATGCCGATCGTATTAACCCTTGTTGGGATCGTGCTCGTCGACACCACCCTGTTCATCTATGGGACGCCGGCGGGATTGCCCGAGATCAACACTCAGGGTCGGTACCTGTATCCGTTGGTCCTTCTCCCCCTTGTCACTATCGGGCTCTTGCGCGACCCGCGGTCCAAGCCTCACTCCACCCGTTGGATCCTGCTGGGCAGCGGCGTGATGCTCCTCTGGCTGGTCCTGAAGATCTTCGTGCACGACTACTGATCGAGTCTGGTCGACCGAACCTGTCCCGCGGGCATGGGTGGCGGACGGGTGGACTAGGGCGGGGTCGTCAACTACCCGACCGGACTTCGTACACGCTGGTGCAGCCGAAACGGCGCACTGACTGAAGGATCGGACGGAGCAAGGACGTGAGGTCGGTTCGGTGTTGACAGTCGGCGAGCAGAAACCGTGCGCCACTCGAGCGTACGAACTCGACCGATGCTATAGGGCTCAGCTGTCCCGAGAAGAGCCGCTCAGCCATCGCTGTCCGTCTCTGGTAGTCGGGTGTCCACGAATAGATGCCCACCCACGTCTGGCGGCCCGTCTCAGCAGGGACGATCTGACCGAGATATACGGAGGAAAGGACTCCACCCGTGGTCTGGGTCTCGTTCAGGAAGTTGAAAGCGTCCCGCTCGGACGGGCGAATGAAGAATGGTGAAGCGCCAAGGATGGTAGGGGTGCCGATAGTTCGCGCATTGTTGAGCTGTCGAAACACGGGCGCCGCCACGACTGCTGCGACGAGTAACGAGGCTACCAGCACCCGCGCCGTAGCGGAGAGACCGAAGCGAATCCGGCTAACGCCGATGACTGCCAGTACGGCAAATGGGACGCTGAGGCCTTGCAGCGAGTGCTTCGGAAACGTGCCGATGTGGGTGAGTTGGATGGACCACAAGATCGTGATGGCAGCGACCGGCCAGATCCGCACGGCGACGTCTTGAAACGTCGAGACGGAGAATCGATAGGCCAAGACCGAGCAAGCACCGAGTGGGAGAACGGTGATAAGTAGGTCCGCCACCGGCAGATCCTGAGAAAAATCGACGCGTCCCGAGAGCGCCCACGTCGCGTCGAGGTGACTCAGCAGAAAGTAGTAGATGAGTGGGATCATCGCTGCGACAACCGTCGCCGCCGGTAAGGCAAGGGACGTTCGGCGATGGCGAAACCACAACCAGACCTCCGACGCCAGCACGATCAAAACCAGCGTCGCGCCCTGCCACGGTTGCAGCCACGCACACAGCAAGGCGCAGAGAGGCGCCCACAGACGGAGTCGATCATTCCGACGGTCTCGCTCGTAGTTGATCAGGGTACCCACCATCAAAGCGACGCAGATAGCGGTAAACGGGTATCCCCACAGGTAGGTGCCCGGCCACATCTCCGATGAGAACGACTGTACGAAGAGCAGTTGATTCCAATGGAAGACGTCTGCCAGCCCTGCGATCGGTGAGATGTAGAACACGGCGATGATGAGGGCGCACCTTCGTGGTGCCGTCCCAGTGATCAGCCGGCGAACATAGACTCTCGCCGCCACGAAGAGCACGAGTGCGGCGACGGGGGTCCACAAGAGGTAGGCAAGCCACGCACTGACACCCAGACGAGCGAGAAGGCCCGAGAGCGCCAGCCCTGGTTGCAGATAGTCATTTTGGCTCGCGGCAATCTGGTATGGATTGCCGATCAGAACGTGCTGGGCGGAGCTCCGGATCCATCCCAGATACTGCATCTGGTCGCCGAGATAGGGGCCATTGGTTCCGGTCCACAACTGCTGAGGAGTTTGCTTCGATACCATCACTATGACGGTCCACATCGAGAGTCCCAAGAACGCCAGCAGGACAACAAGATCGAAGGCATCGATCCGCCACCGGGATCGGAGGGCTGATGGGCCGCGCACGGCGAAACACTAACGACTGGAGCAGCTCGACAAGCGAGAGAGTTGCGTCGGGCTCGGCCGGGTGTAGCTAGTCCGGTGACCGCTCAGTGATGACCTCCGATCCTTCAGGGTCCGGATGAACCGTCGGCCCCGGCATTGCCCTGGGCACTGGGGCTCACCCACGAAGGTGGCATCGTTTTCGATGCCGAGGCAATTTAGTGACCCTCGAAGTGGTGCCCCAACGTCCCGAAGTGGTCGATGACGCCGGTCATAGTCGGGTTGGAGGGCGTCGAAGCGATTGCCCACCTTGGCCACATGGGCCAGGTCTCGTCGGTGTAGTGGTCGACGAGGACGAAGACCCAGACCCAGCCGTCCTCCCTCGGCCAGACCAAGGTGGGCATCGTTGCCTCATCGGAGGTGTTGCGGCCCCGGTCCATTGGACAGATTGATCGTCTATCCCAGTCTCCTCGGAGTGTCGATTCGTCCGCACCCTAGGGCCAGGCCCTCGAGTTGCGGGGCTGTGATCGCATCTGAGCGGTGCTGTTTCCGAGCGTTTGGGCTCATCATGCCGCCACCGTCGCCGTCGCCTCGATGAACGCCTCTCGTGGTGTGCGGTGGCCCGAGGCGTTCGATGAGCCACTCGTTGTTGTAGGTCTCGATGAAGGTGGCGACCGCTTGGCGGAGCTCGTCGACATCGTCGACTGAGCCGGGCCCACAGGCACTGCTCCTTGAGCGTTCCGATGAAGCGTTCGGCCACGCCGTTGCCCTGGGGCTCGCCGACGAAGGCGGCGTCGTCCTCGATGCCCAGCCAGTTGAGCGAGCCCTGGAAGTGGTGGGCGCGGTATTGGCTGCCCCAGTCGTGGCGAAGCTTGATCCCCCGGGCGACGTCGGGATCCGAGGTGGCCGAAGCGGTCGATGACCGCGTCGTAGACGGGCTGGAGGGCGGCGAAGCGGTTGCCCACCTTGGCCACGTGGGCCCAGGCCTCGTCGGTGTAGTGGTCGACGAGGACGAACACCCAGACCCAGCCGTCGTTCCTCGTCCAGGCCATGGTGGCGTCGGTGCCCCAGCGGAGGTTGGGGGCATCGGTGATGACCCGGCCGTCGTGGACCCGGGGCCGGCGGCGCTTGGCCACCCGCTGGGGCGCAAGCAGGCCGGCGTTCCGCATGAGGCGCAGCACCCGGTTCTTGCCCACGTGAGAGCTGGTGGTCCCGCCGGAGGTGGGCCCGGACCTTGCGATGGCCCTCCCCGGCGAAGAGGGCAGTCGGTGATCACCGCTCTGATCTGCTCGGTGAGTTCGGCGTCGCTGACCTGGGTCTTCGGACCGGGTCGGACCCCGAGGGCGTCACCCCGGGATCGCCGGTGATAGACGGTCGACCGGGGCGCTCCGGTCATCCGACACACGGTGGCCAGGGGAACATCCATCTCCGCGCTCACCTCGGCCGCTTCTGCGGCGGCATCTGGAGCCCCCTTTTTTCGGCCACCTTCTTCCAGATCTCGTTCTCCAGGGTCAGCTCGCCGATCTTGCGCTCGGCGTCCCGGAGTCTTCGGTCCTCCTCGGTGGCGGCCCGTTTGCCCTTCAGCCCCTGCCTTGCCGGCGTCGAGGAACTCGTCCCGCCAGGCGGCCAGGCGGTGGGCTTCGACCCCCACCTCCCGGCTCACCTCTTCCAGCTTCTCGCCCCGCAGGAGCCGGAGCACCACGTCGAGCTTCTTGTTCGCTGACCACCGGTTGCTCGACCGAAGGTCAGTCTCTTCCCCGTTCACCGTCATGAGAGCCATCTTGGCTCCTCTCTATTCGGTGTCCAACTTCCCAGGGTGCGCGCCAGAGGTTGGGTGCAAAGGCAATGACACGCCCGTTGTGGGCCCGGGCACGACGGGCGGAGCACCGGTTCTTGCCCACCGGGAGATGGTGCTCCGGTGGCAGGTAGGGCCCACACCTTGCGATGGCCTTCACCCGCAAAGAACCATCGGCGATCACCGTTCTGATCCGATCGGGTCACACCCGACAGACCGTGGCGAGAGGCATGTCCATCTCGGCACTCACCTCGGCCGCTTCTGCGGCGGCATCTGGAGCCCCTTTTTTCGGCCACCTTCTTCCAGATCTCGTTCTCGGGATCAGTTCGCCGATCTTGCGCTCGGCGTCCCGGAGTCTTCGGTCCTCCTCGGTTGTCGCCCGCTTCCCTTTGAGGCCATCCTTGCCGGCGTCCAGGGACTCATCCCGCCAGGCGGCGAGGCGATGAGCCTCGACCACCACCTCACGATTGACCTCGTCTAGCTCCTCGCCCAGCAGGAGTCGGAGCACCACTTCCGCTTCTTGTTCGCTGACCACCAGTTGTCGACGGGAAGTCAACCGTTCCCTCGTCGTTCACCGTCATGAGAGCTATCTTGGCTCCTCTCTATTCGGTGTCCAACTTCCAGGGTGGGATACCCGGAATCATTGGTCGCGCCGTTCACTTTGACCAGACTCGGGCTGCAGGTGGATTTTCGTTCCGATGAGGACTATCGAAATAGGTCAAGGGATTAGTCGATCAGTTCTTCTGCATGACTGAGACCGCGTTGCTCTGTGCAACCTTGGGCATTAACAACTCGTCAATTCCAAGAGAACCGCCTGACGAATGTGGCGAGGAACTAGGATCGGTAATTGTCTCTGCCGACTGCGACGGCTGATCAGTAATAAGTGAATCCAACGCACTTGCAATGAGAACAATAACCGCTAGATGGGCAAGAACGGCGGCGGCAATGAACTCCCGAGGAAGGTCTCCGGCAGCAAGGTTCCAGATGACGAGACCCCAGATCGCAACGAACACCACCGCAAGAGCCGCTACCCAACAAGCTCGTGACAATCGACCACGAAAGGCTCCAAAAAAGAACAGGAGAAGCCCTAGGGTCGTTAGGACCACAAGATAGATCGGATCAGACGACCTCGGCGGGCCGGAGGGCGCGTTAGGAACGACGAGCGAGCTCAGATTGCCGTAAACGATTGTGGACGCCCACTGTGGAAGTGCCGGAGTTGCAATATAGTCTGGGTTCATAGTCATCAACTGCGGAGCATTGATTAGAGCCTGAGAAACCGTCGGCCAGGGATGACTAACTAGATATTTAATCCAAACCGTCGCACCGCTCTTACTTGCCCATCGCTTGAATTCGGGATCAGCTGCGATTCGATATTCCGCAAAGGGATTACCGAACTGCTTCACATTTACGGGCTCGCCTGTAGCTGTGAATGGTGGAGGAAACTGGATGGCCCGGGTATGCGGGAGACCGTGATTCCAGAGATACCGCATCTCGCCCGGGTTAACGGCGGCACGCCATTGAACAAGGCCAGCCAACTGAGCTTGGGAAGAAACCTTTGACCCCTGAAGCGGCGTCTTCGTGGTCTGAAGAGCTGTTGCCAGGCCCCACACACCGATCAGGGCGACACCAGAGAGTCCAATAATTGCCAGACGGCGAACCCGTCGTCGAGCCAACGCGAGTATTGCAAATGGAACTAGGAGCGCGAATACGACGATTGCTTCGTCCTGACGTGTAAAGGTCCAGAGCATTACAGCCAGCAGGAATGCCACAAGGGCTGGGGTGTCGAAACGTCGCGCTAGAGCCAACGAGGTTGCGAGCAGCAGAACGGTCAGCGAGATACTGATCGATTCGCTCAGTTCTATCCGATTCCATTGCAGGACGGGAGCGGTTAACGCAGTCAGCAGGATCAAAACCTGCGCCACCAAACGAATCATCCTCGTTCGGATCACGTGGCCGATCTGCACCCCAAGAGTGATCCAGCAGGCCATCCCTATAAGGGACTGGAGTACGACCCGCCCGGCGGGGCTTCCTCCAACAGAATAGATCACGGGCACGGTCCAGAGCCGTTCCGCGTGACCGAGAAAGCTGATCGGGAGATAGGTGTGGCTGTCAGGATAACTGTCGATCACATGGGGAGTACCGGACCAACTGAGCGACAGGTACGCAATGGCAAAGACGCAATAACAAAAGATAGATGCCGAGTTCGTCCGCATACGCGCACCGACTCCAGACCTGCCATCGGGTTCAAGGTGACCCTCGCTTGCTCGACCTCTGCTCACCACTCGGGTGTCCTCCCAATCCGAATCGACGCTAGTCCTGGCGTACTGATGCAGCCGTCTCGAACCGTGTCGGACCGTCGGCAACCGGCCGACATATCCAAAGCTTCCGAATGGCACGGTCGCTTCCGATGCCACGCCTGACACGGCCTACGGTCCCTTCAGGTTGACGACCCAGAGAGCCGGGAGCAGCCAGTCCCGACACCACTATCTTGAAGCCAAGTGGGACCGGGTCGAACTGCCGAAGAGGCTGAAGTTGTCCTCGACCGGAGTGATGTCAGGGACACCCAGCACGAATCTCATTCCGGAGACTGCCGGGGGTCGTTCATGTAACCGAGAGGGTCACCACCCTCAACGGCAAGATGAACGTCAAGAGCAAGACGACCATCCCGACCACCATTCTCCTGTCTATCGCCCGAGCCACCTTTCGCCTTCCGATAGACAGTGGTATGGGATCGTATACGCGCGGAAACTTTCTCGCATCGGGATCGAACCTCTTTGGCCAGCTTCGGCAACGGCACCGCGACGGACAGTTCAGTTCCAGTAGCCGGAGTCTTCGGTCCTCGGTGGTGGCCGGCTCCCCTTTGCGGCCCTCCTTGTCCGCCCTCCAGAAGCTCATCCCGCCAGTCGGCCAGGCGATAGAGCCCAACCCCCACCTCACGACTGACCTCCTCTAGCTTCTCGCCCCGCAGGAGTCGGAGTACCACATCCAACTTCTTGTTCGCTGACCACCGGATGTTCGACCGAGGGTCAGCCGGTCCGTCGTCGTTCACCATCCATGAGAGGCCATTTTGGCTCGTCTCTATTGGGTGTCCAACTTTCCAGGGGCGCGAGACCTCCGACTTTTCGAGATGGACTGCTATCTCCGAGTGAGTCCGAATCCGAGCCGGTGCCTAGGGCCTCGACCTCCCTTTCCCGGTTCCTCGCCTCTAAACTGCGCCTCCGGTATGTCCGGAACAACGAGCACCGGCGCGTCCGACAATTCAATCTCCGGACCGCACATGGCCGATACCCTAGAAAACGCGCATCTGGATCCGCTCGATCCCAGTGTGCCCCAAAAACCCTCGTCGACGGCCCCCTTGCCTTCCTCATCGGAGAGATATCGCCCCGACATCGAAGGCCTCCGCGCCATCGCAATACTCCTAATTGTTGCCTACCACGCCGGTCTTCCTGGCTTCAGTGGCGGATTCATAGGTGTCGACGTCTTCTTCGTCATCTCTGGTTTTCTGATCACGCGCAATCTTCTGGACGAGTCCACCGTACGGGGCACCATTCGCTTCAGAGAGTTTTGGGCAAGGCGAATTCGTCGCTTAGTCCCCGCTCTTGCCATCATGATCGTGGCGACCCTCGCGTTCAGCTACTTCATCTTCGCGCCATTCGACACACTCAACATCGCAAAACAAGGAGGGGCTTCCGCTCTCTACGTCTCGAACATCCTCTTCGCGACAAATGCTCAAAACTATTTTGCCCCGAGCATCAACAAGAGCCCCTTCCTCCACACGTGGTCTCTTGGAGTGGAGGAACAATTCTATTTGGTCTGGCCATTCGTTGTCTTCGTCGCGCTAGTCGTCGGCCGAAGGTTCGGGCGCTCCGTCCGCAGCCTCGCTCTGCCATTCTTCTCCATTCTGCTTGTCGCTTCATTTGCCCTCAATTGGCGATGGACCGACGCCGGGAGCCCATGGGCCTTTTTCAGCCTCCCCACTCGAGCCTGGGAATTCGCGATCGGTGGGCTATTGGCATGCGTCGCCCTGCCCGAGGTCTTGACCCGCGTCCGCAGCATCTGCACCGGAGCAGTCGGTCTCGCCCTGCTTGCCTACGCCACGGTGAGCTTCGACAGCTTTACCCCCTACCCCGGTCTCAACGCAGTTCTCCCCGTTGTAGGCACGGCACTGCTGATCGTGTCGGGTCAACGCTCTCGCCTACCACGGCCTACCGTTCTGGGGCGGTTTCTGGGCTCATCACCGATGACATGGACGGGCCGGATCTCCTACTCGTGGTATCTCTGGCACTGGCCCTTCATCGTCCTCACCGTCTTGGCACTGAACGATGATGCGGTGAGTGTGCGGGTACTCGCCTCGATCGTATCCTTAGGCGTCGCGTACGTTGTGTTTTCGCTCGTTGAGAATCCGGTGCGATTCCGTGCGTCATTGGTCCGCTCGGCTCGCAGGACATATCTGGTTGGAGCAGTCATCACCTTGGTCGTGCTGGCCGTGGCCGGAGGAACGTGGATACTGGCTTCGCAGCGAACCCCGACGTCCTTCACCAACGCCAAGAACCTTGCCTTCAGGCACTTCTTCGCGGTCTGTACGACGCTCACCGCACCAGATGGCACCCACTACTGTGCCGGCGGCGACACGGCCAGCAAGACGGTTGTCGCCCTCGTAGGTGATTCACACGCCGGAACCTGGTTCAATGCGATGAGCGAGGTCGGGTCGAAGCTGAATGTACGGGTTGTCCAGATTGCCGAGCCGGGATGCCCCTTTATCCCTGTGACGGTGCGACCGCTAGCAAATGGGCCTGTTGATACTGCTCAGTGTTTGGCATTCCGAAAGGCAGGTCTTCACCTCTTGAGTGAGCTGAAGCCGCGGGCAGTGGTGCTATCGGAACACGATGGTCAATATCTGGGTCTGATCACGGACAAGAACGGAAACGTGCCACCCGTGCCCGAGCAGGTGGTGCTCTGGAAGGCCGCAGTGATTGAGTTCGTAGAGGAAATGCGGGTACAAGGGATTCGACCTGCGGTGATCATGGACAATCCCACCCTTCCCTACGATCCTGCAGAATGTGTCTCTCAGACGGGATCGATCGCCGCCTGCGAACCGTCACTCAGTACCGCCTTGTCACCCGGCCGCCCGCTCATCGATGGTGAGCGTGCCGTCTTTGCCCACGCGAAAGTACCGGTGTTTGATCCCGATGGCATACTCTGCAACCGAACGGGTTGTCCGTTGGAGCTGCACAATCAGCTGATTTATGGAGATACCAACCATCTGCTCTTCGGAGCCACTCGAATGATGGAACCGGAGATAACAGCCTTACTCAGATCGGTATTGGTACCAAATACTTGACCAATACCTTCAGACTCGGTTCATGTCGTCAATGGTTCTCCAGATCCAATCGACCCAAGGGAGTAGGTCAGCTCTAGCGCTCCCGCAATGAGCATCTACGTTCCTCTTCGTAGATTTGAGTTCAACTCCAGCGGACAACGGCCCTCCGGACGGCCAGAGTCATCCGATCCGATCTACCTCGTGGTATTACTCGTGATCGCAATTGGGCTGTACCTCGCATCGGCATTGCGGCGAGCCCTCGCGTGGGCTACATGGGTTGCATGCTTGGCCTTCGCAGCTGTTTGGGCGATCGTGATAGTAAATCGCCGACGCTAGGCGGGCCCGAATGTACCCGCCCGCCAACCGCGATGGTTGGCACCCTCTACCCTGGCGCGCCGCTGCCCTCTGCCTAGACGTCCTCGATGGTGGGACGCAGGACTGGCGGCTCCAGTGCTCACATTGGTGGATGCGTTTGCTGCGGCCAATGGGTTCGGTGCCGGTAACGGAACCCCGCTAAGAGTCGGCACCATGGCGTCCATGCCCCGGCGTAAGGCATTGACCGATGCGGACACCTGCGCCGCTCGGTAGGAGAAGTAGCCAGGGTAGGTGATGGTGATCTGCGGAACGCCTTGCGGGCTTAGTTCTGTTGTGAAATCGCCGCCGCCCCAGTCAGCCACCCAATTTCCGGCGGGCAGCTTTTCGACGCTCCCCGTATAAGGAGATGTTGGAGCACGGGGGTCGGTGACCTGCTCGACCTCAGTAGCCGTGTAAGTGGACATGTCGATGGTAAAGCGGAGAGCACGCGGCGCTCGATTGGCCCTGCTGCCGTTGTCGTGCAAGGTCAATGACTCGTCGGGTTGGAGCCGGGCGTCATGTTGGCCGGAGAACAGCTGTCCTCCTGCGTCGAGATACTGGTCCCCGACGACCTTGAGGGTCTGCGGGGTGGGGCTCACCGCCGAGTTTCCACGTGATGCCGCCAGTGGCCATGTCCTATGCGATAGATGCCGCGCTCGAGGTGGCGGGACACTGAAGATGATCCCTCCGTTCCCGTCGTACTCGATCGAGTTCATGTGAATGACGTCCGGCCCATACTGGTCTCGCCAGTTGACATTGGCTGTGGCCACGTCGATATGTTGGGCAACGCTCCACTGCCTACGATCTGGTTCTTGATGATTGAGTTCCACAATGCTCATTCAACAGAAGGGATTCGCGGTGGGTGTCAGTGAGCGTTCGATGCAAATGGGGCGACATGCGTGGTTAGTGGAGAGCGAGTTGGCAACAGCAGCCTCCTCAGCAACCGAAGGAGGGCTCCGATCGGTCAGTGGGCGCGGATCAACTCGGTGTCCGTCATCTGCTACGCGGCCTTCGCCGTTGCTTACCTGACACTCAGTTGGGCTGCGAACCCCCAGGACGACAACTCCACACATGGCTGCGTACTGCCGGTGAGCTTTTTCGTCAACGTCCATGACATTCCCGAGGTCTTTGTCGTTGGGGGAAACTTGCGGCAGGTCGCCCTTCAAGCTTGATCGGCGCAGTCTGGATCGCTACCCACCGTGCAGCTCGGCCGGACTACATACTGGAATCATTCGTCTGGCGGCACAGGTCGTGGTCCCTTGATCCGCTTACCGTGGCGATCCTGCAGTGGTATCGGATCGTACTAGCGAATCGATCGCCATCTCGCTAACCGGCTACGCTCGCTTCCTGGCCCTCGCTCGTCGAATGGACATGCGGGCTGTTGTTGCGTTCCTGCTCGTGACCGTGGTCTGGACGTTTACTCGTCAGGTGCAAGCGTTCATAGTTGCCGCTCTCGAGGTAGCCATTATCTTCCTGCTTGGCGTCGGTCAGACAGACGCGTCGTCGGGAGCTCATCGGAGGCGCCTGAGTCGTTTTGATCGGAACTGGTGCCCGCAACGGTGTTCAGACCTTGACTGTCGCCGACAGGGATAGCGGCACCAATCCTCCGAGGTCCAGTTACCGGGCCTCATCCAGTTTCGTGCCATCTCCAATCCCGGGGAGATGTCCTATCTCCGCAACCATGGCCTGCCGACTACAGTCATCAAGATTCCCCCACCCTTTACTGTGGATCCCGTCGGTCAATGTGGCCCTTCGCCGATCCGTATGCCGAATATAGTCTTGCCGAGATGCCCGGACTTGAAAGGTGGGCAGATCGAAATGGCCGGCCATTATCCTCAAGTATTTGGTCGACCATCCCTGGACAACGGTGTCACAGCCCATCATCCATGCCCCCGTTGATGACGAATCCTGACTACTCCGCACTCCGGCCCTTCCATCTGGGGATCCACCCTCAACAAGGCAATCAGAGCTCATCGCTGCGCCAAACGCACCTTGGCCGACCGATCATCTGATCGCCATCTATCCGTCGTCCTGGACGCCGCCGGGGCGTCCCTCTGCGATTCTGGCAGCCTTCCGTCAGCGACTGCACGTCATCCGTGGCCCGAGTTCGATAGGTTTCTCGGTATGGGCTCTCGCCATGGAGCTTCGCAGCCACCGAGCTCCCACGGGAATTCATAGCCCCAGCGTCCTTGGCCACGCGCAACCTTCACTCTCATCACAAGCAGGTGTTTCGCTGTTCGCTGAAGCCCCTCGGTAACTCGGACACCAAGGTCTACGCCTGATCCCTCCCGGGTGGGCACCAACATCCCTGGACCGCCCGCCTGACTCAGGGTTCGTATCTGCTGCCCGGTGTGACGAGGCCCCGTCAGACCCCGAACTTTCCAACGTGGCACGAACCCGACAATCCGAGCTCTAGCGCTCCGCGATCTATTTACTCACAGCAGTGCTCGTCCAGTGGCCCCGTTTTGATTGCCGGCGGCATCGGATGCCTTGATCGCACGACATAGAAAGGCCTGAAGCGTCACAATTTGAGATGATGAAAACCGTCAATCCGCCCACCGGGTGCTGTCCAGCCAGGACATTCCTACGCACACGACAGACTGGGCTTCAGTCCCTCTTTGGCATATTTCGTTTCTTCCTGGCCTCCGAATACGGCGAGCCCGTGTTCTTTGAGGAACGCAGCCTGCCGACGAACCTCACCTGGGCTCTCGAAAGGCGAGAGGCAGTACTGGACCTGTGAGTCCTGCGCTCGGTCGATGTTCACAAGGACGTCCGCCGATCGGAACAGGAATTGCTGCGCCGCCTGGCTCCCGGAAAGGCCGTTCGCCAAGCCGAGCACGATCTGCAGGCCGATGGCGCCGGCCAGAGCCACCCTCATCAGTACGATCACCATGGCGCCACGAGCACGGCTGGGCTCGAAGGACCGGCGGGCGGAGGTGACCTCTCCATCGTCACGTAGCGAGAGTCCCTTTGTGGGGCGAATACTCGCAGGCAGCCACGCCGGTCGTTCGAGCAATGCCAAGTAGCAACCGACCGGGATCAACAGGTCAAAGGTCGCGTAGCGAGACTCGCCAGCTGCCCACAACCCGAACCCAGCACGACCCTCGGTGATTGTCCCGGCGAACAGCAACCCGAAACAGATGAGACTGATGCCGATCGGGCTGGCCCCGCTCGTATTGCGACGAATGCCGTACACAAGCAACACCGCCACGGCAATGACAAAAATCACACATCCAAGCACGATCACCGCGGTGGTGTCTGAGGTCGGCTGGACAACTCCAACGACATCGCCGATGGCGAGTAGGAAGAACTTCGCCGCCGCTATGGGATGCGAGAGCGAATAACCGTAACCACCAACTACTCCCTGATGGGAGTCATAGCCGTGGAAGTAGAGGGCAGTAGTCACCACCGCCGCCACTACCCACCCGCCGACAAGGCGGCGGGGACGGCGCCGGTGGTACAGCAGCACGAGACCGGCCGGCCAAATCAGCAGACCCTGCAGTGACGAGAAGCTACCCACCACCGCAGCCGCAATTGCGCACGCAAGGATCGGCCAACCGAGGGTGGGAACGTCAAGGAAGAACACGGCAGTGGCCAGCGCCAACATGACCAGGCACCAGGCCAGTTGAAAGCCGGACAACGTATTCCCATACTGCACGAACGAGAGGAGCATCAGGACTACGGGGCAGTACAGCAACCACGGCGTCGCCCTCGACCGTCGTTGGTGGGCCCATAGAAGCAATCCGCTTGCCCCCACCGTCATCACCGCGCTCAGATACAACTGAGCCATGATGTTGTATCGCGTCAGATGGGCCAGGCCGACCACGATGAGATTCGGGACCAGAATTCGGTTCTCATTGTGCTGCGCCCACAACGTAGCGAAGCTGAGCGTGCCCGAGTATGAGTGGCTGACAACCGTGACATTGTCCCATTGGTCCGCGTAGACGGCGTTGACGCCGTAGTGATGGATCTGCCAAAAGAAGGCAGCGATAGCCCCAGCGACGATGACGGCGGCGACACCGTCGGTCCACCGTGGCCAAGGAGCCGACGCCGTCGATCGGTCATCACCCGTGGTGGACACCGATGGTGTATTCGGATGGACAGGGGTAGCGGACCCGCCGGTCGGCGATCCCCCATCGTCCTGCGACCGTGTTTGAGACACTCCGTAAGTGTTGCACGGGTGATCGATGCTGGCCGTAGATGTAAGTCGCAATCGGCGGCTAGGTTCAGCGCGCCAGACTTGGGTCGGAGCGAACCGGAACCGCTCATTGCGCTGTAGCTGGGCATGGGGTCTCCGACCCCATCAGTCACCACCTCTGGCATGCATCGACGACCGCCGCCGACCACTGATGCCTCGCGACCGACACCTACGATCAATTGTCCGGGCTGGCCATGAGCCGATTCTGCTCGTCCACGGACGAGAACGGGTCTACGGTTCCGACTTCATAGAGCGCTTCGATGACGCCATATCGAGGTATCGTGCCGCCCCAGACACATCCATGTTGCACTTGAGTCGCCCCTTCGCCCCGTGACCGGGCGACTCAGAGTTTGACCAGTTCATTGTGGCGGTTCCTGGCTAGTGGTGGATGAGACTTTGGCAAAGAGTCGGTTCGGCCGTGGATCCCGTCTTGTCCACCACTGAGATTGATCGCTGCGCTTGATCGGAATTGGAATTGAAATGCTCTGCGTCGTCGCGGATCGGTTCCCCATTGATCAATGGACGGGACAGAAAGGTGACCCCGTTCGCAGTCGCGGTTACGAGATGCTTGGCTGGGTCTGTGATCACCACCACCCGCAGAGAGGTTCCGGGGTGGAAGGATTTGGAATACCCACGCACGAGTTGGCCCTGCCCGGACATGGTGAACCTCACCAGATCCTGATCATTCCCGCCTGAACCGGTCGCAGATATCGATATCGTGTTGGCGCCAGCTGTGACTAGTGGCAGCGAATCGGTCGTGCCCGGTTGAGGATGATTGATGGTGACAGTGAATGTGTGCATGAACCGATGGCCCAGTTCAACCGTCATCCACGTCGCCCGGTGCATTTGGTCGCTCGGTATCGTCGAGTAGTCCTCCCCATTGGAAACGTACAGCCCATCGCAATTGCCAATCACGTATAACTGGTCCCCGGGACCCCACGCGGGCAATGAGTTCCCTCGCATCACACGCGAGTCCACGGGATGGCCGGTGAAGTCACTGACGGTCTTCTGGAACTTGACATAGTTGAGGACTTGGGTCGGGTTCCACAGTTCGTTTGGCGTAACGGCCATACCGATATTCGCGATGACTGAGAACAGAGCCACCAGGGCAATGCCTGCCGACACCCCAATCCGGATCGGCCTGCTCCGACCATCCATCCGACGCCAGATGTCCGCCAAAGCAACCGCACTGGCCAGCACCAAGAAGGGCACGAAGTCCCCCAAGTACCGCGGACCGATATAACCCCACAGCAGCAGGGCGGCACCCGCTCCACCCGCGGCCAACAGCAGAATGCGAGTCAGCGCTACCTTCCCGATCGGGTGCCGCCTGAAGGCAGTTATCAGTCCCCAACAGCCCAAGAGGAATAGGAGCGGCGTGGACGAAGGCAGGCTTGCCGTCCGATACTTTCGGTCGAACAACACGCCGGACAAGGATGCGGGCGGCGCTGCCGGCAAGGTGACAAACGGGAAGACCGACGAGAACCGAATACCGGTTGGTTGCAAGTATGCGACGATGTTGGTCGGTACGAAGATGGTGCCAACTTCGGAATTGTGATTGGCGGCGAGGAACTGGCGCCTGTAAGCATTCACACTCGTCCACACCTGCTCGGCAGAGGGAACACCAAAGAGGAGGCCGAACTTGGAGTAGTTGACTGCGCACGCGACGGTCAGTGGTACGAGCCCCGCCGCCAGCACCGGGATGCACCACCTGCGATTCTCCGTGCCCCCACGACCCAACCCGAACCAGACGGCAATCAGCACGGCACCCACCGCGCACGCCCATCCGGTTGTAGCCCGATCGAGGTTTGCCGCCAGCACAAGTGCGAAACTGGCAAGCACCCGACCCCACGACGGTCGTTCCAGCACCCCGAGCAGCGCAAAAAGGCCGCCGACCGTCAGGCAGATACTCCACGCGATGTCCTCGTCGAAGACGAACGGGGTCGCCGCTAGGAGCATGAACACCGTCCCACCCAAGATGCTGGCCATCACCGCGCCATACGCAGTGGCTTCGGCCCGGCTCATTACCGCCTGACCGCGAACAAGTACGCGCACCCGCCAGAGCAGCAATGCAGAGAACAGCCCGGTGCCCAGCCAGGCAATGAGGATGAATGGTCCGGTCAGCTTGCCATCGAGACTATGAGTGATGGCGAGAACAGGCATGCGAAGAAGAGACGGGAACAGCCCGAAATACGTGTACTGATGGCCTTGATGCACAAAAGCTTCGATACCGATGGATCCGTTGGCCAACCAGAGGTGACCGTGAAACATGGCTCGGGTTTGAAGGTCGTAGAAGTTGCTCTCATATGTGGTTGTGCGAAGCAGATTGGGGGATCCCCAAAGACTCCACAGAATCCAACAAAACGGCACGGCGGTCAGAGCACCAGCGATGAGAACGGCAATGGTAAATCGCCGTCGGCCGAGTTCTGCCCCCGACGACTTGGTGCCGACGGCCGTCCGCGCTGTATCCTCGGGAATTCTGGGCAGTACAGCGGGCTCGTCCTGATGCTCGAGAGTCGTGACTGCGAGGGAGTCGTCTGTTCTGCGCCCCATTGCGAGCGAGTGTATCCAACAACAGATGATCCGAGCGATCACACGGGAGCTTGGGTGGCCCTATCTTCCGAGGGTCAAACACCCCACCCGCAACCAAAATTGACAGAGGTAGCCTGTAAGCGATGAAGGAATCCGTCGTTCGCCTGTGGCGGCTCAGTCAGACGCCCCAAGGGCTCAAGGTCGTTCGCTACACGATGGTCTCTGCCATCTCAGCCCTCACATCGCTCGTCATTTTGACGATCGTGTTCGGGGTCCTTCGGCTCTGGTCAGAAGTGTGGAGCACCCTGTTTGCCAATGTGATGGCCGGTATCCCCTCATACTTCCTCAATCGGCATTGGGTCTGGAAGAAAGGCGGACGATCACACATCTGGAAAGAGGTACTTCCCTTTTGGGTCATGTCATTGACCGGGATCGGGTTTGCACTCGTTACCTCATCGTGGGCTCACAACTTCGCCGATGCCCACCACCTCCAGCATCTGGCCCGGACGGTGCTGGTGGTGGGGGCCAACATCGCCGCCTTCGGGATTCTCTGGCTGCTCAAATTCATGATCCTCAACAGGCTGTTTGCCCAGATAGCGGAGGCGGAGGTCGGAACGGAAGCCTGAGCATCGAGCCGCCCAGTGCCGTCAATTTTGATGAGCTTGCCCCAGGACGGGATGACCACAGTACGCTGGCCAGATCGGACGCGGGATCTGCCGCCCGGATTGCTCAGGCCAGGCAGGGACGGACAAGAAGGGGCGTCGTGCTGCCATCGAGAACGGCTCTGTATCGCCTGAATCGCCGGGCGCCGGCGCCGAGTGCCGTGGGTCCTGCCCGAAAGGCCGGGATTCGAGTCCAGCTGACCTGCCGACCGGTAGTAGGTCGGCGGCTCACGTCCGAGCAGTGCGCCCCACAAGCTACATTGCACCTACCGCTGGCCTTCGGCGCATCCCCTAGCCGGGGCCGCCCATGGCCGATGGCGGCTTCGCGGTATATCGTGCCGCCACTGGGGAGCGAGTCACTATGACGATCGAGTCACTATGACGATAGAGACGCAGAGAGACCGATCCGGCCCTCGTGTCGATCTCGATCGCCTGGAACGGGACATCGACTCCCTGCGCACCAGCTATGCCTCAGCTGACCCATACCCTCATATCGTGATCGACGACTTCCTCGAGCCCGGGGAAGCGAAGGCGGCGATTGCGGAATTCCCGCCAGTCGACCCCGACCAGTGGAACAACTACCTTCACGTCAACGAGCGCAAGTTCAGCAATACCGATCCTCAGACCTGGGGACCCACGCTGCAGGGGATTCTGGAAGAGCTCAACTCCCCCCGATTCGTCCAGTTCGTCAGCGAGCTCATCGGCGTAAGGGACTTGGTGGCGGATCCCTCTCTCGAGGGTGGTGGCCTTCATCAGTCAACCGCCGGCGGGTACTTGAACATCCACGCCGACTACACCGTGCATCCCCACAATCGAAACTGGCAGCGGCGAGCAAATCTCCTGCTCTATCTCAACGAGGACTGGAGGCCTGAGTACGGCGGGGACCTCGAGTTGTGGAATGCCGACGTGACGAAGTGCGTCGAAAAGGTGAGACCGATCTCGAATCGAGTTCTGATCTTCACCACTGACGGTACCTCGTTCCACGGCCACCCCGATCCGATGCGCTGTCCTAATGGGGTGGCCAGACGTTCGCTGGCGCTCTACTACTTCAGCATCGAGGTAGACCCGATCGTGAGGTCCACGGAGTATCGGGCCCGACCTGGTGACGGTGCACATTCGATCCTGATATATGCCGACACTCGGATGCTTCGCGCCTATGACTGGACGAAGCGGCACTTCGGGATCTCCGATCACACAGCCAGCAAGCTTCTGGGTTATCGCGACCGCCTCTGGCGTAGGGGCACCAAGGAGTAGTGGTAGAGAAAGCCACCGAACATCCGAGAGCTTCACTCATCGAGTCCGAAGGGCCGGCCGTCGACTCCATTGGATCCGGCGCGGTCACAGGCTGAGTCGGCGGAGGTTAACGATCGCCGTCGCCCTCCGCATCGCTGTGGTGGCCGCCGCCCGTTGTGACTGCACGATTATCGAGCCGCATTTGTCTCAGTGATGGAAGGTCGCTACCGGATCGAGTGATCTCCGTTCTCAGCAACCCTCTGCCACTAGATTCAGTAACACTGCTCTGACCACCCTGTCATGCCCTCCTGGTGAAGGGCTGTCACCCGTTCCGGAGTCGAGTTTGATCCGCACCCAACTCATGTCTCGAGATAGATCCACTCACGGTGGCACCGTTGTGGCCATCATCCGGCCGCCGGGGCGCCCTGTCCCCCACTGCGCTGGAACCACGAGGTCTACGTGACAGACCAGGCGATCGATCTTCCGACGGAGGAATCCGACTCCGAGCTGCTGCCGGCAACCACAGGGAGAAATCGCTTCGTCGATAGATTCGACCCGAAGGTGGTCAACGCCCTCACCATCGTCGGATTCGTCCTTCCAGTGGTCGTCTATTTCTGGACACTGCATCGCTACAGTCTAAATGTAATTGTGGGCGACCAATGGGCGGATCTAGTCGTCATTGGACATTCCTATACGCATGGCTTGACTGGAGCTCTCTCTGGGCCCAGCACAACGAGAATCGGATCTTGTTTCCCAATCTGATTGTTCTACTTCTCGCCTATACGACGCACTTCAATATCCAGGTAGAGGAGTATCTGAGCGCAACGCTATTAGTCGGATCGACCGTACTGATCATCTGGGCTCACAAACGTCGTTCACCCTCTGCTCCCTGGCTGTACTACTGTCCCGTGGCGCTCTTGGCTTTTTCGATCGTTCAATACCAGAACGCATTATGGGGCTTTCAAATGGCCTGGTACTTGGTGGTGTTCTCCCTTGCCGTGGCCCTGGTCCTCTTGGACCGTCCCTCGCTGACCTGGATCTACTTCATCGGGTCGATTACCGCCGGCATAGTGGGAAGTTTCTCCTCGTTAGGGGGTCTGCTGATCTGGCCCGCCGGGATCGTGCTTTTGTACCATCGCCGCCGCCGATCAGCTTACGTAAGAATATGGATTGCTTCAGCAATCGCGGCAATAATTCTCTACTTTGTCAACTTCAACCCCAACACTACCCCGGAGCATTCATTCATATGGCACCATCCGATAGCAGCCGTTAAATTTTACCTGTTTGCTCTGGGTGACGTAGTCGGGCTTGCCGATATGACCCATAGCGAGTCGGGTTGGGGAAATCCAGCCGTGCTTCTCTTGGGCCTCGTAATCCTTGTTCTGGCTGTAGCCGTCCTTCTGGCGTACGGCATGCGCCGAGAAGAAACCGGGGGCGGTCCGATCGGTGTCGCCCTCATCTGTGTGGGATTGCTCTTTGCTGCAATCACCACGTATGGCCGAGCGGTCTTTGGATACTACGGAGCCAGTTTCTCTCGCTATACCACCTTTGATCTCCTGATTCCGATCGGGATCTACCTAGCGTTGCTCGGACAGCCAACAATGGCCTGGAGACGGAGTACAGCGGATAGGGATCGAGACGGCCTGCCCGCCTCCGAACACCGCGTCATGTGGCGAGTTCGTCACTGGATGGGTAACCACGCCCTTCGGGTGGCCCGCTGGGCCATTGCCATCGTCATTGTGGTCCAGATCGCATTCGGGCTCCATTACGGAAATGCAGGAGCTCGGACCATCTATGCCGACGATGTCACCGTGGCGCGGGTGCTCCGAAACATCAACCACGAATCCGATGGCCAAATCGTCTATCGACTCTACATAGTCGGCCCGGCCTCGTTCGTCCGCAAGCAGGCCCATCTTGCCCAGGCACACCATCTCAGCCTGTTCTCATCTCCGTGAGTCCACTGGGGGCGGGTCAAGACTCGAGATCGGATACCTTCCGGGCCTCCGGTCACAGTCCGCCAAGGGGGATCAGCACGGAGGTAATGACGTAGAGGTCCACCGCAAACAGCACGAACGGCCAGAAAAACGGAGCCAGACTTCCTAAGCGGGGGCTAATCCCGCTGTACGACTCGGTTCATCCCGACCACGGCGACGATTGCGAACGCCGACAACCCGACGTATGCCAGTCGGGCGTCGGCGTACCCCACTGTTTTGATCACGACAATGACGGCGACCACGCCACCGACGATCACCCCGAGTAAACCCAGAACGGAAAAGATCCTCGCTCTCCGTAACAATCGCTGTCGACCGGCCAGAAGAACCCAAACAGCCCCCACGATCGAGATGATTGCAAGAGTGCCCAGCACGGCATTCATCCATGTGGGCAATTTCAGGTTGGGTTGCAGGTACCACATGGTGAACCACAAGGTGACCGGGAAGCTCGTTCACGAACAAGAAACTCGTCCATGGCACCGGATGAAGGAAATAGAGCGGCCGGAGATAGTTCTCACTCGCGTTGGTGGCCAGGTACTGGCCGTAAAGATGCTTGTTCCGGAGAAACCACCAACCTGAGACGCCCAGAAATCCAACGACGGCGACGACGCCGTCGATCAGACGCTTGACATCGATCCAGGGAATCGTGGAGGTTGGGCCGGGCTGGTTCGCCGAATGGTGACTGGTGGCTCGGAGACGTCGCGTAACCGACGCGTAAATACCAATGCGATCAGTACCGCAGCAACTGGAAGGCTGTCTAGCTTGGTAATGGCGGCTGCACCGAGAGCCAGTCCCATGCCAAGAAGAATGAGGCGCCGGCGACGAGATCTTCCAGTGGCGCGAAATCGCTCAGCCATCAGGAACAGCACGAGCGCCAAAGAACAGAGCGGGATAACCAGTGCATCGTTGGTTATCGCCGACGAAACGACAAGCTCCCTCGGCAATAGGCCAACGAACAAGCCGGCCGCGAGGGCAGTGGGTTCGCCCGCTCTCACCAATCGCGCGAGCGGCGTAGGTGAGCAGGACCGTTCCCAGACCCAACACGATGGAAAGAAGGCGAATCTCGTGGACACGGATCGCATTACGGCGCTCTGTGGGCGTGTAGTCGTGACGGCCGACGAGTCGACCCGTGATGAACGGATCCTTGTAGTGGGCCGGCACAAAGTCGGGAGCAAATTCAGGGATACCAATGATCCGTTGCCACGTTGCCGCCACCAGGTAGTAGAGGGGCGGTTGGTGAGATTCGATGTTGTTCCTCGCCGAGATGTGCGGAATCGAATTGTGGGCCACGATGTACTCGATGTACTGAGTGTGCGGAACTTCGTCATCCGCTTCCCATGCTCGAGTAAGGAGGCTGAAGGTCAGAGCGAAGGCCAGGTACACAACAACGAGGATGGCAATCGATACCTTCGAGGTGAGGAGCGAGGGGCGCCTTCGCAGACCGCTGGCTTCCAGACTCTCGCTTACATCTGGAGCGACGCTCGTTCTGTTCATTGTGACGTCAGGAGAAGTCCGCCCACCAAGAGCCGACAGCGATTGTCCACCTCGAGAGCCACCCTATTACGGACCTGATCCAGTTTCCGGACCTGATCCAGTCTCGCAGCATCAACCGTGAGGGGAGTCCCGCCCATTTTCTGGCTCCTCTTCTCGTGACGTGGACCCGTTCTCTGCGCTAGGCGCTGTGGGCATTGCCGCTCGTCGGTGGCCACCGGACTCCGAGAAGGGTCGCGGAACTCGCTCCGGTATGACCGGGCCAGATCGTCCCGCGCACCAAGAAGCAAACCGGGTCGGCATATACTCATGGGCTACTCGTGGACGCTGGATCCTATAATACGAACCGTCCTTGCCGACGATATCTTTCGGGCAAGCCCACTGGACCGGGGGCATTGGAATTGATCGAGGCAAGCAGCGCGCGATTCGTATGGGCTTGCGACGATGGCGCCCGGTCGGGAGGGACCCTCGCTCCCATCTTGATTTCTGAGGATCGCCTCGGCCGGGTCTCCGTACACCCGGTCAACGGGACCAGGAGGCGATCGCCTGTCGCGGCCGGGATCGGCGGTTCGACGCAGTTGTGACGTTCGCTCGATACGTAGAGGGGCTTCTGTTGCTTTGCGTCGCCTTCGTCCCTATAGGCGCCGCGGCTCGCGCTTGGCGGAGGCGCCTGCTGCCGGATTGGGCCGGTGCCGTGGGTTGTTTGGCCGAGATTGTCATGGCCGTAGCTGCAGTCGTTGTTCTGGCCGAGCTCGTCGGCGCCATTCATCTGTTCCGGCTGGCGGCGGTCGTACCCGTCATGGCCTCTGCTGGTGTAGTCGGTTGGTGGGTCGGTCGTCGGGCGTCGGATCCACCGGTCCGTACCGCCACAGCCGACGAATTCAAAGCGACGACTGGAGCACAGAGCACTTCTCCCACTGCTGCCATAGTGGCCGCAATTTTCGCCGTCAGTCTTTTGATTGCAGATTGGGCTACCCGAACAGTCGATGCACTTCACCATGGCATGACAACGGTGGACACACTCTGGTACCACATGCCATTCGCCGCCCGGTTCGTACAGCAGGGCACCATCGTGCCACTTCACTATGTCGACAATGACGCGGTGACGGTTTTTTTTCCGGCATCGTCGGAGTTGTTCCACGCCCTGGGCATCCTTTTCATGGGCAACGACATACTCTCGCCGTTCATCAATTCGGCTTGGATGGCATTGGCTCTGCTGGCGGCGTGGTGCATCGGCCGCCCGTTTGGTGTCGCTCCGGTGACGGTGACCGGTGCGGCCGTGTTGTTCGCCATCCCGGGATTGGTGGCCACCCAACCCGGAGGTGCCTACGACGATGTGGTCGGGCTGGCGCTGTTGCTGTCCTGCGCCGCGTCTTCTCATCGGAGCGGCGCAGAGCGACCAACGGACACGTATCAGCGGGCTGGCCGTGGCGGCCTTGGCAGCCGGAGTGGCATTTGGCACAAAGTTCACGTTCATTGCGCCGGTGGCCGCCCTGACGATCGGGGTCGCGGTGCTCGCGCGACGTGGAAGACGCCGGTCGGAGGTAGGCCTGTGGGTCTTGCTCGTGTTGGTCACGGGTGGGTTTTGGTATCTGCGAAACCTGGTGATCGTGGGCAATCCCATTCCTTCACAGAAGGTCAGCATCGGACCGCTGGCCTTACCGAGTCCCGCTGCCGCCATACCTCGCTCCACGTTCGGTCATTTCCTTTTCAACGTCAGCGATTGGCGCCACTTCTTCTTGCCAGGTCTGCGGCTATCGTTCGGTCCGGCCTGGTGGGCTCTGCTCCCTCTGGCCGCGGCTGGACTCGTGCTGGGCGTCCTAGCGGGGCCGGGTCGGATGGCGAAGATGCTTTCCTGGGTGGGCCTGATTGCCGCGGCAGCATTCATTGTCACCCCTGAGTACCTCGCAATACTCGGCGTACCGGTCTACTTCGTCGACAACGTCCGCTATGCCGATCCTGGTGTCGTGATGGGATTGGTCATGTTGCCACTCATCCCGGCGCTACGGGTGGGGAATCGAGCTTGGTGGATCCTGGGGGCCTACGTAGGCACCATATCCCTGAACCAGCTCGACGGGACGATCTGGCCGATTTCTTGGCTGGGTCAACACTTCGAACCTCCGATCAGCGGTGTTGATTCGCTTATCGGACTCGTCATTGGCGTGGTTGTACTCGCCGTAGCACTATCTCTCTGGCTGGCGCGACGGCGCCAGTGGCGACCGCCCCACCTTGCCGTGGCCGCCATCATCATCGCGTTACTGGGCGCAGGTTTCAGCCTCCAGCAGTTCTATCTTCGCAATCGGTACGCGAACACAACTTCATCAAGCATCGTCGCTTGGGCCCAACACATCAGTCACTCTCGCATTGCAGTGGCCGGGGATCTTCTACAACTTCAGTACGGCTTCTACGGTCGCACTCTCACCAACTACGTCCAATATGTCGCCCAGCCCGAGCCCCACCATGGGTTCGCTTCGTTGACCAGTTGTGAAGCTTGGCGGAAGGCCATCAATGAGGGCCGCTATGACTATGTTGTCACCTCAACCGACCCGGCAGCGCGCCGAAAGGACGTGTTCGCCACTCCGTCCTCGTACACACTGTGGACCGGTTCCGATCCGTCCTCGACACTCCTGCAGCGCAATATCGCCACTGATGTGAGCAACAGAGGAAACGGAGGCGGCATCGTCTATGTGGGGATCTCACTTTTTCGGTTGACAGGCGAACTCGATCCAAACAGCTGCCCTCCATCCACGGCCGGCTCTCGGACCGCCAGTGCGGAGTAGTAGCCATTGGTTGGGCAGGGTCCATGGGACTTCGTCTGGTCGATCTCCGGACGGAGGAGTACGCTGTCGCCCTGTACCCGGTAGTGCTTCGGTACATAACAGGCTCCGGCAACGCCTTGGTGAGCCGATGTGACGTGCGAACAGGGGGCCGAGTTCTTCGGTGCGGACCACCACGATCGATGTCGCCCTACCGGTTCTCAACGAGGACCAAACCTTGGAGACGAACGTGTGCCGCCTCGTCGCCGAGCTGGATTCAGGGTATCCGTACGAGTGGACCATATCCATTGTCGACAATGGGAGCACCGACGCGTCATGGGACGTCGCCAGCCGCATCGCCAGGACGGTACCTAGAGTACGGGCACTCCGGCTAGCACAACGTGGGCGGGGCAGGGCGCTCAAGGCGGCCTGGACGACCAGCACGGCCGACATCGTCGCCTATATGGACATCGATCTCTCCACAGATCTCTCGGCGTTGAGGTCGTTGGTAGATCCCATAGCCGACGGTCTTGCTGACATCTCCATCGGGTCCCGCCTTGATCCCGGGTCCCAGGTGACCAGAAGCGCGTGGCGAGAAATCATCTCGCATCTCTATAACTGGATCGCCCGAGCCATCTTGCGGTACGGGGTGAGGGATGCTCAATGCGGGTTCAAGGCAATCAGCAGGAAGGTAGTCGAGTCGATCATCCCCGACGTGAAGGATGGCAGTTGGTTTTTCGACACGGAGCTGCTCGTACTGGCCACGCGTCAAGGGCTGCGGATCAATGAGGTGCCCGTCATCTGGGTGGAGGATCACGACTCTCGAGTGCGCATCGTGACCACTGCCATCGACGATCTCCGCGGGATCTGGAGGCTGGCTCGGCACAAAGAACCGCCGATCGGATCGATCCCAGACGACATTAATGACCCCACCCAGTTGGTCGAAATCGTCCCTGCTCTGTCGGCGTCCCCAACCGACTCGTCTCGGTCTTCGTCGGAGGGGACACCTAATTCTGAGCTTTGTGACCAGGGCGATACCGACCTGGCCCCGTAATCGGTGACCGAACTGGACCAGGAACTCCAAGACCCAATCACCTGATCGAGAAACCACATTGACCACACCAGCACCCCTCTAATAGTTTCCTAACAGGGCGCAGGTAGAAATCCCTTCTACCGCTACCAGAATGGGGGGGCAAATGGAGAGTCTGATGAAGCGGATGGTCTCCGCTCACCTCAAGCTGCTTGGGTACGGGATCTCTGTCCTCTGACGCTATTTCGTCTCGTCCTGCTTGATCACACGACGACATCTTGGGAGTTCTGCCATGGGGGCTGAGATGGATCATACGAGTAGCGATCGAGAAGAGGCGCTCGTATGGCTAAAGGGTACGAGCCCATTGATTTGCTCCCTCATTGATGCGACAGGCGCTGGGTTGCCCGTGCTCACAGCTGGACGGGATGGGAACATGGCCCCGATTGACCTGATCCGCTCTGCGGCGCTTGCCTTGGTGGGCTCGATCAGGGTCAATCCATGCCCGGATCCGGTGTTGAGTGACCGATTGGAGGTCGTAGCCGCTCGATACCGATTCGCCGTGCTTCAGATCGAGTTGGCCTTCGAGCAGCGAGACGAGGCGAATCTTCAATCGACTGTTGATCGTCTCGACGTTCTCAACGCCGAGCTAAAGAGGGTTCTCGCCGTCCGTAACAGCGCTTAGAGAAGCGAGGCAACGACCGGATGGCTGCCATTGTTGACGAGCGGCACGGAACGCCAGGCGCGGAAACTCCTCTAGCCCTCCAACATACAGATCCGATCGCGTCCCGGAACGTGCGTCGATTCCAGGTCGCGGCATTGGCCGCTGTCCTCGCCGCCAGCGTGCCCTATCTCTGGGTGCTCTGGGACCTCTGGACTGGCTCGGTGGACCCGTTGCGAATCAACGAGTCGAAGTTCGCACCGGGGTCAGTGATCTACGACGTGCAGGCCCGAGCCTTGCTGCACGGCCATCTTGCCCTGCCGCGGAACAGCATCGGCGTCGAGGCGTTCATTCACAACGGGCGGACGTACACCTACTTCGGCATCTTTCCGTCTCTTATCCGGATTCCGGTCCTCCTCTTCACTCACTCGCTCGATGGTCATCTGTCACCACTGTCACTGCTGGCGGCATGGACAGTCACCGCGCTCTTCAGCGCCTTGCTTATATGGCGGGCCCGGGTCGTCATCCGAGGCGGCGCTCCACTCGGATGGGCCGAAACCGTCTCGTACGGCTTTCTCATTTTCTCGGTGTTGGCCGGATCTGTACTCGTCTCACTGGCATCAACTCCCGATGCCTACACGGAGGACGAGGCGTGGGGTGTGGCACTCGCCTGCGGCGCCCTCTTTGCCCTTCTGGGGGTGGTAGAGCGGCCATCGTGGGGTCGGGTGACAGCGTGTGGTGCGCTCGTCCTGCTGACCAATCTCAACCGTGGCACCAGCGGGTATGCGTGCATCCTCGGCACGCTCCTGGTCGGGGCATGGTTTGCTCTGGGCCGAGCGGGGCCGGAAAGGAGGCGATGGGCAATCCCGGTTCTGGTCGCCGGTCTCGTAGCAATGGTCGTCGGGTGCGTCATCGACTTTGCCAAATTCAACGTGCTCTTCGGGTATCCCGTGTCGGAACAACTGCTCTACAAGGTGTACGGATTTGCCCACATCAACCGCGGCAAGCATTACAGCTTGCATTTTCTGCCCAGCACACTGCAGGCCTATCTGTCACCCGGGGGGCTCCAGATCAGCTCGATCTTCCCCTATCTCACCATCCCGAACCTCCCAACGCATTTGGTTGCCCACACCCAGCTCTTCAATAGAGGTAACACGGCCAGCGTTCCAGCCTCTATGCCATTGCTCTTCGGCACCGGACTGTGGGGCGTTGTCTTCCTATGCGCACCGCATCGGCCGCTGATGGTCCGATCGCTCCGGATCCTCGTTCTGACCGCGGCCGCCATCGCAGGCGCCTTGTTGATCTACGGAACCATCTACGAACGATTCCTCGGCGATTTCGTCCCGCTGCTGATCGTGGCGAGCGCAGCCGGCATGGTCGACATCTGGCGCCGGCTGAGCGGCAAGCGACGGCCGACTCGCATCATCGTCTCTGTCCGTCGTCGGCGTACTTGCCCTCTTCGGCTTTGTGGCGAACATGGGTATCGCCATCACCCCTCAATTCAACTGGACACAGACGCAGGCAGACCGTTACGTCCAATTCGAAAAGACGATCAGCGATGTCACCGGGCACCCGCTCTCGGACGATGTCGTGAGGGCGAACAGTTTTCCCAGTAAGGCCCCGATGGGCCAACTGTTCATCAAGGGTCCCTGTGACGAGCTGTATATCGCCTACGAAGCCGTGCCCGACGGGTTTGTGAATCCGTGGGTGCCAGTCGAACGAGCACCGCAGGTGCCGCTCTGCGATTCGCTAATCGCAACGGCAACGAACGTCACGCTTGGCACGGATGTCGTAACTCCACGCTCCGACCAGACGGTGTCCGGATCACGCGTGGTAGTCAGCGCTTCTACGTCCGGAGTGGGGACCGTGTCTGCCGTGACCTTCCGACTATCGCGAGTGTCCCTGGCGTCATACACCACGTTGGGGAATGGTCAGCGCACGGACAATGGCTGGACCTATCTCTGGAATACTCATTCCATACCAAATGGCACGTATATCCTGACGAGCCTGGTCACGGATACCGCTGGCTACATGGCCATCAGCCCTGAAGTCAGCATTGTCGTTCACAATCCGCCGGAGGGATAGGGCGGCCGATGTGGATGGTCTGCGCCCGGGTACCACCGCGTCCGGCACTCTCTTCGCACTCCCTAGGGAAGTAGGGCCAGCCTGTCGTGAGGCACGGAGAGGTGACTGTTGGGGAATCATCTGGTGCAGCCACCTGACTGTCGCCCGCGCGACGACGTTGATGCCCGCAAACGTCGACGGTAGCCTCGACCCGGGATGTCCCGAGATCACCGACCCAGGCTTGAGATGTGTCCGGGATGACCTCCCGTGATCGCGCCGTAGCATCTGACCGTTTGGACCCGGCATCCCGCTTCGAGTCACTCCTGGAGCGAACCTGGGTATTCGAGGTCGCCTACGCCGTCCTCGTCCTCGCCGCCGTGGCCCTCATCTTGTCGATTGTCGGCCGTCGACCGGGGTGGCCGCTCGGAGGAGCCTTCACCGAAGAGCTGATCCTCGTTCGTCTCTATGCCGCCCACTTTCGGCATCTCGACTTCTTCCCCGTCTGGTCGAGCGCTGACGCGCTCGGGGCTGGGAAGCCCAGTCTTGCTCTACTACCAGAAGGCTTTTTTCTACGTCTCCGCTTTCATTTACATTCTGCTCGGCGGAGCGCTCAAGCCTACGCTCGTTGCCACCGTCGGCATATTTCTCGTCGTAGGCGCCTACGGGATGCGTTGCGCTCTGGCCGTCGTCACCCGCAGCCGGCTGCTCTGTACCGTCGGCTCGGTTGGATTCTTGTTCACCAACTACGTATTCACCGATTGGCTGCCCCGCGGCGATCTCCCCGAATTCTCAGCCCTGATGATCGTTCCCTGGCTGCTCTACTGGTGCCTTCACCTAGTAGTGCGACGACGGGTGTCCCTGCTCCTCATTCCGATCATGGTGCTGCTGGTCGAGGCTCACAGTGCCATAGCTCTCATCTCGATCTTTACACTGCTCGTCGCCATGATCACATTTCTGGCCGAGGCGGGGCTGCGGGGTCTTCGTGTCATTGCCCCTCGGCTAGCTATCGCGGTGGGGGGATCGGCGCTCATCTTGGCGCCAACGCTCCTGGCCGAGCTTCGGATGGCCCGCTTCTACGACCCCAGCTCCAAGGTCACGCATTATGCCAGCATTTCCCATGATTTCTACTCGTTCGGCCTGTACCTGTTTGACGGCTCCTACCGTTGGCTTGCGAACAACTCACATGTGTTAGTTCAGATCGACTTCGCCATCTGGATACCCATAGCTGTCGCGCTGGCTTCCATTGTGCTTCTTTTTTTCTGCACTCGGGCCGGCATCAGGTCCATCAAGATACCGTTCAACTTGGATACCCATATTTTGTCTTTTCTGGGCGCTACGCTGATAGTATATTTGTTCCTACAATTGCGCATCAGCCTCTTTATCTACGATATCATCTCGCCGCTCCAAGCGATTGACTATCCATTTAGGATGTTGGCCTTCATCACTCCGCTTGGCATAATTCTCGTCGTATTCATATTCAATACTGTCTACAGCAAATACCGGGCGAACCTGGTGGCCAAAGTCATTCCGATATTCTGGCTGGCGTCATTTATCGTGCTATCCCCGGTCACAGCGGCATGGCAGGAGAGCTTCGCGCCCCTGGCTAAACCCAATCAATTTCCGAGCACCGACTTATCTGCACCGCCGGCGAACATTGATTACCGGACATTTGCTGGGTTCTTCACGCTCAACAATGGCTTTCTCTACGACGAGTATTTGCCCAAAGTCTTTACATCGAATGGGACAGAGTTGTACGACGACGGGGATCTCTACAAGCGTCTCCATGGTCACCAATACGGTGCCGCATCCCTGAGTCATGTGCCATGCTCGGTGGAGCCTCCATCACACGTCCCCCTCGAATCGTTACAGCTCACGTTCGAAGTCCAGTGCGCCGGGCCGACCCGACTCGCCCTGCCGATCAGCTACAACGCCTACACCACGATCCTCGTGGCGGCGGACGGCAAGCATCTCCGCAAGATCTCCTACCTCCACGTGCCATCCGACCCCCGGATCGTCATCAACGTTCCCACATCGCGTCGGGAATCGGTCGTCGTCCATCTGCCCACTCTGTGGGGGGTCTTGTCGTAGTGCCGGACCGGCGCAACGCTTGGGGATCCGGCTCGGTCGCCGGCCGTCGGGAATTCAAAGTCTGAGCGGCGGGCATCAATGGTTGTCGACGATGACGTCCACCGCGGCGCTGCGGGCGGAGCGTCCGGCAGCGTTGAAGGCCACGGCCTCGAGGGTGTACCGCCCATTTGGGACGGACGTCGTGCGCCATTTCCCCAGCCACCCGTACGGATAGGGTTGACCGTCGCTGATCACCCTCTCATGAAGACCCTGGCCAGAGGCTTCGAACTCGACCTTGCTGACGCCGAAATAGTCGGTAGCGGTGGCGCTGAGAAGGGGTGACCCATTCAAAACGGAACCGTCGGGCGGAAGAGCAATTTTCGTAGTCGGAGTCGAAGGGTCGACGATCAAGCCCATCGCCCGGTAGTCGGCGGCATCACCGGTGGCGAAGAGACTGAGATGGTGCGTCATGGCAACCTGGTCCATTCTTCGTAGGAACTGGGCTGACAGGAACTCGCTCAACGAGATGTTGACGAACGAATTCGGGTACTTCCCGATGTTCACCGTCACCCGCGCAGCCTGCAATTGAGCGGCATGATCGGCGCGAGCACCGGCCAATCCTTCGGGAAGGCCAACGGCAACCAGCAGGCACACCAGGGTCGTGACAAACGTTGCCAGCACATACGGCAGCGGTCCGTCGACGCCCGTTTGGTGGTGAGCTCTCTGGTGCGCCAGCCGGTGAAATGGGATCGAGGTGAACGTCGGGAACCGTCGCCGTCTCCGGTGCTGGGAGCGTCGTCGCCCCCGGCGCCGGGCTTGCCCGTCGCCGCCGCAGATCAACCTGGTCGAGGACAAGCAGGTAGAGGCCGACCACGATCAAGAGGTCGAACGTCCGGTAGCGGGACACGCTGGCCCCGGCCAGCCCCAACATGATGCGGCCCTCGGTCACCAAGGCGGCGAAGAGCAGGCCGAAGCAGATGAGCGCAGCGGCGATCGGGCTGCCACCGACCGCTGTGTCCCGCCGGCAGTAGACGATCAGAGCCCATACGGAGACCAGGACAACCGCCAACCCTAGGAGGATGACGGCGATGCCGGTGGCATTGGTTTGGCTCACGTTCACGCCGACCAGGTCACCAACCATGAGGAGGAAAAACTTCGCGCTCGCCACCGGATGCCTGATGGCATACCCGTTCTCTCCTGCGGGTGCCACGTAATTGTAGAAATACATGGCCGCGGTGAGAACGGCAATGCCAATCCAGGCGACGCAATAGACCGCAGGACGACGTCGGAGGTACAGAACAATGAGGCCCGCTGGCCAGATGAGCAGCCCCTGGAGGGAGGAGAAGCTCCCGATCACCGCGGCTCCCATGGCCAACACCAGGAGCCACCACGTCAAGTTCGGTCGGTCAAGGAGCGCCAGCGTCACGGTCAGAGCAAGGAGCACAAGGTACCAGGCGAACTGAAATCCCCAAAGCGTGTTCTGGTGCTGAACGATCGAGAACATGATGACGGCCACCGGGCAGTACCAGATCAGCGGAAGCGACCGGGTCCTCAGTCTGTGGGCCACCACGATAATGCCCGTCGAGACCATCAGCAGGGCGGAGCTCAGGTACTCCTCGACGAGGACGTTGAAATGGGTCGTTCTCGCCAGAAGGAGGACCACCAGATTCGGGAAGAAGATTCGATTCTCGTAGTGCAAGGCCCACAGTGCGCTGACATTGAGGTGTCCAGAGAAGGAATCACCGATGATTTGGACGTCGTTCCATTGATCCGCTCGAATTATGTTGAGCGCATAGCGATTGATCAGCCACAGGTAGAGTGCAGCGGGCACGGCGAAGCCGAGGATGGCAATGACGGTCAGCCAGCGGCTGGGTGAGTCATTGGTGCCGTCCGCATTCGCTTGCTGTGCTCGGGTCCCCTCAGGCATCACTGAAGCTACTGACGTTCACGGGCGACTCACATCAGATCGTTTCGCCTGCAGCGTTCGAATCCGAGCTCTTGCGTCGGCAAGGGCCCCATCAACCATGCGGCGAGCTCAGCGTCCACTGATCGGAGAGCCAGTCGGCGTGTCATCGGGCGCAGGCACGAGGTGGGGCCGAGACGCCGTGATCTTCTGCCCTCGCCTTCTCCAGCGCCGCGCCGCTCCAAGGGCAACGACATCTGCAAGGGCTGAGATGCTTCCCGCCATATCGACTTTGGAGCCGGCCTTGTCGGTCCAACGTTCGAGAGGCACCTCCAGGAACGATGAAACGGGCAGCCCCGGCAATGCGTCGGTGCCGTCGATCAGCCGTTGAATGAGCAGTACGTCGAAAGCCCATGCCGACCGAAATGGCGTCTGGAGTGCGGCGGTCAGGTTCTCGTTGACTCGGAAGACCTTGGCACCACACTGCGTGTCGTAGACAGCCACCCCGAGCGCAACGGAGGCAACGGTGGCAAAGACGCGTCCGATGTAGTGACGGACCGCGCTGCGCTCGATGTGGCTACCAAGCCTGGCGATCCGCGATCCGAAGACGGCCGTCAACTCCTCTCTGCATTCCAGAGTCCGCACCATGCGAACGAACTCGGAACCAGGTGTGGCCAAGTCTGCATCGAGGTATCCGACAATAGGTGCAGCCGACGCCACTGCCTGTAAGAGCCCCAGACGGACGGCCTCGCCTTTTCCGGAGTTGCGTGGGAGCTCGAGTAGACCGATCGCCTCGCTCTTCCGATTGAGCCGTTCCAATATCACATCGGTACCGTCGTCGGACCCATCGTTGACGAAGAGCAAATGCAGGTTGCTTGATCCGACCAGGTCGAGAAACGCATCCTCGTCGAGTCGAAGCCCCTCGTTGAAACAGGGAACGACTACCACCGGGTGTCTCGCCGCTGTGCGGCTGAGAGTCGGGGAACTCATTTCGCCACGGAGGACATCGGGGAAGCTCCACCAGGGCCGGCACGATGGGATCGCCGTCTTCGAAGGGACGAAGCGATCAGCAAGCCGATCAGAAAGAGCAGACTCGCCAAGGCCAACAGGATCCCTTCGGTGAAGGTTCGTGGCCAGTAGTGGAGGACGATGGTATGGCGGCCCGCTGGTATGCCGCGCTTGAAGCATCATCCCAGCATACGGTTGCAGTACCAGCGGGTTTCCGTCGATGGTGGCGTTCCACCCAGGCGTGTCGGTGAGATGGAGGCGGAGTGCCTGTGGGACGTCCGACGATGTCGTGATGCGCCATTGAGAAGGGCTCGGATGGCTCACCCCAACGGGCTTACCCACGACATCGTTGGGCGGCAGCTCTCCCCCCGACAAGGGAGCCACCGTTGCCTCTCCAGACCCGGGGATGCGGTAGAGCACCTCATCACCCACATGGCGAACGTAGACGCCTCCGATCGGAGCCGGCTCGCCGAGCGACGTCAGTACATAACCCACACCGAACTCGCGCGCCACCACTGCGCTGTTCACCACCGGGCAGAAGAGGTTCAGGATTTGGGCCCCGTCCTGGGTGCCGACGTTGGTTTGCCAGGCCGAAAAGTAGTCGGCCGGTATGATCGGGTCGTACACCTCGAGTTCGTGAACTCCGTAGGCATCATTGCTGTTCGGATCGAGCCCGAGTCCGCACTCGGTGCTGCTGAATGCCACCGTCGACGACCCCACCGATGCCACCAGTGCCCGGGCTGCGGGTGTTTGGGGGAAGGAGTGCGGACTGGACTGGACCATGGTCGCGCCCGAGCTGACCAGGAACGCCGTCTGTCCGGCCAGTAAGAAACCACCGGCGATCATGCCCGATGATCGGATGAACCACGCCGTACGTGCACCCCCGCGATTCTCGACTTGTCCTGCGCCGCGCCTCTGAATCCGACCGACCGCGAGCAAGAATCCCGCCACGGCGAGTCCGAGACCGGTCTCGACGACCGGCCAGATGAAGCTGTGCGAGCGTACTGAGGTTTCCGCCGGATCCAGCTGTCCCCGGCCGAACAGCCACAACCAGGCCAGGATGGCGGCGGCAACGAAAAATCCAACCGCCAGTCGCAACGCCACCCGCCAGACGACGGTGGAGCGAACCACGAGATCGATCCCATACCCCGCCAGCACGGCGATAGCCAGGGCCATCGGCATCAGCAAACGAACCCACTGAGTGCGTCCGACCAGCGGAAGCTTCCCCGCCAGTCCGCTCATCCCAGGAACGAAGACGACCACAAGGCAGATGATCAGAACGACGGCGAATCCCCGAACCTCAGGTCGGCGATGCCGCACGACCAGTGCGACCCCGGTCAGGACGAGTGCGCATACGCCCACGTACATTGCGGTCTCGGTGTAGTAATAGGTGGAGCCGAAGATCACCACCTTGCCGTGATGAAATATCGGCAAGCCGTCAAAGGCCGGAATCGCCAGATAGGTGAGCAGATGGGGCTTGAGCGAACTCACGACGGAAGATCCACCCCGGATTGACTTCGAAACGACTTGGAGACTGGGCAAGACAAACGGCGCAGCTAGGGCGAGCCCGGCAAGCGCCGCGACAATGAGGTCGATGACGGGCGAGAGGATCGGTCCTGAGCCCCCGGCCCATTTCGCACGGCACATCAGAACGACGGCGAAGAACAAGACGAACGCGATCACCAGCGATACGAAGCCCTCAGGTGCACCGCCGTACAGGGAGGCCGCGATGCACAAGGCAAGCGCACAGATATAGCCGGCGCGGTGGCGTCTCCGCAGGAGGAGCAAGCCGAACGCAAACATCCAACCCGCCCAGCTCATCACCGCCGGAAACGGGTAGCCCAGCCACGCAGCAAACGGGCCACTGAGCTCGAACACTGTTCCAACTGCCGCGCTAGCCAGCGCGCCCATGCCCAGGACGCGACCGAGGACGTAAGCGCCCGATCCGGCCACCACGATGTTTACGATCACTCCGACTGTGAAGGCGTAGTGAAGCGGCACCAGGTACCCCACGAGGGCTGAAAGGCTGAAAGGAGCGGACTGCCAGTTGAACGCCAGAGGCATTCCGAGCCCGCCATACGGATTCCAGAGAGGAAGGTGGCCCTGGTGCACCTGCTGCCAAACCGTGTCCCACCATGGGATCAGTGAATTGAACAGATCACTGTTCTGAAAGATGTGAATGGGTAGACCGGGCTGTTTGGTCAGCCCCATCGTGCTCAGAAGGTCGAATGGACCGAGAATGTTCCCGTCGAGCAGGATCGGCACGAGGATGGCGATACCCGACGCCAATACCCAGCCCATCCCGAAAAGGTCGTTCCGGCGGACGAAGAAGTGAGGCTCTGCACCTGGCTGACCGCGCCCCTGGACGTTCTCCCGACTCGATGTTGACCCTGCCAGATCGGCCCCTGGGTGCCCCGCGACCAGGACATCGTCATGCACCCGTGAAGAGTAACACCGAGCCTTATGAGCATCCTCCACACCCGGATGGTCCGATCGGTGAGCATCGAACACGTCGTACACCTCGAGTACGACGTGTCATCGAGATCTGTTCTCGGTCGGTTCTCGGCGGTGGCGCGGGCTTGCCGATGCCGGCGGCTGTTGCGGGACGTCTCTCTGCTTGAATGTGGCCACCACAATGCCGGCGTTCGTCGATGGGGGCGGCAGACGTCGATCCTGTCCACTAGACCAATCCCGACCCACACCTACTGAGCATGCCCAGCGCACAGGAATCCGCCATCGATAGCGATCCCGCGGCTCTCCGGCAGGAACCGGTGACCGAGGAGCGACCGCTACTCCACTCCCTCGCCCTCCGGCGGTTCCAGAAGGTCTCCATTTCCGCCGTCGTTGGTGCCGGCGTCATCTACCTCTGGGTCATCTGGGATCTGTGGACCGGAACAGTCGATCCACTTCGCACGATCGGCGCGGTGCACAACGCCTACGACGTCCAGGCCCGGGCGATGTTGCACGGTCACCTGACGTTGCCGAAGGGCAGCATCGGCAGCGAGGCATTCATCCACGACGGTAGGACGTACACCTATTTCGGGATCTTCCCCTCGATCCTGCGAATGCCAGTACTGCTGATCACGCACTCGCTGGACGGCCGGCTAACGGTATTGTCGATGTTGGCGGCGTGGTTGGTTACCGGCCTGTTCGGCGCACTCCTGCTGTGGAGACTACGGGTAGTACTCCGTCCTCAATGTCAGCTTGGATGGGGCGAGGCCGCATCCTACGGGGTCCTCCTCTTTTCGATCCTGGTCGGTTCGATCCTGCTGTTCCTGGGGTCGCAACCGGACGTGTACACGGAGGACCTGACGTGGAGCGTGGCGCTGGCCTGTGCCAGCTTCTTCGCCCTGGTCGGTGTGGCCGAGCGACCCTCATGGGGACGAATCTCGACGTGTGGTCTGCTCATCCTGATCGCCAATCTCAACAGAGCCACGACCGGCTACGCATGCATCATCGCCGCCACCTTGTTGGCCGGCTGGTTCGCTCTCGGTCGGGCCGGCCCGGAACGGCGTCACTGGGCGCTCCCCGTGCTGTTGGCCGGGTTGGTTCCGATGGCAGCTGGGTGCGCAGTCGATTTCGCCAAGTTCGGCATCCTCTTCGGGGTTCCCGCCTCCGAACAGGTGCTGTTCAAGTCATTCGGGTTCAGCCACGTGAACGGAGGCCACTACTGGAGCCTTCGGTTTCTACCGAGCACCCTCCAAGCGTACGTCGACCCCGGCAACATCCGAATCACCCCGGTCTTTCCCTACATCACACTCCCGGACGATCCAACCCATCGCATCGCCCACACCGCACTGTTCTCGAGGGATCTCACCGCCAGTGTGTTGCCCTCGATGCCTCTGCTGGTCGCAGCCGGAGTCTGGGGCGTCATCGCCACGTTCATGCCACAGCGCCGATTGGTTGCCCGATCGCTCAGACTCTTTCTGCTAGCCGCAGCGGCGGCGGCAGGAGGCGTCATGATCTTCGGGTGGATCCTCGAGCGGTTCGTCGGGGACTTCATGCCCCTGCTCATCCTGGCCAGTTCCATCGGCATGGTCGACATCTGGTCGCGACTGCAAGGGAAAAGAAGGTATCTGCGTGCGATCGTGGCGCCCGCCGTGATCGGCATCCTGGCCCTCTTCGGCCTGCTGGCCAACGTCGGCTTTGCCATCACGCCCACTCCGGGCTGGACACGGGTCCAGGCAGATGACTACGTCGAAGTCCAGCAGGCCCTCAGCAACGTGACCGGCCATCCCCTCTCCCGTGACGTTGTCATGGGAAGTGCCTACCCCCTGCATATGACGATGGGCCAGCTGTTCATACTGGGAAATTGCGAAGCTCTCTTCGTCGCCGACCAAGCAACTCCGAATGGCTCCTACTACGGCAATTACTTGACGGAGGTGGAGCATGCACCCCACACCCCGCTGTGTCATGCCCTTCTGGCTTCGGCGAGAAGCTTTCCCCTCGGCACCAAGATCATCACTCCCTCACCGGACACGACGGTTTCAGGCTTGCACGTCCCCCTGGTCGCCTCGGCGTCCACAGCCGGCGACGGGGCATCGCTGTCGTTCGTGCTTTCGGGAGGATCACTGCCGCACCCCACCGTCTTGGTTGGTACGACGAGCGGTTCCGGCGTCTGGATCTATACCTGGGACACCCAAGCGCTGCCGAACGGGTCCTACACGCTGCGGTCAGTCGTCACCATCGCCGGTCAGACGGCCACCAGCCCAGGCGTCGGCATCACTG
Source organism: uncultured Acidimicrobiales bacterium (assembly GCA_963734435.1). Lineage (GTDB taxonomy): Bacteria > Actinomycetota > Acidimicrobiia > Acidimicrobiales > RAAP-2 > Bog-756. The sequence continues at coordinate 299,172 of CAVTHA010000003.1, read as the reverse complement.
TGCGAAACCGGACGGCCAGCCCGACGCCAGCCGCCCCGGCCCCACGTTGAACCGCATGGTCTGCGCAGTCAGAGACGGCTCGTCTCAGCATCCATCTTTCGCACGGACGATCTACCTCTGCGGTCCCACCAGCCGATCCTGTTCTTGAAGCGCAGGATGGGTCGCTCGAGGCCGAAGTAGCTTGCCGAGGCGACGGCGGTCGACACCGCCAGGACGGAGACGGCGAGAAGCCAGAAGGGCACCGCTCCCTGCTGCCAGCCGAACCAGCTCATCACCGGATTGATGAGATCCAGATGCCACAGGTAGATGCCGTAGGAGATGACGCCCAGGCTGGCCAGCGGCCACGAATGGAGCAGCCGTCGTATCACCCCGTGGTCCGGCGGACCGAACACGGCCGGAAGCAGCAATGCGAACGCGAAGACTCCGTAGAGCTCTTGCCTTTCGAGGTTCACATGCGGGCTCACGATGTAGAGGATCTGCCGATCCGCCACCAGGTGCGAGACCGCCCAGAAGGCAAAGGCCGCACAGGCCCAGCTGATGAAGGGCATGAACCGGTGGGCGAGCCAGGTGGGCTCGGAGTCATGCTCGTTGAACCAGGCGCTGGCCACGGCCAACAGGATGCCGAGCGCAAACAGATCCAGGTAAGAGGGGAGCCAGGACGACATGGACGTTGACAACGGCGGGTCGGTGAAGCAGTGCGGTTTGCACACCGGCACAAGATGTCCGTTCCGGACCGCGGTGAGCGATATGTGCAAAGACCAGTAACGGAAGACGAAACTCACCACGATCAACACCACGACCCCGATGAGCTCCCGGGCGAGCTGCCGCCTCTGAGACCGGCGTCCGAGTGCCACCACCGCTGCGTAGAGGGGTAGGAAGAAGTAGAAGCTCATCTCGGTGCACAGTGACCAGGCCTGGGTGATACCCCGCACTGACTGGACGGGAAAGTAGATCTGGAGGAACAGATAATGGGTGACAACACCTTGCCAGCCCGGGCCCATGGTCACTTGGTGGAACGCATAGGTCAGCAAGGTCAGGGCGAGCCAGTAGGCCGGCACGATCCGGAGCAATCGGCGGATCCAGAACTTGCGGACGTTCGGGGCCGTTCGTCCCGACAGATGCGATACCGCAAAGGGTCGGTAGAGGAGGAACCCTGAAATGAGAAAGAAGACCGACACGCCTATCTCGAGCCGGCTCGTATAGAGACCGAGCGAGGATCGCAGGGTGAACCCTGAGGCCCAGGCCGTGTGGAGGAGCAGGACGGAAACCGCGGCGATGGCCCGCAGGCCGTCAAAGCCCTCGAAGTGGCGGGGCTTGGCTACCGGCTTGCCGTCGGTGCCATCGGTGCCATCTGATCCGACCAGGTCCGACGAGACCAGGACCGGCGCCAGCTCCGTCTCGTGCTTCACTGAAAGTCCTCGAATTCCGAGATCGATTCGGGTGCAGATGATCCCTGATATGCAAGAGACGAATCTACTGTTGCCCAATCGGCCCCGCTCGCCATGAAAAGGTATGGGTGCAGATCACGAATACCGGGGTGATCCGTGACTGCCGACGTAGCCGATCGCCACCTGAGAGGTCGGTCCCCGGACCCATTTGGCGGCGCACGGACGGATAGTTCGCTAGTCTTCACCCGCATGAAATGGATATGGGTAATTGTCCTGGTCATCATTGGCGTACTCGCCGCCATCGTGGCGGTCGAGTACCTCACGGTGGCGATCCATGCCCTGCCGAGCTGGATTCCCGGTCGTCACCCAGGTAGGGGTCACTATCACAAGAGGGGCGCAGGGGCGGCCGTCATCGCTTTTGTGGCGTTGGTGGTGGCTGGTTACCTGACGTATCGCTTCCTCCAGACGCAACCTGCCGCCACCGCCGGCCCGCCTTCTTCTGCGGCCACCGGACAGGGCTCGGCGGATCAGCTGCTGTCCAGTCCTGCACCGGAACCGGGACCTGTCGACGAAGGGTGAGGGTCGGCGTCAGGGCCGGCCCGCACCTGGTGTCAGTCGCCGAAGAACCACCGCGCTGCTCGAGTGGAACAGCGTGCGACTCGACTCAGCGAATAGCTGGCGCTAAGTAGAACCCTCCGTCGCCGTTCGAATGTGGTGAGAAGACCCAGCCCCATCAAGATCATGGCGCAACCGGCGATCACCAGGGGCCTGACATCCATTCCGGTGAACGGCAACGTCGCGTCCGGAGCAGATACGGTAGACGCCGTACTGGTGAACGGGAGCTGATCCGTTGACGTCGGTGCCGCCGGCACGGTATTTACTGCGTCAGTTATTGGATTGCATGTTGTCGCTTGAGTCGTCGCCTCACTGCTCACCGCAGAGCGCGTGGTCGTCCCCGGGCCATGTACCGGAGCATGTCGGGTCGCAGCCGATCCACGCGCCGGCGATTGCCGGGTCGTAGCCGATCCACGCGGCGGCGATCGCCGGGTCGTAACCGATCCACGCGCCGGGGATCGCCGGGTCGTCGCATACCGTCCGGCTCTGGTTTGTCGCGGGGCGGGCCCGACGGAAGCGGGCGCCACCGGCGAGGCCGCCTGGACGGCAGGGCAATTGCAGGAACCGGTCTGGATCGAAGCCTGGTGACCGAACATCAAGCGCCAGGGGGCAGGCCCGACCAGTACGTCGGCCTGGATCACGCCGCAGAAGTTGGTCGGGTAGGCGACAGTCAGGACACCTGACGTTGCCGTGGCCGTACCAACGACCGTCTGGGCAGGGATGTCGGGCTCGTTGACCGACAGCATCCACACACAGTTCGGGTTGCCGGTCGGGCATACCGAAGGAACGTTGAGCGTGACGACGTTGTCGTTGTTCCAGAACGTGATGGCCGCGACCCCTCCGGCCGGGGAGGAGGCGGCAGCAACACCGGCGGTGAGCATCAGGCTTCCCAGAGCGAACAGGCAAGCGGCGATCGACCACCGCCCTGCCCTCCTGTCCCGCTCCCGCATTGTCCCCCCTTGCCCTTCTAGGACGATATCTATCTATATACCTATGTACGGCGCAAACCACGCATGGGATCTATGACATCAGTCAGTATTCCGGACGCCGTTCGACATTCGCATGGTCAAAATTGGGTAGATCCGCCGAACCCTCGTTGTATGTGGCCTGCCGCCAACTCCTTGCATGTCTCCGTCAGGAGCCGCTGTGCAACACCCCGAGGGTTCCGTAGCGGCGGCGCCAGATGTAGAAGTTAGCGATCCGATGTTTTCCCATCACCACGGTCACCGTCAGCTCGCCTCAATGCAGCCAACACCGCCTCGACAGCGGTCTCCAGTTTCGTGCCCGGCTCGATAGCCACGTCGGGAGCAACGGGTACCTCGTAGGGATCGTCGACCCCCGTGAACGAGGCGATCTCACCGCTCGACGCCTTGGCATAGAGGCCCTTCGGATCACGACGGGCACAAACGTCGACTTCGGCGGCCATGTAGACCTCCACGAACAGGAGCCCCGCCCGCTCGTGGAGCCGACGGGCCCGGAGGCGCGGCTCGGCGTAGGGACTGATCAGAGCGACCACGGCCACCACGCCCGCGTCGGCGAACAGCAAGGCGACTTCGGCGGCACGCCGCACATTCTCGTTCCGGTCCTCCCGGCTGAATCCGAGGTCGCCGTTGAGACCGGTCCGCAGATTGTCGCCGTCGAGCCGATAGGCGCTGCGACCTTGTTCGACCAGGCGGCGCTCGACAGCTGCAGCCACGGTCGACTTACCCGAGCCGGAGAGGCCGGTGAACCACAGCGTTGCACCGAGGGCGCTCACGCACCGGGCCCGGTCGTCACGGGAGAGATGACCGGGGTGCCAGGTGATGTCCGACTTCGTCGTGTCGCCCATCTCTGTCTCTCAGTCGGGGCCGTGGAGCATACCTGCGCCGACCGTCACGTTCGTGTCCTCTGCCGCCAGGATGAACGAGCCGGTCTGGCGGTTACGGCGATAACTGTCGTAGAAGAGCGGCTGGGTGACCCGGAGGCTCATCCGGCCGACGTCGTTGAGATCGAGCGACGACGCAGATTCGTCACGATGCAACGTATTCACATCCAACCGGTAGTGGATGTCCTTGACCACGGCCCGCACCCAGCGGGTGGTGTGCTTCAGGGCCAGGAAATCCCCGGGTTGCACCGGTCGCTCGGTCATCCAGGCCACCATGGCATCGAGGTCCTGGCCCACGTTGGGCTGGTTCATCGGCCGACAGATGAGATCGCCACGTGACACGTCGATGTCGTCGGACAGCCGCACCGTCACCGACATCGGCGGAAACGCCTCATCGATCGGGCCCTCGAACGAATCGATGGCGGCTACGGTCGTGGCCAGTCCCGAAGGCAGGACGACCACCTCGTCGCCCACTTTGAACACTCCCCCGGCCACCTGGCCGGCATAGCCGCGGTAATCCGGCTGACTGGCGGTCTGGGGGCGTATCACCCACTGCACCGGCAGCCGAGGATCGATCAGGTTGCGGTCGGAGGAGATGTAGACCTGCTCGAGGTGATGGAGCAGAGACGCACCTTCGTACCAGGGCATGTTGACCGATCGCTGCACGACGTTGTCACCCTGGAGGGCGGAGATGGGGATGAAGCTGAGATCAGCGACATCGAGCCGAGTGGCGAAGGCGGCGAATTCCTCGCGAATGGACTCGAAGACGTCACGGTCATAGCCGACCAGGTCCATCTTGTTGACGCACAGAAGCAGATGGGGCACCCGGAGCAATGACGCCAGGAACGCATGGCGACGAGTCTGCTCCACGATGCCGTTGCGGGCGTCGACGAGCACGATGGTGAGGTCGGCCGTCGAGTTTCCGGTGACCATGTTCCGGGTGTACTGGATATGGCCGGGAGTGTCAGCAATGATGAACTTGCGCGCCGGTGTAGCAAAGTAGCGATAGGCCACATCGATGGTGATGCCCTGTTCGCGTTCGGCTCGTAGACCGTCGGTGAGCAAGGCAAGGTCGGTGTACTCGTCGCCCCGTCGCCGACTGACCCGTTCGACCGCTTCGAGCTGGTCCTCGAAGATCGCCTTCGAATCGAAGAGCAACCGCCCGATCAGCGTGCTCTTGCCGTCGTCGACCGAGCCGGCGGTGGCCAATCGCAGGAGCTCCATCAGAAGTAACCCTCGCGCTTGCGGTCCTCCATGGCCGCCTCGCTCACCCGGTCATCCGCCCGGGTGGCGCCGCGCTCAGTCAGGCGGGAGGTCGCCACTTCGACCACGATGTCTTGGGCGGACGCGGCAGCCGATTCCACCGCGCCCGTACAGGTCATGTCTCCGACCGTGCGGTAGCGGACGGTGGCCTCGAACACCTCCTCATCCTCACCCGGGGCGGCATAGGGACCCACGGCGAGGAGCATCCCGTCCCTCCGGAAGACCTCACGCCGATGGGCGAAGTAGATGGAGGGCAGCTCGATCCCTTCGTCCGTGACGTACTGCCAGATGTCAAGTTCGGTCCAGTCGGACAACGGGAACACCCGGATGTGCTCGCCGGGCCGGTGCCGGCCGTTGAACAGTGACCACAGCTCAGGGCGCTGGTTCTTCGGGTCCCACTGTCCGAATTCGTCCCTGAACGAGAACACCCGCTCCTTGGCCCGGGCCTTCTCCTCGTCCCTGCGGGCGCCACCGAAGACCGCATCGAAGCGATGGTCGTTGATGGCGTCGAGGAGGGTGCGGGTCTGAAGGCGGTTGCGGGAGGGATTCGGTCCGGGTTCCTCGGAGACCCGTCCGGAATCGATCGACTCCTGCACCGACGCCACCACCAGGGTTGCGTCCAGCGCCGCCACGCAGCGATCGCGGAATTCGAGCACTTCGGGAAAGTTGTGACCGGTGTCGACGTGCATGATCGGAAAGGGGATCCGGCCTGGCCAGAACGCCTTCTGAGCCAGGCGCAGCATGACCACTGAGTCCTTTCCCCCGGAGAAGAGCAGGACCGGACGCTCGAACTCCGCCGCCACCTCGCGCATGATGTGGATCGACCGGGCCTCGATGTTCTGCAGCTCGGACAGCTGGTACTGCCCCGAACCCGCGACGCCCCTCACCCGGTCCATGATCTGCAAATATAGTCGGCGGCCCGCTGATTTGGAGCAGGTCATCGGCCTGGACCGGGCGGGCGAACGGCCCCCGGCCGTTCAGACACGCCGCTCGAGGTCGGGGAGACGACGATGGGGCCCAACCCAGATGGATGCCGTCGGCCGCCGCCGGGCTCGGCTCCCGGCGACGGAGCCGGCACCGGCCCCGCCCGGACCGAAGGGGCTGCCGCCACCCCACCGATCCAGGTGCGTACCGCCAGGCGGTCGGATATCGACGTCGTGGCGGCCCTGCACGTCCAAGGGATCTCCGAGGGATTCCTGTCACTGCTCGGAACGCGATTCCTCAAGCGTCTGTACCGCAGAATCACCCGGCATCCGGAGGCCTTCCTGTTGGTCGCCGATGACCAGGGTGCCACCATCGGGTTCATCGCCGGTTCGACCGACATCGCCGGTTTGTACCGGTCATTCCTCTGGCACGACGGCGTCGCCGCCGCCCTCAGATCACTCGGTCCCCTGGTCAGGGGGTGGCGACAGGTGCTCGAAACCGTCCGCCACGGGTCTTCCGGGGGACGCGGCATCACCAGCGGAGCTGAGCTCCTGTCCGTGGCCGTGGATCCGGCCGGGCAGGGCCGAGGGGCCGGACGGTTGTTAGTGGCGTCGTTCCTCGAAGAGGTGGCGAACCGAGGGTGCCAGTCCGCCCGCGTGGTGGTCGGCGCGGACAATGGACGGGCCATAGCCCTGTACGAGATGGCTGGGTTCGCAACAACCGAGCGGTTCGAGCTCCACCCGGGCACCGAGTCCCTTCTCATGCTGTGGGACACCACGGCCCTACCACTCCCGGACGTCACCGGATGACCGGGTGGTCGATCGCCCTCATCGCGCTGGCCACGACGACCCTGGTCACTCCCGTGGCCATCGTGACCGCCAAGCGGCTGGGCATCGTGGATCAACCCGGTGAGTTGAAGCCTCAGACCGAGCCCGTCCCCTACCTCGGCGGCATCGCCGTGTTCACCGGGCTGATCGTCGGTGTCGTCACCGGTCGGGCATCGGTGCTGCTGCCGCTGGCCGCCGCCCTCTGCCTGGGCCTCACCGACGACGTGACTGATCTTCCGGCCGGGTTACGCCTGGTCTGCCAGTTGGGCGTCGGCGCCCTGGTGGTGGTCACCCTGCCGCTCCATCTCCCCGGCGCTCCCGGTGCAGTTGCGGTCATCGTTGTGACCCCATTGGTGATCAACGGTGTGAACCTCATCGACGGGCTCGACATGCTGGCCGCCGGAGTAATCGCCGTCGCCGCCGCCGGGTTCGCCGCCGTGCTCCACGGGCCGGGGCGACCATTCTCGATCGCGTTGTGCGCCGCGCTCGTGGGTTTCCTTCTCTACAATCGGCCGCCGGCCCGGATCTACCTCGGTGATGGCGGCTCCTACCTTCTCGGTGCCTCTCTGGCCGTGCTCCTGGCCTATTCGTGGGGTCCCGGCGTGCCCACCGCGGTGGGTGTGGCTGCACTCGCCCTGGTGGCGGTGGTGGTGGCCGAGGTGGCATTCGCCGCCGTTCGCCGGCTGCGGGGCCGGCGGTCGCCGATGGCCGGCGATCGGCGACACCCCTACGACCAGTTGGTGGCGCGGGGATGGACTCGCTCGGCAGCCAGCCTTTCCTACCTGGGGATCGAAGCCCTGTTGGCGGTCGGCGCGGTGGTGGCCGCCCACCTCACCTCGATGACCGCGGCCGTCGTGGTCGATGTGGTGGCGGCGGCCGGTCTGGTGGCCGGGGCGGCGGCCACTGGAGCGCTCAGCCCCGATGAGGAGGCCCGGAGATGAACAGGATCTACCTCTCACCGCCGGATGTCGGACCTGAGGAACGAAAGATGCTGCTCGACGCGTTCGACTCGAACTGGATAGCACCGACCGGTCCGGACCTCGATGCCTTCGAGCGGGAGTTCGCCGAACGGTTCGGGGTGGACGACGCGGTAGCCCTGTCCAGTGGCACCGCCGCACTCCATCTCAGCCTCCTGCTTCTCGGGGTACGGCCGGGTGACGATGTGCTGGTCCCGTCATTCACGTTCATCGCCTCGGCGTCGGCGGTGACGTATCTCGGTGCCAATCCGGTCTTCGTCGACAGCTCACCGTCGACCTGGACCATCGACCCCTCGCTGGTTGGCCAGGAGCTCGCCGACCGGGCGCGGGATGGGCGGCTCCCCGCCGCGCTCGTCACCGTTGACCTCTACGGCCAATGTGCCGACTACGACCTCCTGTCGGCCCTATGCGACGAATACGGAGTCCCGCTGATCGAGGATGCCGCGGAGGCACTCGGGGCGACCTACCGCGGCCGGCCGGCAGGGTCGTTCGGCCAAGCAGCGGTGTTCTCCTTCAACGGCAACAAGATCATCACCACCAGTGGAGGCGGCATGTTGGTGTCCCAGTCGCCCGAATTGGTCGGGAAGGCGCGACATCTGGCCAACCAGGCCCGCGACCCTTACCCGCACTACGAGCACTCGACGATCGGGTACAACTACCGGCTCAGCAACCTGTTGGCGGCGCTGGGTCGCGCTCAACTCAAGGGGCTCGACCGCCGGATTCAGCGACGGCGGCGTATCAACCAGGTCTATCGGTCGGCTCTCGGTGACATCCCCGGAATCAGTTTCATGCCCATCGCCGACTACGGGGAGCCCAATTGGTGGCTCACCTGCATCTTGATCGACCCGGAGCGGTTCGGGGCCGATTGCGAGCAGGTCCGGCTGGCACTGGAATCGGTCGACATCGAATCTCGACCCGTCTGGAAGCCACTCCATCTCCAACCGGTGTTCAAGGACGCCCGCTCCGTCGGTGGCGGAGTGTGTGGCGCCATCTTCCAACGAGGACTCTGTCTACCGACCGGCTCTGGCCTGTCGGATGGCGAGCTGACCCGGGTGGTCGAGACGGTCAAGTCGGTGCCGGGATGAGTCGGACGGACCGGTTGCCACCGGCGAGGGGTGACGCAACGGTTGGGTGCCGGGACAGTGGGTGATAGTACGGTGCTGGCTCGTGGGAGCGGCCCGTCAACGACTGATCGACCTCACATGAACGTCGGCGAGCTGGCGCGATCGACCTTCCTGGCTCTACCCGACCCGGTCCAGGTGCGCATCCGGCACCGCATGGGACGGTTCGCTCCCTGGGAGGACGGTCGGGCTCCGGCTGCGCCCGCCTGCCCCGAAGGCATGACTATCGGCCCCCCAGACTTTGTCGGAGTGGGGGTCCCGAAGGCCGGCACATCGTGGTGGTTCAACTTGATCCTGGCCCACCCGGACGTCCAGGGACCCATCAAGAAGGAGGTGCTCTTCTTCAACCGGATCTTCTTCGAGAGATTCAGGGACCAGCCCTGCACCGACGATGACCTGAGGGCCTACCACCACTGGTTCCCCCGGCCGCCCGGCGCCACGACGGGTGAATGGACACCCTCGTATCTCTTCTCCTACCGGCTCCCTCCGATTCTCCGCCGAGCGGCGCCCAACGCCAAGTATCTGGTTCTGCTTCGCGACCCGGTCGATCGTTACCAATCGGATATCTCCCGTCGCATGCCTCGGCGACGCTTGCGCAACGTCCGCTACCGGGGATTGGCCCGCGGGTTTTACGCCGCCGAGCTGGCACCGTGGGAGGACGTGCTCGATCCGTCGGAGATGCTCATCCTCCAGTATGAGGCGTGCAGCCGGTGGCCGGCCGAGCAGCTGGCCGCCACCTATCGCTTCCTCGGCCTCGATGACTCGTTCAGACCGCCCGATCTCGCCGCCGCGGTCAACCGGACCAGGGTGAAGCGCACAGTCGAGGCCGGGTTCGAACGCCTGCTCACCGAGTTGTACGAGCCCGACGTCGTGGCCCTGGCCACGCGGCACCCGCAGGTGGACCTGCGGCTCTGGCCCCACTTCGCCCAGCTGGCAGACGGGTAGCCAAAACTGGCAGGCCAACCTCCACCACCAGGATTGCCAGTTCGTAGCGAACGAGGAATTGCAGCGGTTAGGGATGAGAGAACACCATGCAACTGATTCATGATCAAAGGCTCCGTCGGGCGGTTCGGACGCTGCGACAGCGAATCGTCCCGCAACCACCCGGGATGTTCCCGGACCAGGAAAAGCTTCCCCTGCCTCCCAAGAAACTTCGCGCCGCGGTCGGAGCGATTGGCGTGTTTCACGATGTACCTCTGGTTTTCCTGGCTCGGATGAATATGGCCGGCTTGAGGCCCGACCACGACATCCTCGAAATCGGGAGTGGCGTAGGGCGGATCGCCCGCTATTTGTGTGACTATATGGACCTATCAGCTCGATACGAGGGCTTCGACATCGTTCCGAAGACCGTCGAATGGTGTCAGAACAATATAACTCCAAGCTATCCTAATTTCCGGTTCAGATTGATGCCATTGTGGAACACGCTATACAATCGAGATCCCACGTTGCCGTCGGCAGCTGAGTTTCAATTTCCTTACGATGACGAGTCGTTCGACTTCGTGTGTGCCAACTCGGTGTTTACCCACCTCACGCAAGACGCCACTGAGAACTATCTACGAAATATTGCCCGGGTTCTGCGACCGGGGGGAGTGAGTTGCACCACTTGGTTTTGGTTCAACCCTCACGGTTACGCCAACGGCTTCATTCGGAGGATGCAACTAGATCCGTCCGGGACGCACGCCGTCCTCAATCCGAATGTACCGGAAGAGGCCATCGCCTACCGGCAGGATCTGGTTGGCGAAATGTTCACTTCAGCGGGGCTCACCATGAGGGAGCCGATGCATCCTGGATTTGAGCGAATACAGGATTTGTGCATCGCCACGAAGCTCAAATAGTCCTCCCCGTTGCCCTAGCAAGAAGCGGGTCTCCCGCGGCCTCAACCGGGTCAGCGGCTGCGCTCCTGCATGGGCTCGACGGGGTAGCGTGATCCCCAACCTGCCTCGTGCCCCGTCAGAGAACCCCCGGAGCATCACCCCGAGCCGGCGAAACCGGCGGTCCCTCTCCCGCAGCACCGCCCGGGCCAGCAGCTTGGCCATGTTCTGGGGATACCGACCGATACGACGCTTCACGTGGAGATGCACATAGAGCATGTTGCGGGTTTCGTAGTAGTACTTCCACATCGGTACGCCGTCGCCCTGCCGGATCGCGACGTGATTGACGACGGCGTCGTTCGACCACCTGGTGGTGGTAGCCGTGCTCGGGAATCCGGTACTGCAGGTACTCGGTGTCCTCGGCCCACCAGAACAGCTCCGCCAAGGGGACCCCGACGGCCTCGACGATCTGGCGGGAGACGATGAAACCGCACCACGAGAACCACCAACTGTACGAGCCGTCCGGCTGTCGGGATATGGGGAACACGAAGGCGGTCTCCGGCTCCTTCTCCGCTACGGCCCACAGGCGGTCGAGACATTCGGGCTCGGGGTGCATGTCGTCGTCGAGCACCCAGGCGTGTCCGAACCCTGACTCGGCGAACTCCCCGAGAGCCCGGGCATAGCCACCAGCCGGCCCGGTGTTGATATCCGAGCGAACCAACCTGGTAAGCAGCCCGGCGGTAGGCAACGCGTCGAGACGGACCGGCGGAGCGCTGGCGTTGTCCACCACCAGGATGGTCTCTGGTGGAGAGCTCTGGCCGGCGATGGACCGGATGCAGCGATCGAGGCTCTCGGGGGCGTTGTGGGTCAACACCACCGCCATGATGCGCCGGTCGGCACGGACCACGTCGCCCTTCCCCGGGCTCAGGGTCGGTGCGCCAGCACGAACCAACCCGTTTCGTCCCGGGCGGCGTCGACGACCAGGCCGGCCCGCTCGAACCAGGGTGCCAAGTCGGTCCAGACGAAGCGGTGCTCGACCGGGGCGCTGAGGCGGTCGAACGTGTCGAGGGTGAGGCTTCGGAGGGGCTTTCCCCGGTAAGCACCCATCGGAAGCCCGGAGAGGGCGGCGATGGCCCGCCGGTCCCCCAACGCCCCGGGCATCACCACTCCGTAGTAGAGGAGCACGGCGATGGGGACGCTGACCGCCTTCAGGACGCGATGCGGTAGCCGCACCGTCACCGTCCGCAGGGCGGTGGCCAGGCGAAGCGCCGCCGCCCGGGCCCCGAGCCCCTCGGGGCGGCTGTACAGATAGACGAGAATCCGTCCACCCGGCGCCAGGTAGGTGACCAGCCGATCGAATCCAGCTTGGGGGTCATCGAGGTGGTGCAGCACGCCGAGGCTCGAGATGAAGTCGAAACTCTCGGGGGCGAAAGGCGCTGATCGCAGGTCCGACTTCACCACCAGCACCGCGGGGAAGCGTGCCAGGTTCCGCGCCGCCGCCTCGACCGCGGAGGAACCGTCGAGGGCCGCCACTGCATCCAGGTGCTCGGCCAGGAACCGCGTATAGCGACCCTTCCCGCATCCGGCATCCAGTCCACACTGCCCCTCGAGGCTGGCGAGGTCGATATCCCGGAAATAGACCTCGGCGAACTCCTCGTCCTCCTCGCGGACCTCGTCGAAGTTGTTCCATTCGAATCCGAAGCTGGCCAACGTTCGTTCCGTCGACCCCGCCAGTGGCGAGCCCGCTGAGCAGTCGAGATACCCGCCGCTCATACCGTACCGATGACCGGAAGAGCATTCGACGCCCTGGCCGTCCCCGATGTCCTTTACCGATTCACGGCACGTGGGGCACCGTAAGCGCTCGACGATCTGGTCCGGGATCACTCGGATTCCCCCCTGGTCCACGCTCACCCCTGTCGACACTTGCTCAGAGGAGTGAACATTAGTGCGAGCAACGACAGCCTCAGCCATCGGCGAACTCCGGCCACCACGAGAGGTCGAGGGACGGCACCATGGCGGCCAGTTCTTTCACGTCACCGGCGTACACGCCGACCAGCCGTCGTATTACATCGGGATCGGCCGTCGGGATCGACCGTTCGGCCTCGACGTTCCTCGGGCCGATTCGTGGGGGTCGATGCGAATCGTCCAGACCCAGGAAGCGGTAGGTGAGGGCCAGCTGGGCGGCCGGGTCGGCGATGCAGTGCTCGTACTGCAGGACGAGCACCTGCTCCGAGGGGAAGAACTCGAGGACGCGCCGTAGCTGGGCGCCGTAGAAGCCACGTTCCATGGCGTCGGCGATATGGGTTCCGACCTGTGACTCCCTGTTCTCGGATGACTGCGCCAGTCCCAGGCGAAATCGCTCGGTCGGATTCCGGAGCAGGAGGAGTAGTCGGGCATCGGGAGCGGCGCGGGCCAGCAGCTCGGCCACCCAGGGAAGGGCGGCGTAGCTCGGAGTCCACTCACCGGTGATGGTCCCCGGCCGGCGGGGGAACCACCTGTGGTACTGCGCCACCTGCTCGGCACCGAACGATCGGGTGGCAAAGTGGGAGAGGAAGTGGCGATCCATGGGGATGTCCCGCCGGGTCGAAATGCCGGGATGATCGGCCACCAGGTGGTACCACCGACGGACGCCCGCCATCATCACCCCCATCCCCACGAAGTCGGGCGGCCCGGTCAACTCCCCCACTCTGCGGGGCGGTGGCGTCAGGTCGACCCCGTCCTCCCAGGGTCGGTACCAGCCCAGTCGGTGCCGGAGGTCGGTGCGTTGCTCGGACGGGAGCAGTGGGTGGGCGCGGGGTGGCAGCCGATGCAGACGGTCTGCCACCGCCGTCCGCCAGGTCATCGGCGGCCGACCGGTGGCCCAGTCAGCCGTCACGCCGAGGTGGTCCCGAAGTTCGGCCACAGCGATGTGTCGATGTGGGGGAAGAGCCCGAGCAGGTCGTTGACGTCGGGGGCGTAGAGATCGGTCAGCCGTTGGGTCGCATCCGGGTCGATGGGGACCTTTTCGCCCGAGACATTGATCGACCGACTGAGGTGCTCGGGTCGGTGCTCAGGTAGTCCGAGGAACCGGTAGGTGGCGTCCAGTTCGGGCGCCGGATCGGCCGCGCAACGCTCGTATTGCAGGACGAGGAACTGCTCGGTGGGGAAGTAGTCGAGGAATCGTCGGAGAAACCTCGCATAGAAGCCCTGGCGGACCGCGTCGGTCATGGTCGCCTCCGTGGCGAAAGCTCCCAGGCTGAGCCGGAAGGAGAGCCCCGACCGGAATCGCTCGACCGGGTCGCGGAGGATCACCAACAGCTTGGCCTCGGGTGCCGCCCGCGCCAGCAGGCCGGCCACCCAGGGGTAGCCGAGATAGTCGGGTGTCCATTCGCCGGTGATGGTTCCGGCCCGGCGGGGGAACCAGCCGTGGTACGTCTCCACCTCGGTGTCCCCGAAGGGTTCGATGCCGAAGCGGGACAAGTAGTGGCGTTCCTTGTGGATGTCGGCCCGAGAGGTGACGCCGGGGTGGTCAGCGATCAGCTCGTACCACCAACTGGTGCCGCCCTTCTGGACGCCGATACCGACGAAGTCGGGCGGGCCCGCGCTCTCGCCTGGACCGAGTGCCGGCGGGGTGAAGTCGAAGCCCTCTTCCCAAGGGGCGAAGCGACCGATCCGATGGAGCAACGCACTCCTCGTCCTCGGCGAGAGCCTCCGGAAGGCGGCCCTGGCCGCACTGGGAGGACGCATCGGCTCACCATGCCACAGGCATCCGAGAGCCGACAAGGACCGGGCGCTACCCGTGTTCGTTATCATGACGCCCCATGAGGGGGCTGTTCGCTGAGTTGGAAGCCCTTCGTTGGCTGCTCCCCCGTCACCGTCCGACCGCCGGCATCCGATGCCTGCCCATCTCCTGAGCGTGGTCATGCCCACCCACAACCGGCCCGGACGGCTGGAGCGGGCGGCCCGCTCGGTCCTCGATCCACGCAGGGCGCCGAGCTCGAGCTGGTGATCGTGGACGACGCCTCATCCGACCGCACCCCCGAGGTGGCCGGGACGCCTGGCCGCTGATCCGCGGGTGCGGGTGCTGCGCAACGACGAGCTCGCTCGGCCCGGGTGGCAGTCGCAACCGGGGCATGGCCGCCGCCCGCGGCGACCTGCTCGGGTTCTGCGACGACGACGACACCTGGCTGCCGGGCGCGGCATCGGTCGTCCTCGACCGCTTCGACGCCGACGACGAAGTCGGAGTGGTCACCTCGTGGCACCGGGTGGTCCACGACCGGACCGGCCGGACGCGCACTGTTCCGCGGACCGCTGGCCTATCGGGGCCGAGCAGCTCCTGTGGTTCGATCTCGTGGCCATGCCCTTCGGTGTCATCCGCCGGGCGATGTTCCCCGACGACCTGGCCGTCGACCCCGGCCTCCGCTCGTGCGAGGACTGGGACCTCTGGCTCCGCTGCGCCCAGACCAGGCCCATCGCCACCCTCCCCGCAGGTCCTGTACGCCTACCACCAGCACGGGACGACCGGGTGACCCGGGAGGGTTCCGGCCCCGTCCTCGGCCGACAGGGCTTCCTCGACAAGCACGCGTGCGTCCATGTCGCCCTCGTGCCGGCATCTACCACGAGCTGGTGGTGGCCCAGACTCGAGCGCCGGCCGGTCCGGTCTGTGGGAACGCCTGCGCCGCCGACTACCGGACACCGGTGGCCGCCACGCTGGCCCTGTCGGTGCTGGCCGCCGGGTCGGTGGCCGGTGCCCTGGGTGCCCGCCGACGGGATCCCGGACTCCCGCGCCCGTCTGATGCGCACGCTGCCTGGCTCGGATGGCCGGGGCGAGACCGACTGATGACCGCCTCCGCCCGACCCATCCTGATCGTGGGCGTTCCCCGGTCGGGCACCAGCTGGACCATGCGGGCCCTCGGCCGGGGCAGCGGGCGCCGTCAGCGTCCTCGAACCGGACAACGAGGACAAGTGGCCGGCCGCCATCCACGCCAAGCACGTCGTCGGGCGGTACCCCGTGCTCCGTCCGGGCGACGAGGCCCCCGACTACCGGGACGCTCTGGTCGTGGACCTTCGGCGGCGCCCCGAGCCCCGACGGTCGGTGCTGGCCCGCCACCTCCTCGGTCCCGGCGCCGAGGACCGCATCTACGACGGCCGGCGCGACCCGGTCACCTGGCTGGCCTCCACCCTGGCCCGTGACCCACGGGCCGGACCGGGCACCGGGCCGCGGCACCCGGTCGCGGATCGTGGCCAAGTCCATCCATGCCCAACTGGCCATCGAGTGGATCGGCCGCCGAATTCGACGTCGACGTCCTGCTCCTGCTCCGCCATCCGGCCAACGTCCTGGCCAGCTGGATGGAGGTCAACCTCAAGGATGCCCGGTACTCCACCCTCGAGAACCGCCCCGACATCCGGGCCCGCTACGTCGAGCCCTGGGGCGTGCCGCTGCCCGGTCCCGACCCGGTCGAGCGGATGAGCTGGATGATCGGGCTGCTGACTGGCCGCCATCGAGGATGCCATCGTCCCGTCATCCCGATTGGCACCTCCGCACCCACGAGCAGCTGTGCGCCGATCCGACCGCCGAGTTCCGCCGGCTCTACGCCGACCTCGGCCTCGGCTGGGGTGAGGGGTCCCGAGGAGTTCCTCGACCAGCACAACGCGCCGGGTTCCGGCTTTACCGTCAAACGGGTGGCCGTCCGAGCTGTCCGACTCGTGGCGACAACGCCTCGACGACGGGCAGCTGGCCACCCTGCGCCGGATACTCGCGCCGTTTCCCATTGCCGCATGGACGGATGGCGACTATGACGAAGGGCGGAACCGACGGCCGGTAGCTCAGGGTGAGCGGCGCCTGGCGACGCCGGAATTGGACCACGTACCCGGCCCGGTCCAGCGGAAACAGACTCGACCACCTCCATGACCGGCGCCTGATGGCCAACTGGTCGAAACCGTGCGCGCGGTAGCCGTGGACGCTGACGCCGCGGACGCCGTACCGGAGCTTGCGGAGGACTCAGGCGCGATCCGGGTGACGGGAACGAGGCGATGACCTCGTGGCCGCCCGCCCCATGCGGGCCAGCAGGTCGACCGGGTCAGCCACGTAGTCGAAGACGCCGAGCGCCACGGCCACGATCGTAGGCGTCCACCTCGGTCGATCTCCTCCCAGCCCCGCTGCTCGACCTCGATCAGGTCCGGGAACTCGGTCGCCTGCTCGTCGGCCAGGGCGACCATGGCCTCGGCTGGGTCGATGCCGATGACGTGGATGCCGTGCGACGGCCAGGGGAGCGAAGAGCGGTCCGCTGCCACACCCGACATCGAGAACCCGCTGGGCCGCCGATGGCACACGGCGGTTTCGACGGCCAGCCGCAGGCGGTCGAACAGCGGGCCCCGCCCGAGCAACCGGGCCACCGGCTCGCTGGCATAGAAGGCGGCGAACCGACTGGCCCGGCGCTGGAAGTAGGTCTGGAACTCACCGTTCG
Organism: uncultured Acidimicrobiales bacterium; assembly: GCA_963734435.1. Taxonomy (GTDB): domain Bacteria; phylum Actinomycetota; class Acidimicrobiia; order Acidimicrobiales; family RAAP-2; genus Bog-756. The sequence goes on along the minus strand of CAVTHA010000003.1, from coordinate 281,936 downwards.
ACATGACCACACGCCTCGCTTCCGTACCGGCTGAGAATCCGAGCGAACATTCCGGCGATCCGTCCTCGCCCTACCAGCTGCTTGGCCACGGCCAGCGAGCGGATCGATCCGGTGCCGGGGAGCGTGGCCCCGAAATCGTAGGAGTGGTAGTAGAGCACGGCGGGACTGTCGGCCTTGTCGAGCACCGCCGATGTGGCCGCCACGGGGAGGAGGCGCTGGTAGCTGCCCCCACCGATGGGCAGCCGATGCCTGGTCAGGACCGGGCATCTCTCGTACCGGTGAGCCCGGGCCGAGCAGGCTGGTGTCGGACACGTACTCGAAGCCGGCCTCGGCCAGCAGCTGCGCGGTAGCGAGCGAGGCCCAGGCCGGGCGGCACGTCGAACCGGGGCGAACGGAAGCCCTGGACCGGCAGCTGGACCAGGTCCTCGAGCATGGTGCGGCCCCGCCGCAGCCACTCGAGGAGCGTCCCGGGATCGTCCGGCAGCCGGCCATGATCGGGCCCGTGGCTGGCGAGCTCGTGACCCTGGGCCGCCAGACCGGCCAGCTCGTCATGGACCGACGGCCGCATAGTTGCCCACCACGAACAGGGTCACCGCCGAGCCGTCTGCGGCCGAGTCGAGCACCTCGGTGAGATCGGCCAGCCCGCTGGCGGCACGGGCGGCCGGGCGACCGGCTCGCCCAGGACGGCCATGCCGTCGTACCAGTCCTCGACGTCGACGGTCAGGCAGACCGTCGCTGGTCATGCCGGCCCCGTCGCCACTGAGGCGTAGTTCGCCCGCAGTCGGTCGACGACCTGGTCCTCGGAGAACCGCGACGCGACCCATTCTCGGCAGTCGAGCCCGAGCTCGGAGCACCGGTCTGGGTCCTTCAACAGTGCCTCGACCACACCGGTGAGGGCCTTCTGATCGCCGCGAGGGGCGAGCAGGCCGAGCCGGGGGTCGATCACCTCCCGGACCCCCCGGATGTCGTAGGCGGCCACCGGCCGGCCCATGGCGGCGGCCTCCATGGCCACCCGGGGGATGCCCTCCCGGTACGAAGGGAGCACGACCACGGTGGCCGATGCCAGATAGGGGCGGACATCCTCGACCGCGCCGACGAAGGTCACCGTGCCGGCCGCCGCCGCCACCTCGGCGTCGGACAGGGCGTCGCTCTGGTCGTGCTCGAACGGACCGACGTGGACGAAGTCGGCACGTCCGGCCAGCGAGGCAGCCAGGTCGATGAAGTCGGTACACCCCTTCTCGCGCACCAGCCGGCTCGACCATCATGACGATGGGTCGATCGCTCTGCAGTGCCGCCGGCATCGGAGGGCTGAAGCGGTCCATCACGATCCCGTTGCCCACGTAGGCCAGCTTTCGACGGGGGCAGATCCGCACCTTGGGCAGGACCACCTCGTCCTCGCGGCTCTGTACCAGTACACGATGGGCCCACGTGCAACACCATCGCTCGAAGAGCCACCCCAACACGTTGGCCCTTCGATCGTTACCGGCGAAGAAGAGCGCTCCGTGGATGGTGTAGATGGCAGGGCACCCGGCCAACCGGGCCGCCGGGAGCCCCAGGAACGAAGCCTTGGGGGTGTGGGTCTGGACGAAGTCGAACCGGCGACGACGCAGGAGACGCCACAATCGGACGAACGCGCCGAGGTCGGACAGTGCGAACTCCCGCCGGATGGGGACGACCTCGACGACGACCCCCTCGGGGGGATCGTCGTAGGAGTCTCCGCTGACCACCGTCCAGTCGATGTCGGCCAGCGATCGCAGCTGATTGGCCAGCAGGAGCCGGGCGGTCAGCGATGTGGTGACCACCCGGCATCCGGTTCGCACCCGCACGGCACTGTCAGGCATGGCCGTGGCCGACGGCGCCATGCGTACCCCCCGATTCGTTCGCGGCCCCATCGAGGCGATCCGGGTCGGTCACGGTTGCGTCACCTGCTCGCGTGCCTCGATGCGAATCGACTATAGCCAAGCGTGCGGCGAACTCGGAAGACGAAGGGATGTCCGGCACCAATCCGGCTACCGACCGAGGTTGGGTTCCCAGCGCGCCAGCCACGCCTGAAGGGCGAGCACGGCCCAGAGCTCGTAGGCCAGGTCCCGGCGCCCATCGAGGTGTTGGCGCCAGGCCCGCCGGATCGGTTCGGGGTCGAGCAGGTCCTGGCGGGTGAGTCGGTCCTCCGCCAGCAGTTCCTCCGCCCAGGGCCGGAGCGGGCCACGGAGCATCGGCCCGATGGGGAAACCGAAGCCCATCTTCGGCCGCTCGACCAGTTCCGCCGGCACGTGGCGGTAGAGCACATGACGGAGGATCCACTTGGTCCTGCCATCGTGCAATTTCACGGACAGTGGGCAGTCGCCAGGCCAGATCGAACACGGCGCGATCGAGGAACGGCACCCGGGTCTCGAGCGAGACGGCCATGGCGGCCCGGTCGAGCTTGGTGAGGATGTCATCGGGCAGGTAACCGACCAGATCCAGCCACAGCATCTGTTCGGTGATCCCGTCGAGCTCGGGCCACTCCGAGGGTCGCGAGGCAACCGAAACCGTCGGTCCGGCGCCGATGACCATCGACTCGGCGTCGTCCCAGTAGGACACCAGCGACAGGTAGGCATCCTCGGTGCCGGACGCCGCCATCACCTTGGCCAGTTTGGCGACCTTGGAAGAAGGGTTCCGGATCTGCGGTCGGCCCGGCACCAGCGCCGCCGCCCGGGCCGCCGACTCAACCAACGCCGGTGGGATGGATCCGAGCGCCGTCCCGGCCGATCGACGGACCGGACCGGGCAGGGCGGACGAGCGTCGCCACAACCGTTCGAGCCAGGCGTGCCGGTTGTATCCGGCAAACAGCTCGTCCCCGCCGTCTCCGGAGAGGCTGACGGTCACCCGGGTCCGGGCCAGCCTGCTGACCAGATGCATAGGGATCTGCGAGACGTCACCGAATGGCTCGTCCCAGATATCCGGTAGCGCCGGGATCACCTCGGCGGCCTCGACGTCGTGCACCTCGAGCCGAGTGTGATCAGTGCCCAGATGGGCGGCGACGGCGGCGGCCTCGGTCGATTCGTCGAAGCCACGATCGACGAATCCGACCGTGAAGGTGCGCACGGGCACTACGCTGTGCCGCTGCATGAGGGCCACAACCAGGCTCGAGTCGATCCCTCCGGAGAGGAACGCCCCAACCGGCACGTCGGCCACCATGCGGGCCGCCACCGAATCGGACAGGACGGCCTCGAGCTGGTCGGCCACAACCTCCGGTCCGTCGGAGACTGGCCTGGCTCGTGCCTCGTCTATGGCGTCCCGGGCCGACCAGTACCGACCGCCCCGGTGCCGCCCCGGCCGCGCGTCGACGCCAAAGGTTGCCAACTCACCCGGTTCCAGTTTGGCGACGTGGCGGTAGATGGTGTGCGGGGCCGGAACGCAGTTGTGGCGGAGGAACAGGGCCACCGCGTCACGATCGATCTCCGCGTTGAATCGGGGCAGGGTGCACAGAGCCTTCAATTCCGAGGCGAAAGCCAGCGATCCGGCCACCCAGCCGTAGTACATCGGCTTCTCTCCGAACCGGTCCCGCACCAGGTGCAACTCCCGCCGGTGGCGATCCCACAAGGCGAAGGCGAACATGCCCTCACACGCCTCCAACGCGGCAGGAAGGCCCCAGTTCTGAACCGCGCCCACCAGCACCTCGGTGTCGGAGCTGCCACGGAAGGCGAGACCCTCGCCGACCAGTCTGCGCCGCAGCGACCGATGGTTGTAGATCTCACCGTTGTAGGTGACGACCCACCTCCCATCGGCCGAGTGCATGGGTTGGCTACCCTCCGGACCGACACCAACCACCTTGAGCCGGCGATGGCCGAAGAACACCCCATGCTCGGCATCTGCCCAGTACCCTTCGCCATCCGGTCCGCGGTGTGTCAGGGTGCCGGTCATGCCCGCGACCAGCGCGGCGAGCGACTCGGTGCCACTCACCCCGTTGGGGTCGAAGAGCCCGGCGAGGCCACACACGGAGACGGTGTCCCTACGTCGTCGCCGGAGACCCGGGCTCAGAATCGTTGGGCCGGCCGAACTCCCCCACCCGGCGGCCGTAACGGGGGTTCTCGCCCATCCGGCCGAGGGCGCCGTCCCACAGGCCGTGGGCGATGGCCGCGCGCTCGGCCCGGCTGCCGGCCGTCTGCAGCTGGCGGGCCGAGTAGGCCAGCTGCCAGGCGTACCAGCTGGGCCGACCGTGCCGGCGGATCAGGGCGAACGAGTTCCGGGCGTGGTAGTAGGAGCGCCAGGCCTCGTCGTCGTCGGTCGGGTCGGCGGTCCTCCAGTGCCTCCTCCCGGCCCGTCGATGTCTGGTCGCCGGCCACCTGACGGGCGGCGACGTCGTCGACCAGCACCTCGAACCCCGCCTCGCGCACCCGGCAGAAGAAGTCGAAGTCCTCGAGCCCGAAGAACCACTCGGGATCGGGCAGCACCCCGGCGTCGACGACCGACCGCGACACCAGGGTGGCACCCCAGCAGGCCACGTCCACCGGGGTGAGCTCCGCCGGGCGGCCCCGGCGGCGGGACCAGGTTGACGGTGTGGGTACCGCGCCCGACGAAGGTCCGCCCGTAGGCCACCACGCGCCCCGGTCGGGATCGCGGCCGGCGAGCCCCGGCCCGGTCCACCAGGTCGGCGAGACGGGGCCGGGGCAGGTCGAAGAGACCGATGTCGTCCTCGCAGAGGTAGGCCCACCGGGTGGTCGGATCCGAGAACGCCTCGATCAGGCCGGCCCGGAAGCCGCCGGCCGGTCCGGTGTTGCCGGCCAGCCGGACCATCCTGACCCTGGCCTCGAGGTGCCGGGTCGTCGAGACCGCCGACGCCGTTGACCACCACGACGATCCGGTCGGGACGAAGCCCTCGACGTCGATCAGCGACCGGGTCACCTCGCCGGCCAGGCCCGGTCGCATGTGGGTGAGGACGACGGCGGTGACCTGTCCAGCGGCGGCCCGTCGGCCCGTCGGGCTCGCGACCGGCGTCCTCGATCCGCCGTCATCGTGCCCTCACGGCGTTAGGCTAATCGCCGCGACGCTGGCGGCCACGCCTGGTGTTCAGCCGCGCATCGCGGCCGTCGGACAGTCGAATGGGGAGCCGGATGATGGCAGACGGCGTGGGACCGGACGCCGGACAGGTCGGGCCGACCGGTGATCAGCGTCGTCGTCCCGGTGCGCGACGCCATGCCCTGGCTGGAGGACCAGCTCCAGGCCCTGGTCGACCAGGAGTGCGTCGACGAGTGGGAGGTGGTCGTGGTCGACAACGGATCCACCGACGGCAGCGCCGCGGTGGCCGGGCGCTGGGCCGACCGTCACGACCACGTCCGGTGGGTGGACGCCTCCGACGTCGCCGGACCGGGCGCGGCCCGGAACGCCGGCGTGCGAGGCGGCCGGCGGCGACCTGCTGGCCTTCTGCGACGCCGACGACGTGGTCGCAGCCGGGTTGGCTGGCGGCCTGTGCGCCAAGCCTCGGCGACGCCGACGTGGTCGCCGGGGTCTTCGACTTCTGGTCGCTCAACGGTCGGCCCGGCCTCGCCTCTCCAGCCCGCCGCCACCGCAGCAGCTCGGCTTCCTGCCCGCCGGCCTCGGGGCCAACCTGGCCGTGCGGCGGAGCGCCTTCGACGAGGTCGGCGGGTTCGCCGAGGAGCTGCCAGTCGGCGAGGACATCGACCTGTGCTGGCGCCTGCAGCTCGCGGGGTTCCGGTTCGCGGTGGCCACCGACGCCGTGGTGGCCAAGCGGGAGCAGCCCGGGTTCGCGCGAGGTCTTCCGGCACGGGACCGCCTACGGGCTCAGCGGCCCGCCCTCTACCGCCGGCACCGGGCCGGCGGCGCCCGGCCCGATCTGGCGCGGTGCGGCCAGGTCGTGGCTCTGGCTGCTCACCCGGGCGCCCCTGCTCGTCGCCCGGACCGAACTGCGCGACCAGTGGGCCCACGCCGCCGGGATGCGCACCGGGAGACTGCGGGGCTCGATCCGGGCAGCGGGTCTTCTTCCCCTGACCACGGTCCCGCCCGGGTCGCCGACGAGCAGCCCTGACGGCGTCCGGCCCACGGTCAGTTGACCTCCCAGTCGGCCCCCACGTACACCGGCGACAGGACCATGACGCCCTTCGGGCAGCTTGGGGAGGTCCGGGCCCATGACGTCGAACGAGGTCACCGGCCTCCAGGGCAGCAGCGGCTTGCCCTTCCCGCCAGGTGGCCGGACATGGCCGGCCACAGGGAGTACCGACCGTGGGCCAGGGGCACGTTGCGCAACCGGCACCGGACCTCGAAGTCGCCGGCCGGGAAGGACCCGCTGTAGCGGACGATGAACATCGGGAAGGCGGTGCCCTGGGACACACCGATGAAGAAGTTGGCGTCGTAGGCCTCGGGCGAGTTCAGGGTCAGGCAGACGTCGAGGTCGCACTCCGATCGGACCTGGCCCGCCGTCGGCCGCCTCGATCTCGGCCTTGAGGACCTGGACCACACCCTCGGTGGACGTGGTCAGGGCCGCGTTCTGCTCCACCGCCGACCGGTACTTGCTGACCACCTCCTTGGTCGGGCCCGGCGGCCAGCACCACGGCGTCGGCCAGCCACACGGCCCGCTCGCACGACGCCTCGACCGAGGCCAGGTCGTGGGAGACGTAGAGCAGGGTGGTGCCCTGCCGCACCACCTCGCCGATCCGGTTGAGGCACTTCTGCTGGAAGTTGGCGTCGCCGACCGAGAGCACCTCGTCGACCAGCAGGACGTCGGGTTCGAGGAAGGCGGCGATGGAGAACCCGAGCCGCATCTGCATGCCCATCGAGTAGAACTTGACCTGCCGGTCGATGGCGTCGCTCAGTCCGGCGAACTCGACGATCTCGTCGAACCGCTTCCGGATGGTCTGGCGGCCCATGCCGAGGACGGCGCCGTAGAGGAAGACGTTCTCCCGTCCCGACGAGCTCGGGCTGGATGCCGCTGGTCACGCTCAGCAGCGCGCCGATCCGGCCCTGCACGTCGCACCGGCCGGCCGACTGGTAGGTGACCTGGCTGATGATCTTCAGCAGGGTGGTCTTGCCCGAGCCGTTGATGCCGATCAGGGCCAGGGTCCCCCCCGGCGGGACGTCGCAGGTTGACGTCCTTCAGCACCCACCGGTAGTCGTGGCGGCCCCCGGTGCCGATCGAGTTCCCGAACCGCTTCATCTGGTCGTAGAACTTCGGCACCGTCCGGTCGGCCCGGAACTTCTTCCAGACGTGCTCGACCTGGACGGTCCCGTCAGGCAATGTCGGCAAAGTTCACCTCCAACCGCTTGAAGATCCGGTAGCCGATGACGAGGTAGAGGACCGAGCCCGAGCGCGGCCACGCCGACCAGCGACCAGTTCGGCGACTGGCCGAGCAGCAAGGTGCGCCGGGCGTTGTCGATGATCGGGCCGAGCGGGTTGAAGAAGCCGTAGACGATCTGGAGGTTGATGTTGAAGCCCCCCACCCAGTGGGCGGCGACGTGACCACGTGGCCGTTCACCACCACCTGGTGCACGTGGTGCCCGCCGGCGACGTGGTACGTCGTCGGGATCTTCGGAGAAGGGCCAGATCACCGGGGTGGCGAACAGGCCGAGCGAGATGATCAGCGGGAGCACCTGGAGCAGGTCGCGCATCTGGACGATGATGCTGGAGATGGCCAGGGTGACCCCGGCGGCGAAGACCACCTCGATGACCATGAACAGCGGGACCCAGACGGTGGTGACGGCCGGGGCCCGCCCGTAGAGGACGAACAGGATGGTCAGCGGGATCCACGAGATCACCGTGTTGAGCCGCCTGGACCAGCATGGTCTCGAGCGGGAAGCACTCCCGCGGGAACTGGGTCTTGGCCAGCAGCGCCTTGTTGGTGAGCAGCGAGCTGCCCGCCGGTCCCGAGCGCCGCGGCGAAGAAGCTCCAGCACAGGATGCCCACGAAGGCGTAGAGGGCATAGGGCGACCCCCGGGACTGACCAGCGACTTGACCTTGGAGAAGACGACCACGAAGATGGACCAGGATGGCCACCGGGCTGAGCACCGCCCACAGGATCCCGAGCGTGGCCTGCTTGTACTGGGCCCGGAAGTCGCGTTCGGCCAGGGTGTAGATGATCTCGCGGTGGGCCCACAGCGTCCGGATCGACTCGATGAACCGGACCTTGTGGCGGTAGAGGATGCTCGGCAGGCGGCTCGTCGGGGACCGACGAGACGTCGGTCACCGACGAGCGCGTCGACCTCAGCGTGGAATCCAGTGCTGTCATCGGCCGACACTACCCCCCTGGGCCCCTGACTCCGGGCCGATACGCGCATGCAGTGCGCCGCCACAGGATATCGCGGCACGGCCCCGAAGGGCCACGTCCGGACCGATCGCCCACCGCTAACATCGGCGCGTGCCGGCACCCGGAGCAGCCCAGGACATCCGAGCTCAACGGCCTCGGTACCGGGTGCTGTTGGCCATCAAGAGCCTCGGGCTACGGCGGAGCCGAGCGCCTGGTGGTCGACCTGGTGGCGGCCAGCGACTCACCGCTCCTTCGACTACGAGGTGGCCTACGTCCTCGACGGCCGAGGACGCGCTGGCCGCCACCATCGCCGCCGGCGGCACCCCGGTCCACTCCCTCGGCGCCACCGGCAACCTGGACCTCCGGTGGATGGCGGCCTTCCGCCGCCTGCTGCTCGAGCGACCCTTCGACATCGTCCACTTCCACCTGCCCTACACCGCGGCGCTGGGCCGGCTGGTGGTGGCCACCCTGCCCCGTCGGATCGACGGCCGGTGACCATCTACACCGAGCACAGCCTGTGGAACAAGGTGGCCGTGTTGGTCAAGATGCTCAACCGGGCCACCGTCCGGTTCGACCGGGCCCTGGTGGCCGTGTCCCAGGCCGCCTACGACGCCCTCCCCCGCGCCCTCCGCCCACGGGCCCGGGTGGTGGTGCACGGCGTCGACCTGTCCCGGTCCGCGGCCGATGGTCGACCGTCGCCAGGCAGGTCCGCGGGAGGTGCGGGCCGAGCTCGGCGTCCCGCCCGGAGACCTGCTGGTGGTCACCGTGGCCAACCTCCGGTCGGAGAAGGGCTACGACGTGCTGCTCGACGCCGCCGGCCTGCTGGTCGAGCGGGGCGCTGCCCGTCCGGTTCGCGGCCGCCGGTCAGGGGGTCGCAGGCCAGGCGAGCTGGCGGCCCGGCACCGGCCAGCTCGGGCTGGGCGAGCGGTTCCTCTTCCTCGGCCACCGCCACGACGCCCTGGAGCTGCTGACCGCGGCCGACATCGTTCGTGCTCCCCTCCCACCAGGAGGGCCTTCCCGTCGTCCTGATGGAGGCGGCCAGCGTGGGCGCCGCCATCGTGGCCACCGTCGGTCGGGGGCGTGCCCCAGGTGGTCACCGACGGCGTGAACGGCCTGGTCGTGCCTCCGGGCGACCCGGTCCTGCTGGCCGACGCCCTCGAGCGGATGAGCTCGGACCCCGAGCTCCGCGACCGGCTCGGCCGCCAGGCCATGGCCGACAGCGCCAGGTACGACATCGCCCGGGCCGCGCCGGAGATCGAGGACATCTACCTCGGGCTGCTCGCCGCCCGGAGCTGACCCGGGGCCCGGTCACGGAGAGGCGGCCCCGACCCGGCGGACGGGCGAGCTCGGTGCGGAGGGCCTCGAGCCGTCCCAGCCCGAACTCGGTGTCGGGCTCGAGGTAGTTGCCCTCGGCCCACTCGTTCCACGACTTGATGACCACGACCTGCTCGCCGGCAGGGTTGGCCGAGGCCAGCTCGATGGCCCGGCGCACGTGGCGCCCGAACCGCTCCGGGGTCGACCCGGTGGCCACCAGGCCCCGTCGGCCCAGGCGGGGCGTGTTGTCCCAGTTCGGGTAGACGCTCGGGAAGAGCCGGCCGCCGAGTCCGGGCGGCGGGTCGGCGGGCGTGTCGGGGTAGGGGTAGTGCATCGGGCCGTGGCCGAGCCCCCGGGCCAGCAGCCGTTCCCGCACCCAGGTGCGTCGGCGTCGCGACCGAAGGGGAACTGGTAGTGGACGGCGGCGTCGAAGCCGTCGCTCCACGTGGGACCGGTAGTTCGACTCGCCGAGCGACGCCACCAGGTACAGCCCGCCGAGACCGGCATCGTGGGCCATCTTCTGCCACCGGTCGACGAATCGTGCCGGTTCGGGGAGGTGCGCCGGGCTGGTAGACGAACAGCAGCGGGTCGGCCGGCGATCCGTGATGTAGCGGGGGTCCTCGAAGGCGGTCCGGAGGTGAGGCGAAGTGCTCGAGGTCGTCGTCGGGACCCGGATAGGTCTGCTCGATCAGGACCCGGTCGGGCGCCCCGTGCCAGATCCCCGACCAGCTCTGGTTGGCCCAGGCCACGCAGAAGGGGAAGTCGGGCGCGCCCGGAGGCCAGCACCTCGTCGAATGGTCGCTGGAGGAGCTGGTGCCCGGCGAACCAGTAGTGCCAGTAGCAGAAGCCGGTCACCCCGTGGCGGCCGGGCCAGGTCGGCCTGGGCCTCCCGGACCTCCGCGCACCCGCAGGTCGTAGAAGCCGAGATCGGCGGGCAGGTGCGGCTGGACGTGGCCCCGGAACAGGGGCACGGCCCGGGTGACGTTGGTCCACTCGGTGAAGCCCTTCCCCCACCACCGGTCGTTCTCGGGGATCGGGTGGAACTGGGGGAGGTAGAGGGCGAGGACTTCCATCGCCGGTCATGTTACTGACGCCCTGCCCGTCCTGACCGGCGGTGACGGATCAGCCCGGGGCACGCTCACCGGTCCGCCGCCGGCCACCTCCGCGGGCCAACCGGGCCACCTCCTGCTCGATGACCTCGCTCTGGAAGTGCTCGAGGAAGAGCGTCGTGGGCCCGGGACACCATCGCCTCCCGCAGCTCGGGCTCGCGCAGCAGGCGGGCACAGGCCTCGGCCAGGTCCGCGGCGGTGTCGCCCGAGCAGCAGGTGGACGCCGTCCTCGGCGCCGAGCCCCTCGGCGCCGAGCGTGGTCGACACCACCGGGACCCGCTGGGCGAACGCCTCGAGGATCTTGAGCCTGGTGCCGCTGCCGTAGCGGACCGGCACCACCACCACGTCGGCCCGGGCCAGCTCGGTCGCCATGTCGGGCACCCGGCCGGTCACCGTGACCCGGGGAGGGTCGTCCAGTGCCGTCGAGCTCGGGTGGGTGCTCCCCGACCAACCGGATCTCGACGTCGGGGACCAGCGCCCGCAGGGCCGGGCCCGACCTCGTCCGGCCAGCCACCGGGCCGCGTCGATGTTGGGCGGGTACCGGAGCAGGCCCTGGAAGAGGACGGTGGGCGGGCGTGCCGACGGCGACCCGTCCGACCGGACGGGCGACGGCCGGATAGCCGTTGGCGATCACCTCCACCTGCTGCACGCCGCTGGCCGACGGCCCGCTGGGCATCGAGGCTGGCTGCACACCACCACGGCGCCGCGCGCCGGCTGCTCCGTCGGTGCAGTCGGCGCCACCGACGGACCTCGTCCTCGGACACCAGGGTGGCCCCGGCCCGCCGGAGCCGCTCGGAGCGGACCGGCGGCGGGGGGGCCGGGGACGGACAGCCGGGCCAGGATCTTCTCGTCCTCCAGGTCGTCGAGGTCGAGGACGGTCGGCGCGAACACCGGCTTGCCGGCCAGCACCCACGGGCGCGGCCCGAAGAACCAGACCAGGTCGTAGCGGCCGGACATGAACCGGGCCAGGGCCCGCTGCACGCGGGCCGGTCCCGCCGGGGCAGGCCGATGCGGCATCGACCGGCCGCAGCGAGGGCGGGCACCAGGCCGAGGGCCGACGGCGATCGGTTGTCGAATCCGACCCGGCCCACCTTGGCCAGCTCCAGCGACTTGGTCGGGTGGGCCGAACTCCTCGCGGAACTTGGAGACCACCGAGAACAGCTCGGTCGGTCCGCACCGTCGCAGGCCGCGCAGGACCATGGCCAACCGGATCCGCGAGCCCGGTGTTCTCCGGCCACGGGTACTCACCGGCAATCACCAAGGTTCTCATCGACGTCCCTCAGGTCGGCGCCGGGCCCGTTCGACGGCCGGCTGCCCGCCGAGGCCCACCGGCCGCTCGGTCTCGTCGAATCTCGCGATGGTAGCGGAGGAGGCTCCGAACGCCATCCGACTGGTAGGGTCTCGGCGCCGGGTGGGCCGGCAGCGGCAGGGGGCCCGCAGATGACGCGAGACGCATGACCGACCGATCACCGAGTCGAGCCGAGGCGGCCGACCCGCCCCTCGTGCTGCACGTCATCCCGACCACCGTGGCCCGCGGCGCCCAGCGTCGAGGCCCGGGCCCTGGCCGACCAGCTCGACGCCCCGGGCGTCCGCCATCCATCGCGTGCTCAGCCTGTTCGACGGGCCGGCCGAGGTGGCGGCCGACTTCTCCCTCGGCCATCCCGGGCGGGGCACGCCCGGGGTCGGATTCGACCCTCGGCCTCGTGTTCCGCCTCCGGTCGACCCTCGACCGCCTCGATCCCGCCGTCGTCGTGGCCCACGGCAGCGAGCCGCTGAAGTACCTGGTGCCGGCCATGGTCGGGCGTCGGCGGCCGCTGGTCTACTACGCCATCGGCACCTACTCCGGTCGCGGAGCGCCGGCTCCAGCTCGGACTGTGGAGGCACCTGACGGCCCGGGCCGACGTGGTGGCCGCCGAGGGCGAAGAGGTCCTCGACGAGTGCGTCACACCGGTTCGGGGTGCCGACCGCGCGGGTCGGCGCTGGCCCCGAACGGTCGCGACCCGAGGTCGTTCCATCCGCCGCACCGGACCACGGGCCGAGCCCGATCCGCCGCTGGTGCTCTTCGTGGGTGCCCTGACCAGCGGCAAAGCGCCCCGACCGGTTCATCGAGGTGGTGGCCCGGCTGCGGGCACAGGGGACTCCGGCTGCGAGGCCGAGCTCATCGGCGACGGCCCCCTGCGCCGAGGCGGTGGTCGGGCCGGCCGGAGGCGGCCGACGTCGAGCTGCTCGGCTCGCGCTCCGATGTCGCCGAGCAGATGCGGCGGGCCGACGTCATGGTGCTTCTGCAGCCGGCCGGCCGGTGAAGGCATGCCCGGCGTCCTCATCGAGGCCGGCCTGAGCGGGCTGCCGGTGGTGGCCACCGCCGTGCCCGGCGTCGCCGTCGATCGTGAAGGACGGTGAGACCGGCTTCGTCGTCCCGGTCGACGACCTGGCCGGCCATGATCGGCGGCCACGGCCAGGCTGGTCGACGATCCGGAGCTCCGATCGGCGATGGGCCGGGCGGCCCGGCAGCGGTGCGTGGACAACTTCAGCCTGGCCGCGGTGGGCGACGCGGTGGCTGGCGCTCCTCCAGCCGCTGGTGGACGTCGACCGCTCCGGCCGGCCGCCGGCCGGATGCCCCATCCGGATCGGGACGGAGCGCCGGGCCTGTTCGGTGACCATAGCCTCCGAAAAATGACGACAGGGAACCCGGGCGATGACCGCGGTGCTCGCGCAAGCGGCGGATCCCGCGACCGCCTGCCACGACCTGGCCGACCCGGGGCAAGCGCCAGTGGGCCATGCTCTACGCCTCGTCGCTGCTGTCGCGCCCGACGGAACCCGGACTTCGTCGGATCTCGAGCACTTCTGCTTCTTCATCGGCTACTCCCGCAGCGGGCACACCCTGATCGGCACGACCTTGCTCAACGCCCACCCCGAGGTGGTCATCTCCCACGAGCTCGACGCCGTCCGCTACGTCCGGCACGGGTTCCGCCGGTCCCAGCTCTTCTCGCTCATCCTCCAGCGGGACCAGCACTTCGGCGACCATGGGCCGGACCTGGTCCGGCTACAAGTACGACATCCCCGACCAGTTCCAGGGCCGGTACGAGCGCCTCCGGGTGCATCGGCGACAAACGGGCCCGGTCCTCCGTGCTGCAGATCGCCGAGCAGCCCGAAGCTGCTTGGACCGGCTGCGGCGGGAGGTGAGGTGTCCCCATCAAGGTGCTGCACGTGACCCGCAACCCGTTCGACAACATCGCCACCGAGGCCCGCCGACACAAGATGTCCCTCACCGAGGCCACCGCCTGGTACGAGCAGATCTGCCGCGCGGTGGCAGCGGTCCGGCCGCTGCTCGACCCGTCCGAGCTGCTCGACGTGCGCTACGAGACGTTCGCCGGCGACCCCGGGCCGGTCGCTGGCCGAGCATCTGCCGGTTCGTCGGCGTCGAGCCCGGGCCGTCCTACCTCGAGGCCTGCGCCGCCATCGTCTGGCCGAGCACCAACCGGACCCGCGATGCCGTCGACTGGACCGCCGGACGGAGCGGCACGGCGTGGAACGACTCATCGAGACGTTCGACGTGCTGGGTCCGTACACCTTCGACAGGTAGCCGACACCGCTCGACCGGCGGCGTGGGCGGGTCAGGAGCGGCTGAGCGCGGGTGCCCGGTCGCGAGCGCCCGCGATGCGCGCTTCCTCGTTGGCCCGGCGCACCTTGCAGCCGGCGCCTTGCGCCGCAACTCCCAGAGGTAGCGCGGCGGCGACCCCTTCGGCGCCCGCGGGATACACAACAGCACCAACAGGAAGGGCAGCAGCATGACCCGCTCGCGCTCGATCAGTCCCAGGTTCCCGAGGGCGGCGAAGGTGTAGATGAAGACGATGCGTGTAGACGATGCAGAGCATCACGTAGGGCCGGGCGAAGGCGGCCCGGGGCAGGATCCGCAGATTGCGCAGCGACTTCAGGATCAACACGATCAGGATGGTGTTCTCGAGGCCCGCCACCCGCTGGGCGTTCCCGTGGGCCTTGAAGATCAAGCGGATTGAACAGCACCTCGTAGACGTCCCGCGGATAGGTGCGCCGGAGTTGGTCGAGTAGGGCACGCCGCTGCTGTCCGAATCCGGTGCCCACGCCCTGGTTGTTCTGGTGGGTCTGTCTGGAGCGAGAGGGTGCCGCCGCCGCCCTGGAGATAGTGGAGGGTCACGGTAGACGAGATGAACAGGAGCAGCGCGCCGAGGAATACGCAAGCTGAAGAAGCGCCGTAGTCCCGCCCAGGTTCTGTCGCGCTGCGCCGTCGGGAGCATCATGGCAACGGCGAAGCCGCTCAGCACCAGCAGCAGCTCGTTGGGCCGGATGTAGTACCCGATGGTGACGCCCGGCGACCAGCAGCACGAATCCACCCCGCTTACGGGCGAAGATCTTGGCCGCCGCCGTAGGCGACCAGCCCGAGCGACAGCATCATGAGTCGATTCCTTGCTGACGTCCGCGGTCCAGAAGATGAGCGACGGCAGGAAGAACAGCATCAACGCGTAACGCCGGTGGTCGGCGCCGGCGAAGGTCAAGGTGAAGGCCCGGTAGAAGAAGATGCAACCGAGGAACGAGAGCAAGCTGAAGACCAGGAAGGTGGCCAGTCAGGTTGCACCCGACGATGGCCATCACGATCCCGGTGGCGATGCTGACCGAACCGTCGTTGACGATCTGGCGCAGGTTGGCGTCCGGCCAGCGGTGAAGTTGAAATGGTGGAAGTTGGGCGACAGGATGGCGCCCTGGTGGGTGTAGCGGTTCCAGTCGGCGATGCCGTGGTAGACGTGGTCGACGACGAAGATCTGGGCCGGTGCGGCCAAGCAGGTGGAGCAACAGGCCGATCGTCATGATCTTGACCAACCAGGGGTTGCCTTCGGCGTAGGCGACCCGCTTGATGATGAGACGGCCGAGCCCGAACAGGACCCCGGCGACCACCAATGCGACGAGCGGCTGTGAGGAGATTCCGGCCGCAGCGACGAGCATGTGGTTGAGCGGCTGGCTCTGGATCAGACCTGGGTGTCGGAAGCCGGTCCTGAGTACGAACCGGCTCCGGCGCCGATGGCAACGACCGGTTCGTCGTGGTGTGCGGCCTCCTCGGCAGCAGGCGCCGGCCGGTCGAGTGCCGCCGGACGGGCGTCCAGATGCGCCCCTGCACCCCGGTGAGGACGACACCGAGCACCGGAGCTCCCATCCGGCGGAGCAGATCGCCGGCGCGCCGGGCATGGTCGAAGGTGGTGAACCGGCACTCGGCCACCACCAGCACGACATCGACCGATCGGGCCAGCGCCTCGGCGTGGTGCAGCGGCCAGCAGCGGCGGTACCTCCACGATGATCACATCGGATACCTGACGTACCGCATCAAGGACCGCCGGCATCCGCGTCACCAGCTGCCCGCTGTTCTCGAGATGAACGGGCTCAGAGGCGAGACGAGAGACCTGCTCGAGCCTCGACGGCTCCAGACGGGCTTCGATGTCCTCGGGCCGGATCTCGCCGGACACCGTGGCAGTGTCCGCGCCGTTTGTTCCCGCCTCGACCTCGCCGGTGCTGATGACCACCACCCGGTCGCCGGCCTCGGCGTAGATGGCGGCCAGATTGGCAGCCACATAGGGACGGGACGGCTCGGTTCCGGCCGACGCAACCAGGACGACCGCGCCGGTCACCAACTTCCTGCACGGCACCTGCATCGGTCGGGTGGTCGGCTTGCGGCAACCCGAGCTTGGCGGCGTCGAAGCCCAGCGCGTAGGGGTCGGTGGGGCCGGACAGCGACGCCAGGCTTTCGAACATCACCGACACCCGCAGCATGCGGTAGGCCTCCGCCCCGGGCGAGTCCGGGTCCCGGATCACGTCGACCATCGGCGCCAGGCCCGGTAGGGCCGAAGCCGCACTCACGGAGGCCGACGGGATCTCCACCACCACCGGGAACCCGAAGTTGGCCTCGGCCCTCGCCGCATTGCGCAGGCGCTTGTCGAGGAGCTCTCGCAGCAGGACGATGGCCGCTCCGACCAGCAAGCCGACGACCAGGCCCGCCAGGAGCCGAACCTTCCGGCTGGCGCTCAGGCTGGTCTTTGCCTTGGTGCCATGGGCGGCGCCGGTGGCAGCGGCGATCACCTGGTATCCGGTGTAGACGCTGCCGCCCTGGCTGGCGGCGGACTTCGGGTTCGACGACTGCCGGTCGGAGGCAGCCGCGGCCACGTCGGACTGCAGCACGACCGCATATGTGTTGGCCAACTGGATGGCCTGGGCCGCGGTGGTGCCGTACGCCGTCAGGTGGACGACGGTTGGCGTGTTCCTCTTGATCGAGCCGCCCGATCCCGATTGCGCCGAACCCGAGGCACCGGAGGCCACGACGCCGGCGGACAGATATGCGGGCAGCTGGCTATCCGGGATATCGATTCCTGCTTGGTCCGCGACGTCCTGCAGGGTGCCGGTTGAGTTCCCGATGAACGCGATCTGGGCGGCCGTCACGGCTCCGTTCAACGGGCTGTTGGGGCCGTTCGGGGCCGTACCCACGACGGCGACGGCCGCGTACGGCAAGGCGGACTTGACCTTCTTGGCGTGGCCGACGGGGACGAGCACGGCGATGACCGCACCGAGGATGGCGAGCGCGATCAGCAGCCGCCAACTGCGCCGGAGCGCCCCCCCATAGTCGATTGGCTCCATGGTTCTCCCAATTCCTGCCCGTGGTAAGCCGCGATTCTACACCTCGCCCTCCGCGGTTTGAACTTCACCGCACGGCGCCCCGGGCGCTGACCTCCGACACCCCGGCCGCCATGACCGCGCCTCGCCGCCCGATGGCCAGGCGAACACGGTTCGCCGGGTTGACAGCGCCGTCTGTCCGCCCTCAGGAGACGGCCGCGTCGGTTTCCTCACCAGCCTCGATCCCGGAACTCCACAGTTTGCCCGATCCCGGTTCCTTCCACATTTGTGGTCAAATACCCAGGAGGGCCGTTGATACCCAATTTTGAGGATGGAGGTGTTGATCGGCTCGCCGAACGCCACCCCACTGTCGAGGAACAGCGAGAGCCAGGCCGAGCCACTTGACGGGGCCCTCTCAAAGGATGGCAGTATGAGCCCACGGGAGTTCGTCCCGGTCCGGCCTTCGGTGGTCGAGACACCAGCGTCGAACCGGCGGAGCTCACCGGGAGATTTCCGGTGGAAGAGAGGTGGAAACGTAGCGCTGACACCCAGATGTCAGCGCTACCTCGGTTCGTCTGGGACCGGGGTGCACAGCGCTTAGGCGGAGAGCGGTCGGGGCTTTTGGACCAAAGGGGGGCCAAGCGGCATGGGTGACACTCAGTCGGAGAGGGAGCTCGACATGCTACCTGAGGCGAACGTCGGCTCTTCGTCGGACGAGCCGCTCACAGCCGATCCTCACCGAACTAACGTCGCCGTCAGAGCCAGCCGGGTCCGGTCCCGCCTGGTGTTCACCGCCCTCGATGCCGTGTGCGTGGTGGCCGGATACAGCGTCGCCCAAGTCATCTACTTCCGTGACAAGGCGCCCGGACTCTACTGGCAACATCTCGCCACGTTCCTAGTTGCCGCTCTGGTCGTCACCCTGGTCGCCAACCATGTCTTCGGGCTGTATGGGCGCATGTGGCGACATGCCGGTGTCGAGGAGGCCCGCCAGCTGATCCTCTCGGCCGCCGTCACCGTGTCGGTATTGGTGGCCCTGTACCCGCTCGGCAAAGGCGCGCAATTCGAACGTGTGCCGCTGACGGTGATCGTCGTCGGGTGCATGTTCGCCACCATGGGTATGGGAGTCCTGCGATTCCACTCGAGACTCTTCGCCTGGCAACGCGGGGCGCGACGGGTCGGCCTGCGAGTGGCCGTGGTCGGAAGTCGGGATGCAGGAGCGGCGGCCATCCGGGAAATGCTGCGGAGCCCGGGAGCCGGGCTGGTCCCGGTGGCGGTGTTCGATGACGACCCCAGGGCCCATGGACTGTCCATGGTCGGGGTGCCAGTGGTCGGCACCATCGACGACATCCCGAACGCGGCCAGCCGTTACACCCTCCAGCAGGTCCTCCTGACCATCCCTGACCCGCCCCGGGAGACCGTCGAGAAGGTCCTGTTGGCCTGCGAAAAGGCCGGGCTCACCATGAAGGTGCTCCCTGGCGTGAGCCATCTGGTCGATGGCGGCGCGACGGTGGCCCCGCTCCGCACGCTCCGGGAGCCCCAGATCGAGGATCTCCTCGGTCGGGATCCCATTCCCATCGACCTCGCCACCGTGAGGCGCTCCCTGGAAGGGCGGCGCGTGCTTGTCACCGGAGCAGGCGGTTCCATCGGTTCGGAGATCTGCCGCCAGGTAGCCGACCTCCATCCGGCCGTCCTCGTCCTGCTGGACCACGACGAGACCCACCTGCACGACACGGTGGCCACCATTACCGGTCCGACGGAGCAGGCTCTCGTCGACGTCACCGACCAGTCGGCGGTCACCGACGCCTTCAATCGATATCGGCCCGAAGTGGTTTTCCACGCCGCCGGCCACAAGCACGTACCGGTCCTCGAGAATCACCCGATCGAGGCCGTGGCCACCAACGTGTTCGGAACGCTCAACGTGGTGACAGCGGCGACGGAGGTCGGCACCCAGCGCTTTGTCCAGATCTCCTCGGACAAGGCGGTGCGGCCCTCGAGCGTCATGGGAGCCACCAAGCGCCTCGCCGAGCAGATCGTCCTCGCTCACGCCCCCCGTGGAGCCTCGTATTGCACCGTTCGCTTCGGGAACGTGCTCGGCAGCCGAGGCAGTGTCATCCCGACCTTTTCCCGCCAGATCGCCAACGGCGGCCCGGTCACTGTCACCGACTCCCGTATGACGCGGTTCTTCATGAGCGTCGAAGAGGCCGTCCAACTGGTGCTCGAGTCTTCGATGTTGTCGGATGGCGGTGGCGAGATCTTCATGCTCGAGATGGGAGAGCCGGTTCGCATCCTGGACCTCGCCGAACGGATGATCCGCCTCTCGGGCCTTCGGGTGGGTGTGGACATCCCGATCGACATCGTGGGAGCCCGTCCGGGCGAGAAGTTCAAAGAAGAGCTTCGTACCCCCGACGAGGAGGTCCTCACCACCTACCATCCCTACATCAACCAGCTCATACCGATCACGGTCCCCCCGGACGAGATCGCCACCGCGCTGGAGCAACTCCATAAGGCCGCCGAGCAGCGAGACGCCACCGAGGTACGGGGCATGGTCTTCGCCATCGCAGCATCCTCAGGATCGCCCCGGTACGTCGAATCCAGCGCTGATGACGGCGCCGTCCAGCCGCTGGCGGCCAAATCCCCGTCGGACAGCTCCGAGCAGGTCCCGGCATGATTCAACCGCTGGGCGTTAGGGCGTGAGCCACGACGACGGGCCGACCCGGCTCGTCGTTGTCGGTCAGGGCTACGTTGGCCTGCCTCTGGCCCTCCGTGCCGTCGAGGTCGGGTTCGACGTCGTAGGCTTCGATGTCGACCGGGAGCGTGTCAAACGGCTGGCCTCCGGGCACCTCCTACGTCGAAGACGTTGCAGACTCCCGCCTTCGGGACGCCATCGCTTCTGAGCGCTACGTGGCGACCGACGACCCTGACCGGATCGCCGGATTCGACATTGCCGTCATCGACGTGCCGACCCCGCTGCGGGACGGGCTACCCAACCTCTCCCACGTGGAGACAGCAGCCCTCCTCGTGGCCCGTCACCTCCGTCCTGGGGGGACCGTGGTCCTCGAGTCGACGACCTATCCCGGAACCACCGAGGAGCTGGTCGCGCCGCTCCTCGAGCAGGGCTCGGGACTCACCGCCGGACACGACTTCCATCTTGGCTACAGCCCGGAGCGGATCGACCCGGGAAATCCCGACTGGCGTCTCGAGAACACGCCGAAGGTTGTCTCCGGCGTCGATGCAGCCTCATTGATGGCCGTGCAAGGGTTCTACGGACGCCTCGTCGAACAGACCGTGGCGGTTTCCGGCACCCGTGAGGCCGAGCTCACCAAACTGCTCGAGAACACCTTCCGACACGTCAACATCGCGCTGGTCAACGAGCTGGCCATGTTCGCCGCCGAGCTCGACATCGACCTCTGGGAAGCCATCGACGCCGCCACCACCAAGCCGTTCGGCTACCTGCGCTTCACTCCTGGACCCGGCGTCGGCGGTCACTGCTTGCCCATCGACCCCAGCTATCTTTCGTGGAAGGTACGACGAAGCCTCGGCCGACCCTTCCGCTTCGTGGAGCTGGCCAACGAGGTCAACGAGCACATGCCCGGCTACGTCGTGGACCGCCTGTCGCTCGCCTTCAACCGCATGGGCCGAGCGGTCAACGGCTCGAGAATTCTGCTGCTCGGGCTGGCGTACAAGCGAAACACCGGAGACTCTCGCGTGGCACCTGGTACCACCATCGCCCAGTCCCTCGCCGCTCTGGGTGCCGACGTTCGGGTGGTCGATCCACACATCGTTGACGAGTCGGTCCCCTACCCACTGGTCGAGCTGACGGCGGAGGAGATCAGCGCCGCCGACGCCACGGTGATCATCACCGATCACGACGCGTTCGACTACGAGCTGGTGCGGGCCAATGCTGCGTATGTGTTCGACGCCCGGAACCGCCTGCACGGACCGACCGTCGAACGGCTGTAGCCTTCCTCCGTGTCTGGCCGACTGAGGAACCCCCCACCGAGCGCCATCATGTCCCGGCCGCGTCGACTCTGGCGGTGAGGACGTGAAGGTCGTGGTGACCGGAGGAGCCGGGTTCATCGGAGCGAACTTGTGCCGCGCCCTTGCCGGCGATGCTGTCGTCGACGACGTGGTGGCGCTGGACGACCTGTCGACGGGTCATCGTCACAATCTGGCCGCCGTCGACGGCGTGACCCTGGTCGAAGGCTCGATTCTCGACGCCGGCCTCCTCGACGAGGTCCTGTCGGATGCGGACGCGGTCGTACATCTGGCTGCCCGGCCGTCCGTCCCCCGGTCTCTGGCCGACCCGATGGCCAGTCACCTCGCCAATGCCACCGGCACCATGGAGGTGCTGGAGGCAGCCCGGCGAGGCTGCCGTCCCCAGGTCGTCATGGCGTCGTCGTCATCTGTCTATGGCGCCAATCCGACCTTGCCCAAGCGTGAGGACATGGCGACCATGCCGGTCAGTCCCTACGCCGCCAGCAAGCTGGCGGCTGAGTCGGCCACGCTGGCCTACGGCCGGTCGTTCGAGCTTCCGGTCCTGGCATTCCGCTTCTTCAACGTCTTCGGTCCCTTGCAGCCGGCTGACCACGCCTATGCCGCCGTGGTGCCGACGTTCGTCGCATGCGCCCTCCGTGGCGATCCGCTCCCGGTGCACGGCGACGGCCGCCAGACCCGTGATTTCACCTACATCGGCAGTGTGGTCGCGGTGTTGCGCGACGCCGTTCTGCGCCATGTGAGTGATCCCGAGCCGGTCAACCTGGCCTTTGGCACCAGGATCCCGCTCCTCAGTCTTATCGAGCTGCTCGAGAAAATCTTGGACAAGCCCCTCCCCCGTCATCACACTGAGCCGAGGGCGGGTGATATCCATGACTCGCAGGCCGACCAGACTCGGCTCGGGAATCTGTTCCCGAGCATCGCACCGGTGACGCTCGAAGCGGGTCTGCGCGCCACTGTGATGTGGTTCGAAGGGAACACCTGAGAACTCATCGGGACGTGTGCCGGGCACTCCCTCATCAAGACTGAGGAGATGAGCCTTTCCGGCAATGACGGGAGTGGCTACAATTTGGAGCCAGCGGGAGGGCACGGCGGCACCGCCGTCGTGAACCCCGAGCAACGGGGAGTAGCTAGGGGGCAGGGGACGATGGCGATGAAGGAGCCGGTAGGCGATGCGGCGGACGCTGGCGAGCGGGCTGGCCCGATGGGCCGGACGGTTGCCCTGGTCGATCTCCGACACGGCTCCGGGGCTGCACACACGCAATCCCAGGGCTCAGAGATCGCGTTCGACCTCGCCCTTCGAGAGATCGAACAGGCCGTACGCGGTGCAGACCGGGTCTGCCCATTCGCGACCTCCCGGGTGGCGGTGGCCTTCGGTCCAGATGCGGACGCCGTGAGCCCGAAGACGCTGGCTGAGCGATTGGCGCGCGCGGTCCGCCTGAGTGCGCTACTCGGCGACGAGGCTGCGGGTCCACGTCTGAGCGTCGCCGACGATGACACCGATCATCTGCCTCCCCACGCCGGGTCGGCGTCGTCCTCCGCCACCGTCACCGTGGACCGCCTGGTGGGGGTCGCTCCCGCCGATGATCTCCTAACCCTCTCGAGCGGAGTTCTCGGTGCCGGGCGGTCCGACGGGCCGGCTCGAATGACACCAGGGTTGCGCCACCGTACGGTCGTCCGGTGCACGGCAGGCGGCTTTGCCCGGTACGGCACGCGACGGGACGACATCGTCCTCGGTGACCGAGGAACCATTCTGGTCGTCAGCCCCTGCCGGACCTCCGGCGGCACTCCAGGGTTGTCCGCCGTCGCCGCCTCGGTCATGGCCGAACGTCTCGGATATCAGGTGGCGACGGTCGCCCTCGGCGGCGACGACGAGCTCGTTCTCGAGGTCGGTGGCGCCGCGGTGGAGCTGGTCGTCCTGGTGGTGGAGGGTGAACGTGAGCCGACGAGTCTCCGCACCACGTGGGCTTCGAGCACATGGCACATCTCGGCGCGGCTGACGGCAAGGTTCTGCGCCGAGGGGATCGGTGTCCTTGCGGTCGGTGCCGGAGGCAGGGCCGGAGCGCTGGCGACCTGCGTTGCCCAGGGAGCCGCGGTCGTCTTGGACCTCGACGAGCTGCAAGTCCAGCTGAGCCACGCCGCTGACGCCCCCACCGCTGACGACTCATGGGATGGACGGGTTGGCGGCGAGCGGATACCTCCGCCTATGGAAGCCCTCGTGCTGCTCACGACCAGCGAGCGCCGGGTGCTCTTCGATCCGACCACCGGGCGATCGGCCCAGGACATCGCGGACGAGCTGGTCGTCTCGGTGACAACGGTGCGATCTCACATCCGTTCGATCCTGCGAAAGCTCGGTGTCCGGTCGCAGCTCGCCGCAGTGGCCATCGCAAACAGTCAGGACTTCGAACCGAGTCAGTCCAGCGGGGCGGCGTCCGACATCCGACAGGAGCTCGAAGCACCGGGCGTGGCTTGAGGGTCAGGTCGGATCGACGGCTGGATCAGGTGGGTTGCCCGGACTTGCTGACCAGGCCGAGGGCATAGCAGGTCCGTGCGATGCTGTCAGCAGCAGAAAGCTCGGCACTGCCATTCTGAGCAGCGATAGCTGCTTTCATGGCGTTGGCCTGGCGGCGGAGGTTTGCATTCTGCGCCAGTGCCACCTCATCCATCAACCGAAGCCGCTCCGCCTGCGTGGTCGTCGCACCATGGACGATGACCTCGTTGCCGAAGTCGTGGCAAGCAGTGACATCGGCACTGGTCACCGAAGGCTTGGGTGCGGCTTGGTTCGAGCTGCACCCCGCCACGAGCAGGGCGACAATGGATGCAGTCATCGCTAGCTTGGTTGTGTTCATCACGGCCTGCACGATACCAAGAACAGATTTTCTCCGCATGCTCACTCACCGGTGTCCGGTGCGATGACCCCGCCCTCTCCCAAGCGACGAAGGAGCTCGTACTCCGGCTCCAACCTGGCGCGCAGCCGCTCGGTCTGGTCACCCGTCAGCGGTGTCCGGCTTCCGGTCACTCGGGCTCGGTGCACGGTGAGGGGCAACTGAAGGCGCCGGCCCAACTCTGTTAGTCCGTCGGCGAACCGTTCGGTGAACAGGACACTCGAGCAGGCAGCGATGCGGTCTGATGCTTCGGATACATCAAATCGCTCGGAGAACATGGCCAACTGGTTCAACATGTCCTGGGCGGGGACCTGGTCCAGGAAGGCATCGAACCCCTGACCTGCAGTGACCCGCTCGCGCCGCGCCACCTGGCCCGGTGTACCCGGCGGGTCCCCGGAAACCAGATAGTCGAAGTACGAGCGGACGCGCTCGACCGGATCCCTCAGGATCGTCACGGTGAAAGTGCTCGGAGGAAGGGGCTGGCGAGCTGCGGCCCGGTGGGATCGTCCGTAGAAGTAGGCGCCGTCAGCCAGAAGCATCCGATGGTTGGCAACGAAGCTATAGCCACCGCTGATTGTTCGCGGTAGCCGCGATGCCGTCATCCGGCGCCACACCTCCATCGGATCCTCGCCGCCCAAAGCCATGAAACTCAGGTAGAGGCTCGTGCCAGCGGTCTTGCGGACGTGGTAGCAGTAGATCCGTCGACTCCCGTCCGGCAACTGATAGGACTTCGCCAGCCGACGATAGGAAGGATCGCGGAGCATCTCCCAGCCATCACGAACATCTCGAATGCCGCGGAGGACTCGTTTGCGTGGAGACCAACGAGGCAAGGAGGAGTCGGGATCGCTGATCCAGGCCGGACCGTCCATTGCGCAGCACCTTAGCCACGGGCATACCCGGCTCCGCGCCCTTCGAGCCAGCCACAAGAGTCGCTCAGTGGGGCTCCAGCCCGGCATCGATGCCATGCTGAGCAGATGCGAAGCAGGATCCTGCAAGTTGCCGACACGCTAGGGATCCGGCATGGTCTCGCTCGGGGGCGGGACCAATTCGGTCGCCTCCCTGACCGGGAGCAACTCCAACGTCGCCTATCGCCGGAACCACCTCGACGACAAGCATCTCAAGCTGCTCTTGAGCTTCCTCCTGCGGCCCGATTCGAATTGCCTGGATGTCGGAGCTCACCGTGGCACGTTCTTGACCCACTTCCGACGGGTGGCTCCGGCTGGGCACCACATCGCCTACGAACCGCTGCCCGGTCTGTGCGCACAGCTGGCGGAACAGTTTCCCGAGGTCGACGTACGACAGCGGGCGCTGTCGGATGAGGAAGGCACCACGACCTTCGTGCACGTGCGGGACGCCCCGGCCTATAGCGGGTTGAAGCAACCCAGCCACCCGGCCGGGATGACCACCGAGACGATCACGGTCCAAACGGAAAGCCTCGACAACCATCTGCCGGACGGTTGGCTGCCCAGTTTTGTCAAGATCGATGTCGAAGGCGCTGAGGCACTGGTCGTTCGGGGTGCTCTGCATACCCTCCGGGCGACCAAGCCGGTCATGGCATTCGAACACGGGCGGGGCGGCGGCGAGCGATATGGCGTGTCGGACGAGGACATGTACCGACTCGTCCGCGATGACATCGGACTCCGGCTTTTCGACATGGACGGGAACGGCCCGCTCGGATTGGCCCAGTTCAACGAGGAGCTCGCCAGTGGCGAGCGCTGGAACTGGGTTGCCCACGAGTAACGGCGCCCCTCGGGTCGGCGCCGAGGACGCCGTCACGGCGGAGACTGGCATCGATTGTCCCAGGTCCAGCCCGATACCATGAGGAGGTGGAGCTGGATGTCATCGACCCAGACGACCCGGCAGCCGTGGTCCTGTCCGTGCCGGTCAAGCTGGTCGTCTGGGATCTCGACGAGACACTTTGGACCGGCACCCTCAGTGAGGGCCCGGTCCTCCTCGACCCATCCCGTGCCGACATCGTCCGGGCGCTGAACCGGCGAGGGATCATCAACGCCATCTGCTCGAAGAACGACCCGGCTGAAGCCCGCGACCGTCTCGAGCAGGCCGGTCTGTGGACCGAGTTCGTCTTCGCCCGCATCGACTGGTCACCCAAGGGTCCCCGGATCGCCCAGATCATCGAGGACGCCCAGCTACGGCCCGAGAACGTCCTGTTCCTCGACGACCTGCCCCTCAACCGTGGCGAGGCACGCCACTTCGCGCCGTACATCCAAACCGCTGGACCAGAGATTCTCGATCGCCTCCTCGACGCTGCCCGAGCTGGCCGGGAAGGACGACAGCGAGCCTGACCAGGCTGCGGCAGTACCAGATGCTCGAGCGAAAACTCGCCGACCGCCAGGCGAGGCCGGAGACGACCGAGGATTTCCTACGGTCTTGTGACATCAGGATCGGCGTCTACTACGACACCGAGAGCGAGATCGAGCGCCTCTTCGAGCTGGTCAGCCGCACCCACCAGCTCAACTTCACCAAGCGCCGGCCTACTCAGGAGGAGTTCGAAGCGATGGTCGTCCGATCCCGGCCACGACACCGGGTACGTGCGCGTTCGCGATCGATACGGCGACTACGGGATCTGTGGGTTCTATTCCCTGTCGCCCGGCACCGGTGGGCTGGAGGACTTCCTCTTCTCGTGCCGCGTCCTGCATATGGGCGTCGAACAGTGGATGTACGACTACCTCGGGCGGCCGGCCATCACGGTCGCCGGTGAGGTGGCGTCGTCCCTCGAGGGCGCCGCCGACTGGATCACCATGGATACCGAGGGCTGCGATGGCGCCCGGACCGGGGACGTGGCTCACGGAACCATCGGGCAGCCAACTACCTCCCAGCCGAATCGGGTGCTCATGGTGGGTGGCTGCGACCTCACCACCACAGCCCAATTCCTCGGTGGCCGTATCGACACGGAGTTCGCCCACACCGGACCGACCGGCGCGTTCGTTCATGTGGGTCACACCGTGCTGCTCAGACAGTCGGCCTCCGGCCTTTCCGACCAACAGGTCGAACGTGGTCCGTCGAATCCCCTTTCTCGACGAAGGTGTCTTCGAACTCCTCCGGCCGTCGTCTCCCCCGAGTACGACATCCTGGTCTACAGCGTGCTGACCGACTACACCCAGGGTCTCTACCGTCACCGGAAGCTCGGGCTGATCGCACCGTGGTACCAATTCGACCAGGACGTCACCGATCCCGCCATCTGGCCGTCACTCGAGGCCAGGTTCGGCCGTGAAGGAGTCGACCGCGAGTTCCTCACCTGGTTCGCCCGAGAGTTCGAATACATGGGCGGCATCTCGGCGTCGTCGTTCCAGAAGAACGTGCGGTGGTTGTCGGCATCGATCCCGAGCGGTGCCCGCCTGGTCCTCCTCAACGGCGCTGAGGTACCCATCGACAATCCGAGGGAGCCCGGCCGCCACCTCCGCCACAAGATCATGAACGACGCGCTGGACGAGGTCGTCTCGTCGCTACCCAACGCCACCGTCTGCGATGTACGGACCTTCGTGCTGACCGAGGACGACCTCACGGACAACATCCGCCACTACCGGCGACAGGCCTATCTGCGCATGGCCGAGGAGATTCGGGCCGTGAGCACGTCGGAGCTGATGATCCAGCGCCAGAGCCTGATCTCCCGGGCCTTCAACGCCTGCTACCGGTTCGCCGGACGCCGACGCGTCCAATGGCGCAGGCTGAGAAAGCGCCTCGGACGGGCGCATCACTAGTCACCGACCCGCGGTCAGCAGGACGGCTCGACGACCAGCGCTTTGGTCAAAGCACCCCACTCGTAGAACACGTCATAGGGCAGGTTGTTCCGCGGATCCTGGACCGGAACCATCTCCAGATGGATCGGGGTGCACCGCTTGAAGAGCAGTCGGGCTCTGGTCGCTTGGCTCCGTTCGGAGACCACGATGATCCGGGTCCAGTGCCGCCGCGCCACCAGACGGCTCACGAATTCCGCCTCGCCCCGGGTATCGAGGGGATCGGCGCGAAAGCAGACGATCGAGACATGCGGAACGGGCTTCGGGCAGGGGACGGGCTTTTGTCCACCTAGGGAGATCACCGCGATCGGTGCATAGCCCGACTTCGCCAGTTTGATGGCCATCTTTTCCCGGAGCTGGCCAGTATCGCCTCCGAGGGCGACTACGGCATCGGCCTTGGTCGGACTGTCGGTGGGCGGCCAGATGAACAAGCGAGCCGTCGCCACGGGGACGACGATCACCAGCACCAATACCAGCACGAGCAGGGTCACCGCCGCCCACCGGCGCAGCCTGGACCTCAGCGGGCGCGTCACCGTGGGCAGGCTATAGGAACGGTGTTGCCAGGTAGGCTCGTGCCCTGAGGGATGGCATGACACGAACGAGACGACTGGCGATCGGCCTGGCCTTGACGGTCGGTCTGGTAGTGATCCAGATCGCGCTGGGCCTGGTGTCGCGTTCAACCGGCCTTCTGGCCGATGCCGGGCACAACCTCACCGACGTGGGCGCGCTCGCCCTCTCGATCGTCGCCGTCCGTATGGCTCTACGCCCGCCCGACGCAGAGCGTTCGTTCGGCAGCCATCGAGCCACCATCCTCGCCGCGCTGGCGAACGCGTCGCTCATCGCCGTCGTCACCCTGGTGATCGTTATCGAGAGCATCTACCGTCTCGGCCATCCCGAGCACGTGCGCGCCGGGGTGGTGGTGGTGGTCGCCTCGTTCGGGCTGGTCGTGAACGGGATCGCCGCGCTGGTCCTGCGGGACGGATCGCCCGATCTCAACATGCGCTCCGCCGTACTGCACATGGTGGGAGACGCGTTGGCTTCGCTGGCTGTCATCGTGGCCGCCGTCGGCCTGCTCTTCCTCCCGTCCGCTACCTGGCTCGACCCCGCCTCGGCGCTGGTGGTCGCAGCCATCATCCTCTACCAGGCCTCCGGGGTGCTTCGTTCGAGCATCGCCGTGCTCCTCGAGTCCACCCCATCGGACGTGGATCTCGTCGAGCTCAAATCGACCATGGAGCAGATGCCCCGGGTTGGCGAGGTGCACGACCTCCATGTCTGGAGCCTGTCCACCGAGATGCGTCTGCTCTCGGCCCACCTGGTGTTGACCGGACACCCCACCCTCGAGGAGGCCCAAGCCGTCGGCGACCAGGTGAAGGCGATGATCGCCGACACCTTCTCCATTGGTCACAGCACGCTCGAGTTGGAATGCGAACGGTGCAACGACGAGGACACCGATCCCTGCATGATGGAGCC
Organism: uncultured Acidimicrobiales bacterium; assembly: GCA_963734435.1. GTDB lineage: Bacteria > Actinomycetota > Acidimicrobiia > Acidimicrobiales > RAAP-2 > Bog-756. The sequence goes on along the minus strand of CAVTHA010000003.1, from coordinate 252,542 downwards.
GACAGCTGCCCCTGTTCGGAGCGCGCCACTCAGCTGACCGCCGGACCGATCTGCCGACGTTGCCAGCGGCTCCGGGCGCGACGCAGCCCCGAGTAACCGAGCGGCCGAACCGCCCAAGCTCCTCGGGGCCACGCACCCAGTCGGCCCAGCGTCGTCCGTGCGGGCCGTGTCGGACGACCCAACGGACATAACCATTCGCACTCTTGCGAGCACTCCGGTCCTTCCCCGGACCTACCTGGCCGGTCACCTACGGCCCACCTTGATCTCGAGGAACCCTCCGAAAGGCCATGAATGGCCCCCCTTCCGATCCCTCGGAGACTCTCCGGCGGTGCTTCGGCTTTCCGGTCAATTGACACTGTGATGGGTGCCCTTTCCCAGGTCAAGAGCGTTGCGCGATATCCCTACCTTTTCCTCCGGATTTCCCTCGCCGTCCCCAGGTACGGCCGGGATGTCCACCGTTCTTCCCCAGCCGGCGCTAACCTTCACGCAACCATGAACCCGCCCAAGGGGGGCTCGAGCCGGGCATGGCCACGCGTCAACTGGGGGCTCCCGGAGGTCACCGCTCCAAATGAGCAACAGCGCAAGCCGCCTCATTGCCGGCCAGACCGGCCCTGAGCATCGCTCGAGGCGCCTCGCCATGGCGCTCGCCGCCCTCGGTGGTCTGGCAGTCGTCTCGGTCGTCGTGGCGTTGTTGATCGTCCCGGCCGTCCACTCCTCCGCCTCAGCCCAGCCACCGGCCCACGCCAGCCATACCGTGGTCGCCCCGCCAACCACCGTCGCCCCACCGCCACCCAATCCGCAGCCCCTCTCCCCCGGCATGCCGGTCGGCTCCGACCAGTACGAATCGGACCCGCTCCTCTACCTCTCGCACGGCCACTACTACCTGTACACCAGCGGCATCCCGGGCAGTCGGGCGATCAACGTTCCGGTCGCCTCGGCCACCACCTTCGGGGACTGGACGCCGTCGACCGATGCCCTTCCGGTCCTCCCGCCCTGGGCGGTGCCGGACTACACCTGGGCCCCCGACATCCATCAGTTCGGCTCGTCCTACGTGCTGTACTTCACCGCTCTGGTGAAGGGAACCTCGCCGGCCATGCAGTGCATCGGTGCCGCCACCGGGACGTCCCCGGTCGGACCGTTCACCGCTGAGGCCACACCGTTCATCTGCCAGACGGATCAGGGGGGCACCATTGATCCACGGGTCTTCACCGACAGCGACGGGACCCGCTGGATGCTGTTCAAGTCCGATCAGAACATCGGCGGCGCCAACACACCCACCAAAATGTGGTCGCAGCGCCTGACGCCGGACGGCCTCGGCCTCATCGGCCAGCCCGCTCTGCTCATGCAGCCGGACGAGCCATGGCAGGGCACCATTGTCGAGGCGCCCGACATGGTCAAGGTCGGCGGCAGCTACTGGATGGTCTACTCGGGGAACTGGTTCAACCAAACCGACTACGCCATCGGCATGGCTCGCTGCGCCGGACCGGCGGGTCCGTGCGCCGACACGTCGCCGACTCCGCTGCTCGGCTCGAACGCCCAGGGCGTTGGGCCCGGTGAAGCCTCGCTGTACCAGGACCAGTCCGGGGTGTGGCTGCTGTACAGTCCCTGGCGGTCGCTGGCCCCCCAGCCGGACATCCCCCCCGGCCGGTGTTCATCACGAAGCTCGGTTTTTCCCCGGGCGGCCCGTACCTGGCTGCCGGCGGTCCTCCCCCCAACCTCGAGCCACGGAGACCCTCGCCGCCGCGGTCAACCCCGTAGCCGTTCCAGCTCGGCAGTGACCGCCTTGCCATCGGCCTGGCCGCGCGTGGCACTCATCACTCGACCGACGAAGAACCCGGTCAGTTTCTTGCGGTCCGACTCGTCCCCGTTGCAGTAGCGGCTCCACTCGTCGGGGTGGGCGGCGACGATGCCGGCCACCGTGGCGGCGAGCGTCTCGTCGGACATCGCCTCGAAGCCCTTGGCGGCGGCGATCGCAGACGGGTCGCCCCCGCCCGCGGCCAGTAGGTCGGCCAACACCGCTTTGGCCTGGGTGGCGGTCAGGGTGCCCGCCGCCTCCATGCCGAGGAGGGCTACGTAGGCCTTGGGGTCGAGACGACGCGCCGCCTCCGGATCGGTGGCGGCTTCGTTGGCCGTTCGAGCGAGCGCCAGCCCCAGACCCACGCCACCAGCCAATGCGGCGTCGACCAGTCGGTCGAGATCCAGGTCCACCACCGTGGCCACCTGATCGATCTGTGACTCGGGAGCCCCGCCGGCCGCGTCCAGCAGCCCGATCAGGTGGGCCCGCCGGGCCGCCGGCATCGGCCCGATAGAGTCGCCGACCGCCCGGATCCACTCGGCGTCAGGAGCGAGCGGGACCAGGTCGGGTTCGAGGAAGTAGCGGTAGTCGTAGGCCTCCTCCTTCGATCGGAGGGCCACGGTGCGTCCGGCGTCCTCGTCCCAGTGCCGGGTCTGCTGCACCACCTCGTCTCCCGCCTCCAGCAACTCGATCTGGCGGTCCGCTTCGTACGCCACGGCCCGGCTGAGCGATCGGAGTGAGTTGAGGTTCTTGATCTCGCATCGCGTCCCGAAGGTTTCGTCCTCGAGCTGCCGGACCGACACATTGGCGTCGACGCGCATCGATCCCTCTTCCATCTTGCCGTCGGACGCACCCGAGGCGATCAGTACGCCCCGCAGCTCGGTGGCGTAGGCACGGGCCTGATCGGCTGAGCGCATATCCGGTGCGCTGACGATCTCGACCAACGGAACACCCGAACGGTTGTAGTCGACGAGCGAGTAGTCGGCCCCGTGGATCCGGCCGGACGAACCGGCGTGCGAGGTCTTACCGGTGTCCTCCTCCAGATGGGCTCGTTCGATGCGCACCCGGGTCCCGTCGGGTAGGTCCAGGTGCCCATGGACATTGATGGGCTCGTCGTACTGGGTGATCTGGTAGTCCTTGGCCTGGTCGGGATAGAAGTAGTTCTTTCGGTGGAAGGTGGAGGGCCTGATCTCGCAGTGCAGGGCGCTACCGATGGCCATGGCCAGCTCGACCGCCCTCTGGTTGAGCACGGGCAGGGAGCCCGGGAGGCCCAGGCACACCGGGCAGACGTTGGTGTTGGGCTCGTCACCGAACGTGGTGGGGCACCCGCAGAAGAGTTTGGTGGTCGTGTTGAGCTCGGCGTGGACCTCGAGTCCGACGACCAGCTCCCAGCCCGAGCTCATGACCGAGCGGCTCCGACCACGGCGGGGCGAGCCAGCGGAGGCGCGGCGGCCTCGACGACGGCCGCCACCTTCAGGATGGTGGCCTCGGACAGCGCCGGACCCAACACCTGCACCCCGACAGGCAAGCCGTCGTCACCGGTCCCGAAGGGGATGCTGACCGCCGGATGGCCGGTCAGATTGGTCGGGATGGTGCAGACGTCGGAGAGGTACATGGTCAGCGGGTCCCCGGTCTTCGCTCCGATGGGAAAGGCGGTCGTCGGAGCGGTAGGTCCGAGCAGCACGTCACAGCGGCGATAAGCAGCGGCGAACGCATCGATGATCTTGGTGCGCACCCGCAGGGCCTGGTTGTAATACGCGTCGATGTAGCCGGCCGAGAGCACATAGGTTCCGAGCATGATCCGGCGCTTGACCTCGGCTCCGAAACCGGCCGATCTGGTGGCCGTGTTCATGGCCGTCGTGTCCTCGCCGTCGACCCGCAGGCCGTAGCGAGTGCCGTCGTAGCGGGCGAGGTTGGACGAAGCCTCGCCGGGGGCGATGAGGTAGTACGCCGAGAGCCCGTGGGTCACCTCCGGGATCGAGATCTCCGCTACCCTCGCCCCGGCGGCGGCGCACGCCTCGGCGGCCTCCCGCGTACGGAGGGCCACGTCGGGATCCGCCCCGTCCAGGAACTGGGTCAGCACGCCGACGGTGAGGCCGGCCACGCCGTCGTCGATGACGGACAGGACCCGTGGTGCCGGACGGTTGAGGGAGGTGGAGTCACATGGGTCGTGGCCGCCGATGACGTCGAACAAGAGAGCGGCGTCGGCCACCGTGGTGGCCAGGGGGCCGATCTGGTCCAACGAACTGGCGAAGGCCACGAGGCCGTACCGCGAGACGGTGCCATAGGTGGGCTTCAACCCGACCACACCGCAGAGAGCCGCCGGCTGGCGAATCGAGCCACCGGTGTCCGAGCCGAGCGCCAACGGGGCGAATCCCGCCGCTACCGCCGCCGCCGAGCCGCCCGACGAGCCACCGGGGACCCGGCTCGGGTCGTGCGGATTGCGGGTCGGGCCGTAGGCCGATGCTTCCGTCGAGGACCCCATGGCGAACTCGTCCATGTTGGTCTTCCCCACCAGTACGGCGCCAGCGTGGCGCAGCCGGGTCACCACGGTCGCGTCGTAGGGAGGACGCCATCCCTCCAGGATCCGCGACGAGCAGGTGGTGGGTATCCCCCGGGTGCACAGGTTGTCCTTCAGGGCTACGGGCACTCCGGCCAGCGGCCCCGGGTCCTCGCCCGCAGCTACCCGGCCATCCACCGCCATCGCCTGCTGGCGGGCCTCGTCGGCAGTGACCAGGTTGAAGGCATGGATCTCGGCATCGCCCGCTTCGATGCGAGCGATGCGCTCCTCCAGGACGTCGAGGGCCGACCGGGCCCCCGATCGGACGGCGTTGGCCAGAAATCTCGAGGGGCGGGGGGCGGTCACGGTGCCTCACCGAGGATAGGAGGTACCCGAAAGCGGTGGTCTTCGACATCTGGCGCCTGGGCCAGCACCTCGTCCCGGTCAATGCCCGGTCGGACCTCGTCGAGCCGGAGCACGTTGGTCAGAGCCATGGCATGAGCGGTCGGTGCCACGTCGGCCAAGTCGAGGGAAGAGATGTCCGCGGCATGGTCGAGAACTTCGGCCAACTGATCGGTGAACATCTCGAGCTCGTCATCGGTGAGGTGCAGGCGGGCCAGGTCGGCCACGTGCGCCACGTCCTCGCGGGTCAGGCGCATGGGTCCCGCCATCAGGCGGCGACGGCGCCGGGCCCGCCAAGGACCTCGGCGGCGAAGGCGACCACCCGCTCCTCGATCAAGGGGGCATCCCAGTCGAGCGTCGCCACATGGAAGCTTCGCTCGAGGAAGACCCGCTCGACCGGGCCGCTCACCGAGGCCTCGAAGGCATCACCCGACTCGATGGGCACCACGTGATCGACGCGGCTGCTCAGGAGCAGAGCAGGGCAGCGAATATCGGCCAGCCGGGCGGCGACCCCGTCGACCCCTTCGAAGAAGGAGAGGGCGGCAGCCAGTGGCGTGCCGGCGTAGGCGTCCTCGGCAGCACCCTCCATGGCGATGTCGGAACCTATGCCGTCGACCACCTCCGCACCGTCGGCCAGTAGTCCGCGGATGACGTCACGGACGTCATCGGCCGGCGGGTCGACGTAGGGGTTGATGACGGCCACCCCGGCGATCTCGGGGTGGTGCTCGGCCAGCCAGCAGGAGAGCGTGCCCCCCATCGACAACCCACAGACCGCCACCTTGTCACGGCGTTCAGCCAGCGCCTGGTAGGCAGCCTCGGCGGCCTGGGACCAATCCTCCCATCGGGTGGGGAGCATGTCCTCGACAGATGTGCCGTGGCCCGGGAGCAGCGGGAGGTCGACGGTGAAGCCGGCCGCGGCCAGCGTCTCGGCCAACGGGCGCATGGACTGGGGATTGCCGGTGAAACCGTGAAGGACGAGTACGCCATGGGAACCGCCCTCCGAGGACCACGGCTCGGCGCCTGGGATGATCGGAGCAGTCACGACAATGGATGCTATCCGTCGGTTGGGCGACCGCCGGCGGCAGCCCACAGGAAGCTGGCCCTAGAGCGTTAGTGTGTCGGCCAGACGACCCTGTCCGACCGTCAAGGGAGCAGCGACGCGATGGCCACCTATCAGTTTCTGAGCGACGAATGGCTGGACGAGGCGCGGTCCATCCGGAGCGAGTTCGACGGCAAAGGGGCCATCTCGCAGGCGATCAGGATGAACCTGGTGATCGACTCGGTGCCGTTCGGCGAAGGGACGGTGGATGCCCACGTGGACACCACCACCGGCGAGTTGGTCCTCGACACCGGACACATCGATCCGGTGGACCTCAAGGTGTCGCTCGACTACGACGTGGCCAAAGCGATTCTGGTCGAGGGCAACCCCCAGGCCGGCATGCAGGCGTTCATGTCGGGCAAGATCAAGGTCGAGGGGGACATCGCCAAGCTCATGGCCCTGCAGTCGATGCCACCCGATCCCGTGGCCGCCGAGATCGCCTCGCGTATCCAGGCCATGACCGACTGATCCCGCCACGTTCCGCTGCGGCTATTGATCGATCCTCCTCGGCTGACGGCACACGCAGAGACGATCAGTCGACCGGTATGTCGGTCGGCGCGTGGATCTTCCCAGGTCGCGGGGTATCGCGGATCAGGAAGCCGCACACCCCGGCGAGGCCGGCCACCACCGCCCCTACCGCGAACGCCCGGTGGAACGACGCCAGTGATCCCACTCCCCCGTGCCCCGAGGCCTGGACGGTGACCATCACCTGGATGCCGGCGACGATGCCGATCTGGGTGATGAGCTGCTGGGCCGCACTCATGACCCCCAACTCGTCGGGTGCGACCTCGTTGGATGCCGATGCGGCCGTCGATGGGGTCGAGAGGCCCATGCCGATTCCGGACAGGGCCAGCGCGATCACGATCACGGCAACCGAGGGCTCGGCCCCGAACTGGGTGAACACCACCATCGACACCGTCAGGGCCACTGCGCCCGCGACGACGGAGACCCGCTCCCCCACCCTGATTGCGGCGTAGCCGGCGATGGGGGCGACCAGCGAGAACATGAGCGGCCGGGCGGTCGAGATGAGTCCCGCCCGAGTCTCGCTGTACCCGTAGACGCGTTCCATGAGGATCGGGAACAGGAAGAACCCGCCCATGTACGAGAAGTTGATGAAGGTCCGGGCACCCAGTGGGAACACGAAGTTGCGCATGGCGAAGTACCGGAGGGGGATCAACGGATGTGGGGCACGCCGCTCGTGGAACACGAAGTAGACCCCCGCCACGATGCTCAGCCCGAAGACGCCGAGGGTGGCCGGTGCGGTGAACCCCCACGTGGGTGCCTCGTTGAGAGCCAACAGCCCGGCGGTCACCGATACGGCCAGTGTCCCCGAGCCCGTCCAGTCGAGCTGGCCCCAAGGGCCCGGACGTTCTGGCCGCTCGATGAGGTCCGGAGAGTTGACGCTCTCGACGACCCTTTCGGCCGGTGGATCTGCGGCCGGGACAAGGTCTCGGACCGGCTCGATGGGTCGGTCACGGGCCGGCAGGACGATGACAGCCAGAATGGCGGCGACGGCCATCAACGGCAGCTCGCCCCAGAACAGGGCCCTCCATCCGAAGTACTGGATGATCGGGGCCCCGATGGTCACCCCGAGCACCGGGCCGCCCGCCCCGACGAGCGCCCACCAACCCATGGCCTTGACCCGATCCTCGTGGGAGAAGGCCTGGAGGACCAGGGCCATCGAGGCGGCACCGGTGGCGGCCCCCTGGATCCCGTCAAACAGCCGGGCCCCGATCAACACCCCGGCGGTGGGTGCCGACGCCGTCAAGACCACGCTGAGGGCGGCTCCGGACAGTCCCCACAGGTAGAGACGCCGGTAGCCGCGCAGGTCCCCGAGCTTTCCGAGGACCGGTGCCGCCACCCCAAAGGCCAACAAGGGGCCGGTGGACGTCCAGGTGAGGGTGGTGACCGACGTGTGCAGCTCTTCGGCGACCTGGGGCAGGGCCACTACGAAGACAGTGAAAGTGATGTTGACCGAGAGCAGGCCGGCCAGCACGGTCCACAGCACCCACCACTGGTAACGGTCCGACCGCGCCACCCGGTGGTGCATCCGATGCCGGAACAGGACCGGCCAGGGGACGACGATCCCGCCTTCGGCACCGGCGCCGGTACCACTGAGCATCGCTTCGGCCTCGATCACGTCTGTCGTGTCGAAGCCCTCGTCACCTCCGGACCGACCGGGCCCCCCGGCGGGGGACGCCATTCAGCCCACCAGCGGCTGCATCTCCGCCTGCAGCTCTGCCACCGTCCAACGGCCCTCCTTCTCGAGGATGTCGCCCATCGTCCAGGGGCTGAAACGCCGGATCTGACCGCCCTGCACGAAGTACACCTTGCCGGTGGACGGGCAGCCTTCGCTGGAAAGATAGGCGACCAGGGGAGAGACGTTGGCCGGGTCCCAACTGTCGAACACCGAGGCTTCGGAGGGGGCCCGCACGATGTCGGACAGGCCCGGGGTCTGTTCGGTCATACGGGTTCGCGCCGCCGGAGCGATGGCGTTCACCCGCACGCCGTAGCGGATCAGCTCCTCGGCCGCGATGGTGGTGAACGCAGCGATACCGGCCTTGGCCGCACCATAGTTGGACTGTCCCGGGTTGCCCAGCAGGCCCGAGGTGGACGAGGTGTTCACCACCGCCGCTTTGACCTCGATTCCGGCCTTGGTGCGCTCGCGCCAGTAGGCGGCCGCATGCCGCGTTGGAACGAAGTGACCCTTCAGGTGGACACGGATCACCGAGTCCCAGTCCGATTCGGACATATTGACCAGCACCCGATCCCGGAGGATCCCGGCATTGTTGATGAGGACATGCACGTCCCCGAAGGTCTCGACGGCGGCATCCACCAGCCGCTTCCCACCCTCCCAGTCGGTGACGTCGTCGGCATTGGCCACCGCCTCGCCGCCAGCAGCTCGGATCTCGTCCACCACCTGCTGGGCGGGCGTGCGGTCGTCGCCGGACCCGTCGACGGCTGCTCCGAGATCGTTGACCACCACCTTGGCCCCCTCAGCGGCAAACAGGAGGGCATGCTCACGTCCGATCCCGCGACCAGCCCCGGTGATGATCGCGATCCGGCCGTCGAGCGCACCCATTTCGTCGATCCCTCCCTCTGGTCCACGGAAGTGGGCTCCATACCGAGAGGAACCCGACAGGACGACACCACGTTGGCAGGGCTCGGACGGCCGGGTCAAACCGGCGACCCAACCCCGAGCGCTCGGTTACACGGGCACCGGTCCCTCGACTGCCGTCCCCAGTCCGGCGGAGATCACCGCGTCGACCATCGGGCGCACCCGGCCACGATCCCCGGCCACCAGGAGGTACTCGGTGTTGCGCACATGGGAGACCGCGCCCACTTTGCGGCCGGCCGGGTTGTGGATTCCGATCCTGGCTCCCACGTAGCGGGTCGAGTCGAAGCCCAAGGCTTCGACATGTCCGCGAACCGCGCAGAGTCCGCGAAGTTCGTCGAGGCTCAGCCACGACTCATCGTTGTAAGAGAGCACGACCACGTCCGCGCCCACCTGGGCGATCACCTGACCAAGCGCCGCGGGCATGGTCCTCCTGCCGTTGAACGGGCTGCGTTGGCCCGGGTCCCTGAGGTCGTCACGCTTGCACGCCACGCCGTAGTGGACCGGGGCGTCCCATGCCACGATGGTCTCCCACACGTGGTAATTGGCGTCGTAGCGGTGCTGGTTGTACGGAGGATCAAGGTAGGCCAGGTCGACATGGCCAAGCGTCGATGACCCGGCGAGCGCCGGAGCGTCACCCCGCAGCGCATTCCCCGGTCCGGGAACCAGCTCGGGCACCCGCAGGGTGAGTGGTTGTTCGGCCCGCGGCGCCCAGCGCTTCAGATAGGCCATCTGCAGACCGGTGGTGGAATCCACCCGGTCAGCGGCTTCGAGAAGGCTGGTCATGAGGATCGGCCAGAGATCCGTCCCGGCATAGTCGCGCTCGATGACATCGCGCACGGCATCGATCCGAGCGCCGTTCTCGGGTCGGAAGTACCTCGACGCCTCACAGAAGGTGGCGGTGACATAGCCGCGCCGGCCGACCACGGCGTTGAGCCGATCGACTGCATCCACCACTTCTGCCGCCAGCCCCGGACTGGCTTCCGGGTCGGTGGCCACGTAGCAGCGGGCCAGCACATGAGCGCATCGTGCACTGTCCACGGCGGTGACCCTGATCCCGAGGCGCTTCCATGCCTGGGCCACCCGGGTGGTCCCGCAGAACAGGTCGAGGCCGGTGCGGGCCCCCGAAGCCTGTGCGAGGACAGTAAGCACGGGCACCAGACGGCGCTTGGAACCGAGGTATTTGATCACCGGGACGTCATCGAGCGACCGAATCGCCGGAACCACCAGTTCGGGTCCCGGGCGTGGGCGTGGAAATGGTTCGGGATCTGGCGCATGACCCGGTCGACGGACCATGTCCCCTCACCGAGCTGAACGTCGGCGACCATGCCCAGATACCGCAGCATGTGCTCGACCTCGGCATCGGGCGGGGCGCTGCCGTGCTCCTTCCAGACCACCATTGGCACGTCGCAGACCTCGCAGGCGGCCACCCAGCAGATGTCGTCCTCGTGGAACCACTCGGTGACGCGGGCCGCCTCGCACAGCTCGCACCCGGTGTCGGAGCCGGTCACAGGGTGTAGAGGTTGACCGTCGTTCCCGGGAGCACCGATGTTCCCGGCGCAGGATCGGTCGAGAGCACCTTGGTCGAACCGGGGGGACCATAGGGTCCGGCCACCTTGAGCCCGAGGGCCTGAAGGGCGGCGGTGGCCTGACCCACAGCCTCGCCGATCACGCTGCCGGGAATGGTCACCGGCTGCGGGCCCAGCGAAACGATGACGGTGACCGTCGAACCGAACGGCTGGAGGCCGGCGCTCGGATCGGGAGCGGTGCCGATGACCTGGCCCACCGGGACGCTGGGGTTGTAGGCCTGGCCCTGGGTGGGGACGAACCCGGCCGCGCTGAGCGCCGCCGAGGCCGTAGCGTAGGTCGAGCCGCCGGCGTTCACCGTCGGGACTGCCACCGGAGCGTGGCCCTTGGAGGTGATGATGGTGACCGTCGACCCGTAGAGAGCCGTTCCAGCAGGCGACGAGCCGAGGACGGCGCCGGTCACCACCGTCGAGCTGTATTGAGCAGCCGCAGGCGGGCATACCCCGACCAGATGGACGGCCTGGAGGGCCTGGACGGCAGCGTTGCACGTCGAGAATGAGGTGAGGCTCGGGATGGCCACGGGTGGCGGGCCTTCGGAGACGACCACGGAGATGATCGAACCCTGTTTGGCTGTCACCACTTTGCCCCTGGCCCTCGGGACTGGCCGCTGGCTCACAATGAGACCGGGGCCGAGCGTGATGCTGAAGGCCTGCCCGGCCGGGCGGACGGTGAAGTGGTCGGTCCGCACGGCTTGTCGGGCCTGCGGAACCGACTTCCCGACCAGCAAGGGGACCGGATGGCTGGGAGTCAAGACCTTGCTCGCCCCGACGAGGAACAAGGTCCCGGCGATCAACCCCATCACCAGGAGCACCACGACGGCGACCCAAGGCCACCGTCGGCGGCCGGTAGGGGGTTCACCCGGTTCGTCGTCGAGGGATCCCGCCTGGCGAGGTTTGGGGGCGGCAGCCTGCTTCGCCTCCTTGACCGACTTGACCACCGGCAGAACGCCCAGTTCGGTGAGCTCGGCCTGGTCGACGCCGCCCAGGCGCACCCGGCCCGGACGGCCGGGTAGATCTGGGTCCGGGTCCTCATCGATGGCCAGCGTGTCGACGATCGGCAACGGTTCGGGCTCCGGCAGCGCTTCGGCCAGTTGCCTGAGTTCGAGCCCGAGCTGCGGCGCGTCGTAGCGTTCCCCCGGGTCGGGGGCGGCCGCCCAGACCAGCACATCATTGAGTGGTCCCAACGCATCGTGTTCGGGCAGCAACGTGTCGATCCTGGACATCAGCGTGGCGACCGTGGTGTCACCGACGAACGCCGCTTCACCGGTCACCCCTTCGTAGAGCACCAGGGCCAGGGCGTAGACGTCGGCCTTCCCGTCGAGGACCAGACCTTCCACCTGCTCCGGGGCGGCATACCGGGCCGTGCCCAGAATGGCGCCCTCTGGCTCGGTCCACGCCGCCTCTGCCAAGGCCCGGGCCAAGCCGAAGTCGGCGATCCTCAGCCGGCGGTCGGCATCGAAGAGCAAGTTGGCCGGCTTGATGTCACGGTGGACCAATCCCCGACGATGGGCATAGTCGAGCCCGGCGACCGCCTCGAGGCCCACGTGTACCGCTTGCTCAGGGGTGAGGAGTGTCCCGGTGTCGAAGATCTGGCGGAGGCTGCCGCCGGCCAGGTACTCGAGCACCAGGTACGGCTCGCCGTGCTGTTCCCCCCAGTCGTAGACGCGAAGGACGTTCGGATGGTTGAGGGCGGCGACCGCCCTCGCCTCGGCTTCGAAGCGCCGGAGGAACGCCAGGTCCCCGGCGAGGGCCGGATGGAGCACCTTGATCGCCACCCGTCGGTGGAGAGAGACGTCGTCGGCCAGATAGACGTGAGCGGACGCACCGGTACCCAGGGCGGTGAGTAGTCGGTAGCGGTCGCCGAGGACACGGCCGATGGAGTCGGTGATACTCGGCATGGCTCTTGAGCCAGGCTACCCAGCGTCTCGACTGAATTGGTGGAGGGAGCCAGTGCGGCGCCGTCTTCATGCTCTCGTCAGCGGTGATGCTCGCCCGGCCGTCCCGGGACCGGGCTCCGGCCCTGTCCCAATTTGCAGGTTGCGGCGCGCACCTCGACCGCCCCGGCGGGCGGCAACCGCAGACCGTCCGTAGCCACCGACGGGATCTCAATCGTGATCATCTGTTTGGGCTGAGATTCGTGGCCGTGCCGCGGAGGATCTCGCCTCACAGCGAGAAGGGAGTCCTCTCTATGCCGATGTACCGAATTCGCTGCCGTCGCGACAAAGACGGGGCCGAAACCCCGTCTTTGTCGCTTAGAGCGAGCCCGACTGTTCGGGCACGTCTGGAAGGACGACTACTGCAGGCTGGCGGTGCCGGAGCCCAAGGCGATCGACGAAAGACCACCGGCGGCGCTGCACAGTGTCGCCAGTTGGCCCTCGTTGTCCTGTGTGGCGTCCGTCGAGGTCGACGAAGCACCGGCATCAGTACCCGGGAACGAACCGCTGACCGAGCCGGTACCCGGGTTGCCTGGGATGGTGAATGTCCCCTGGCCACTGCCGTTCACGCCACCCAGAATCGAGCTGACGGCGATCGCTGACTTCGGGCCACCACCGAACTTCTGCCCGGCGGGTACCGACCACTTGACCTTCAGGGTACCGGCCAACGTCCCACCGGGGGCAGGGGACACGCCGACGAGACCCGTGCAGGAGTACTCCTGCGCCGGAGTATCACCCGGGTTGGTCGTCTTGATCTTCCCGGAGATAGTCCCGGTGAAGCCACCGGTGACGGCCGACGACGTACAGGTCAGGACGATACCGGCGACCTTGATCTGTTGGCCCTTGTTCTTCGTCGGGGCCACGTAACCACCGGGTGTCACGATGCCGATCGGCGTCTTGAAGCTGATGGTCCCGCCACTACTGGTGCACGAGGCCGTAGCCGGGGCCCCCGTGTTGTCGATGACCTTGCCTGCCGCGGCAGTGCCTGCGGTGGCGGCGACCACTCCGACCGGCATGGCCACTGCTGCAGCAATCAACAGGATCTTTCTTAGCATGTGTCTCCTTGTTTCTCCCATGTCATGGGTTCTGAAGTCAGACGACGGTTGTCCCCCAACGTTTAACCGGCTGACCCAGGGCAGAGCGAGCAGAGGGTGGTTGGCAAGCCAGATACCCCCCGTCTGCAAACACGAACTGTGTCAGCAACCACATCCCAATCCAGGCCAGCACTCGGGCAGATATCTGCACTCCCCCTCTGAGCGACCGAGATCGGTGGCTGCACCCTAACGGGACATTGGCGCAAAGACAAGCAATGAGGAGGGGTCATTACTTGGGGTCACCATCTCATCCTCAAATTTCGACCACCCTGCCGGGACAAACCGCGACCAGTCGGCTGAGGCGGCCATGCAGGTCGACCGCGGTGGTCGGACCCTGGAGTTGAGACATCTCTCCGCTCGCGACGAGGACGGGGCCGGAGCCCCGTCCTCGTCACGTACAGCGAGCCCGATTACTCGGGCGGGTGTTGATGCGGACTACTGCAGGCTGGAGGTGCCGGAGCCCAAGGCGATCGACGAGAGACCACCTGCTGCACTCACACTGAGTAGCGAGTTGGCTCTCAGTCTCCTGCGTGGCGTCTGTCGACGTCCCCGACTGGCCGGCGTCGGAACCGGGGAACGACCCGCTGCTGGAGCCGGTGTTCGGGTTACCCGGGATGGTGAATGTCCCCTGACCGCTATCGTTCACGCCACCGGAAATCGACGTGATCAGAGTCGTCGTCTTCTTACCACCAGAGAAGTTCTGGCCGACGGGCGGCGTCCACTTGATCTTGAGGCTACCGGAGAGCGTGCCACCGGGTTGCGGGCGAAACGCCCACGAGGCCGGTGCAGGAGTACTCTTGCGCCGGCGTATCACCCGGATTGGTCGTCGTGATCTTTCCCGAGGCCACGCCGGTGAAGGCGCCGGTGACGACCGAGGAGGTGCACGACAGGTTCACGCCGACGATCTTGATCTTCTGGCCCTTGTTCTTCGTCGGGGCCACGTAGCCACCCGATGTCACGATCCCGATCGGCGTATGGAAGCTGATGGTTCCACCGCTCAACGTGCAGCTGGCGGTCGCCGGTGCCACGGTGGGATCGACCACCTTGCTCGCCCCCGCGGTGCCCGCAGTGGCGGCGATTACCCCGACGGGCATGGCGACTGATGCAGCAATCAGCAGCATCTTCCGTATCATGTGTGCTCCTTGTTCTCCCATGTCTCCATGGGTTCTGAAGTCAGACGACAATTGTCCCCCAACGTGTCATTCCCTCACCCCGAGGCGAAGCACGGACGAGACCGCCGACCCCTTCCGTGCGCACTCGCCCACGACGTAGGCATGCAAGCCCGAACCAGACGGATTCGCAGACCAAGTCACCCCCTCCCTCGCACGCGGACCCTGGCTCGGTACTGCCAACATAACGGGGGGGCGAGGTCCGATTCAAGCGAGTCCTACCGCAATTTCGACAGGGGTTCCAGTTCCGAGGGTGAAGTCCAGGTGGCAGGGAGCAAATCCGCGATTCGGACCTCGACCTCTCCCGCCCACCAGGTGCTCCTCAACCCTGGTCGGGCCGCTCTCCGGTCTCCAGCAGGTGGGCGAAGGCGTTCTCGTCGATGACCGGCACGCCGACCTGCTCGGCCTTGGTCACCTTGGACTGGCCCGGTGATGCACCGAGTACCACCGCGTAGGTCTTTTTCGAGACCGTCCCCGGCGACTTGCCACCCCGTTCCAGAATGGCCTGCTCGGCCTCCTCACGGGTCCAGCCGTCGAGCGTGCCGGTGACGACCACCGACCTGCCTTCCAGAGTCTGCGGCCGGTCTTCGGCTTCGGGCGACGAAAGTGACGGCTCGGCCAGGGTGAGCCCGGCCGACCGGAGGCGCTCGATCACCGAGCGGTTGACTTCCGAGCCGAACCATCGCACGACACTGGCGGCGATAACCGGCCCGACACCATCGACACCGGCCAGGCTCTCCTCGTCTGCCGACATGACCGTGTCGATGTCACCCAGGACGCGAGCCATGGCGATGGATCCCACCTGGCCGAGGTGGCGAATACCGAGCCCGATGAGCACGCGGTGCAGCGGGCGGGTGCGCGAATCGTCTATGGCCCGGAGCAGATTGCCGATTGAAACGGCGCCGAACCCTTCGATCCCATCGAACGTTTCGGCCGTGAAGCCGTAGAGGTCCGCGACATCCTTGAGCAGACCCAGGTCGGTGAAGAGCTGGATCCGCTGTTCTCCCAATCCCTCGATGTCCATGGCCGATCGGGAGGCGAAATGGGCGATGCGCTGCACCCGCTGACCCGGGCAGTCGAGGTTGGTGCAGAACGTGTCACTCTCGCCCGGCAGCCGTTCCAGCGGTGCACCACAACTCGGGCAGACGGTTGGGAACTTCCAAGCCGGCCGCCGCCGGCGCTTCCGGCCGTCGGGCCCGACCACCCGGACGGGACCCACCACTTCGGGAATGACGTCCCCAGCCTTCCGAACCACCACCGTGTCGCCCGGCCGGACGTCTTTGATCCGGACCTGGTCCTCGTTGTGCAGTGTGGCCATCGAGACCGTGGACCCACCCACGAAGACGGGCGCCAGCACGGCGAACGGCGTCGCCTTTCCCGTTCGCCCGATCGACACGGCGATGTCGCGGAGCTCGGTGGTGCGCTCCTCCGGCGGGAACTTGTAGGCGATGGCCCAGCGGGGCGCCCGGGATGTGGCGCCCAGTTGGCGCTGGAGGTCGAGCAGGTTCACCTTGACGACCACACCGTCGATCTCGTACTCGAGGTCGTGGCGGTGTTCCTCCCACCTCTGGCAGAACGCCAGCACCTCCTCCATGCCGTGGACCAGAGCGCGTTCCGGGTTGACCGGGAAGCCCGCTCGCTCGAGCCACTCGAGGGTCTCGGCATGGGTGGAGGCCAACCGGGATGGCAGTCCGGCGCCATCGGGTACGGCACCGGCCTCGGTCTGGAGCTCGCCGACCTGGTAGGCCCAAAACGAGAGCGCACGCGAGGCAGTGATGCGTGGGTCCTTCTGGCGCAGCGAGCCGGCCGCCGAATTGCGTGGATTGACGAACAGCCGCTGCCCCGCCTCGAGTTGGCGACGATTCAGGTCTTCGAATGCAGGGGCCGGCATGTACACCTCGCCGCGGACCTCGATGACCTCGAACCGGGTTCCGATCTTGGGAGTCAGCTCGTCCGGGATGGCGGCGATGGTGGCCACGTTGGCGGTGACGTCCTCCCCCGTGCGGCCGTCACCCCGCGTGGCGGCCTGGGCGAACCGGCCCTGTTCGTAGCGGAGCGAGATGGCCAGCCCGTCGATCTTGAGCTCGCAGACGAACGAGGTGTCGGGGGGGACACGGCGCCCGAGGCGTGCCGCCCACGCCTCGAGCTCTTCGGGACGGGTGGCGTTGTCGAGGCTCATCATCGGGACCCGGTGGATCACCGGCTCGAAGAGCACGGAGGGCGCAGCCCCGACCGCCGCGGAGGGGGACCCCACGACCGCCAGCTCGGGATGGGCAGCCTCAATGGAGCGGAGCTCTCGGACCAGTTCGTCGTACTCGGCGTCGGCGATCTCCGGGTCATCCAGACGGTGGTAACGATCGTTGTGGTAGGCGATGAGGGCACGCAGCTCCTCGGCGCGGGCGACCGGGTCCGGGGCTGTGGGATCCGACGCGCTCAGGTCGGCCACGGCCCGACGGTTCCTTCCGGGTCCACTGCGCCCGGCCGGGCGTTCACGCCGCGACACCGGATCCCATGACGAGGTCCGGATGGTCCGGGTCGTAGAGAGCGACGGTCTGGCCCGGCGCGACCCGGCGCTGAGGTGTGGAGAACCGCACGCTCAACTCCTCGCCTTCGACGTCCAGCGTGCTCGGCACCGGTCGTCCGTGCGCGCTGCACTGAGCGATGGCCGCCTCTCCGGCTGACGCCGGCCGACGCCCCGCCATCGGGCCGGGACCATCGTCGACCCACGTCACCGTGTGGAGACGCACGCGGCTGGTCAGCACGGCCTCGGGGGGTCCGAGTGACACCCTCCGCGCCGCCACGTCGACCCCGGTCACGTACCGGCGGCGGCCGTCGGTCCCGTGTCCCATACCCCGACGCTGCCCCACCGTCACCAGCTCGACCGCATCGACGTCACCGAGGTCCTCCCCACTGGCGTGGTCCACCAGACGGCCGGCGTGGAGCGGCAGACGGGCTCCGAGGAACCCCTCACGGCCCTCATCCGACCGGATGAAGCAGACGTCTTGGCTGTCGGGCTTGGCTGCAGTTCTGAGTCCGAGCCGACGTGCCGTTTCGCGCACCTCGACCTTGGTCATCCCACCGATGGGGAACAGGGTTCGGGCCAGCTGCCTCTGTCCCAGCATGGCCAGCACGTAGGACTGGTCCTTCATCGGGTCAGCACCCCGGCGCAAGCGGAACCGACCATCAGACGACGCCTCGCACCGGGCGTGGTGCCCGGTCGCCACGGCATCGAATCCCAGGATGCGGGCCCGCTCGAGGAGCCGGTCGAATTTGAGGTGCCGGTTGCACTCGATGCACGGATTGGGTGTGCGCCCTTCGGCGTGCCCGAGTACGTAGGGACCGACCACCCGCCGGTCGAAGTCCCCCGAGAAGTTGAAGACGTGATGAACCAGGCCCAGGTGGTCAGCCACCCGGCGGGCGTCCTCGACGTCGGCCACCGAGCAGCACCCGGAGTCGGAGGAGCCGCCCCAGAGCTTGAGGGTCGCCCCAACCACCTCGTTCCGGCCGAACTGTTCGGCCATGACGGCCGCCGCCACCGAGGAGTCGACACCGCCGGACATGGCCACCAACACCCGCATGGGCTCAGTCTCTCAGCTGGGCAACAACGCCCGGTACGACGGAGAGCACCTGACCGATGTCACCCTCGGTCGTGGTGGACCCCAACGAGAGACGGATCCCACTCACCGCCTCCTCGGGGCCCAAGCCCATCGACCGCAGCACGTGGCTCGCCTCCACCGCACCGCTGGAGCAGGCGGCCCCGGCCGATGCGGCCACGCCGACCGCGTCCAGGGCGAGCACCAGAGCCTCGCTCTCGACGCCGGCCACCTGGAGGTGCAAAATGCCGGCCACCTTGTGCTCCCGTGCCGCGGTCTCGGTCAGCCCCGCCACCTTGGCCACCAGCCCGTCGGCCAATCGGTCGCGCAGGGCAGCCACCCGCTCGACGGTCTGCGCGCGAATCGGATCTGTGGCGGCCAAGGCCGCGGCCATGCCCACAATGCCGGCCACATTGTGTGTCCCGCTCCGGCGCCCACGTTCCTGCCCACCCCCATGGACCAGCGGACGGACCGTGGTGCCATGGCCGACGATCAAGGCGCCGACCCCCATGGGACCGCCGAACTTGTGGGCGCTGATCGACACCAGGTCGGCCGATGCAGTACGTGCCGGCACATCGACCCACGGCACCGCCTGCACCGCGTCGGTGTGCACTATCGCCGACGGCGACGCGTCTCGCACCACGGCGGCGACCTCGTCGATCGGCTGGACCGTCCCGATCTCATTGTTGACCGTCATCACCGACACCAGCCCGACCTCGGGCGTGCAGGCCTCGACCAAGGCGCCCAGATCGACGATCCCCTCCTTGGTGGTGGGGACCTCCGTCAACTCGGCACCGGTTCGGCGGGCCAGGGCTCGGCAGGTGTTCAGGACGGCATGGTGTTCCATCGCCGAGCACACGATGGCGGGCGGCAACCGACGCGCCCACGAATCGGAGGCGGCGACCGCCTCCCACCCACCGACGATGGCCAGGTTGTCGGCTTCTGTCCCGCTGGCGGTGAATACCAAGTCAGCGGGACCGTCCCTCAGCAATCCGGCAACCAGGTCCCTCGCCTCGTCGACCGCCCGGCGGGCCCGCCGGGACTCGCGGTGGCTCCCCGAGGGATTGCCGAGCTCACCGGTGAGGTAGGGCAGCATGGCCTCGACGGCGGCCGGCACCATGGGCGTGGTCGAAGCGTGGTCGAGGTACACCCGCACGGCACCAGTCTTACCCGACCCGCCGACCGGCAGATCCGGGTGGATGGCGACGCCTTCTCCGGGCCGCCACCGGCCATGATGGCCGGGTACCGAGGAACCGACTCGCGGAGCCGATGAGCCGAAGACGGGTAAGACAAGTGATCGCCGGGTCTGCCGCGGCCATTGTGTTGGCGGCGGTCGTGGCCATCTCGGTCGGGCTTCTCCACCGCCAACCGCGACCGGTGCTCTCGATCTGCACGGTATCTCCCGGCCCGGATGGTGGCCCGTTCACACTGACTCCGGATCAGGCCCAGAATGCCGCCATCATCACCGCGGTGGGCATCCGTCAAGGCATGCCCGACCACGCGGTGACCATCGCCCTGGCTGCCGCCCTCCAGGAGTCACACCTCCTCAACCTCCCCTACGGCGACCGCGACTCCCTGGGTCTGTTCCAGCAACGGCCGTCGGAGGGCTGGGGAACGCCGGCCCAGATCCTCGATCCCGCCCACGCTGCCGCCGCGTTCTACGAGCACCTCGTACAGGTCCCCGGATGGGCGTCGTTGCCGGTGACCGAGGCGGCCCAACTGGTCCAGGGCAGTGCGACCCCGGAGGCCTACGCGCAGTGGGAGTCCGAGGCCCGGACCGTGGCCATCGCCACCACCGGCGAGCGCCCGGCTGGCCTGACCTGCCAGCTCAATGACTTCGAGGGTGCCAATCCGGGCGGTGCGGCGTTGGGCGAGGCGGCCGCTGCCGAGCTGGGCCCCGGGGCGCTGACCAAACCCTCCAGCGCCAAGGCCGGATGGCAGGCGGCGGCATGGGCGGTGGCCCACGCCTACAACTACCACCTGACGTCGGTCGCCTACGACGGACGCCAGTGGACTTGGGGTTCGACATCGACGACCTGGTCGACGGGGCCGATGACCAGTTCGGTCGCCACTACCGTGGGCTAGCAGGCCGGGCCCTGAGGTGGACGAGCAGACAGACCGGCGACTCCGATCCGGTCAGGCGACCCACACCGACTTCACATTGCAGAACTCCCGGATGCCGTGCGCCGATAGCTCACGGCCGAATCCCGAGCTCTTGATGCCTCCGAACGGGAGCTGGGACATGGAGACGACCATGCCGTTGACGAACACCTGGCCCGCCTGCAGCTCTGATGCAAACCGCTGCTGCTCGTCGGGGTCGCTGGTCCACACGCTCGACCCCAAGCCGAATTCGCTGGCATTGGCCAGACGCAACGCTTCGTCGGCGTCCGCGGCCACGAACAGCAAGGCGACCGGGCCGAAGACCTCCTCGGTGGCCACGCGCATACCCGGCTCGATGCCCGAGACCACGGTGGGCCGGTAGAAGAAGCCGGGATGCTGCGGTCCTTCGGGACCGATGACTCGCTCACCGCCACAGAGGATGGTCGCCCCCTTTGACCGGGCGTCCTCCACCTGGGCGGCGATGGTGTCACGGGCCGCACCGGTCACCAGCGGTCCCACCTCCGTAGCCGGATCGAAGGGGTCACCCACCGAGAGAGCCTCCATCCCGGCCACGAACCCGTCGGTGAACTCCTCGGCCACCTGCTGGTGGACGATGAAGCGCTTGGCGGCGATGCAGGACTGGCCGGCGTTCTGCACCCTGGCCTGGATCCCGACCGAGATCGCCCGACCCAGGTCAGCTGACGGCAGCACGATGAATGGATCGCTCCCTCCCAGCTCGAGCACGATCTTCTTGCCGGCCGCACCGGCCTGGGTCGCTACCGCCCGGCCCGCCGCCACGCTGCCGGTCAGGGTCACTGCCGCCACTCGGGGATCGGCGATGATGGCCGGCACCTGGTCCGTCCCGATCAACAACGTCTGGAACACACCCTCCGGGGCACCGGCCCGCCGGAACAGATCCTCGAGCAGGAGGGCGGTGCGCGGGACGCTCGGGGCGTGCTTCAGCAGCCCCACGTTGCCGGCCATGGCGGCGGGAGCGATGAAGCGGGTCACCTGCCAAAGCGGGAAGTTCCAAGGCATGATGGCCAGCACGGCCCCGAGCGGTTGATAGGTGACCAGTCCTAGCGAGGCATCCACCGGCACTTCCTCGTCGGTCAGAAATCGCTCGGCGTGCTCGGCGAACCACCGGAACCCGCTGGCGCACTTGGACACCTCGGCCTTGGCCTGCGCGAACGGCTTGCCCATCTCGGTGGTGACGACGTGGGCGATGTCGGGGAGCTCTCCCTCCAACAGCTCGGCCACCGTAACTAGCAGCCGGGAACGCTCTTCGAACGAACGGCCGGCCCAACGAGGCGCATCCGCTGCCGCCGTCGCCAGGCGGCTCTCCACCCCCGCCGCGTCGTAGGGTTCGAACGATTCGAGGAGCTGGCCGTTGACCGGGTTGATCGTGGCGATGGGTGGGCCGGCGTCGACGGGACTCACCCGTCCAGTATTCCTCACCACGCCGCCGACAGGGCCGGGAATCGATCAGCCTCACCCGCATCCCGGCGTCTCGGACGGCCAGGCGCGGAGGGCGGCCTCAGCCGGGGCCAACCAGCTCCGCCATCCTGTTCCGCTGGAGCTTTCCGGTCGTCGTGCGGGGAAGCTCGTCCACCAGCACGTACTGCTTCGGACGCTTGTAGCCCGCCAGGCGGGCGCCGGCGAGCGCGGCTACTCCCTCGACCAGGCGCTCCCGGGAAGGTGCCCCAGAAGTGCCGGCGGGCACGACGGCAGCACAGACCCGCTGACCCCACTCGTCGTCGGCCATGCCGAACACGGCCACCTCCGCCACGCCGTCGGCCTCGCTCAGCACCTGTTCGACCTCGGCCGGATAGACGTTGACACCTCCGGTGATGATGAGATCCTCGCGGCGGCCGTCGAGAAAGAGGAAGTCGCCCTCGAGCCGCCCGAGGTCGCCCACGGAGAAGGCGCCATCCCGCCAGGCCGAGGCGGTCTTGGCCTCGTCCTGCCAGTAGGTGAAGCGGGAGAACCGAGGACCCTTGCACCAAATCGTCCCGTCCCGGTCGATCGTCAGGGTGCGACCGGGACGAGCCCGACCGACCGTGCCTGGGTGCCCCAGCCAGTCGGCCGGCGAACACGCGGTGAACTGGCCCTCGGTGGCGCCATAGAACTCCCAGAGGACCCCCGGTCCCACCCGCTCGAGGGCGCGGTGCTTCAGTGCTGCAGGACAGGGGGCACCGGCGTGCACCAACAGGCGCAGAGCGTCGAGCGGCTCTGCCATCTGGGGCCCGGCGTCCAGCAGGCGACGCAGGGCCGTCGGAGCCATGAAGGCGGTGGTGGGCACGGCCCCGTGCATTCCCCGGAGCACGTTCCGGGCGACGGAGGCGTCGAAGCGTCCGAGCACCACGCATGTCCCGCCACGCAACAAGGTTCCTCCGGCGAACCGGACGGACACCGAGTGGTACAAGGGGGAGCACACCAGGTGGACGTCATCTGGACCGAACGACCACAGATCCGCCTCGTCGGCAAAGGCCTGGCGGGCAGTGGCTTCGTCCCATAGTCCGGACCAGACTCCCTTGGAGCGACCGGTCGTCCCTGAGGTGAAGTGCATGGGTCGAGCCAAGGGGTAGGGAGCCAGGTCGACCGGGTCACCGCCGTTCAACAGAGCGAGCTCGGCCCCATTGTCGACGACCAGGCCCGGTTGGGCGTCGGCGATGAGAGGGTCCCGCTCCCGCTCGAGCAGCGTGGCGTTCAACAGCACCGGTACCACCCCGACCCGGAGAGCCCCGAGTACCGCGCAGAGCAAGGCGGCCGACGAGGGCAGGCAGAAGGCCACCCGGTCACCGGGACCGAGGCCGGCGGCGAGCAGCGCCCGCCGCGCGCGGCGCTGTGAGGCCTCAGCCTCCTCGGCTCGCAGCACCTCGACGGTGATCGGCCTGTTCACGGGAGCTCGGCGGTGGGAAGGACCCCGACCGGCTCGGTGACCTCGGGAGCGTCGCCGAGGGCGGTGAACACCGATGGACGCAGGGAGGCGAGGAGCGCCAGCCCGCCCCACAGGATGACGGCCCCGGCCACGGTCACCGCCCTTATCCCGGTGTGGTCGGCCACCGTCCCTTGCAAGATGGCGCCGACGGGGTAGACGATCCCGAGGCCCATCATGTAGATGCTGAGGATGCGGCCGCGCGCCTCCACCGGGGCGCGCAGCTGAACCACGGTGTTGAGCCCCGAGAGCACGGCGATGTAGCCGGCGCCGACGGCCAAGAGGGCCAGGGCGGAGAGCCAGAGTGAGGGGGCCAAGGCGTAGAGCACCAACAGCACCGGCAGACTGAACAGCGCGGCCTGCAGCATCCTGCGCCGCCCGAGGCGTTCGGCCAGCGTTGGCAGGGCAAGGGCCCCGCCGACGGCTCCGATCCCCTGAGCGGTCACCAGGATGGCGGTACCCACCTGGGTGCTGACGCCGTCTCGCCGCAACACGCCTGCCATCGCCGGCACCAGGGCGATGAACGGCGAGGCGAAGAGGGCGACGTAGGCGATCAGCCCGATCGCCGATCGGCACCCGGGCTCGGCCCGGGCCGCCCGAACCCCGGCGACGATGCGCGACGCGATGCGCGCTTCCCCTCCCCGGTTCACCGGCTTGGGCAGCCTCACCATGGCCAGTGCCACCACCACTCCGGCGAACGATGCGGCATTGATCCCGAACACCAACCCGTAGTTGTGGGACAGGAGGACCAGACCGGCCAGGGCCGGCCCGATGACCCGCCCGAGATTGAACTGGGCCGAGGAGAGGGACACTGCCCCGAGAAGGTCTTCGGGCGGGACCAGATCGGGCACCATGGCCTGGTAGGCGGGAAACCCCACGGCGGCGGCGGCCCCGCCCAACAACGCCAACCCCACCAATGCCGCGGGCGGGTCGTGGCCAGTGGCCGCCAGTACCGCCAACACCGAGGCGAAGACCATCTCGCCGATGGTGGTGACGATCAACCAGCGCCGGCGGTCGAGCCGGTCGGCCAGCGCCCCACCGATCGGGGCCAGCAGTCCGATGGGGACGAACGCGGCGGCGGCCACCAGACCCGTCCACCCTGGTTGTCCGGTCCGGGCGAACACCAGCACCCCGAGGGCGACGGTCTGCATCCACGAGCCCACATTGGACACCAGCGCCGCCGTCCAGATGAGTGCGAAGTTGCGCGACCGGAGCGGGCGCAGCGAGGCCAGGGACACTTCGGGCGACGCTACCTACTGGCCGTCGCCGGTTTCGTCTATTTTGTTCTTTCGCCGGGGGCGCAGGGCGAACCACCAGATGCTCGCCATGGTGGCGAGCACACCGAAGGCGGCGGCCGGCTTGGCGAACTTGCGGGAGCCATCTGACATGCGGGTCACGATACCCGGGCCCGGCTGGCGCCAGAACCGGCCGAAGAGGATTGACCAGGAAGTAAGCCCGCTCAGGTCGCCCTCGGCCGTAGGACATTCTTCGGATTCTCCTACGCCCTCCATACCTATTCCTTACGGTCCACTCCGATAATCGGGTCATGGCCGACTTCCCGTACAGAGGCTCGAACCGGAGCCCATTCCGACGAGCAGGCAACCGCCCCGACCTTCGTCGGCCGGGCCTACCGGCACTTATCCCGTGCCCGATGTCCTCCCCCCAACCGGTCCGGGCGGAGGCGGAGCCCTGCCTCCGAGCGTGTGGCCCCCGGCGGCCGCGCCTCCGCCCGAGCCTTCCCGGCGCCCGAGGCGCCGCGCTGGTGGCGCCGTGGCCGTGGCCGTGGCCGCGGTCGCCGCCCTGGTCGGCGGGCTCGTGGGGGCCGGAGTGGCCCACCGGGACTCACCCAGCCCCGCCGCCCAGGCGGCACCGGCCATCAAAACCGCCAGCGGACCCTCGCCCTCATCCTCCACCACCCAGATCGTGAAGCAGGTCTCCCCGGCCATCGTCGAGATCACCGCCGACGACGGGAACGGATCGGGTGACCAAGGCACCGGAATGATCATCACGTCGACCGGTGAGGTGCTCACCAACAATCATGTGATCGACGGAGCGACGAGTATCACCGTCTCGCTCAACAACTCGACGAAGCAACTGCCGGCCCAGGTCGTGGGGGCGGACCCGGATAAGGACGTGGCGCTGCTGCAGATCCAGAACGTCAGCGGCCTTCCCACCGTGACCTTCGGTGATTCGACCCAGGTCCAGGTGGGCGACCCGGTCATCGCCATCGGCAACGCGCTGGCCCTCGGCGACAGCGCCACCGTTACCTCCGGGATCGTGTCGGCCCTCAACCGCCAGGTCACCGTGGGCGACAGTTCCTCCAGCGCCACCGAGACGCTCAACGGCATGATCCAGACGGACGCCGCCATCAACCCGGGCAACTCGGGAGGGGCGCTGCTCAACGCCGCCGGCCAGGTCATCGGCATGAACACTGCCGCCGCCGGCTCGTCGGGCAACGGCACGTCCGCCGAGAACATCGGGTTCGCCATCCCTTCCGCCCAGCTCGAGTCGCTCATCTCCGGCCTTCGGTCGGGTGGTGACGGGAGCCAGAGCGGCCTGGGTTCGTCGGGCTCGGGCGGCTACGGCTCGTCGGGCTCGGGCGGCTACGGCTCGTCGGGCTCGGGCGGCTACGGCTCGTCGGGCTCGGGTGGCTACGGCTCGTCGGGCTCGGGTGGCTACGGCTCGTCGGGCTCGGGCGGCTACGGCTCGGGTGGATCCGGAGGGTTCCCCTTCTGATCACCGGGGCGGTCGCGGCGGTTGCCCCCTCGTTCCGGTCCCGCTGGGTGGAAGGGGTCAACCGGTGGTCGAGACGAAGACATTCTTCACATCGGTGTACGACGCCAGCGCTTCGAGACCGAGCTCGCGACCGAACCCCGACTGCTTCATGCCCCCAAAACTGGTCTGCACCCGAACCGAGCTGTTCGAGTTGACCGAGAGGTTCCCCGACTGGACGGCCCGGGCCATCCGCAAGGCACGGGCGCCGTCTCTGGTCCAGATGGAGCCAGACAGGCCATAGGGCGTGTCGTTGGCCAAGTGGACGGCGTCCGCCTCGTCTTCGAACGGGATGACGGCGACGACCGGCCCGAAGATCTCCTCGCGGGCGAGACGCCACTCGGACCTGGCCGGCGCCACCACGGTGGGTGGGAACCAGAAGCCCGGACCCTCAGGCACGGCGCCGGCGATCCGGCCCTCCACCCGGCCGCCGCCGGGCTCGCCCATCCCGGGGGCCAGAAAACCCCCGACCACCCGGCGGTGGGCCGCGCTGACCAGCGGGCCCATCTTGGTCGCCGGATCGGTCGGGTCCCCGACGCTCCATCGCTTTACTGCCTCGTCCAGCCAGCACAGGAACTCGTCAAAAACGGGACGCTGCACCAGGACACGGCTACGGGCGCAGCAGTCCTGTCCGGCATTGGCGAACACGCCGGCCGGCGTTTCCGACGCCGCCCGCTCGACATCGGCGTCGGCGAAGACGATGGACGCCGACTTCCCGCCCAGCTCGAGTGTGACCCGTTTGATGGTGCCCGCCGCCCGGGCCATGATCGCCCGGCCGACGGCGGTGGAGCCGGTGAAGGCGACCTTGGCCACGTCGGGGTGCTCGACCAGCCGGGTCCCCACCACCGACCCTTGGCCGGTGACCGCCTGGAAGACGCCGTCGGGAAGTCCGGCCTCGAGCGCCAACTCGGCCAGTCGGACCGCGGTCAGCGGTGTGAGCTCGGCCGGTTTGACCACGACGGTGTTCCCGGTGGCCAGGGCCGGCCCCACCTTCCACGAGGTGATGGCGACCGGGAAGTTCCACGGCACGATGGCGGCCACCACCCCCAGGGGCTCGTGGAAGGTCATGTCCACGCCGCCGGCGACCGGCACGGTCGCCCCGCGGTGCTTGTCCACGGCACCGGCGTAGAAATAGAGGACTTCCGCCACCATGGCCACCTCGTCGCGGCTCTCGCCGAGGGGCTTCCCCACGTTCTGCGTCTCCAGGCGGGCCAGCTCCTCACCCTCCTCCTCCACCCGCGCCGCGAACCGTCGCAGCAACCGGGCACGGTCGGCCGGGGCCACGTCCCGCCAGGCGGGTCCGGCCTCGACGGCTCTGGTCACGGCGACGTCGACCTCATCCGGGCCCTGGTTCGGAACGGTGGCGATGACCGCCTCGGTAGCCGGGTTGACCACCGCGGTCGTGTCGCTCATGACCGGGCCGAGGCCACGGGCGGCGGCCGAGCTACGGAGGGCGTCGCCGAAATCAATGCCTCGAACAGCCGGGTGTCTCCCTCCTCCTCGGGATGCCACTGCACGCCGACCACAAACCGTCGGTCGGGCATCTCGACTGCCTCGATGACCCCGTCGGCGCTGCGGGCGCTGACCACCAGACCCCGGGCGACGGCGGCGACGGCCTGGTGGTGGCTGCAACTGACTTGGGCATGCTCTCCGTACAGGCGCCGGACGGTGGTCGACGGCTCCGTCGTCACCTGTACCGGAGCGAATTCCCCCGGTTGGGGCTGGTGGGTCGACCCCACTGTTGTGTCCGGTAGGTGTTGCACAAGGTCACCACCGAGGGCCACGTTGAGCACCTGCAGGCCGCGACATACCGCGAGCACAGGGAGGTCCGCCGCCAGGGCGGCTCGCACCAGGCCGAGCTCCAAGTGGTCGCGGCGCTCACTGGTACCCGAATTGTGGGGATCGGCCGGCTGGCCGTAGCGATCGGCGCCGAGGTCGCCGCCGCCGGTGAGGACCAGGGCGTCGAGCGCGCCGAGCAACCGATCGAATTCCTCGGTCAGCTGGCCGACCGACGACACCTCCGTGGCGCCGCCCGGCCCCTCCTGCCCGGCGGTCCGCGACGGGGTATGAGGACGGGCTGGCCGCCGGCCGCTTCGACGACGTCGAGGTACGAGCCGGGCACCAACGCCGCGTCCCGCTCCCAGGACCACCACGCCGTCGTCTGCCGGTAGGCGGTCAGCCCGATGAGCGGCCGAGGTCGCGATGTCGCCACGCGAGTCAGTATCCCACCGCCGTCGGGCCACCGATAAGGTGCGGGCCGCGGCGCCCTACCACCGTGACCGGCCGGTCCCGCCTCGGCACCGCCGCGACCGGGCTCACCGCGGAAGGAGACAAGTGGGACGACTCGACGGCAAGGTGGCGGTGATCACCGGCGCCGGCAGCGGTATCGGCCGGGCGGCCGCCTCCCTGTTCGCCACCGAGGGGGCACAGGTCGTGGTGGCGGACGTGGCCACTGACCGGGCCGAGGCCGTGGCCGAGGAGATCGGATCCGTGGGCGGCTCGGCCATCCACGTCGGCGTCGACGTCGCCGAGGCGGCATCGGTCGGAGCCATGGTCGCCGCGGCCGTGGCCGCCTACGGCGGGCTCCACGTGATGTTCAACAATGCCGGTATCTTCCCCGGCGACGACGGCGGCCTCCTCGACACGCCTTCCGAGACATGGCACCGGGTACTGGACGTCAACCTGAAGGGGGTCTGGCTCGGGTGCCGGGCGGCGGTACCGGCGATGCTCGCATCCGGCGGGGGCTCCATCGTCAACGTGGCGTCGTTCGTGGCGCTGGTCGGGGCGGCCACGGCGCAGACCGCCTACACCGCATCCAAAGGCGGGGTGCTGGCCATGACCCGCGAGCTGGCCGTCGAGTACGCCCGCCAGGGGATCAGGGCCAACTCGATCTGCCCAGGCCCCATCGAGACGCCATTGCTGGCCGAGCTGTTGGCCGATCCCGCCCGGCGAGAGCGACGGTTGGTCCACATCCCGCTCGGGCGCTTCGGCCATCCCGAGGAGATCGCCAACGCCGCACTCTTCCTCGCCTCGGACGACGCCTCGTTCGTGACCGGATCCGCGCTGGTGGTCGACGGGGGCATCACGGCCGCCTACGTCACCCCCGAGTAGGGCTGGACGGGTCCCGGCCTCCGGGGCCAGAGTGCTGGGATGCTCACCCTCGAGACGCTCCCTCACCAGATCCAGTCGGGCGACATCGACACGGTGGTGGTGGCCTTCCCGGACCTGCAGGGGCGACCGGTGGGGAAGCGGGTCACCGGAACATTCTTCCTCGACCACGTGCTCCACCATGGCATCGAGGTCTGCGACTACCTGCTGGCCTGTGATGTCGACGTGCAGCCGCTCCCCGGTTACCAATTTGCCAATTGGGAGACGGGCTACGGCGACCTCAACGCCGTCGTCGACCCGCGGCACGGTGCGGCCGCTCCCGTGGGTACCGGGCAGCGCGCTGGTGCTGTGTGACCTGCTGACCACCGACGGCCAACCGGTTGAGGTGTCGCCGCGGCGGATCCTGCGCCGCCAGATCGAGCGGGCGGCGGCTCGGGGCCTGGAGATCAAGTGCGCCACTGAGCTCGAGTTCTACCTGTTCCTCGATTCCTTCGCCGAGGCGGCGGGCAAGCACTGGAACGATCTCGTTCCCCACTCCGACACCATCGAGGACTACCAGCTGTTGCAGACGTCGCGCCAGGAGTACGTCATCGGACGCATCCGCAACCTGATGGTCGAGGCGGGACTACCCGTCGAGTTCTCCAAGGGTGAGGCGGGTACCGGTCAGCACGAGATCAACATCAGCTACGGCGATGCCCTCGAGGTTGCCGACCGTCATCTGGTGTTCAAGAGCGGCGTGAAGGAGATCGCCTCGGGCCTCGGCCGGGCCGCCACCTTCATGGCCAAGTGGTCCATGGACACCGCCGGCTCCTCATGCCATATCCATACCAGCCTGTGGGACGCGGCTACCGGTGCACCGTTGATGGCACCACCCGACGGGGCGCCGGCGGCAACCGGGCTCTCTCCTGTCGGCCAGCAGTTCCTGGCCGGACAGCTCCAGTCGGCGGCGCAGCTGGCCTGGTGCTTCGCGCCGTACGTGAACTCCTACCGTCGTTATGTTCCTGACTCGTGGGCGCCCACCGCGCTGGTCTGGGGCGAGGACAACCGGACCTGCGGCTTCCGGACCGTCGGCCACGGGCGGGGCCGCCGGGTGGAGAGCCGCGTCCCGGGGGCCGACATCAACCCCTACCTGGCGCTGGCCGCAGCCATCGCCGGCGGGTTGTGGGGCATCGAGCACGAGCTGGAGCTCGAGCCCGCCTTCACCGGCAACGCCTACACCGCCACCGACGTGTCCCGCCTGCCGACCACCCTGGCCGAGGCCATCGACGGGTTGGCCTCCAGCGAGGTGGCGGCGGCGGCCTTCGGGCCCGAAGTGCACCACCATCTGCTCAACACGGCCCGTCAGGAGTGGGCATCGGCCAACCGGGTGGTCACCGACTGGGAGCTGGCCCGCAACTTCGAGCGGATCTGATGCCGCCGGCGTACGCACCCTCGGCGCGACCATCCCGCCGAGCGAGGTTCGGCGGGATGGCCGGTCCCGCCCGGATGGTGGTGCCGACCTCGCCGGCCGGAGCGGCTGGAGGCCCCCTCGCAGTAGTGTGCGCCAAGCAGCGAGGCGCGGCCGGGTGACTGGAGAGCGAGCAGCCGGGAGGTGAGACATGGCCGGTAGTGACGAGCTCGAGTCGGGACGGAACTACGTGGTGGTGTCGGCCGACGCCCACGCCGCGCCGGACAGCCTCGACGACTTCCTCGGCTACGTGGATCCGAAGCACCGTGAAGCGGTGGCCTCCTTCGGCGATCTCTCGTCGGTGGCCATCCCCAGGTTCGGCGGGGTCGACCCGGGCGCCATCGACGAGACCGACGCCGTCCGGGCGGTAGCGGCCCGACGCCTGGCCGGCATGGGTGTCGACATCGAGGCCGCGGCTCCGTGGCTGGCCCGCTACGGGGCCGACTGGGTGTTCGCCTCGGACGCCGCCGGGCGGCGACTCGCCGCCCTCGAAGAACAGGGTATCCACGCCGAAGTCACCTTCCCCGGCCCCGTACTGGCCGGGGGCCTGTCCCCCGCCATGTACCTCGGCGCGCACGCATCGCGGGATCTCGAGCCGGTCTGGCCTGCGCTCCACGCCTACAACCGGTGGCTGGCCGAGTTCTGCGCGGCGGCGCCCGGGCGGAGGGCCGGGTGCATTCCCATCGATCTCCACGACCTGGACCGCGCCGTGGAGGAGATCTCCTGGGCCCGGGCGGTCGGCTTGTCCGGCGGGGTCATGCTTCCGGCCATGTCGCTCAGCTCGGGCCTGCCCGGATACGCCGACGACTACTACGAGCCGCTGTGGGCGGCCTGCGAGGAGAACGAGCTCCTCATCCAGCTGCACACCGGCGCATCGGGCACCGCCACCGACGCCAAGCAGCTCTACGACAAGAAGCACGGTGGCTACCTCGGACTCTACGAAGTGTTCGTGTTCACCCGCCGCCCCCTCTGGTTCATGATCCTCGGTGGGGTGTTCGACCGCCATCCGATGCTCAAAGTGGCCGTCACCGAGAACGGCGTGCAGTGGCTCCCCTCCCTCGTTCGGGACATGGAGTCGTTCTTCGACACCCACGGTGGCGCCCCGGTGCGGTCCTATCTCGATCATCGGCCCTCGGAGTACGTCGACCGCCATGTCTTCCTCGGCGCGTCGCTCATGAAACGCTACGAAGCCGAGATGCGCGACGAGATCGGCATCGGCCGGATCATGTGGGGCGCCGACTACCCCCATCTGGAGGGAGCGGCTCCCGTCCACCGGTTGATCCTGCGGCAGGTGTTCGGGGGCATGCCCGAGGCGGATATTCGCCGGATGCTCGGCGGCAATGCCGTTGACGTCTTCGGTTTCGACGCCGACCGGCTGCAGGCGGTCGCCGACCGGGTGGGCCCGACGGTGGCCGACCTGTCGACTCCCGTTTCGCTCGACGATATCCCCGAGACCTTCAGCTGGAGCCTGGCCCGGCCGGTTCCCCTTTCGGCGCCGGGAGCTCCACTCTCGGTGCCGGGCGTGGCGATGACGTGAACCACGCACCCACCTGAGCCGCTCGCTACCGCAGCATGAGACGCGCCGCCGACCGGCTCATGGGAAGCCTGGCCCGGTTGCTGGTCCGTGTCTTCTTCCGCCGGGTTCAGATCGAACACCCGGAGCGTCTCGCACCGTCGGGCCCGACAGTGCTGGTGGCCAACCATCGCAACGGCCTGGTCGACGGCCTGTTGCTGATGGCGACGCTGCCCCGCTTCCCGAGGTTCCTCGCCAAGTCCACCCTCTTCCGTATCCCGGTCCTGTGGCCGTTCCTCAAGCTCGGAGGGGTGGTCCCGGTCTACCGGGCCCAGGACGGGGTGCCCACCGCCCGTAACCAGGAGACCTTTGCTCGCTCGAGCCGGCTGCTGGCCACCGGCGGGCTGATCGCTCTCTTCCCCGAGGGGATCAGTCACGACGAACCGGCCTTGCAGCCGCTCAGGACCGGAGCGGCCAGGATCGCCCTGGCCGCTGCCGGCGACGGTGTGGCCGACGTCAGGACGATCGCGGTCGCTCTCGTCTACGACGACAAGCAGCGCTTCAGGTCCCGGGCGTTGGTGAAGGTCGGCGAGCCCGAGCCCGTCGACCGCTGGTTCAGCGCCTACCAGGCCGACGAACGGGCGGCGGTGCGGGGTCTCACCGGCGAATTGACGGGCCGACTCCGGGATCTCGGTCCCGACTACCCGTCGTGGGCCGAGGCCGACCTCCTGGCCGAGGCGGCGGACATCACCGCCCGCGCCACCTCCGACCCCTCGGCTGCCACCAACCGTTCCGACCTCCGGCGGGACGTGGCCTTGGAGGACCGCGACGCCATCGCCTCGGTGCTGGCCCAGGCGGCCGCCACCGGCCCCGGTCCGGCCATCGAGTCCCTGCGGGCGGCGGTCGATGCCTATCGGCTTCAGCTCGCGCTGGTCGGGCTGGACGATGCGCAGGTGGCGGCCGGCTCCGGCTCGGGACGGCTCCGCCGGCAGCTCATCTGGGCGTGGGCCTTGGTGGTGATGGCCATCCCCTTCGCCGCGGTCGGCGCGGTGATCCATGCGGTGCCGTACCTGGTGGTCAAGCGGTTGAGCCGGCTTCCCAGCAACCAGGGCATGCGGGCCACGGTCAAGCTGCTGGGCTGCTTCTTCCTGTTCGTGGTGGTCTATGCCGCCGTCGGGGAAGCGATCGGCCCGGGCTGGGGCCTGCTCGCCTCGGTGCTCGCCCCGGCCTGTGGCTATGCCGCAGTGCGCATGACCGAGCGGATACGGAGGATCGGCGGCGTGGTGGAGGGGTACCGGGAGGTCCGCCGGCAGAGCCCCCTGCTGACCTCCGTGCTCGAGGCCCGGGCAACGGTGGTGGCCGCCACCGCCGCGGTCATCGGGCACCGGCCGGTGACGGACACCGGTGGCAGCGGGGTTCGCACGGCCCACGAGGCCGCCGGTCCTTGACGAGATCAGGCCCGCCTGTCACCATGGAGAGGTCATGTACGTCACTGCCACCCCGGAGCTCCTTCTCACCTGACGGCGAACGTCACATCGCGTTCGCCCGCACCTCCTGAGCCGATCGGCCAGGAGGTTTTTTGTTGCTCGGGACCGGAGGGCTCGGGGACCGGGGACGGCATGCCACAGCTCAACGACCATCACCGCACACCGAGGGAGTGTCAGCAGTGACCACCGATCCGAAAACCAACCCGGCCTCCGGCATCACGGGCGACAGCCCACGCCGGCTGGAGCTTCCCTGCGATGTCTCCCCCATGCCGTTCCACCTCTACCGCCCCCACCGCCCCCTCACCCTCCCCGACCGGACCTGGCCGGACCGCCAATTCGACCGAGCCCCCCGCTGGGCGAGCGTGGACCTGCGAGACGGGAACCAGGCCCTGGTCGATCCCATGGACCCCGAACGCAAGCTCCAGCTGTTCCTCGCCCTCGTCGACATCGGCTTCAAGGAGATCGAGGTCGGGTTCCCGGCTGCCTCCCAGCCCGACTACGACTTCCAGCGCCAGATCATCGACGAGGGACTCATCCCCGACGACGTCACCATCCAGGTGCTCGTCCAGTGCCGAGAGGACCTGATCGAGCGCACCTTCGAATCCTTGGCCGATGCTCCTCGGGCCATCGTCCACTTCTACAACTCCACCTCCGAGCTGCAGCGGCGGGTGGTGTTCGGGCTCGACCGTGCCGGCATCACCGACATCGCCGTCAACGCCGCCCGCCTGTGCAAGAAGTTCGAGCCCGAGCTGGCCGGCACCGACATCCGCTACGAGTACTCCCCCGAGAGCTTCACCGGAACCGAGCCCGACTTCGCCGTCGAGATCTGTGAGGCGGTCATGGCGGTCATCGAGCCGACACCCGAGCGACCGATGATCATCAACCTCCCGAACACCGTCGAGATGTACGGGCCCAATGTCTATGCCGACGTCATCGAATGGTTCGGTCGAACGGTCCGGAACCGGGAGTCGATCATCCTGAGCCTCCATCCCCACAACGACCGGGGTACGGCGGTGGCGGCGGCAGAGTTGGCCGTGCTGGCCGGAGCCGACCGGGTGGAGGGGACGCTCTTCGGCAACGGGGAACGGACCGGCAACGTCGACATCGTCACGCTGGCCATGAACCTCTTCTCCCAAGGCATCGACCCGGCCCTCGACTTCAGCGACATCGACCGGGTCCGACGGGTGGCCGAGTACGCCACCCGCATGCCGGTCCATCCCCGCCACCCCTACGCCGGGGACCTGGTCTATACCGCCTTCTCCGGTTCGCACCAGGACGCCATCAAAAAAGGCTTCGCCGCCATCGGCACCGACTACGACCAGTGGGAGGTGCCGTACCTGCCCATCGACCCGAGCCACACCGGACGCACCTACGAGGCGGTCATCCAAGTCAACAGCCAGTCGGGCAAAGGGGGCGTGGCCTACGTGATGGACACGGAGCACGGTCTCGATCTGCCGCGCCGGCTCCAGGTGGAATTCTCCAAGGAGGTCCAGGCCGTCACCGAGGACAGTGGCACGGTGATCCGACCCGGGGAGATGTGGGACGTGTTCTCTAGGACCTATCTACCCGACGACGCCGACATGCGCCTCATC
Organism: uncultured Acidimicrobiales bacterium; assembly: GCA_963734435.1. Classification (GTDB taxonomy): domain Bacteria; phylum Actinomycetota; class Acidimicrobiia; order Acidimicrobiales; family RAAP-2; genus Bog-756. The sequence goes on along the minus strand of CAVTHA010000003.1, from coordinate 217,298 downwards.
GGTAGCGAGGTGACCACCGGGGGGCACCGGACGACGGTGACCGCCCAGCTGTTGGTCGGCGGTGAGCCGCGGACGGTCATGGGCGAGGGGAATGGTCCCATCGACGCCCTGGTCGGAGCGCTCCGGACCGACTTCGGGATCGACTTCGAGGTCAAGGACTACAACCAGCATGCCCTCACCGCCGGCAGCGAGGCCTCGGCGGTGGCCTACATCGAGGCCGAGGGACCGGACGGATCCACTTGGTGGGGCGTCGGGATGGATTCGAGCATCCTCGATGCCTCGCTCCACGCCGTGGTCAGCGCGGCCAACCGAGCCATCGCCGATCAGGCGGCAGGCTCGCCCTGAGCGGCCTGACTGAGGGCCTCGGAGGCGTCCCGGCGGCAGAGTACGCTCCCGCCTGCATTCGGCCTTGCACGCACCGGGCGCCGAGCCCGAGAGGGGATGTCCCAGGTGTCCACATTGGCAAACGGCGGCGGCCGGGGGGACGCCTCCCTGTCCCACCACAGCTGGAAGAACAACGCCATCGCGCGTCGCGATCGGTTCATCGGTCGACGGCTGGCCGGACTCCCCCCCGACTCGCTGGTGATCAACGTGGGATGCGGCATGGTTCGGCGATTCGAACGGGAGTGCTCGCGCATCTCGGCCACCGACCTCCGCCAGCTATCCACCGTCGACATGTCTGCAGACGTCGTGGCGTTGCCGATCCCCGACGCCTCCGTCGGCGCCATCGTGGCGCTCGAGCTCCTCGAGCATGTGCCCAACCCGATAACCGCGCTCGAAAGAAATCCGGCGCGTGGTCAAGCCAGGGGGCACGGTGATCGTGTCGGTGCCCTCGGCGGTGCCGCGGCACGACCACCACGACTACTGGCGGTTCACTGCCGAGGGCCTGCGGCAGCTGTGCTCCGACTTGCTCGGACCGGGCGAGGTCCACGTCTTCGGCGGGACCTTCGAGACACTCGGCACCATTGTCGAGTACTACCTGGCGCTAGTCCTCCACGTGCTCCGGCTCCCGAGCGGGCGGGTGGGACGGGTCTTCCCCTCCGTCGGCTACTGGCTCGACCGCCACAACCACTGGTCGACGTCGACTACGCAACTGCACACACTGGCCTTCGATTTGGTCTTCATAGCCACCCTCGATGCCCCGCTGGATGGATCGCAACCGGTTGACTCCTCCGGACCGAGCTATCAGGATTGAGTTTTGAAGACGTTCCTCCGGTCGTATCGGGCTGGTCGTGCACTGCGGTGCGATCAGCTCAGTACGATCTCGAGCGGTAGAGGAGGCGGAAGCTACGTCGCGGGCCAGCCCTGCCGCAATCGCATTCTCCGGCATCCGTACCGCGCTTTCATCGGCGGACCGGCGTCCTCCGGTTCGCCTGGCCCCGTCTTCCGACGGACCAAGCCGTGAACCGAGCCCAGAGTGGTGACCCGTCGTATCGTTGGGCTGCTGACCGGCCGGACCTCGACGTGAGAACCGCCGGGCGCAGGTAGCGCACCGTGGTATCCGACTCCATGGCCGATGAGTCTGGTGCCGGTTGGCCAGCACCTCCACCGCGCCGGCTCGTCGACCACATCGACCCGAGGCTGGTCAAGGTCTTGACAGTTGCCGGCTTCGGCGCTCCGGTTGTCGCCTACTTCTGGTACCTCCAGCATTACAGCCTCAACGTCATCAGCTGGGACCAAATGGACGACATAAACGTCATCAATCTCTCCTACATCCACCTCTTCGACTGGAGCTCACTTTGGGCCCAGCACAACGAGAACCGAATCCTCTTCCCGAATCTGATCGTTCTCCTCCTGGCCCACACCGTCCATTTCAACGTTCAGACGGAGGAGTATCTCAGCGCCCTTCTGCTGCTGGGCTCCGTCGTCCTCGTCGTGTGGGCCCACAAACGTCGCTCACCTGCCACGCCGTGGTTGTACTACTGCCCGGTGGCCATCCTGATGCTCTCCTTCGTCCAGCACCAGAACACCCTTTTCGGTTTCCAACTTGCCTGGTACCTCGTTCTCTTCGCCATGGCGGTGACCATCGTCGCGCTCGACCGGACCGTCCTGACCGGGTGGTGGCTGGCTACAGCCATCGGGGCCGCCATCGTGGCCAGCTACTCCTCGTTGCAAGGTCTGATCGTCTGGCCCGTCGGTCTCATGCTCCTCTACTACCGCCGTCGCCCGACGCTCGCGATCACCTGGATCGCGCTTGCCGGTGTGACGGCACTCATCTATTTCACCAACTACACCGCTACCACTGGCACAGATACGTCAGTGTTCACCCACCCGGTTACCGGCATCGAATTCTTCCTCGTCGGCGACGTCGTGGGCGTGAGGGTAAGCGGCGCCAACGCCACCGGCTGGGCGGTACTCGCCCTGGGCGTGGTCATCGTCCTTGCCACGATCTGGGTACTCGGCGCTTACTGCCGGGGCCGAGACGCGGTGAGCGGAAGCCCGATTTCGGCGGCGTTGCTCTGCTCCGGTCTGCTGTTCGCCGCGTCATCACCGTCGGGGCGGTGCCTCGGCAAGGGTGGCCCGCGGCCAGTCAGTCTCGTGCGATTGGACGTTCGAGCTACTGATACCCGTGGGCCTCTACCTGAGCGTGCTCGACCGGCGTGCCTGGCACTGGAGGATGGAGCAAGGGCGCCAGAAAGAAGACCCTCGGCGGGCGGTGGCTCCGGAGGACCACTCGGGCGCAATCTTCCCACGAGGCCGGTCAGCGGCCAGAGGATCACTCGTCTTGGCTGTCATCGTCGTATCCATCGTGTGCCTTCAAACCGCCGTCGGTCTTCCGCAGGGCCTCGCCGGGGCCCGGACCGATCACGCCAACCAGGTTCTGGCTTCCCGAGTTCTCGTGAACATCGGTCGATACCCGGACGCCTTCGTCGGCCAAGCGTTGGGGCCCTATTACCGCGTGACCTACATCCGCCGCATGGTGCACATCGCCGCCGTCCATCGGCTCAGCTTGTTCGCCACCGGCGCGGTGGCGGACTACAAGGCACTGGGTTTGATCGCCGACCCGTCGCCGCCAATGACGACCATCACGGTTCCTCACAACGGTGCCGAACTGAAAGGCACATCGGTTCTCAGCGCCATCGCGTCCGACAGCTTCGGCATCACCAAGGTGGAGTTCGTCGTCACCGGGGAAGGACTGAGTAACGATATCGTCGGCTGGGCCACCCGGAGCCCGTACGGATGGGTGGGATTCTGGCGGACAACGACCGTACCGAACGGCTTCTATGCGCTGACGAGCATCGCCGACAATGGGGTCGGACGCACTGCGCACAGCCCGACTGTCTCGATCATGGTCGAGAACTGACGGGGCGGTTCCCTGGTCCGTTCCGATGCCGGCCCGAACTGATCAGAACCGGTTCAGCCGCTTGTAGATCCCCTTGGTCTGCTTGTACAGCGTGACGAATTCGCCGAAGAGGATCTCGTACTCCGGCCCGGTGCCGGGGTCGGGCTCGAAGGTGCGCCGCACCTCGACCATGCCCGGGATCTGGTCGACCGAGACCAGGTCGAGGGCGAGCATGGCGATGAAGGCGGCCCCTCGGACGTTGGCCAGGACCGGGTCGGCAACCTGGCGGATCTCGCACCCGAGCACGTCGGCGTGGATCTGGGCCCACTGGTCGGAGTTGGCGCCGCCGCCGACGAAGGCCAGAGAGGAAAAGGTCCGCCCGGCGAACTTCTCGACCGCCTCGAGGAGCCATCTCGAGTTGAAGGCCACGCCCTCGTAGACCGCTCGGACCAGCTGGTCACGGGTGGTCGAGAGGGAGAGGTTGTGGAAGCCTCCCCGCACGGTGTGGTCATCCACCGGGGAGCGCTCCCCGTTGAGCCACGGCGTGAACAGCACCCGGCCGCTGCCGGGCGGGACCGCGGCGACCATGGCGTTCATCGCGTCGAAGTCGGCGGCCAGGCCCAGGTTGTCGCGGACGAAACGTGAGGCAGGCCCCGGCCGTCTCGTGCTCGTCCACGATCACGTACCGGCCGGCCAGGGCGGCCGGGATCGAGGCCACGTTGCTGGTGGGCGCGGTCTTCTTGAACGGCACATGACCCGAGATCCACGACGAGGTCCCGATGTAGAGGTGGGCCTCGAAGTCGGCCACCGCCCCCGACCCGAAGACGGCGGAGTGGACGTCACCGGAGCCGACCGACACCGGCAGGCCGGCCGGCACCCCGATCTCGGCGGCCGCCCGCCCGTTGACCGTGCCGATGACCGTTCCCGGGGGCACCAGCTCGGGCAGCTTGGCCCGGTCGAGACCGGTCACCTCGAGCAACCGGTCGTCGTAGGAGACCTGGTCGACGTTCCGGTTGTCGGTCACCCAATGGGCGGCGATGGAGTCGAACGACCGCGCAGGTGCGACCGGTCAGCTTGAGATTGAGATAGTCGACGGGTTCGAGGAAGGTGACGGTGTCCCGGTAGACGTCGGGAAAGGCCTCCCGGATGAACAGGATGTGGGCGACGGGGTCCTTGCCGGACAGGCCCGGGGCCCCCCCGGTGACCTGTACCCAGCGCAGGAGCTTGCGCGGGTCGTAGCCGAGCAGGTTGACCGGGCCCCCGACCACCCGGCGGATGGCGTGGTTGCCGCGGGAGTCCATCCAGATGACGGCGCGCATGAGCGGCCGACCGTCCGCCCCCACCGCCACCGTGCCCGACCACTGGGAGGTGCAGCCCACCGCCACCAGGGCCTCGGGTGGCACGGCGGCGGTGGCCAGCGCCCGGCGGGAGGCGGTACAGATCGCCGACCACCAGTCGTCGGGGTCCTGCTCGGCCCCACCGCCGTCCAGCAGGTGCAGCGCCACCGGCTCGGCGGCATGGGCGACGATCCGGCCGGTCGTGGACACCACGGCGGCCTTGGGCCCCCCGGTGCCGAGGTCGACGGCCAGCACGTAGCCCTCGGTGGGAGGGGTTCTCCGGCCGCCGCCAGGCCGGCCCGACGCCACCGTGCCCGGCGTCGGCGGCCGCCACGTTCATGCCTTGGTCACCCAGGCCGTGGCGGTACGGGCGGTCTCGCCGTCGTCGAGCTCGAAGACAGTGCCCGAACCGGCCCCGGTCGGCGCTTCGGTCGTCACCGAGCGGGCGAGCACCTCGCCGGCGACGGTGCCGAACAACGGGGCGAGATCGTCCAGGCCGACCAGCGACAGATGGATCCAATCCGACACCTGGAGACCGGCGACCTTGCGCATGTCCTGGACGTTCCGGACCACCTCGCGGGCCAGGCCGCGGCGACGCAGGTCGTCGTCGAGGGCGAGGTCGAGCGCGACCACCTCCGCCCCGTCCCGCGACACGGCGAACCCGGGTTGGGCTTTGACCCGCAGCTCGACCTCGGCGCCGTCCAGCTCGACCGGACCGTCGCCCAGCTCGACCACCACCGGACGGCCGGCGTTGAGGTCGGCGGCGGCGGTGGCGGGGTCCACCGTGCCCATCGCCGCCCGCAGCTGTTGCACCCGCGCTCCGAGTCGGGGCCCGAGCACCTTGAAGTTGGGAACCAGCTCGTAGGCCAACACGTCGCCGAGCTCACCGATGGCCTCCACCCTGTCCACGTTGAGCTCGTCCTCGACCACCTCCGGAGGTGGGGTGGGGCTGCCCGGGGGCAGGTAGACGAGCGCCCGGGACAGGGGCTGGCGGACCTTCACCCCGGCCTCCGCCCGGGCCGCCCGACCCAGGGAGGCAAGCCGCCGGGCCAACGCCATCCCCTCCTCGAGCGACGGATCGAGCGCCCCGGCCTCGGCCTCCGGCCACCGCGCCAGATGCACCGAGGCGTCGGCGGCGGCGCCGGTCAGGTCACGCCACATCCGGTCGGCCAGGAACGGGCACATCGGTGCCAACAGCGTGGCCAGCGTGACCAGGGACTCGTGCAGGGTGGCCTGGGCCCCGAGCGAGTCGGCCGGGTCCGCCCCGGGGTCGGTGCGCCAGAAACGGCGACGGCTCCGGCGCACGAACCAGTTGGACAGGTCGTCGACCAGGCGGGCGATGGCCGTCGCCGCCGGGAACGGCTCGTAGTCGTCGAGGGCCTCGGTGACGGTGGCCACGGTGGCGTGGAGCCGGGACCGGGTCCAACGGTCGAGCCGCGACCGCTGCTCGGGGGCAGGGATGGCCGGGTCGTCCGGGTCGAACCCGTTGAGCGAGGCGTAAGTGGAGAAGAACGACCAGGTGTTCCACAGGGTCAGCAGGGTGTCCCGCATGGCGGCGTCGATGATCTCGAAGCTGACCCGGGTCGGCGTCCACGGTGAGCCCTGGGAGAACATCCACCACCGGAGGGGGTCGGCCCCCCGGGTGCGGAGGATCTCCCACGGGTCGATGATGTTGCCCAGGCTCTTGGACATCTTGCGGCCGTCGGCGTCCACGATGTGCCCCAGGCAGAGGACGTTCCGATAGGGAGTGGACCCACGGACCAGGGTGTTGACAGCCAACAGCGAATAGAACCAACCCCTCGTCTGGTCGATGGCCTCGCAGATGAAGTCGGCCGGGTAGACCAGGCGGTCCTCGGATCCGGGACGTGGCCGGGTAGCCCCACTGGGCGGTGGGCATCGAGCCGGAGTCGAACCACGCATCGATCACCGGTTCCACCCGACGCATGAGCGGAGCGTCGTCCGCGGCGGTCGGTGTCGCCTCCTGTCGGCCTAGGCACTCGCCGCAGGGAAAGGTGACGTCGTCGATGTCCGGCCGGTGGGGGTCGACCGAGGCGACGTCCCGTCCCGCCAGCTCCGAGAGCTCGGCCAGTGACCCGACGCACACCGTGTGGCCCCCCTCACAGCGCCAGACGGGCAGCGGCGTACCCCAGAACCGGTCGCGCGACAGGGCCCAGTCGACGTTGTTGGCCAGCCACTCGCCCATCCGCCCGTCTCGGATGTGGGCCGGGTGCCAACCGATCGTCTGGTTCTGGGCCACCAGGTCGGACTGGCGCGCCGATGTCCGCACGTACCAGCTCGGCTTGCCCCAGTAGATGAGGGCGGTCCCGCACCGCCAGCAATGGGGGTACGAGTGGCGGTACGGCTGGCGTCGCAGCAGCCGGCCGGCGGCCTGCAGTCGGTCGTTCACCTCGGTGTTGGTGTCCCGGACGCTCCGGCCGGCCAGCCAGCCCACCTCCGCCGAGAACCGACCGTCCGGCCCGACCGGGTTGAGGGTGGGCAGGTCGTTGCGGCGACCGACCTCCCGGTCGACCTCGCCGAAGGCCGGGGCCAGGTGCACGATGCCGGTCCCCTCGTCGGCTTCGACGAAGTCCCCGGCCACCACCTGCCAACCGTTCTCCCCGGAGCCGCCGGGCGGGGGAACCAGGTCTTCGAACGGCCGCTCGTAGTGCAGGCCGACCAAGTCGCGGCCGGTCAAGCGAGCGCCGACACGGGCACCGTCGCCGAACACCGGCTCCACCAGGTCGGCGGCCACGATGGCGTCGTCCACCACGGCGTACTCGAGGTCCGGACCCACCGCTATGCCGGTGTTGGACAGCAGAGTCCACGGCGTGGTCGTCCACAGCACGAGCGACAGCCCGGCCAGGGTGGGCCGGCCGAGGGTCCCCCGCAGGCGTTCGGCGGCCGGGCCCTCGTCGGTGAGATGCACGAGGACGTAGGCGGATTCGTCGACGACCTCCTGGTAGACATCGGGCTGTCCCAGCTCATGACTCGAGAGGGCCGTCCCGCAACGAGGGCAGTAGGGCACCACCTTGATGTCCTCGTAGAGCAGCCCTTCGTCCCAGAGGCTCTTCAAGTTCCACCACACCGACTCGATGTACTCGGGGGTGAACGTCCAATAGGCGTCGTCGATGTCGATCCAGTAGCCGATGCGCTCGGTCAACGCCTTCCAGTCGTCCACGTAGTTGCGCACCGACTCGCGGCACAGCCGGGTGAACTCGGCCATGCCGACCCGCTCCTCGATCTGGCGCTTGTCGGTGATCCCCAGCTGCTTCTCGACCTCGACCTCGACCGGCAGGCCGTGGGTGTCCCAACCGGCCTTGCGCGGCACGGCGAAGCCGCGCATGGTGCGGTACCGACAGAACAGGTCCTTGTACACCCGGGCCCAGACGTGGTGCAGCCCGGGCCGCCCGTTGGCGGTGGGCGGGCCCTCGTAGAAGACCCACGACTCGGCGTCCCGCCGGGCCTCGACGGAGCGCTCGAAGACCCGGTACTCCCCCCATCGGGCCAGCTCCTCGGCTTCGAGCACGGTGAAGTCGGCTTCGGCTGGTACCGGGGGGAACAACGGAGGAGCTCCTCTCGCGTGGCGGTGACGGTCGGGACGGTGGGCGCCAGGCCGGAACGGCGAACGGCGGGAAGCGGCGCCGGGCCCACCGCTGCATGATCCGGCCCGCGGCGCAGGTGCGTCTCAGATACTACGGGCGCCGAAGGTCCACAATGGGCCCATGCCCGAGCTACCCGAGGTCGAAGCGCTCACCGCCGGATTGTCCGACCGCCTGTCCGGGCGGCGGATCGAACGGTGCCAACTGGCGTCGATCTCCGCCCTCAAGACCTTCGAGCCTCCGCTCGAACAGGCCGTCGGACGCATGGTGGGCGGCGCCGAGCGCCGCGGGAAGTTCGTCTGCATCGACCTCGACGGCCTGTGGTTGGTGGTGCACCTGGCCCGGGGTGGCTGGGTCCGGTGGCTCGAGACGGTACCGACCGGCACGGTCCGCCCCGGGGGGAAGAGCCCCATCGCCCTCCGGGTGACCTTGGACGACCGCTCGGGGTTCGACCTCACGGAAATGGGCACCGAGAAACGGCTGGCCATCTGGCTGGTGCGCTCGCTCGACGAGGTGGGCCCCCTGGCCGATCTGGGCGTCGACCCGCTGACCCCCGAGTTCACCGTCGACCGGTTGGCCACTCTCATGAACGAGGCCTCGGCCACGGTCAAGTCCGCACTGACCACCCAGTCCCTCATCGCCGGCGTCGGCAACGCCTACTCGGACGAGGCTCTCCACCGCGCCCGCCTGTCGCCCTACAAGAACACCGGGAAGCTCAGCGCCGAGGAGGTGGCCCGGCTGCACGACGCCATCGTCGGGGTGCTGCGCCAGGCGGTCGACCGGGCCGCGCCCCTGGGCATCGCCGAGCTCAAGGGGGACAAGAAGCGGTCCATGCAGGTCCACGGCCGTACCGGCCAACCCTGTCCGGTCTGTGGCGACACCATCCGCCAGGTTGCCTTCGCCACCAAGTCCCTCCAGTACTGCCCCAGCTGCCAGACCGGGGGAAAGCCCCTGGCCGACCGGCGGCTGTCCCGCCTGCTCAAGTAACCGTCCCAGGCCATTTCCTCGGCCGGTTGGGCGGTCGCCAGGCCCCCAACCGGGGCGAGCTCCCGGGCCGCCCTGGCACAGGGAAATCCGCTTATGGTATCTTTCCCTACTTGTCTAGTAGAGATACAGGCCAAAGCGAATTTGGTTTCAGAGAAACGGAACAGAGGAGTCCCATGCGCCCCCAGCCCGCCCGCCGAATTCGAAGCCGTCACGTCGTGCTTCTGGCCACCGTCGGTCTGGCCCTGGCCGCGGCGGCCTGCAGCTCGAGCGCCGCCTCACCGTCGTCCTCCACCGGGTCGACGTCGAACGCGCCGGTGACCCTGCGACTGGGCTACCTCACCAACCTCACCCACGCCTCGGCCCTGGTGGGCGTGCAGGACGGCTACTTCAAGCACAGCCTGCCGAGCAACGTCACGCTGCAGACCTCGACGTACAACGCCGGCCCGGCCGCGGTGACCGCACTGTTGGCCGGGTCCCTCGATGCCGCCTACCTCGGCCCGAACTCGGCGATCACCGCGTATTCACAGGGCAAAGGCGCCATACGGATCATCTCCGGCGCCACCTCGGGCGGAGCGGCGCTGGTGGTCAACTCGTCGATCACCTCCCCGAGCCAGCTGAGTGGCAAGACGCTGGCCACCCCGCAGCTCGGCAACACCCAGGACGTCGCCCTCCGTACCTGGCTGAAGAAGCAGGGGCTCACCTTTCCGGGGCCGAACGGGGGGAGCGGCCAGGTCACCATCCTCCCCGAGGACAACGCCACCACCCTCACCTCGTTCGAGGCCGGCTCGATCGCCGGGGCCTGGGTCCCCGAACCCTGGGCCACCCGGATGGTGTCCGAGGGCCATGGCAAGGTCCTGGTGAACGAGAAGTCCCTCTGGCCGGGCGGCCTGTTCTCCACCACCGTGCTGGTGGTCGGCAAGGACTTCCTGGCGGCCAACCCCACGGTGGTCAGCGACCTGCTGAAAGGGCAGATCGCCACCAACAGCTTCCTCAACACGTCGCCGGCCCAGGCCCAGGCCGACGCCAACACCGCGCTCACCGCGCTCACCGGCAAGCCCCTCAAGGCCGCCGAGCTCGCCACCGCCTGGAGTGACATGACCTTCACCAACGACCCGATCGCCTCGTCGATCGCCACCGATCTGGTGCACGCCAAGGCCGCCGGCTTCCCAGCTACCAATATCACCGGTATCTACGACCTCGGGCCGCTGAACCAACTGCTCACCGCCCAAGGGAAGGCCGCGGTGAAGTCCTGATGGCCACGGCCGAGGCCCCGGCCACTTCGACGGCCAGCGCCCCCCGGCTCGGCCCACCGGCCCCGTCGGTGTCGCTCACCGCGGTGTCCAAGCGCTACGGGACCGGGGACGCGGCGGTGACCGCCCTGCAGGACGTGACCCTCGACGTCCGCCCCGCTCGGTTCGTCTGCCTGGTGGGCGCGTCGGGGTGCGGGAAGACCACGTTGCTCAACCTGGTGGCCGGGCTGGACCGGCCGACCATCGGATCGGTCGAGGTCGGCGACGGCGGGAGCCACGCTCCGACCATCGCCATGCTCTTCCAGGACTCGGCCCTCTTCCCGTGGCTCGACGGTGGCGGCCAACGTCGAGCTCCCCCTCCGTCTTCGCGGGGTGGGCAAGGCCGAACGACGGGCCGTGGCCGAGGACCTGCTCGAACGGGTGCACCTCGGTGGCTTCGGGAAGAAGCGACCGCACGAGCTGTCCGGCGGCATGCGGCAACGCGCCGCCCTGGCCCGGGCCTTGGCCCAGGATGCCGGAGTGCTCCTCATGGACGAGCCCTTCGGCGCCCTCGACGCCATCACCCGCGACCTGCTCCATGACGAGCTCGAGTCACTGTGGATCGACCGGGGGTTCACGGTGCTGTTCGTGACCCACAACGTGCGCGAGGCGGCCCGATTGGGCGACACCATCGTGCTGCTGACCAGCCGGCCCGGGCGGGTGGCAGCCGTGTACCCAGTCGACCTGCCCCGGCCTCGCCGGATCGATTCTTCCGAGGTGGCCAGCCTGGCCGCCACCGTCACCGACCAGCTCCGAGCCGAGGTGGGCCGCCATGGCGATTGACCACACCACCACCCGGCCCGGACCGGTCGAGGGGATGGCCAGGAACGGGGACCAGCCCACCCTCCATCAGACCCTGACCGGACTCGACGCCCTCGACCAGGCCGACCGCTCGACCCGGGCGACCTTCGTCGAGCGGTTGTGGCGGGCCACCTGGCCCAAGCTCATCGCCTTCGGCATCATCCTGCTGGTCTGGCAGATCGCGGTGTGGGCCCATTGGCGGCCCTACATCCTCCAGACGCCGACCACGGTGGCCCGCCAGTTGTGGGACCTCCTCGGCACCTCGCTGTTCTGGCAGGCCGTGTGGGTCACGGCCCAACAAGCCATCGTCGGGTTCGCGCTGGTCATCGTCATCGGTGCCGTCGTCGGCACCGCGGTGGCCCGACTGCCCGTTCTTCGGGCCGGGATCGGCGCGCTCATCACCGGCATGCAGACCTTGCCCTCGGTGCTGTGGTACCCGCTCGCCTTCATGGTCTTCGGCGTGCACAACTCAGCCATCGTCCTCATGATGGTGCTCGGGGCGGCGCCGTCGGTGGCCAACGGGTTCATCAGCGGCATCGACCAGGTGCCCCCGGGCCTGCTGCGCGCCGGTCGGGTCCTCGGCGCCCGCGGCCTCGCACTCGAACGCCATGTCGTCCTTCCCGCCGCCCTGCCGAGCGTGCTCGGCGGGCTGAAGCAGAGCTGGACGTTCGGCTGGCACGCGCTCATGGCCGGTGAGTTCCTCATCCTGGTCAACCCGTTGAGCCTGGGTGGGCGAACGGTCAACGCTCTGACCCAGACCGACTACGCCATCGTGGTGGGCTTGATGATCGTCATCGTGTTCATCGGGATCATGGTGGACACCGCCTTCAGTCGGGTCGACACCGCGGTGCGCGGCCGCTACGGACTGCTCGACGCCTCAACCAAGTGAGCGGTTCCCCATCCCTGCTCGGACCCGGACCACACCCGGAGTCCCACCGACACGTCCTGGGCGCCGTCTGACAGAATCGCAGCCGTGTACATCTCGGCGAAAGTGGACTACGCCGTGCGGGCCCTCTGCACCTTGGCCGATGCCGAGGGCCGCTCGGTCACGGCGGAGTCACTGGCCGAGGACCAGGGCCTGCCGTCGAAGTTCCTCGAGTCCATCCTCAACGACATGCGGCGAGCCGGGCTGCTGCTCAGCCAGCGCGGCGCAGAGGGCGGCTATCGACTGTCACGACCGGCCACCGCCATCACCGTCGCCGACGTGATCCGCCCACTCGACGGGCCGCTGGCCGAGGTTCGGGGCCTCCGGCCCGAGGCCACCACCTACCAGGGGTCGGCCGAGCACCTCCAGGACGTGTGGGTGGCGGTCCGGGCCAGTCTCCGCGCCGTCCTCGACCAGGTGACCATCGCCGACATCGTGGCCGGGAAGCTCCCCCGCTCGGTGCGGAAGCTCACCACCGACCCCGACGCCTGGCTGTCGCGCTAGCCCCTCTGCGGAGTGTGGGGCCGACCGCCCACCTCGGTATCGACGCCGCTCGATCTCGCCATCACGGCGCGGCGCCGGTCGAGGTCTGATCGGCTCCCGGGCCGGAACGGTCGCCGCCGACCCGGACGGATCGGGGCCAGAGACGGCGGACGAGGACCACGTTGAACTCGGCGGCGTAGACGGTCACCAGGGCACCGAGGGCCAACCACCAGATGAGCCCGAGCACGGTAGCGAAGGTGCCGTAAAGATTGGACAGGTGCCGGAGCTGGTGATTGACCAGCAGTGCCCCGGCGAATTGCAGGATGGTCCAGCCGGTCCCACCGAAGACGGCCCCGGGCCAGACGGCCCGCTCGTTCCTCGGGATGTGCACCACCGCGACGAACGCTCCCCAGTACATCAGGACGTTCACCACCAAGGACAGGGCCAGCCCGATCGGAGCGGAGGCCGGTCCGAGCCGGCCGAACGCGCCGAATCCGGCCGCCGCCCCGCCGGCGATGAACCCGAGACCGAGGACGGCCAGGAAGCCGGCGGCCCTGGGGAGCCAGTGCCAGAAGGTGGGAAGGTCGTGGCGATCGATGTCCCACACCGCCGCCATCATCACCTGGGAGCTGCGACTGAGGCGCATGCACCCGTAGAAGAGCCAGACCACGCCGATCACCAGCGCCAAGGTGTTGGCGGTCGACAGCTGATGCACGTTGTTCTTGAGGTCGGAGCCGATGACCGGAAACTGGTGCAGGGCGGAGTTGACGATGTCGTTCTGCAGCGACTGGTGGCCGTCCAACACAATGCCCAACACGGTGAGGAGGACGAGCAGCATCGGAAAGACGGCGAGGAAAGCAGCATGGGAGATCTGGGCGGTCAGGCCCCCGGCCCGGTCGTCCGAGTACTTGCGCACCACGGCGCCGGGCACAGCCAGCAACCGGTGGCTCTGCTGGAAGGCGTCGGCCCGGTCGAGGGCCCGGGAGATCCCGTCCGAGGCCCGGTGCCACCACCGGCTCACCGACCGGGCATGGCTCTCACCATCGTCACCCACCGACCAATCCCTCGCGACCTTGAAGCCGGAACTCGTCTCGCAGCTCGGCCCGGTGCTGGTCCTCCATGGGCGCGAACGAGAGGCCGGTGCCCAGCCGGCGGAAGACGGGGTCGGGCCCCGCCCACCATCCGTCGTTGCGCAGGGGCCCCTTGGGCACCCGGCCGCTGGCCGTCTGGGGCAGGGCGTCGGTGATGCGCAGGAAGGCGGGGACCCATTTCGTCCCGAGGTCGGGCTGATCGGCGAGGAAGCCGGCGAACTCATCGGCGTCGAATGAACACCCCGGTAGCAGTTCGAGCGCCGCCATGACCTGGTCCCCCGATCGCGGGTCGGGAACCGGGTAGACGGCCACAGCCGCCAACCCGGGATGCCGGACGAGCACCCGCTCGACGGGCCCGGCCGTGAGGTTCTCGGAGTCCACCCGCATCCAGTCCCCGCTCCGGCCGGCGAAGTAGTAGTAGCCCGCGGCGTCCCGGTAGGCCAGATCCCCGGTCCAGTACCACCCGTTCCGGGTGCGGGACGCCGTGGCCGATTGATCACCGTAATAGCCCTCGAAGCTGCCGATGCCGGCGCGGTTGACGATCTCCCCGATGGCGTCGGCCCCGTTGCGCAGGCGGCCCGACCCGTCGAACTCGGCCACCGGACACTCCTCCGACGTCTCCGGATCGACGATGACCACACCGTCGGGCGGAAGCCCGAGCGAGCCCGCCGGGGTCCCCGGCGTGCGACTGATCGCCACGCCGCCTTCGCTCGAGCCGTATCCCTCGGTGAGCACACAACCGAAGCGGCGCTCGAACTCGGCGCGATCGGCCACCGACGCCTCGGTGCCGAACCCCCGCCGCAGGGTGACCGTGGCGTCATGCTCCTCCGGCGGAGTGGCCAAGATGTAGGCGAGCGCCTTGCCCACGTAGGTGAAGGTGGTGGCTCCGTACCGGCGGACATCGGGGAGGAAGCCCGAGGCGCTGAACCGACGGGCCAGCGTGACCGTCGCTCCCACCACCAGCGAAGGACCCCACAGCACCATGAGCGCGTTCCCGTGGAAGAGGGGCATGGTGCAGTAGGCGACGTCGTCGCGGGTGAACCCGTAGGCGTCGGCGGCGTAGCTGGCGATGGAGGCGAGCCGTCCCTGCGAGCACCGGACCGCCTTGGGCGACCCGGTGGTACCCGAGGTGAACAGCAACAGGAACAGGTCGTCGGCCGCCGGGGTCTGCCTTCCCGGCGCCGGTTCGGCCTCGGCGCCGGTGGGTGGCGCTACCCGTTCGGCGAACGCCGGTTCATCGACGCGCAGCAGTCCGCCCGCCGCGCCGAGGTCGAGCCCGTCGAGCATGGCCGCCCCTTCGGCGTCGGTCACGATGACCCGGCAGTCGGTGCGTCGGATGTCGCCGGCCAGGGCCTCGCCCCGGCGAGTGGGATTGATCCCCACCACCACCGCCCCGGCCAGTGCCGCCCCCCCGAGCCAGAACAGGTACTCGGGGACGTTGCCGAGCAGCACCCCGATGTGGGCGGGAGCGGAGCCGCCGAGGGACCGGATCCACGACGCCCGGCTGGCGCTGGCCGCCACAACCTGGCGCCAGGTCCACTGGCGGTCCTCGAATCGCAGGCCGGGATGGTCGTCTGCCGCCCGTGCGGCCAGCAGTTCGGCCACCGTGGTGGCGCCGCCCGGACCAGGCCGCGTCCCCCTCACCGTCTGGCCTCGACCACCAGGTGCTGGACGGCGCGACCGACGCGGCCCTCGACATCCCACATCGCCGACTCGGCCGCGCCGATGCCAGGAGAGCCGAACCTGGTCCGGGCATCGAGGCACACCCACTCGCCGACGGGCGGGCGGTGGATCGAGACGGTGAGGTCGGCATTGACGAAGCTGGTGGTCATGAAGTCGAGCTCGCTGGAGACGCCGTTCCCGAAGTCGGCGGCGGCCGCCGCCCGCGGCCACGGGGTGGGCTCCTCACCGGCCACCACGGCGACGAGCAGCCGGAGCCAGACGACGGCGGGGCCCCGGACGTCCCCGTTCCCGGTGACGAAACGCATCTCGACCCCTTGGTTGTGGAAGGCGGGGTACCGGTCGAACATGGCCGGGGGCCGAGAGCACTGCCAGGGCGGAGGCGGGGCACGGTCCTCGGGCACCGATGGCCCCAGCGCCGGCTGATCCTGGGCCACCCGGAGCCGCAGGGCCCGGGCCCAGGCCACCTCGACCCCGCCGGCCTCGACCACCACATCGATCAGCTGGACCTTGCGCCCGGGCTTGACCATGGAGCTGGTGATGGCGAGCGGCGCCATGGGCACGGGCCGGAGCAGTTCGAGGGTCATCCGGGACAACTGCATACCCTGCTGTTGGCCACCGTCGTGGCGCTCGGCGGCCAGGGCCACCACGGCGGCCACCGGGCCGCCGTGGAGGGCATCGGGCGACCACGGTCCGCGGGCCAGGTCCGTGGGCACCATGCGGCCAGCCTCGGGGACGAACAAGGCACCGACCCCGGTGTCGGCTGACTCGGCCGCGGGTCCGGGCATCGGAAGCACCCTACCGGGGCCGTCGTCCTGGTCGGCGGGAGCAACGCACGGCACGCTCGGTCCTGCACCGGTACGGGGAAGGCGCGGGCGGCCGGTGCCGCCTACCATCGCGCCAGCTGCCGGGACACCGACCGGCCCAGCCACTACCGACTACATGGGAGAGACATGGGAACTGGAAGAGCTGAGATCGAGGTCAACAGTTCACCCGACGAGGTCTGGGCCCTGGTGGGCAACTTCGGCGGTATCGGTGGTTGGATGCCCGGCATCGACTCGTGCCGGGTCGAGGGGGACGACCGCATCCTCGAGACCATGGGGATGACCATCACCGAGCGCCTGGTGTCGAAGGACGATGCCGCCCGCCGGCTGACGTACTCGATCGCCGGGGGCGCGCCGGTCGACTCGCACGAGGCGGTGATCACGGTGGCACCGAGCGGCACCGGTTGCCACGTCACCTGGGTGGTCGAGGCGAAGCCCGACGAGATGGCCGATCTCATGGCCACCGTCTACCAACAGGCGCTCGGGGCGCTCAAGACCCACGTCGAGTGAGGGCGGGCCGGGAGCCCGCCGGAGCCCCGGGCCGCTGGTCGGTGAGCAGGACGGCCCGGTCCCACGCCCCGGTCGAATCGGTGTGGCCCCTCATCGGTGAGGCGCGACGGTGGAAGGAGTGGAGCTTCCTCGACCGCACCGAGGTGGTGGAGGAGGGCGTTCCGGCCCCCGACGGGGTCGGCGCCCTGAGGAGGTTCACCCGGCTCGGGGTGGGGTCGAACGAGCGCGTCGTGGCCTGGGACCCCCCTCACCACCTGGGCTACACCATCGAGAAGGGGTTCCCGGTGCGCAACTATCGCGCCGATGTCACCTGCACCCCCGATGGCCCGGGCACGCTCGTCGGCTGGTCGGCGACCTTCGATCCGCTGATCCCCGGAACCGGTCGCTTGCTGGTGTTCGTCCTCAACCGGTTGCTCCATGCCTTTGCCACCGGTGCGGCGCGCCATGCCGATGCCGGCCATGCCGAACCGGGCCGGCCCGGCCCGGAGCGCTCCGAGTGACCCAGCGAGGCGTGGCGCCAGGTCAGGAGCGCCCTGACTCCTCCACCTCGATGGCGGCCAGCTCCTCGATGCGAACCACGTGCCGACCGCCGTCGAAGCCGGTGGCCAGGAAGATGTCAACGATGTCGAGGGCCAGCTCGAGGGCGACGATCCGGGCTCCGAGGGACAGCACGTTGGCGTCGTTGTGGCGGCGGGCCAGGCGAGCGGTGTACTCGTCATGGCAGAGCGCGGCCCGGGCGCCGTGGACCTTGTTGGCGGCCATGGCCTCGCCCTGCCCGCTCCCTCCGATCACCATGCCCACGCCGCCGCCCCTCACCACCCGGCGGGCCACCTCGGCACAGATGGGCGGATAGTCAACCGGCTCCTCCGAGAAGGTGCCGATGTCCTCGACGTGATGTCCCTGCGCCGACACGTGTTCGGCGATGTGGCCCTTGAGCACGTACCCCGCGTGGTCCGAGCCCATCACCAGCTGCATCGGGTCACTCTTCCTCTTGCCGGCCCACCAGCGTGTTCGTCACCGCCGTCGGCGACCGGCGGGGCAGCCGTCAGATGTCGAACTTCACCACGCCGCGCACGTTGGTCCCCGCCGCCAGATCGTCGTAGCCGTTCTGGACCTGATCGAGCGAGTACTCCTGGGTCACCAGGCCGTCGACCTCGAGGATGCCGGCCTGATAGAGCCGGAGCAGATTGGGGATCTGCACCCGTGGGCTGCAGGAGCCGAACACCGTCCCGAGCAGAGCCTGGTTGAACATGGCGAAGCTGAACAGGTTGAGGTCCACCTGGTCCTGGTTGAACGGGGCGATGGCCGTCGCCACCACCCGCCCGTCCTTGGACGCCAGCTGCATGGCCGGGGCCAGCAGGTCGCCGGTCAGCACTCCCGGGGTGAGGATCACCACGTCGGCCATCCGTCCCTCGGTGAGCTCGGGAAGCAGGAGGTTGGCGTCGAGGATGGAGGGGGCGCCGTGCGTGGCCCCTATCTCCTTGGCCTTCTCGACCTTGAACGGCAGCGGGTCGACGGCGATGACGTAGCGGGCACCGGCGATCCGTGCCCCCTGGACGGCGCCCGCCCCCACGCCGCCGCAGCCCACCACCACCACGGTCTCGCCCGGCCTCACCTTGGCCCGGTCGACGGCGGAACCGAACCCGGTCGAGATGCCGCAGCTGATCAGGGCGGCCGCCCGCAACGAGACATGGGGATCGATCTTCACCAACGACGCCTCGTTGGCCAGCACCGAGTCGGAGAACGTACCCAACTGGGTCATCCGGTTGACGTGCTGCCCGTCGAGGTGGTGGCGCCACTGCCCGTCACCCATCATCGGCCCGGCCAGGATGCTCATACCGAGGTCGCAGAGGTACTGCCGGCCGGAGGCGCACCAGAAGCACCGACCGCAGGCCGGGATGAACGACGCCGCCACATGGTCCCCCACGGCCAGCGTGTCCACACCCGGTCCGACCTCGGTCACGATGCCGGCGCCCTCGTGGCCCCCGATCATCGGGAACATCGAGTCGACCCCGAACACCTGCAGGACTTCGGGAGCCGCGCTCATGTCCCCCGAGCGGAGGTGCTCGTCGGAGTGGCACATGCCGGCGTAGGCCATCTGCACCACCACCTCGTGCGGACCGGGAGGATCGACCTCGACCTCCTCGACCTTCCACGGTTCGTGGAGTCCGGTACACACGGCGGCGCGGATCAACATCTGGGCGCTCCTCCCTCGCGGCGGCACCCGACGGGCACCGCCTGACTCTGGCACCAGCATCGCGCTGTCGGCACACTCCCGTCGAGCCGCCGGCCGGGACTGCACCTGCGTTCACACGACCAAACGATCGTCGTCGAAGCCGGTGGCGAGGAGCCGGAAGGCCAGGTCGAGAGCGCCGACGAGATCGTCGCTGTCGTGGCGGGCCCAGCACGAGAAGGCGGCCATGGCGGCACCGAGGCTGGCCCGGGCCACGGTCTGGGGGACCAGCGCGTCCGGCGCGCCGCCGGTGCGCCCAGCCACGAACTCGGCGACGACCTGGCACCATTCGCCATAGCGGACGGCCGAATGGGCCACCAGGCTCGGGACCGAGCCGATGAGGCCGATCCGGATGCGCAGCTCACCGAGCTCACCGGCGCCGAACCGGTTGGTGGCCATCACCGCCCGGCGGAGCACGTCCATCATCGGCTCGCCGGCCTCGGCCCCGCCCAGTTCGTGGGCCAGGCGCACCAACTCGGCGTCCCACTCTCCCCAGACGACCTCCCGCTTCGAGTCGTAGTAGCGGAAGAAGGTGCGCCGGCTGACGCCCACCGCCGCGGCGATCTCGGACACCGTGGTCTGGTCGTACCCCTGGCGCTGGAAGAGGTCGAGGGCGGCTCGGGCCACCTCGACTCGGCTGGTGCTCGGGCGCCGGCCCCGCGCCGTGGGTCGGTGGCCGTCGGCTCCGCCGGCTTCGGCTGCGCTCATCAGGCTTCCATTTTGGCATTGAGTGCTATAAATTGGAACGACCGACCGAAATTGGGACCACCGACCGCCCGGGCCTTCGGCCGGGCCGAGCCAGGGAGACCGCCATGACCGAGCCGAGCGCCACCACCGATGAGCCGACCGTGCCGGAGGTCGCCGCCCTTCCCGCCGACGGGGAAGCGGGACCGGACCCGGCCACCCTGGTCGAAGCAGAGTTGCTGGTCGAGGAGATCTCGATCGACGGTATGTGCGGCGTCTACTGACCCGAGCCAGTTGCCCGATCGCCGACCCTGATGCCACCGGACCGCGCCCCCGTCGCCTCCCCCTTTGATCCGTCGCGCCCATGGTCACTGCACCCGCAGGTGACCCTCCGGCCCGAGCCGTTCGGCGCCCTCGCCTACCACTTCGGAACCCGGCGGCTGTCCTTTCTCAAGAGCCCCAGGTTGGTGGAGGTGGTGGAGCGGCTGGCCGACGAGCCGACGGCGCGAGCCGCCTGCTGCACCGCCGGCGTGGGCCCGGCCGAGCTGACCCACTACGAGCAGGCCCTCGGCACGCTGGCCGGGTCGGGCATGATCTGCCCGCGGGACGAGCCGACGGCGGATGGAACCGGACGCCACCGGTGACTCTCACCGCCCCTCGACCAGCGGATGCCACGGCCGGCGCCGGTCGACTGGTCGACCGGTTCGAGGGCGGGCTCGACGCGCCCATCTGCCTGACCTGGGAGCTCACGTACGCCTGCAACCTGGCCTGCGTTCACTGCCTGTCGAGCTCTGGGCGGCGGGACCCAGACGAGTTGAGCACCGACGAGTGCCGGGCCCTGATCGACGAGTTCGAACGCATGCAGATCTTCTACGTGAACATCGGCGGCGGGGAGCCGACGGTGCGGGCCGACTTCTGGGACCTGGTGGCCTATGCCACCGAGCACCATGTCGGGGTGAAATTCTCGACCAACGGCTCGAGGATCACTCCGACGGTGGCCGGGTGGCTGGCGGCCACCGACTACGTGGACGTCCAGATCTCCCTCGACGGGGCCACCGCCGACGTCAACGACGGCGTCCGGGGGGCGGGCTCCTTCGACACGGCTGTGCGGGCCATGGCGTGTCTGTCCGAGGCCGGATTCGCCGGCTTCAAGCTGTCGGTGGTGGCCACCCGGCACAACGTGGGACAGCTCGACGCGTTGGCCGCACTCGCCGACCGGTACGGGGCTCAGCTCCGCCTGACCCGGCTCCGCCCGTCGGGCCGCGGGGCCGACGTCTGGCCCGAGCTCCACCCGACCGCGGTCCAGCAACGGCAGCTCTACGACTGGTTGGTGGCCCACGGGGAGAACGTGCTCACCGGCGACTCCTTCTTCCATCTGGCCGGCTACGGCGAGCCCCTTCCCGGCCTCAACCTGTGCGGGGCCGGGCGGGTGGTGTGCCTCATCGACCCGATCGGCGACGTCTACGCCTGCCCCTTCACCATCCACGACGAGTTCCGGGCGGGCAACGTCCGGGCACCGGAGGGGTTCACCGGGACCTGGCGCCACTCCGATCTCTTCACCCGGCTGCGGCAGCCGCAGAGCGCGGGGCGTGCGGGTCCTGCGGCCACTACGACAGCTGCCGGGGCGGGTGCATGGCAGCCAAGTTCTTCACCGGTCTCCCGTTGGACGGACCGGATCCCGAGTGCGTGCTGGGCCATGGCGCCAGGCTCCTGGACGGGCGGCCGGAAGGCGCCCGTCCGATGCCGTCGCCGGACCACTCGCGGCGATCACGACGGGTGCCGGTGACCATGAGCTCCCGCCGGCCCGACCGGGCCTGCGACGCGAGCCCCTTGGCCGGCCTGGGCCACCGCCCCCCATCGCCCTGACGGTGGCCGGCCTGACCGATCCCCTGGCGGTGGCAGGACGGACGGCGCCGTCGCGGGTGATCTTCGGCCCGCACGAGACCAACCTGGGTCGCGGTCGCCGGCTGACTGATCGCCATGCGGCCTACTACCGCGCCCGGGCAGCCGGCGGGGCCGGCATGGTGGTCACCGAGACGGCCTCGGTGCACGCATCGGACTGGCCTTACGAGCGGGCCCCGTTGGCCGAGTCCTGCGGGCCGGGCTGGTCGGCGGTGGCAGACGCCTGCCAGCCGCACGGATCGCTGGTGTTGGCCGGCATCGGTCACTCTGGAGGGCAGGGATCGAGCGCCTTCTCCCAGTCGGTCCTACTGGCGCCCTCGCCGGTGGCCGACGTGGTCAGCCGCGAGATGCCGGCCGCCATGGAGCCGGAGGACGTCATAGGGGTGGTCGACGGGTTTGCCCGGGCCGCCCGCCTGGCCGTCGACGCCGGCCTTGACGGCGTCGAGGTCGATGCCGGCTACTGCTCGCTGCTGCGCCAATTCCACTCGGGACTCAGCAACCACCGCGCCGACCAGTATGGCTCAGACCGCCTCCGCTTGACCGGTGAGGTGCTGCACGCCGTCCGGGAGGCGCTCGGAGCCGGCCTCGTCCTGTCCCTGCGACTGTGCTGTGACGAGCTCGCCCCCTGGGCCGGGGTGACCCCCGACATGGCGGCCGAGCAGGTGCTCATCCTCTCCGAGCTGGTGGACCTCATCGTGGTGGTGCGCGGCGGACCGTTCTCGGCGTCGGCCTACCGTCCCGATGCCCACACTCCGGCCACGTTCAACCTCGACCTCTGCCGCCGCATGCGCGCCGCCGCCGATGGCCGGGCGTTGGTGGCGCTGCAGGGCAGCGTGGTCGAGCCGGGCGCGGCCGAGTCGGCCCTGGCCGGGGGGGCCTGTGACGCCGTGGAGATGACCCGGGCCCAGATCGCCGAGCCCAACTTGGTCAACCTGGTACGCGCCGGTGCACCGCATCGGGTGCGACCCTGCATCCTCTGCAACCAGGCCTGCCGGGTGCGGGACGACCGCAACCCGGTCGTGACCTGTGTGGGCGAACCGCGAAGCGGCTACGAGACGATCGAGCCGGACACCGGCGGCACCGACGAGGTCCGGCGCCGTGTCCTCGTGGTGGGAGCCGGGCCGGCCGGCCTCGAGTGCGCCCGGGTGCTGGCCGGGCGGGGACATGCGGTGCGCGTCGTCGATCGGGCCGACCACCCCGGGGGTGCGCTCCGGGCGGCGGCGGTGGGACCGGGCCGCCAACGGCTGGCCGCCCTCAGCGAGTGGCTCCTCGCCGAGTGCCGGCATCTGGGGGTGACGGTCGAGACGGGGCGCGAAGCCGTGGCGGCCGACATCGACGCAGCCCGGTCCGAGGACGAGGAGGTGGTGCTGGCCACCGGAGGCCGTGCCCCACCGTCCGGCGGCGCCGGCCGGACGCCGGTCGACGGCGGCCCCACCTGGGTCGACGCCTTGACCCTGCTCGGCCGAGGACCGGACGGGCTCCCCGACGGGCCGATCCTGGTGGACGACCCGGTGGGCGGCCCGGTCGGTGTCGGGGTGGCCGAATGGCTGGCGGGAGCAGGACGCGAGGTCTCGATCGTCACGCCGGACCAGGTGGCCGGAACGCAGCTGTCGCGCACCGGGGACCTGGCCGATGCCAACACCCGCTTGCAACGAGCCGGCGTGCGTCGCGAGCTCCGGGCACGGCTGCGCCAGACCGGCGCCGGTCGGGCCATCCTCGAAGACGTCTGGACCGGCGAGACGCGCCCGGTGGCGTGTGCCGCGGTGGTCGGCTGCGGCCACCGCCTCCCCGAGGAGTCCCTCTACCTGTCGCGACCAGGAACCAGACGCGCCGGCGACTGCGTGGCTCCCCGGACCGTGCTCGAGGCGGTTCTCGAAGGCCGGCGCCAGGCCCTCGACATTGCCGGCCTTGCCGGGCCGGGCGCCTTTCCGACCGCCGGGGCGGTGGCCTGGTGACCGCCCCGGATCGCCCGACGGATGGCCGGGGGGGACGGGTGGCGGGCCGAGTGGCGCTGGTGACCGGGGCGGCGCGGGGCCAGGGCCGTAGCCATTCGTTGCGACTGGCCGCCGAAGGGGCCGATGTCCTGGCGCTCGACCTGTGCGCCGACATCGACGGCGTCCCCTACCCCATGGCCACGCCCGCCGATCTCGAGGAGACGGCCCGACTGGTCAGCGCCACCGGGGCCCGGGTGGTCACCGCCCGGGCCGACGTGCGCGACGCCGACGCCATGGCCGCCGCCGTCGACGACGGGGTGCGCCAGCTCGGCCGGCTCGACATCGCCGTGGCCAACGCCGGCGTCTGCACCGTCCAACGGTGGGACGAGGTCACCCCGGCAGTGTGGGATGCGGTCATCGGCATCAACTTGAGCGGGACGTGGAACACCTGCGTGGCCGCCATCCCCCACCTCCTCGAATCGGGAGGTGGGTCGCTGATCCTCATCAGCTCGGTCGCCGGGCTCAAAGGACAGCCCTTCCTCGCCCCCTACGTGGCCTCCAAGCACGGGATGGTCGGCGTGATGCGCATGTTGGCCAACGAGCTCGCCAGCGGGGGCGTCCGGGTCAACTCCATCCACCCGACCGGGGTCGACACGCCCATGCTGGTGGGGTTGTCCGGGCTGACCGAGCGCATCGAGTCGGACCCCGGAACCGGCTCCATCTTCCTCAACTCCCTGTCCGTCGACGTCCTCAGCCCCGATGACGTGAGCGAGGCCGTCCTCTATCTCGCCTCCGCCGAGTCCCGCCACGTGACCGGTCTGACCATGACGGTCGACGCCGGCACGTCGGCCCGCTGACTCCGATGAGCTCGGGCTCCGGCTACCGGTACCTGTTCACCCCGCTCCGGCTCGGGCCGGTCACCGTTCCGAACCGCATCGTCTTCTCCGCCCACCTCACCAACTACGCCACGTCCGGGCTCCCGACCGAGCAGCACGCGGCGTACTACGCGGCGCGGGCGGCGGGAGGGGCGGGTCTGATCATCACCGAGGAGCACTCCACCCACCCGACCGATTGGCCCTACGAGAAGCTGATCCACGGGTTCAATCCCGAGGTGGTGCGCGGCTACCGGCGCATCACCGAGGCGGTGCACGGCTACGACGTGCCCATCTTCGCCCAGATCAACCACAACGGCGGCCAGGCGTCCGGTATGTACTCGCGGCTGCCGGTCTGGGCTCCGAGCCCGGTGGCCGACCCGATGTTCCGCGAGGTGCCCAAAGCGGTCGAGCCGCACGAGATCCGCGAGATCGTGGCCGGGTACGCGCTGGTGGCGGGCCACTGCGTGGATGGAGGCTTCGACGGCATCGAGCTCCAATGCTCGCACTCCTCCATCGTGCGGGGATTCCTGTCCCCGGCCACCAACCATCGTGATGACGAGTACGGGGGACCGCTCACCGCCCGGGCCCGGCTGCTGCTCGAGCTGGTCGATGCGGTCCGCACCGCCATCGGCCCCGACCACACGCTCGGGGTGCGCATCTGCGGCGACGAGCTCATCGAGGGGGGCACCGACATCCACGACGCCGTGGAGATCGCCCGGCTGGTCGACTCGACCGGTCAGGTCGACTACATCAACACCTCGATCGGGGTGGCCACGGCCACCCTGTTCATGATCGAGGCCAGCATGCAGGTCCCTCCCGGGTACGCCATGTTCATCCCGAGCGCCATCCGCCGGACAGTCCGGCTCCCGGTCGTCGGAGTGGGCCGCTTCAAGGACCCGCGCCAGGCCGATCGGGCCCTCGAGGAAGGGCTGTGCGACTTGGTCGGCGTGGTGCGTGGGCAGATCGCCGACCCCGATTTCGGGGCCAAGGCCCGCGCCGGCCACGCCGGCGACATCCGCACCTGCCTGTCCTGCAACCAGGAGTGCGTGGGGCGCATGGGCCTCAACCGGTGGCTCGGATGCATCGAGAACCCGAGGACCGGGCTCGAGTCGGCCACCATCCCCGCTCCCACCAACCGCCGCCGCGTGGTGGTGGTCGGGGGAGGACCCGGGGGGCTCCAGGCTGCGGTCAGCGCCGCCGAGCGAGGACACCGGGTGACCTTGTTCGAACGGAAGGAGCGGCTGGGGGGACAGGTGCAGGTGGCGGCCACCGTGCCGAGCCGGGCCGAGTTCCTCGATATCACCCGCAACTTGATCGTGGCTGCCCGCCGTGAAGGCGTCGACATCCGGGCCGGCGCCGAGGCCACCCCCGACACCGTGGGCGGCGAGCACCCGGACGCGGTGATCGTTGCCACCGGGGCGCGTCCGTCCCGGCCGTGGTGGGCGGGTGACCATCGGCGCGTGGTCGACGTCCGCGATGTCCTCGAAGGCCGGGCCCAGCCCGAAGGGGACGTGGTCCTGGTCGACGAGCTCGGGTTCCATCAGGCCACGTCGACGGCGGAGTGGCTGGCCGACCGGGGCTGCCGGGTCGAGATCGCCACCAACGCCATGGTCGTCGGCCAGGATCTCGGGATCACCCTCGACCTCGAGACATGGAACGTCAAGGCCCACGCCAAGGGAATCCGCCAGAGCGTCGACCTGGTACCGATGGGCGTCCGTCACCGCGACGACGGAGGCCCCGGACTGGTCCTCACGCTCCAGCACCACCCCACCGGCTCCGACCAGGAGCGCATCGTCGACTGGGTGGTCTGCTCCGTCCACCAGCAACCGGAGGACGAGTTGTGGCGGGCCCTCCGGGGCGGCCGGACACCGGTGTTTCGCGTCGGGGACTGCCTGGCTCCGCGGCGAGCCCATGCCGCGGTCATCGAGGGACACCGGGTGGCGGTGGCGCTGTGAGCCCGGGGGTCGAGTCCACCAGCCGAGCCGGGGTGGTCGAAGCCGGCCCGGCGGTGGCCGTCGTGGTGGCGCGCGACGGGAGGCTGCCGACCGGCGCCGCCGCCGCCGTGGAGGCGGCCGGGGGCAAGGTGATCGTGGTGGGGTCGGGGGCCGAGGCCGGCGCCCGCGCCCTCCTCGGCGCTCGCCGGGCATGGTGGGCGGAGACCGGTCCGGGACTTCGACCGGCCCGCCTGGCGGCCACCCTGGCCGGGGCGGTCGAGCCTGTCCCCCTGGTGGTACTGCCCGCCTCTCCCGACGGGCGTGACCTGGCCCCGCGGCTGGCGGCCTGGCTCGGGCGCCCGCTGTTGGCCGGCGCGACCGACGCCGCCTGGTGCTCCGCACCAGATGGGCGGTCGACGGTCAGGGCCACCGTGTCCCGGCTCGACGACCGGGTGATGGTGCCGGTCGAGGTGGCCGGGCCGGCCGTGGTGACCCTGCTGCACGCTCTCCAGTGTCGATCCCCCGGCCGGACCGGTTCCGAGCATCGAGCCCCTGCCCCCGGTGACCACCGGGGCGGTTGACGGGGCCGGGGCGGGGCCGGACCCCGAGACGTTGGCGGTGCTGGAACCCGACGTCCGCACCATGGACCTGGCCGACGCCACTCGGGTGGTGGCCGGCGGTGCCGGCCTGGCCGCCGGCACCGACGACGTCGGCGCCGCCGCCCGCTTCGAGCTGCTCGAGGAAGTGGCGGTGGCCATCGGTGCCTCGACCGGGGCCACCCGGGTGGCGACCGACGCCGGGTGGACGGGGTACGACCGCCAGATCGGCACGACCGGCGTCACCATCCACCCTGAGCTGTATGTCGCCTTCGGGGTCTCCGGTGCCACCCAGCACGTCGGTGGCATCGACACCCGGCGCCACGTGATAAGCGTGAACATCGACAGCTCCTGCCCGATGACCGCCATGGCCGACCTCGGCCTGGTCACCGACGCGCCGGCCCTGTTGCGCGAGCTGGCGGAGCGTCTCGGGGTGACCGGCGCTGGCGCCACCCCGGTCCGGCCGCTCGGGACCGAGGTCGAGCATGACTGAGCACGACCGGCGCGAGGCCGTCACCCCCCCGTCGGTCCCCTACGACGCCGTGGTCGTCGGTGCCGGTCCGGCCGGGTCGGCGGCCGGCCTGGCCCTGGCCCGGGCGGGCAGGTCGGTCGTGGTGGTCGAGCGCGGCCCGTTCCCCGGCTCGAAGAACGTCTACGGCGGCGTGGTCTACGGCCGGGTCTTGGACGACATCCTGCCCCAGTGGTGGGAGGAGGTCCCGGTCGAGCGCTGGGTGGTGCGCCGCTCGACGACCATGATGACCGGGTCCCAGTCGGTCTCGGTCGACTACCGGTCCGAGGCATGGGGCCGGGCCCCCTTCAACGGCATGACCACGCTACGGTCCGAGTTCGACTCGTGGCTGGCCGCCAAGGCCACCGACTCGGGCGCCCGGCTGCTCACCTCGACGGTGGCGACCGGTCTGCTGCGGGACGGCGCCGGCCGGGTGGTCGGGGTGCGAACCGACCGCGACGGCGCCGAACTGCGGGCCAAGGCCGTGATCGCCTGCGACGGGGTCAACTCGCTGCTGGCCAAGGAGGCCGGGCTGCTCCCGACGGCCGATGCCGCCCATCACACACTGGGCGTGAAGGAAGTGCTCGAGCTGGGCGGCGACGTCATCGACGAGCGCTTCGGCCTCCGACCCCACGAAGGCGTGGACGTCGAGATGCTCGGGTGCACACGCGGCATCCCCGGGGGGGGCTTCCTCTACACCAACCGCGACACGGTGAGCGTCGGCGTGGTGCTGGCCCTCCCCCAACTGGCCGAGGCCAAGGTGAGACCGGAGGAGCTGATCGCCGACCTCAAGACCCACCCGTCCATCGCCCCCTATCTCCGGGGCTCGTCCCTGCGGGAGTATGCCGCCCACCTCATCCCCGAGGGCGGCTACGACACCATGCCGGTACTGGCCACCGACGGGATGGTGATAGCCGGGGACGCCGCGGCCATGACCCTGGCGGCCGGCCTCTGGTTGGAGGGGGTCAACTTCGCCATCGGCTCGGGATTCGCCGCCGGACAGGCGGTCGACCGGGCCCTCGCCGCCGGTGACTGTTCGGCTGGAGGGCTGGCCTCGTACCGGGCGGACCTGGAGCGCCAGTTCGTGCTGGCCGACCACAAGCGGTTGCGCCAGGCACCGGCCCTGCTCCTGTCCGACCGCGTGCAACAGCGGTACCCAGGACTTGTCTGCGACGTGGTCGAGGGGATGTTCACGGTGACCAATCCCGCGCCGAAGCCGGGCGGCCTCCGGATCACCCGGGCGGCGGCGGCCCGGCACGGCGTGAAACTCCGCCATCTGGCCGGTGACACCCTCCGCGGACTCAGGATCTTCGGATGAGCCCGTCCCCCGAAGGCTCCGCCCGGGGTGGACCGGACCGGTCCAGATGGCGGGGCATCTCCTTCGAGGACCGCATGGCAACCGTGGACTTCCGGGTGGGCCAGCGGGCTCACATCGTCGTGGACTCCGAGGTGTGCCGGTCCTGCACCACACGCGCCTGTGTGACGGCCTGCCCGGCCGCGCTGTTCGCCCCCACCGCGGACGGGGGGATCCTCTTCAACTACGAAGAGTGCTTCGAATGCGGAACCTGCTACATGGTCTGCAACCACGAGGGCGCCATCACCTGGACCTACCCCGACGGCGGCCAGGGCGTCGTCTTCCACGACGGATGAGCTCGTCCCCCGCCGCCGACGGTCGCCCCCTGGTGGTGGCGTGCCTGCGGGTCACCGACCGACGGCCCCGGGTCGACCCGCTGACCGGGTCCGTGCACCGCGACCGCTGGGGCATCGGCTGCTCGGCGGCCGATGCCGCCGCACTGGAGCACGCTCTGCGGGCCGCCGAGGCCTGGGGCGGGCGGGTACTGGTCGTGTCGGCCGGCCCCCTGGCCGTCGAGCCCGTGCTCGAGGAGGCGCAGGCCCTGGGCCCCTCCGTCCTGCGCATCCCGGTCGACGAATGGGGCGA
Source organism: uncultured Acidimicrobiales bacterium (assembly GCA_963734435.1). Lineage (GTDB taxonomy): Bacteria > Actinomycetota > Acidimicrobiia > Acidimicrobiales > RAAP-2 > Bog-756. The sequence continues at coordinate 187,884 of CAVTHA010000003.1, read as the reverse complement.
GCACCCCTATGCGGAGGAGCTGGCGGCGGACGAACAGGGGTTGGCCCGTCGGCTGGCGGCCGCCCTCTCGCCGTTCGGACGGCCGGCGCTGGTGATGTGCGGTGACCGCTCCATCGACCGGGGCACCGGCGCCCTGCCCGCCTTTCTGGCCCACGAACTGGGCGCCGCTCAAGCCCTGGGACTGGTCCGGATCGAGTTCGGGGGCGGGACGCAGCGGGGTGTCGGCCCGGAACCGACGGTCCTGGCCGAGCGCCGACTCGACGGCGGTTGGCGAGAGCGCCTCCGCGTACCACTCCCGGCGGTCTGTTCCGTCGAGCCGGCCGGGGTCACGCTGCGGCGGGCCTCACTGGCCGGAGCCCTCGCCGCCGGGGGCTCGCCCGTACCGATCGACCGGTCGGGCGAAGGACGCGGCGAGGTCGGTGACCGGTGGGTGCAGGTCGGCCCGACCCAGCCGTTCCGGCCCCCGACCCGGGCCATCCCGGCCCCGACCGGCCGCGACCCGCACACCCGCGTGCTGGCCCTCACCGGTGCCCTGGTGGCCCACGACCCGCCGACCGTGGTGGGCCCGGTGGACGCACCGGCGGCGGCCGACGCGCTCATCGACTTCCTCGTGCGCCACGGTTATCTCGACCGACCGCCGGCCAAGCCCGACCGGCCGGCCAACGAGGCCGGCCGGTGACCGGTCTCGAACGGTCGACCTGGCCCGAGGTGGCGGACGCCGCCGCCTCGGGGGCCGTCCTGCTCATCCCGGTGGGCTCGACCGAGCAGCACGGCCCCCATCTCCCGCTGACCACCGACACCGACATCGCCACGGCCATCGCCACCGCCGCGGCCAGACGCCACCCCGACCTGGTGGTGGCCCCGGCCCTGGCCTACGGCTCGAGCGGCGAGCACCAGGACTTCGCCGGCACCCTGTCGATCGGCCGTGAGGTCACCGAAAGGGTTCTCGTCGAGCTCGGCCGGTCGGCCAGCCGCGACTTCGCCCACACCATCGTGGTCTCGACCCACGGCGGGAACGCCCATCCGATGGAGCGGGCCACGGCCCGGCTCCTCGACGAGGATCACCCGGTGACGGCCTGGTGGCCGGACTGGTCCGGTGACCTCCACGCCGGCCGCACCGAGACCTCGCTGATGCTGGCCATCGCCCCCGAGCGGGTCCACCACGTACGGGTGGCCGGGGATCGTCGCCCCGCCGCAGTGATCTGGCCCGAGCTGTTTGCCCACGGAGTCCGGGCGGTGAGCGCCAACGGAGTGCTGGGCGACCCGGCCGGGGCCAGCGCGGCGGAGGGCCGAGCACTGTTGAGCCGGGTCGTAGACAGCCTGCTCGACAGGATCAGCCGGGCGCGGGCCGGTCTGGTCGGGGGCGCCGGATGAGCCGGGTGGCGGTGGTGACCGGCGCGGCCCGCGGCATCGGGGCGGCCACGGTGCGCGGGCTGGCCGCGGCGGGGTGGGCCGTGGTGGCGGTCGACCGCGGTGGTGACGATCCGCGCCTCCCCTACCCCCTCGGGAGCGAAGCGGAGCTGCACACCATGGTGGGTACGACGCTCGCCATCCCGCCCCAGACCAGCGAGGCCAGCCCGCAGGCCGAACGGGTGGTGGCGCACGTGGCCGACACGGCGGACCAAGAGGCGATGGTCGCCGCCGTGGCCCGGGCCGAGGACCTGTTCGGGGGACTCGACGCCATGGTGGCGGTGGCCGGCGTGATCGCCGGTGGTCTGCCCCTGTGGGAGATGCCCCCCGACCAGTTGGCGGCGGTGCTGGAAGTGGACCTCGGTGGCGCGGTCAGTGCGGCCCGGGCCGCCGTCCCCGCCCTCCTGCGCCGGCCGGTCCCGCGTACCGGCCGGTTCATCGCCGTCGCCTCGGCGGCGGCCACTCGGGGGCTGGCCGGCCTCGCCGCCTACGGCGCGGCCAAGGCCGGGGTGGCCGGGCTGGTGCGGGGCCTGGCCGCGGACCTGGCCGACAGCGGGGTCACGGCCAACGCCGTCAGCCCCGGCTCGACGGCCGGGGCCATGCTGACCGAGAGCGCCCGGCTCTACGGCCTGGCCGATGCCGAGACCTTCGCCGAGCAGCAGCCGGTCGGGCGACTGCTCTCCCCCGAGGAGGTGGCGGCGGCCCTGATCTGGTTGGCCGGCACCGACAGCGGCGCGGTGACCGGCGCGGTGATCCCGGTGGACGGCGGCCTGTCCCTGTGACCCCCCTGCCCGAGGGCGTCCACCTCGACCTCGACCCCTCGGTCCGGACGTTCCGTGACGGGACGGTCCTCACCGGTGGCTTCCCCGGGCGGCTGGTGACCCTGAGCCAGGAGGGCACCCGGGCGCTGGCCCGGCTGACCGGAGGCGGTCCGCTGTCGGACGCCGACCGGCGCCTGGGCCGGCGACTGGTCACGTCGGGCATGGCCCATCCCCGCCGGGCCGGTGATGGTTCGGGTGGCCGGGCCGCGCCGACGGTGACGGTGATGGTGCCGGTGCGCGATCGGAGCGCAGCGCTCGATGACTGCCTGACCGCCCTGGCCGACACCGCCCCGGTGGTGGTGGTCGACGACGGCTCAGACGACCCCGAAGCCGTGGCCGCGGTGTGCGAGCGCCACCGTGCCCGCCTTCTCCGCCGGGAGCGGAGCGGCGGGCCGGGAGCAGCCCGCAACGACGCCATCACCGTCCTCGACAGCGAGCTGGTGGCGCTGGTCGACAGCGACTGCGGGGTCAGCGACGGCTGGCTCGAGGCACTGACCCCGATGTTCGCCGATCCCGACATCGGGGCGGCGGCCCCCCGCGTCCGCCCACAGCCGCACCGGGGGGCCCGTTCCGTGCTGGCCCGGTTCGCCGAGGCCAGGTCGCCACTCGACATGGGTGGTGCGCCCGGCGAGGTCGGCCCCGATCGGAAGATCCGCTACGTGCCCACCGCCGCCCTGGTGGCCCGGCGCACCGCCATGGCCGAGGGGTTCGACCCCGACCTCCGGGTCGGGGAGGACGTCGACCTCGTCTGGCGGATGTGCGACGCCGGGTGGCAGGTCCGGTTCGATCCGTCGGTGACGGTGTGGCACGACGAACCGACCACATGGCGGGCCTGGCTCGGGCGGCGCTACCGCTACGGGACGTCCGGCGCGCCGCTGGCCCGGCGGCACCCCGGGCGCCTGGCTCCGGTCGAGTTGCGGGCGTGGCCGTCCATGATCGTGGCCGCCGGGTTGGCTCGCCGCCCGGCGGTGGCCGGCGCCATGGTGCTCGCCTCGGCCGCGCTCACGGCCCGCAACGTCCGCGGCCGAGGCATCCCATTCCCGGTCACCCTGCGGTGGAGCGCCGCCGCCGCCGGCTGGACCATGGTCGGGTTGGGCCGGGCTCTCACCACGCTCGCCGCCCCGGCGGTCATCTTGGCCGTCCGTCACCGACCGCGGTGGGCGTTCGCCGGCGCCGTGCTGGTACTGGCTCCCCCGCTGACGGACTGGTGGAAAAAGCGTCCGGCGCTCGACCCCGTCCGCTGGTCACTCTCCTGCATCGTCGACGACCTGTCCTACGGCGCCGGTGTCTGGGCAGGGTGCATCCGGTGGCGGTCCTTCGGTCCGCTCGTCCCGGCATTCGCCGTGCGGCAGTGGGCAGCCGTCACCGATCCGGCGTTCGGGGGCGGGTGGCGACCCCCCGAGGAAGTGGTTGCGGGATCCCAGCTAGGCTCCGGTCGACCGCCATCGCGGTCCAAGCCCCACCCAAATGAAGGAGGGGTACCAATTCTGGATCAGACAGATCGTCGCTTCATGCCAGTGGGGCGCAAGGTTCTGAGGCTGTTCGCACCGGCGTTGCTTGCGGTAAGCGTCCTGACGGTTGTGGCTAGCGTGCCTGCGGGCGCCCATGCCCCGAGAATCAAGAAGCCCGGAGCTCCTACAGCGGTTACTGCAACCGCCATCAGTGGGGGTGCAGCAGTCTCGTGGACGGCACCGGTTTCTGACGGCGGTTCCTCCATCACTGGCTACACGGTGACCGCCTCGCACGGTGGCCAGACCTGTACGACCACAGGGGCCACCATGTGCACGGTCACCGGACTCACCAATGAACGTCGTTATCGAGATCAACGTCCGAGCATCAAACATCGAGGGCGAGGGCCACGCCTCGACACGAGTCCAAGTGACGCCACTTCCGACCGTGTCTTTTCTCATCGGAGCTGAACTCTTTTCTGGGACGATTTCCGTGCCCGTTACGTTGAGTCAATCCTCACCGAGGACGGTACAGGTTGACTTTGCGACTTCCAACGGCCCGAGTGGCGGGACCTATGACACCTATTTCATCGGCGACGCCGCCGCATTCAGCCCGAGTTCGGGCACGGTCACGTTTGCTCCCGGTCAGACCACCGCGGCGATCTCGTTCAGCGGCGAGAACGTCCATCCCAATGGCTGTCCGATTGGTATACCCACGAGCCATTGCTTCCCGCAAGTCGTTGTCACCCTCTCCAGCCCGGTGGACGCGTCTGCTCGGTGCGGTGCCATCCACAAACGTGGGCTACGAGTTCTGACCTGCCCGACCTGGACAGGTCTTGATGGACCCTGATCCCGTATGCCCCATAGGTGCCGGTAGGTGGCACCCGAAGAATGTTCTTTAGTCCATCCACCTTGGGCTTCGTCAAGGGACATATCTGAACCCCTCCGTGGAGAAAGGTGGTCTTCCCTAGCCCGCTAACCGGCGATAGGAGACACCCTCCTCGGCCCTTGGCCGAGCATCATGGAGACCGGGTCGACCCCCTCTTTGGGCTAGGGGTTGATCGTGAGCGTGAGCTGTTGACTCCCCTGGTTCTTGTGTGAGTGACTGGCGTCCAAACACTTCACGGTGAAGGTGTACGTGCCAGCCCGCTTCGGGGTGCCCGAGATGAGGCCGCTCTTGGAGAGGGTTACACCGCGGGGCAGGGTGCCCATACCCTTCGGCGGATACTTGCTCCAGGTATACGGCGGGGTGCCACCCACGGCCTCGAGCTGAAACGAATAGGGCACCCCGACCGTGCCGGGAGGCAGAGATGTTGTCGTGATGGTGAGAGCAACATTGGGCGCGTTCACTATGGCGTAGGCCGAAGCAGAACCTGGTTCCGAGCCCAAGTGCTCGGGGGTGCTTCCGGACGGAAGCGAAACCATCACCGGCGTAGTGCTACACGGTTCTCCGGAGCACACGTCGGGGCCGACGCTAGTGCCGTCGCCGAGCTGGCCGGCGGTGTCGCTTCCCCAGGCGTAGAGGTGTCCATCCGAGCCGATGCCGTATCCGGCGCCATCGTTCCCTGCGATGGCCTCAGGCGTAACCCCCGGGTGGAGCGAGACCACCACCGGTGTAGCGCTGGCAATGATGGTAGACCCGTTGCCCAGCTGGCCCTCGTCGTTGTAGCCCCAGGCGTAGAGGCGTCCGTCGGAGCCGATGGTGTATCCGTCAACTTGGCCGGCGGCGATGGCTGTCGGAGCGACGCCCGAGGGGAGTGACACCACCACCGGTGTAGTGCTGTGGCCACCGCTGGTCCCGTTGCCCAGCTGATCAAACTCATTGTCGCCCCAGGCATAGAGGTGCCCGTCGGAGCCGATGGCGTATGGGGTTCTGTCGGCGCTCGAGGCGATGGCCTTTGGGGTGACGCCCGAGGGAAGTGAGACCACCACCGGCGTAGTGTCAGGGCCGGTGTCGGTGCCGTCACCAAGATCGCCAGCTTCGTTGGAGCCCCAAGCGTAGAGGTGCCGGTCGGAACCGATGGCGTATCCGGCATCTCCACCGGCGGCGATGGCCTTTGGGGTGACGCCCGAGGGAAGTGAGACCACCACCGGTGTGGTGCTGCATGGGACCGAAAAGTCACAGATGTCAGGACCCGTGTCGGTCCCGTCACCCAGCTGGCCGGAGAAGTTGTCGCCCCAGGCGTAGAGGTGCCCGTCGGAGCCGATGGCGTATCCGTTGTAGGAGATCGCGGCAATGGCCTTCGGGGTGACTCCCGAGGGGAGCGAGAACCACCACCGGCGTGGTGCTGTTGATAAGACCGTTGACGCCGTCACCAAGATCGCCAGCTTCGTTGGAGCCCCAGGCGTAGAGGTGTCCATCCGAGCCGATGGCGAAACCGCTCGTAATACCGCCGGCGGTAGCAGTTGGGGTGACGCCCGAGGGGAGCGACACCAAAGCCGGCGTGGTGCTGCACGATCCCGCTGCGCACGAGTCGGGGCCGACAGTGGTGCCGTCACCGAGCTGGCCATCGCTGTTGTAGCCCCAGGCGAAAAGTCCGACGGAGCTTCCGGCCGCAGCCGCTGGCGCGATGGCCGTCATCTGGGATAAAGCGGTCGTCCCCAGCACAAGAAGTGCGGCAGCCGTGCAGAGCCGGCACAAAATGGCGACTGGGCGACTGACCATGGCGGACTCCCGTCGGTTGATGAACGAAGCCACAATTCAAATGGGCTAAATGGTGGCCCTTGTGCTGTGGTTAGTTCGCTCGTTTAACCCTACGCCTTCGCCATACGGCGTCAAGTGACAGCCGGTACGAGATACCCCCGAGATGTCCTGTAGACCGCCCACCTGGCCCGTGGTCGAGGGACATTAACGAGCCCTGTCGTGGGGAAAGGTGGTCTTCTCTAGCCCACTAACCGACACAGGCGATAGGGGACACGAAGTCCGTCCGGAATCGGCTGCGATCTCAACCGGTCCAGACCGATACACGGTCGCGCATTACCGGGCGGGTCAGGCTTCGACGGCGAAGAGTCTCCAGGACCCGGGGACGTCCTTCAGTTCGTGCTTGCCACGGTCAGAAAGAGTGATCTCCGACCCTGCCACCAGGTCGGCGACGGTGCGCGAGACAGGAACCTCGCTTTGTCCCGAGCTGGCTGGCTGAACCCGAATCGTGGACACCCCTCGACACCGAGAGAGGCCGTGCCTAAGGTCGACGTCCACGTTGCCGCCGTCCTCGACGAACGAGGCTCACTCCTCGGCGTGGAGAGCTTCCCGACGACCGCCCCGTATCGGGCGTTGCGGCGCTGGCTCGAGTCCTTCGGCACCGTCGAGCTCGTCGGCGTCGAAGGCACGGGCAGCTACGGGGCGGGGCTGACCCGGCACCTCCTCGCCCACCAGGTCGGCGTCGTCGAGGTCGACCGGCCCAATCGACAGCGCCGCCGTCGCACCGGCAAGTCCGATCCCCATGACGCCGTGGCCGCGGCCCGGGCGGCCCAAGGGGGCGAGGCCACGGGCTCGGCCAAGGCGAGAGACGGAAACGTCGAGGCCATGCGGGTGCTGCGCGTGGCTCGGAGTTCGGCCCGGCGCTCTCGGACCCAGGCCCTCAACCAGCTGCGCAGCCTCATCTCGACCGCCCCCGACGGGCTGCGCAGCGAGCTCCGGGATCTCTCCATCTATCAGGTGCTCACCGTGACGAGTGCCTATCGGCACACCGGGCGGACCGACGTATGACACCCGACGTCGGCGCGCCTGTGTGAGAACGTCCGACTGACGATGGTGTAGAACCGTCGAGCTGGCCTCTCGGTTTCCCTGCCCTACCGGGCGAGACGGCGGGAGCGTTCTATGGAAACCCGAGAGGTCCAGCTGCCTTCGGCGGCCGAGGTGCCGCCAGCGTCCGCACTCGGCCGGCTCACCCCCCGACCGGCACGGCGCCTTCGGTGGGCAATACCGGCTTTTCTACTCGGCCGACTCCCCAACGCCCGAAACGCCATCGGGGTGGCCAACCGCACAGGGCCTTCGGGACCGTGCGCCGAGTCGTCCGACCAGCCCCTGCTGACCTCACAAGCGGGGTTCAGTGGGCCGGGCGGCCCGGCGACCTTCACCGACGTGCAGGGAACCCTGTGGCTGGCCTTCCACGCCTGGTTGGCGGGGCGGTCGGCTACCCGAACAGCCGGCTGCTCTTCCTACGCCCGGTCACCATCACCGCCGGCGGCGCGGCCCTGGGCCCTGACCAGCGCCGACTGCCCACCGGACGCCACAGATTCCTCGATCACCCATAGAGATATTCCCTATCGCTATGGGAGTTCTCCGTAAATACGATAGGCGGTGTCCCCGCCCATAAGTAGAGAATAAGAAGTCGATGTTGGGCCCCAAGCCGCTGGCTCCTCGGGCGTCGACCTGGGATTCTCCGAACTATCATCCCTGGTCATCAAAGTTCGTGACCCGAGCCGACGAGGCGGGTTGGACACGCTATAGTGTCTTGAACGCAGTTGTGCTGGCCCGAAACTCTGGGCAAATAGCCACCACGGTTTGGGTCTCAACTCGATGACTCCCGGCGGCGACCAGCATGACCTGACCGCCACGGCTCGGGCTTTTGCGCGCCGCCGTGGACCCGGGCCCCGCCGGATGGGAGCGAGGGCCACTACGACAGAAATGAGTGGTGCACCCACGACGCGAGCCTGGGCGTAACCAAGCCGGCCGCACACCCTAGGGCGCAAAGCCAGGACAGACGATGCCTTCCCGCACGCCGTCCGGGGACCGAATGCAATGGCCGGAGCCCGCCAACACCGAGCCGAGGAAGGCGCCCGGCGCGCCTGACGAAGGGAGGTGCCGTGCGGACCCGCATTGCACTCGTGGCGATCGCGTCGATCGTCGTCATCACCGTCACCGCTCTGATCCAGGCTGCCACCGTGCAGCCGGCTCGAGCGCTAGCCACACCGGTCGCCGAGGCCACATCGACGACCGTCGTCCACCGGACCGTCCGTCAGCGGTCGGGCCACCCACTCGTGGCCCCAAGGCCAGCCCACGCCGCCTCGAACCTCCTGTTCGATCTGAACACGGCGTTACTGACCCGCGCCGCCCAAACCGCAGCCGCGGCGGCCACCGCGAGCCGGGCGGCGGCAACCACGCCCGCTCCCCCGGCCACGGCGGCGACTGCCCCGGGGTTGATCGACACGGTGAGCCCGACCGAACGGGTGGCCTGGGAGCGGGTCGCCATGTGCGAGGAAGGTGGCAACTGGAGCGCCCAGTCGTCACGTTTCAGCGGCGGACTCGGCATCTCCCGGGCCAACTGGGACAACTACGGCGGTCAACAGTTCGCACCGGAAGGTGCCATGGCCACCGAGGACCAGCAGATCATGGTGGCGGAACGCATCCAGCCGAACCCACCCGACCGGTCCGGGTGCAGCGGCTGGTAGCGGCCGACTGCCCGGCCAGCAGACCAGACGAACACAGGTCCGATCGGCGGAACGCCGATCGGACCTGTGTCATACCACGTAGTGGTTCGGCGGGAGTCTTGTGAACTCCTTCGGAAGGTAAATCAGATCTTGCGGACCTGGCTGGCCTGCAGGCCCTTCTGTCCCTGCTTGGTCTCGAACTCGACACGCTGGCCCTCGGCCAGGTCGCGGTAGCCGTCCATCTGGATCTCCGACTGGTGAACGAAGAGGTCGTCCCCACCGCCATCGGGCGTGATGAAACCAAAGCCCTTCTCTGCGTTGAACCACTTGACTGCACCTACACCCATGACTGTCTCCTTGAATTCACGCTTTGTAATGCGGGGATCCGTTGTGAAGCCCAACATGCACCGGCCCGCGTGATTGGGTCGGCGAACCCTACAACCCTAGGCGGTATACCGCTGTCGCGCTGCAGATGGAGCCGGGGAGGCCGCCCGGACACCAGTGGGGCTGTCCGGGACCACCGTGGGACGGCGTGTCGGTCGCGCCGCGGGTTCGAACAGTTCGGTCAGGACCATCGATGAGAAGGCCAGGAAGAAGACCGGCTCGATGAGGGTTCCGAGCCGGTCGGTGAGGTAGACGAGGCCGAGCAGTGGATACCCGATGATCAGCACCTTCACGAGTCCGGAGTAGATCCTGGCCTCCGGCGTGCCGTCGCCCCGTGTCCGGCGCATGGCCATGAACACCGCCACGGTGACGGTGGCGAACTCGGCAATGCCCGCTACCACGTGGACGTAGTGATGGACAGGCAACTGGAGGTGCCATTCGAGCTGACGGCAGCCGGCGCTCAAACCCTCGGCACACGCGTACGAATACCGTCCACCCACGGCGCCGGCCGCAGCAAAGCCCACCATCCACTTCCATTCCCGCCGGGCGCCGGTCCCGGACGCCGACCCCCGTAGGAGGAGCGCCACCAGGAGGAGCGTGCCACCGACCAGGTCGGCGTCGGACATGAGGGCCGCATGGGGCCGTCCGGTGGCTTCGAGATCGGAGAAGAAACCGTTGACCGACGGCATGAGACCGGGCACGAAGGGCACCACCACCCACCAGTTGTAGGCCACCACCCCGGCGACGCCCGCCACCTTGGCCAGGGCCAGGCGCGTCTGACCGGCCGACGACCAGGGCCTCAGACCCGGCGGAAGGGCAAACGCCTGCACCACAATGCCGAACATTCGTGCCATGGCAATCATTCCCGGGCGGCTCGCCACGACTGGGTCGACCGAAGTCTTCCCTTGGTAGGGGACCGCTTCCCCGGTCGTGACGGGGCAGCGGTCACGAACCTTGGCCGGGTGGCGCTGCTACCTTCGCCACCGTGTCAGCCTCCCCGGCTTCTGGCAGGTTGGTTCGGGCACTTGCCGCCTGCCTCGTGACCGGGCTGCTCGGCGGAGCCGCCGCCTGCTCCGGGACGCCGACACCGGGAGCCACGGAGGGAACGGTTCGACCGGCCGTGTCCGGACCGCCGGTGCCCCCCATCGTGTGGTCACCGTGCCCGGGCGGTTCCTCGCTCCAATGCGCCACGGTGAGCGTGCCCGTCGACTACCGCCACCCGGCCGCGGCGACCCTGTCCGTGGCCGTGACGCGAGCACCGGCCACCGGCGCGGCGTCGGCCGAGGGCACCCTGGTGTTCAACCCGGGCGGGCCGGGTGAGAGTGGGAACCAGATCCTTCCGGTCCTGCTCGATCGGATACCGACGGCCGTGCGTCAATCCTTCGACATCGTGAGCTTCGATCCCCGTGGCACCGGCGCCAGTGAGCCGCTCGACTGCGGCACCTCCCCGGCGGCGGCAGCCAGCGTCCTGCCAGTGCCGTCAGCCGACAGCCGCTCACTGCCCGGCACCTCGGTCTACGCCGCCATGGCGCAGGCCTGCCGCCAGCGGGCTCCAGACCTCGTTCCCTTTGTGGACACGGTCGACACCGCTCGGGACCTGGACCGGATCCGGCGGGCTCTCGGATTGTCCAAGCTCGACTACTACGGCCTGTCCTACGGCACCGTCCTCGGCGCCGTGTACGCCGACCTGTTCCCGGAGCGGGTCGGTCACTTCGTCCTGGACGGGGCGGTCGACGTGGGCGCCAGTCTCGCCACCCAGGCGACCCAGGAGGCCCCGGCCGCCGAGCGGTCGCTCGACCATCTGCTGGCTTCGTGCTCGGCGGCGGCGTGCCCGCTGGGCCACGACCCGCAGACGTTCTACCGCTCGCTCCTGTCGACCCTGACGCGGACGCCGCTGCCCGCCCCAGGGCAGGGCGATGCCTACCCGGTGACCGTCGGCGATCTGGATACCGCCGCCCTGCTCACCCTCAGCGTTCCCGGTTTCACCCCGTCGTTCTACGCCGCCCTGGTCGCCGCCCGGGACGGCAACGGCGCACCGCTGCGGACCCTGGCTCTGGAGCTCGAGACCGACATCGACGGTGCGCCGCTGGTCGATCCCATGTGGGCCATCACCTGCAACGACACCGCGGTTCACCCCGGGCCGACGGTGGCCGGCGATCAGGCGAGGGCCCTGGCGACCAAGTTCCCCCTCATCGGGGCCTACGCCGTCGACTACACCATGGGAGGTTGCGTCTCGTGGCCGGCGGGCCGCCGTCCGGTAACCGGCATCCATCCCGACGGCGTGCCCCCCATCCTCGTCATCGGCAACACCGGTGACCCCAACACCCCGATCATCGGTGCCCGTCATCTGGCCGGCCTCCTCCCCTCCTCACGCTTGTTGACGTGGCGGGGTTGGGGTCACACCTGGTTGCTCAGCGGGTCGACCGATCTGTGCATGCAGCGGCTGGTGACCAACTACCTCAGGGGGGCTGGGCCGCCGGCCCCACACACCGTCTGTGGGTGAGCGAGCTCACCGACCGGCCGCCACCTCCTCGAGGTGCAGCGCCCGGCGCGGGCAGGCGGCCGCGGCCCGAAGAGCCACGGCCATCAATTGGGGTTCGACCGGCGTGCCATCGACGATCGGGTACCCCCATTCATCGATGGCGACCCGCTCGGGGAACAGCTCGGCGCAGTATCCGTAGGCGTCACAGGCCACCGGGTCGACCCGCAGACTCAGCTCGATCCGCCGGCGTGCGGTCATGACGCCTCCCGCCCCGGATCCGATCCCGGCGGGAACGGCAGCACCGTCGGGATGTCGTGCCCCGGGCAGGGACGGCCCTGGCCATGGGACCAGGCGTCGTCGGCAAAGGCCCGGAGCGCACTGCGGACCAGGCGCGCCAGGCCGTCCGGGTGACGGCAGGCACCGCGCCCGTCGACGGTGGCCGCCCGTCCGGCGATGCGGTCGAGCACCGACGGATCGACGCGCCCCGATGCCAGCCGCTCGAGATCCTCGGCGATGGCCGGAAGACCGAACACGCAGGGGCCGCACTGACCGGCGCTCTCCCCGGCCAGGTAGCGGGCGATGCGAGCCGTCTCGGTGATCCCACACGACGTGGCCGGCAACCCCACGACCACACCGACGCCCATGATGGCGCCGACCGAGGCCAGCGGGGCAGGCGCATACGGGGTGTCGAGGACGGAGTCGTCCAACCATGTCCCCCCGTAACCCCCGAGCAACGCGGCCGGCGGCGGCTCGTCGAATCCGCCCCAGCGAAGGATCTCGTTCACCGGGGTGCCGAGCGCGACCTCCAACACGACCGGGCCACGACGCCCTCCGGTCACGGTCACCAGCGTCGAACCGGGGGCGCCCGGCATCCCGATCTGTCGAAACCATTCGGGCCCCCGACGGGCGATGAGGGCCACCTGCGCCAGGGTCTCCGCGTTGTGGACGAGAACCGCGTGCCCGGCCATCCGCAGCGGGACCGACTTGTCCAGTCGCATCGCCGGCCGCCCTGCTCCACCGTTCAACCAATCGGTCAGTGCCGATTCCTCTCCGGTCACGTACCGGCCCGGCGGGCGCCGTATCTCGATGCGACGGCGCGACATCCCCGCTCGGCCTCGCTCGGCCAAGGCGGCCTCGAGCGAGGCGGCAGCCGCCCAGCTGTGGTCAGCGATACAGACGATGATCTCCGAGGCACGTACCGCGGCCGCCACCGCTTCGGCACCGTCCAGCACCAGATGGGGGCAACGAGACAGCAGGACCCGGTCCTTGGCGCTGGCGGGCTCCCCTTCGAGGGCGTTGACCACGAGGACCGGTCGTCTCGACGCCTTCCGACAGGCCTCCCATTTGGTCGCCGACGGGAACCCGGCTCCACCTCTCCCGAGCAGGCCCGATTCCACGACTGCCTGGTGGACCCACCTACCCCAGCGGGCATCGCCGTCGGGCACCACCGGCGGCCCATGCACAGCCAGATGCCGATCCAGGCCCATCGATGACGGGTCTTCCCCGTGGACTCCGACGAGCAAGCGGTCGGCAGCGGTGACGGTGGCGGTCATGGTGAGACCTCATGCGCCCGATGAGCGCTGGTGGACCGCATCGAGTCGGCGCCCAGCCCGGCGGAGGACAACGCCGGCCCCGGGGGTGCCGACACCACCCGGGTCATCGCACCGACCTGCCCGGCGCGCTGGCGGTGTCGCCGGTACTCGAGGACGCGCCAAGCGAGGGAGCCGACCACCGCCAGCGCGCACACGGCGGCCAGTACAGCCATCCACAGCTTGAGCCCGTCCGTCCCCTCACCCAACGAGTGCGCCATGGCCACCGGCCAACTGCCGTAGGCCAACCAGTGGATGGTGCGCCAGGCACCGGCACTGATGTGCCCGCGCAGGGCGCTCGACACCGCCACCGCCATCAGCAGGTCGACGCCCACGGTGCCGAGGCCCGTCCAAAACGGCTGGAAGGAAGAAGCGAACGGCACGACGAGGCTGGCCCAGCTGATGTTGACGTACGTATCGAGGACCGCGGTCAGGACGTGGATGCCGAGGAACACCATGGTCAGCACCGAGACCCGCTTGTGCAGGTCGGCCGACGCGAAGGCCGGCCAGCTGCGGGTCCTCAGCCGTCCGGCGGTGAGAATGCCGAGCACCATGGTCGCCGTCAACAGGACCAGGGCCACGATGCCGGTGGCCCTGGTGGAGTACCAGAGGGTGGTCGACGAGGTGGCGAGCATCAGCCCGTCTCCGCGGTTGGTTGGGCCCAACGGTGACCGCCGTCATCGGCAAGCAGCCGGGGCCGATCGCCTGACCGCGGCCAGTCCCCGACATAGACGACGGACCCATCGGCGTCCACGAGCCGGGCCGGCACCCCGAGGGCGGCGAGGTTGCCGACGGCATCCTCGCCCCAGACCACCGCCGCCGTGGTCCAGGCGTTGGCCTCCACGCAGGTCGCCGCGGTCGCCGACACCAACGCCCACACCGCGGGGGCGGCATCACCGGTCCACGGGTCGATGATGTGGTGCACCCGTCGACCACCATGGACCCAGGTCCGGGTGGTGGTGCCCGACGTGGCCAGGCCGCCTGACACCACCGAAACAACCTGGTCCACGGCGTCGAGGGGCGTTCGGCACTCCGGAGCGATACCCACCGACCAGCCGCCATCGGGCACCTCACCCGCCACCGCCACGTCTCCTCCGAGATTGACCAGGGCGCCGCACCCGAGCTCGGCCGCCATCCGGCGCGCCGCCCGGTCGGCGGCGAAGGCCTTGGCGGTGGCGCCGAGGTCGACGCGGACACCGGCCGGGACGCTGGCCGTCCCGGCCGAGGGGTCGAGCAGGATCTGCCACCATCCGGGGGCGGGCTCCGCCGGGCCGAGCGGTCCGAGCGGTCCGGGCCCCGAGCCGGGAAGCTGGTCGAAATCGCGGTCATAGCCCAACTCGACGAGAGCGGAGCCGATGGTGGGATCGACGATCCCGGCGGTCTGCACCGCCACCACGCAGGCCACCTCGAGCGCTTCGAACAGTAGTCGGCTGACTACGACGGGGTGGCCTCGGCTGACCCGCTCGAGGCGGCGCAGCTCCGAATCGGGACGGAACCGGCTGCAGGCCTGATCCAAGTGGCGGAGATCGGCGTCCATCATGGACAGGGCTCGGTCGGCGCACCGGGGCTCGGTGACCACAATCACGGCCGTGGTGCCGATGGCTCGCATCGATCGCACGGCCATGGCGCCCCGGTCGGTGTCGGCTGGGTCTTCGGCGAGTGCGACGTTCATGACTGACCCGACACGGTCGAGGGCATCTTCTCGGTGCCCGCGCTGGAGGGTCCCGTGGTCGTCGTGGTGGTGGGAGAGGACCCGGTGGCCGAGGCCGAGGAAGAGCTGGAGGAGGAACCCGATGCCGGCGAGCTCGAGGTAGTCGTCGGCGAGGCGCTGGACGCCGACGTGTCCGCCGGAGCCGACGCCGAATGGGCGGTGGTGTCGGCGGCCACCAGGAAGCCGAGTCCGACGGCGGCGGCGGCGGCGGTGGTGCCGATCAGGACGGTACCCCGCCTGATCCGGGCCATGGCCCGGTCACGGTCCTGGCCGCGTGTTCGTCTGGCCGGATTCGAGGGCAGGGGGCGTTCCATGGCTCACCTTTCGTCAGAGCGGATCGATTCGACCCACTGGACGGACGACTGCTTGATCGCTGGCCTCCCATTGGACCGGACCCCCTGAAGAGCCCACTCCAAGCCAGCTGTGCCGATCCTGTGAGACGGTCCAACCCGGGGAGACCGGCCCGCCAGTCTTCACAGTTGGCTCTCAGGCAATGCACATCCAGCCGGCAAGCCCTGGTGGGATGCTTGGGGGCGAGCTGGGACCGACCGGACCCACCGATCGGCGAATCAGCACCGGCTAGGAAGGGACGAGAAGTTTGTCCGTGGAACCGACTCGCAGCCAGCGCATCCTGGTCGTCGACGACGAGCCCTCG
Source organism: uncultured Acidimicrobiales bacterium (assembly GCA_963734435.1). Classification (GTDB taxonomy): domain Bacteria; phylum Actinomycetota; class Acidimicrobiia; order Acidimicrobiales; family RAAP-2; genus Bog-756. The sequence continues at coordinate 172,011 of CAVTHA010000003.1, read as the reverse complement.
ATCGTCGATGCCGTGGCCACGTCGCTCCGTTATGAGGGATTCAGGGTCGATGAAGCGGTGAACGGGCGACTGGCCCTGGCTGCGGCCCAGGAGCACCCTCCCGATCTCATCGTCCTCGACGTGATGATGCCGGATCTCGACGGGCTCGAGGTGACCCGGCGACTGCGGGCGGACGGTCTCCGGGTCCCCGTGCTGTTCCTCACCGCCCGGGATGCGGTCGAGGACAAGGTCGCCGGCCTGACGGTCGGCGGGGACGACTATGTCACCAAGCCGTTCGCGCTGGCCGAGATCGTGGCTCGGGTGCACGCCATCCTCCGACGCATGGGCAGCGAGCCCGACGACACCGGCATCCTCCAATTCGCCGACATCCAGATGGACGAGAACGCCCACGAGGTGACCCGGGCCGGCCAAGCCGTCTCACTCACCGCCACCGAGTTCAATCTGCTCCGGTTCTTCCTCCTCAATCCCCGACACGTCCTGTCCAAGGCCCAGATCCTCGACCACGTGTGGCACTACGACTTCGGTGGTGACGGCAACGTGGTCGAGACCTATGTGAGCTACCTCAGGAAGAAGCTCGAAGTGGCCGGCCCCCCCGTCATCCACACCGTGCGCCTGGTCGGCTACGCCCTCCGGGAACCGACTCCGGAATAACCGGTGTCCCTCCGTACCCGCCTGGTCGTCGCCGTCGGCGGCATCGCCGTCGTGGCCTTGATCATCGCCGACGTCGCCACCTATTCGGCACTGCAGTCCTTTCTCAACCAACGGATCGACCAGCAGCTCGACCGGTCGCACCATGGGTACGAGGTCGCACTGAACGGCGGACGCCTGATCCCATGTGCCCCTGGGACCAGCCTGTTCCCGCTCACCGGCGATGGCGCACCGCCACCAGGTCCGAGCCCCGGGGGTGGGGAAGGTTTCAATGCGATCCAGATCACCGCGGTGGAGGTGAGGACCCCCGCCGGTGCGTTGGTCACGGCGGTGGAGACGCGAAACTCCTCCGGCGCGTTGGTCAGCGGACAAGTCTGCCCCGCGTATCAGAACGGGACTGCCTACACGCCACTACTGCCTCACACCATCACGGGCTTCTCGACCAATGCGCAGGGTGAGAAGGTCAGCTACTTCACGGCAGCATCCACGAAGGCTGGCGGACCATCTTTCCGAGTGCGCGCCTCGACCCTGGACAACGGAAACCTGCTGATCCTGGCCCAACCGCTCAACGACACGGCCAGCACCCTGCACCAGCTCCTCCTCATCGAGCTGGCGGTGACCGGAGGAGCCGTGCTGGTGGCTCTGGTCGGCGGCTTCTGGTTGGTCCGGCTCGGGCTCCGCCCCCTCCGCGACATGGAGACGACGGCCGAGTCGATCGCCGACGGCAATCTCACCGAGCGGGTCCCAGGAGAGAACGAGTCGACCGAAGTCGGCCGCCTGGCCCGCACCCTCAACGTCATGCTCACCCGGATCGAAGCAGCCTTCAGCGCCCGTCTGGCGTCGGAACGCCGGCTTCGCGCCTCCGAGCAGCAGCTCCGGCAGTTCGTGGCCGATGCCTCCCATGAGCTCCGCACCCCAATCGCCGCCATCTCCGCCTACGCCGAGCTCTTCGAGCGCGGCGCCTCCGAGCAAAAAGAGGACCTCGAACGCCTGCTGGGCGGCATCCGGACCGAGACGGCGAGGATGGAGCACCTGGTCGCCGATCTTCTGCTGCTCGCCCGTCTCGACGAGGGCAGGCCAATGGAGCAGCACTCGGTTGACCTAGTCGCCCTCTGCGCCGAGGCCGTCCATACCGCATCAACGGTGGGACCGGAATGGCCGGTCAGCTTCGAGGCATCCACTCCGGTCGAAGTGGTGGGCGACGCCACCCGGCTGAGGCAGGTCATGGATAACCTGCTGGCCAACGTACGGGCCCACACGCCGCCCGGCACGCGGGCCCGGGTCAAGGTCGAGCCGGATGACGGTCAGGTGGTCGTCACCGTCGCCGACGACGGACCGGGCATGGACCCCGAGGAGAGCGAGCACGTCTTCGAGCGCTTCTACCGTTCCGACCCGTCACGGTCGCGGACCCACGGGGGCGCGGGGCTCGGACTGTCCATCGTGAGTGCCATCGTGGCCGCCCACCACGGCACGGTGGCGGCCGAAGGGCGGTCCGGGTCTGGCACCACCTTCACCGTCCGTCTACCCCGGACGCCGCCGACCGCCGATCCGGTGCCGGAGGAGGCCATGGTGGTCGGGCCGTCGCGCGCCCAGCTCGAACTGTCCACCAGTCAGAAACGGCCCCGTAGCGCAGTGTAGCTCTCTCCGCTACACTGAAGCTGTGACAAGGACCATCGCCCAGCGGGAGCTCCGCAACGACAACGCAAAGGTGATCGACGCGGTGGCCGCCGGCGAGAGTTTCGTGGTGACCCGCAACGGCGCTCCGGTCGCCGAGCTCCGGCCGATCCACACCGTACGCCGAAGCCTGGTCCCGAAGGCGGAGCTCCTGGCGCTCACGACGGCGGGTCCACATATCGATGTCGAGGAGTTCCGGGCGGACCTCGACCGCGCTGCCCACCAGGAGCTGTAGATGGCTTCAGGTTTGCTGGACACCTCGGTGGTCATCGACTGGGACAATCCGGCAGTGGCGGCGCTCCCAGACGAGGCGGCCGTATGTGCGATCACCTTGGCCGAGCTGGCCGCCGGCCCCCATCTCGCCTCGACTGGACATGAGGGGGCACGCCGCCAGGCACGCCTCCAGCAGGTCGAGGCAACCTTCGAACCCCTCCCCTTCGAGGTCGCTGCGGCGAGGAGCTACGGGCAGGTCGTTGCAGCAGTTGCCGAAACCGGGCGGTGGCACCGGCCTCGGATCGCCGATCTACTCATCGCGGCAACCGCCCATGCCAACGGGCTGGCGCTCTATACCCGCAATCCCGACGACTTCGCCGGCCTGGGCACCCTCATCGAGGTCATTGGCATCTGAAGCGGGCGACAGACGGCGCCCCAGCGAGCAACGCCCCGGTCTCCTGCTATCGATCTCCAGCACCCTTCGCCCGTCTGCCCGACGGCATTTCTCATGGGACTCACAGGTTGATCCCAACCCGGTCGGAGCCGTAGACGTCAGGATCACGCCCATGAGCGTGACCGAACTCTCCCCGTCCGTCCCACCGCGGGCCCGGAGCAACGCGGACGTCGACATCGTGGTCCCCGTCTACAACGAGGCCGAGCAGTTGGCCCGGAGCCTCGCCTACCTGCAGTCCTTCCTCCGCAACTCGTTCCCGTTCACCTCGACCATCACGATTGCCGACAACGCCAGCACCGACGGCACCTGGCGCATCGCCGCCGACCTGGCCGCCACCCGACCCGACGTTCACGCCATCCGTCTGGGGGAGAAAGGGCGCGGCCGGGCGCTCCGGGCGGCATGGTCGGGGAGCACCGCCTCCGTCGTCGCCTATATGGACGTCGACTTGTCCACCGGCCTCGACGCTCTGGTGCCGTTGGTGGCCCCACTGCTGTCGGGTCACAGCGACCTCGCCGTCGGGACACGTCTGGCACGCGGTGCCCACGTGGTGAGGGGGGCCCGGCGCGAGCTCATCTCCCGTGGCTACAACCTGTTGCTCCGATCGGCACTCCGCAGCTCCTGCACCGACGCCCAGTGCGGGTTCAAGGCCATGCGGCGTGAAGCCGCTGTCGAGGTCCTCCCGCTGGTGCAGGACGATGAGTGGTTCTTCGACACCGAACTCCTGGTCACCGCCCAACGCGCCGGCTTGCGCATCCACGAGGTTCCCGTGCACTGGGTGGACGACACCGACTCGCGAGTCGACGTGATCCCCACCGCGCTCATGGACCTCCGAGGCGTGTGGCGTCTCCTGGGGCCGGCCGCTCGGCGGCGGGTGGAGCAGAGGACCATCTGGCCGCCGCCGGCAGCCGAGCCCACTCGGGGCGTCACTCCCGGGTCGGGCCGAGCCTGGCGACGACGAGAACGTTCCGGGGCGGAGCGGGATGTGTTCGCCGACGAGCTCCTGCGCTTCGCCGGAGTCGGCGCGGTGTCGACGTTGATCTATGTGGGGCTGTTCGCCGCCCTGCGGCCCGACTTGGGCAGCTTCTCGGCCAACGCCGTCGCCATCGGGCTGTGCAGCCTGGGCAACACCGCGGTGCACCGGGGCCTGGTCGGGGCGGCCAGGCATCGTCTCAGGGGTTGGCGCCGATGGGCCGGAGCGTCCGGCCTGCTGGCCGTGAGCCTCGGCTTCACCACCCTGGCCCTGGCCGTAACCCGCGTCTCCGGGCTCGGTTCTCCCGTGCCGGAGCTCATCGCCTTGACCATCGCCAACCTGGTCGCGGCCGTTATCCGGTTCGGCATCCTCCGCACCTGGGTGTTCCGGCCGGCGTTTCGGACCCACCTGCACGCCGCCGCGGAGCGGCCCGATGTTCAACACCCCCTTCCCGCGCCACCGGCCGGAACGACCATCGAGGAGACCGCATCATGACCGGCAGCGACGCCATCGGGTTCGGGGCCGCACTCGACGATGCCCGCCAGACCCAGGATCGGGTCACGGCGGTCGGCGGCGGCCCGGAGGGAACCACGATCGACCTCCCCCCGGCCGACCCGCTCCCACCCTTTGAACCGTCCAACGAGCAGGGGTCGGCGGCGGGCGAGCCGACCCCGACCGTCGAACCTCCCGCCCCGACTGTTCCCGCATCCCGCCGCCGACGGCTGATCCGAGGGCGACCCGACGACCCGGCCTGGGTCCGTCCGGCGCTGGTCCTCCTGCTGGTGGCCACCGGCTTCCTGTACCTGTGGGGGCTCGGCCGGTCGGGTTGGGGCAACAGCTTCTATTCCGCGGCCGTGCAAGCCGGCACCAAGAGCTGGAAGGCCTTCTTCTTCGGGTCGTCCGACGCATCCAACTTCATCACGGTGGACAAGCCACCGGCGTTCCTCTGGGTGATGGAGATCTCGGCGCGCCTGTTCGGGGTCAACTCGTGGAGCATCCTCGCTCCACAGGCGCTCGAGGGTGTGGCCACCGTCGGCCTCATATTCGCCACGTTGCGGCGGTGGTTCAGCCCCGCAGCCGCGCTGATCGCCGGTGTCGTCGTGGCCGTCACCCCGGTTGCCACCCTGATGTTCCGGTTCAACAATCCCGACGCCCTGCTCACCCTGCTCCTGACGGCTGCGGCCTACGCCACCGTCCGGGCCATCGAGGGCGGGCGGACCCGATGGATGGTGCTGGCCGGGACGCTGATCGGCTTCGGCTTCATCACCAAGATGCTGCAGGCCCTGATCCTGATGCCGGTCCTGGCCATCGTGTACCTGCTGGCCGGGCCGCCCAAGATCGGACGGCGAGTGGTGCAAGTGATCTATTCCGGTGTGGCCATGGTGGTGGCCGGTGGTTGGTGGGTGGCGGCTGTCCAGCTGACCCCCGCCGCCGACCGTCCCTACATCGGGGGGTCGACGGACAACAACCTGCTCAACCTCATCTTCGGCTACAACGGATTCGGCCGGATCACCGGAAACGAGAAGGGCAGCGTCGGCGGGCGCGGTGTGGCGGGGAGCATGTGGGGCCCGGTCGGTTGGAACCGACTGTTCCTCCGCGACATGGGAGGGCAGATCTCATGGTTGATCCCCGGGGCACTCATCGGCCTGGTGGCGGTGCTGTGGCTCACCCGCCGGGCCCCGCGGACCGACAGGGTGCGCGCCGGGTTCCTCCTGTTCGGAGGATGGCTGCTGCTGACCGGCGCCACCATCAGCTTCGCCCAGGGGATCATCCATCCCTACTACACCGTCGCCCTGGCGCCAGCCATCGGCGCCCTGGTCGGCATGGGCGCCACCACCCTGTGGCACCGCCGACGCGAGATCTTCCCTCGCCTGGCCCTGGCCGTGGCGGTGGTGGCTTCCGTCGCTTGGGCCTTGGTGATCCTCGGGTGGAGCCCGACCTGGTACCCGGCCCTGCGCTGGATCATCCTCACCGTCGGGATCGTGGCCGCCCTGGGGATCGCACTGGTCCCCCGCGCCCGCGGCGTACTGGCGGCCGGTCTGGCCGGCTTCGGCCTGGCCTCGGTGCTCGCCGCACCCGCCGCCTACTCGCTGACGACCGCGGCCACACCCCACAGTGGGGCCATCCCGTCAGCCGGGCCACCGATCCAAGGAGGCGGGCTCGGTGGGTTCCCGGGTGGTGGTCCCGGCCCGGGCTTCGCCCGCAACGGCATCACCTTGCCCCCGGGCTTCACCCTGCCAAACGGGGCGAAGCTGCCGAACGGCCTCAAGATCCCCGGCAGCTTCTTCCGCCACCGTGGTCTCGGTTCCGGTCGGTTCCCGGGAGGGGCCGGGCCAGCCGGTGGACCCGGCGCCTTCGGCGGTGCCCCGGCCGGGTTGGGCGGAGCGGCTCCCGGAGCCGGACGGGGCCGAGCGGGCGGGGCGGGTGGGGCAGGTGGGCTGCTCAACGCGGCCACACCGGGCAAGCAGCTCGTCACGCTCCTCTCGGCCAATGCCTCGAAGTACTCATGGGTGGCCGCCACCAGCGGCTCCAACTCGGCGTCGGGCTACCAGCTGGCCACCGGCGATCCGGTGATGGCCATCGGTGGCTTCAACGGGACGGACCCGGCCCCGACGCTCAGCCAGTTCGAGCAGTACGTCTCCGCCGGACGAATTCACTACTACATCAGTGGTGGTGGTGGTGGTGGTGGATTCGGAGGCTTCGGAGGCGGGCTCGGATCGTCGGGAGCCTCGGACTCGGCTCAGATCTCCTCGTGGGTGAGCACGCACTTCACGGCCCAGGCGGTGGACGGCGTCACGGTGTACGACCTCACCGCACCGACCTCGACCTCTTCGTGACCGGCTGGTCCTGACGCCTCGTCGTGGCGCGGCGAAGGACCGGGCCCACCTCGGTGCATGAGTCCGTCCGCCCACCGGAGCGAGGCCTGACCGCACCTGGGACAATGGCCGGATGACCACTGCTCCGGCGGCCGGGCGAGGCGACCCGGTCGGGGCGGCGCGGGCCATCGTGGCCCGGATGACCGAGGACGAGAAGCTCTGGTGCCTGGATGGCGACGCGCCCTTCTGGGCCGGCCTCGTCTACCTGGGCGAGGCCGGATACCACAAGAGTCCCTTCCGAGCGGCCCGCATCGAACGTCTCGGGCTGGAGGGGTTCGCCTTCTCCGACGGTCCTCGGGGGTAGTCGTCGACCAGGCCACCTGCTTCCCGGTCACCATGGCCCGGGGGGCGACCTGGGACCCGGGCCTCGAGGAGCGAGTGGGCGAGGCCATCGGCCGCGAGCTCCGTGCCGTCGGCGCCGACCTCTACGGAGGCGTGTGCGTCAACGTCTTGCGTCACCCGGCATGGGGGCGGGCCCAGGAGACCTACGGCGAGGACCCGTTCCACGTGGGCGAGATGGGTGCCGCCCTGACCAGGGGTGTCCAGCGCCACGCCATGGCCTGTGTGAAGCACTTCGCCTGCAACTCGATGGAGAACGCCCGGTTCGTCGTGGACATCACCGTGGACGAAGCTGCCCTCCACGAGGTGTACCTCCCCCACTTCAAGCGCGATCGTGGACGAGGGCGTGGCTGCAGTCATGACCGCGTACAACAGCGTCAATGGTGCCTGGTGCGGAGAGAACGAGGCACTCGTGACCGACGTCCTCCGCGAAGAGTGGGGATTCGATGGGTTCGTCATCAGCGACTGGATACTCGGCATCCGGGACGCGGCACGGTCCCTTCGGGCCGGGCTCGACGTGGAGATGCCTTACCGCATGATCCGGGCCGGCGGCCTCCGGCGCGCCCTCGATGAGGACTCTGTGTCGTGGGACCAGGTGGACCGGGCCGCCGAGCGGGTCATCGCCACCAGGCTGCGGTTCGACGCCGTCCTCAGCGGCCCGCCCCCTGGCCGGGAGATCCTGGCCAATCCGGGCCATCGCACCCTGGCCCGCGAGGTGTCGGCGCGGTCGGTCGTGTTGCTGCGCAACGAACCGGTCGACGGTCGACCGATCCTCCCGCTCGAACTGGTCCCGGCGGGGAGGCTGGCCCTCTTCGGCCGGTTGGCGACCGCGATCAACCTCGGCGACGGTGGCTCGAGTGACGTGTGGGCCCCCGAAGTGGCCACCGTGGCTGACGGCCTGCGGGCGGCTCTCCCCGGCGTGACCGTCGTCCACTCCGACGATGCCGACCTCGAGGCGGTCACCTCCCTGGCCGGCTCGGCCACCGTGGCCCTCGTCGTGGTGGGCTACTCCCGCGACGACGAGGGCGAGTTCATCGGAGAGTTCGCTACCGCCCACCTTCGGCACCTGTTTCCGGAGACCGACGACCCCGCGCTGGTCGCCCAATTCGATGCCTCGATTGCCGACGAGCGGTCGATCGATCCCCCGTCCTACGTGGCGGCCCGGACGGCGGGAGGATTCGCTACCGGTGGCGACCGGAAGTCCTTGCGTCTCCACGACGAGGACGTGGCGCTCGTCCGGGCCGTGGCCGGGGCCAATCCCCGGACCGTCGTGGCCATCGTGGCGGGGAGCGCGGTGGTCGTCTCCGAGTGGGACGCCGCGGTGCCGGCCGTGCTGCAGGCTTGGTACGCGGGTATGGAGGGTGGCCACGGCCTGGCCGCCGTGCTGCTCGGCAAGGTCGATGCGTCGGGGCGGCTCCCCTTCTCGGTGCCGGTGGAGGAGTCCCATCTGCCGGCTTTCGACGCGGAGAGCGAGTCGTTCGTCTACGACCAATGGCACGGGTACTGGCACCTGGCCCGAGAGGGCATCGCCCCCGCCTACCCGTTCGGGTTCGGGCTGAGCTACACGACGTTCGCCCTCGAGATGTTGGGAGCCGAGGTGATGGCAGGCGGGATCCGGGTCCGGGTCACGGTCCGCAACACCGGGAGCCGAGACGGTTCGGAGGTCGTGCAGGTCTATGTGCGCCGGGCCGGCTCACCCCGGCCCGCCCGGCTCATGGCCTTCCAGAGGATCGAGCTGGGAACCGGGGAGACCGCCGTGGCCGAGCTCACCGTGTCACGGTCCAACTTGGCCGAACGGGACACCCGTTCCCACGCCATGGTGGTCCGTCCCGGGACCTACGAGGTGCGCGTGGCCCGCCATGCCTGCGACGAGGGGACCTCGGTCGAGGTCAACATCTCCTGAGGCCCTGGCCGACCACGCCGGGTGCAACGGCGTGAGCCTACGCTGCGGGCGTGCACCTCGGAGAGCTGACCACTCCGGCATTGGTCGTCCAACGTGCGCTCCTCGACCAGAACCTGGAGACGATGGCCGAAGCGCGGCCGGGACGCAGTCTGCGCCCTCACGTCAAAGCCCACAAGTGCACCGCGCTCGCCTCCCGACAGGCAGAAGCCGGTCACCCCGGGTTTGCATGCGCCACCATCACGGAGATGGAGGGATTGACCCGCACCGGATTGGGAGCCGATCTCCTCCTGGCCAACGAGGTGCTGGACGCCTCGCGCCTTGGCGCTCTGGCCCGTCAGGGGTCGCGGGTGACGGTGGCCGTCGACTCCAGCGAGACCATCGACGCCGCGGTTGCCGGCGGTGTTCCCGAGGTCCTGATCGACGTCGATGTGGGGCTTCCTCGTTGCGGTTGCCGGCCGCAGGACGCCGGCCGACTGGCCGACCTGGCCCGGGCCCGGGGACTGCATGTCCGGGGCGTCATGGGTTACGAAGGCCACATCGTCGGGGTGGAGCAGCGGACCACACGGGTGGAGGAGGCAGAAGCATCGATGGAACTGCTGCTCCTCGCCCACCAACAGACCGGGGGGGAGGTCATCTCGGCCGGCGGCACCGGCACCTACGACATCAACCGCTCGGCCACCGAGATCCAAGCGGGCTCGTACGCTCTGATGGACACGGCCTACGGTCGGCTCGGTCTCCCGTTCGCCCAGGCCCTCTCGGTCCTGGCCACCGTGATCTCGGTGTCACCGAAGTGGGCGGTGGCCGATTGCGGTCTGAAGGCGCTCGGGATGGATCACGGAGACCCGTCGATCGAGGGGGCTCGAGTCTTGTTCTGCTCAGACGAGCACGTGACGTTCGTGCCCGAGGGGTCCGTCCGGGTTGGTGACAGGATCCGCGTCCTCCCCGCCCACGTCGACCCCACTGTGGCCTATCACGAGCGGATGCATCTGGCCGACGACGACGAGGTGATCGAAACCTGGTCGGTGGACCTGCGTGGGTGGTGAGCGGCCGTCATCCCGCACCACGAACGGCGGGCCGCCGGTCCTGGGCAGAGGAACGGGCAAACTCCATGCTGGCGGTGATACCGGCCGCCCGCGACATGAGGAGATCGATCGGGTAATTGTGGAAGAAGCGCCACGGATCCTTGTCCCCCTGCTTGGGCAGGAGGGACGCGGCCCGCTCGACGTAGCCCGATTTGAGAGCGAAGACCGGTCCTCTCGGCGTCACCCGCTCAGTCGGAGTGGGGACCGCCGTGACGTAGTCGTTGGCCGCCATGTAATTGATCAGCCGACACACGTAGCGCGAGCTCAGATCGGCACGCAGTGTCCAGGAGGCGTTGGTGTAGCCGATGCAGAAGGCCAGGTTGGGCACGCCGCTCAGCAGGCAACCCCGATAGACCAACGTCGTCCCCGAATCCACGACGGTGCCGTCGACGCTCAGCGCGATCCCCCCCCACGCCACGAGCTTCAGGCCGGTCGCCAACACGACCAGGTCGGCCTCGATCTCCACCCCGGACTCCAGTCGGAGACCTGTCTCGGTGAACGTCTCGATGTGATCGGTCACGACCGAGCTGGTTCCGGCCGCGATCGATTGGAAGAGGTCACCATCGGGTACCAGGCACATCCGTTGATCCCACGGGTTGTAGGCGGGGTTGAAATTGGGATCGAGCTGGTAGCCGTCGGGGAGCTGACGGGCGGCGGCCGAACGGAGGAACCGCCTGGCCGCCTCCGGATAGTGCTGACAGAAGAGATAGAAGGCCTGGGTGAAGAACACGCTCCTCCACCGGGCTATCCGGTTACTGAGCCCGGGCGGCAGGACTCTGGCCAGTCTGGCCGCAACTGGATCGGTGCGGGGGAGCGACGCGACATAAGTCGGCGACCGTTGCACCATCGTCACCTGAGCAGCCTTCTTGGCCATGGCCGGGACGAGCGTGATGGCGGTGGCTCCGCTCCCCACCACCACCACCTTCTTGCCGGTGTAGTCCAAGTCGTCGGGCCACTCCTGGGGGTGCACCACCTTCCCTTGGAACCGCCCGACACCCGGCAGCTCCGGTCTGTACCCGCCGTCGTAGCTGTAGTAGCCGGTGCAGAGGTAGAGAAACCGGCAGGTGTAGTGGGGGGACGGGATTCCTGAACCCTGGACCTCGAGCGTCCAGCAGGCGGCGTCCGAATCCCACGAAGCAGCCACGACTTTCTGGTCGTAGCGGATGTGCCGGTCGATGCCGTAGGCCGCGGCAGTGTCCCGGAGATAGTGCAGGATATCCGGGCCGTCCGCGATCGCCCGCGGCTGGCGCCAAGGTCGGAACGGGTAGCCCAACGTGAACATGTCGGAGTCCGATCGCACCCCCGGGTAGCGAAAGAGGTCCCACGTACCCCCGGAGGCCGTCCGTCGTTCCAGGATGGCGTAGGTCTTCGCCCGACACTCTGTCTGCAGGCGATAGGCGGCGCCGATGCCGGACAAGCCTGCTCCGACGATCAGCACATCGAAGTGTTCGGGCTGGCGCCCGTCCAATTCCTCTACGGTCACGGCTCGAGACTAGTGATGCGGCCCGGTGGCCAGACCCCGCGCTCCGGCATCACCTCCACGCGCGGACTGCAGGCCGACCGGCGATGAATTCTCGGCGAATGGACCGTCCAAACCAGAGGATGGTTTAGGCCCGAGACGACGAAGGAGCCAGATGACCAAGACGACCGATCCGAACCCACTCGATGCTCTCGAGCCGTTCGTGGGCGAGTGGACGATGGCCCCTGGATTCATACCGGACCCGGCTGATGCTCCGCGTGCTGTGACCACCTTCGAATGGCTACCCGGAAGGCGCTTCCTCGTCCAGCGCTGGGAGGTGGATCACCCTGACGCGCCGGATGGCATCGCCATCATCGGCTTCGAACCGGCCAAAGCGACATATCTTCAGCACTACTTCGACTCCCGCGGTGTGGCGCGGGTGTACGAGATGACGTTCACGAACAATGTCTGGACGCTGAGCCGTCTTGCCGACCCCGACTTTTCCCAGCGCTTCACCGGCACCTTCAACGACCAGGGCCATACCATTGCCGGCACCTGGCAGATCTCGACCGACGGGTCGAGCTGGAGAGACGACTTCGACCTCACCTACACCCGCGTGGAGTAGCCGGACGCCCTCCGGCTAGCAGCCATAGGGGACGCCGACTGCCTGCGCTCTCGCCACGGCCGATGGCGAAACCGATCAGCCAGAGGAGCGGCCTGAGATCCTGGACCTGACACGTGACGGATGTGCATGGCGGGGCGTGGCCGCGACCGACGGGACCGCCCTCACGGCGACGATGGGTGTCCCGGTTCAAACGAAGGTGCGTGCTGGGAGGTGAGCACCGGCCCGGACGAGTGGGCGCCGCCACCAACGGGCCGCATCAGAACGGCTTCGTGGTCACCGGCGCTGAACCGAGTCATGATGGGTCCTTCCACCCATGCGGCGCAATCATCGAGTACCGGTACGCCGGTCAGTCCCGAATGCCACTGGCATCGCTCGAATTTGTCGACGGCGTCCCCAGTTTGCTCGCCGAACAGCGAAGCGAGCTGGATCTGGTCCTCCCTCAGTAGGTGCAGCGCAACATGGTCGGAGCGTTCGGAGACGAAAAAGGTGTGGTTCAACTTTGAGATACAGATGATGAAACGCGGCGGCTGGATGCTGCACTGGGTGACGAAGCCCGCCAGACACCCGCTCACGTCGCCGCCCTGGGCCCCTGTGGTCACCACGAACAGGGAGTGCTCGACGCGTGAGGTGAAGTCATCGACCGCTCGAACGATCGACGCCCCGTCCGGCCCCGAGTCGCCCGATGTGCTCAATCGAACCGGTCGGCGTCGAGCGGCCAGGGCCGGGACCGCCGTCCCTCAGCCGGCACGGGCAGATCGAACCAGGTCACGGGCCTTGTCCATCGCCCTGAAACGGTAGTGGGAAGTAGGTTACCGGCGGCTCGTCCCGGTGACCGAAGGGATGAGGCCCGGTTGGGGAGAACCGTTTGGCTGCCCGCAACGCCTCCCCTAGCTCGAGCCGCCGCTTGCGGCTCCGCTCCGACCGTCAGAGCGGTAACAGCTCGCCTTCCTCGTCGTGGACGGTCTCCCAGACGGTCGGTCCAGGGATGGTAGTGATCGGAGATGAGCGGCGATTGGAGGCCCGCCTCCTCGGCCGACCTGGCCTGATCCCACAGGGACGTGGGCGAATGTTCTTCGCTCGACAGACAAAGGCCCAGTTCACTCATAGATTGTCCTCAGCGCCCGACCGCCTTCTGCAGTTGAGCCTTCGACATCTTCGACCGCCCCTTCACATGTTTGCGTTGGGCCTCTCGATAGAGCTGGTCGCGAGTCCTTCCACCTGGGCCCCGGTGTGACCGCAACCCACCCCGACGACCGGAGGAGATGTCGTCAGTCGAGGTTCGGCTGGCCGAACGGGCTTCTCCGGAGCGGGCCCGCTCCTTGTTGACGGTCCGCGCCGCGATTTCTTCCGCCGTTTCCTCTGGCTCACCCCGATCGACGAGGCTCTCCTTGATGTGCTCGTACTGATGTTCGCGCCGTTGACTCCAACTGGGTTGGGGCATGAGTTCCAATCCCTCCGTAGTTCGTCTACCGCCTCGCTGCCGCCCTGTTTCCCGTTCCCGTTTCCGCCGTGTTGAAACCCCTCGAGACCCATCCGTCCACATGATCACCGCGCCGGTTGGAAGGTGATGAGCGAGTTCTCCGCAATAGGTCGTCCTGCGAAAGAGCTAACGATGGGCTCTCTCGTCGGACCGACTCGACACCAGCGGGACCACGAACCAGAGCACGGCAAACATGCCAGCCACCAAGGCCGAGACCATCGGTCCGGCAACGCCCTGCAGCACGACCCCGGTCACCAGCAGCACGGCCGACGAGATGGCCAGCCCGACCACGGCGAGTCCGGCCAGTGCCATTCCGTTCGACACCCGTAGCAGGCGCGCCTTCTTGTGCTGGCGGAATACGAGGCGGTGGTAGGCGACCGGTGCGGTGAGCAGACCGGTGGCCAGGGCGGCAAGCACCAGGGTCACGACGTAGAGATGTCGTTGGGCAGCATCGAGATGGGCGAAGCGGTTGCTGAACGGCAGCGACAGCAAAAACCCGAACAGCACCTGAATGCCGATCCCTGCCACCCGAAGCTCCTGAAGGAGCTCCAAAAGGTTCCGATCCTGTCGCTCCTCTTCAGTTTCCTGGCGACCTGGGTCGTTGCGAGCCTGCTCGCGCTCCCCTTCTTCCGGCATGCCCGTCCCAACCCGCTCGATGACGCCCCCTGGCCATTTCTCATACCACGCCTCCGCGGACACAAACCTGCGACGGTGGGCAGCGTTCTGGACCGGCTGTCGGGCAGCAGCCGACCCGAGGCCAAGAGATGAACTCGTCGCTGGGCGGAGTGGGGCACCAAGGACAGGTTCGTGCCAGGCTGGATCTCGTGCTTGACCCGAAGCGAAACCTCGTCAGCACCATCCCGGGGCCGAACTCGGAAGTACTCCATCGGCGACGCGTATCGGCGGTGGGCCCGGGCGTGAGCTCGGTCCTACCCGTCTACATCCGCGAGGCCCACGGAGCCGTCCTCGTCGACGTGGACGGGAACTCGCTCATCGACCTCGGCGCCGGCATCGGCGTGGCCAACGTGGGCCACGCCGCAGACGAGGTGGTCGACGCCATCACCGAGCAAGCCAGCCGGTTCTCCCACTCGTGCTTCATGGTCAACCCCTACGAAGGCTACGTGGCCGTGTGCGAGACCCTCAATGCCCTGGCGCCCGGTCGTGACCCCAAGCGCACCGTGCTGTTCAACTCAGGAGCCGAGGCCGTCGAGAACGCGGTGAAGATCGCTCGGTACGCCACCGGGCGTTCGGCCGTGGTCGCCTTTGATCACGCCTATCACGGCCGCACCAACCTGACGATGGCTCTGACGGCCAAGAACATGCCTTACAAGGACAAGTTCGGGCCCTTCGCCCCCGAGGTCTATCGGGCACCCGCCTCCTACCCCTTTCGGGATCCGGCCGGCATGACCGGCACGGATGCCGCCAGGCGCGCCATCGACCTGGTCGAGCGCAATGTGGGCGCGGACAATGTGGCCTGTCTGCTCATCGAGCCGATCCAGGGAGAGGGGGGGTTCGTGCCGCCGGCACCAGGGTTCCTGCCTGCCCTGGCGTCCTGGTGCCGCGCCCACGGGGCTCTGCTGGTCGCCGACGAGATCCAGACCGGCTTCTGCCGGACCGGCGACTGGTTCGCCTGTGAGCACGAGGGCGTGGAGCCGGACGTCATCGCCACGGCCAAGGCGCTGGCCGGCGGCATGCCGCTGGCGGCGGTTACCGGCCGGGCCGAGGTGATGGACACCGTCCACCCCGGTGGTCTCGGCGGCACATTCGGCGGCAACCCGGTCGCCTGCGCCGCCGCGCTCGCCTCCATCGACCTCATGCGGCGCCTCGACCTGGCCGGCGCCGCTCGTGGCATCGGGGAGACGATCATCGGCTCCCTCACGTTGCTCCGGGAGAGGCACCCGGCCGTAGGCGACGTCCGCGGACGCGGGGCCATGATGGCAATGGAGATCGTCCGGCCGGGTACCCGTGATCCCGACGCCGATGCCACCCGACGGATCCTTGCCGCCTGCCACGCCCAGGGGGTGATCACCCTCTCGTGCGGCACCTATGGCAACGTGATCCGGCTGCTGCCACCGCTGGTCATCGAGGACCCCCTCCTGTCCGACGGGCTGGCCGTCCTCGAAGCGGCGGTCGACCAGGTGCTCGGCTCCGGTGGGCTGACCGGGTCTCAGTGATCGGGCGGGCCCAACACCGCCCGGGTCGACGCCAGGCCGGCGTCGAGGCACTGCAACTCATGGTCGGCGTCGCGGGAGAGGTCCCCGACATTTTGGCCGGTGGCGTCCCCCGCTGACGCCACCGCGGCGCGCTGGACGTCAGAGGCGGCCCGCATGACGTCGAAGGCCTGCGCAGCCAGTGGGGGTGATACCGAGCTCTCGGGTGCCACCCGAAGGATCCGGTCGAGGGCGATCGCCGCATGCCGGAGCCGACGGCAGAGCGACGGGAGCGAGGCGGTAGGACCTCCGAGATCGTCGGCCGTGCGGACCGCAGCTTCGGCCCGGTCCACCGAACGCCACAACTCCTTGCGCACGGCACGAGCCGGCCAGTCCTTCATGTCGTCCGGACTGGCAGCGGGACGGGGCCTCACGTGCCGGGAAGACACCGCGGCCCACAGCAGACCGGCGCCGACCACGGCGCTGTGCGAGCGCAGGGCACGCCACTTGCGCCGTCCGTACCGCCAGAGCAGGAAGCCGATGGTGGCGGCGGCGGCCATCACGAGTGAGACGAAGACCAGTCCACCTACCAGCAACAGCACCAAGACCGAGGCGACCATGCCACCAGTGTAGGCAGCCTTGTCCCGGCGCCGATGGGCGGAGGGACACGACCGGTCCCTGGTGGTCCGACGGCGCTATCCGCTCGAATGCGGGATGGCGCCACACCGGTGCCTAGTCCGCTGGTTCGAGCAGCAGGTCATCCATCCGATCGAGGGCTTCGTCGTCCACGCCGGACGCCGCGGCCCAGGCCCGGGCCCCGCCGAACCGCTCGTAGAGGACGGCGAGGAACCGTTCCATGGTGTCCGCCTCCACTGCGAAACGGTAGGCGGGAGCCTCGGCCATGGCGGCGGCCAGCCCTGGATCGGACCGGTAGCGGGCGAGGATGAGCTCCATCCGGCCCGCG
The DNA here is from genome assembly GCA_963734435.1 of uncultured Acidimicrobiales bacterium. GTDB lineage: Bacteria > Actinomycetota > Acidimicrobiia > Acidimicrobiales > RAAP-2 > Bog-756. Next base: position 155,174 of record CAVTHA010000003.1, on the reverse strand, counting down.
GTCACCAGGTAGTCGGCCACGATGATCTCGGGATCCACGCCCAGGATGTCGAGCACCAGGGCGGCCAGCACCCCGGTGCGGTCCTTGCCCGCCGCGCAGTGGAAGACCAATGGGAGACGATCGGGGTCGGCGACCAGTGACAATGCCTCGACCAAGGGCTCACGGCCGCGGTCCAGGTACCGGAGGTACCGCCTGCTCAGCTCATCGCCTGGTTCAGCCGGGGCGGCCATTGCCTCGCCCTCACCCTCGCGGATGACCGAGAGGTGCCGGAAGGCGACCGGCTCCGAGGCCATCGGGCCGCGTCCGGCTCGGTCCAGTTCGCGTGACGTACGCAGGTCGACGATGGTGGCCAGGCCCAGAGACCTCAGGATCTCGACGTCGGAAGCGGTGAGCTCGTGGAGCGTGTCGCTGCGGAACAGCTGCCCCCATCGGGTGACCCGACCGCCGGCCGTCGGGTAGCCCCCGAGATCCCGGAAGTTGAAGGCGCCGGCCAGGTCGATGAGGCGCTCACGGGGCGGCATCCCTCCAATCATGGTCGATGCCGGGCGCCGACTACCGCCGGGGGCCACCTTTCGGCGAGAATGGTGGGCGCCCGGCTGCTCGCTCCCCCAGGGAGCGGCGGGGCCCACCGCCCGACCCCCGACCCGAGGTATCCCAACATGAAGGCACTGGCCTCCTGGTGCGTACGTAGACGCAAGATCGTCTTGCTGTTGTGGCTGGCCGCGCTGGTCGGCACCATTCTCATCTCCAATTCTGTGGGCACCGCGTACTCGAACAGCTTCTCGCTGCCCAACACCGAGTCGACCAAAGCCCTCAACCTGCTCCAATCGGCGGCGCCGAAGGTGGCCGGCGACCGGGAGCAGATCGTCTTCCACACCACCAATGGGGCCGCCGTCACTGATCCCTCGGTCGAGGCTGTGGTCACGACCATGTTGGACAAGGTGAGAGGCGTGCCCCATGTCTCGAACATCGTCAGTCCGTACGATGCCGGTGGATCGGCTCAGATCAGTGCCGATGGCCGGACCGGGTTCGCCACGGTCACCTTCGACACCCAGGAGCAGTACATCTCCACATCCCTGGCCAAGAAGTTCGTGGCCACCGCCCAGACGGCCAACGGGCCTGACCTCCAGGTGGCGGTGGCCGGCCAGGTGGCCGAAGCGGCCAACCGGGTATCGTTCAGCTCGGCGGGGCTCGGCATCCTTCTGGCCGGGGTGGTCCTCTACTTGGTGTTCGCCTCGATCTTCGCCATGCTCCTGCCCCTGTTGTCGGCTCTGGCATCCTTGGGGACGGCCATCGGTGTGATCGGGCTGCTCAGCCACGTCCTCAAGATGCCCGAATTCTCCACCCAGCTCGTGCTGCTCATCGGGCTCGGGGTGGGCGTCGACTATGCCCTGTTCATCGTGACCCGGCATCGCCAGGGCCTGATCGCCGGCAATGACATCGAGTCCTCCATCGTCAACGCCGTGAACACATCGGGGCGGGCGGTGCTGTTCGCCGGCATCATCGTGTGCATCGCGTTGCTCGGCATGTTCGCCCTCGGGGTCAACTTCCTCTACGGGCTGGCTATCGCGGCAGCCATCGGGGTGTTGTTCACCATGATCGCCGCCCTCACCCTCCTGCCGGCCTTCCTCGGCTTCATCGGGCCGCGGGTGCTGAGCCGGCGCCAGAAGCGGGAGCTCGCCCTCAACGGACCCCGGATCGTGGGCACCGGCACCAAGGGGTTCTGGCCCCGGTGGGCCTCTTTCATCCAGGGTCGTCCCATCCTCCCGGCCGTCGTCGCCCTGGTCGTGGTGGTGCTCATTGCTTTGCCCTTCTTCTCGCTGCGGCTGGGCTCCTCCGACCAGGGCAATGACCCCACCGGCACCACCACCCGGACTGCGTACGACCTGCTGGCCAACGGATTCGGACCCGGCTTCAACGGGCCACTGCTGCTGGTGACGGACAACGCCGGCCCGGCGGACGCCCAGGCCCTCCACCAACTGGCCGACACGGTGGGCACCCAGCCCAATGTGGCCAAGGTGGTGGCACCGGTCTCCCTCCCGAGCAACCACGGCCAGACGGTCTCGCTGATCACCGTCTACCCGAAATCTTCCCCGCAGGATTCGGCCACCACCGACCTCATCGACCACCTGCGGCAGGCCACCATCCCGGCGGCGATCGCCGGCACCGGGGTGAGCGCGTACGTCGGCGGGAACACGGCCATCTTCGCCGATTTCGCCGGAGTGCTGTCCTCGAAGCTTCCTCTCTTTATCGGGCTGGTGGTGGTGCTGTCGTTCCTTCTGCTGGCTTGGGTGTTCCGAAGCCTCTTGATCCCGCTCACGGCGGCGGTGATGAACTTGCTCTCCATCGGAGCGGCGTTCGGGATCCTGGTGGGCGTCTTCCAGTGGGGGTGGGTGGGTTCCGTCTTCCAGGTCAACCGGCCCGGCCCAATCGAGGCGTTCCTGCCGGTCATGCTGTTCGCCATCCTGTTCGGGCTGTCCATGGACTACGAGGTGTTCCTCATCAGCCGCATCCACGAGGAGTACCTCAAGTCGGGTGACAACCGCACCGCGGTGCGGAACGGCCTGGCTGCAACGGGCAAGACCATCACCGCGGCGGCGCTCATCATGATCCTGGTCTTCGGTTCGTTCATCCTGGGGGGCGAGCGGGTGATCAAGGAGTTCGGACTGGGACTGGCCGCCGGGATCCTCATGGATGCCCTCCTCATCCGCATGGCCATCGTGCCGTCACTCATGTTCCTGTGCGGCAAGGCGAACTGGTGGTTCCCACGTTGGCTCGACCGGGCCCTCCCCCGGCTGTCGGTGGAACCGGATCTACAGCCCGCCGTACCACCTCCAGGCGAGGCGGCCGAGTCCGAGCCGGTGCCCGTCTGAAGCCGGGGTCTCACCCACGTAGACAGCGAGGACGGGGGATGGTCGGCGTCCCGCTCCGGATGAGCGCCGCCCGACAGTCAGGGCACCGGGCCTAGCCTGACCCGTTGTGCGGATACTGGGTGCCTGCTCGCTCGGTGGCTGCGGACACCTGCAACCGTTGCTCCCCTTCCTCGACGCCGCCCAGCGCCGCGGCGACCAGGTGCTCGTGGTGGGCCCGCCCGCCCTCGAGGAGATGGCCCGGCGATCGGGTCACCCGTTCCGGGCTGGAGGCGAACCGGCCGAGTCCGAGGTCGCCTCGATCAGGGAGCGGCTTCCCCTGGCCCCACCGGAGGAGGCCGCCCGACTGGCCAACCGGGATCTGTTCGGTCGCCTGGCGACGGACGCCATGCTGCCCGGGATGGAGAGCGCATGCCGTGAATGGCACCCGGATCTCGTCGTCCGCGAGCCCTGCGAATACGCGTCAGCCGTGGTCGCGGGGGACGCCGGCCTCCGCATCGCCCAGGTGGCGATCTCGACCGCCGAGGTGGAGACGGCCTCGATGGCGGTGGCGGGGACCGTACTCGAGGCGCATCGGCGGGGCTTGGTGGACGAGTTGCGGACCATGCCCTATCTCACCCGGTTTCCCGCCACTCTCGATCCATCACCATTCGCCACCACCATCCGTTACCGCGATGCCGCCGCCGCCGGCAAGTCGTTGCCGGACGGGTGGAGCGACCGGGACGGGCCGCTGATCTATGTCACGCTCGGGACCGTCCTCGGCTACATGTCGATGGCCGCCGACGTCTATCGCACCGTCCTCGCCGCCGTGTCCGTCATGAAGACGGCCCGGGTCCTGCTCACCGTCGGGACCCACTTCGACCCCTCGAGCATCGGACCGACCGAGGCCAATGTCCATGTCGAGCCCTGGGTCGACCAGTCCGATGTTCTCGCCCGCGCCGACCTCGTCGTCTGTCATGGGGGCTCCGGGACGGTCCTCGGAGCCCTCGGCGCCGGTGTGCCGGTGGTGGCCGTGCCGGTGTTCGCCGACCAGTCCGAGAACGCCCGACTGGTGGTAGACGCCGGAGCCGGCAGGGTCGTCGGGGGCGAGGGACCGCGTCATGCCGCGGGGCGGCCCGTCATCGGCCGGGGAGACGCCTCCCGCATCACGCACGCCGTCGAGGCGGTTCTGGCCGACCCCGGGTATCGCGCCGGGGCCCAACGGGTGGCCGAGGAGATGGCTGGGGCGCCGACGGCGGGCGAGGTCCTCGGCGAACGTTTGGGCCGGACCTGAGCCGTGACCGGTGGGGACCGGACCTGCTGGCCGGCCCCCTTGGCAAGACGGGCTCCCTGATGTCAGTCTTTGGTACCAGCCGGCCGTGAGCAGCGGACCGACCGAGTGCGATTGGGGAGGCTCATGTCCGAAATTCGTCATGACCATCGGGGGGGACACGGTGCCGGCGCCAGGGTCGTTCGGAGTGGTGAACCCGGCCAAGGGCGAGGTCTTCGCCGAGGCCCCCGACTGCACCCGCGTGCAGCTCGATGCGGCGTTCGACGCCGCCACCAAGGCCCAGCGGGACTGGAAGTCCGACCAGGCGGCCCGTCGTCAGACCCTCTTGGCCATGGCCGACCAACTGATGGCCTCGGCCGGTGACCTGGCTCCCATCCTCACCGCCGAGCAGGGGAAGCCGCTGGCCGACGCCAACATCGAAGTCTTCGGCGCCGCCATCTGGTGCCAGTACTACGCCAACCTGGAGACCCCGCCCGAAATCCTTCAGGACGACGCCCAGGCACTGGTCGAAGTGGTCCGCCGGCCGATCGGGGTCGTGGCCGCCATCACCCCGTGGAACTTCCCCCTGGTCCTGGCCTTCTGGAAGATCGCCCCCGCCCTCCTGGCCGGGAACACACTGGTGCTCAAACCTTCGCCGTTCACCCCGCTCACCACGCTGAGGACGGCCGAGATCCTCCGCGACGTGGTGCCGCCCGGAGTGCTCAACGTGGTCAGCGGCGGGGACGAGCTCGGTGCGTGGATGACCGAGCACCCGGTGCCACGCAAGATCAGCTTCACCGGTTCCGTCGAAACGGGAAAGAAGGTCGCCATCTCCGCCGCGCCCGACCTCAAGCGGGTCACGCTGGAGCTCGGCGGCAACGATCCGGCCATCGTGCTGGACGACCGCGGATCCGGCCGCGGTGAGCAGCGCCCTCTTCGCCGGGGCATTCAACAACAACGGACAGGTCTGCTCGGCCATCAAGCGGGTGTACGTGCCCGAGTCCCTCTACGACGCGGTGGTGGAAGGCTTGGTCGCAGAGGCGGCTTCGACCACGGTGGGCGACGGGGTCGAGCCCGATTCGAAGTTGGGCCCGATCAACAACCATCCGCAGTTCGAGCGGGTCAAGGAATTGGTGGGCGATGCCCTCTCCCACGGTGCGACGGCGGCGGTGGGCGGACAGGCCATGGACCGTCCGGGCTACTTCTTCGAACCGACCATCCTGTCCGACCTCACCGACGGGACCCGCATCGTGGACGAGGAGCAATTCGGGCCGGCCCTCCCCGTCGTCTCCTACCGGGACGTGGACGACGTGGTGGAACGGGCCAACGCCACCCATTTCGGGCTGTCGGGCTCGGTCTGGGGCGCGGACGCCGATCGGGCCGCCGAAGTGGCCGGGCGGCTGGAATGCGGCACGGCTTGGGTCAACACCCACCTGGCACTCGCCCCCCAGCAGCCCTTCGGCGGGTTCAAGTGGAGCGGCATAGGGGTCGAGAACGGACCCTGGGGCCTGGCGGAGTTCACCGAGATCCAGGCGGTGCACCGGTCGAGGGTGCCGCTCGGGGGTGAGCCTTCGGGGACCGCGTCGTAGCCTTCTCCGGGCCCACTTCCGAACGACCGACGCCATCGGGTCCGGGCCCCACGGGGTGGCCGCGGCTGGTGGTGGGGCCCCCGCCGCGGCGGCCACCTTTGCCCTGGTGGCGGCCGGGGCCGTGGTCGGTGGCCTGGCCGGCCCGGACCGAGACCGAACAGATACTTCGATAATCTAACTATGTGACCCTCAAAGCAATCCCCGGGCTCCCTGCCGCACCAGACGGCAAGCCGGTCGGCCGCGCCAGGACCTCTGGCCGGGCCAAACCCGCCGGGTGCGACCCCACCCTGGGCCGCACAGCCGCCTGGCTGGCCAAGCAGGTGGAGCTCGGCCTGGGCACAGCCGACCTCTCGATCTCCCAGTACCGGGTGCTGGCCTTCCTGGACGAGAGCTCGGCTGTCTCCTCCGACCTGGCCGAGCGACTGGCCGTCCGTCCCCGAGCGTCACCGCCGTGGTCGACGGCCTGGCCGCCCGGGGACTGGTCGAGCGCCGGCCGGTCACGGCCGACCGCCGGCAGGTGGACCACGTCCTCACCGCCTCCGGCCGTCGCACCCTCGACACGGCCGACGCCGCGGTGTCGACCCGTCTGGCCGACATCGCGTCCTGCCTGTCCGACGAGGCCGATGTGGGCCGGGCCTTCGACGGCCTGCAGGCCTGGAGACGTGCCTTGCGGGCCTACCGGCTGACCCGTCGGGCGCCGGGGTGAGGCCCCCCAGACTGCGCCCCCGCCGCCTCGGGCCCCCCGAGCTCGGCAGCACGTTCGTGCCGATCGCCGAGGAGGCCCGCAACGAGGCGCCGCACGGCTGCCATCGACCCGGACCGGTCACTCCCCTGGCTGCGACGGGCCCTGCCGGTCATGCGCGCCCACCAGGGCATCTTCATCACATCGCTGGTCCTGTCGTTCCTCGGCCTGGTGCTGCAGGTGCAGATCCCCAACCTGTTGAACCACGCCATCGACAACTCGATCCAGCACCACACCGTGCCCCTCAGCCACTACGTGTGGTGGATCGTCGGCCTCGGGCTGGTGGGCGGAGCCATGGGCTACGTCGCCCGCCTGTTCCTGTTCGAGACGGCCTACGACATCGAATACGACCTGCGCAACATCATCTACGAGCATCTGACCCGGATGTCGTTCTCCTTCTACGACCGTGTGCAGTCGGGGCAGCTCATCTCCCGGGCCAACTCGGACATCCGCTCGGTCCAGATGTACATGACCTTCGCCCCCCTCATCCTGGTGCAGTGCTCGATCGCCGTGGTGGCCTTCGTCTTCATGCTCTCGATCAACGTCCCCCTGGCCTTCGTGGCCATGGCCACCATGCCGTTCGTCTACGTGACCGGCGTCAGGATGCGCCGCTCGATGTTCCCGGTTTCGTGGATCATCCAGGCTCGGCTGGCCGAGGTGGCCACCATCGTGGACGAGAACGTCAACGGGGTCAGGGTGGTCAAGTCGTTCGCCGCCGAGCAGCAGCAGCTGCGGGCCCTGTCGGGCGCGGCCGAGCGGGTGCAGTGGGGCTACATCAAAGACGCTGACCTCCGGGCCCGCTTCACACCGCTCGTCCAGAACCTGCCCCAGGTCGGATTGGCCCTGGTGCTCCTGTTCGGGGGCTACATGGTCATCCACGGCCAGCTGGGCATCGGGGCCATCCTGGCCTTCAACGCCTACCTCCTGATGCTCCAGGCCCCCTTCATGATGCTCGGCATGCTCATCATGATGGGCCAACGGGCGGCGGCGTCGGCCGAGCGCATCTACGAGATCATCGACGAGCAGCCGACCGTCTCCGACAGTCCCGACGCCATCGACCTGGTGGACTGCCGGGGCGACATCCGCTTCGAGCACGTGGACTTCGCCTACGACAACGAGGCGGAGCGGTTGGTACTGGCCGACCTCAACCTCCACATCAGTCCGGGGGAGACGGTGGCCCTAGTGGGCCGCACGGGCGGCGGCAAGTCCACCGTGGCCCGGCTGCTCACCCGCTTCTACGACGTGAAGCACGGAGCGGTGAAGATCGACGGGCACGACGTGCGGGATCTCACCCTCGCCAGCCTCCGAGCCAACGTCGGTGTGGTCCTCGACGAGCCCTTCCTCTTCTCGGTCTCGGTGCGGGACAACATCGCCTACGGCCGGCCCTCGGCATCCCTGGACGAGGTGGTGGCGGCGGCCAAGGCGGCCGGTGCCCACGAGTTCATCAGCCATCTGGCCGACGGCTACGACACCGTGGTCGGTGAACGCGGCTACACATTGTCCGGCGGGCAACGCCAGCGGATCGCCATCGCCCGGACCCTGCTGGTAAACCCGCCCATCATGGTGCTGGACGATGCCACCAGCGCCATCGACGTCCAGGTGGAGCAAATGATCCACGCCAGCCTGGCCGTCCAGATGCGGGGGCGCACCACCCTGATCATCGCCCACCGCCTGTCGACCATCTCGCTGGCCGACCGCGTGGTGCTGCTCGATCAACAGAAGATCGTCGCCGACGGGACTCACGCCCAGCTGCTCGAGTCGACCCCGCTGTACGCCGAGGTGCTGGCTCAGGCCGCCGAATTCGAGCAGGAGGCCGAGCGCTCCGTCGTGGCCGGGGCGGACGAGGACGGGCTGGTCGACGACGAGGACGGTCACGGGCTGGCCGACTTGCTCGAGTCAGTCCGCGGCGGTGATCCCCGATGAGCTGGGGCGGCGGGATGGCCGGAGGGTTCGGCGGCGCACCGGGCGGGTTCGGCCGCCCGGCGGCACCCGGGCTCCCCTTTGCCGGCATCCCGTCCGAGCTTCAGGGCGGGGTCGACCGGCTGCTCGCCTCCGAGCCCGAGTACGCCGAGCCGGACATCGAGTTCTCGCAGAACAGTTCGGAACAGGAGCTCCGTCGGCTCAGCCTCTGGCGCCTGCTGACCAAGTACCCGGGCATGCTGGCCCTGGCCGGGTTGCTGGTGGTGGTGATCTCGATCGCCGCCCAGACCGGCCCGAAACTGACCGAGATCGCCATCAACGACGGCATGTTCCCGCACAAGAACCTGGCGGTGGTGGCCGCCCTGGCCCTGACCTACCTCGTGTTCATCGTGATCACCGCCACGGCCCAGCGCTTCCAGGTGCAGGTGACCGGCCGGCTGGCCGCCTGGGTGATGAACGATCTGCGGGTGAAGGTCTTCGCCCACCTGCAGCGCCTGTCCCTCGGGTTCTTCACCGAGGAGAAGGCAGGCGTGGTCATGAGCCGCATGACCAGTGATATCGAGAACCTGCAACAACTGCTCCAGGACGGGCTCTCCCAGTTGGCCATCCAGGCCCTGACCATGGTCGTCATCACCGTCATCCTGTTCACCACCGACGTGCGTTTGGCCACCATCACCGTGGTCCTCATCATCCCGGCGTTGGTGGCTGCCTCTCTCTGGTTCAAGCGGGCCTCGGAACGTGGGTACGACCGGGTGCGTGACGGGATCGCCAACGTGCTCGCCGACCTGTCCGAGAGCCTCCACGGCGTGCGGATCGTCACGGCCCACAACCGCCAGCGACACAACGTGATCCACCATCGCAACGTGGTGGGCGAGTACCGCGACGCCAACAACTACACGGCCCACGTCAACGCCCTCTACGGTCCGGGTACCCAGCTGCTCGGCGTGCTGGGCCAGGCGGTGTTGCTGGCCATCGGCGGTCAGATGGTGCTGCACCACACGCTGTCGATCGGGGCGCTGGTGGCCTTCTTCTTGTACCTCAACCGGTTCTTTCAACCGATCCAGTTGCTCGTCCAGCAGTACAACACCTACCAGCAGGGCCAGGCCTCCGTGAACAAGCTGCGCGACCTCATCGACACCGAGGTGACGGTGCCGGAGGCGGCCGATGCCAGTGTGCTCCCGCCCATCGAGGGCGAGATCGTCTTCGACCACGTCTCGTTCGCCTACAACCCCGGGCAGCCGGTCATCGAGGAGGTCAACCTGACGGTGTCGCCCGGCGAGACGGTGGCGTTCGTCGGGCCCACTGGGGCCGGCAAGTCCACGCTGGCCAAATTGGTGACCCGGTTCTACGACCCCACGATCGGGCGGGTTCTCATCGACGGCCACGATCTGAGGGACGTGACCATGCAGTCCCTCAGGAGGCAGCTCGGCGTGGTGCCCCAGGAGCCTTTCCTGTTCGCCGGGACCATCGGGGACAACATCGCCTTCGCCCGGCCGGACGCGCCCGACGGCCAGATCAGGGAGGCGGTCGACCGGGTGGGGCTCACCGATGTGATCGAGCGCATGCCCGAGGGGCTGGCCACGGTGGTCCACGAACGCGGCCAGACCCTGTCGTCGGGCGAGCGGCAGCTCATCGCCCTGGCCCGTGCCTTCCTCGCCCATCCGAGGGTGCTGGTGCTCGACGAGGCGACGTCCAACCTGGACCTCCAGTCCGAAACGAAGATCGAGAGGGCACTCGACGCCCTGCTCGAGAACCGCACCGCCATCCTCATCGCCCATCGGTTGTCGACGGCGCGGCGCGCCGACCGGATCGTGGTGGTGGATGGAGGGCGGATCGTCGAGGCCGGGCCCCACGACGAACTGGTGGCCGCGGGTGGCCGCTACGCCGAGATGTTCGAGACATGGGTACGCCACTCGGAGCAGGCCGACCCGGAACCGGCCGAGCACCCGGCCTGATCGGACCCACGCCGACGCCGATGGCGGAGGCGGGGGCGGGGGCGGGGGCGGTCAAGATCCTGGACCAGGACGCGGTGTCCCGTCACGTTCACCGGTCCTCGAAGGTCAGCGCGCCCTCTCGGGCAGGACCGCCCCGATCAGCCAGAAGAGCGGGATGAAGAGGCCGACAATGAACATCACCCAGTGGCCCTTCCTGATGGAGATGATGCCGAGGGTGACCAGCAAGACCAAGTAGATGGCGCCGAGGATGAAGGCCATATTTCTCCTTAGGGTGGGCCAGTAACGCTAGTCCCGAGTTGGGCACAGGTGGACCCCGAGGGGTGGGCGGCCCTCGCCCCATCCCTTGGTGTCGCAGCCGCGATCTACCATCCTGGCCGTGAACGTACGCACCCGATGGGTCGGCTATGGGCGGCCGGCCGCCGAGGCGCTGCGTGAGGCGATCAGCGAGACCAAAGCCGGCGATCCGCTGGCCCCGGTGAGTGTGGTGGTCCCCTCCAATCATGTGGGGGTGGCCACCCGTCGCCTCCTGGCCTCGGGGTCGCTCGGACCGGTGTCCGGCCACGGAACCGGCATGGCCGCCGTCAACTTCCTGACCGTCTACCGGCTCGGCGAGCTCCTTGGTGCGGCCACCCTGGCCGGACAAGGCCGCCGGCCGGTGTCGACGCCGGTGCTCGGTGCCGCGCTCCGGGCGGCGCTGGCCGTGCAACCCGGGGTCTTCGGGCCGGTGTCGACCCATCCCGCTACCGAGACGGCACTGATCGGCACCTACCGCGAGCTCCGTGACCTCTCCGTCACCGCCCTCCAGGCGCTGGCCGACCAGAGCCGGCGGGCCGCCGACGTCGTCCGACTGCAACGGAGCGCGCGCCGACAGCTCGAGCACTCGTGGTACGACGAGGAGGACCTGCTCGATGCGGCGGTCGGCTCGCTGGTCGACGAGCGCGCCACGGCCGAGCTCGGGAGCTTCGTCGTCTATCTGCCGCAGCGCGTTCTCACGTCACGGTGCCCGTCTGCTGATAGCGGTGGCCGAGCACCGGCCCCTCGACATCATCGCCGGCACGACCGGAGCGGAGCCGGCCGACCACGAGGTCATCCTGTCCGTCCGCAGACTCGGCGGCTCCCCACAGCAGCCTGCGCCCCACCCACCCGGCCGGCCGGCCGTCGTGGATGCCGATCGGACCCGGATCGTCACTGCGTCCGATGCCGACGAAGAGGTCCGGACCACGCTTCGGCGAGTGATGGACGCCGTCCGCGAGGGCATGCCGCTCGACCGCATCGCTGTCCTGTTCGCCAGCCCCGAGCCCTATGGACGCCTCGCCTACGAACAGCTGACGGCCGCCAAGGTGGCCACCAACGGAACGGCCGTCATGCCGCTCTCGGCCCGGGTCGCCGGCCGGACACTGCTCGGCCTCCTGGCCCTGCCGGCCGGGAACTTCCGCCGCGACGAGGTCTTCGCCTGGATGGCCGGCGCCAGGCTCCTCCGCCAGGGTCGCTCGGCGCCGGTCGCGGCCTGGGAACGCCTCTCCCGTGACGCCGGGGTCGTGACGGGACACGATCAATGGGACCGGCTGCTGACCAGGCTGGCAGACCAGCTCGAGGCCGACGCCGAGGCTGACGGTCGGGACCCCGACGCGCCGGCGTGGCGAGCCGATCGGTGGCGGGCCTCGGCGAAGCAAGCCCGCGAGCTGCGGACCTTCGTCCTGGAATTGATCGACGACCTCGGCCGGGCGGCGTCGGGTCAGAGGACATGGCCGGCGTGGGCGCAGTGGGGACGAGACCACCTCGACGCCCTGCTCGGAGGCGAGCCCCGGCGCATCGGTTGGCCGCCGGTCGAGCAGCGCGCCGCCGAGCGCGTCGAGCGAGCGCTCGATCGCCTGGCCTGCCTGGGCGAGGTGGAAGGACCGGTCGGACTCGACGTCGTCACCCGCACCCTCGAGTTGGAGCTCCAAGTCGACCTGGGCCGGGTCGGGCGCATGGGCGAAGGGGTGCTGGTCGCTCCGGTCAGCATGGGGGTGGGCCTGGATCTCGATCTGGTCGTAGTGCTCGGACTGGCCGAAGGAGTCTTCCCCACGCCGACCCGGGACGACTCCCTCCTGCCCGACCACGAACGGTCGGCCATCGGGGAGGACCTTCCCCTCCGGTCCGGGGGCGTCGAGCGGCAGCACCGTCAGCTCCTGGCGTCCATGGCCGCCTCGTCACGACAGATCCTGTGCGTCCCACGCGGCGACCTGCGGGGGAACAAGGAGCGCATTCCGTGCCGCTGGGTCCTCCAGGTGGCCAGCACCCTGGCCGGCCGGCCGTGGTACTCCGATGACCTGCTGGCTCCACACCGGAACGACATGCCATGGCTCGAGCACGTCGCCTCCTTCGACGCCGGGTTGCGCAGCGTCATCTTCCCGGTCTCGGACCAGGAGTACCGGTTGCGCTCGCTGCTCTCGGTCGGAGCGAAGCTCCGGGGGGCCGAGGGGCCCGGCACGGACGGGATCCTTGCCGACGATGCGTTCGCCGCCGGTTGGCGAGTGGTCGCCGAGCGCCGGAGCCGGCGCTTCACCCGGTTCGACGGGAATCTCGCCGGGCTCGACGTCCCCTCCCCCGCCGCCGGTGTCACCTCGGCCACCCGCATCGAGGGATGGGTCATCTGCCCGTTCGCTTACCTCCTCCACGACATTCTCGACGTCGAGGAAGTGGAGAACCCCGAGGAGGAGCTCGAGATCACGCCGTTGACGCGCGGATCGCTCGTGCACGACGTCCTCGAGGGGTTCATCACCGAGGTGCTCGCCCGACCGGCATCAGAGCAGCCCCCGCCGTCCCAGCCGTGGACCGGGGCCGACCGCCAGCGGTTGGTCGAGATCGCCCACCACTTCTGCTCCGAGTACGAACACCGCGGGGTGACCGGCCGCCCGATCTTCTGGCAACGGGACAAGCGACGGCTCGTGTCCGAGCTCCTCCAGGTGCTGGACCTCGACGACCGCCACCGGGCGGCCCACGACGCCCGTCCGGTGGCGGCCGAACTGGCCTTCGGGTTCTCCGGTTCCGCGGTCGGGACCGTTCCCATAGACCTCCCCGACGGCCGCCGCGTGCACTTCCGGGGACGGGCCGACCGGGTCGACATCGGCGTCGACGGCACCCTCCACGTGGTGGACTACAAGACCGGCAGGTCGGACGCGTACAACGATCTCGCCGAGGACAACCCCGATCAGGGCGGGCGGCGGTTCCAACTCGTCGTCTACGGCCAGGCGGCCCGGGCCCTGCGCGGAGATCCCGACCTGCCGGTCCGGGCCGAATACTGGTTCGTGTCGTCCAAGGGCAAGTTCAAACGGATCGGCTACCGGGTCACGCCGGAGGTGCTGGCCCGGGTCGGCGAGACCCTGGGCACCATCGTGCGAGGTGTCGAGGCCGGGGTGTTCCCGCCGTATCCGACTGCATCCAGCACGACGCCGCGGTTCGTGGCCTGCCCGTACTGTGATCCCGACGGGCTCGGGGTGGTCGACCTGCGCCGGGCCTGGGATCGCAAGCGCGGCGATCCCGGTTTGGCCGGGTTCGTGGGCCTCGTCGAACCCGACGGCCTCACTGGTCCCAGGACATCCGGTGGCTGACCCGTCCCGGCCTGACCAGGCGGCGCGGGGACGCATCGGCGGCGAGCTCGGCTCGACGCTGTTCGTCGAGGCCGGGGCGGGGTCGGGCAAGACCGCCGAACTGGTCAACCGGGTGGTAGCCCTGGTCACGTCGGGCCAGGTGGAACTGGGCTCCATCGCCGCCATCACCTTCACCGACAAGGCCGCCACCGAGCTCCGCGACCGGCTGCGGCAAGAATCGGAACGCGGCGCCGACGGCGATCGGGACGGTGAAACCGACGACCGCTGCCGCCAGGCGCTCGAGCAGCTCGACGGGTCGGCCATCGGGACGTTGCACTCCTTCGCTCAGCGCATCCTCTCCGAGCACCCGATCGAGGCGGGCCTGCCGCCGCGGGTGGAGGTGGTCGACGAGGTCAGCTCGGAGGTGGCCTTCGGCCGGCGTTGGGTCATCTTCCACGATCGGCTGCTCGCCGACACTGGCCACCAACGCACCATCCTCTTGCTGGCGGCCTGCGGGATCCGCTTCGATGCCCTCAAGTTCCTGGCCCGGACCTTCAACGACAACTGGGACCTGGTCGCCGAACGGATCGGGGCCACCGCGCCCGAGCCCCCTGACGCCCGGACTCTGGTCGGGGCGGTCCTCGACGAGTTGGACCAGATCCAGGCCGAGCCGTGCGCCGATCCGGATGACGCCTTCCGGATCGGGCTCGACGAGATCGCCCACTATGCGGCCGGTCTCCGCCGATTGACGGACGAGCTCGACCTCCTCGAGGCGCTTCCAGGGGGACCACAGCCGGCTCCGTCCTTCAAGCTCGGCAACAAGGGTCGCCAGGCGTCGTTCCCTGCGGACCTGGGGGAGCTCCGGTCGCGTGTGCGAGAGGCGGGCGAGCGCCTCGAGGCCATCCGATTGGAGGTGGCCAACGCCTGCGTGACCAACCTCGGCTGTGCGCTGCGGGAATTCACCCTGGAGGCGGCGGAAGAACGCCGGCGGCACGGGCAGCTCGAGTTCCACGACCTGCTGGTCCTGCGCCCGCGGCCTGCTGCGGGACACCGAGTTGGGACCGAGCGTGCGGGCGCGGCTCCACGAGCGATACCAGCGGCTCCTCCTCGACGAGTTCCAGGACACCGACCCCATCCAGATCGAACTGGCCGTCCGGATCGCCGCCGCCCACCCCGACCACCTCGAGGCTGGGGTCCTCGGCTGGAACGAGCTTCCGGTCGAGCCCGGGCCGGCTGTTCTTCGTCGGCGACCCCAAGCAGTCGATCTACCGGTTCCGGCGCGCCGACATCTCGATGTTCCTGGCCGCCGCCGCCCGATTCGGCGCGGACGGTGGTTCCGTCGAGCTGACCACGAACTTCCGCTCCGCCCAACCGGTCATCGAGTGGGTGAACGAGACCTTCGACCGCCTCATCGGCGAGCCAGCCCACGACGGTCTGCCCGTTCCTTCCCAGCCCCGGTACGTCCGGCTCGATGGGGTCCGGGCCGGACCACCGGCCGGACCACCGGTGGCGGTCGTCGGTCGAGAAGAACACTCGAACGGAGCAACAGCCGACGTCCTCCGGGCGGCCGAGGCCGCCGACGTGGCCGCGGCGGTGGCCCAGGCGGTCGCCGAGGAGTGGAGCGTGGACGATGGCGCCGACGGGTGGCGACCGGCCCGCCTCGGCGACATCACCATCCTCCTCCCGGCCCGAACCTCGCTGCCGTTCATCGAGGATGCCCTCGAGGAGCTGGGCATCCCCTGCCGAGCCGAGTCGAGCTCGCTGGTCTACTCGTCGCGGGCGGTCCGCGACCTGGTGATGGTGCTCCGGGCCCTGGCCGATCCGACCAATCAGCTCCATCTCGTCTCCGCCCTGCGCACGCCCCTGTTCGCCTGCGGTGACGACGACCTGTTCCGCTTCGGCTGGGAGCGGGGTGGCCGTTGGAGCTTCCTGGCCGATCAACCGGACACGGTTGCGTCCGGCGATCCGGTCGGTCTCGGGCTCGAGTACCTGCGCGCCCTCTACGACGAGCGGCACTGGCTGGCGCCGTCCGAGCTGCTCGACCGGATCAGCCGGGAGCGCCGGGCCATGGACCTGGGCTTCGCCACCGGTCGTCCCCGGGACACCTGGCGCCGGATCCGCTTCGTGATCGACCAGGCCAGGCTGTGGAGCGAGTCGACCGGAGGGAATCTCCGCCAGTACCTGGCCTGGGTGGACATGCAGACCGCCGAGGGGGCACGAGTGGCCGAGGCCGTCCTGCCCGAGACGGACGACGACGCCGTCCGCATCATGACCATCCACAGCGCAAAGGGACTCGAGTTCCCCATCGTGGCGGTGTCAGGGATGTCCACCCTCCCCCAAGCCAGGCGGGCCCAGGCGGAGGTGGTCTTCCCGCCGGCGGGTGGGGTCGGCTATCGGGTCGGCCGGCACGCCCGGACAGACGAGTATGCAGAGTGGGCGCCGATCGACGAGCAGATGGGACTGCACGAGCGCATCCGTCTGCTCTATGTGGCCTGCACCCGAGCCCGCGACCACCTCGTGGTATCGGTGCATCGCAAGGCGCGGGCCAAGCCGCCGCCGCTGGAACGACGTACCAATGCCGAACTGATGGTCGGGGCGATGGGGGACCGCGTCGACCAGCTGCCGGTGGTCGGTGAACCACCCCCCGACGTCGCCACCCGGGTGGCGGTGGCGCCTCCCCCGCTGCTTCCCTGGTCCGAATGGGAATCGATCCGTGACACCGCCCTCCGAGGGGCCAGCCGTCCCACCACGGTATCGGCCACCTCGTTGACCGAGGACGGCGAGCCCGATGTCGAGGAGGAACCGGCCGATCCGGGCCTCCAAAAGCGCCCGCGCGACCTCGATCTGCCCCCCTGGTTGAAGGGAAGATACGGAACGGCGGTCGGTCGCGCCGTACACGGTGTGCTCCAGACGATCGACCTGGCCACTGGAGCAGGCCTCGATGCGGCGGTCGCCGCCCAGTGCGAAGCTGAAGCCGTCATCGAACGGACCGACGACGTCCGGCGCCTGGTCTCCCACGCCCTTGGCTCCTCCTCGGTGCAGGAAGCGGCGGGCGGCCCCCACTGGCGCGAGGTCTATGCCTGCGCCCCAGTGGGCGGCCGCCAACTCGAGGGGTACATCGATCTGCTCTACCGCACCTCGGAGGGGCTGGTCGTCGTGGACTACAAGACCGCCGGCACGTCCGACCCCGACGAGCTCGATCGACGGGTCGACGGGTACACGGTCCAGGGTGCTTCGTATGCATTGACGGTCTCGGAATCGACAGGCGAGCCAGTCGTCAGGGTGTCCTTCGTCTTCCTCACGCCCGACGGACCCGTCGAGCGCGCCATCGGTCATCTGGATCGGGCGATCGACTCGGTGCGCGCCGTCCTGTCCGAGCCGGCCGTCTGACGCCGGGGCCCACGTCCCGGCGGCCGCGGCATCGACCCCACTCGAGCCGGGAAGTGCTATCAAAGTGACCAGGTCATGCCCGGCAGCGGGCTGGCGTGATGAAACCCCAAGGGGGAAACCATGGGACACGTGTTGGCGGCCATGTTTGCGGCGTCTTCTGGGGGAGGTGTGCTGATCGCCATCCTGGTGGCGATCGCCTTCTACATTCTGGTGGCGCTCGGTACCTACGGGACCTATCTGAAGGCGGGACCCTACGGAGAACCGGCGTGGGCGGCATTCGTCCCCCTCTACAATTTCATCGTCCTGCTCAGGGTGGCGGGCCGGCCGAAGAACTGGGGCTGGTTCCTTTTGTTGCTCATCGTTCCGTACGTTGGTTCCCTCGGCTTCCTCGTGGTGTACATCATCGTCGCCAACGATGTCTCCAAGAGCTTCGGGCACGGCGCAGGGTTCACCGTAGGGCTGGTGCTCCTCTCGGTCATCTTCTGGTACATCCTCTGGCTCGGCTCGAGCACCTACCGCGGTCCGGCGGGGCCGGCCGGAAGCGGCGGCACCTTCGGCAGCCCCTACTCGGGCGGCTACCCACCGGCGCAGCCCGGCTATCCCGCTCAAGGCGGCTATCCCGCTCAAGGCGGCTATCCGCCCCCCACGCAGGCACCGGCCCCACCGCCTCCTCCGCCCGCCTACCCGGACCCGCCACCGGCCGCCCCTCCCCCTCCGGGGCAGATGCCGCCTCCCCAGTAGTCGCGGCGCGGCGCTCCCGTCAGGCCGGCGGTCGGCGCCGGGTCAACCGGTCGCCTCCCGTAGTCCGGTCGGCACGCTCTCCAGCGTGCTCAGGATGGCTTCGGCCAGGGCCCGGGCGGAGACGGCGTCGAGCTCGACCGCCACTCTGGCGTCTGCCCCCTTCGCCGGGTTGAGCAGGTCGATGTTCAGGGTGTGGTCGGCGCGGGCGTGGACCGGATGGTCGAAATAGACGGTGGCATCCGACAGAGGGAACCAGCCTCGAGCCCCTTTGCCGCTGCCGCGGACGGCGACAGACGTCGTCTGGTAGGTGCACATGGCGTTGTCCTCCCTCAGTCGGTGGCCAGAAGGCGGCCGAAGAACTCCCAGATCGTCTGCCAGCCCTCGACGGCCGCCTCGGGCCGGTAGGCCGGACGATCGACGGAGAAGAAGGCGTGGCCGGCGCCGTCGTACATACGGAAATCGAACTCCTTGCCCGCCTCCCGCAGCGCTTTTTCCAGCTCCGTCACCTCGTCGGGCGAGGGGTACTGGTCGTCGGCGCCGAACAGCCCGAGGAGCGGGCATCTGAGGTCCTTGGCCAGATGGACGATGGGCCCGATCTTGAGGGGCAGTCCCTCCGGCGGCGGCGCCACCACAAAGGCGCCGTAGCAGTCCACGGCGGCATCGACGTCCAAGCTGCATGCGGCCAGGAAGGACTGCCGCCCCCCCGAGCAGTACCCGATGGTCCCCACCTTGCCGTTGGAGGACTCCAGCGACCGGAGGAACCGGGCTGCCCCCGCGACATCCCCGACCAGGCGATCGTCGGGCACACCCCCGGCGGCCCGGGCGGCGGCGGCGGCGTCATCAGGGCTGGCCCCGGGGGCCTCGCGGGAGTAGAGGTTCGGGCAGATGGCCACATAGCCCCGGGAGGCGAACTTACGGGTGATCTCCTTGCTCCCCTCGTCGTAGCCCGGCATGTGGTGGATGACCACCACTCCACCGGCCGGGGGGCTGTCGAGTGGCTCGGCCAGATACGCCTCGACGGCGTCACCGCCGTGCCCGTCGTACCGGACCGTCTCGGCCCGCATTGCCTCGTTCATGATCGGCTCCTCCTCGTGGTCGCTCTTGCCTTGGTCTGCTGTCTGGTTCGTGCTCGGGGGCACGGGCGCGGGCGCGGCAATCCGCCGGTCCGGCGGCCAGGGACGTCCTCGTCCAGCTCACGCCGGGCCTCACGCAACCGTGTGGCCTTGATCGCCCGTTCTTCCCGGAAGGCACCGATGCGCCGCAACGTATGGTCCAACTGGTCGAGCAGCCGGTCGTTCGCTTCGATGGCATCGTCCAGCAGCTGGCGACGCCGTGCCGGCGACACATCGGCCTGGCGGTACTCCGAGCGCACCCGGTCGAGGACGTCTATGTCCTCGGTGTCGAGGACCACCCGCACCTCGGCGAGCGAGAAACCGAGGAGATCCTGGAGATCCTTGATGCGGGAGGCCCGCGCCATGTCGGTTGGTGAGTAGAGCCGTTCCCCCCGGCCCCGGTAACCGCTGGGGGCGATCAGTCCGAGCTCCTCCCAGTACCGCAGGGTCCGCGTGGTGAGGCCGGTCAGCTTGGCCACCTCGCCGATACGCAGCACGACCGAACGATCGCCGGTCGCCTGTCGCCGGCCGGTCATCCTCGCCCCCTGGGGGCGATCGAGGGCGCCAGGGCGTCGTCGGTGGACACTGCCCCGTGGCCATCGACTTCGACGGGGTGCTCAACCACCAAGGCTTCGTCCTGGTCGGCGTCGGGCTCGGTGTAGACATAGCGCCCCCCGCGGAGCCACGAGGCGCCGGCGGCCAACAGACTGGCCACGATGGCGAAGTCGAAGGCGGCATGCAGCCCGGAGCGGAAGGGGGCGCTGATCAAGCCGGGAAAGAAGCGGCGCCCGGTGAGGATGTGCTGCTGCGCCGCCGAGAGCTGAGCCAGTGCGTGCGGACCGATCAGGTGCTGAACCGGGTCGTAGCCGAGAAAGGCGGCGAACAGGGTGGAGACCGGTGACAGGTGGGCGGCGCGTTCGGCCACATCGGGTGGGACGCCGTGGGCCGTCAGCCCGTGGACCAGGTGGTCGGGGAGCGACGCCGTCAACCCGACGATCATGAGGGTGAAGAAGATCCCGATCGACAGCACCTGCGCCGAGTTCTGGAAGGTGGTGTTCATCCCCGAGCCCGCCCCCCGATGTTGGGCCGGCAGGCTGTTCATCACCCCGGCTCTGTTCGGGGAGCCGAAAGCAGCCATGAAGAGCCCGGTGAACATGAGGAGGACGCCGAAGACCCAGTAGGAGAAGTCGACCGGCAGCACTTCGAGCAGTGCGAAGCAGAGGGCTGCGCCGAGCATGCCGCCGGTGGCGAACGGCCGGGGCCCGAACCGGTCGGAGAGGATGCCCGACACCGGGCCGGAGATGAGGAATCCGAGGGTGAGGGGCAGCATGGCGATCCCGGCCCACAGCGGGGTGACGCTGAAGTCGTACCCATGCAGCGGGAGCCAGATCCCCTGCAGCCAGATGATGAGCATGAACATGAGGCCTCCCCGGCTGAGCGCGGCGAGGAAGCTGGCCAGCACGCCAGAGGTGAACGCCCGGATCCTGAACAGCTGAAGGCGGAACATCGGCTGGGAGACGTGGATCTCGATGAAGCAGAACGCGACGAGCAAGGCCCCGCCGCCGACGAGGAAGGAGTCCACCAGCGGGCTGGTCCAACCCATCACGTGGTGGCCATAGGGCTCGATGCCATAGGTGATGCCCACCATGAGCAGTACGAGCCCGGCGGCAAAGGTGATGTTTCCGGCCCAGTCGATCCGGGCCGGCCGCCGGGGGCTGGTCTCGTGCAGTTTGAGATAGCCGAGGACGGTGCCGACCAGGCCGACCGGGACGGACACCAAGAAGATGAGCCGCCAGTTGATCGGAGCCAGGACTCCCCCGAGGACCAGTCCGATGAAGGTTCCGCTGAAGGCGGCAGCCTGGTTCACCCCGAGGGCCATGCCCCGTTGGGTGTCCGGGAACACGTCGGTGAGGATCGCCGCCGAGTTCGCCATGAGCATGGCTGCGCCGACGCCCTGGAAGATGCGCATGGCGATCAGCCAATCGCCGGCCGCGTGGCCGGTCATCCAGGTCACGCTCAACAGCAGAGAGAAGAACGTGAACACCGCGAAACCGAGGTTGTAGGTGCGCACACGGCCATAGATGTCGCCCATTCGGCCGAGGCTCACCACCAATACGCTGGTGACCACCAGGAAGCCGAGGATCATCCACAACAAGTAGAAGGTGTTCCCGGGCTGCAAGGGATCAAGGCCGATCCCCCGGAAGATGTCGGGCAAGGCGATGAGGACGATCGAACCGTCGATGGTGGCCATCAGCATCCCGAGGGTCGAGATGAACAGAGCCATCCATTTGTAGTTGTCCGGCAGGGCGTCGATCCCCGACAGGCGGGCCACGCGGCTCGGGGCGGCCGCCTTGAGCTCGGATACCGACGTCAAAGCGACATCCAGCCGATGGCGACTGGCTCCTTCATCGCGGCATTCGGTCCTCCATCCGTGCTCCCGTCGGTGCCGCCCTCCGGCGTCCTGGCGGGTTCGTCCTCGGCCTCGCTCCCCTTACCCTTACGGGAACTTATCTTAACGAGCGCGTCAAGACGGTCAGCGGGAGATAGTCGTGGAGAATCGCCGAGGCCCGACGCACGAACCACCGATCCGGCGCCGGGGTGGCTTAACGTTCCATCAGTGACCCGGCCCGCCGCCCCCGATCACCCGCCCTGGCGTCACCAGGGAGGAAGCTGGGTGGGCCGGGTGGCGCTGGCCCTGGTGGCCATGGCCGCCACCGCCTGCGGAACCGACCTCGTCGGGCCGGCTTCCTCCTCCACCTCCCTGGCTGCAGCGGCGCCCGGCACCACCTCGACCACCGCGCCCCTGACCGGCGAGGTGGCGGTGGCCTTTCCCGTGGTTGGTTGCACCCCGGCCTTCGGCAGCCAGGTGCCCGGTCAGGGGTGGAAGCCCTCCATCCTCCTGGCTCCGATCCCCACTGTGCTGGTCGGACAGGTGGAGTTCTACACCGACGGCACCCGCTCGATCCTCGGACCGAGCGGGTGGGCATGCACCGAAACCGACGCGGCAGACGGGGGGGTCGATCTGGCCGTCGTTCCCCCCGGCACACCCGACCCGCCGACCTCCGGCTCCCCGACGGCCGGGGCCGAAGGCGTCTTTGCCACCTTCGATACCACCGCGCACTCGGCCGGCGTGGACCTGGTCTGTCCGTTCTTCACCCTTCCCACCTTCCAGCAGCGCGACGCCAACTGCAACGGGCAGAAACCGCCGGGAGAGATTCTTCTCCATGCCCACGCCCGACGTGGCTTCGGTGTGGGACCCGGCCGGCGTGGTCGGGACACTGGTGGCATCGGGCGGGGTCCACACCGTCACCGGCGCGGTGATCTTCCCTCAGGTGACCCCGGCAGTCGGCGACGGCGCGAGCATCGACATCGCGGTGGAATCGTGCGCCCTCACCAATGCCGCGCTGTGTCCGACGATCCTCTCCGACTTCGAAGTCCGTGAATTCCCGGTGCCATCGATCAATGGCCGATCCGGGTGATCCAAGTCGCCCCATAAGCCTTTGGAGTGCCATTAATTCACTCCTCGCTGCGGCCTGCACACCCTGTGCGAACTTAGTTGACGCCGCACCGCCGGCAACCGTAGGTTCGCCGCGCCGCCACTGTTACGCGGTGGCGGCAGCAGGCCCTATTGGAGGCAGGCCATGGTGAGCCCACAACGACCGGTTCCGCCCGAGGCGCGGGAACCGGTGCCGGAGACCGGCGCGGCGGGGCGGAGTGGCCACAACACCCGGTGGCGGGTCTCAGGGCAATCGGCGGCCGCGCTGCCGATGGGGACAGCCGGCGTAGCCAGCCTCGCCAGCACCGACGTGGGCGCCCATCAGCGGCGGGCCCGGTCCGGCCGGCTCCAACGGGTGGCCATGGTGCTCGCCCCGGTCGCCATCCTCCTCGTGCTGCGGGACATCTTCGACCCCGGGGCCACGCTCCCGGTGCCACACCTTCCGGCCGCTCTCGTGCCGCTGCTGCCGGCCATGGCCCTCATCACCGTGCTGGCTCTGGTCATGGTGGTTCCGTTGCTCGCCGCCGGGCGGTCGCCGCACATCCTCTATCGCCCCGACGAGATCACCATGCCCTTCGAGGACGTCCGCGGCGCCGAGACGTTGGTCGAAGAGGTCATCAAGACCCTCAACCTCTTCCTGGCCCACAGGACCTTCGCCGAGCGCATGGGGGGATCGCCCCGCCGGGCGATCCTGTTCGAGGGGCCACCGGGGACCGGCAAGACCTACATGGCCAAGGCCATGGCCGCCGAGGCCGGCGTGCCGTTCCTGTTCGTGTCGTCGTCGGCGTTCCAGTCCATGTTCTACGGACAGACCAACCGCAAGATCCGCTCCTACTTCAAGGCGCTCCGCGCAGCTACGCCCGCCGGGAGGGCGGCGCCATCGGGTTCATCGAGGAGATCGACGCCATCGGCGCCGCCCGGGGCACCGGGCAACGGCCGGGCGAGGGCATCGCCGGAGTGGTCAACGAGCTGCTGATCCAGCTGCAGTCCTTCGACCAGCCACCGTGTCTGGCTGCGGCTGCGGGGCCGGCTGGTCGACGTGGTCAACGCGTGGCTTCCCGCCCACCGCCACCTCCGCAAGCCGGCCGACGCCGCCGGCCAACATCCTGGTCATCGGGGCCACCAACCGGGCCGCCGACCTCGACCCGGCGCTGCTGCGTCCCGGGCGCTTCGACCGCACCATCTACTTCGACCTGCCCAGCCGGTCCGGTCGGCGCGAGATCCTCGACTACTACCTGGCCAAGAAGGCCCACGAGCCCGAGCTCGACGATCCCGCCCGGCGCGACGACGCTGGCGGCCATCACCTTCGGCTACTCCCCGGTCATGCTCGAGCACCTCCTCGACGAGGCGCTGGTGTGGGCGCTGCGTCGGGGCGCCGACCGGCCTCTCGTGGGACGACATCCAGCAGGCCAAGATGACCGAGGAGATCGGCCTGGCCCAGCCGGTCGAGTACACCGAGGCCGAACGGCGCACCATCGCCACCCACGAGTCCGGCCACGCCACGGTGGCCTGGCTGGTCGGCAAGGGCCGCAAGCTCGAGGTGCTGTCCATCATCAAGCGCACGCGACGCCCTCGGCCTGCTCGCCCACTCCGACGAGGAGGAGCGCTTCACCAAGACCCGGTCGGAGATGCGGGCGCTGATCCAGATCGCCTTCGGGCGGCATGGTGGCCGAGGAGCTGTTCTTCGGCGAGGCCCGAGCCGGGCGTGGCCGGCGACCTCCAGGCCGCCACCCTCGCCGCCTGCCAGATGGTCGGCAGCTGGGCATGGGCAACACCCTGATCTCCGCCGCGGCCCTGGAGACCCGCCGGCGGCATCGTGACCAAGGTCCTCGCCACCGACGAGCGGCGCAGCCGAGGTCGAGGAGCTGCTCGGCCGAGGCCAAGGCCGAGGTGACCGCGCATGCTCGAGGACCACCGGCACGTGGTCGAGGCCCTGCGCGACGCCCTGCTCGACCGCGACGAGCTCGTCGGGGACGAGATCCTCGACGTCATCGGCACCGCCGGGCAGCGGGACCGTCGGGGTTCGGACGCCGACCCGGTGCCCTCCGGCTAGAAACGGGTCCGGTTCCCGGCCGCTCCGATTGCTCAGCTGTGCTCGGCGCAGTTACTGCACGGACCGAAAGACCACTTCGACGGAATCATTCGGTCAAGGGCCGAATCGTCGTGCCCTACCAGAGTGCGTTACCCGAGTGCGTTACCCGAGTGCGTTACCCGAGTGCGTTACCCGAGTGCGTTACCAGAGCGCGTTCCAGTCGGCCGTCGAGAGCCACCCGACCGGGGTGCCTCCGGCGGGTCTGGCCGCCCGCACGGCGTGGACGTCGATGAAGGTCGGACGGTCGAACCCGGCCTGCCTCCAGTCCCGCAGCGGCACGGCCTTCCAATCGCGGCTCTTGGTGCCGCCCACCGAGTAGCCGGGCCGGACCAGCAGATGGGCGGGGGAACCGGCCACCACCACGCAACGCCGAGCCTTGCCCTCGAGGTCGGGCTCGGCGAGGTCGACGGATTCGAACGGGACCCACACGAAGACCACCCCTCCCACCCAAGGGTCGTGGCGGTCGAATTCCTCCTCCTCGGCGGGGGTGAGCATGGCCCGGCGGGGCGAGCGTGGCGCGCCACCGCCCGGCTCCTCCGGCGTGGGGTGAGCCACCGACGGCCGGGCGCGGGCCCGCTCCGCCTTGCGCGCCCGCCGAACCCGCTCTTCGGCCCGGCTGGCCATCTCGGCTTTCCTCCGGCGCTCGGCTGCCGCCTTCTCCTTTTTTGCCCTTCTCGCCGCCCGCTGCTCGGGAGTGGTACCCGTGGTCTCGTCCTGCTCCCCCTCGGTGGCCGGGGCCGAACTGGGTTCCTCGTCCAAGTCGGTCAGCCCGAAACGGGGGTCGTCGCCGAGGATTTGGGCACAGAGCGCCGACGAGGGCAGGTCGTCGTGCGCAACCGACGCCAGCATGACGGCAATGGTGGTGTCGGGGAACGAACCGCGTACCTCTTCCACCGCCTCGAGAAGCTGCTCCCTGGTCGGGTCCTCGGAGTGGTCACCAAGCGCGTCGACCGTGCGGGCCAGGCACTCCTCGGCGACGAGGGCAGCCAGGTAGGGCAGGGCGGCCCGGTATTGAGGCCGGTCGGCCACCGCCGCCGGGTCTCGGTGCCGGCGGAGGGCGTTGAGAGCATTGACGGCCGCCTTGGCCGCACCGGACGGTGCACCCCCGGGGCGGGACAACGCGGCCCGGAGGTCGCCGGGCGGGACATTCGCCACCGCAGCCCGGAGCGCGACCGTCCGATCCGTGTCCGAGCCTGCGGTCTCCATCGTCGTCCCTTCCAGCTTCGGCCCGAGACCGGCCGCGCCGTCGGTCACCTTCGTCGGTGGGATCGGCGGTCCGAGCGCGGTCGTGCCGACGATACTGGAACGATGCCCGACGACCGGCCGGCGCACCGAGGGCGGCTCGAGGCTCCTCGACCCCTGATGACACCGACCGGACGGCGCGGCGGACTCGGCCCCTTCGTGACCTCCATCGAGTACGAGCGGCCCGACGGGTTGCTCGCCCGGTGGGAATCACGTCGGCAGCGCAAGCAGTCCGCCACCCTGATCGGGGCCGGCACCTGGTGGGCGCCGCGAGCCCGTGGCTGGTGGATCGGCTTGCTCTTTTCGCGGTGGGTTCGGCGCTCTTCGCCCTCGGCGCGGTGCCGGGATTTGCCGGTGCTGTCGGGACCCGGGTCGACTCGGTGGCGTTCTTCGTGGGATCCATTTTCTTCACCGGCGCCGCGCTGACTGCAGTACCGCGAGTCGGTCGACGCCGCCACGGACGGGGCCGTGCACGGTTGGGCACGAGTGTTCACCTTCCGGCCCGACCGCATCGACTGGTGGGCCTGCGCCGTCCAGCTGGTCGGCACGGTGTACTTCAACGTCAGCACCGGGGCGGCGGTATCGGCCGACCTGAGCAGCCAGGCCGCCCGTCATCACGTATGGCGCCCCGATGCCATCGGCTCGGTGTGCTTCCTGGTGGCGAGCGCCCTCGCCTGGTTCGAAGTCTGCCACGGTTGGGGAACCTGGTCACCCGGGGACATCGGCTGGTGGATCACGGCGCTGAACCTGGTGGGGTCGGTCGCCTTCGGGTGCTCGGCGGTGGCTTCCTACATCGTCCCGACGACCGGCGCGGTCTGGAATGTCGAGCTGTCCAACCTCGGCACCTTCGTGGGTGCGCTCTGCTTTCTGAGCGGGGCGCTGCTCCTGCTCCCGGAGCGCACCGCCGCCCCACCGTGACGGGGACCGGTACCGTCACGGCGCCACATGGGATGCCTCAACCCGGTGCCCGGTCGGGTCGGAAGGGAGACGGTCCCCCGTAGTGGTCGTGGAGAAGGGTGCGAGCGGCGAACACCCCGCCCATGCCGTGCACTCCCCCGCCCGGCGGTGTCGAGGCCGAGCCCAGGTAGACATGAGCCAACGGGGTGCGGTACGGGTTCCACCGGACGGTCGGCCGGAACAGGGTCTGCCGCAGGGTGGCCGCCCCTGCCCCGATGTCACCGCCCACGTAGTTGGGGTTGTGCCGCTCCTCCTCGGCCGCGGTGACAGTGGCGCGGCTGAGAACGAGGTCGGCGAACCCGGGGGCAAAGCGCTCGATCTGCGCCTCGATGGCCCCGGCCATGTCCACCGTCGACCCCGACGGGACGTGACAGTAGCCCCACAGCGTCTGCTGTCCGGTCGGCGCCCGGGAGGGGTCGGCGACGCCCGGTTGCACGATGATGGAGTACGGATGGCAAGGGTGGCGGCCTGCGCTCACCTCGGCCTCGGCGGCCGCCACCTCCTCGAAAGTTCCCCCGAGGTGGAGGGTCCCGGCCCGGCGGCAGACCTCCGCCGTCCACGGCACCGGCCCGGAGAGGGCCCAGTCCACCTTGCACACCCCGGGTCCGTAGCGGTAACGCCGCAGGGACCCTCGGTACCCTGCCGGCAGCTCGGGACCGGCCAGGGCGAGCAGACCGGCCGGGGCCATGTCCAGCACGACGGCCTTCGACGAAGGCAGGTCGGAGAGCGAGCCGGCCCACTGGCCGCAGGAGACGCTCCCACCCAGCTGCTCCAGCTCATCGACCATGGCATCGGTGATGGCGACGCTCCCACCCGCCACGACCGGCCAACCGACCGTGTGCGCATTGGAAAGCAGCAGTAGTCCGAACGCACTGGTCAACGGGGCGGTGAGGGGGGACATCGAATGGGCGGCCACGCCGGCGAAGAGGGCGCGGGCCGCATCGGATCGGAACCGGGTGGCCAGGCGGCGTGCCGGCAGCAGTCCGGAGCAGGCGAAGCGCGCCATGGCCAGCGGGTGCTCGGGCACCGTCCGGAGCGGGGCGAGCACCGTGTCGCCGATGGTCCTGGCCTGACGCACCAGCGGCGCCATCAGCCGATGATAGGAAGATCGGTCCACTTCAAGGGAGTCCGCGGTGGCGGCGACGGACCGAAGGGCTGCCACCGCCCGTCCCCCGTCCAACGGGTGGGCGAAGGGAATCTCGGGCTGGCGCAGGGATTGACGCAATCCGTCAAAGGCCGGCTGGCGAAAGAACGGCGAGGCCAGCACCAGCGGGTGCACGGCGGAACAGACATCGTGACGGAACCCGGGCAAGGTGCTCTCCTCGGTCCGGCACCCGCCACCGGGGGTGTCGGCGCCCTCGACCACGGTCACCTCCAGGCCGGCCCGGGCCAAGGTCACCGCGGCGGCAAGACCATTGGGCCCCGACCCCACTACGACGACGTCGACCGCGGTCATGAGACCCGCCCGCCGACGCCCATGGCTGTCACAGTCGAAGTCATACCGCCGGGCGCTGGCCCATCGCCAGCCCAGCCACGGTGCCCGGGTCGGATGACGGTGGTCGAAGCCGAGATCCTTCAGCGGTGCGGAAGATCGGCCGACAGATCGGTGTTGACCGGAGGGAGAGGCGTGCCAGGTACGAGGCAGGGAATGAAAGGCCATGGAGGAGACGGTGAATCAGCCAGTGGATGAGCAGGAAGGGCACCAGCCGGAACGCGGGGATCAGGTGGTGAGCGTGTCGACCCCGGGGGATCAGCTGCGGGCCCTGCCCGACGAAGCCCAGCGCCGTGGATCGCGGTTCGTGTCGGCGGAAGCCATGCAAGCCCGGTTGTTCTCCGTCTACGACGCCGCGGCTGCCGCCGAGGACGCGTTGGCGCTGGTACAGCAGCAGCTCACGGTGACGCTCGACCGGCACTATTACGAGGCCGAGGAGATCGAGGAGATGGCCGCCCAGCTGGACTCACTGCTCATGCTGGACCGCCTCCAGCTCGGCGAACACGATCTGGTCGGCGAGGAAGACCTGGTCTCAGAGGACTGAGTGGCTCGATCGGCGCCACGGGCCGGATCAATCGGCCCGCAGGACGAGGGCGGTCGGAGTACGGGCAGCGATACGGCCCGGAACGGCGGCCACCACATTGGCGAGCACCAACGCGCCGACGACCACGACGACGATCGACCAGACCGGCACGGTGGGTGACGGCACGGCGTTGATCTGGCTGGCGAACAGGTTCCACAGCCATCGGCCGGCGACGATCCCCAGGGGTACCCCGACGACGCACCCCGAGGGTGACCGACACGCTCGACTGCCAGGCCACCGTGGCGGCCAACTGGCGGTGGGTGAAACCGAGGGTCTTGAACACGGCCAGGTCGCGTCGGCGGCGTCGTACCGAAGCCACCAGGGTGAGCATGAGGGCGGCCACCGCCCCCGCGGCCAGCGAGACACCGAGCAGCACAGGGGTGGTCCCCATCGACCGGTAGTTCACGATCTCGGCCGGTCGTTGCACGGTCACCACCGCCACCCCGAAGTTGGACGGGGTGCTGGTGACGGTGGCGATGTGCTGCAACGAGCGAAGGGCGGCTTGCCGATCGGCGCCGGCCTTCAGCCTCACGAAGACGGTCTGCGGTCCCGTCTGCGGGTCGTTGAAGGGGTTCCGGGCCTGGCGATGGGATGAGCTGGTCCGAGAGCACGGCCCCGCTCCCCATCTCCAGGTGCGGCTCGCCCGAGATTCCCAGCGTGGGCATGGTGGCGGTCCCCACCACCTGCAGGGTGACCGGCCGGCTCCCTCCGTTGTCGACCACCACCGAGTCCCCGATCTTCTTGCCCAGCTGGTCGAGGGTGACGGCGCCGAGCACCACCTGCCCGGGCGACTCGAGGCCGTGCCCCGAGAGAACCGGAGGGCCGACGGCCGCGCCCGCCCGCTGACCCAGGACCGGCACCGTCTGCCCGTCGATCACCAGGTCGTCGAAGTAGGCCCCCGACCACGCGGCCACCGAATGGTCCCCGTCGAGAAGATGTGTGACCTGTTGTGACGGGATGTTCCCGGAGTCCCCGCCTGCGGTCAGCAAGTAGTCCCAGTTCCAGCCGTAGAGGTTGGGATGGGTCACCAGTGTGTTGAGGCTGGAACCGAAGGTGACGGTGGTCACCATCACCAGCATGGCGAGGATGGTGCCGAAGATGGCGGAGCGGACCGGCACCGCGTTGCGGCCGGCCCCGGGTTCGAGGGCAAAGCGGACGCCCTCGACCGCCGGCACGGGCAGGCCCCACGCCGCCACCCGACCGACCGAGCCGGAGTGCGCCCGTCCGGGCGGAGTCGAACGCCGGGCCAACCGCTGGGGAGCCTGCCGGTAGGCCATGCCGATGGTGACGGCCGAAAGACCCACCACCAGGACGGCGAGCCCGGACCCGAACACCGTCCAGTCCCAGGACACCCCGCGGCTCGGGTAGACGGGCCGGATCACCCCGATAGGGGCGACCGGAGACAGGGCGACCGCCACGGCCACCGCCAAGAGTGAGCCGGCCACGATGGCCATGGCCAAGCCCGGCAGACCGTCGAGCACGGTTCCGGCGGTATCCGCTCCCAGGGCTCGGAGGATCCGCCGCTCCTCGGCCCCGAACCGGATCTGGCGACCGATGACCTGGCCGGCCACGAGCAGGGCCACCAGGCCGGCGATAGCCCCGAATACGCCGAGGGCAATGGCCAACGGTTTGACGGCCCGCTGGGCCTTGGCCAGGCTGGCCGACGTCGACGTGGCCGGAGGAAAGCCCGGTGGCAGCACAGCCTGCGCCTCACGCTCCACCTGTTGGACCACCCGGTTTCCGCCGTCGACCTTCACGCCGGTCAGCGTGTAATTGGCACAGCACGACAACAACTGCCGGGCGAGAGCGGGCGAGAAGAGCTGCAAGGTGGTCCCGCTGTCGATGTCGTCGGCCGCCACCGAGGCGGGGTCGACGATGATCCCGACCAACTTGGCGTCGAGGCGCCGGTAGGGCGGCACGGCCGCGGTGCCGAAGCCGGACAGCTCGGTCTGGGCATTGGTGTAAATGCCGAAGGGGACCGTCTGACCGACATGGAGGCCGAGGCCCTGGACAGCCAGCGCGTTGGCCACGAATTCGTGGGGATTGTTCGGGTCCGGCATCCTCCCCTCGACGACCGTCGCCTGGTTCAACCGGTAGTAGGCGCCGTCGATGCTCCCCGACCCGTTGCCCGGATTGGCGTCCAGCTTGTTCGGCGATCCGTCGCGGTTGAGGACCACCAGGTTGAGACCGGACACGCTGGCCACCGCGGCGACGTGAGGCAGGTGGGCGATGGTCTCGGTGACAGACGGGTCGTACCCCGATGTACCCGGTCCGAGCACACCGGTGGGTAGGGAGAACGTGGCCGGACGGGTGCTGGCGATGTAGACCGCGGGCGACGCCAGCGTCCGCCGGGCGCCGGCCAGGGCGCCCATGGCCAGCCCGCCGAGCAGCCCGACGAGCACCAGGACGGTGAGATAGCCGCCCCTCTGCCGTCTGAACGTGGCATGGAACCGGTACCAGGCCGTGCGCACCGCCGTCGTGTTCACCCGGCTCTCCCGCTCGCGGCCCCGCCCACGCCTCTGTCGCCGCCCCGGCCCGAATTGCCCATCTCCCAGCAGTCTGGCCGACCCGGTCCGATCCGAAAAGGGCGTCAGCCCGCCGCGGCCTGGGGTACTACCACCACTGCCGGGTCGGATCGGCGCCCGACCGGATCACGCTAGGGCCTCGGCCTCGGCGCGAAGGGGGCCGACTACGGTTGTCGCCGATGGAACCGGTCCGGGTGGTGCTGGCCGAGGACAATGCCCTGCTCCGAGAGGGAATCGAGCAACTCATCGACCGGCAGGAGGGGATCGAGCTGGTCGGCACGGCCACCGATCTGCCCGGCTTGCTGGTCCTGGTGGAGCGCGAAGCACCCGATGTGGTGGTCACCGATATCCGGATGCCCCCGACCGGGACCGACGAGGGCATCCAGGCCGCCACCCAACTCCGTGACCAGCGACCCGATATCGGTGTGGTGGTCCTCAGCCAGTACGCCAACCCCGAGTACGCGCTGGCCCTGCTGGCCGATGGGTCGGCCGGCCGGGGCTACCTGCTGAAGGAATCGGTCGCCGGCGTGGACGAGCTGGTCCGCGCCATCAGAACGGTGGCCGAAGGCGGCTCGATGGTCGATTCGGCGGTGGTCGACTCGCTGGTCGGGGCATCGGCCAAACGCCATCCCTCCGATCTGGATCGGCTCACGGCGCGCGAAACCGAGACGCTGGCCGAGATGGCCCAGGGCAAGAACAACGCCGCCATCGCCGCCTCCCTGTTCCTCTCGGAGCGCGCCGTCGAGAAGCACACCAACGCCATCTTCTCGAAGCTCGGCTTGACCGAGGAGGAGGACGTGAACCGGCGGGTGAAGGCTGTCCTGATCTACCTGAGCGGCCAGCCCACCGGTTAGCCACACCGGGCACGGGTGCTACCTCCCTGTCGGGGTGGTCGGACCCGTGCGACAATTGTGAGCCATGGAGGCAGACCTGCCCGTGTTGGTCGTCGACGACCAGGCACCGTTCCGGATGGCGGCACGAGCGGTCTTGCGGAGGATGGAGGGCTTCGCCCTGGCCGGTGAGGCCGTGAACGGCGAGGAGGCAGTGGCCATGGCTGCCGAATTGCGGCCGGCCATGATCCTCATGGACATCAACATGCCGGTGATGAACGGTGTCGAGGCCACCCGGCGGATCGTGGCGGCCCAGCCTGACGTGGTCGTCGTCCTCTGTTCCACCTACAACCCCCAGGATCTGCCACCGGACGCCTCCACGAGCGGTGCCCGCGCCTATGTCAACAAGGAGGAGTTCGGGCCGAACGAGCTGCGCCGCATCTGGACCGATCGCGAGACCATCGACTTCCTGCCGACCTGAGCGTCGAGCGTGGATGCCGTGCCCGAATCCGGGTGCGGCAGTCAGGGCGACGACGGTCCGGTCAGGGTGCGGCAGTCAGGACAGCGGGACCGAGCCGCGCACGGTCGCACCGTGCGGCACCGCCGCCTCCCACCGCACCGTCCCCCCGATGGCGCCCAGCCGGTCGTTCATGTTCATGAAGCCGTGCCCGCGTCCGACGGCCTCGGGATCGAACCCTGGCCCGTCGTCGCTCACCGTGAACAGCAGACCGCCTTCTTCCTCCCACACCCGCAGGTGCACGTGGGCCTGGGGCGCATGCTTGGCCGCGTTCTGCAGGGCTTCGAGACAGCAGAAGTACACCGCCGCTTCGATGTCGGCACTGAAGCGCGGGATTCTCTCGACCGACACCTCGACGTCGAGCGGGCTCCGCGAACCCACGGCCCGGAGCGCCTCGGGCAATCCGTTGTCCACCAGCAGCGGCGGATAGATACCGTGGGCGAGGTCCCGGAGCTCCTGCACGGTGGCCTTGACCTCCGCCCCGATCTCGTCGAGCGCCTCGGCGGCGGCTTCGGGGTCCTCGGTCACCAGGTCCCGCACCAGGCGTACGTTCACGGCCAAGGCCACCAAGTGCTGTTGGGCCCCATCGTGCAGGTCACGCTCGACTCGCCGCCTTTCCGCATCGGCCGCCGCCACGATGCGCGACCTGGAGGCCCGCAGCTCGGCCGCCTGCCGCCGCACTTCGTCGAGCGTCGACTGGAGGGCCGAGTCGAGGCGGACGTTGTGGAGCGCCAGCCCCACCTGGCGGCACAGCTCGGTCAGGACCAGGTCCTCCTTGTCGCTGAAGGGCTGCTCGGTGGTCGGTCGCTCGACCGCCACCAGCCCGAGCAGGTCGCCACCGTAGGTGATGGGGCAGACCCGCAGCTGGGCGTGGCTCCGGCCCTCGACCACCGCCGGCAGCCACACCGAAGCCCAGGCGTTTCCCGACACACCGGCCCGGGCCACGATCGGCTGCTCCTTCGGCCCGATGTGGAGTGTGCCCGGCCCACGATCGGGGATCGAAGCGGTCCGCTCGAGGACCTCGCTCGAGCCGGTGAACACCTCGGCGCTGGTCAGCGCCATCGACTTGTGCAGCGACTCGACCAGCTGGAGGAGGAGCTCGTCCATGGTGACCGCCCGGGTGAGGCGGGAGCTGAAGGTCTTGACCACGTCGTCGGGAACCGGATCGGACCCGTAGACCAGGCGTTGGGCGAAGGCCTGCATGCGCCGATGGGACACCGAGGCACCCAGAGCCACGATGGCGGCCGCCAGGATCGACAGACCGAGCAGCTCGCGGTCGGACGGGCCGGGCGTATGACCGAACCCCAGGATGACCAACAGATAGACGGCCAGCACCAGTGCCGACACGCCGGTCACGGTCAACAGCCGGACCAGCAGCTGGTCGGACAGACTCAGCAGGCGCGGGAAGCTGGCCGCGGCCAGCGCCACCGGCACGAGCACGGTCGACGCTGCCGCCACCGGCCACGGATGAGGAGGCCAGTCGACCAGGACGGCAAGGGTGCACGCCACCAGTCCGAGCTCGACGGCGGCCACTGCGCCGGCAGCCAACATCTGCATACGCTGCCGGGCGAGGCCGGGCACCGAGCGGTAGCGGTGAGCGGCTGCCGCCACCCCCACCACTGTTGCCACCGACCATCCGAAGATGGCCGCGGCGTCGGTCATCCGGCCGGGACCGGACCAGGCCAACAATCCATACGCCAGGCCGACCGCATACCCGGCGCCCACCCCGCTCCGGCGCCACCGCGACAGAAGACGTCCGTCGGGGAGCGCCGCCAGGAAGTGCACACCGGCCGCCATCACCAGGGGCGGGAGCACCGTGGCGGCCAGACGCCACGAGCGTCCGGCGTCACCGGTCGTGACCTGGCCGATCGCCGCGGCGGCGAAGCCGGCCGCGCCGAGACCGGTGGCCAGGGACACCAGGCCACCGAGCCGGCGAAGGCCCGGTCGTACCAGCAGGCAGATGCCCGCCGCCGACCAGGCCAGGATGAGCACCAGCCGGATGGTGTCGGCCGCCGTGATCCCGCCGGGCTCCGCCTTGGCCAGCGCCACTCCGGCGAGGACCAGGGCCGGCACCACCGAGAGGACGAACGGGGAGAGTCGGGCCCGGCCCGGCGCCGCGCCGAGCGGCGTCACCGAGCGCACGGCGCTCTGGATCCCGCTCGGCACGCTGGTGACGACGCCCTGGGCACTGCCGGCGGTCGTCGGGGTGGTGGTCACAGGATGTTCGGTGTGACCGCGGCGGGGGCTCGATCTGGCGTGTCCACCATGCGGCCGTCGCGCATGTAGACGAGGCGCTCGGCCACCTGGGCCACCTCGTTGTCGTGGGTGACCAGGACGATGGTCTGTCCTCCACGATTGAGCCGCGACAACAGCTCGATGATCTCATGGCCGCTGTCGGAGTCGAGGGCTCCGGTCGGTTCGTCGGCCAGGAGGAGGGTCGGTTCGTTGGCCAACGCCCGGGCGATGGCCAGCCGCTGGCGTTGGCCTCCGGACAATGAACCGGGGACCGCCTTGGCCTTGTCTCCCAGCCCCAGCAAGTCCAGCAGATCTCGGGCCCGGGTCTCGGCAGGTCGGCGTCTCGTGCCGGCGATGACCGCCGGCAAGGTGACGTTCTCGAGCGCGGTCATGCTCTCCAGCAGGTTGAAGAACTGGAACACGATGCCGATGTGCTTCCTGCGGATGATGGACAGATCATCCTCACTGCGCCCGGTGACCTGCTCGCCCCCCACGATGATCGACCCCTCGTCGGCGGTGTCGAGTCCGGCGACGAGATTGATCAATGTGGACTTCCCACAGCCCGAGGGACCCATGAGGGCCACGAAGTCGCCGGGGGCAACCAGGAGGTTGGCGCCGCGCAAGGCGCGTACCGGCGCATTCTCCGCTTCGAAGGTCTTGCGCACGCCCTCCACGACGAGGACATCGGTCAGAGGGTTCATCTCACAGCTCCGGTACTCGATGATCAGGGAAACGCCCATGGCCGGTGGCGGCGAGGGACGGCTGTCGGGCCACCCGCCACGCCCGGACCGGCGTGTCCCTACCTTTGACCAGCTGTTCAGGCAAGAGTGTCGCCTCCACCGGTGTCGTCAGGGCGTCCATCGTCGCCTGGCTCAGTACAGTCTCCCCTGAATCGGCCAACTGCTGCAGCCGCTGGGAGAGATTGACCGTGTCACCGACCAGGGTGTACTCCAGCCGTTCGGCCGACCCGAGCAGTGCGGCGGCGGCCGGGCCGGTGGAAAGTCCCACTCCCAGGCCGAACGGGGACAACTCGTCCCGCTGCCAGGCGGCGTTGACGTCGCCCTGCAGCCGGTGGGCGTCGGCGGCAGCCGCCAGCGCCCGGTCGGCGTGGTCGGGTTGGGGGAACGGGGCGCCGAAGACGGCCATCACCGCGTCCCCGACGAACTGCATGACCGTTCCCTCCTGGCCGAGGATGGCCTCGTTCATGGCGGCGCGGTGGGTGTTGAGCTGACCGGCGAGCTGGGTGGGATCGGCGTGCTCGGCAATTGTCGAATAGGACCGGATGTCGCTCATGAGGACGGTCACCTCGACCAGCTCGGTCTTGCCGATGTCGGGCCCATCCCGGCGCAGCTTCTCCGCCAGCCCGCCCGGAAGCAGGCGCGACAACGATTCACCCTGCTCTTCGCGATCGACGATGCACTGGTGGAGGAGCCGCAGGCGGCGGATGGCCCCCTCGGTTCCCGCCGAGACCCCCTGGGCGAGCTTGACGAACAGCGTTTCGATCTGGGCGTCCACCGACTCGGGGGTGGAGCGCTGGGCTACGGCGATGGCCTTGATGGGCTTGCCTTCGGCCACCCAGCCCAACAGTTCCTCCTCTGCCGGGTCGAGGCCGCCGTGGGTGGTGACCGGACGGACCAGGGCGTCGACGATGGACGGGTCGAGCGCCGTCCCTCCGGTGGCCACCGCCCGGACCGCATCCACCAGTTGGTTGCCCTCGGCGATATGGTCCTTCAGCAGGTAGCCGTAGCCGGCCGAGCCTTCCGACACGAGCGAGATGGCGTACTCCGGGTCGTCGTACTGAGACAGGATCACCACGCCGGTGCCCGGGCATCGCTTGCGCACTTCTCTGCCCGCCTCGATTCCCTCGCGCTGGAATGTCGGAGGCATGCGGATGTCGGTGACCAGAACGTGCGGTTCGGTGGCCACCGCGCCGTTGACCAGCCCGTCGAAGTCCTCGGCCACCCCGACCACTTCGAGGTCGCCATGCCGCTCGAGCAGTGTCTTGACCCCCTCGCGGACGATCACGTTGTCGTCGGCGAGGAACACCCTGATGGTGCCCGAGGAATTCTCCGGTCCGGCCATGATGGTTCAGTTCTGTCACATCGCCGGGGACGATCACAGGGCGGAGGCACCCGAAGGGCGGTGGTGCCAGCCACACCTGCACTGGCGAGGGACCAGGCTGGCTCTCGGGCCGGGTCCGGTTCACCCTGTCAACATGCGAATCGAGAGCTCAGTGACCAGCCTGTCCTGGATCCCGTCCGAGGCCGTGCGCGGAGGAACCCGGGTCGCCTTCGACGCCGGGTTCACCCACTATGACGAGCCGCCACCCGAGGTGATCGAGGACATCGAGCACTTGGCCAGCACCGACCGGTTCCGCTTCGCCAACGTGCTGCGCGCCTGGGTGGAGGTGGACGGTGACGGGCGAATCGCGGAGTGTGGCTACAGCGGTGGGGGGCTGATGGGGTCCACCACGGTCAGGGTCGCCGGGCTCAGTCACGAATTCGAAGCGGTGGCGCTGCCGGACATCCAAGCCCCGCCCCAGGTAGCCGACCGGTCGGCGCAGTTCGCCCAGACCGCTGGAGGACGTACGGGTCTCCCAGCTCCTCGCCGTGTTCGTCGCCGGCCGTTCGTCCAGTGGCAGGCGCCGATGGTGTGGTCGACGCTCACCTTGACCATCCATGCCGACCGGGCCCCGGAGTTCGAAGTGCGCGGGGCCAGTCGTTTCCCGCGACATTGGGTCTACGACGGGGAGGGGCGCCTGGCAGCCAAGTCGGGGTTGACCGACTTCCGCGACTGGTACCGCAAGTCGTTCGGGCGGCACACCCCCTGGGGTGACCAGGACTCCCCCGCCCTGGTCACCGCGGTCGAGTCGGCTCTCGAGCGATCGCTGTCCGCCCGCATGATGCACTCAGGAGCCAAGCCCAAGGTCTACAACGTGCGGGCGGGCACGACCCTGGTGTCCGAAGGCGAGGAAGGTACCGACGTGTTCCTCCTCCTCGACGGCGTGATCCGCGTCGAGAAGGAAGGCGACCGCTTGGCCGAATACGGTCCCGGTGCGGTACTCGGCGAGCGGGCCGGGATCGAGGAGGGTGCGAGGACCTCCACTCTGGTGGCGGTGACCGCGTGCCGCGTGGCCCGGGTGGCCCACTCGTCGCTCGACCCGGGCGAGCTCCACGAGCTGAGCCGGGGCCATCGCCACGAGGACATCCGGGCGTAGGGTGCGCGCCCATCTGCTCGGCGTCCGCGGCTCGACCCCCACACCCGGTCCCGAATTCGTCGGCTATGGGGGCAACACGTCGTGTGTGGCCGTGGCCCACGGTCGAGACCCGGCCACACTGGTCCTCGACGCCGGCACCGGGATCCGGGAGCTGAGCGCACTCCTGGACGGCGCGCCGTTCGACGGCACCATCCTGCTCTCGCACCTCCACTGGGACCACGTCGAAGGCCTTCCCTTCTGCCTGGCCGCCGATCGTGACGACGCCCGCACCGACCTGTTCCTTCCGAGCCAGCCGGGGCACACCACGGCATCGGAGGTCCTCGGTCGGATGATGTCGCCGCCCTCGTTTCCGATCGGGCCCGAGGGGCTCCGAGGCCGATGGACGTTCCGCGCCCTCGAGCCGGGCCCGCACAAGTTCGAGCGGTTCTCGGTGACGGCCACCGAGGTGGCCCACAAGGGTGGGACCACGTTCGGCTTCCGGATCACCGACGGTGGATCGGTTCTGGCCTACATCCCGGACCATTGCCCCACCCGCTACGGGCCCGGTGACCAGGGGTGGGGCGACCACCCGCAGCCCGTCCTCGACCTGGTACGGGGGGCGGACGTGCTCATCCACGATGCCCTGCTCCTGGCGGACGAGCTCCCGGCCGGCGCGGCCTCGGGTCACGCTGCAGCTGAATATGCGGTCGACCTGGGCACTGCCGCCGAGGTGGGGACCGTCGTCCTGTTCCACCACAGCCATCTGCGCACCGACTCGATGCTCGACGGGATCAGGGACCGCTACCGGGCATACTCGGCACCCCGGGTGGTGGTGGCGGTCGAGGGCACGGTCCTCGACCTCTGAGCGGGGCCGGGCCTCGACCCGGACCGCTCGGGGACTACCGGTGCTCAGTCGGCCAGCTTCTTGACCGTGGCGATGAGGTCGGTCGCACGCTGGTCGCCGACCGGCACGGGGATGACCTGCAGGTGGGTGACACCGGCTTGGCGGAAGGCGGCGATCCGCTCCGCCACATATCCCTCGGGGCCGCAGAGCGACGTCGCCTCGAGGAGCTCGTCGGGCACGAGAGCTTCGGCCTCGGCCTTCTTCCCGCTCAGATAGAGGTCCTGGATGGCCTCGGCCTCCTGCTCGAAGCCGTACCGGCGGACCACGTCGTTGTAGAAATTCTTCCCCTTGGCTCCCATCCCGCCCACGTAGAGGGCGCACATGGGCCGGGCCAGCTCTCGGAGGGCGGTGACCTCGTCGCCCTCACCGATGGCCAGGAGCCCGCCCACGGTGATCTGCAGTGGACCGAGGCCGGGGTGGCGCCGGGCCCGCCCGGCATCGAGGGACGCGCCCCAGACGTCGCCAGCCTTCTCGGGGACGAACAGCATGGGGATCCACCCGTCGGCTACTTCGGCCGCCATGGCCACGTTCTTCTCCCCCAGGGCCGCCACCCAGATGGGTATGGCCGGGCGCACCGGGTGGGCGATGATCTTGAGGGGCTTGCCGAGGCCGGTCCCTTCGCCGGCACGGAGCGGCATCGAGTAGTAGCGGCCCTCGTGCACCAGCGGGGCCTGGCGCGCCCACACGTTCCGGCACACGTCGATGATCTCGCGGGTCCGTCCGATCGGGGCGGTGAAAGGCACGCCGTGCCAACCTTCGATGACCTGGGGTCCGGAGGAGCCGAGTCCAAGATGGAAGCGGCCCTCCGACAGCGTGTCGATGCCCGCGGCGGTCATCGCGATGAGGGTGGGCGTGCGCGAGTAGATGGGCAGGATGGCCGAACCGATCTCGACCCGCTCGGTGAGGGCGGCCAGATAACCCATGAGACTCGGGCTGTCCAAGCCATAGGCCTCCGCCACCCACACTAGATCCAGTCCGGCCTGCTCCAGCTCGGCCACCTCGGCCGCGGCCTGGCGGAAGCCGCCGGAGTAGCTGAGCATGGTGCTGATCTTCATCGGCTCTCCTCGTCCGTCCGACCGGCGACACCGGTCCGCCGGGACCGGGCGGGCCAGGTCTCGAGACTATGTCGTGGCCGGCGGGAGGACACCGGGAGCTGATCCACGGTCGGCTACTCCCACAGCCGGACGCTCATCGATTGACTGGCCGTGGCCAGGAGCACGCCCCCCTGGGACCAGAGATGGGCGATCCCCTGCCCGTAGCCTCCCACCAGCGCCTGGATGTGGATATCGCAGAGTATCCATTCGGTCGGCTCGAGCCGGACCATCCGGAGGGTGTTGTCGAGACTGCGGGTCTTGGCCCGGCGGCCCAGCGGCTGGGACACCCCACCGGACACGTAGTCCCCGATGATGGCCAGCGTGGCCGCCGATGGCTCGAGATGCCCCGGGACCCGAGCCCACAACACACTGTCCGGGTCTCCGGCCAGACCATGGGCCGAGGTGATCTCCTCGAACGACCGTCCCCGGGCCAGGCGCACGTCGATGCGGTCGAAGATGGAGGTGGAGTTGAAGTCGGGCAGCCGGCGCAACGGGCAGGCCTCGGGTGCGGGCACGTCTGGCATCGTCACCCACACCCCCTCCACATCGAGATCGGCCGGCGAGCCCGCCGCGGCGTTGACGGTGAGGATCTCGGTGTCGCCGACGTAGCCCACGACGCGGCCCTGCGTGATCCGGCGGCCTTCGGCCGCCAAGGTGACCCGGAGAGCCAGCTCCGAACCGGTCGGGGCATACGAGAGGTACTGGGCCGTCGACCACACCGTCGGCCGCCCGCAGGCCGCCTCCAGAGCGACCAGCGCGGCACCCAGCCCACAGCCACCGAAGAGAAAGTTGCCCGGCGTGGTCAGCTCGGGCACCACGGTCAACCGCCAGTGCAGCTCGTCGCCGACCGGCTCCATCCCCAGGAACTTCCGGGCATCCGTCATCCAACCGGCCCGCCAGTGGTCAGTTCCTCGGCACCTTCGACCACGGCATCTCCTTGTCGGCCCGGACGTCGCCGGGCAGGCCGAGGATCCGCTCGCCCAGGATGTTGCGCTGGATCTCCGAGGTCCCTCCCTCGATCGAGTTGGCCCGGGACCGGATGAACATCTTGCGGGCCGAACCGGGTGGACCGATCAGGCCCAGACCCTCGGCACGCCTCATGGAGTAGTCGTAATCGATCATGGCCGCCGAGCCGAGCAGATCGACGCATAGTTCGTAGGTGCGTTTGTTGACCTCGGCGAACATCAGCTTGGCGATCGATCCCTCCGGTCCGGGATTGCCCGCCTTCCGATTCTGGCCAGCCCGGATGTTGGTGAGCCGCAATACCTCGGCTTCGATCCACGAGCGCACCAACCGGTCGCGATCGACAGCGCGCCGATAGGAACCGAGGTCCCGCCAGATCCGCAGCGCCTCGGCGATCGACCCCGAACCTCGGACCGGAGGGCCGGTACCGCCGCCGATGGTCGTCCGCTCGTTGGACAGGGTGGTCATGGCCACCCTCCATCCCTCGCCGACCTCTCCCACGCGATCGGCGTCGGGAACACGGGCTTCGGTGAGGTAGACCTCGTTGAACTCAGCCTCCCCGGTCATCTGGCGGAGAGGACGCACCTCGACCCCGACGGCGTGCATGTCCAAGGCGAAGTAGGTCAGCCCTTTGTGTTTGGGAGCCTCGGGGTCGGTCCGGGCGACCAACATGCCGCGATCGGCGATGTGGGCGAAGGTGTTCCATACCTTCTGACCGGTCACCACCCATTCGTCACCGTCGCGTACTGCACGGGTGGACAGCCCGGCCAGGTCGGACCCGGCCCCGGGCTCGCTGAACAGCTGGCACCACGAATCCGCCCCGGTGAAGGCCCGAGGCAGCAGCCGGTGGCGGATCTCGTCGGACCCGTGCGTCACCATGGTGGGGCCGGCCATGGTCAAGCCGAAGAAGACCGGTGCCCCGGGCGGCGTGGCACCGGCCTCGCCGAGCCGGCCGTCGATTTCCCCTTGCAGGCCGGGCACGAGACCCAGGCCCCCGAAACCCGGCGGAAACGAGACCCAGGCCAGCCCGAGATCGTACTGGCGAGACCGGAACTCCTCGACCGGCGCCGTCTTCGGGTCGACCTGGTCGAGGAGCTGGCTGATCCGATCGTGCACCAGGGCCGTATCGTCTGCCACCCACCAGAACATACTGCGCCCTCGCCGTCCAGGCCCCCTTCCCGCGCCCCCTCGGCCCCTCAGGGCTGGAGGCGGTCCATCCGCCACCCGCCCGGCTCATGGCCATACCGCAACCGGTCGTGGAGGCGGTCGTCCCGGTTCTGCCAGAACTCGAACGACCGGGGCTCGACCCTGATGCCCCCCCACCACGGCGGGCGGGGCACCTGGTGCCCGGCATAGGCGGCGGCGCGCTCGCGCGCCTTGGCCTCCAGCTGGTGGCGACTACCGATCGGCTGGCTCTGATGAGATGCCCACGCCCCGATCTGCGCGCCGCGTGGCCGGGTGGCGAAGTAGGCGTCGGACTCCTCGGCCGGGATGGGTTCGGCCGTGCCTTCGATACGGACCTGACGGCCCAGTGGGGCCCAATGGAACAGCAGCGCGATCTCCGGGTTGTCGGCCAGCTCTGTTCCCTTCCGGCTGTCGTAGTTGGTGTGGAAGACGAATCCCTCCTCCCCGAACGACCGCATCAGCACCATGCGCACCGACGGCCGGCCTTGCCCGTCGACCGTGGCGACGGCCATGGCCTCGGGATCGGTTACGAGGCGGCGGGCTTCGTCGAACCACCTCCGAAACTGGGCCAGGGGGTCCGGCGAGACCAGCCGCTCCGAAAGCGGCTCCGAGTTCCCGCCCGTCCCTGACACTGCCGACGACCCTACCTGGCCCCACCCCGACCACCCCAACGGTCTCTCCGCTCCGACCACTCCGACCGTTCGAGGGTCCGAGGGTAGATTCACCTCGTGGCCGGCACGATCGACGTCACGGCCGAACGGACAGCCACTCCGGGATGTGCGACGGTTGCCCACCTCAACAACGCCGGAGCGGCGCTGCCGACCAGTGCCACGTTGGCGGTGATGGTCGACCACCTTCGCTCCGAGACCGAGCTCGGAGGATACGAGGCGGCGGCGGCGGCGGCCGACCGCCTGGCCGCGCTGCGAGCGGCGGCGGCCCGATTGCTCGGAGCGGGCGACGGTGAGGTGGTCGTCACCGGATCGGACACCCAGTCGTGGACCAAGGCGGTGTGGGGCTTCGCCCTCGGGGGCGGTGTCGACCGTGGTCGGCGGGTCCTGGTCGACCGGATCGCCTATGACAGCCACTACCTCGGCCTGCTGCAGGTGTGCCGGTTGACCGGGGGGGTGATCGAAGTGGTGGGGAGCACCCCGGACGGCACCGTCGACCTCGATTCCCTGTCGACGGCGCTGGATGGCGGCGGCGTAGCCGTCTGCGCCCTCACCCACATCGGCACCCACCGTGGCCTGGTCAACCCGGTGG
Source organism: uncultured Acidimicrobiales bacterium (assembly GCA_963734435.1). GTDB lineage: Bacteria > Actinomycetota > Acidimicrobiia > Acidimicrobiales > RAAP-2 > Bog-756. The sequence goes on along the minus strand of CAVTHA010000003.1, from coordinate 111,463 downwards.
AGGTGGCCGGGGACATCTGCCGCCGGGCCGGCGTGCCGTTCTTCCTCGACGCCTGCCAGAGCGTCGGACAGATCCCGGTCGACGTCCGCCGCATCGGATGTGTGGTGGCCACGGCGACCGGCCGCAAGTGGCTACGCGGCCCTCGGGGCACGGGTCTCCTCTACGTGGAGTCGGCCTTCGCCGAACGGCTCGAACCACCTGGACTCGGCTGGAGCTCGGCTGTCTGGGTGGACGCGGAGCACTATCGCCTGCGGGCCGGGACCGACCGGTTCCTCGACTTCGAGGTCCCGGTCGCCGCCCACCTGGCCCTGGGTGCGGCCATCGACCACGCCCTCGACCTCGGGGTCGAGACCATCGGCAGGCGCGTCGCCGGCCTGGCCGAGCGTCTCCGGGGCCTTCTGGGCGGACTCGAGGGCGTCACCGTGCACGACGGCGGGCAGCAGCGGTCGGGCATCGTCACCTTCACGGTCGAGGGCACCGAACCGGCCGCCATCGCCGCGGCGGCATCGGCCCGTGGCATCAACATCTCCGTCAGCGAGGCCCCGTGGGCCCGCCTGGACATGGTTCCGCCCCACCCTCCGGCGGTGGTGCGGGCCTCGCCCCACTACTACAACACCGAGGACGAGCTGGAGCGCCTCGTCGACACCGTCCGCTCGACCCCCCGGGCATGAGCCGAGCAGTCACACCCCGGCGGGCCCCGCCGCCGCCCAACCGGTCATACCGGTGATCCGGAAGACCAACACATCGGCGAAGGGACGGCCCTGGTACTGGTGGTACTTTGCCTCCAACAGCGACGCCAAGCGTGCGCTCCGCTCGGGTGGGCCGACCACCCGTTCGAGCGAGGTGCGCACCCACCACAGTCGCGACCAGTCGACCCGGTCCCAGTGGTCGCACAGCAGTGCGGCCCGACGGTCGGCGTCGAGGTTTCGTACCCGCTGGAGTGGTGCGTCCGACTTGGGCTTCACCCGGTCCACCGGCACGGCGATGCTGACGCCGTCGTAACTGAAACAGACCGGGACGGCGTCGACCCCCCGGACGGGGTGCACGGTGGCCAGGGTGGCTCGCTCCGCCGAGCGAAGCAGATCCTCGCAGCGGTCGAGGCTCAGCTTCATCTGCGCCGCCGCCCCCGAGCCCCTCCGGCGCGTTTGGCCGGGCAGTCGACCAGGTGGTCGTCGACCACCCCGACCGCCTGCAGGTAGGCGTAGACGATGGTCGAACCGATGAACGTGAACCCCTGGCGCTTGAGGTCCTTGCCGATTCGGTCGGACAGCTCGGTACGGGCGGGCACCTCATCCAACGAGCGGGGTTGGTTGATCACCGGGTGGCCGTCGACGAACGCCCAGAGGTAGTCGGAGAATGATCCGTGCTCGTCTCGGATGCCGAGGAACGCCCGGGCGTTGGTCACCGTGCCCCGGACCTTCAGCCGGTTGCGCACGATGCCGGGGTCTCGCAGCAGCGAAGCGATCTTGGTCTCGCGGTATCGAGCGATGCGGACGTAATCGAAGCCGTTGAAGGCCCGGCGGTAGGCCTCACGCTTGTTGAGGATGGTGGACCAGGACAGCCCGGCCTGGGCGCCCTCGAGCACCAGCATTTCGAACAGGTGCACGTCGTCTCGTGACGGAACACCCCATTCCTCGTCGTGGTAACGGCGCATCGCCTCCGAGCTCTCGGCCCAGCTGCACCGCGTACCGTGGCCGCCTTCCGACCGGGCCGGGCTCACCGTGGCACAGGAGACTCGGTGGCGGCGCGGTGGCTCCCGAGCGTGACCCAGTCGACCGATGCCGACAGAACCACTGCAGCAAATGCCTGTAGTTGGCCAGGCCCGTGCCCAACGCTCTGACCCGGGATGAGACGCCAAACAGGCAATCCAACCAGCCTCCTTCGGCCCTGCACCCTATAGCGCTCGGGAGCCTGGTCGGCGGGGCCGGAGCGGGCGCGATCATGGAGCCATGGACTCCCACGTCGTCACCGTCCACAGCACCGGTCGTCCGGTCGTCGACCTGACCGGGGAGCTCGAACGGTTCTGCGACCGTCGCGGCGACGGATTGGTCAACGTGTTCGCCCCACATGCCACCGCCGGCTTGGCCCTCATGGAGGTCAACGCCGGCTCCGAGGAGGACCTCGAACAGACGCTGCGACGGCTGCTCCCGCGGGACGACCGCTATCGGCACCGCCATGGCTCGGCGGGCCATGGCGCCGACCACGTCCTACCGGCCCTGGTGAGCCCCTCGCTGTCCGTCCCGGTACTGGTCGGGCGGCCTCAGCTCGGCACCTGGCAGAGCGTGGTGCTGGTGGACACCAATGTCGACAACCCGACCCGCCAGGTGAGGTTCAGCTTCCTCGCCGGGTAACGGGGAGAGCGGCGATCCCCGGGGTACCAGGTGGCGGGCCCGAAGCCGGTGCTCGCTCCGGGCGTTGGTGGCGGGCTCTGGGCCCGGCACCGTCCCGGGGTCCGGCTCGTGACCCACGACGTCGACGAGGCCGTCTTGCTGGCCGATCGGGTGCTCGTGCGGAAGGACGGCAGGATCTCCCTCGATGTGGACATCGAGTTGCCGCGTCCCCGTAGGATCGGCGGACCGGGGTTCGACGCGCTGCGAGGCCGGTTCCTGGCCGAGCTCGGAGTGCTCGGCCCGGGCCGGGGTCCCGTAGCCTAGGCATCCCGGCGACAGCCACCGCCGGACGGCACGCGCCTGGGAGAGGACGATGAGCGAGACGACGCCGAAGAATCTCGTCGTCGTCCTGCTCGACAGCCTCAACCGGCACATGCTCCCGGCCTACGGTGGCCACGAGTTCGCCGCCCCGACCATCGCCCGGTTCGCCGACAGCGCGCTGTGCTTCAACCGGCACCATGTCGGTTCGCTCCCCTGCATTCCGGCCCGCCACGACATCTTGGTCGGGGCCCTCGACTTCCCGTGGCGCCCCTGGGGTTCGATCGAGGTCTGGGAGGACGCGGTGACCCGGTCCCTGAGGGAGCGGGGCGTGACCACCGTGCTGATCTCTGACCACCCCCATCTGTTCGAGAGCGGCGGCGAGAACTACCACACCGACTTCACCGCCTGGGACTACCAACGGGGCCACGAGAACGACCCGTGGCGGACCACACCCGACCCGACCTGGACCGGGACGCCGGCGCTGCCGGTCGAGCGACCGCGCTACCACCACTACTACGACGATTCGCGGACGTACTTCCGGTCCGAGGAGGAGTTCCCGGGGCCGAGGACCATGTCGGCGGCGGCCGAGTGGATCCGCACCGCCGCGCCCTCCCACGACCGGTTCTTCCTGATGGTGGACGAGTTCGACCCCCACGAGCCGTTCGACACCCCGCTTCCCTATGCCGCGCTGTACAACGGTCCCGACCCGGGACCGTTGGCCATCTGGCCGCCCTACCTGGTCGATGCGGTGGCCAGCGGCCAGCTCGAACCGGAGCAAGCCCGGCGGATCCGGGGGAGCTACGGTGCCAAGCTCACGATGATCGACCACTGGTTCGGGCACCTCCTGGCGGCGATCGACGAGTCGGGCCTGGCCGACTCGACGGCGGTCGTACTGTGCACCGACCATGGCCACTACCTCGGGGAGCACGACATATTCGGCAAGCCGGACGCTCCGGTCTACAGCGAGCTGGGCCGGATCCCCCTGATGGTGCGATGGCCCGGTCAGGCGCCACGGACCATCGACGCCCTCACCACCTCCGTGGACCTGCACGCCACGGTGGTCGACCTGTTCGGCGCGAACGTCGAGCACCCGACCCACGGGCGATCGCTGCTGCCGCTCATCGACGGCACGGCCGCATCCGTACGCGAGCTGGCGCTGTTCGGTTACTGGAGTCGTCACGTCGGCGTCACCGACGGCCGGCGGCGCTATCTCCGCGGCTGCCGTGGCGAGAACTTCCCGCTCTCGATGTGGTCCAACCGCTGGTCGACCATGCCGGTCCATCCGTTCCCCGAGGTCTGGCTACCCCGCCCCGACCATCGAGCCACGCTGGAGGAGATGCCCGGCACCGGCGTCCCGGTCATCCGCCAGCCGTTCGGGCCCGGCGACCGCCTTCCCTTTTGGGCCGGTGGGCGGCCACCGACCACCTCCTACCTGTTCGACACCGGCATCGACCCGGAAGAACGGGAGAATCGGGCCGGGAGCCGGGACGAGGAGGCCATGGCCGACGCCCTTTCCGTCGAGCTCCGCCGGATCAGCGCACCGCCCGAGCTGCGGGAACGGGTCGGGCTGGGATGACCGACTCGGGACCGGGACGGTCGGCCGGCGACGACGCCGGACCCGAAGGCGTGGCCCCGCGGGTCGCAGACGTGCACCGGGTGCTGCTCATCCCGGGGAGCCTGCGGAGGCAGTCGACCAATCTGGCGGCATTGCGCACCGCCCAGCTGGTGGCGCCGGAGTCGATGGCCGCCGTGCTGTTCAGAGGACTGGGCGAGCTCCCCTGGTTCAACCCCGATGACGACGAGGATCCGCTCCACCCCGCGGTTGCCGGCCTCCGGGCCCAGATCCGGGCGGCGGACGCCCTCCTGTTCTCCACACCGGAATACGCCGGCGCCCTTCCCGGAGCGTTCAAGAACCTGTTGGACTGGACGGTCGGTGACGACCATCCCGGCTCGATCTACCAGAAGCCGGTGGGATGGGTCAACGCCTCGCCGCGCGGGGCACCCAATGCCCACCAGTCGCTCCGCCGGGTGCTCGGGTACGTGAAGGCCACCATTGTCGAGGCGGCGTGCGTGCACGTCCCGGTCACGGCCGACATGGTCGTCGACGAGCTGATCCCCGATGCTTCGGTCCAGGCCGTGCTGGCCGGGGCGCTGGGCGAGCTCGACACCCACGTCGGGCACCGCCGGTCACCCCCGGATGGCAGCTGAGGTCGTCGGCCGGGCCGGGCCACGAGCCGGACCTCAGCGGCGGGAGCGGCGGCGGAGGCGGGAATCGGTGAGCACCGCCGGCGTCCACCCCGCATCCTCCGGGTTCACGTTGGTCCCGGGGGCGACGAGGGCGTCGATGCGATCCAGCACGGCCGGCTCGAGGCGAACCGTCGGGGCCGACAACTGCGACTCCAGCTGCTCCATGGTGCGCGGACCGATGATGGCCGCGCTCACCGCCGGATGCTCGAGCACGAACGCCAGGGCCAGCTCGATCAAGCTGAGCCCGGCCTGGTCGGCCACCGAGGCCAGCTCGGTGACGATCTCGAGCTTGCGCTGGTTGGCCGGCAGCGCCAGGTCGTACCGATCCGGCACCCGGGCCGCCCGCCGGCTGGTGTTGTCCTTGCCCTGCCCGAAGCGGCCCGAGAGCCAACCGCCGGCCAGCGGGCTCCAGGGGATGACGCCCATCCCGTAGGACTGGGCCACCGGGAGGACGTCGCGCTCGACCCCGCGCACCAGGATCGAGTACGGCGGCTGCTCGGTCATGAACCGTTCGCGGCCACGGCGTTCGGCCACCCACTGGGCTTCGACGATCTGCTCGGCCGGAAAGGTCGAGCTTCCGAACGACCGGATCTTGCCGGCCTGCACCAGCTGGGTGAGCGCACCGAGGGTCTCGTCGATGTCGGTTCGCTCGTCTGGCCGGTGGATCTGGTAGAGGTCGATGTAGTCGGTGCCCAGCCGACGGAGGCTGTTGTCACACTCGGCGAGGATCCAGCGCCGCGAGTTCCCCTGTTCGTTCGGGTCGTCGCCCATGGGAGCGCGGGCCTTGGTCGCCAGCACCACCTTCGAACGATCGACGGTGGCCAACGCCTTGCCCACGATGACCTCCGACTCGCCCGCCGAGTAGACGTCGGCGGTGTCGACGAAGTTGATACCGGCGTCGAGGGCACGATGGATGATGCGTACGGCGTCATGGTGGTCGGGGTTGCCCCAGGCGCCCAGCATCATGGCTCCGAGGCACAGGGGGCTGACCCGGATGCCGGTACGACCAAGGGTGCGGGTGTTCATGGTCGCCACCATATGACGGTCGGTCCAGCGAGGGTTCGTCCGCGCCGGCCCGGGGTCATCGCCCACCCACCACACCACCGACCACCACCGCCATCGTGAATTCGAACAGCTCCTGCTCGTCGATGGGGCCGGACAGGTGGACCAGCAGCTCCGGGTGGCCGGGCGCATCTCCCGGCGACCAGAGCTCCTCGGGTGGCCGGCGCTGGGCGGGCTGCCGCTCCAGCTGCCGGTCGAGGAGCACGGAGCCGATGACCAGGTTGAGCACGGCCTGCACGGCCAGGGCGGTGTCGGCGCCGTCGACCCCGGCCTCCACGAGCTCCCCCACCAGCAGGCGCCGGGCCGGTTGGAACAGCTCGGCCGTCCGACCCTGCCGGTGGACCAGGGCGACCAGCTCGGGTCGCGCGAGGAGCCTCGCCCGCAAGGTGCGAGCGATCGAGATGATGCGGGAGGTCGGGTCGTCGCCATCGGCCGAGACCACGGCGAGTTGCGCCACCACCCGCTCGGCCAGCCCGTCGAACAGGTCCCGCTTGTTGCCCACATGCCAGTAGATGGCGGTGGCCGCCACCCCGAGCTTGCCCGCCAAGCCGCGGATGGTCAGGGCATCGACACCGTCGGTCTCGAGGATCTCCATGCCGGCGTCGAGAACCTGGTCGCGGGAGAGTCCGCTGCCCGATGCCGGCCGGCCCGCACCTTGACCGCGTCGCCCGGCCATGTAACGATGTTACAGGAAGTTGGATCCGGCAGTCCGACGGCGCTGGTCCGGAAGAGCAGGGGGAGGCGACGATGGCCGCCGGCGAGCACTACACGATCATCTCGGCCGACTGCCACAGCGGCGGCGACCTGCTCGACTACCGCGACTACCTGCCGAGCTCGCTGCATCCCCAGTTCGACGAATGGGCCAGAGAGTACCGGGTGCCCTTCGACGATCTCATGGGCGAGGACGCCGGCCGCAACTGGGACCATGCCCGCCGGCTGGCCGACCTCGAGGCGGACGGCATCGTGGCCGAGGTCATCTTCCCCAACACCATTCCGCCCTTCTACCCCGAGCCGTCCCTCAAGGTGCAGATGCCCGGGGCGAGCGAGGGGGACCTCGAGTTGCGCTGGGCCGGCTTGCGAGCCCACAACCGGTGGCTGGCCGACTTCTGCGCCGAGGCGCCGGGCCGGAGGCTCGGCATCGTGCAGATCATGCTGCACGACCTCGACGCCGCGGTGGCCGAGGTCGAATGGGCCGCCGAGGCCGGCATGACGGCCGGGGTCCTGCTCCCGGGCGCCCCACCGGGATCGGGTCTCGAGCCTCTCTACTCGCGGGTCTACGACCGGCTGTGGCGAGCCTGCGAAGTGGCCGGTCTGCCGGTCAACCACCACAGCGGCAGCGCCGTTCCAGCCCTCGGGGACCAGGACATCGACAAGGTCATGTTCATGTTGGAGGTCACCTGGTGGGCCCACCGGTCCCTCTGGCACCTCATCTTCGCCGGCGTCCTCGAACGGCATCCCGAGCTCCAATTCGTCTTCACCGAGCAGGGCACGGCGTGGATTCCCGAGACCCTCGGCACACTCGACTTCTTCTTCGATCGCATGGGCAACGCCAAGGGTTCCCAAGAGCTCGAATGGGGTGCGTCGGTGGTCGGCGGCCTGTCCCTGCGGCCGAGCGAGTACTGGGCCCGGCAGTGCCACGTGGGCTCGAGCTTCATGCGGCCGGCCGAGGCGGCCATGCGCCACGCCGTCGGGCTGGACAAGATCATGTGGGGCTCCGACTACCCGCACCGGGAGGGGAGCTTCCCCTTCAGTCGCCAAGCCCTCCGGCTCTCCTTCGCCGGCATCGATCCGGTCGAGGTCCAAGCCATGCTGGGCGGGAACGCCGCCCAGCTGTACGGCTTCGATCTCGACGCCCTCCGACTCCTGGCCGAGCGGATCGGCCCGACCCACCAAGAGATCGATCGACCGCTCGGTCCCGCCGAGATCCCGCCGGACGCCAACCGTTGCCCGGCCTTCGCCGGAGTCGGCACCTGACCCCGGTCGGCCGACTCAGCTGTTCCGACCAACGACACTGCTGTACCGACCACAAGGAGGCTTCATGGGCCAAGTTCGCTACGGGGCGCGCTCCGAGGACCAGTTGCGCAACCGGGAGGTGGAGGCCACCTCGGTCGACGTATGGGCCACCACCTTGGTGGCCACCTACCTCACCGACGCCGAGGTCATCGCCTCGGTCCTGCCGCCACCCATCGAGGCCGGTGACGAGCCTCTGGTGAAGGTCACGGTGGCCACGGTCGACATCCCCGGCTATCCCACCTTCGGCGCCGGCAGCTTCTCGGTGCGCGCCCGTCATGAGGGGACCGACGGCTTCTACGCGCTGTTGATGCCCATGACCACCGAGCAGTCGGTCATCGGCGGGCGGGAGACCTTCGGTGAGCCGAAGAAGATGGGAGCGGTGGACCTGGCCCGCCAGGGGGACCACGTCACCGGCACCTTCGCCCGGATGGGGGTCGAGATCGTGCGGATGGAGGGTCGGGTCGGCGGTGAGCTGGAGCTACCCGGGCCGGAGACCCGTACCGACTTCTACTTCAAGTTCCTGCCCGCGCCCGACGGCAAGGGCTTCGACACCGACCCGGCTCTCGTCTACTGCCACCGCACCGAGCAGACCAGGAGGCTCGAATCGGTCGAGGGCGAGGTGCAGCTGCGCGAGTCGCGGTTCGACCCGGTGGCCGACCTCCCGGTCCGCGAGCTGGTCGGGATCACCTTGTCCGAGCGCAACAGCGTCCAACGCGGGGAGATCCACGGCTCGGTGCCCGGCGAGTGGATCCGGCCTTACGCCCACCAGCGCTATGACGACCTCTCGCCGGTCGGCCAGGAGTGATGAAGGAGCTCACCGGCGGGAGGTCCCCGGGTGACCATCGATCGAGGGAGGGCGACATGCCTGTCAGCAATTATCTGGTGATCTCGGCCGACTGCCACGCCGGCTTGCCCAACCAGCAGTACCGCCAGTGGCTCGACCCGGCGTTCCGCCAGACCTTCGACGAGCACCTGGCGGCGCGGGCCGCCATGGAGGCCGACCTGGCCGAGCGTGGCCTACGCAACGAAGCGTTCGCCGAAGAATGGGAGAAGGAGAACGCCGACGGACTCCGCGGCGGCTGGGAGGCAGCGCGCCGCGACCAGGAACTCGACGCCGACGGCATCGTGGGTGAGGTCATCTTCCCCGATGCCGACGCCGTGACCGCCGGCGCCTCGGCCCCTTTCGGCGCCGGGCTCGGGGCCACCGGCGACGTGCCCCTCGACCTGCTGATGGCGGGCGCCCGGGCCCACAACCGGTGGCTGGCCGAGCTCTGCCAGGACAGCCCGGAGCGCCGGGCCGGCGTGGCCATCGTTCCCATCTTCGACGTCGACGCCGCCGTCGAGGAGATCACCCGGGCGCGCCAATCGGGGCTGCGCGGCGGGATCCTCATCCCCTCCATGTGGCAGCCCTACGAGCCCTACAACCACGCCCGCTACGACCCGGTCTGGGCAGCCTGCTCGGAGCTCGGCATGCCAGTGCACGTGCACTCGGGGGCGGCCGACCGGGCGTCCTACGGCGAACACGTCGGCATCTATGTGGCCGAAGTGCGCTGGTGGTCGACCCGGCCCCTGTGGTTCCTGCTGTGGGGCGGGACATTCGAACGGTTCCCGGAGCTGACCTTCGTCACCACCGAGTGCGGGGCGTTCTGGGCGCCCGACCTGCTCTGGACGTCCGACATCGTCTACGACCGCGAGCACGCGGCCAAGAAGCTCGGCAAACAGCTGACCGACCACCTGCCGATGCGGCCCAGCGAGTACTTCGACCGCAACTGCTTCATCGGCGCCTCCAACACCCGACGGCGGGAGTTGGGGCGCCGCTACGAGATCGGCGTGGGCAACATCATGTGGGGCAACGACTTCCCCCATCCGGAGGGGACCTGGCCCCACACCAAGGAATGGCTCCGGAACGCCTTTTCCGACATCCCGGTCGACGAGACCCGGCGCATCCTCGGCCTCAACGCCGCCGAGTGTTACCAGTTCGACCCCCAGGCCCTCCAGCCGCTGGCCGACCGTTGGGGTCCCTCCCCCGGCGAGCTGGGGCAGACGGACGACGGTCTCGAGAAGTGGGCCGACCTGGCGGCGGCCGGCCGGCCCTGGTTGACCGGCAAGGAAGCCCTCGAGATCCCCGTGGCCGACTGAGCCCCCGAGCTACCGTCACGGCCCCGGCCCGGCCGGGCGACGGCCGGCGATCCGGCAGCCGGCGGTCGATATGGTGGCAACCGGAGGAGGCCGGAGATGCCGGTGCGCCCGTTGGCGACGATCGGCGGGGACGGGCAGCACCATGAACAAGGGGAGGGTCGAGACCTTCAGCGACGGTGTGTTCGCCATCGCCATCACCTTGTTGGTCCTCACCATCGCCCCGCCGAACGACTACCACCGATTGGCCACCCAGCTGGCCGACCGCTGGCCGTCGTTGGCTGCGTATGTCGTGAGCTTCCTGGTGATCGGCATCATGTGGGTGAACCACCACACGATCTTCTCCCACCTAGGGGTCATCGATCGTCCGCTGTTCTACTGGAATCTCCTCCTGCTGCTCACCATCGTGTTCATCCCCTACCCGACCGAAGTGTTCGGCGAAGCCCTGCGCCGGGGACAGGGAGCGGAGACCGCCGCGGTCTTCTACAGCCTGGCCATGACGGTCAACGCCTGTGTCTGGGCGGGGCTGTGGCTGTCGGCCTCCCTCGGGCGCCGGCTGCTCAATCCCGACTTCCCGGAGGCACAGCGGACCATGGCCACCGCACTGTTCATCGCCGGGGTGTTCGTCTATGCGGGCTCGGTCGGCCTGGCCTTCATCAACCCCTACCTCTGCTTGGCCTTCCACGGCGGCATGGCGGTGTACTACGCATTCGACCCCATCTCGAGACGGGTGGCCCGAGAGCAGGCGGGATAACCCAGGCCGCTTACCGGAGGCGGGTGTCGCCACCCCGGTGTCAAACCCAGGACGTCATGCCGCCGGTCGGCCGTACATGAGCGATCCGGGCGTGGTCAGGAGCCCGCCGGTCTCGAGCCATGTCTTGAGACCCGAGATGATCATCGGCCAGCCGCCGTACAGTTGGTCGTTCGCACCTTCTCGCAGCTCGTCGTGGGTGATGGTCAGCCGGCACGAGTCCTCGACCTGCTCGATGTCCCAGGCCACCCGGGAGACGCCTTCGCCCTTCACCTCGTCACCCCACAGCGCCACCATGGTGTGGACCAGGCGGCGGGGTGGGTCGGCCTCCAGCACCTCACCCTCTCCCAGCAGGCCCTCCATGCCGGGGACGACGAGCTCCATTCGGGCACCGGGTGTCCAGTCGGAGACGGCGCGGGCCCCGAAGTTGTACTTGGACCTGATGTCCGGGTCGACGATCGCCTGCCACAGGCGCTCCGGGGTGGTGCGGATGTAGATCTCATAAACCTTTTCCATCGATCACTCCAATCGTTGTTTGAGGTCGCTCAGGCCAGCCGACCACGGCTCCGTGTACTTGTCGATCCACCGGTCGTGGATCAGGCGGATGGGGACCGGGTTGAGGAAGTGGAGCTTCGCCCGACCCTCCCGCCGGGTGACGACGAGACCGGCATCCTCCAGCAGGCGCAGATGCTTCATGACCCCGAATCGGGTCATCGCCAGTTCCGACTCGAGCTCGGTCAGTGTTCGACCGTCACACGCGAAGAGCGCGTCGAGCAGGAAGCGACGAGTTGGGTCGGCCAGCGCCTTGAACACACGGTCATCGTCAGTCACCACCAACCAGATTATGTGACCATATGGTCACGTGTCAAGCCGGGGTTGGGGGCAGGATGATCCGAGCCGGTGATCGGTTAGCTCTGGGGATGCGACGAGTCTCGGTGGTGGGGGCACCCGGCTCCGGCAAGACCACCTTCGGCCGCCAGCTGGCCGCCTCGATGGCGGCGCCGTTCATCGAGCTCGACGCCCTCTTCCACCAGGCGGGTTGGCAGGACCTCTCTCCCCACGAGTTCCGGTCCCGGGTGACCGACGCCACCGCCGGGGATGCCTGGGTGGTCGATGGGAACTACGGGGTGGTGCACGACCGGGTCTGGGAACGGGCCGATACGGTGGTCTGGCTCGATCTTCCCCGCCGGGTGGTGATGGGCCGGGTGGTCCTCCGCACGATGCGGCGCGCCCTGACCCGGGAAGAGCTATGGAACGGCAATCGGGAGCCTCTGTCCAACTTCTACCGATGGGCCCCGGAGCACAACATCATGCGCTGGTGCTGGGTCAGGTACGCGGAATACGTCGAGCAGTACTCGCGGGCCATGGACCAGCCGCCCCGGCCTGACCTCCGGTTCATCCGGCTGGCCTCCGGGCGCGAGGCCCACGAGCTGGTCAGGAGGGTCTCCGACCCTCCTGACTGGTGATGCCGGGTACCGACCCAAGCAGGCCGGGAACGGCAACCGCCGCCGATCGGCACGGCCCGTCTGGTCGCGGCTAGCTCCGAGCCGGGATCTCCTGCAACGCCCAGCTGTTGCCGTCCGGGTCACTCAGGTAGACGAACCGGCCCCACGGCATGTCCTCGATCCCCGAGACGGGGACGCCGTTGGCCTCCAGCTCGTCGTGGGCGTGCTGGATGTCCGGGACCACCACCTGCAGCCCCTTGATGGAACCGGGGGCCATGTCGGTGGCGATCCCCTCGCCGATCGTGATCGAACAGGCGGAGCCGGGTGGGGTGAGCTGGACGAAGCGCAGGCTCTCGTTCACTCGGTGGTCGTGATCGAGCTTGAACCCGACCTTGTCGACATAGAACGCTTTGGCCCGTTCCACGTCGGTGACCGGAACGGGCACGAGCTCGAGCTTCATCTCCACTGGGACACCACCTGTCTGTCGCGTCGCCATCTGTGGCGTCGGCGCCATCGTAGGGCGGCCGGGTCAGGTCGCCGTCCGCCTCGCTGCCGCTCGGGGCGGTGGCCGGTTGGGGGGCCGGGCCGCTCCCACCGGCGTCCCGAGCGCGACTAGACAGGGGCGCGACATGCCGGCACTGACCTGGTTCAGCCACCACCGTCTGTGGGCACTCGGCATGGGGGTGGCGGTCCTCGTCGTCGCCGTCGCCGCCGGTGTGTGGTTCTTCATCCTTCGGAGCCCGACGACACCGATCGACCTGCGGCAGGCGCTGCGCCTCTACCGACAGGGCCAAGGGTCGGAAGCCGCCGACGCTGGGCCCGACCTGCCGCCTCCGGGGGTCTACCGCTACCTCACGTCGGGCGACGAGCACTTGAGCGCCGGTGATATCACTCGGCCCTTCCCCAGGTCCACGGACATGATCGTCACCGACGCCCGGTGCTCCACCATCAGATGGGAGCCGTTCGAGGAGCACATCGAGGGGCTGGTGACCTGCCCGTCGCCGGGTAGGGCGCTGAGCATCACTTCTGTCCCCTCCTACGAAGAGATCGCCGGGACCCAGACGACCATGGTCGTCGAGTGTCCGGCCGGCACCTACCTGCTCCCGCCGAGCCCGGTCATCGGCGAGCGGTGGCAGACCACCTGTCACGCCACGGGCCAGACCGTCCTCATCACCGGCCAGGTGATCGGCGCGGCGCGAATCGATGTGGGTGGGAGCGGCGTTCCGGCCGTCCACACCCGTCTGACCCTCTCGTTCGCCGGGTCGGAATCGGGCTCCAACCCCAACGACTACTGGCTGTCGGCCTCCACCGGGCTCATCCTCCGCCAGGTGGAGACGGTGAACGTATCGCAGCAGGCCGGCCCGTTGGGGTCGGTGCGCTACCAGGAGCACATGGCGATCAAGCTCACCTCGATCGAGCCCAACCGCTGACCCAGGGGCCGCCGGTCAACGATGGGCGACGACCTTCTCGATCCGTTCCAGCTCCTCGGCAGAAAAGTCGAGGTTGTCGATCATGGCCACGTTCTGTTGGAGCTGGGCCAGCGAGCTCGCCCCGACCAGGGTCGAGGTGACCCGGGGATCCCGGACCGTCCAGGCCAGTGCCATCTGGGCCATGGTCTGGCCGCGCCGACCGGCCTCCTCGCGCAGGGCCCGGACCTTGCCGAGAATCTCCTCACCCAGGAACGCCGGATGCAGCGTGTCCGATCTCCGGGCTCGCGAATCGTCAGGAACGCCGTCGAGATAGCGGTCGGTGAGGACCCCCTGGGCGAGTGGTGAGAACACGACGCAACCCACCCCGAGGCCCTCGAGCGTGTCGAGCAGCCCTCGCTCGATCCAGCGGTCGAACATCGAGTATGAGGGCTGGTGGATGAGGAGCGGCGTCCCGAGGGCGGAGAGGATCGCCGCCGCCTCCGCCGTCGCCTCGGGCGAGTAGGACGAGATTCCGGCGTAGAGGGCCTTGCCCTGGCGCACCGCGGTGTCGAGGGCGCCCAATGTCTCCTCCAACGGGGTCTCCGGGTCGAAGCGGTGGGAGTAGAAGATGTCGACGTAGTCGATCCCCATCCGCCGCAGGCTGGCATCCAGGCTGGCCAGCAAGTACTTGCGCGAGCCCCCGTCCCCGTAGGGGCCGGGCCACATGTCGTACCCCGCCTTGGTGGAGATGACCAGCTCGTCGCGATAGGGGGCGAGCGACTCGTGCAGTACCCGGCCCAGCGTGCTCTCGGCTGCACCGTAGGGCGGGCCGTAGTTGTTGGCCAGGTCGAAGTGGGTGATGCCCATGTCGAAGGCACTGGTCAACATGGCGGTGGCGTCCTCGGGGCGGCCGGAGTCGCCGAAATTCTGCCAGAGGCCGAGCGAGACGACCGGGAGTTGGAGGCCGCTCCGGCCGCACCGGTGATAGGTCATTCGCTCGTAGCGCGGTTCAGCGGCGACGTGGGCCATGGCTTGGAAACCTAATAGGGATGGGGTCGGCCGACACCCGACGGCCGGCGGGGGGCGCCATGCCCGGCGGCACCATGCCCGGCGGTGCAAGTTCCGGACGACGCGCAGAACTCAGTCGGCCGGTCCTCCCGGCCCACTGGGCGGCGCGGCGGGAACCGAGCCGCGCAGCCCGTTGAGCAACCCGGCCAACTCCATGGGCACGACGATCTTGGTCGAGGGGGCCGTGCCGATCTGCTTGAGGGTCTCGAGGTACTGGAGCTGCATGGTGTTCCGGTCGAGACCCTCGCCGACGACGAGGATCTTCTCCAGACCGGCGGCCAGCCCTTCGGCCCGCAGGATGGCGGACTGGCGCTCGCCCTCGGCTCCGAGGATGGCTGCCTGCTTGTCCCCCTCGGCGAGGGTGATGGCCGCCTGTTTCTGGCCCTGGGCCTCGGTGATCGCTGCTCGCCGGGTTCGCTCGGCCGACATCTGGCGGGTCATGGCCTCGAGCACGCCGGTGGGCGGGTTGACCTCGCGGACCTCCACCGTGGTCACCTTCACCCCCCAGCGCTCGGTGACCTCGTCGAGCCGGACCCGGAGCGACGCGTTCATCTCCTCGCGCTTCGACAGCACGTCGTCGAGGGGCATGTCGCCGACCACGCTGCGCAGGGTCGTCGCCGCCACGTTCTGAGCGGCGGCGGCGAAGTTCTGCACCTGGAGCACCGACATGGACGGGTCGACGACCTTGTAGAAGATGATGAAGTCGATCGAGATCGAGGCGTTGTCCTGGGTGATGGCCGTCTGGCTGCGGGATCTCGAGGAACCGCTCCCGGAGGTCCACCCACGAGACCCGGTCGGTGACCGGGTTGACCAGGACCAGGCCGGGACCTCTGATGCCGATGGCCCGGCCCAAGCCGGAACAGCACGATCCGCTGGTACTCGCGGACGATCTTGACCGAGAGCCCGAGCATGACCAGGAGGAACAGGACGGCGATCCCCGACCACGAGGCCGACGATCATGTGCTCCGGCTCCTCGCTCTCGCCCTGGTCGAGCTGGAACGATGCCGCTGAGTGGCCCGCCTCGGCATCCTCGCCCCAGACCTCGAGGTGGACCCCGGCGGCCCGGAGGACCTGGACCCGTGTCCCGCCCGGACCGTCCCGTTGACCGACGACCGCCGACCACTGCTCACCGCGGACGCGGACGATGCCCTCAGGGGACAGGTCGCTCACGGCCACACCCTCGGCGCTCTCGATCGAGCTCAGGTGCTGGACCGCGGTGCCGCCACCGAGCGACGCGTGCGTCAGGCCGCTCCAGGCCATGACGCCGACGCCCACCGATACCACCAGGTCGGCGCTCAACAGCGCCCAGAGGACGGGAGCCGAGTCGCCCATCGACCGCCATCAGCACGAACCAGGCTGCGGCGAGAACAGCCGACGGCGGCGGCCACGACGTGGGCATGCGGTCCCGAGTGGAAACCGACCAGCGACACCAGAACCACCAGGCCGATCAAGACTCCGGCGACGACCCACATGAGCACCTCCTCCACGGTGGCTCTGGCCGCCAGCTTACCAGCGCGACCTCCATGGGCAGGGCCGAAAGCCACGCGCCGGTCGCTAGAGTTGCAGGCCGTGGCGACCGGTCCCCCAGCAAGGCTCCCCCGACCTACGGGACACCGCAGATGGACGTCCTTCGTCGCCGACACCGGCGATCCGAGCGAGCGAAGGCGGGGGCTGCACGAGGAGTCCAACCCTCGGCACCGCTTACGGGTCGAGCACGACGCACACACCCTGTTGATCCACCTGAGCGACGAGGACGGCCCGGGCTGGACGACCCTGGCCGTGGACCGGGCGACGCGGCAATGGGCTGTGGCCCAGTGCCGCCGGCAGGCCGACGCCGCCAGCCAGGCCTACGGCACCCTCTACCAACCCTGACATCGACCCCCGGTGTGGGACGCCGGGTCGGCGCCGGCTCAGCCCGGATCTCGCCGAGGGGTGGGAGGGGCCGGGTCGGTGGCCGGGACGCCCTCGTCGACGACGTGATCGGTCCAGTCGCTTCCTGACCAGTAGCGCTGCTCGTGCCGGCCGGTCGGGTCCCGGAACCAGCCGGGCGCCAGTCCCGTCTCCCCAGGCCGTCCCGTGGATGGCGTTCGAATGGCGTCCGGCCCGGCGGGAGGCCCCGGGCGGGGCGCGGTGAACGAGCTGGCCGGAGGACGACTCCCGCGACGACTCCCCCGGCGGCGTTGCGAAGTGAGCACTCGCACCACCAGCACACCAGCGAAGATCACGATGGCGATCCATGATCCATGCCCGTAGTAGTACACACCCGCAGTGTACGGCCGTGGGCCGGTCACCGGTCGGCGCCCGGCGGCGGCCGATGCAAACACTCCACCACCCCGCCGCCGTCATGTTCACGATGGCGCCCGACCGCGACCCACCGTCGTCGCCGGGCTCCCGGACCCGCCCGACGATGTCTCCGGTCGGGTTGAGAACCCCATTTTCACTGGCCCGCTCGGTATGGTCGTCTGACGACACTCCATATGGAAAATGCCTGGTCAATACCGATTCTACGCTGCGACCGGGCTCGAACCACCGAAATGGGGACACGGATGGTGCTGCGCCGGTGCCTGGCCGGAGTCCTGGCGGTCGGCGCCACGCTGGCGGCAGCCGGCTGCACCACCACTCCTGCGCTGCAAGACCGGAGCGCGGCGTCGAGCCCCGTGCCCGCGGTCGCCGCCGCTTCGGTCGGGAGGACCCACGGTCGGAGGGTGATGGACCCCGGTGGGACCGGGGCACAGCTGGTGGCCACCGGCGCCGTCCTCGGGGTGGTCATGGCCACGGCCATCTCGGGCCAGACTGGCCGAGCCGGTGGACCGCCGGTCCACCCGGGACACCTTGATCCCAGGCACGGGATCCCGCCCCACTCCCTCCCCGGACACCGTCTCTCCCGCCGGGACGAGCTCGTCACCGAGGGTCGGCTGGCAAGGCATGGCCGACGGCATCGCAAACCGGGCCGTCGACGGCACACCAACTCGTGATCGGGACGCCTACCTGCTCGTCCCGCCCGCCCCCCAGGGCCAAACGAACCCTGGGCGACCGATGGGGCCGCGTACCCGTCGAGCGAAGCCGTGCCGTTGTGAACACGCAACTTCGGCGCCCTGGTCTCCTTTCCCGTGCAGCGTCGATACTGCCGCAGCGGTGGGAGGCTCTGTACGAACAACCCTGATGGGCGTGCCGAGGACCCTAGAGCCGCCGTCTGGCTAACGTGAGGTGTCTGGTCGAGGACAAGGGGTGTGCCATGGGCAATGCCAAGGATGCGGAGCAGGTGGTTCGGGACATGTGCGCCGCCTTCGAGGAGAATGACGCGGAAGGGCTCCGCCGGTTCTTCACGGACGACGTCGTGTACCACAACATTCCGTTGGACCCAGCCGTGGGCATCGACGCCACCATCGCCTTCATCGCCGGTTTCTTCGGCATGTTCGAGAGCGTGAAGATCGAGACCCTGCATCTGGCCGTGGAGGACGAGGACGTCGTTCTCACCGAGCGCGTGGACACCTTCCACCTCGGGGCCAAAGTGGCGTCACTCCCGGTGATGGGGACATTCGAGATCCGCGACGGCAAGATCAGCGCCTGGCGCGACTACTTCGACATGGCCCAGGTCACAGCCATGCTGTCGGGAGACGACTAGTCGCCTTCCGTCCCCGCCAGGTTCCGGCCGCTACGGGGATCGCCCGTCGGCGACCGTTTCACGCGCCGCCGTCTCGACCGTGCCCCCGGGGAGCACTCCCTTGTTCCACGGGCGCACATAGGCCAACCACATCGCCGCCCCCCCCAGAAGGATGGCGCACAGGATCCACCCCAGCGCCGTGGTGCCCACGCCGACGTACTTGAGGCCCGATGCGAAGATCACGAAGGTGATGGCTGGACGCACGTAGCGGTCCGGCGCCCGCGACGAGAGGTAGGAACCGACGAGCACGGCCGGGACGCTCCCGATGATGAGGGAGGTCGTGACGGCGAATTCGACGTGGCCGAAAGCCAGGGCACCCAGTGCTGCGGCCAGTGTCAGCGGGACCGCCTGGGTCAGGTCGGTCCCCACCAGCTGGTTCGCGCCCAGCATCGGGTACACGAACAAGAGCAGGACGATCATCAGCGAGCCCGAGCCCACCGAGGTCATGCCCACGACCAGCCCTCCTACCATTCCGATCAGCACGGTGGGGAGAGGTCGGACGTTGGCGTGGTGGACCACTCCGTCGCGCGAGTTCCCGAGACGCTTGTCCACGGCGAGACGGAGGACCATGGCCGCTGCACCCAGTAGCAAGGCGCTGCCCAACATGATCTGAATGGTGTTCTCGGCCGACTTGGCGTTGCCCAGCAGGTGCAGGATGTACGCACCGAGGAACGCCATCGGCACCGAGCCGGCCACCATCCATCCGACGAGATGGAGGTTGACGGTTCCCTTCCTCAGATGCACGAAGGCGCCGACCGGTCGCATGACCACGGCCGCCACCAGGTCGCTGGAGATGGCCGTCGAAGGCTTGATGCCGAACAGGAGGATCAGCATGGGCGTCATCAACGCTCCGCCCCCAGCGCCCGTGAGCCCGACCAGGAACCCCACCACCGCGCTGCCCAGCACGATATACGGATTGAGCTGCACCTCTGTCCCCCGAACTAGGTAAACCTACCGGTCATCTAGAAACTAACAGCCTGCCCCGGCGAAGGCCCCCTGACCGGCACCCCGATGCCCTGCCCGGGAGTGGCCGGCCGCGTCTTTGCCACAATGGGCCGACCCAAGGACGGCCAATGCACCCGAACTCCGAGCCCTACTACCGCCACGATCTCGCCACCGTTCACCACCGGGGCTTCGGCTTCCACGCCGAGGCTCACGCGCCAGACATCCTGCACCTGCTCGAGCCGGTGCTCGAGCGAAGAGGCCTCGTCCTCGAGATCGGCTGCGGTAGCGGGCTGCTCACTGCCGCGCTGGTCGGGGCCGGCCACCGGGTCATGGCTACCGACGCCTCCCCGGCCATGCTCGACCTGGCCCGCAGCGCTTGTCCCGACGGCACCGACATCCGCCGGCTGACCCTGCCCTACGACGTCGTTCCCGACGCCGACGCCGTCGTGGGCGTCGGGCATGCGCTGAACTACCTGGCCGACGAATCGGCCGTCGAGCAGGCGCTCCGGGCGATGGCTGGAGCGCTCAGGACCGGAGGGGTCCTGGCCGTCGACATCTGTGACCTCGAGTGGGGATCCGCCCGGACGGCCATGGAAAGCTCCGGACGGGTCGGCGACGACTGGGCCATCGTCACGCGTTATTCCTCCCCGACACGGGAACGGTACGTGCGGGACATGACCACCTTCGTCCGCAACGGCGACGGAACGTGGCGACGCGACGACGAGCGGCACGACAACGTCCTCATCGACACCGGGCGGCTGCCTGCCCTCTTGGCCGGCGAAGGGGTCGAGGCCGAGGTCGGGTCGTCGTTCGGCGCGGAGCAGCTGCCGATCGGACTGCGCAGTCTGATCGGGAAGCGGGTCGCCGACCGGCGCGGTCTCGACGGAGTTGCTCGGTGACGACCGGCGGCGCCGAGGTCATGGACGGAAACGGTCTCGCCGGCCGGCTGCTGGCGGGCGCGGCCGAACGCGCCCGAGTCGTGCACGCCCGGACCGGGCGCCGCCCCTGTCTGGCGACGGTGCTGGTGGGCAGGGATCCCGGATCGGTCACCTACGTGGCGATGAAACGCTCCCGAGCAAGGCTGGCCGGTGTCGAGTCCCGGCTCCTCGAGCTTCCGGAGGAGGCCACCACGTCCGAGGTGGTGAACGAGGTTCGTGCCTTGTCAACCGACGGCGCAGTGGACGGCATCCTTCTCCAGCATCCGGTGCCTCCCCAAGTGGACGAGCGGGCTTCGTTCGAAGCGATCGCACCGGAGAAGGATGTCGACGGAGTGACCATGCATTCGTTCGCGGTCGATGGCCTTCGGTCTACCGGGCTTCGCGTCCTGCACACCTGCCGGGATCATCAGGCTCCTCGACGAGTACGACGTGGATCCGACCGGGCAGCACGCCGTGGTCATCGGGCGAAGCCCGATCCTCGGGAAGCCGGTCGGGATGCTCCTGCTGGCTGGTGACGCCACGGTGACCTACTGCCATTCGCGTACGCGCCGGCTCGAGGAGATGGCGGCGACGGCGGACATACTCGTGGCCGCGGTCGGAAGACCCAGGTTCGTCCGAGGTGACTGGATCAAACCGGGCGCGGTGGTGATCGACGCCGGGTACAACGCGGGCAATACCGGAGATGTCGAGTTCGATGAGGCCAGGGCGGTGGCACGCTTGGTCACACCGGTACCCGGAGGAGTCGGACCGATGACCATCGCCGTCCTGCTCGAACAGACCGTGCGCGCCGCGGAACAGCGTGCTGGGTGATGCCCGGAGGTCGCCGACCCCTGACCAACCGGCGGAGGTGGTGACCGGTCCCGCCGCGACCGACGTCGTGGTCATCGGAGGAGGGCTGGTCGGGACGTCGCTCGCCTACGAACTGGTGTCGGCCGGAGCCCGCACGGTGCTGATCGATCGGCATGACCCGGGTCGCGCCACCGACGCCGGGGCGGGCATCCTCTCCCCCGAGACCAGCCAGGATCCCGACCCCGGGCTCTTCAGGTTCGGTCTCGCCGCGGCCCGCCACTACGAAGACCTGATCGGCCGTCTGGCGGAGGACGGGGTGACCGACACCGGATTGTCGGTCACCGGAGCCATGTTGGTGGCGGAACGTCCGGGAGACGACGCGGTCATGGAGGAGGCCGTCGGCTTGGCCCTGGGCCGTTGTCCGGCGACGGTGGCGGAGATCGACCCCGAGGACCTCGTCCGGTACTTTCCGCCCCTCGGCCCGGTCCGGCGCGCCCTGTACAACCCGGCGGGGCGCCGGGTCGACGGGCGGGTGCTCAACGCTGCCATCGGGCGCGCCGCCTCCGCCCGTGGGCTGCTGACGATCCACGCCGCGGTCACCGGGATCGACGGCGACACCCAGAAGGGGGTGGTCCGGGGCGTGATCACGTCCGAGGGAACGGTCACTGCCGGCGCGCTGGTGGTGGCGGGAGGAGCGTGGTCGGATCAGACGGCGGCCATGCTCGGCACGGGGCTCCCGGTGACGCCGTTGAAGGGTCAGATCATCCATCTCCTCCTCCCGGGGTCCGACAGCCGCGCCTGGTGCATCGTGCAGCCCGTCCTCTCCTTCTACCTGGTGCCATGGCCCGACGGAAGAGTGGCTTGCGGAGGGACGATGGAGGCCGCCGCCGGATTCGATCACCGGCCGACGGCGGAAGGCGTCCATCAGTTGCTCCGCGAATGCCTCCGCACTGCCCCCGGACTGGCCCGGGCGACGGTCGGCGACATCCGGGTCGGATCCCGTCCGGCCACCCTCGACAACCGACCGATCCTCGGCCGGCTGCCCGACTGGTCGAATGCCTTCGTGGCTACCGGCCATGGTGCCGAAGGTCTGCTGCTCGGCCCGTACAGCGCTCGGTTGGTGGCGTCCGCCGTGCTCGGGGTGGCGCTCGGCACCGAGGCGTCAGCCCGGGCGACCGCCTCCGACGTGTTGGCGATGTGCTCCCCGGACCGCTTCTCCGTCGGGCGAGGGAACTGACCGCTCCCGGGGACCGATCGCTACCAGAGCGGGGACCACGAGCTGGTACGCAGCAGCTTGCTCTCCCACTGGTCACGGATCTCCAGCCCCTTGGCCATGTAGGAGCCGGGCCAGGTGTCCGGGTCGTAGTCTTCGACGCTGGTCAGCAGATGCCCGAGGGTGGTGAAGTTCATGATCTTCTGCATGAGGACGGCTTCGGGTCGTATGCCGGAGCCATGGGCCACCTGGAAGCAGGCCACGATGTCCAGGAGCTGGTGCTCCTTCGGGATCTGCCGCATGAACCGCCAGTAGTCCTTGTCCCAGAGCTCGATGTAGTCGTCGAGGGGCTTGTCAGGCCAGCCGGTGTCCTGCATGTAGACCGACAGATCGTGCTCGCGGCCGTCGGTCGGGAGGAGCTGCAGGTCGACCTCCTGGAGGGCTGACCAGTACACCGGGGTGAGCATCTTCCCCTCGACCTGGTAGCGGTACGAGTCGAGCCGTTCCACCAGCGAGCTCAGGTCTCCCGTGGTCATGCGATGTACGAGGGAATCCCATGCGGGCCCGTCGTTGACGGCGGTGATCGTGACGACCTGGTAAGCCGGCCCACTCCCCATGGCGTGGTTCAGGTACCAGGCCAGGCGGGCGTCTCCGCTCCGGGCCAGACCGCTCAGCCATTCGTTGCGGTAGACGTCCTCGAACGCCGAGGCGTGGCTGCCCATCACCTTGTGTGTCTCGTGCAGGAAGAGCATTCAGGCCGCTTCTGGGAGGCGTTCGTTCGGATGACGCCGGAGCGAACCGCAGGGTCGGCCCGACCGCCCGGAGCGGTTCACGGGAACGGTGACCATGTCGCACTCCTCAGCAATCGCGATTGCCATTGGTCCCGCAGCTCGAGCGCGTCATGCATCCACGACCCGGGTTTGGTGACCTCGGGTGGAATATCGTTGGTCAGCAGGTGGATGAGAGGCGGAAGGCTCGAGATCCTCTGCATCAAGGTCACTTCGGGATGGCGTCCGGCTCCGGGCACGGTCTGGTAGGCGAGCTCGATGCTCAACCCGACCCGGGCGTCGTCGGAGCCCAGCGAGCGCCGGTAGACACCGCCGGCGGCCTCGATGTATTCGCCGATCTTGCCCGGGAAGGGCCACATGGTGTCCTCCATGTACATCGTCGGCTCGTGGTCGGCGGGAGCTGTCGGGACATCGGCCAACCCGACCGACGGTGACCACGGGAGCGGCCTCATGGTCCTACAGATGGACTGGTGCTGGAGCCCGTCGAGGTGTCGCGCCCACGATCGCAGGTCCCCGCTCGCCACCCGCTCCGCCAGCCGGTGCCAGGCCGCACCGTCGGCGACGGCGGTAATGGTCACCACCCGGTAGGCAAGCCCGCTGCCATGGGCCAGGTCCAGGTACCAGAGCAGCCTGGCGTCCGGGCTTTGTGCCAACGTGGGCATCCAGCCGTCGCGGTACGCCTCTTCGAATTCGGCCGCTCGCTTACCGACGACCTGGTGAACCTGGTGAATGTAGAGCACGAACCCCCTCTCGAAGGAAGCGGCGCCGGCTCGCGGTGGTCACGAAGGAAGACCCGGATCGTTCGCCGCCAAGGTGCGGCACGGGAACGCTCGGCCGGTTCGACGGCGCCGGCGGTCAACGACGGCCGGCTCAGCGGGCATTGACCTGATGGAGCTCGATGGTGTTGCCGGCGGGGTCGGTGATGAATGTCTGCGAGCCGGTGCCGACCGTCATCGGTTCGCCGACTGCAACACCTTTCGACCGCAGCTCCTTGACGGTGGCGTCCAGATCGGCCACGCGGATGGCGAAGTGCTGCCCGGCGTTGGTCGGCAAGGGAGCCTCGACGAGGTGGACCTGTTGGTCACCGAAATCGAGCCACGCACCACCGATCCCCAGGTCGGGACGATCGTTCCGCAGCACTCCGCCAAGCACGTCGACGTAGAAGGCGACGTTGGCGTCCACCTCGGGGACATTGACCGAAACGTGGTGGACACCGAGGGGCTCCATGCGCCGATTCTGACCGTTCCGACGGTTGGCTGCAACGGAACCGGACCGACTCGGTGGCCCGCCTCCCTCGTCTGCGGTGCCGGGGCCGATACGGGCGTCCCGCATCAGCGCCCGAGTGAACGGGCTCATCTCGTCGGTCGGCAAGCACGTCGGGTCGAACCACTGCACCGCCGAGGTCTCGTCGCCGTCAGGCCGCGGCTTGCCCCCGATGACCTCGGCGTCGAACACGGTCGACACATAGGCGGTCCGGTCCCCATTGGGGTAGGTCATACGGTAGGCCGGGCCGCCCACCACGGCCCGGATCGAACCGAGGCGAAGGACGACTCCGGCTTCCTCCTGGGCTTCGCGCCGGGCGGCCTGTCTGGGCGATTCGTCCGGTTCGACGGCACCGCCGATGGCCGCCCACTGATCAGTGTCGATAGTCCGGACCAGGAGCACCCGACCTGCGCCGTCCCACGGGAACACGGCAACCGATGGAAGCACCAGGAGCTCGTTGCCCACCAATTGCCGAAGCCGACGGATATAGGGTGCGATCGCCATCCGGGTAGGTCTCCTTCCCCAATGGGAATCCCTCAGCCTGACGCAGTGTCGCCCCGGTGGTCGCGCCGGACCGTCCGGTCGAGGATGCCCACGGTGGCGCGGAGCGCACCCTCCGACAGGACGGGGAAGATCCCGGCCTCCTTCCAGACCGGATCGATCTCGGACCAGTCGTAGTACGAGGTCACGAGGGTGCCCCCTGCGACCGGTTCCAGTCTGTAGCCGTAGACGTGGCCGATCTGGGGGCGGATCTGCCCGAGGATGGTCCAGGCGATCTCCCGGTCGGGTTGGAACTCGGTGATGGTGACGGTGACGTCGTAGAGTCCCATCGGGTAGTCGTTCAGCGCCTCGCGGTCCATGTGGACCACGAAGCTGTCGCCGGCGGCGGTCACCGGTTCGCCGGTCGCACTCATCAACATTCCCGAACTGTCGATCGCCACGTGCCCCTCCGGATCGCTCAAGATCCGGAAGACGGCTGACGGTTCAGCCGCAATCGTCCGCTGCACTTCCAGACGTTCAACAATCATGTACCCATGGTGCCACAGGCCGAGCAGACGAGTGCCCGGACCGGTCGCCGCGCCGTCTGGCATACCGGGGGGCGAGCGACGGGTTCAGTAGGCTGACCCGACAGATGAACGAGAACCAACCGGTCGAGGAAGCGGAACCAGACGTCAGGTTCACCTATGCCAACGAGCGCACCTTCCTGGCTTGGAACCGTACCGCATTGGCACTCATCGCCACCGGCGTCGCCGCCACCCAACTGCTTCCCGACTTCCACGTGAACGGAGGGCGACGAATCCTCGGTCTTCCGCTCATCGCCCTCGGCGCGCTGGTCGCCATCAGCAGCTTCCTCCACTGGAAGGCGAACGAACAGGCCATGCGGCGCAATCAGCCACTGCCCCGCTCGCCCATGCCGCTCATCCTGTCGATCGGCATCGGGGCTGTGTCGGTCATCGCCGTCGTGCTGGCTCTGATCGGCTCGAAGTAACCGCCCGCCATGCCGGACGACGACGCGGAGAGATCGGCGAGGGACAGGGGTCTGGCGCGGGAGCGCACCGACCTGGCCTGGAACCGGTCCGGCCTGGCTGTGGTGGCCACGGTGGCCATCGTGCTGCGGCGACTCTGGCCGTTGCACGGGGGACGCGAGGACATCACCCTGGCGCTCATCGCCGCCGGCGCCGTCTTTTGGGTCGTGGGTATGCGGCTGGGCCGGCGGCTGGCCCGTCCGACAGGTGACGAGGGCCCCATGAGCGAATCCGCATGCCGCCTGTTGGCGACCGGCACCCTGGTACTGGCCATCGCCGGGTTCGTGGGCGGGATCGTCTGAACTCCCACTCGATCGAACCGAAGTCGGGGAGGCCCGGACCGGACTCAGCGAGGGCGGTTCTGGGTGTTCATCCCGGCGGTGATGAACAGGGCGGTGGCCGCGTCCCTGACGTCCGCGGTGTGCCACACTCCCGGCGGGTTGACGACGGCGTCGCCCGCACCGAGCGTCACCGACCGGACCCCGTTCTCCGACTCCTGAAACAGGGTGATGGACCCCCGGATGCACAGCACCAGCTCCTCACCCAGGGGATGGACCTCCCACGAGTCCCACGACTCGGCAAAGGTGTGCATGATGACCAGACGCCCTTCGGCCCCGTCTGACGCAACCCGCTCGCCGTACTGCTCGTACCAGCTCATGTCTCCGGTGAAGAGGGGCTGCCGCTCCACGGTGGCGCCCAGTCCGAGGTGCACGGGAACCGCCTCCAGCCGGAACTTGCCATCCTCGTCCATGGCCAAGAGTCTGCCACCCGGACGATCCCGGTCGGCGGTGATGCCCCGACTACCTTGGGCGCCGTGGAGGTCATCGAGCTCGCCGATTTCGGTCCCACCGAGTACGGCCAGATCATCGACGGTGAGAAGGACCCCTACGGGACCGACCACCTGGGCATGGAGTGGCGGGAAAAATCCGGCCACGTGGCCCTGGTGGAGGAGGGACGGGTCATCGCCCACGCCGGCTGGGTGCCGGCCGACCTCCGGGCGGCATCCGGTGAGCGGCTCCGGGTGGTGGGACTGGGCGGCGTCATGGTCCATCGCGCACATCGCGGGCAGGGTCTCGGCCACCGGTTGGTGGCCGCCGCCATGGAGCGGATGGGCCGGCTCGGACTACCGGTCGGGATGCTGTTCTGCCGCACCGAGCGGGTGCCCTTCTACCAGAGCCTCGGCTGGCAGCCGCACGAGGAGCCGGTGACGGCGGACCAACCGAGTGGACCGGTGGAGGTGCCGCTCGTGACCTGCTGGACACCGCTGGTCGACGGAGGATCGCTGCCGAACTCGGCCTGGCATGTCCAGGGCTTGCCCTTCTGACCGCTCGGGCCGTCCACTCGCTGGTCGACCTTCGCCCTCTGGTCACCGACCCGTCCGGGCACGGATACCGGTCAGAGGTCGATGAGCTCCTTGAAACGGACCATCTCCTCGGCGGTGTCGCACTGGAGCCACCGCCGGAGCAATGGCTCGAGGAACCACCGCCACGGACTCCGGAAATCGAAGACCTCCCGATGGGTGACCACCGTGCCCTCCTCGGTCACCTGGCAGTCGAACGTCCCCTCGAAGTCGAGGAACCAACGAGCCGGGCCGGCGACCGCGGACCCGAACGCCAGGCGTGACGGAGTCAACACGAACGGGTAGGTGCCCGACGGTCCGGGTAACCCTCGGATGCGCCCGGAGAACGTGGCCGTGCCCCGATCGCCGTTCCGCTCCACCGCCCCGACCCGGCCGATCTTGTGGTCGGCCTGGCGGTACCGTTCGAGATCCAGTACGAACTCGAACACCGCTTCGGGCGAGGCACTGACGGTGGTTGTCGCCTGGCCGACGATCATGCATGGGGAAGGTACACCCTGTTCCTCGAGGCGGCCGAGGCCCGCCGCGGACGATCAACCGGCGGCCACCTTCCAGAGATGGCCGTCCGGGTCACCGAAGTACCCGAAGTATCCCCACGGGGCGGCGGCCGCGGCTTTGACCACAGAGCCTCCGGCGGCGATCGCCCGGCCCATGACCTCGTCCACCACCTCGCTCGAGGGCACGATGTAGTGGAACGAGGCGCCTCGGAACCCGCTCCCGTCGGGCGAGACCCCGGCGTCCGCGGCGGCGGCATCCCACTGGTACAGAGCCAGCGACGACGACCCCGGACCGAGGTCCAACTGCACGAAGGTGGCATGGTCCTGGAGGATCGAGCAGCCCAGTCCCTCCTGGTAGAAGCGCTTGGATCGCTCGAGGTCCTCTACCCCGAGCATGATGGTGGTCACCTGTACCGACACGAGTGGCTCCTTTGCACGATTCGTTGAATACTCAACCAGCATGACGGATGGGAGCCGGACATTGTGACGGGCAGCGGCCGACCCCAGTCCAATAGCGGGTTGCGCATCGACCGGGAGGATGGGCGATGACGGAATGGCGACGGGCCAGCACCCAGCGGCCCGATGGCCCCGGCGGTGAGTGGCGACCATGATCGACGACCTGCTCGTCGACATCGTGGGCCCGGCCAATCTCGATCGGGGTACCGACATCGATGAGGACATGGCACACGACGAGGCACTGGGCGGCTCACCGGTTCGCCCCCAGGCCGTGGTCCGTCCAGGTTCGACCGCCGAGGTGGCGGCCATCGTCAAGGTAGCGGCCTCGGCGGGTGTCCCACTGACGGCGCGCGGGGCTCTGGGACGGGGCTCTCGGGTGGGTGCGTTCCCGCCGACGATGGCCTGGTGGTGTCGTTCGAACGGATGAACCGCATCCTCGAGATCGATACCGCCAACCACGTGGCCGTGGTGGAGCCCGGCGTGACCCTCAGCGAGCTCGACTCGGCCGTGCTTCCGCACGGGCTGATCTACCCGGTGTTCCCCGGCGAGCAGTCGGCCAGCCTGGGGGGCAATGTGGCCACCAACGCCGGAGGGATGCGGGCGGTCAAGTACGGGGTGACCCGCCATCACGTCCTGGGGATCGAGGCCGTGCTCGGCACGGGTGAGGTGATCACCGCCGGCGGCAAATTCGTGAAGTCAACCAGCGGCTACGACCTGACCCAGCTGGTGATCGGGTCGGAGGGGACGCTGGCCCTGGTCACCCAAGCCACCCTCCGGCTGCACCCGCGCCCGGAGTTCCAGGTCACGCTGCTGGCCCCGTTCTCGTCGCTCGACCAGATCGCCGAGGCGGTGCCCCCCGTGGTGGCGAGTGGCGTGGGCCCCCTGGTAGTGGAGTACATCGACGTGGTGTCGATGGCCGGGATCACCGCCAACGCCGGCCTCGACCTCGGCGTGGCGCCAAGTGTCCGCGAGCGCACCTTGGCCTACCTGGTGGTCGTGCTGGAGAACCACCAGGGGTCACGGCTCGAGGAGGACACCGAGGCGCTGGCCGGATCCCTCGCCAAGCTGGGTGCCCTCGACGTCTATGTCCTGCCGGACCATGCCGGGACCCGATTGATCGAGGCCCGGGAACGAGCATTCTGGGCGGCGAAGGCCAACGGGGCGGACGACATCGTCGATGTGGTGGTGCCGAGGGCGTCGATCCCGACCTTCCTGACCACCGTCAGCGGGCTGGCATCCGAATCCTCGTCGCTGGTGGTCGGGTGCGGTCACGCCGGCGACGGCAACGTCCATCTCTCGGTGTGGCAGGGAGATCCCGACACGCGTCACCGGCTCCTCCACGACATCATCGCCGCCGGCGTGTCCCTGGGTGGAGCCGTTTCGGGCGAGCACGGCATCGGGAGGCGGAAGCGGGCGTATTTGGCCGACCTGGAGGACCCGGTCAAGCTCGACCTGATGCGTCGGATCAAATCGGCCTTCGACCCCTGCGGGATCTTCAACCCGGGCGTCATCTTCGATCGGGCGATCCAGCGAGGCGCATCCAGATGAACGGGGCCCACTCGCTCATCCGCACGTTGGTCGAACACCAGGTCGACACCTGCTTCATGAATCCCGGCACGTCGGAGATGCACTTCGTGGACGCACTGGACGACGTGACCGACATGCACAGTGTGTTGGCGCTGTTCGAAGGGGTGGCCACTGGTGCGGCTGACGGGTATGCCCGGATGGCGGGACGGCCGGCGGCCACCCTGCTCCACCTCGGACCCGGTCTGGGCAATGGGCTGGCCAACCTGCACAACGCCCGGCGGGCCCGCAGCCCGGTGGTCAACATCGTCGGCGACCATGCCATCAGCCATCGGCCCTACGATGCCCAGCTGCAGTCGGACATCGACACGGTCGCCCGCAACGTGTCGACCTTCGTGCACAGTTGCGAGTCGACGGCCGGGCTGGGCCAGGAGGCGGTCAGCGCCATCGCCGCCGCGCTCGGACCACCTGGCTCGGTTGCCACCCTCATCGTGCCGGCCGACGTGTCCTGGTCGGAGGGGGGCGCAGTGGTCAAAGACCGGGGTCCGACCAAGAGGACGACGGGAGCCGGTCCCGACGACGGCGAGGTCACCGCGGCCGGCGCCGCGCTCCGATCGGGACAGCCGGCGGCCATCCTGATCGGTGGCCGGGCCTGTTCCGGCCGGGCCCTCGAGGCAGCGGCGGACATCGCCCATGCCACCGGTGCGCGGCTGTTCGCCGAGACCTTCCCGGCGAGGCTGGCTCGTGGATCAGGCCGACCGCCCGTCGAGCGGCTGGCCTATCTGGCCGAGTTCACCAGCATGCAGCTCGAGGGCATCCAGCATCTGATCCTGATCGATGCCAACTCGCCGGTGTCGTTCTTCGCCTATCCGGGGAAGCCGAGCGACCTGGTTCCCGACGGGTGCACCGTGCATCCCGTAGCCGGGCCGGCCGACGATGTGGAAGCGGCCATCGACGAGCTGGCGGAGATGCTCGACGTCGTGAGCCGGAGCTCACCGCGGCAGCAACCCGGAGCACCGGAGCTCCCCACCGGGGGTCTCGATGCGCAGGCGGTATGCCAGGCCCTCGGCGCCCTGCTCCCCGAGCAGGCCATCGTCTCCGACGAGGGGAACACCGCCGGGCTCTTCGCCCCCGGGGCCACCGCCGGAGCGCCTCCCCATGACTGGCTATGCCTGACCGGCGGCGCGATCGGCCAGGGCCTCCCGGTCGCGGTGGGCGCGGCGGTCGCCTCCCCGGGGCGCCGAGTGGTGGCCCTCGAAGCCGACGGAAGTGCTCTTTACACCCTCCAGTCGTGGTGGACGATGGCGCGCGAAGCCCTCGATGTGACCACGATCCTGCTCAACAACCATTCCTACGCCGTGCTCAACATGGAGCTCGACCGGGTCGGGGCAGACTCGCCGGGACCCCGCGCCCGGGACATGCTCGACCTCAGGCGTCCGTCGATCGACTTCGTCGGGCTGGCATCGGGCCTCGGGCTCCAAGCGGCCCGGGCGGAGACGGCAGAGGAATTCGCCGACGAGCTGGCCCGGGCCCTGTCGATGCCGGGTCCGAGCATGGTGGAGGCGGTTGTGCCTTCGCTGCTGTGACCGCGGACCGACGCTCGAACGGGTGCGTCCCCAACCGGCAGCTAGCCAGCTGAAGCTGCGTTCGATCTCGCCGAGAACGCAGTCGACCGTCGTTGGACCTGTTCAGCCTGGGCCGGATGCTCTCGCCGACCTCGAGCTTGAGATCCGACTCGTCAGCCACGTCGACCCCGCCTAGGACGAGGTCGTCCCCTTGACGGTGAAGTTCACCTTGGTCCGCGAGCCAGCGACCACCGTGACCTGCTGGGGGGCACTGGTGGTCTCGTTCTCGCTGAAGCCCCCGAACACATCCACGAAACCCGATACCCACCAGGTTCCCGGCGGCAGCGACAGCGTGTAGGTGCCGTCGGAGTTGGTATAGGCGAACTGCTCACCCGGGCACGACGTCCCGGTGGGCGGCGCCGTGCAGCCCTGCACGCCCGTCTGGAACCCGGACTGGGGCACACCGATGGCGGTCACCTTCCCCGTGACCAGACCGGCCGCCGGTATCTGGTACGGAACGGTCAACCGCTGGGTGATTGTCTGGCCGGCCGTGATGCTCACCGTGGTGCCGACCGGATCGGTGTAGGAACCGAACGCGGTCCCGTAGCCGGGATACAGGGTCCATCGTCCCGGGGTCAGCGTCGACAACTGATAGAGGTTGAACGGGGTCCTCACCGGGGCGGCCGCCGCCCGGGCGGCTCCGTTTGACCGGCGGGTCAGGGCGTTGGTGAAGCCCAGACCGCCCGGGCCGGAGTACTCGTTGATGCACTCGGGCGATGTCCTTCCGCCGGACGAGGCCGGGCAGGCGACGACGGTGTAGCTCGTGATCGGGACTCCGGACGCCTTGCCGGTAACCCTGATGGTGCCGGTGACACCACCCAGCACCTGATACGGCACGTCCAGGCTCACGGCGGTGGTGTGGCCGCCGCTGATGGTGACCACCTGGCTCGGTCCCGTCACCACGTTGTCGAAGGGAGGCACGAGGTACTGGCCCTGTAGCGTCCACTGTCCGTTGGGCAGGATGACCGAGATCGTGCTGCTCCCGAACCCGAAGTAGGTCTGGCAGTATCCCCCACCGAGCTGGCAGGCGGAGATCCCCAGCGGATCGGCGAAGCCCGCGGGCGCGCCGGTAACGGTAACCGTCGCCGACAGTTGACCTTGGCTGGGCACCAGGAACGGCGTGGTCAGCTTGACCCGCTTGGTGCCGCCGGCGACGAGGTTGACCTTCTTACCCGCGTTGGCGTTGGTGTCGCATCCGAACTGGGTGCAATACCCGGGATACGCGCTCCATTGGCCCGGTGGCAGGCCGTTGATCTGGAACGGCGCCGATGTCAGACCGAAGGAGCCCTGACCGTACCCGGTGACACAGGCGATCGACGGGAACCCTCCGGTGTAGGGAGCGAATGACGGGCAGAGCAGCACCGAGAGCTCGTCGACGGTGATGCCGCTCGGTACACCGGTCACCTGGATCGTGCCCTTGAGGGTCGCCGGGCTCTGGTACGGCACGGCGAAGTTCTCCGTCACAGTCCCGCCACTGGGGACGGTGACGAACTGGGCTGCGCTGAGGAACACGCCATCGAGCCCGCCGTTCTCGTAGAAGCCGCTGACCTCCCAGGTGCCAGCGGCCAGCGAGAGCGAGTATTTCCCTCCGAGGGCAAGTGCATACTGAGGGTTGGCGCAGGCCATCCCCGTCGGCGTCGACGCCGGACAGGCTCCGGCACCCAGATAGGCCGGGGAGAATCCAGTCGGGGCACCGGTGACGGTGACGGAGCCGGTCACTGTCCCCGGTCCACACTGGCCCGACGAGCCGATTCCGGAGCTTCCCGAGCTGCCGGAACTGCACGAGCTGGTGGCCGCCAACCGCGCCCCGAGCGATGGGAGACCGATGCCGGACGCCACCTGAGGGAGAACGGTGACCAACAGGACGAAGCTCGCCACCGCGATCACGGCCAGCCGGGTCCACCGCTGCCAACGCTTCATGCCGACCCCCGATCCGCCGCTGACATTCATTCAGGCCAGGGTCGCAACGTACTCCATCGGCGCCGAGAATTGCGGAATATTTTCGACCAATTGCGAAAGTGCCATTTTCGGTAATACGACTCCCGCCCGGCCCTCCTTTATAGTGCCGCGGCCCGTCGACTGAGTATGGTGACCCGAGGAGGCCCAGAGCGTGAGGCAGGCGACAGCGCGGTCCCGAGCCGAGACGGAGCGCACGAGCAGCAGGACCGCTCGCCCGCCCCATCACCGGGCAATCACCCTGGCCATGCTTCTAGCCGCGGCGGCCTGCTATCTCGGGATCGTCGCGGTTCGTCATGGTCCGACACCCGGGTGGGACACCGGTCCGTTGACCTCGGTGACCACCGATCTCGCCTCCGGCGACCTGCGCGTGGCAGCGGCCAATGCATCCCTGCCAAACCCTCCCGGCTATGCACTGCTCGCCTCACCGTTCGTGGCCGCCTTCCGATCGGTGATCGGCTCTCCGGTCTGGTGCACCACCGGCGGCCCTGCCGCGCCGCGACACGTCGGTCTGGCGCTGGGACGAAGCCCGGCGTCCACGGGGGGTACCGGTGGGTGCGGCGAGTCCGGGACTCTCGGAAACAGAACAGCGAGTCCCCCGTTGCCACCCTGGTACCACTCTCAGGGGATGCTCGGCGTCCTCGCCTGGCTGATCCTGGCGGTCGGCGGGCTGGCGCTGCTGCGGGCCGCCAGGGCCGATTCGCTGGGCCGGACAGCCGGGCTGCTGGTCTTCTTGGCGTTCCTGCCCGCGGCGAGCAGCGCCGTCGTGCAGCTCTATCACCCGCAAGACATCGTGAGCCTCGGGCTCGCCATCGCCGGGTTGGCCCAGGTATTGAATCGCCGATGGGTCCTGGCCGGCCTACTGTTCGGAGTGGCGGTCCTGACCAAGCAGTTCGCCATCCTCGTCCTGGTGCCGGCTCTAGCCGCGGCTCCCGATCGAAAATCGCGTCTCGCCATCCTGGCTCCGGCCGCGGCCATCTTTTGCGCCGGCTTCCTTCCATTTCTGGCGTCCGCCCCACGGGCCACACTCGACAACTTCAGTGGGATCAGCGGCGGCGGTGCGCTGGCTGGGGCGACGGTGATGAGTGAGCTCGGCGCCACTGGGAACGTCGCCTCGGCCATCGCCCGCGACGCCCCGGTGGTCTTTGCCGTCATCGTGTGCCTGTGGGCCCACAAGCGAGTCGGTCCGGATCTTGTCCGTCCCGGATGCCTGGTGGGTTTGACGTTGGCCTGCGTGGGCAGCCGGCTGGTCTTCGAGTCGGTGCTCTTCCCCTACTACCTGCTGGCGACCAGCGTCATCTTCTTCATGCTCGATCTGGTGGCACGCCGGACGCCCCACCGCTCGTTGGCGTGGTGCGCCACGGCGGCGTTCTTCGTGGCCGTACGCCCCGCCAATCGCGCCCTCGACGCGGTCGTCACCCTCCTGTTGGCCGTACTGGGCGTGTTCACCGGCCTGGCCGAGCTCCGGGCGGAGCGCCGCGATCAGGTGCTCCGACCGCCGTCATTGGTCCCGACCCTCGCCGACGGTCCGGGCTGACCAGGCCCTAGTGCAGGCCGGCTGCAAGAGGTCGGGTCATAATTCCGACATGGGAGCCATCGAGTTGAGGGGGCGCCGTCTGGCCGGATCGATCGACGAGCTGGTCGACGGGTGCACCTCGCGGGCGCCCATGGTCCCAGCGGACTCGAAGTCGGGCGCCAGGTTCGAGTGGGTGGTGCGGGATGGCGAGCGCCTCGTGCTCAAATACCAGGACGCCCAGGACGACTGGCTGATGCGGGCGACCGGGGACCACGACGGCCGGCGCTTCGCTTCCATGTGGGAATCCGGATTGTTGGATGAGGTCCCCCACGTCATCGATCATGCGGTGGTCGGCGCGGCCATCGAAGGATCGGTCGGCGCCATCCTGCAACGGGACGTCACCGTCGGACTCCTGCCCCCCGGTGACCACCCGCTAGGTCTCGGGGAGCACCTCGGGTTCCTCGACCACATGGCCATGCTCCACGCCAAGTTCTGGGGTTGGGAGGATGTCGTCGGCCTGACCGCGCCACGGGAACGGTATCTCATGATGTCCCCGGCGGTGGCCCGAGACGAGGCGGCGCGCCGGCTCGGACGCGCTGGTGCCCAAGGTCATGGCGGAGGGATGGGACCGGTTCGACACGGTCGCCCCCCGCGCCGCGGCTGTCGTCCTCCCGCTTCTGGACGACCCCGGTCCGCTGGTGAAGTCATTGGAGCGAGGGCCGAAGACGCTTGTGCACGGCGACTGGAAGGCCGCCAACCTGGGCCTCCATCCGGATGGACGCACGATCCTGCTCGATTGGGGCGAAGTCCCCGGCGAGGCCTCACCTCTTGCCGATCTGGCGTGGTACCTGGCCCTCAATGCCGCACGGCTGCCCCGGTCCAAGGAGGACACCATCGGCGACTACCGGGCCGCCCTGGAGCGACAGGGAGTCGACACCGGCGGATGGTGGGAAGAGGCGCTCGGTCTCGAACTGCTCGGCGTGATGCTGCAGTTCGGGTGGGAGAAGGCTCTCGGGGGGCCGGGGGCCGAGCTCGAGTGGTGGGAAGGTTGGGTCTCGAGGGGCTCCGACTGGCTGCGCTGAGCGCCCGGGCAATTCGGCTCGATCCGTCCACCTCGCCACCGGGCCGGGTTGAGCAAGAATCCGGAGGTGGTTGACTTCAGCGCCGCGAGTGACCGGTGGTAGCGCAACTGCGCGTCCGGATCTTCGGGGACCTGCAGGCGGAGGGGCTCGACTTCGCCGCGCTCGGGAGCCGCAAGCAGCGAACACTGCTGCGGCTGTTGGCACTGGGCCGAGGGGAACCGGTGAGCGTCGACCGCCTCACCGACTGTCTCTGGCCCGAACACCTCCCGTCCCGTCCGGCCGACCAGGTCGGCGTGCTGGTCAGTCGCCTTCGGGCGGTACTCGGACCGGACCGGGTGGTCCGCAGCGATGCCGGCTACGCCCTCTCCGCCGACTGGATCGACGTGGTGGCCTTCGAAGAGCTGGCCGCCCAGGCCCAACGACGGCTGGCCGACGACCAACCAGCGGCAGCCGCCACCGCCGCTCAGGCCGGTCTGGCCCTCGCCGCCCGCCCATTGCTGGCCGATGAACCGGACGCCCCGTGGGCCGACGAGGCACGCCGGCCGGTCGATCGGACCGTATCGGAATTGCGGTCGGTGGCCGCCGAGGCCTTGCTGGCCACGGGCGACCCGTTCGGCGCGGCATCGGCCGCCCAAGCCATCCTCGACCAGGACCCCTACGACGAGCACGCCCTGCGTCTGCTGATGTCGGCACATGCCCGCGCCGGACGACCGGGAGCTGCGCTCGCCGCCTACGCCCGGACCCGAGAGGAGCTGGAGCAAGCTCTCGGCACCAGCCCCTCCCCTCTCACCGATGCTGTCCACGTTGCCATCCTGCGCAACGAGATCCTGGCCGACCCGGCACGAACACCGGACCCACGAGGCGCCGCCGGCGCGCTGCCCGGTCGTGACCATGAGTGGTCTCGACTCGACGAATCGCTGGCGAAGGCCGCTGACCGGGTGGCCGTGGTGCTGATCGAGGGCGAAGCCGGGATGGGGAAGACCAGACTGCTGGAGGAGTGGTCCGCCGCGAAAGCAAGTGACGCCACGATCCTCTGGGGCACCTGCGATCCGATCGGAGGCGGGCTGCCGTTCCAACCCGTACTCGACGCCCTCCACCGGCATCTCACCCGGATCGATGAGAACCAGGCAGAGATTCTGCTGGCGCAGGCCGGTCCGGTCCTCGGCCCCCTGCTGCCGGGCTATCGGGGCCCGGCATCAGCGCCAGATCCCCTGACGGCGCAGGCCGCGCTGTTCGGCGCCGCCCTCAACGTGTGCTGCCAGGCGGCGGCGGGCGGCGCGGTGCTCGTGCTCGACGACATTCATCTGGCCGACGCCACGACCTGGAGTTGGTTGGGCTTCGCTTCCCGCCGGCCGGAGGCGGGATCGTTACTGATCGCCGCCACCCTGCGACCCGAGGCCGTGCTGTCCGTACCCGGAGCCACACGCGTGAAGCTCGGTCCGCTGGACGTGGCGTCCGTCGCCCGGATCGTGGGGGCGGAACGCGCCCCGGCCCTGCTCGAACGCAGCGGTGGCAACCCCCTCTTCTTGGTCGAGCTGGCGAGCTTCGCCGGCCCAGACCTGCCGGCTTCGATCCTCGAGGTGGTATCGGCCCGTTGCGCCCAGGCCGGACACGCCGAGAAGACCCTCCGCACCGCGGCGGTCCTCGGGCCGGAGGTCGATCTCGACCTCCTAGCCGGCGTCATGCAGGAGTCGGCGGTGGACCTGCTCGACGACCTGGAGGAAGGGCGGCGACTGTTGATCCTCGAGGAGCGCGGGCCGGCGTTCGGCTTCCGGCACGAGCTGGTGCGGGAGGCCCTCGTCGCCGGCACCGGTCCGACCAGGCGGGCGCTGGCCCATCGGCAGGCCGCCCATCAGTTGGCGGCCCGCCCCCGCTGGGATCCACTGCTCCTCGCCACCCACGCCCGCCAAGGCGGAGACCTCGAACTGGCGGCCGGCGCGCTGGTGGCGGGGGCCAAGGAAGCCTCGGTCCGGTTCGACCATGGGGAAGCGGAGCGTCTCCTCGACGATTCGCTGGCGCTCTTCCCCACGGCGGCCGCCCATCTGGCCCGGGGACGGGTGCGCCTGACCACCGAGCAATTCCCCGGAGCGTCGGCCGATGCCCGGGACGCTCTCTCACTCGGAGCCCGGGCTGAGTCACTGGAACTGGCCAGCTGGTCGGCCTACTACCAGCGCCATTTCGACGAGGCTCGAACCCTCTGTCGGGAAGCCCAATCGGCCCTCGGGGCCGACGACAGCAGCGCTGAGAGCCAGCATCCTTGCCCTCGGTGGTCGCATCGCCCATGCCGACGGCGACCTTCAGGCCGCGCAGGACGACCTCGAGTCGGCCGTCGTCGCCTCCGCCGATGAGGGAACGGCCGTCGGCAAGGTGTGGCTCGGCTGGCTGATGGTCGACCGGGGCGACCTGGAGGTGTCGGGGCGTCTCGCCCACGAGGTGGCCGACGACCCCTCACTGACCTCGCACCCCTTTGCTCAGGCCCACCGGGCCCTCCTCGCCGCCTACACCTCGGGTCTCGGAGGCCGGATCGCCGAGGCCCTCTCCTACCTGGAGACCGTCGACCACGAAGTGGAGCTGAGGAACCTCCACCACTTTGCCGGTCGGACGGCCAACTATCGTGCCTGGCTCTTGCGCAACTTGCTGTGCGAATCGGAAGCAGACGAACTGAACCGGATCGCCGCCGAGGTGGCGAGACAGCGAGGTCTCCGGGAAGCGCAGGTGCAGGCCGAGCTGGACACCGCCGACGCCCATCTCCGGAGAGGTGAGCTGGCAAAAGCCTCGGGTGCGCTCAACCGCGTCGAGTCGTTGGGAACCGGCTTCGCCTTCGACTGGAAAGCCGGGCTCCGTCGCGACCTGCTGACGGCGCGACTTGCCCTCGAGGACGGCCGTCCTGAAGAGGCTGCGGCCCTGGCCGAGGCCCTCGAGACCAGAGCGGCCGGACTCGGGACCCCGCGCTACCGCACCCTGGCCCGGGCCCTCGGGGTCAGGGCGAGAGGGTTGGACGGTCAACCCGTCGATCCACCATCGGCGCAAGAACTGCTGGCGGACCTGACCCGGTTCGCCACACCCGAGGCGTGGTGGGTCACGGCCGAGTTGGCGGGTGATCTCCGGATCGACCAATGGTGGAGCCGGGCCGAACGGATGATCGGAACGCTCGTCGGGGGAGCCGGCCCCCGCGGCGAGGAATTCGGGCATCAAGCGGGGAGGTGGCTGGAGAGGATGAGGAGCTCGCGACGCAGAGACTGAGGGCTGGGACCGACGGCTGCCTCCGCCTCGTGGAACAACGCGTCACGGGCGTCGCCGCCCAGGGCGGTGAAGAAGCCAGCCAGATGGGCGTGCCCCAGGCGCCAGCCCACCAGTTCACCGGAGGCGAGCGGTCCGGCCTCGACCTCGACGACCCGAATGTCACTGACCGGAAGCCCGGCCCGATCCGCCTGGTCGGCCATTCCCCTTGGCGTATCGGTCAGGGCAGCCCAGCGCTGCTGCTCGGCGAACCAGTCCGGTGCCCGCCAGCCTCGGCGACGCGCCACCTCGTCCACCGCCGACTTTGCCGGATGATCGACACCGGCGGCGAAAGTCATCGCCATCACCAGACCGCCTTGACGCACCACCCGAGCGGCCTCGGCCAGCAGGAGGCAGGGCCGGGGCACATGGTTGATCAGGAATGCCGACACAAGTGCGTCGGCGCTCTGCGCGGCGAGCGGCAGCTGCAACGCGTCTGCCGCGACCACCCGAAGCCCTCTGACGGCATGCCTGGCGCGGCCCAGCATGTTCGCAGCGACATCGACGGCGATCGGCACGGCACCCGCCGTCCGAAGCTCGCTCGACAATGCGCCGGTGCCGGCACCGGTATCCACCACCCGGAGCGACGGGAGCTCAACAGGGATAGTCCGGACGAGGGCACGGGCGAACTGGCGGTAGACATCATCGAGACCCGACTGCCACAATTCGGCTGATCGGCCATAGTCGGCCGACATCGCCACTTGTGATTGACGAGAGTCGCTCCGGAGTGAGCGTTCCACGATGCCAGACGACGGTGGGCGGGTGCTCGTGGACCTCACCCCCGCGTCCGCGCCACGTCGGCCATTTCGGCCAACAATGACGCCGGCCAACGTCCCCCACACCACACCCGATCAGAGATGATCACTCCGTCGTCGATCTGCAGGATGTGTACTTGATGACAGGCGTGCGGGACTCCGTGCTGCTGCCAGCTCAGCGTGAACTCGACGACCTCGCCCTCATCGGTCGGCCTGCGGTGGAGCTCCTCGAATCGACCCGGGTCGGCGTACCAGCGCCCGAATTCCGCCCTCACCTCGTCCGCACCATGGGTGGTGAAGCGCCAGTTGGGAACGGTCGCGTCCAATACCACCGCCTCGGCGAACGCCCGACATCGAGCCATGGTTCCCGTCTCGGCCGCTCGGAGAAACTCCCCCACCGCACCGCTGATCATGGATTCCTCCCTGTTCTCGTCGACCGCCTTCCGGCAAGCGTCCTCCTGTGCGGTTGCAGACTCCTTGCAGTGCCCTGCCGGACGAGATGCAGGGAAGGTGCAGGGTCGACCGGAGATGATCGAGGGAGCAACGGCCCACGTCCTGGACCTGGGCCACTGACGAGGAGGACACCAGATGGCCAAAGCCGAGCAGAAGACATTCGAAACGCCGGACGAGGTCCGTCCCTTCGAGCGGGGACGGCTTGAACTGCTGCGCATCGGGGACAGCGAGATCGGGCGGCTCACGCTCGAGCCCGGTTGGCGCTGGTCCGATCACGTCAAGCCGATCGCTGGCACTGACCTGTGCGAGGCCCCCCACTTCCAATACCACGTCGCCGGGACCCTGCACATCCTCATGGACGACGGGGTCGAGATCGACGCCGGTCCCGGGGATGTGACGGCCCTCCCGCAGGGACACGATGCCTGGGTCGTCGGGGACGTGCCGGTGGTGGTGGTGGATTGGTGGGGCGCCTCGAACTACGCCAGGAGCTGAACCCGGACGATCGCCGAGAGGGCAGCACCGGTGGCGGGGCGCCGGTCCCTCAGCGATTCCGGGGTGCCTTCACGATCCAATGGAAGTTCTACTGGCCGCGTCGAGACGTTCGAGGCCGTCACCGTCACCCGGGTCCTCTGTCCCAGGGAGGAGTCTCCGGAGACAAGTCCCGACGTAGGGTCGACGGACAGACCCTGGGGCAACCCGGCGGCCGCAGCGGCGTAGAACCCGAACGCCGAGCACCGCTCGGACCACCCGCTTCCCTCAGAGATAGGGGTCGATCTCCAGGCCTTCGATCGCCTTGAACAACCCCTGATCCATCTCCACGGCCGGAGCGTCGGAGCTGAAGTTTCCGGAGAAGCCGAGCTCCCGGGCCAACGACCCCATGCTGGCTGGCGAGAACGGACAGTTGTCGTCGTGCTCCATCTTGACGTTCCAAGGCTGACCGAGCTCGGTGACAACCACCAGGTCCACCAGACACTCAGGACAGTGGCCTCTGGCAAATGCCTGGACCAAACCGGCATAGCGGCCCTTGAATCGCACTGGAGCGTCTTCGGGTACGGGGGGAAGTCCCATGTCGATGACGGCTTCCAGGTCCCACCGCCGGGAAGGAGGCATGGCTCATCATCTCACCGACCGGATCCGAATGAGGGGATCCTTGTGCGGCCGGGCACGTCGGCAGGGATGTCGTCAGAGAGCTGGACTCACGGCCAGAATCAATTCGGGGCCGTTGTTCCGGACGTTACCGACCGCCGTGCCGACTTCGTGGTGGACCAGGGTGCCTGTTGGACCGGGTCGGAGGAGCGACTCCAGCTCGTCCCGATCATCGGCTTCGGGCTCGAGCCACATCTCCCAGGTGTCCGGCTCGAGGACGACCGGCATGCGGTCATGGACAGCATCCATGTCACGTCCGGCTTCAGTAGTGACCACGGTTGCCGAGTACATCAACGAGCCATCAGGTTGCTTCCATCGCTCGGAAAGACCGGCGAACACCATCGGCTCACCATCAGCGCGTCTGAAGAGATAAGGCGTCCTGGCCTTGCCGGTCTTCTGCCACTCGTAGAAGGCGTCCACCGGTACGAGGATCCGGCTGTGCTTGAACGCCCAACGAAAGGCCGGTTTCGTGGCAATCGATTCGGCCCGGGCGTTGAACGATGTCTTGAATGCCGTCGGGTCGGCAGCAGACATCGGGACGAGACCCCAGCGATAGGCCCGGAGGGTTCTCGTGCCACTCGGGTGCTCCCTCACACCGAGGAGAGGGTCGGTCGGTGCCACGTTCCAGGACGGCTTCCATTCGTCCCCCTGGAGGGCCAACTGGGCGTCGAGTATCCGGGCGATCCGGTCAGGCTCCGAGTAGAGGGCGATGCGTCCGCACACGATCTCAGCTTAGGTTTCGCGGGGCTCGCTGTATTTCTCGTCCGAGCACCCAGGCAAGATCCGCGCCACCTCGCTGGCCGCCGTTCGGAGGGAATGGGTTCGGCCGGTGCCGACCATCCCGACCGTGACGGTGACACGTCCGTCACCGCCCTCGAAGCGGGTGACCCGGTTGGTTCGGTGATGGACCGAGGCCAAGAACCGCCACATTCGCTCGACGAGCGGCCTCGCAATGGTCACATCCACTCCGTGTGGCATCCCCGCACTATACCGAACATATGTTCGGCCCGCATCGCCCGTTTCGTATTTGGTCCGAAGCTGCCCAATCGGGCGACGGAGCCGGAGGTTTTCGACCTGGGAGCGTAGGGCATCGTCCCAGCATCGGAACGAGCCGCCGTTTCTGCCGGCTCGTTCCGACTGCAAGGTGCCCACGCTGGCAACTCCGACGGCAGGGCGGTGACGCGGGCACGGACCCGGTCGACCTGGGAAGGTGGCGCCGATGGTGAGCTGGGGGGAGTTCGCCCAGGAAGCGCCCGAGCTGGCCACATTCGGGGCAGATCGGCTGTCGGTTTCACCGGCGTACCTGGCTACCGTTCGAGGCGACGGATCGCCCCGTGTACATCCCATTTCGCCGATCATTGGCTCGGGACGGCTCTTCGTCTTCATGGAGCCGAATTCGCCCAAGGGCCGCGATCTCCGGGAGCGCGGTTCGTTCGCTCTCCACAACGGCGTACCGGACACCTTCGGCACGGGTGGCGAGTTCATCGTCATCGGCGATGGAGCGGTCGTTGATGACCCGGCGGCCCGTTCGATCGCAACGGATCATGCCGGTTACGCG
Source organism: uncultured Acidimicrobiales bacterium (assembly GCA_963734435.1). Classification (GTDB taxonomy): domain Bacteria; phylum Actinomycetota; class Acidimicrobiia; order Acidimicrobiales; family RAAP-2; genus Bog-756. The sequence continues at coordinate 68,351 of CAVTHA010000003.1, read as the reverse complement.
CCCGAAGACCGGTACGTCCTCTTCGAATTGACCATCGATGAGGCACGCGCCAACGGTTACGGTGACGTCGCGTTGCCTGACCCTCGGCGTTGGACCCCGTTTCGGGGATGATCGTGGATTCCAGCCTCAGACGTCCTAGCACCGAGTCGAGTCGGACCGCTCCTGGGCGGCCCCAAACCCCTGACCGGCTCCGGCGCCGGGACGTTTTATGGGGAGTTGCCGGGCGGGTCGCACGGAAGTGGCATGGATGGTGGTGGAGGTCTAGAGCGGCGGCGGTGGCGGATACTTCGGTGGCGGTGGCGGGTGGTGGCAAGGCATATCCAAGAGCTCTGGGGCAGGTCACCAGTGACCGGTCATACTGAGCTCGTGGCTGATTGCTCCATCTGTGGTGACAACGCAGCTTCCGAGGAGGGCATCGATCCGTGGTTCGTTGCTCGGCTGCAGACCGGCTACGTGCGCCTTTCTCCAAACCAGTACTTCAAGGGCAGCTTGTTCTTCTCTGCCAAGCTGTGCGTTAGAGAGGTGTTCGACTTGGAGATCCACGTTCGTGAACTTCACGTTGCCGAAATGACGGAGGTTGCCGCAGCAGCAAACGATGTGTTCACCCCTCGGAAAATGAACATCGAGTCACTTGGGAACGGGGTCCCTCATCTGCATTGGTGGATCACTCCCAGGTATGACACCGATCCTCGCCCAATAGCACCAATCTGGGAGGACCTCGACTTTCTGAGAACGCAGTGGTGTGACGGCGGTCGCCCCACCGCTGAGGAGTCTTCTGCGAGCCGAGAAGCATTGGTTGACGCTCTCCGGACCCGAGACGTGACTGTCGAACTCGCCAGCTGACTGCCCGCAGTCGTCTATCGGCGACGGGCCGATCAGGGACGTTCGATAAGCGCTCCGCTCCCGGCGCAATGGGCGCCCCTGCTCGTCGTTCTGGCGTTGGGACCTCGGTAGCTGGGCGAGCCCATCGCAGGCAATCTGGCGCGTCCGGGATTGCGACCACGTCAGTGGTGGTGGCCCTGGCGGTCGAGCGTCTACACGGGGATCGCGCCTTTGGTATTTGCTGGATGGGTGATCGCCTGGATCTCGGGCACCATTGCCAGGTTCGTCTATCCACCTCCTAGCCGATGGCTCACATCCAGTGCTCCGGCGCCGGGAAATAGACGCTCGGCTCTGGGCGATCAGGGATACCCGATTGCAACACGAGGGTTCAAGTCGAGGACCGCTTTCCATATGAGATTGCCGACTACGGAGCCTCACCCTTGTGAGCCGAGTGCATCTCCATATTCCAATCCTCTGCTCCTAGGGTCCGAAGCTGTCGCTCAGCAATTCGCCATCCCTCGGGAAGACGAACCATCGAGTCGTGGTAATAGCCCCACAGGCAAGGGGTGCGCCCGTCGGTCCGCCGGTGCCAGGCGTAGACGGATGTGCGCACGGATGCATGATCGAGGTCCTCGAACGTCACTAGGACGTTCGCATTGTGGTGGCTCGTTGCGGCAAAGCCACTATCGGGACGTCCGAACATGCGCCGGAGACCTGCCCTGGATCGCACGGGCGGAATACCCGGTCCGTAGTCGACCACACAGTCCTCGATGAAAAGTTCGGCAACCTCGTCGTAGTGCCTGTGATCGACACAGTACGAATAGCGATGGACGAGATCGATGATCTCGTCCTTGGCGATCAGCCGCTCGATGGCGGCAACCTCGTCACTGTCCATCTGTCCTCCTGAGCCAGATCCGCCACTCTTACGCAAGCCCGTACAACTACATCATGCTCCCGCAGCCGGGGTGAGATCTAGATGAAGGCCTTCGAAGTCTTCGTGAAGGGTAGGTGAGCACGTCGAGATCATCTATACGCCGAGAGGTCCCGATGTTGCCCGAGAGTTCCATGCAATTACATGGGTTCGCAGCGCAGGCCCATAGAGGGATCGAGCGAGAGTCCGCAGATGTTGGGGTTGGGACTCTAAACAACCGTCGCGAGCACGGGCCCGGAACCCGTGAGCCCCACCTCGCTTAGATCCGAACAAAATCCCATTGCCTGGCACTTCGCTATCGAAGTCGTCGCGGACCGTTCATCGGCTCTTCAGTCGTAGTTCATGTTTGCCATCCGAACGGATGGGCAGCATTCCCGTATTCGAGTCACGAACTCGCATCTCTCAGATGGGGCACGTGTTGATCCTTTACCGTTGGACCAACAAGAACCTGGTTACCAGATGAACTCTTCTCTGGTCGAAGTCCTGATGAATCCTTCGCTGTCATTGCCCGAACTGAGCGAGGTGCTCTGCAGGCCGGCATGGATGGAACTGGGCGCCTGCCGGGGAATGGACCCGACCACCTTTATCCCATCGCAAAGGCGGCCACCGCGCGCCGCGAAGGCCGTGTGTTCCGAGTGTCCGGTGCGGACGGAGTGCTTGGACTACGCAATGGCCGACGAGACGTGTGTTGGCGTATGGGGAGGAACATCAACCGTTGAGCGGCGAGCTATCAGGGAAGGGGTCCGCGTCCTCTGACGACAATCGGATCCGTCAGACCGGGCGAATCGTCTGGCTCGCGACTCATTGGGCGCCGAGTCCGCGGCCTAGGCTTTGGCAACCTCCGCCTGCTCGACGATCTACTCGGACAGCTGCAGCTTCGGCATGGGACGAGCGTACCGGTGGCCCTGAGCTAAGTCGCATGCCGTTGGGACAAAGCTATGCGGGAAGAGCAGGCCCTGATCGGGGTGCTGCCATCTGATGCCGACTTGATGTTGCGGATTCCCCGAGCGGAGAGGTAGATACACCTCAACCGCGGTAGGTCCGGCCCTGCCCGTGTCGACGCTGTCGGAGTTGAGTCGGGTTCGTCGCAGCACTTTCGATCCGTGTGCCGCAGCCAGGGCTTCGTCTGCCGGTCGCTGGTTGAACCCTGACCCATCGTCCGAATAGAAGACACCGCCGGTCAGGTCACGGAGTCGAAGTCGGAGCACATCGCCGCTACCGATGGCGTTATGCACGAGCCGATTCATGGCAGCCATCTCCGACGGGGTGAGCCCACGGCTCAATGGCTGTCCGTTCAGCAACGGTTCGACGGCAGTTTGTGCCATCAAGAGAGCTTCCGAGCCCCCTTGGGCCAACCCTCGGCGATCTGCCTCACTCCGATAACTAGCGGACAGGATCACGCCGAGCAGTAGCACAGGCACAAGCGTGATCGCAGCGAACGCGACAAACTGGACTGTCGTCGAGTCGGCACGGCCAGCCTGCCGGAACCTCACGCCTATCTATCGGCCGACCCCCCGTTCTTCTTTGATCGGCGCTCGCTGCCACAAGATTCAGGCTGCTGGAAGACCGGGGCTTCGCGACCCGGCTACCTACGTGCGCAGGCATACCGGCGCCAGGCGGTCACGTTGGTAAGGCTCAATCCCAGATCATGGGTCTTTGGCTCGCTGCGAGACACCGGATCACCGCCGAAAGGTGGCCGGTCGGAAGCGGGATTGGCGCGAGAGGGCTTCCCCAGGGGCGACGAGAGTCATAGCCTCGACAGCGACGGACACCGACAGGCGATCGATCAAGACCTCCGGTGAGTTGGCCTGGGGGCGGTGCTAAGGACGAGCAGGAGCGTGATGGCTGTCATGAGAGCTCACCCGACCGACGTCGTCGTCAACCGACAAGGCGAGGCCCAGCGAGTGCTGGTCGTGGGGGCATCGAGTGGGATCGGCGCGGCCACGGCCTCCGCTCTGGCCGGGGCCGGTGCCCATGTGGTGGGGGCGGCTCGCCGGGAAGACAAGATCGCCGAGCTCGACGGGGTGATCCCAGTGGGGTGTGACGTCAGCTCCGCCGAGCAGTGTCAACTGGCGGTCGAAGCGGCGGTGGGCCACCTTGGTGGCCTCGACACACTGGTCTACGCGGCCGGCATCACCGGACTCAGCCCGCTCGATTCCACCGGCCCCGAAGTGTGGACCCAGATCTTCACCACCAACCTGTTCGGCGCAGCCATGGTTAGCCGCGCCGCCTTGCCTCATCTGCGACGGGAAGGAAGCGACGGGCGGGCGGTCTTCCTTTCGTCCGACTCCGCCGTCAAGCCCTATCCCGGACTGGTCGCATATGCCGCCTCCAAGGCGGCCCTGAGCGCCTTCTGTCAGGGGTTGGCCAACGAATTCGACGAGCTCCGGGTCACCGAGCTGATGGTCGGGCCGACGGTGGACACCGAGGTCGCGGAACAGTTCGACCCGGACGAGCTCGCCGGCTGGTACATCCGCTGGTGCGACGAAGGATTCGTTCGCTACGGCTATCAGCTCTCGGCCGACGTCGCCGCTGTGGTCCTCGACACCCTGCGGGCCGAGCGGCCCGAGTCCGTCGTCCTTGCCGCAGCGGAGCCGGCCTGACCGCCCGCTTGCGTGCTTGACGATCGGGTGGTCATGACCCACGGGCAGGTGCCGACTCCAACGATCCCTAGCTCGTTCCCGATGGCGAGCCCATCGGGATGTTATCGGCATTCCGCTCGACCCGTCTCAACGGTACGGTGAACGCCATCGTTGCCCATGATGACCGTCCGCGAGTCGAAGCAGGAGTGGACCAATGCATACATTCATCACAGAGATTCGTCAGACAGTCCTTCCCACACATGGGAGCAAAGAGGGTCCGCTGCCCCCGCTTCTGGTCACTCTGACCGTCGTCACCGGCCTGGTCGATGCGTTCAGCTATCTGGTTCTCGGGCACGTCTTCGTCGCCAATATGACGGGAAACGTCGTGTTCCTGGGCTTCGCCCTGGCCGGGGCACCGGGATTTTCCATCGGTGCTTCCACGTTGGCCCTGGCAGTGTTCGGGTTTGGCGCCCTGGTCGGCGGCAGAGTTGGCAAGCGTTACGGAAACCATCGAGGACGTCTGCTCAGCGCCGCGACCGGCATCCAGGCGAGCTTCGTTGCTGTATCAGTGATCTTGGCCTCGCTGAGCGGGAGCCCGGTTACCACCGGATACCGATACGCACTCATCGCCGTTCTTGCCTTTGCTATGGGAGTGCAGAACGCCGCGATTCGGCAAATCGCAGTCCCCGATCTGACCACCACCGTTCTCACCATGACCATCACCGGTATCGCGGCCGATAGCACGATCGCCGGGGGGAAAGGATCCAAATCGGGTCGGCGCCTCGTCGCCACTGCCGCCATGCTCGTGGGCGCGCTCGTCGGCGCTGCCTGCGTCCTACATATCCATATCGTCTATGCCCTGGTCATCGCTCTGATCATGTTGATCATCGTTGGAGTGACCACTCCGATGCTTGGAAAATCAGACAACTCGTGGTCAACAAGCTGACGAGCCGGTCACCATCCGTCATCTTCGACGGGTGGCGGAGCTATACGAGTGCCGGGGGGAGACCGTCGCAGTTAGCTCCTTGTGGTCTGGCCAATTCGGATGCACAATGACCCAAAGGAGCGCGAATGCCCACCAACGCGAACATCGCTGTTCTCGGCGCCGGGGCGCTCGGCGCGGCGATGGCTACCCGCCTCGGCGAAACCGACCACGAAGTTCGGCTCTGGAACCGAACGGTGGAAAGAGCTCAGGCGGTGGCAGACCAAGCAGTAGGGGTGACGGCGGTGATGCCAGTAGGTGACGCCGTATCGGACGCATCGCTCATCTTCACGGTGCTGCGCGACGGAGATGTCGTGGCCCAAGTGATGCGTGAGGCCATTCCCCAAGTGGACCGAGGTGCCGTCTGGGTACAGGCCAGCACCGTCGGACCCCAGAGTGCCCACGCTCTGTCCGACCTGGCGCGCCAACATGGCATCGGGTACCTCGACGCTCCGGTCTCCGGGAGTACAGTGCCCGCTCGTTCAGGAAAGCTTGTCTGGCTGGTTGCCGGTGAGGACGATGCCCTGAGACGGGCACGACCGGTTCTGGAGGACCTCGGGTCCTCCGTTCTTCACGTCGGAAAAGAGGTGGAGGGTAGCTCGCTCAAGCTTGCCATCAACGCTTGGATGACCGCTGCAACCGTCGCCATGAGCGATGTACTCGCCCTCTGCGACGCCCTCGGCATCGACCACGACACCTTCGTCGAGGCGCTACAAGCTGGGCCGCTCGCCATGCCCTACGCCCTGCAGAAGCTACGGTTGATGGACGATCACTCGTACGAGCCGGGTTTCGCCGTGGAGCTTGCCTTGAAGGACGTCGACCTCGCGGGTGCATCCGTTGCGCTCAGCCCGCTACTCCAGGCGGTCCACGACCGTCTGACGCGCACCGTCGCCGACGGTCATGGCCACGACGACCTGGCCGCCGTCGACTACTCGAGGGATCAGGACGAGAGCTCCTCGTAGCCGGTAGTCCCGGTCGAAAGTGGGGTGGACGGCCGTCCCGCCGATGGCGCGGTCTCACCCTTTCACGAATCGGACCCGCTGGATCTGCTCCTCCCAGTCAGTGGACCGCCAGAACCCCGTTGCCATCGGGTCGTTCTCCACAACGATCGCCTGCAGGCGAACGGCACTCTGTGCGGACAACTTGGATTCGGCCGCGCTGAGGAGCCGGCCTCCCACACCGAGCCGACGTTGAGACGGAGCGACAACCAGGCGATAGATGGATCCCCTCCATCCGTCCCAGGCGGCGATAACGGATCCAACGATCGAGTGACCACTCTCGGCCACGATCAGCGCCGATGGGTCGCGCTCGACAAGCGCCGTAAGGCTGCCCACGTCGTCGGTATGACTCGGTTCGGCCCCGGCGCTCGCCCACAGCCAAAGGATCGACTCGAGGTCGGACAACTGACCAGCTCTGATGGTCCAGGTCATCAGCACAGGTTACGAGAGCGATGCCCGGCCGGGTGACTGCCGTGACCAATACTCGAGGGGAGATTTGACTGACGACTCCGGCCGAGACGCGCTGAGCTCAATCGCCATTCATTGGGTGCCTCGGCCGACGCGATAACAGCGGCGCCGGTCGTCGTTCGTCCGCCCCCGGCCAAGAACTGACCGAGCCGCTCATCGCACTCGTGTCAGCACCCCAAATGGTCGCTCCACTGGTGACTTGGTCGTAGGCCCAAAGGAAGCCGTCAAAACGGCTGTCGGGACGCCGAGGTCTTACGATCCAGCCATACCCTCGGACAGGAAGCTACGAGCGCTGAACCTGCTGCCGCGACCGGACCCGATCAAGGCTGGACCCGTTGTCCGACCACTCACAACCACACGATCTGCAGCGCAGGCTGATCACCGATCTACGGACAACGAGTGTCGGTACATCGGCTGAACCGCAGCTCGGGCAGTCCCGATACACAGCATCCTCGGTCATGTGCCAACCTCCGACCCGGTGGCCTGTCTGGTCCCGACCCCTCACTATCGGCACACAACGGCTCAAAGTGTAGGGACCTGCTGAATGGCCGCTCGTTCGGCCTAGTTGCATTTAGCTGTCGAGGTTCCGATCTCTGGTCGGCCCGGAGCCCTTATCCCAACGATTCTGGTTCTCCGAGAGAATTTGGTTGCTTTGCAGAACGTCTGTCGTTCACTTTGAACCCCCGCATGAGCGGCCCATGTGGGCTGGGTGACGGCCAATTCATTAGGGGGGTCAGCAACATGGAAGCTGTGCGGGCCAACCCGGCGTGGCCGAGCTGCGTGTCTTGGGAACCTCCGATCCAGGGGGTCCAGGGAGATGCCTACACCGATGGCGGACTCAGCCAGAGCTGCCGACCTGAGCGAGCGGCCCAAGGGGTAGGCCGCCGACCGGCGTCATAGTCGGTCACAGAAGCGGCGGGGCGGTCGACCGGCGGACACTGCTAGCCGTGACTGGCTGCCTCGGAACGCCGGACGACCGGGCGTTGCGCATCACTCGTCGGGAGTACGGACGGCTGAGGTCTAGGACCGGGAACATCACGCAAGTCAGATGCTTCCCGTCGAGCGTGGAGGTCTCCACAAACAAAGGCAAATGCCAACACCGCAGCCGCCCAAGCGTCCCTTCTCCCGATGGAACGAAAGCTCGCCATGCTGACGACAGTGTCGAGCGAGTCGCTCGCCAATGCCGCCGAGTTCCATCGGCCCACGTCACCCCCGTCGTCCGACCTAGCTGCGACGACAGTGCCCAAGCCCAGTACGAGGTCTCTGATACCGATCGTTCTCATGAGCAAGAGAGAAGCACCGGTTGGACGCTCATTGCCCGAAAGGTGCATTGGCGCTCCGGGAGCCGCAATGAGAACTACACCCACCAGGGCACGAAGCCACCCCATCGTCTCGTAGTTGGGGATCGGCACTTCCGCAGCGTAGCCAAGACCCGGAGGATCATCCCAGGTCGGGCAAGCCTGGGATACCGAGCCGTGGTGGCCCGGAGCCCGCAAAGACCTAGTTGCTTATCGGATTGCAAGTGAACGCGATTGTCAGCGTAAGGATCGTGACTCCCAAGGCCCCAATCAGCACGAGGGGGGACGTTGCGAGGAGCGATGGTCGCACGCCGTAGTGACACGCGTCGCCCTCACCGGGGGTTGGGCAGCTCGCCAACCCCACGACACCTGTCGCGAGGAGTACACCCAGTAGCCCGATTGAAGCGGTGACGGCGAAGACCACCGAAGCCCCGACAAGCCAGAGGACCCTCGCGAGTCTTCGCACCGGGTCAGCGTATCCCCGCCGTGGTTGTTCGACGATTCCCAATCGTCTTTGGTCGTTTCTTGAGATGGGCGGCGCGAAGGGCACGGTAGAGCCATGGCTTACGCTCGGTCGGACGACCAGTCTGTCAACCCGGTAATCCGAGCCAATAGGACTCGAACTTCATGTAAGGCGGGGCATCAATCCGAACCTGCGACTCGGTCAGAGCACTCCCCGACCGGTAGGTCCTCCGCCATCTCGCGAAACTCGGATGCGGTGAACCTGCACGGTATGAGGCAATTCTTGTGACACATTGCGCAGCGATACTGACGGCGAAGCATCGCTGCCCGCGTCGATTCCCCCCACCCTCGCTCTGGTCGGGGCGCCATGAGAATGCCATCGGCAGGTCTGCCCCCCTGCTTGACCCTCCTCCCCCCTACGAAGGAGTCCCCGCCCGACCAGCCATAGCGGTCACTCAAGCAGCGGTTTCCAGGTGTCGCCTCTTGCCTGCTTCGAAGGTCCCGCAGGTCGAGAGCACTCGTGACAATGATGCCGACGATGAGCATGCCTTGTAAGAGGAGGACGGGTAAGAGGAGGACGGGTAAGAGGAGGACGGGTAAGAGGAGGACGGGCCAGCTCCGTTGACCCGAAGGCTCGAAGGCCACAAGAGCCAACACACCAACGGCAAGGGCGGGTCGCAATCGGATCACCCAGTCGGAGAGGTCATTCCATTTTTGGATTCCGTCCCCTCGCCACTCTGCGGCCGGCGGGCTTGTCCTCGTGTCACGACCATAGCTCGGCAGGGAATCCCGCCGATGTGGCGTTCGGACACCCGAGCACCAGATCCGCATGCCTACGCGCTCGGTATCGGCGACTTGCGGACGGCCGTCTTGGCCTGCCATCGGCTAAGGGGGTGTGACCCCGCCGACCTCTTTGACAACCCGCCACATCCGGTCTTGCTCCCTGACGGACATATGGGGATCCAAGGTCTTCCACGCCACTACTTCACCAAGGTTCTGCCTTACGACATCGACGTCGAAGGAGCGAAGGAAGCTCTTCACCAGGACCGAGCGAGCGCGGCCGAGGATTGTGAGGAGCAACCGCCCGGTCGGTACCTCGCCAGCTGCGATCAGAACCCAGGCCAGCGCCACGTCGACGGCTGGATCACCTCGGCACGCACCAGTCCAGTCGATGACGACAGGCCCCTGTGGACTAATCATCACATTCAGCGGATGGAGGTCGAGGTGGAGCAAGCGATCCCCGCGCCCGACGGGGGCATCGTGGAGCCAGTTTGGTGCACTCAACTCATGAAGCTGACGATGGAGCTCGGCCAATACCCTGCCTTGCCGGGGGATCGTCCACGGGCGCCTGGTCATTGCGGCCACCATGTCGCTGCCTTCAATGCGCTCCATGACTATGTCAAGGCCATCGTCGCTGACTTCCGCTACCGCTGGTACGGGGTATCCCTGCGATCGGGCGTACTCCATGACGCGGGCCTCTTCGGTCAACGAGCGCCCCTCTCGAGAGCGTCGAAGCACGTACCTAGGCCCGTACTCGAAGATGTCGGCGTCTCGACCGGCGCCCAACAATGGTCCTGGCTCCATCATCCGACCCAGGGTAGATGCTCGTTGGGGTCCGAAGCCGCCTCGGCGTGGATGCTAAGTAATATTCCGAGGTGCCATAAGGGGTACCCTCCCTCAAGCGATTGCCCGATCGTCTATCCCGGTCGCCAGCGGACACCAATCGGCCGAGGTCGAGCTCGGGTCAGGAGCACAGAGAGACAAACCATGCGAGGACGAGGAACGGGATTGGGGGCCCCATGGACCAAACGTGTAAAGCAGCTTGGCCGCCGGTGAATACGCCTGAGCGCGCAATCGGCTGTGATCCCACAATGACCTACTTGCTTCTCGGATTGCGAGCCGGCGCGACTGCGAGCGTGAGGATCGTTACTCCCACGGTTCCAATCAGCAGGAGGGGTGCGTCGCGAGGAGCGACCGTCGCAAGCTGTAGTGAGACGCACCCTCACGGGAAGCTGGGCAGCTCGCGAACCGCATCACACCTGTCACACAGGAGTACGCCCACCCGGCCGAGGGTCATAGTGACGCAAAGACTACAGACGCTCCAGTAACTCAGAGGACCCTGACAATCCCTCCCACCAGGTCAGCGTATCCAGCGGGTTCTTCGTCGGCTCTTGTTTCCGACCGAACCCTGGCGGGAATGATCTGGACATCGGAGCGAGCTGCGTTTCTATCCCTTAGCCCCGATGGCAAACGATGGCAGCACGGTGACAACGCCCAAGGTGGTTGCGCCGACAATAGCGCTCAACCTGACAGTGTGGCGCATGGTGAGTTGGGCGCTTTCGCGGCGGATGGGCGCAGACTGGCGGCGTTCGCCGCGGATCACTTCTCCGTCAAGATATTGGCCCTCTCCGAACCTATGACCGTCGTCCACCGCCACCGGAATCTCCTCCGGTAGTTGCCTTGATGCGCAAAGGTCGAAGGAGGGTCCTCTGGCTGGTGGGCGCGGCGATCCTTGCCGCAGCGGTGGTCGTGCCCATCTACTTCTACGCGCTTGTGGGTGGCAAGAAGGTGCTTCTGATCGGAGACTCCCTGACAGCGCAGTCCGCGGGTACGACGAGTGCCGGTCTCGAAGCCCACGGCTACGACGTGCAAGTCATGGCCCTTCCGGGAAGTGGACTGTTGGATACCGACCCCAGGATCAATTGGCCGGCTCGGTTTGCCAACCTGGTCAGGAGCTACAACCCCGATGTCGTCGTGGTCGAGTTCATCGGTAACTATGGGATCTTCGGTCTCCGCCCGGGCGTGGCAGACGGGTCCCCCCGCTTCTACAGCGAGTGGACGGCCGCGGCGCAGAACGCCGAGAACGTGCTGGGCTCGCGCCACGCAGTCGTGTATTGGGTGATCGGTCCACCCGTCCGACGCGACTTCAGCGAGGCCAAACTCATGGCCCTGGACAAGATCTACGAGCACCTCAAGGTGCCACACGCCCTATACGGATCACCGCCGACCATCGACATGATTACCCCATTTGGCGGTCCCAATGGCCAATACACGCAGGACAAGGTGGGGGCTCACGGGCAAGTCGTTCAGCTTCGCCTACCCGACGGTACCCATTTCACTCCTGCCGGAGAATTGGTGTTCGGTGAAATAGTCACCAATGCGGTGTCCAGAGGAGCCTCCCGACCCAAGATATTTGGCGGCTAGCGCCCGACGGGTTGTCCGGCGAAGCAGCCGTCGCCGAATCCTTCATACGCTGCGTCGCCTATTGAAGCGCCCAGCTACCGTCCTTCCCACCCCACTAAGCCGAAGCCTTCTGCGTCCAGCCGGCCAGTGCTTCTGGTTCGTGCCCAACGGCGTCAGCCACGCCGTCCCCTACTGCCAACCGATCGTCCGGCGCAGCCACTGACTTCAACGGGCCTGGCGCAAGACCTCGTACGAAATGCTCAAGTTCAAGGTTTTGTCACCCGAGGTAGCAAGCTCGATCCGAGAATCGCATTCGATGGTCTCGCCGAACGAAGGTATTCACCATGATCGCGGGCGCCGTACTGGCAGGTGGAGGAGCCTTTGCCGTCACCAACTGCCATGCCAACGCTCCGAAGCCGGCTCTATCTCACCTGCCCCGGGGCGCTGCTCGTCGACGCGACGAGCGTTCCATCGGGGTCAGAGCGGAAATAAACGACACCGGCGACGATGAGCGTCCAGACGCCGATAGCTGGCAAGGCAAAGAAGTCGCCGACCGGGACCACACCGAGGATGCCGAGGATGAGGCTCACCCATCCCAACCATCTCGGCAGCACGGCGCTCTTCAGCATGGCGACGCCGGCCGATATCGCCATCACACCGAATGCCATCGAGCCCAGGATTGCGGGCAAGTCGTTCTGGAGATAGTTGAGTGTCTGCGCGCTGGAGAGGGTCAGATGGTCAGGAGAGTCGCCCAGAGCGGCGAGCGCACCACCGGCAACGCCGCCCGTCACCGCGAACAGAATGCCCCCGGCGAACGTCAGGGTGCCCCACCGATGGTCAACGTCTCGGCGCTGGAGCCAGGTACGGAGATAGCTGAACCAGATGAGGCCGAACACGACAGCCGGAGGGATCAGGACCGCCGAGATGCTCACTTGGTTTTTGTGAGTCCGGTAGTAGTGGAGGATTGAGATGGGCGAGGCGTCGGAGTTTGGCGGGTTTGTGGTGAACACGCTGGCCACCACGAATGCAACGAATAGGACTGCGAACAGAGGTGCAATCTTCGACCATCGGCCGGGTGTCTGCGAGGGACTATCCAGAACTGCCGCCATTGGGGCTCCTTTGGTTTCTCGTGTGGCAATCGAGGTCGACGGCAATGTCACCCAGTCCGCTGTTGTGTCGCCGATCCTGTCATAACCATACGGGCTCGGCTCTGTCCGCACGTGGACCAAACGGAAAGTCCCACAGCGTTTCTCAGGTCCAGCCAAGGGCCACCTCGTTACGATCCCGAGGTCGGATCCGGGAGTGATGGCAACCCCCGCTCCGGGCCCGGCACCATGTTTGGCGGACAGCACGCCAACAGGGCTCGTCGTGCCGATCACGGGTGGCACGCCCGGTAGCCCTCAGTCGATCAGCGGGTCATCCTTCCTCAACGGAGCGGCCTGCGTGACTACCACCAACTGCCTGGCGGTGGGCGCACAGCCCGGTCCACAGGGCGTGGTGGTGACCAACCTGCTCGATCAGACGGCACCGACGATCTCATCCGTCAAGGCAACGGGGCCCGCGTCCAGCCCGACGATCATCGTCAAGGGCACAGGCTTCGGTGCGGTGCCGCCCGCGGGTATGCCGTCCTCTTGCGGGGGTACGGGGCAGAACTTTGGAAACACCGGTCAGATGCTGTTCTTCACCGATGTCACGGCGGGTTGGGGAGCGGGCACCGGCGGCGACTGCATCGGGCTCATCATTACCAAGTGGACCCCATCCACAATCGAGTTTCAGCTCGGCAGTTCGTACATCTCGATGGCGTACACGCAAATGGCGGCGGCTGACCAGTTCCAGGTGGTGGTTCAGGGGGTCACGTTCAGCGGTACGTTCAAGTCGGTCTGACGAGGAACGGGGCAGCGGGGTCGACCCCCTACCAGGGCGAGCCCCGGTGCCAGCCCCCAGCAAGAGGCAGCCACGTCGCGCCCAGCGAGCGGTAGAGGTTCGGTGCAGGCGTCTCGGCTGAAAGGAGCCGGACCAGCCGCGCCGTCGCAATTGGTGGCACGTCGCGCACGACCTCACCAGATGTCGCCGGGGTGGCCCATATGGCCTAGGAATCACTCCGGGGGTGCTCAGGTTGAGTGATGACGACAAGGTGTCGGTGTCGGTGAAGCTCCTCACATCGTCGCGTCGAGGAAGAACTCCCGCGAGCACGATCGACCTGGCACTCAACGTCGACGCTTTGGCCTGGTCGACTTGACCGTCCTTGCAGTGGCGTCGATCACCTGGGTCACTGGTTGGAACGGTCCCTGTACAGCCCGCGGTGCGTGATGTAAGCCCTCAGGTCTGCGTCCGGTTCAACCTGAATGGTGAGGGTGATCAGGAGACTCGCCGTACAGTTCTGCATCGGTTTTGCCGCTGTAGCCCAATCGCTTCAGGAGCCACTTGCCTATTCGGTTGGGCGGTTTCTCTCGCTCACGGTCCCGTTCAGCCTCTTTGGCCTCGGCTTCGTGTCCACCAGTGACGTGGTAGTCGAAGCCTGTATAGCCCTGCCGATACCTCTTCATGGTCGGATACCTCGAAGAGGAAGTCCAGATAGGCCAACCGCGATCAGCGGCCTGGACACCTCGGCACCACCCATTGCGCTCCGGTTGGAGTCGGGATCCTCACAGCTCACCACCATCACGAAGTCTCCCACCTCCACCCATTGTTGTCCTCGCAGGTGATGGCCTTACCATCTCCAGCGACCCCGCGGACTCCGTCGTCAGGGTCCCGGCGATGCTCAGCCCGCTCGTAGCAGTTGCCCACATCGTTCAAGGGACTTCAGCTCGGAGCGTCCGCCGGGGCTGGAGGTGGCGCGCCCGCTCCGGTGGGTACCAGTTGCCGTCAGATGCCTCCCACCAGCCTGGTCCGGGGAGGGTCAGATGCCGGCCACCACCCGGGTCCTGGGGACGTATCGCTCATGCCGCCTCTTCCGTGGTCGCACTCGGTCTCCGAGGGCGGCCTGAGCGTAGCAACAGCCTGTATGCCGAGCCGAATGAGGACTCCTTGCGAACGGAAAGGCAATGGCGGTCCTGCGTCTGCCTAGGGTGATCCCTCTCGCGACATGTCGGGCAGATCGAGGTCCGGTACTAGACCAAGACGTTGTGTTTCGTGAACGCGACCTAGTCCCGGAAGTGTCACCGTCCGAACGCCGAGCACCTTGATCCAGACGGGTAGCGACTCAGCCGGGTAGCCCACGGCCAAAAGTTCTTCGGGGTGCGCAACCTGACAGAGACGGGAAGCCAGGTTCGTAGGCCGACCAATGTAGTCATCACCGTCAACGATCAATGCTTGGCCATGAGCAAATCCACCGCGAAGCGGCAAGACCGATCCGTCATACCGTCCGATCAGTTCGGCGGTGGTCGCCAATGTTGGGCCGACTTCAAGACCCACGATCATTGCGCCGTCGCCCAGCCATTTGGCTACGAGCACACCGCGCCTCACGGCAATGGCGCGGGCCAGCGAGCGAAACTGGGTCAACGTGGCAATAGCCGCGTGCTCGCCGTGCGTCGCCATGAACCGCGTGAACCCGCACAGATCGACGAACGCAAACGCCCGATCAACCAGAGCAATGGACTCTGCGATTTCCCTGGGTTCCTCGATCCCCCTAGTGGGAGGTGCTGTACCAGTGGTACCGGGACGGGCACTTCCATCACCCGCTTCGACGAGCCGAGTAGTGCGGCTGACCATGACGTGTGCCGTCCTTCGGTGCGGGCGATCAGATGATTGCGCCTCGGTTACCGAGGCTGATGCTGAGTTTTGAGCCGCCTTGGGAGGCTTCGGGCCCGACACTGCGCATAGTGATTGAAGCACAACATTGCCCAAATCGTGTGTCGGGCAAGGTCGCAGCTGACCAGCTCCGTGCCCCGGCACCCATCACCGAGAGTGGTGGCCCTCTGTCAACTGGAGTGCTCGCCCGTGACCAGCGCCAGATTTTCCTTGCGTCGCACACATGGACGTCACCTACACTTCACCCGCCATGTCACTGGAACCGGCGGAATCGGCCACCATCCGAGTTGTATGGCGCGAATCGGGCTACCTCTATGAGCTGCGTTGGTACGGCACACCCGACTTCATCGTTCCGGTGTGGTGGCTTGGGATCACCGAAATGGAGACTGAAGAACTCACCCGCACCGAGGTGCTGCATCCGACCGCCGGGCGTCCAGGCGCCGTATTCCGTTGGCTTTTTCCGATTGTCGGCCAGGACGTGGCTCGTCAGCTCGTGACACGGGCAGCGAGCGCAGCATCACCAAACGGCGCGAGGGTGTCGTAGCGGTTCTCAGTTCGATCCAAGGGGTCGCCCCACACGATGCCGGAGTCGGGTCCAGAGAAGGGTGGCAACTGTCCGGGCTGGCTGATGACGACAAGATGATCGTGAAGGTGTTCAGCTCCCGGCGTCGGGAAGAATTCCGGCAAGTCCTATCCCTTTCCGCAGGGTGGGTGGCAGGTCCTCGTGAAACGGGATGCCTGCTCCATGAAGCACCGTCCTCAACCGGTCCCGTACCCACTCTCCGCTGCGATCTTCGACGATCCAGAACGCAGCCTGGCCGTCTTCTGTCCAGACCACGATGTCAGTCACTTGCTTTGGTGCTCTGGCATGAGGACCACCTCGATACCCCATCGGGTTGCCTGCGGTCATCAGTGTGCGAGCCTCTGAGCCAGGTAGTTGTCGCTCCGCGACTTCGACGCTCGCCACGTCGGAGAGCGGAATCGAGTGGGTCATATGGAACTCCCCATAGCCCACTCTGCCGTCCTTGATCCAAAAATGCCTCCCGTGCTTCCCCAGAGCCGTGTGGCCACCCCGGTAGGTACATTGGACCGGTAAAGTGATCTTGACCTCCTCTGCCTTCTGGGCCGAGCTCGTCATGGTTCACTCATTCCCAGATCACCTTGGCTCGGTCGGCGGCGGCCAGCACGTCGGCGCCCTCGATGACCGTCTTCGCCTCCTCCAATCCCGCCTGGGGAATGCTGATGAAGATTTCCAATGGCCCCTCGGGTGGTAGTGGGTAGACCCATGTACCGAACCGCCACCCGGATCCTCCCCCGCCCCCTCCGGTCATCCTGACGACAGGGACGGTTGGGAATCCCTCGGCATCCTTGTCCATAGCACCCATCGCACGCAGCATTGGGCCTGCTCCCGCCTCCTGACCGGCAGTCCTTCCGTCGGAGAACCGAACACCGACTCGCGGGATTCTTTGGCCGCCGGGCTGCATCACGATTGCATGAGTCTGTTGGGCATTCCGCGGGTTCGTCGCGATATGCAGGTTGATGACGAATCCGTTGGGATACGCCGCCAGACTCTCGACCTCGACGACGACATCTTCGAGTTGGTGGACAATCTCGTTCAGCGCCATCAGACAGGGGACGGTTCCCTCGGACGGGCGGTCCCATGCGGGCGGTCCCCACTCACGCTCCATTTGGGGTGGCTCAGGCGGCATAGGCTCGAAGAACATCGGCCTCGATGCTAGTGGCGGCCACAGTCAACTAGCTTCTGCTGTGTGCGGCGACAGTTTTGGTGTGCGCACTCGGAGCGGTCGTTGCAGGACATGCTTCTTGGCCTCAACCTATAGAGAGGTCCCGAGACGCTGAAGCCGAGTAGCCCGGCCGTCCGTACCTACCGCACAGAAGGCGATTCGATTGGTCGAGGTCGGCCAAAAGATTGGCCCCTCGGGCGCGCCTCGACCAGGTTGATGACCGGTGAAGGACGTTGCGGCACATCCCTCCTGGGAGTCGATCTACGGAAACTACGTCTGGGTCGTCGCAGTCGGAAGACCCATCAACCTGCCTCGTAGTCAGTTGTCGGCGCACTACACCTGGGGAGACATCGTCATCGCCCGTCCAACCGGAGAAAACATTGCCGTGTCCGCTGGGATCCCACGGAAACTGCCTCCAGATTTGCCCGGCTCCCGAACATCCCAGGCCTGGCATCACTGGGCCCTCGTAGCAGCCGGGCCGAATACGACCCTGCAGGGTTCCTCTTCCGCCGTCCAGGGACGGACGTGCCGAACTAGCCTGGCGCGGTGACCCCAACGGTCGCGCCGAGTACAGCGTGCGGTCCTCCCGATATGCAGCCGGTCGACAGCATTGACACCGCGGACCGACGAGGCAAGAGTTGGCTCGTCGCCGCAGGAATCGCCGTCGGCATGGCGTGCCTGGCCCTCGTCATTGTGGGCTTTTTGTATCCCATACGTTCCGTTGCAAACGGCATCGGCCAGGGCTTCTCGGGTCTGGTTCAGGGCGGTGCCGCCAAGGCATCGTTGGCCGACGGTATCGCGAGGGCCAATCACATACCGGACGGTGCGTTGACACCTGCCCTGCTGAATACCCAGACGCCTTACGTGACGTGGCTCACAGGTAGCGATTCTGTGCCGCCTATCAGTGACGGCCACACCTATGTGAGCCTCAGCGCAGCGGGCGACCACGTCGTGGCAGCGGTAAGCCTTGGGGCATGTGAGTATGGGCTCACGGTTGAGACGCATAGTGATCCGATCACTGGCCTGTATCGCTTACCGGGCGTCGGAACCTATTTCGCGTTTTCAGCTACGCCCGCATCGACGAACACGTGCTCGGCAGATTCAGCACCGACTTCTAGATGGGTGCGAGCCGATAGTTCGGTATTGAAGGTCTTCAACGCCCCGCTGTCGAGCTGATGCCGTGTCAAAGAGGTTTCGCCCCTCCAAGTAGGATGCGTCGCAGTGCAAGCCGAAGGCTTCGACAGCTTGATCCTGTACGTCTCTGACCTCGCCGAGGCTCGAACGTTCTATGTAGATGCCCTTGGGCTCCCCGTTCTCTTTGAGGACGACATCATCGTCGTTGTCGGAGGTGCCTCGGGACGAGTCGTGCTTCATCGCAATGACAGAGGTCACGACGAGCGGGGAATCTTCCCAGCTGGAACGGGCGTTGGTGGGGCCGCGGTTCGTTTCAGGGTCCAAGACCCCGATGCATGCGAGCGCGGTGCTGCCGATCGAGACCTGACCGTGATTTGGCCAACGCAAGAGGCAGCCTGGGGACGGTTTGTCGTTCTTGCCGATCCCGACGGTCGCCCTGTGGTACTCGCCAAAATGAGGCCATGACTCCCAGCTAGACGGGGGAGAGCGGCCATGGAGGAATAGTCGACTCGTCAGCGGTGCAACGTCTGTCAGCCCCCTCCCCCGGTTCCCTGAGGTCCCTTCAACAGCTCGCCCAGGTCGGCATCTTCAGGAGTCGGCAACCAGAACCACCTCGGACAAGAATCCAGCCCAGGCCAGAATTCCGGTCTGCCTTCCGTGCAGCCGCCACCAGCACTAAGGCGGATCCCTGCTGGTGGCATCGAGCGCGGCCGCGTCGGCCCACACGCCGCCTCCGATCTCTGAATTGGGGGGTACAGTGACCGCCCGTGAACGGAACCGACGTCGAGGAACCCGAGATCACATTCCCCGAGGGATTCGTCTGGGGCACAGCCACCGCTGCCCATCAGATCGAGGGCGGCAACGTCAACAACGACTGGTGGGCCTGGGAGCACAACCCCGACTCGGGATGTGCCGAGTCGAGTGGCGACGCCTGTGACTCGCTGCACCGCTGGGCCGAAGATGTGCAGCTCGTGGCGGCCATGGGCCTCCAGGCCTATCGGTTCTCCCTCGAATGGAGCCGCATCGAGCCCGCCGAAGGCGAGTTCTCCCTCGCCGCGCTCGACTACTACCGTCGCATCTGCGCGGCCTGCCGCGAGCGTGGCATTGCCCCGGTCGTGACGTTCCACCACTTCACGACCCCGACCTGGCTCACCGACCGAGGAGGGTGGGAGGCCGAAGACGCTGCCGATGTCTTTGCCCGTTTCGTTTCTCGGGCGACGGCCCATCTCGGGGACCTCATCGGGTGGGCCTGCACGATCAACGAGCTCAACCTCATCGGCGTCATGGGCTACGCCCTCGGGTCATCGCCGCCGGGGGTGAAGGATGATTTCGTCCGACATCTGGCCGTGAACGAGACACATCGTGCGAGCCCATCGTCTCGCCGTCGACGCCCTTCGGTCGGGACCAGGTGACTTTCCTGTGGGCCTGACGCTGTCGATGGACGAGATGGTGGCCGACCCGGGCGGAGAAGAGGTGCTCGAAGCCGCTCAGGAGATCCTGGAAGACAGGTTCATGAGGGGAGCGGAGGGCGACGACTTCATCGGTGTCCAGTGCTACTCGCGTGTGCACTTCGGCCCCGAAGGCCAGGCTCCCAACGAGCCCGGAGTTCCCGTCACCCAGATGGGCTACGAGTACTGGCCACAGGGAGTCGAGCACTGTGCCCGGCGGGCCGCGTCGGTCTCCGGTCTTCCCGTCCTCCTGACCGAGAGTGGGATCGCCACCGAGGACGACACCGAGCGCATCGCCTACATCTCCGAGGTCCTGCGGGGCGTCCGGCGGGCCATCGATGACGGCGTGGACATCCGTGGGTACTTCGTGTGGAGCCTGCTCGACAACTTCGAGTGGTCCAACGGGTTCACGCCGAGATTCGGACTCCACAGTGTCGATCGCACGACCTTTGCCCGACATCCCAAGCCGAGCGCCGCGTGGTACGGCGCCGTGGCCAGAGCAAACGGCCTGGCTGGCGCCGCCGAGCTGAGAACCCGCTCCGAGCGCCGGCCGTCCCGGGGGCGACAGCCCTCAGGCGTCCAGCAGATCCGCGGTCCGACCGCGGCAGTTATCGGATCGGCTCCACCACCAGAGTCGCGTTACATCGGTCCACCACCAGGCCGTGCCTGGGCTCAATCGAGTCGAGTACTGGCACTGGGGCTCGGGAGGAACCTCATGGGCGATCCATTGGCACCAACGCCTGAGCACCACTTCACCTTCGGACTCTGGACGGTCGGCAATCCAGGTCGTGACCCTTTCGGTCACGAAGTGCGGGCGCCGCTCGACCCGGTGGATACCGCGCATCACCTGGCCGATCTTGGTGCCTACGGCCTGAGCTTCCACGACGACGACCTCGTGCCCTACGGGTCCTCGGCCATCCGAACGGCAGATCGTTCTCAAGCGGTTCTCCCAGGCGCTCGACGAGACGGGATTGAAGGTCCCGATGGTCACGACCAACCTCTTCTCCCGGCCGATCTTCAAAGAGGGTGCATTCACGGCCAACGATCCGGAGGTTCGCCGATTCGCCATCCGGAAGGCGTGCGAGGCCATCGATCTCGGTGCCGAGTTCGGAGCCGAGATCTTCGTCATGTGGGGAGGCCGAGAGGGGGTCGAGGCCGACGCGGCCAAGAATGTCCGGGCAGCACTGGACCGTTACAAGGAAGCCGTCGACCTCTGCTGCGAGTACATCCGTGATCAAGGCCTGAGCATGCGCATCGCCATGGAGCCCAAGCCGAACGAACCCCGAGGGGACATCTTCCTTCCGACGGTCGGGCACGTCCTCGCCTTCATCGGAGCGTTGGAATGGCCGGACATGGTGGGGGTCAATCCCGAGTTCGCCCACGAGACCATGAGCGGCCTGTCATTCTCCCACGCCGTGGCCCAGGTCCTCTGGCACAAGAAGCTCTTTCACATCGATCTCAATGCCCAGCGAATCGGGAAGTTCGACCAGGACTTCCGCTTCGGCTCCGAGGGAATTCGAGACGCCTTCTACCTGGTCAAGGTGCTCGAGGACGCCCACTGGGACGGCATGAAGCACTTCGATGCCCACCCGTACCGGACCGAGGACAGCGCCGGGTGTCTGGGACTTTGCCCGGGGTTGCATTCGGACCTACCTGATCCTGGCGGACAAGGTCCGTCGATTCCGGGAGGACAAAGAGATCCAAGAGGCCCTGCGCGTGGCCAAGGTCGCCGAGTTTGGACGAGAGGACCGCGTCGGGTGGTGGCCTTGCTGATATTCGAAAGGGCTCCTACGACGAGGATGCGCTTGCTGCTCAGGGCTACGGTCATGAGCGCCTCGATCAACTGGTGACGGAGCTGCTGCTCGGGGTGCGGTAGTGCCTCTGGTCGTCGGCGTCGACTCCTCGACGACGTCGTGCAAGGTTCAGGTGCGCGATGCGGACTCCGGCACACTCGTTGCATCGGGGCGAGCACCTCATCCCCCGACCACCCCACCCCGCAGTGAACAGGATCCCCACGCCTGGGAGGTGGCGTTCTCCCGGGCCAGTGCCATGGCCGGCGTGCAGGACATCCGGCCGGCAGCCATATCGTTTGCCGCACAGCAGCACGGTGCGGTCATCGTCGACGATCACGGTGACGTCGTGCGGCCCGCCAAGTTGTGGAACGACACCGAGTCCGCACCGGACGCGCAGCGAGCTTCTGCGACGAACTGCCGGGGGGTGCAGGAGCATGGGCCGCGGCGTGCGGAAGCGTCCCTCTGGCCAGCTTCACCATCACCAAGCTCCGATGGCTGCGGCGCTGCGAGCCCGAATCGTTCCGGCGTATGAGCTCCGTCCTCCTCCCCCACGACTGGCTCACCTTTCGGCTGACCGGCGAAATGACCACGGACCGGGGGGATGCCTCGGGAACCGGCTACTGGTCCCCGGCCGAGGACCGCTACCGACCGACCTGCTGCGGCCTGGTCGACGACCAAGTGGATTGGGACACCATGCTGCCGACCGTGCTCGGCCCGGACGCCGCCGCCGGCAAGTGGGCTGACACCGGGTCGATCGTCGGGCCGGGCACCGGCGACAACATGGCCAGTGCCCTGGGCCTTGGCCTGCGTCCCGGAGACCTTTCCCTCAGCTTCGGAACGAGTGGAGTGGCCTGCACGGTCACCGAGGAACCACAGTGCTGATCCTTCCGGGACGGTGGCCGGGTTCGCCGATGCCACCGGCCGATTTCTCCCCCTCGTCTGCACCCTCAACGCCACCAAGGTGACCGACTCGGTGGCTCGGCTCCTCGGCGTCACCCTCGAGGAGTTCGATGCGCTGGCGCTCTCAGCGCCCGCCGGTGCCGACGGCTTGGTACTCGTTCCTCATTTCGATGGCGAGCGAACACCAAACCGACCGGAGGCCACCGGCACCCTGATCGGGATTCGGAACGACGTATCACCGGCCAACCTGGCCAGGGCCGCCGTGGAAGGGGTGGTCTGCAACCTCCTCGGCGGCGTCGACTCCCTGGTCAGCAGGCGAGCGAACGAGCGGTCAACGAGTGTTCCTCGGCGGAGGCGGGGCCCGAAGCGCCGCCTACCGGCAGATCACGGCGGACCTCCTGGGCTCCCCGGTGATCGTGCCATCGGAATCCGAACTCGTCGCCGCGGGTGCCGCCGTCCAGGCGGCTGCCGTGTTCCACGGGTGCGGCTTCGATGCGCTCGCCGAAGCGTGGAACCTCGGAGCGGGTGACGTAGTCGAGCCCGACTCGGTCGATCATGCCGCCGTCCGCGTCTGCATTCTCGGAAGCGACGCAGAGGGCCGCACAGTGATTCCCCGGAAATCCCATCGTCCCTAGATTCATCCTGACGCAGCGTGTCCCGTGCCGGAGATGACGATCACCTGATGACGTAGTCGATCTGCAACCAGATTCCTCAATCCCCGAGGGGTTCGAACACGCTCAGCCTTGCAGTCCCAGCGGGTTCGAACCCCGTGTCTCCACGGGTCCGACCTCGCGTCTTCTGGCACCACACTTGCGCACCGCCGAACGCGTCGGCTTTGAGATGAGCCAACGTGCGCGGAAGCTGGGTTTGAGACGTGGAACGAAGGGCTTAGGGGCAAGGCCGGTTGTCGTTCCCCATGATACGGCCGCTAAGCCACAACGGCGCTGCAGAACCATCCCAGGTCGTGAAGCGCGACGTTGACGGATACGAATCCGACGAGCTCCAGGCGGTGACGGAGGCTCTCCGGATCGATTGGGTTGTAGATGTCGTTTTCGTGAAAAGCCAGAGATCCTTCGCTGAAACAACCGTCGGCGGCAACCAGAAGACCACCTGGTCGGAGTACCCTGGCCAACTCTGCCAACGTCCGGTTTTGGCCGTCCTCCGACGCAATGTGGTGCAGCATGTGAAAGGACGCCGCCGCGTCGAACCGACCATCGGGAAAATCGAGTGATGTCGCATCACCGCAGACGACCTCCACGTTTGTCCCTTGGAGCCTGGTCTTCAGGGCAACGGCCAGATTGGGATCAACCTCAACCGCGATGAGGTGATCGGTCAGCTTGCGCAGTACATCTGTTGTGAAGCCGGGACCGGGGCCTATCTCGATAACTTCCGTGCCCATTTTTACATTGCGAAGCGCGTCAGGAAGGATCATCTCTTCGACGATTGTCCGCCACTCAGGACTTGCGCAGAACTCAAGATGTGCCGAATTCATATTCATACAGTAGGCATCTGCCCTCTTTCAGCGGATCGTGCCGGGATCGTGGGTTCTCGCGTGGACGTCGGCGACCAGATCCATGAGCAGGAGCCGGCGGATCTCGCGGTCCCTCGGCAGATGGTATGTGTGCTCGTAGCAGGAGAGCGAGACCCCCCAAATGCGGAAGGCGACACGCGTGAGTAGCCCAGGTTGCTCAGGCCCGGCAACCTGGCGCTCCCTTTTTGGGCTAACCGGCTCCTCCCCGTCGGAGAGGGCGCTGGCGCACTGTCGAGAACAGATAGTCGCCTCGAACGACGTTGGAGGCAGTTCAGCAGGTGAGGGCGAAAGCAACACTGGTGGACCGGGCTCTTCCCGGCCCGGGTCAGGCTCTGACGATGTACCTGCCCGGGATCGCCTCAGCGAGTGCTGCCCGCCATTCAGGCGCGCCGAAGGCATTTGCAAAGTATTGCGTCTCGTGCACCACATGCGGGTGGGCGAACTCCATAATGCTCAACGGAGTAGGTGGGCACCTCGTCGCAGTGATGACGCACTCGCTTACCCACAGATCCCCGCCGCCGACGATCCGGAGGACGGTGAATTGCCGACTGGCGGGGTGCCCGCCACGTTGAGCCGAGACTGTTGCGCCGGCCCCGGAATCGTTCACTTGATTGGGGATAGTCCACGATCGCGTCGGCCCTGTAGATGGCGTGCTCGGCTTCGATATCCCCGCCCTCCGATGCCCGCCAGTATTTCTGCAGTGCTGCCCTCGTCTGGGTATCAGATTCCAACGCGTTGTCCTTCTACCTGCGGGCGGAGCAATCCGAGACCCGGTAAGGCTACAAGGGCCCACCCGGAACCTTGGCCGTTGCTTTCGACAGTCAAGCTCAGTTGCTCGGGAGCTGCAGGGGTCGAAAGGACGCAATCACGTAGTTCGTCGCCGACCGGCGTTGATGATGTGGAACGGCTTCAAACGTCCGGCGTCGGATGAGGCTACTTCGACAGCCGTATCTGACCGGTTGTGTCGTTGTAAGTGATAGTGAAGTCATAGAAGGCTTGGACGCCGGTATTGACGAAGGGCCCTCGACCCGTCTTCAAAGTGACGAGGTCCGCCGACTTGGTGGTACCGGCCACAAAGCTCCAGAACGGGGTCTTGGCGCCGCTGAGAGCGACTGATACTCGTGTCCCACCCACGACGTGATCCGTTCCTGTGATCGTCGGTGCTTGATCGAGGGCCGGGCCTGAAAGCTGCATGGTGTAGGTCCCTGAGTCGAACAATCCAGGCACGCACTCGCTGTTCTGGCCCACACTCAGACACAACGGCAAACTGCTGTCTGCCCAAAGGGCTCTTCCCGATGACGACGAACCGATCTGTCTCATCTGAATGGTCGCGGCGGAACGTCGGGCGGGAAGCCTGGCTCCGAGCGTGAGCGTTCCCGATTCGCCCGCCAAGTGGAGGCTCCATCTCTTTCCGAGCGATCTGGGCATGCCCAAAATCGGGCTGGTGATCCCACCGCCGCTCGATTGGGTCCCAATGCCAAGGATGCCGTACACGCCCGACCGCTCAAATCCGGGAATGCCGCCAGACGCAGGACAAGTGGGCTTACGCGGAGTACAGAATGCCTGTTCGACGTAGGCAAACGACACCGGCAGCTTGGTTGCATACGACCCGATCGTGACAACTCCGTTGGCGACGACACCAGTGAATCTGTGGCCTCCCGCATAGGTGATGTTTGCGGGTTGCGAGGTGAGCGTGACTCCCGAACCAATGCCCGTGTTGACCACGGTGTCGAAAATATGCAGGCCCGACGAGCCCGTATCGAGCAGCACCGGAACGGGATTCGAGTTGCCGACGCGGACCTCCACGGTGGGACGCGCCCCCTGAGTCGAACCCTGACCGTCCAAGACGGTGACGGGAACGGTTGCTGGCAACGGTGCAGTTGCGGACGCTGCCGAGGTCCCACCGGCGCCGCCAAGTGTTAGCAATCCAACCATGGCCGTAACGACCGTGACCTTCTTGAACATGGAAGACCCTCCAACCCTTTCGTCGGCCACTGACCAGTAAACCGGTCGATTGTGAAGATTCCGTGAGCAGCGCCGGACATCCCACCCGACGCCCCGGTCGGTCGAGGTGCCCTCTTTTCTCAGAAACGGCCGGTTCTGACCCTCGCTTTCGGGTGACCGGGTAGCCTGACCGGCTGAGTCAGAACCCATGTGCGCAATCAATGTATGGATTTGTCACCTTGACCCTTCTTAATACACTCGGCACATGACCAGTCTCATTGGCTACGCCTGGGTGAGCACCATGGACCAGAAGGCCGAAGATCGCGGCCAGCACCGGTCCGACGCCGGGAATGGCCTGCACGGCGTGGTAGCCGAGGTCGCCGGCGAAGTACGGGGCGCTCTGCTTCTCGAGCATGGCGATCTCGCGGGTTCACCGACTCGATCAGGGCGCGCACCCGGTAGGCCTCGGCCAGGTGGACCTTGTCGAGGAGGACCTGGCCGCCCACCCCGAACAGGTCGCTCATGGGCACCGTCACACCTCCTTTTGCCAAGACGGCGTGGACTTGAGACTTGAGGCTGGTGCGCAGATGGACGAGCTTGCCCCGATAGCTGCGCTGCGCTCCTTCATTACATCAAGAGGGCCAGTTTCCAGGATTTCGAGCGCGTGAGATCGAGCCGTTGCCGCAGGACGTGAGTGCCTAAGGTGGTTGGTCCGGGAGTGACTTGACCAAAGAGCCGGTCGTCAGGACGTAGAGCCGGCACGCTGGCTGAAAGGTCCTTCCCACTTTTTCCCCCCTAATTTATGAGCGTCGAGCACGAGCTGGCGGTACATGGTGTTCGAGATCTCTGTTGAGCGACCGGATCGCTCGCCACCTCTCTTGCCGACAGAGTTTGGCGAGTTCACCGACAAGCGACCCGTACGCGGCAGATCTCGCGCTGAGGTTCTTCACCGATGCGAGTGTCGGGCTTCGTGACCCGATATTCGGGCGCGAGAGACGTCAGGCCGCCCCGCTTGAGCACCATCCCGCCGACGACGGCCCCAACCACGAAGATTAAGGACGACCATAGAAACGCCGTCGTGTAGCTGTGTAGGGCGGCTGCCTCGAGGCTGGCCGGGTTCACAGCCCGACCCACCAAGTAGGCGGTGGCAGCACCGGCGGCCAGCGTGTTGAGCAGTGACGTTCCGATGGAGCCCCCAACTTGTTGGGCCGTGTTGAGGGAGGCCGATCCCACTCCGGCGTCCTGGGGCGCCAGACCGAGGGTGCCGGTGCTGAACGAGGGGGCGATACTCAGGCCGAACCCGAAACCCAACACGATGAGATACGGGAGTACGTGGCTGGCGTACGAAGAGTGCAACCCGACCAGATGCAGCCCGAACAACGCCGCAGCAGCCATGAGCAAGCCGATTGGAACGATCGGCTTGGGCCCGAATTTCGGCAGGAGGATGCGGTTGGACACCTGGGCCATGGTGGCCAAGGCGGCCACCATGGGGAGGAACGCGACGCCGGTCTTCACTGGGCTGAACCCGAGTGTGTCCTGCAGGTAATAGGTGAGGAACAAGAACACACCGAAGAGCCCGATGCTGGCGAAGAGCATGGCCAATATGGATCCACCCCTGGTTCGGTTGAGCACGACCCGGGGCGGGAGGAGCGGGTACTCGGCCTTGGTCTCGAAATAAGCGAATGCAGCTAGGAGGACCACCCCCGCCACGAGGAACCCGATGGTGAAGGGATTGCTCCACGCGGTGGTCTCGGCGTGAGAGAAGCCAAAGACGAGGGAGAACAGCCCGCCGGCCACTAGGAAGAGGCCGGGAAGATCCAACGGGTCGTGGTCAGCGCCCTCGTCGTTTTTCAACCAGAGCAGGGCACCGACGGTGGCGCTGGCAGCAAACACGAGGTTGACGAAGAGCGTCCACCGCCACGACGCGTAGGAGGTGAGGATGCCGCCGAGGAGAAGTCCCAGCGCCCCACCTGCGCCGGCGATGGCACCGTAGATCCCGAAGGCCTTCCCACGTTCCCCCGGATCACTGAACGTGGTGGTCAAGAGGGCCAGCACCGAAGGGGCGAGTAGGGCGCCGAATGCGCCCTGGACGGTCCTGGCGATGACCAGCATGGCGAAGTTGACCGAGGCCCCACCGAGGGCCGAAGCGACAGCGAAGCCGACGAGTCCGGTGATGAGGGCCCGCTTGCGTCCAATGATGTCGCCGATCCGACCGCCGAGGAGGAGCAAGCTGCCGAAGGCAAGGGAATAGGCGGTGACGATCCACTGTCGGTCGGCATTGGAGAAGTGCAGATCGTGCTGGGCAGTGGGTAGCGCAATATTGACGATGGTGCTATCGAGAATGACCATCAACTGGGCGATCCCCAGCACGGCGAGGATCCACCACCGCCTGGTCTCGTCGGAGACGGGGCCAGTGGCCACGTCTCCGCCTGCCCCTTCCACTGTCATCAATGTGGTCATCAGATCCTCCGTCTGTACAGAGGCTCACTCCAGCGGAGCTCCTGCCGGCTGAGCATAGAGACCCTGTCGCTCCCGCATTGTGCCGCCACTGGCTCGGCAAGGAAGTATCCCTAATGGCCTGCGTCCTCAAGCACCCGCTAGGTGGGACAGGTGTTGGCTGGCCTCCCCAAACTACGAGGAAGACGGAGTCCATTCTCGAATCACCGCCAACCGCCTCAGCCGCCGTTCAGCCATCACCGACGATGCTCTATTTTACGAAGCCCGGCTGCCAGCCGCGGCTTCTCTGGCCAGGTACAACGGGCGGACTCTGGACGCCTACCGGCACGACCTGCGGACCTTCTTCCAGTGGCCGTCGATGCCGGTCTTGCTGTGCTCGACGTTAAGCGTCCCCACTCATGGTCCCGACACGCCCGCTGGGGGTGTGAACGGTTGCTGCCCAGCGTTCATTTTGACTGGCGCAGTTCGGAATGACCTGAGAGTGGTTGACGCCGGTGGGGAGGTGCCGCCGATTCGACCTCACACGACCCTGACCGATCGCAATCGTTTGCCCGAGCCGCTACGTGCCGTGGACAGGACTGCCGAGGAGAAAATGCGGCATGAACGGACTGGCGGGCAATAGCGGTTGGTGGCTGGGCTGGCTCTGGTTGCTCTCTGGGTTCGGTGGTCCAGCAAATGATTTCTTAGCCGACGCCATACGGGCCCGAGCCGGAGTACTGCTGGCGGACAATTTCGCAGGCCTTCCGGCTATCGGGTCCGAACCCAAATGCCTACCCCGAGCCCGTCCGGTGGAGAGCAGAGCAATGGTTAGGTAAAACCACGTGAAGCTGTGGGCTGTGAACCACCGTGTCTGATGCTATTGACCGCTCCTATAGGCCGAACGTTCGGAAGTAGCCGTCCTCGTTCCCAATGATGAGTTTGGAACCCGAGAAGGTCGGCGGGGGCCAGAAGTAGTGGCTCTGTCCTTGGCCGTTGCCGGTATCCGGACCCGCCGGTTCCTGGTAGGTGAAGAGGGAGGTCCCCGTGCTACTCGACAGAACTTGCAGGAAAGGCCCTGCGCCCACCGCCACCAAGCCCGGAACCTCAGTGACCGCGCCTTGAACAGTCCCCCCGACTGGAACCTGCCAGATCGGCTGTCCGGTGGCAGCATCAAGAGCGGCGATGGTGCCGATGCAAGACGACCCGTTCAGGGCGATTCCGGCCACGATGACGGGGCTACCCTGACCCGCCCACGCCGACGTGGAGATGGTGTTTCGGTTGTCACACGCTGAGCTGTTGAGGGCCGCATCGTTTTGAGCCTGGTATGACCAAACCGGCCCGGCGGCCAGATTGCTGCGATTGAAGACATAGTAGAAGCCGTTCTTATTCTCGGCTCCGACAAGCTCGCGATTAACGCCGTTCACTGTTGCGGTGAAGAGCATCGGCGTCGCCCCGAAGTCGAGATCAAATCCGGCCTGAGCGGCTGGGAGTTGCCAGCGGGATTCGAGGTCAAGTGTCGTCGGGTTGAGCCTGACGACCGCTTCTTGGTCGGGTGACGCACACGCCTTGGACGGGTCGGACTTCAGATAGGTCGGGCCCGTACCCACGTAAATGGCATCAGTGCTCGGATCAGGCGCGGCTGATGACCAGATGCCGCCACCGACGCACTGGCTCGGAACCGAAGGAGTGAAAGTGGCTTGAATCGACCCGGTTGCCGCGTCGACCCGAACGAAGCTGCCGTTGATGTCCGGGCAGTCATTCCACGATGCCACACCCTCGTAGATGCTGCCCTGGTAGAAGGCGGGGGATGACCACAGGACGTGGAGTGGCGGTTCGCCCAGCTGCGTCTGCCAGATGACCGCACCGGTCGAAGCATCGAGAGCGTACAGACTTCCGTTTCCTCCACCGACCCACAAGGCCTTCTTGCCGCCGATCTCGCCGACGGTGGCCGAGCTGACGACTCCAATAGGCCCAAGCTTTTTGAACGGACAGGCCTTGGGCCTCGGCGCGATCCCTATCGACGTCGTCCAAAGTTGCTTGCCATTCGTTGTCGTCGCGTGCTCGATACCGTTCCAGTCACCCCAGTAGATGACTCCGTCGGTGACGATCGCCTGGGCCGAGATGGCGGCAGACTCTTTGACGCTCCACTGTTGCGTCAGGCCGGTCGCATTCGCCGTGGTGATGCTGGTATCGGTCGAGTATCCGGTTCGAGCATTGTCAGCGTGATACGTGGCTTGTGGTCCAGAGACCGACGGGCTCGACGAGCTGCAGGCCGCCAGAGTGGCTGCAACGAAAAGGAGTGTGCCAACGATCGCCAACGACGTCACAGAAACGCCCCTTCGGTGTGGCCCCGCCGAGGGACAACGGGCTAGGTGTGGCTTCATGGGAGTATTAGGTAAGCCTAAAGTACTCAACGCTGTCAACCGGGGACCAGAGACCATTCCCGATCTGCCAGCCTCGCTCTTTGCCTGATCCGAACTCAGCTAGCAAGTGACCTGAGGCTAACGGAGCCCTCGGAAGTTAACCGCCTTGGCCGAGGTGCCGATTACTGACTCCGTGCCGGACCTGCTGGGCGGGCCGCACCTGCAAAGGCTGCCCTACGGCCCCGGGCCCGGCGCACCTTCCCGCTACCGTCGACCCCATGACCCCACTACGCCGAGGGCTTTGCCGTCATCCCCGGCCAGTGCTTTCGGTTCGTCCACAACGGCGTCGGCCACGCCGCCTATGGCTGGAAGTGAGGTCAGCCGACGTGGACGGTGCTCGTCGCTTGGTCGATCACAGCGGAGTCGACTACCCCGATCTGATCAATGGATGCGGTGTAGAAGTTGTCGCTTGGGTTCAGGCCGGTTCCTGTGATGGCACCCAGGCAGATGGTCACGGTCATGGTCTGCGAGACGTGACGCGGTTCAAGGATGCGCGCTGCGGCCTGGAAGCCGATTTCCGATGGTCCGCACACGCTCCCGGCCGGGATCAGCGATGTGCTCGTGGCTTTTCCGTTGAACGTCGTCCCGTTGATCACGAAGTACCAGGGGTGCCTAAAGCTGGCGAAGGCTTTTTGGATTGCATCGGCGTAGGAGGCACCGATTCGACCATGTCGGTAGGGTGGGGGGGAAACGTTGCCGAGGACATCCGCCCATGAGTTGTACCCCACCTTCAGACCGGGCTCGCAGGCGGGATTTGAGGCCGGCAGGCCGGGCGTCTTCCTATCGCACTTGACTCCTTGATATGTGAAGGAAGTGGACCCATGTCCGCTGCACCCTGCACCGCCGAGCGAGGGGTATGAGATCTCCTGGCTTCCGTCGTATTTTGCGTCGGCCCAGCCATCCTTCGAGATGCCCTGTCCCGAGGTAGCCGCGTCAAAAGTCATAGTCCCCCCCACGCTGCAGGTGAACGGGGTGAAGGTCAGTGCTCCCGCTGGCACCGGGGCAAGCGTGATTGCGCCCATGGGCACCATGACCACTGCCGCTGCGAGAAACGCCCTTCGGATCGCTTTGGAGCTGATGACCATTTCGAGTCCCCCCTCATTCGATCACGTGATCGGTGGTCCGCTTCTCGGGAGTCTTCCACGACTATTGTGAGCCTGCCACCGATGGAGGCTCGACCAACGTGTCACACTCCGGTCACAGCGGATCGCCTCCCGATGCGGTGGCCTCGATGGCCCACTTCGCCGAAGCCTTCTCCGTCTCCCGCGGTCAGTGCTTCCGGTTAGTCCACAACGGCGCCGGCCATGCCCAACACTGCCGGGAGCCGGTGGTCCGTCCGGGCGTTTTCGTCGCCGGCCAGGCATGCGGCGGGCCGTTGATGCCTGCGCCGAGCACGCCGAGCTATCTCAGTGATGCGCCGCCAGTAGTACCGCCTGGCACGTGACCTGGGAAACCTGCAAGCCGCCCGGAAGGGACCTGCTGAGCGGGTACTCAGAAGAAACGTCTACCGGACCGTGAACCGGAACCTGGGGCGGCGGTTGCGAGGGTTCGGGCTGTGACGCCCGGCCACGAGGTACCGTCCGGATGTTATGGCCACTGGGTCCGCAGAAGGAGCGACGAACGGATGTTCACACCAGACATTTTCGATTTCGACACTGAGCAGCTTCAAAACTGGGACGAAGGCAGAACACGCAAGGCGCTTGAGGACCATCCTGCGCTTTACATCAATCATCTGACCATTGCGCGGCGAGCTTCTGGGTGGGCCGACAAGTTGGCCGACAACTCCACGGGTGGCGAATTCGACAAGGGTTTCGCCGCAGCCCTTAGGGAAGTGACAGCCCACCTACGGCAAAGCGACTTCCTTCCGGGCGGGGATCTGACCACCGATGAGCGGGTCAGCTGGGAGCGTGATATCGCATCCCGCATGCAAGCACTGCGGGAGGTCGGCGATGAGTAAACGAACATTCGGGACAGTTCGGCAACTCCCATCGGGTCGTTACCAGGCCCGCTATCTGTGAACCGAGGTTTCCTGCCAGGACACTAAGAAGCGCTGCGGCTCGACACCGAGCGCCGCCAGCTTGTGCCAGGATCGCTCGATGAGGGGGTGGGTGCCCAGCGGGTACCGGAGGGCGCCACACACCTGATGTATCGCTGCAGCCCGGCTGCGAGCGAGCGTCACCTCGTCGACGCCAAGGACATTGACAAACACCCGAGGGGAATCCTCCGTAAATAGCGGCGACCAACGACCCGCAATGTCGGCAGCCGGTAGCTGATCGACGCTGAGCGTGCCACCTTCTCGCCGGGAGGAGTCAGTACTCACGCATACGTTCGCACCAATGCCAGGACCGCATCGACGTCGGGGCCTTCGCCGCGGAGGGAAGTTGTTTCTGGGTCGGTACGCCGGGCAGCGACGGCGCAAAGTTCAGCTGCGGGTCCTTCGATCGTTGTGACGGCAGGCTCATCAGGCAAGAACGTCCACAGATCGCCTGACGGAGACACCAAACGGAAGGCGACCGGGCCACTCAGGGTCTGACCGACTGAGCCGAAGGCGTAGGGCAAGGTGCGCCAGGCGAGTCGGGCAATCGGCTTGATCCGGTCGGTAGCGACCAGCTCTACCCCGAGGGCATCGGCAATGTCGCCGGTATGGATCCAGGTCTCCGCCAGACGGGTTGTCGCTAACGTCCGAGCTGAGAGGTGCCCTGCCACCCACAACACGCGGGTTGACAGATCCAAAGAACTCAGCACAGCGATCAGGTTGCCTGCACCTGATCTCCAGCGTTCCAGCAACTCGTCTATGGGAGCACCCCGTTCCCGGTCGACCATCAATGCCACACTCTCATCGACGGAGGATGCACCTCCCCAGCCGCCGGTTCGGTCGGCGGTCTCGACCGGGAATCTCCCGTTCAGGCTGGCGATTGCCATCTCGTCTGATTGGGCCAAGTGGAGCACGACATCGGAGATGCGCCATCCCTCGCACCGGGTGAGGGTGTTCCACTTGCTGCCAGAGAGTCCGTCGACCAGGGAAGCCGTCTCAGCTGTCTGCTGGGTTAGGGCCTGCACGGTCGGATCCATCGATCTGAGTGTAGATGCGCGTGCTCGGGGCCGAATGAAATTTGTGTTGATCCCCACCGGCAATCGTGACTCAGAAACGGCACCTGCCGGAATCCCAGACCAATCGGGATCCTCGATTGTGGGGGGGTCGTCATAGATGACCAACTTTGACGTGGCCACCTATGGGTAACGCCCTCTTTCTCGAGATCACAGGACGACAAGGATGGCCATTTTGGAATGGCCATCCCTTGCAGAGGGTAACGAGTCCCCGTCGTTACGAGTCGACGACGAACGCCCCGTGGCGCCATTTTTGGCTGATCAATACTGGCGTTCACGCACCGCATCCGTTTCGACCTAGGGCGGGGAACCGCATTGGCGGGACAACTACTCCCATAATCGCCCGGCACAGGGCACAATGGGATCAGTGAACCTCGATGCAGTGGCCGACGAGTTGTACGGACTGTCGCTAGAAGATTTCATCCCCACCCGTACTGCACGGGAAAGGGAGATGAAGGCCGCCGACAACAAGGAGTTGGCAGCAGAGATCCATCGTCTGCCCAAGCCGAACGTCGTCGCCTGGCTGGTCAACCAGCTTGTCCGCGAACACTACGACGACATCCAGGCCCTGCTGGGGCTGGGATCTGCAATGCGCGAGGCGACCGCGACCTTCTCCGGTGACCGTCTCCGCGAGCTGTCACGAGAGCAGCACGAAGCTATACGTAGGCTCGTAGAACACGCCAAGCTGCTGGCGCATGTGGCCGGGCGGCAGGTCAGCGACGATACGGTCAACAGCTTGGAGGAGACCTTCCGTGCGGCCATGGCCGATCCGGGCGCTGCGGATACCGTTGCCTCTGGTCGGCTTATTTCGGGGCTGCATTCCACCGGATTCGCAAGCCTAGAGAGCACAGGCAGACAACAGCCACTGTCGGCAGAAGGAAAGTCCCCGTCGGGAGCCAAGGAGCGGCCCCGAACGAAAGAGCCACGAGGAGTGGAACACCGTGAGCGTGCCGAGGCAAGGGTCGCCAAGGCACAGTCGGTCGTCCAAGGAGCCACCCGGGCTCGCGATGAAGCGCACGCAACGCTGCTGCGGGCGGAGCAGTCTGTTGCCGAGGCCGGTGATCGGGTGGAGCAGCTGCGGAGAGAACTTCACAACGCGGTGGAAGCGCAGTCCAATGCGAAGACGGAGCGTCGACATGCCCAATCGGAGCTGGATCGAGCAGATCGGGGTGCACAGGTTGCACAGCAGCGGCTTACTGCCGAGGGTGCAGAACAGGCGCGCTTAACTCAGCAGCGCACACTCTCCGACACAAGCTAACTGGGCCCGCTGCGAACCGCCGTCACCAGGAATGGTGAATCTGTATGACTTTTCGAAAGCATGGGCGATCACGACGGCACCCTTGGTAATAGGATCATCCCCGAATCCATCGGCCGCTCCGCGTTCGCTGGAAATTGCACACCCAGCCAGTTCCTCCACCTGGGTTATTGCCGCCGGTTTGGCCGCTGCCCATTAGGGCGCCTTGAGCGTTGCCGGTATCGGTCAAGTCGATGGTCACCACTGTCCCGTCATTCACGTGAATGTCGAATCCTGGCGACTGATAGGTGATTGTGCCTGTATCGGCGCTCCCTAGATATCGGGCTGCAATGCTCGCCGTATCGCCTTGCACCACCAATGGCGATCCGTCGATCGTCACGTTCCCACATGTCGGGCTCTGCCCGATCAGGTAGCTGCCATCGGGAATGACGCCCTGTACAACCAACGGGGGCCCGATGACCGGCAAGGTGGTAGAAGTCGTAGGCGGCACAGTAGTCGGCGGAATCGTCGTGGTCGGATTCGTGCACCGTCACGCCGGGCGTGTTGGGTCCATTATCACAAGTAGGTGCTGGAGTGTCCGAGATGCCCGGCCCCGACCGAGTGGTCCCCGACCGGGTACGCGGACCAGGGATCGAGTCCGGTCCGACCATGAGTCCCTCTCGGCACCCCTCATCGAAGCCCCTCGCGCCGAGGGGGATGTGCTCGACGCGAGAAAGCCGCGATGACCTGCCTCTGACAGCCAAGCCGATCCGGGTGAAAGTATTGGTCACGGCTTGTTGACGGATCGGACAACATTCGGTGACGCCCAGCGGGTGACGACTTCACGAACATCTCGGCTTCAGGTTCATGCAGCTGGATCGCCGTGTGCAGCCTCTTCGTCCGGTTTCTGCTGAGCTGGGCGGATGGAGCTGGACCCGGACATAGCTGCCCACTACGGCCAGGGCGTCGAGCGGGACCGACTGACCACCTGGGGTCGATTGGAGGCAGAACGCACACGCGAGTTGCTCGACCGGTTTCTGCCCCCACCTCCCGCTGTCATCCTCGATGTGGGCGGAGCCGAGGGCGCCTACGCACTGCCGCTGGCCCGTGCTGGCTATGCCGTCCATCTCCTCGACCCAATCCCCTCCCACGTCGATGTGGCCCGGGCGGCATCCAATCAGCAGCACGAGACTCCCCTGGGCTCAGCCGAAGTCGGCGACGCACTCGCACTCCCATTCGACGGCGAGACCGCGGACGCTGTCTTGCTGTTGGGTCCGCTCTACCATCTCGTGGAGGAGGAAGTCCGCGCTCAGGCCCTCGCCGAGGCTCACCGAGTCCTGAGTCCCGGCGGTGTCCTGCTCGCGGCCGGAATATCGCGATTCGCCTCGACCCTTGACGGACTTCATTCCGGGAGGATGCTTGATCCCAGGTTTGAGGGGATCGTCGAGAGCGACCTGACAGATGGAGTTCACCGGAACCCTGATGTCGAAGGTCACCCCGAATGGTTCACCCTTGCCTACTTCCACATGCCCGACGAGCTACGCGACGAAGTTCGCGGTGCCGGATTCGGCGACGTGCGAGTCCTGCCTGTTGAGGGAGTGGGAGCCTGGGCTCACCTCGACTCGGCGCTGGATGATCCAGCCGCCCGCGCCACCGTGTTGCGAGCCATCGCCCGCGTGGAGGATGAGCCAAGCCTCATCGGTGCCAGCCCACATCTGATGGCAATCGCAACGAAGCCGTAGAGCCTGGCTGTGGGAATACATGCCATTCCATGTCCCGGCTTGCGACCAGCCTCAAGTCGGCCTGCTCTCCTGCCGACGATGAACTCGCGTCGGGCTCGGAGGAAGGGGCATCCCTCCAGGGGTGGGCTCGGCGCCTTGAGTGGGACCTGAGCGGGAGATCACAAACGATGCGGATACGAACCGACGTATAGAAGTTCACTACCATCCCCGGCAAGTGCTTCCCGTACGTTGATGACAACGGCCACGCCGGAGATCGCCCGAAGCGGGCGGTCGATGCCGGTCGGTACATCGACCAGAACGGCACCACGTGGATCGCACGGTCCGCCCTCCACCCATACGACCTTCGTCATTCCGGTCTGACATGTCCGGGGGTGAGTGGCGCCAGTTTGGCCGAACTGGTGCGCCATGGTGGTCAATCAACCCCAACAGCCACGCTGATCCATCACCAGGCCTCGAATGACCGAGATCGCGTTCTCGCGGAAGCGTCGGGGATGCTGGCCGATCCTGCGGCTCAGGAGTCGACAGGCCTCGCAACATCATTGTGTCCCGTCTCCATGCCACCCTGGCCAACCTCTCACCGGGCGGAATCTCCAAGGAACTCAACGCTTCTGACGCCGTGCGGCTGCTCAACGACTTCCAACCGATCACCCCGGTGGAGCGGGTCCGATACGACCTGGCCCACGAGCTGCTCGACGATGTTGAGCGACTCGATGTGCAGCTGAAGGGGGTCGCACCGGCGCATCAAGACGGCGGTGAAAGCATCAGGAACGTCGCTGACGGACCTCTATGGGGTCGGCCCTATCTTGGCCTGCGAGCTGATCGGGTACACCGGCGATGTGTCTCGGTTCACCAACCGGGACCAGTTCGCCTCCTATGCCGGTGTGGC
The DNA here is from genome assembly GCA_963734435.1 of uncultured Acidimicrobiales bacterium. Lineage (GTDB taxonomy): Bacteria > Actinomycetota > Acidimicrobiia > Acidimicrobiales > RAAP-2 > Bog-756. The sequence continues at coordinate 30,551 of CAVTHA010000003.1, read as the reverse complement.
CCCCATCGAGCTCTCCTCGGGAGGCAGGACTGTCCATCGTCTGAGCCGCCGAGGCAATCGCCTGCTGAATCACGCCGTCCACATGGTGGCCATCTGTCAGATCCGCCAGACGGACTCCGAGGGGCGGGCCTACTTCGAGCGCAAGGTTGCCCAGGGCAAGACCAAGAGGGAGGCCATTCGGTCGCTGAAACGACACGTCAGCAACGCCGTCTATCGACAGCTCCTTATCGACGCACAGAAGTAGGGGCCCGGGAGGGCAATCGGGAACGACTCTTGGCCTGCGTGACCGGCTCTGCACCCTGGCGACCGGCCCTTCGGCGAGGTCACTCCCGGACCCACCAAACCTTAGGCATCTGTGTCCTCGAGGGCACGTGGACTCAGCGCACCCGCAAGTACCTGGAAACACCCTCTTGACTCAAAGAGGATTCGATCTGGGTCACTCGATAACCGCCCCACTCCCGGCGATCTGGGACACCCACGAATGCTGCCCTTGACTCTCCGCCGGGCGTGAGTTGGTGTCGGCATCCGATTCGCAGAAACTTTGGTGCGCTTTTTTACCGCCGGGGCCGGTTGAGCTGAAGAGTTCCGCCGCTCAGCCTTGCGATGAACTGGCAGCTCTCGTGCCTGAAGATTTCGTGAGAAGCTACGCGCCAGGGAGAGGGGGTTGTCAATGCATACCCTCCGTCGGTTGATCCGGGCGGGTGCCCCCACTGTGTTCCTCGTTGCCGCCATGGCAGTGGGCACCCTGACTGCGACCCCTGCAGCAGCCGCCAGTGGATTCACCTGGTCCATTGTCTCGGCCCCAGGGAACATCAGTCTGTCTGGAGTGGCATGCGTCACGACGTCGGACTGCTGGGCCGTAGGAATAACCTCGTCTCAGCAAACAGCGGCCGAACACTGGAATGGAAGCGCCTGGTCCATCGTTGCCACCCCAGATACCAGTTCACCGTCCAACGATCTCAGGGCAGTGGCATGCGTTGGCAGTTCGGATTGCTGGGCCGTCGGAGTCGCTGGCAGTGTGCCGGCTGAACAGACACTTGCCGAACACTGGAACGGGAGCGCGTGGGCCATCGTGACCACGCCAAACACGAGTTCGCCGTCCAACGACCTCACGGGAGTTGCCTGTGTGACCTCCTCGGACTGTTGGGCGGCCGGTCTCTCAGCAGCGGGACTTACCGCCCAGACCCTTGCCGAACACTGGAACGGGAGCGCCTGGTCCATCGTCACCACGCCCAACGCGAGTTCGCCGTCCAGCATTTTCCTGGCCGTGGCGTGTGTGGCCTCGTCGGACTGCTGGGCGGCCGGCACCCTTGCCGAACACTGGAACGGGAGCGCGTGGGCCATCGTGACCGCGCCTAGTTTCAACGCGACCACATCGGGACTGAACTGCATCAGTGTTTCGGACTGCTGGGCCGTCGGAAACACCGCGTTCCCCACGACCCTCGCCGAGCATTGGAACGGCAGTGCGTGGTCCGTCGTCACCACACCGAACCCCATTCCCTCACAGCAGGACTATCTCACGGGGATAGCCTGCACCGGCCCCTCCGACTGCTGGGCTGTGGGTTACTTCGTGCTTCCTTCGATGCAACGAACGTTGGCCGAACACTGGAACGGGAGTGCGTGGTCCATCGCCAAGACGCCCAACACGCCAGAAACCGACAGTCTCTTGGGGGTGTCCTGCATCAGTTCCTCGGACTGCTGGGCGGTCGGCTCCAGTCCTGGCACGACGTTGACCGTGCATGGATCGGCCAAGACGAGGATCACGAGACCGGGTGCTCCCACAGCGGTCGTCGCCACACCTGGCCTTGGGTCCATCTCCGTCTCCTGGACGGCTCCAGCTTCTGACGGCGGGTCTCCCATTCTCTACTACGTGGTCTCCGCCGTCTACAACGGCACAAAGACCTGCACGACGCCTGGTCCCACCGCCACTGGTCCCACCGCCTGCACCGTGATCGGCCTCAGAGGGGGCCATGAGTACACAGTGAGTGTCAGGGCTGTCAATGCCATCGGCAGGAGCCCGACAGCCACGACGACGGTATTCCTCCCAAGCACCTGAGCGGCATTGACCAATTCGGCCAACATGCCCGGCGCCAGTCTGCTTCCGGTCACGGTCTGTCCTGTCCTGGCAAGACTGCCCCCACATGTGCCGCTTAGCCACGGTGGATAACCGCCCCAGTCCCGGTGGTCGGGGACGCAACGCGACCGGGAAATAGCTGAGCATTGTGGGGCACCCAGGGTCGACGCAAAAACGCAGTCCAAATCGAGCAGAGGATGTCCGGCATGACCTACGTATCCGGGAACCTTCTCCGGGCGGGTATCACGTCGCTCCGATGCCGTTCCACCACCGTGTCCGGTCCACGATCGGCGAGTGGGCATCATCGGCTGAGTACCCGAAGTCCCGGCAGTGTGTTAGGGCTAACGTTGGGTCGGGTCGTTACTGGCGTCAGGGTGGAGCACCACCGGGGACCGACCCTTCGGCATCGTGCCGGACAGAGCCGTGCGCCTGGGCGAACACCTGATGTCGTCCGAAGGAGCACGCCATGCCCGAACCGGCTGTCGCCACCGCTTATCAATCGGCCCTCGAGGTCATCGCGGTCGCCGAACCAGAGGTGGCCGACGCCATCGCCGGTGAACTGGCCTCTCAACGTCGCCAGCTGAAGCTCATCGCCTCCGAGAACTACGCCTCGCCGGCGGTGCTGCTGGCCATGGGCAACTGGCTCTCGGACAAGTATGCCGAGGGCACCCCCGGCCACCGCCTCTACGCCGGGTGCGAAATGGTCGACCGGGTCGAGACCCTGGCCGCCGACCACGCCAAGGCCCTCTTCGATGCCGAACATGCCTACGTCCAGCCGCACTCGGGGATCGACGCCAACCTGGTCGCCTACTGGGCCATCCTGGCCCGCCGCATCGAGCAGCCCGCCCTGGACCGGGCCGGCGTCCGTCACGTCAACGACCTCGACTGCCGAGGGCTGGGAGCCAGCTGCGCCACCGATCTTCACTCCCAGCGCATGATGGGGATGGCGCTCGACGCCGGCGGGCACCTCACCCACGGGTTCCGGCCCAACATCTCGGGGAAGCTGTTCGACCAGGCGAGCTACGGGGTCGACCCCACCTCCGGGCTCCTCGACTACAGCGCCATCGCCGCCCAGGCCCGGGAGTTCCGTCCCCTCGTGCTCGTCGCCGGGTACTCGGCCTATCCGCGGAACCCCAACTTCGCCATCCTGGCCGACATCGCCCACGAGGTCGGCGCCACCTTCATGGTCGACATGGCCCACTTCGCCGGGCTGGTGGCCGGCAACGTGCTCACCGGCGACCTCGATCCGGTCCCTCATGCCGACGTCGTGACCTCCACCACCCACAAGTCACTGCGCGGCCCCCGTGGTGGGCTGGTGCTGTGCACCGAGGAGTACGCCCCCTACGTGGACAAAGGGTGCCCGATGGTCCTCGGCGGCCCGCTGCCTCACGTGATGGCGGCCAAGGCAGTCGCCCTCGCCGAAGCCCGCCGGCCCTCCTTTGCCGACTATGCGGCCCGGATCGTGGACAACGCCCGGGCGCTCGCCGACGGGCTGCTGCACAGAGGGGTCCGGCTGGTCACCGGCGGGACGGACAACCACCTCGTCCTCATCGACGTGGCCACCAGCTTCGGCCTCACCGGCCGGCAAGCCGAGGCCGCGCTGCTCGATGCCGGCGTGGTCACCAACCGCAACTCGATCCCGGACGACGTCAACGGTGCCTGGTACACCTCGGGCATCCGGCTCGGTACTCCGGCGCTCACCACGCTGGGCTTCGGACCGCGAGGAGCTCGACGAGGTCGCCGATGTGATCGTCGAGGCGCTACGCGTCACGACGCCTGCGACCTCCACAGCCAAGGCGAAGTACAGGATCGATCTTCAGCTCGCCGAGACATGCCGAAGTCGGTGTGCGGATCTGCTCGGCCACCATCGCCTCTATCCAGAGCTGGCGTTGTGATGTGCACGGGACGTGGCTGAGCTTGCCTGACCGACGCTCCGGTTTGCCGAGTCCACTTGAGGATCCGTTTACGGACCGTCATTCTGTCTTGCGGGTGCCCCCAAATATCCTGCAGCCAGGACTCACGGGAGTGCCCCACTCGTGTTGTGCCGTTGTGGGCGAGGCAACTTTCGCGAGCACGGACAAGACCCAGCCTCCAGACCCCGCTGAAATCCGAAGAGCCCCTTACGCTCCATGGTTCAATGGATCAGGGCTGACCTGGTACTCGCGGGTAGGCGCAATCCACCAAATCGCAACCGGGATTGAGAATGGGGTCTCAAACCACCTCGATCCTCGAACCCGGGACCCTCATCTTGGCAATCGAAATGGCGATACCTCTCTGCAGCACTCCAATTCTGGTCGGTGAGAAGCAGAGCAACTGAGGCAATATCCAACAGCCAAGCGCAGTCTTGGGTAACCCGTTGAGCAACTCTATGAGTTCGAATCCAACGAGACTGTTGGCTGATCCAACGAATGTTCGAGATCCGGGAAGGATTGAAGGCGGCCCAAATGCCGCAAAATGCTCGGCGATGACGCTGACTCGTCCTGGAGGTGGGACTACGCGGCTCAGCCCGCGCCCGACAGGGAGTACTGCTTGAAGAAGTCCCACATGACCTGGTTGGCGTCAACCAGCACGGTGCCACGACCGACCCCCTGGAGAATCCAGGTCTGGGGCGGTCCCAGGTTGAAGGGGGCGCCCGGCCACACATGGCCGGAGCCAGTGAGGCGCCAGAGCGCCACTTCGGCGCCCGCGGCACAGCCGGAGTAGGCCACCAAGGTGGCGGTCTCGCCGGCCGATTCTGTGCCGGGCACGCCGACCACTTTTGGGCTGTCGTGCGGCCGCCTGGAGCACTTGTCGGCTACCACCCACTTGTGGATGCCTTGCATGACGGAGTACCGGTCCTTTGGGTCGGGGCTGGGCACACCCGACCAGGCTGCGATCGGATCGTCGACCGAGTGAAACTCCATAGTCGGCACGGCCTGGGTGGGATGAATGTTAGGGAGCTCAACCTGGCCGGCCACGGAGGCGATGGCGGCAATCTGGCCGGCATCCTGGGCGGCCATCGCGTAGGCCATCATCCCGCCCGCCGACATGCCGGTCACGTAGATCCGGCTGCGGTCCACCGCGGTTCTCGTCTCGATGTCTGAGATCACCTGCTCGAGAAAGACGACGTCATTGATGTGCCGGGTAACGGGCAGCCCGCAGCAGACCCCGGCGTCCCAGCTGTACTGGTCCTGGCCCGCCACCGGATCCGGAGTGAGGACCTTGGATACCTTGGTCCCGTTGGGGTAGGCCACGAGGTAGCCATTCTGGTCGGCGGAACTGTCCATTCCCGACTGGACCTCCTGGAGCCAGCCGTTCTGGGTCGCCCCGTGCAGGTTAAGGACCAAAGGAAGTACCCGTCCGGAAGCGGCCGCTGGCGGCAGATGCAGCCGATAACTGCGCCTAGCTCCGCTCGAGCGGAGATAGAAGGTATAGGTGGTCCCCGCGGTAAGCGTGGACCGCGGGCTGAGCGCCGTCCTTCGGTTGTTCACCCCGGACGAACGGGTCGCCGCGGCCGAAACAGTCGCGGTGGCGAACAACGTGGGAAGCACGATCACTGCCACGAGAAGCGTCATCCCTCGGCGTCCTGGCGAGACGGCTTTCGAAAGCCCGACTCGGGACACCATCACGGCAGTATGCCAGACCGGGAACCCTGCATCCTGCACTCGTGCGGTGAATGATTGAGGTGCCGCTCATGGTGTTTCACGGGTTGGACCCTGAGGGACAGTGTCACTGGTAGGGGGCACCACCGTCTTCAGCCATGGCCGAAAAAGTAACGGCCATCGGGTGGACTCCCTCTTTGGGCTAGGGGTTGATCGTGAGCGTGAGCGTCTGTGTCGCCTGCGTCTTGTGTGAGTGACTGGAGTCCAAACACTTCACCGTGATGGTGTAGGTGCCAGCTCGCTTCGGGGTGCCCGAGATGAGACCGCTCGGGGAGAGACTTACACCGCGTGGCAGCGTGCCTGTGCCCTTTTGCAGGTACTTGTTCCAGGAATACGGCGGCGTGCCGCCCGAAGCCTCGAGCTGAACCGAATAAGGCTGGCCGACGGTTCCAGGCGGCAGGGAGGACGTCATAATGGTGACCGGCCCGCTGGAAGCCCCTAGCGGGCCTACTACAACGTCACTCGGTCCCGAGCCGGTGGCGACGGTCGCAGGGATCGTAGGCGAGAGCGCGCCCGTCAAGGCGTTAATGCTGTACTGCGAGACGGTGTCATCTACAACATCGGTGACGTACGCGCTCTTGCCGTCGGGAGTCACGGCGATCCCTTGCGGTGCCGTGCCTGTGGCGACGATCGCGGGAGTCTTGGGCGAAAGCGCTCCCGTGAGCGGGTCGACGTCGTACTGGGAGAGCGTGTTGCCAAATAGTAGACGGCCATCTGGGCTGCCAAAGTTCGTCACATAGACGCTCCTGCCGTCGGGAGTCACGGCGACACCTACGGGTCCCATGCCCGTGGGGACGGTCGCGGGAACCTTGGGCGATAGCGTTCCGGTCAACGGGTCGACGTTGTACTCCGAGAGCGTGAGGCCCGTTCCGTTACCCCGGTTCGTTACGTAAACGCTCTTGCCGTCGGGAGCCACGGCCACGCCGTAAGGTCCCAATCCCGTAGAGACGGTCGCGGGAACCTTGGGTGACAAGTTGCCCGTCGTTGAGTTGATGTCGTACTGCAAGACGGTGTTGCCACCCTGGTCGCTGACGTACCGCTCTTGCCGTCGGGAGTCACGGCGACTGTCACGGGTCCTCCTAATCCGCCGATGGCGACCGTCGGGGGGCTCTTCGGTGAGAGCGCGCCAGTTTTCAGATCGATGTTGTACTGAACAACGTCGTTGTTGAAAGCGGCGACATAGGCGCTCTTGCCGTTGGGAGTCACGGCGATACCCAAGGGCTCCGTACCTCGGGCGACAGCGACGGCCGGAGGGCGCTTGGGCCTGAGCGCGCCGCTCGACGGGTCGACGGCGTACTGCAAGATGGTGTCTTCGACCGAGCTGGTGACGTAGACGCTCGTGCCGTCGGGAGTCACGGCCAAGAACATGGGGGTCCGGAAGTCCGTGCCCACGGTCGGGGGATTCAGTGGAAAGAGATCGCCTGCAGAGCCGATCCCGTACTGCGAAACGTCGTCACCGCCGGGCGTGCCCCGGTTGGTGACGTAAACGCTGCCGGAACGCTGCGTCGGCGACGGCGAGACGGAACTCCCGACTGCAGCCGCCGACGTGGCGCCAGTGACCTGGGACAACGCTGTCGCGCCCAGCACCAGGAGTGCGGCAGCTATGCAAAGCCTGGACAAAGTGGCGGCTGAGCGACTGACCATGGCAGGCTCCCATCCATTGGCTAACGAAGCCACAACTCAAATGGCCAAATGGTGGGACTCGTGCTGTGGTTCGCTTCTTGGACCCTACGCCTTTGCCATCCGGTGTCAAGCGACCTGTCAACTGAGCCGGATCTCTAGGTAGCCCCGAAGTGATGGCATGAAGGAGCGGGGCCTCCGCTCCCCGTGACGGCTCCGGTCTCGCGGTCGAGACTGGGTTGTCACACCAACCCCACGACAAGGGAGGCCCCGATGACACAAGAATATGTGGGCACCCGCAGCGGCCGCCGGCAGGCACTTCGGGAGTGACCCTACCAAGGGTCCTCGGAAACGCTACGAATCAGAAGCAGCGTCTGCCATAAGTCTCAATCGGGCACAGCTGACGTGCCCCAGAGTGAACAAACCTGTTGGCCTTCTGCATCTCTGAACGACGCTGAGGCAGTGCCAGCAGACTGCTTTACAGGGGGTCTTGCCCCTAGGCGCGCGGAGAGGCCCAGCCACTCTGTGAGTAGTAGCGTCTCGCTCAGTGGCAGCTTCGGTCTTGACCTGGCCGCCGACTCATGGGTCAACCGACGCAGGCCAGCGAAAGGGGATCCATGAGCCGCATGTCGAATGACCAACCGAAATCCCGCTCAAGGTTCGCTGCGTTCGGGAGACTCGGGGTGTTGGTCTCCTCGGTGGTGATTCTGTCTCTCTTATCCAGCCAGGCTTCGTGGGCAGGACCGGTACCAAGGCAAAAGCCCCCAGGTAGGCCGACAGGGGTGTCTGCGATTCCCGGCAACGGGGAGGCGACCATAACCTGGGATCCGGCGACTTTTGACCCTTATGGGTTCTACCCATCGGGATACCTGGTGACGGCCTCACAAGGTAAGACGTGCGAAACCAGCGGCTACTACGTGACCTCCTGCTCGCTGACGGGCCTTACTCCGGGCCGTTCGTACAACGTTGCCGTGAAGACGCTGTACCCCGGAGGGAGGAGGCCGGTAAATGGCATCTCCCACACGGGTGCGACGAGAACTGTGGTTACTCCCGTCACTCTCAACTGCTCGGCCACTCCTCAGCCGGGGATTGACCTCGCCGGGTGCAGTCTTGCGAATGCCAATCTGAGTGGCGCCAATCTGAGCGGCGCCAATCTGAGCGGAGCAAATATGTCGAACGCCAACCTGACCAACGCCAACCTGACCAATGCCGACCTGTTGAGCGCCAACCTGACCGGTGCCACCTTGACCGGCGCCACACTAACGGGGGCCGAAGTGACCGGCGCCAACCTGTCCGGGGCCACCTTGGCCAGCCAGGTCCTGTCCAACAGCAACCTGACCGGCGTCAATCTGAACGGCGCCAATCTGTCCTCAGCCTCCCTGAACGGTGCCAATCTGAGCGGGGTCGACCTGACGGGCGCCAACTTGACCAATGCCAACCTGACTGGTGCCAACTTGTCTTCTGCCGAGGTTTTCGTGAACGCCGCCAACCTGACCGATGCCAACCTGACCGATGCCAACCTGACCAATGCCGACCTATTGAGCGCCAATCTGACCGATGCCAATCTGACCAATGCCAATCTGACCAATGCCGACCTGGGGAACGCCAACCTGACCGGTGCCACCTTGACGGCAGTCACCTGGAGCAACACGACGTGTCCCGACGGCACGAACAGCAACAACGATGGCAATACGTGCTCGGGGCACTAGGTCGCCGGTAAGGTTGGCAGTATGCCGGGTCCGGAACGCATGGGGAGTGGCGGAGATCCGGCGTTACGACGGACCCGGAGCGGGGCATCCTAAACAGACGTTTCGTCGGTGGAACGTCACCCCGCCCTAGCCTCGTCGCATGGAGCACTACGCCGAAGACTTCTGCTTGACCTCCGGGCAGTGCTTCCGACTTATCCAGGCCGAGGACGGAACGGGACACGCCCGGCATTGTCCGTACGCCCTGGTGTGGCGTGGCCGTTTCAAGGATGCCGCCGGCCGGCGGCATACCGTCGAGGCGTGCGATGGTCACCGAGCTGACCTGGACGCCGTTCAGCGGATTGGGTGAAAGCGCCGGCCCATCCCGAGTCGCCCATAACGGCACCATGGGATGGACCTGAGTGCATAGGTAGGGCGGCTCGGTAACCGGCATTCCCGGATGGTCGGGATCGTGGTTCATCATGGAGCCAGTGGGCGCTGCCCCCCGTCCTGGGTACACGTCGCCAAAACGGGCTGTGCTACGAAAAGGAGACCACGACCACCATGACGATTCAGCGGTTGGACAACGTCGGCATCGTGGTGGAATCCCTCGATGCGGCTATCTCGTTTTTCGCCGAGCTCGGCCTCGAGCTCGAAGGGCGAGCCACGATCGAAGGAGACTGGGCAGAGCGCGTCACCGGTCTGCACCCCATGCGCGTCGAGATTGCCATGATGCGCACGCCGGACGGCCACAGCCGGCTCGAGATCTCGCGGTTTCTCACGCCGCCTACGGTCGACGATCACCGGAACGCCCCGGTGAACGCCCTCGGCTATCTACGCATCATGTTCGCCGTGGACGACATCGACGATACGCTCGACCGGCTCGGCAAGCACGGCGCGCAGCTTGTAAGCAGCGAAGTGGTCCAGTACGAAGACGCCTATCGGCTCTGCTACATCCGTGGGCCCGAAGGACTTCTCATAGGGCTGGCCGAGCAGATCAGCTAGCGGCCCGTCGCGGCCGATCTGCGACCGACCAGGACATTCGCGGGATGGACCAAGAAGGACGACGGGAGAAGGCCCCCGTCCCCAAAGTGACGATACCGGGCCGGCTTGGGTATCCCATGCCAGTTCCGGGCCGTTATCTATGCGCTCCGGGCTGGGGCCGAAAGATCGGCTGGACGAGCGGAGTGTCGACTCGAGGAACTCATCGATCGGCGAGGCCGGGCAAGCCGCCTCGCTGGGCTGAGGTTAGAACCTGAAGCGAGTCAGCCCGCCCGGCTCGGTGCCCAGTACCACGGTCACCGAATGTGGCTTGATGCGATAGACGTTCCACGGCGGTGGTCCCTGCGACGGCGCGTTGAACGGGGCGGTGATACCGGCCCCGGTCTCATCCAGTTCGGCGGGCCACCCCTGGTCCGCCCAGGCCTTGGCAAGGCGCGTCAGTGTGGCCGGGTCGGTCTCCCGCGCTGCCTCACCCTCGGCGACGACGTCTGCATCGCGGATCGACACCGCGATCGAGCAGCGCGGGTCGCGGGCGACGTTGCGGCCCTTCCGGGTACCCGATCCGGTCTGGAACCAGAAGCTTCCGTCCAGCCAGAGCGCACCGACCGCAGTCACGTGCGGGCTCCCGTCCTCGTTCACCGTCGAGAGCCACGTCGTGCGAGCGTTGTGGGCGTCTGGAGCCGGCGGCGATCCGGCATCGAGCTTCTCGACGACGTTCGCCCAGTTCACCGGGGGCAGCCCGTCCGTCGCACCCAAGTTGATGATGTCCATTACGTCTCCCTTCTGGTAGTCCGGCGACACTGCTCAGGGTCGTGTCGTCCATCAGACGTTTACCGGTCGGCAGAGTCATCGCGTATGGAGCGAGGTGTGAGTTTTCCCGACCTCGCGAGTCTGCCAGGCGTATCCCTGACCCTGCCGGCCCAGCTTCGCCGGTCGATCACCTGGGACCAGGGCAAGGAGATGGCCCAGCACATCCAGTTCACCGTCGACACCGGTGTGCAGGTCTACTTCTGTGACCCGAAGGAGCCCGTGGCAGCGGGGAAGCAACGAGAACACCAACGGTCTTCTCCGTCAATATCTGCCCAAGTCGACCGATCTCTCCCAGCCCACACAGAGGGAGCTCGATGCAATCGCCCGCTCGCTCAACACTCGTCCTCGACAGACACTTGGATGGATGACACCATCAAAGGCGTTCGCCGACGCCGTTGCGTTGACCGGTTGAGAACACACCGGTTCACTGCTGCGCATTTCGGGCACACCGAAACATCGACGCTGCTCTCGCGAACGGCCCACCCCGCTGATTTCCGAAGAACTCCTTATTGGCAGTCCCAACGGGGTTCGAACCCGTGTCTCCACCTTGAGAGGGTGGTGTCCTAGGCCACTAGACGATGGGACCACGAGGAGCCGTTCCGAACAAGATGACCTCGCCCATGCTGAGGCTCTTGCCGGACCAACTCTGTCACAGTGTCCTCTCTCTGGGACAATGCGTCTGCTCGGGGGGGAGGGCTCGAACCTCCAACCTCATGAACCAGAATCATGCGCGCTGCCAGTTGCGCCACCCCCGAATGGGCGAAGCGCCAATTTAGCCGACCGGGCTGGGGAGGAGCCGGCCGGTACGACGCATCCCGCCCATCCGGGGTGCCGCTGCTTCGAAGTCTCCCGAGATGACCCTGACTACGATCGACGGTCGGTGACCGTGGAGCGGGTCGTGATCGTCGGTGGCGGGGTGGTGGGCACCATGCACGCCGTCGATGCCTGCCGGCGTGGCTGGGAGGTCATCCACCTCGAGGCCGACGCCGCTCCCCGTAGGGCCTCGGTCCGCAACTTCGGGTTGTTGTGGATCAGCGGCCGGGCTGCCGGTGCCGAGTTGGCGCTCGCCCTCCGAGCCCGCCAGCGGTGGGCGGAGTTGGCCGGGCGGTCCCTGGGCATCGGGTTCCGACCCCTCGGCTCGGTGACCGTCGCCAGGCACCAAGCCGAGCTGGAGTTGATGGCCGAAGCCGTCGCTCGCCCCGATGGTGCCGAACACGAGTTCGAATTGCTCGATGCCGATGGCGTCCGGAAGGTCAACCCCGCCCTCAGAGGGAATCTGCTCGGGGGCCTGTGGTGTCGCAGCGACGCGGTGGTCGAGCCCGGTTCGGTCCTCGGATCGCTCCGGGAGGGCCTTGCGGACACGGGGCGCTACCAGTGGCTGCCCGGTCGCCGAGCCGTTGATGTGCTCTCAGCCCCGAGCGATGCGGCAGGTGGGCCCGGCGTCGTCGACCATCTCGGCCACCGCCATCGGGGCTCCTTGGTCATGTTGTGCATCGGCGATCGACTCACGGGACTGGGTGGCCGTATCGGGGAAGCACTGGGCGCATCTGCTCTCCGGCGGTGCCAGCTCCAGATGATGCAGACCGCGCCAGTGGGGGAACAGGTCGGCACGGCGATTGCCGATGCCGATTCACTGCGCTACTACCCGGCCTTCGACCTCCCCGGTCGGGAGGCACTGCCACCGGCTGAAGCCGAGGCGGGCCAATGGTCCATGCAACTCCTCCTCGTGCAGCGCGCTGGGGGAGGCATCACCATCGGAGACACCCACGTCTACGAGGAACCCTTCGACTTTGCGGTTGAAGAGAGCGTGTACGAGGCTCTGCGGGAACGGGCGGAGGCGATCCTCGGCTGGCCACTCCCCCCGGCCGTGCGGCGATGGTCGGGTTCCTATTCGCTGGTCCCCGACGGACGTCCCTGTTTCCGGGAAGAGCTGGACACCGGCGTCTGGGTGGTGACCGGGACCGCAGGCCGGGGCATGACCCTCGCCCCCGCCATCGCCGAGCAGACCTGGGACGAGGTGAGCAGATGACGCCACCGATCCGCATGGTCGCCCTCGACATGGCGGGAACGACTGTGGCCGACACCGGCGCCGTCGAAGAAGCCTTCCAGCAGGCACTCGACGCCGTGGGCATCACCGCCGGCGACCTCCGTCACGAGCCGCAGGAGTACATCCGACGCACCATGGGCCAGTCGAAGCTCGCCGTCTTCACCGAGCTGCTCCGAGGAGACCGCCACCGGGCCGAGCAAGCCAACAATGCCTTCGAACACGCCTTCGACCAGGCCGTCGCACGAGGAGAGATCGAGGCCGTTGCCGGTGCCGAAGAGGCATTCGCCACGCTGCGGGACGCGGGGATGCGCCTCTGCCTGACCACCGGGTTCTCTCCGGTCACCCGCGACCGGATCGTCACCACCCTCGGGTGGCAGGGAATGGTCGACCTGGCTCTCTCGCCGGTCGACGCCGGTCGGGGTCGGCCCTGGCCGGACATGATCCTGACCGCCGTGCTCCGGCTGCGGATCGACGACGTCGCCGAAGTGGCCGTGGTCGGCGACACCTCGAACGATCTGGTGGCGGGCACCCGTTCGGGGGCATCGATCGTCGCGGGCGTGCTCAACGGCGCCCACACCCGAGCGGAGCTGGCGACCGTGCCCCATACCCACCTCATCGAGTCGGTAGCCGACCTCCCGGCGCTGCTCCTCCAAGGTGGAGCGAGACACGAGTGGCGCGCCCGAGCGGGCGACTCGAGTCTGAGGAAGCCGTGAGGCTCCACGAGCTCAACCGTCAGTTCACGTGGACGCCCCCCACGGGCCCGTTCAGATCCGTCAGTGATCGGCAAGCCGGCGCCTACGACCGAGACGGCTACTTCCTCTTCGAGGACGCGTTCGACGCCGATGAGGTCGACCGACTGGTGGCCGTCATCGATCCAATCGAGGCCCGCCGAGAGGACTGGCTACGAGAACAGGGAGGTACGTTCTTCATCGCCCGGGCGGATGAGATCACCTTCAGCACCCATCTGGTCCTCGAGTCGGATGTCCTCCGTCGGACCGTCAGCTCGCCGCCCTTGACCGAGCTGTGTGCCGATCTGGTGGGTCCCGACGTGCGGCTCTACTGGGATCAAGCTGTCTACAAGAAGCCCCACGCCGAGTCATCGTTTCCTTGGCACCAGGACAACGGGTACGCCTTCGTCGAGCCCCAGCAGTACCTCACGTGCTGGATCGCGCTCACCGACGCCGACGAGGACAACGGATGTCCATGGGTCGTTCCCGGGATCCACCGCCGTGGCACGCTGGCGCATTGGACGACCGAAGTGGGGCTCGTCTGCCTCGAAGATCCACCGGACACCGTGCCGGTGCCGGTCCGCCGAGGGGGCATCGTGGTGTTCTCCTCGCTCACCCCTCACTGCACCGGACCCAACGTGACCGACCAGGTGCGCAAGGCCTACATCGTTCAGTACGCCCCCGAGGGCGCCGAGGTGCTCCAAGTCACGGGGTCTGGACAGGTGGACGAGGTGGCGACAACGCCCGCCGATGATCCGGGCCGACAGTTCCCGGTGGTCGGGGCCGGCCGCGCCGTTCCGGCCTGACGAGCTCACCTTCCGCCGGCATCGCCCGTGGCCGCTGATCGTCCCCCGGGACCCGAGCCGACCCGGTCAGCGCCACTCGTCGCGCCCCACCACCATGCCGTCGGCGGAGGTCAGCATGGTTCCCGACAAGGTGCGGTCCTCGTTCCGCAGGCGCCAATGAGCCAAGCGCTCCGACGCCGCCCAGCCTGTCGTGGCGGAGCTCTCTTCCGACGCCAGGTCGTGCAGTTGGTCGGGGTCGGTGGCCAGGTCGAAGAGCAGTGGCGGCAGGACGGCGGCGTCCGCCGCGAATTGCACGTACTTCACGGTGGCACCACGTTGAACGTCGAGCCGGCATTGAGCCATCGGAAGCCCGAAATACCGTTCGGCCGCTCGGGAGGCGGGGTTCGAGAAGTTCCAACTCCAATGGGCTTCGGAGCGCCAATGCTCAGGTGCACCGTCATCGAGCAGGCCCTCGCCGGTGAGGAACGGCTGGAGCCCGAAGCCGTCGCACTGGGGAGGGATGTCCACCCCCAACCACTGGCAGATGGTGGGGAGGATGTCAACGGATTCGGTGCACGCCTGCACGACCCGTCCTCGGGAGGCGACGGCCGATGGATCCGGGTCTCGGATGATGAGGGGCACATGGTACGACTCGTCCCAGTATCCGAGCTTCTCGAACAGCCAGTGGTCGCCGCCCATCTCGCCGTGGTCGCTGGTGAACACCACCAGCGTGGAGGCTGACAACCCGGTGCTCTCGAGGTAGCCGAACAGCCGAGCCAGCTGGTCGTCGACCTCCTTCTGAGCACCGTGATAGGTCGCCCGCATCTGGCGGCGTTCGAGTTCGTCCTCGGGGGCGCCGGCCAGAGGCAGGTACATGAGCGCTTGATTGAGTGGATGCCGGGCCGCCTCCTCCGCCTTGGTCGTGGCCCCGACAAAGGGCGGTACTTCCTCGGCGTCGTAGAGGTCGTGGTACCCGATGGGATTGCGGCGCGGCGGATGGGGCCGGATGAACGACGCATGGACGAAGTAGGGCCGGTCGGCATGGTCCTCTAGCCACTCGATGACGGCGTCGACCATGAAGGCCGTCTCGGACTGCTCGGGGGAGAACCGGGCCGGCGCCCAGGTCGAACCGTGCGTCGCGGCTCCCGGGAAACCCGGGATTGGCTGGTAGAGGTCATGAGGGTTGGGCGGCACGTCGACGCCTTGCCCCGCCAACCACCGTCCCCACTGCCGGCTGCCACCTTCCCAGGGCTCGTGGAGGACAGGCCGGAAGCCCGGCAGAACCTCCTCGTAGGAGCGGAGCCGCCGGTCGTCGGCAGGCAGCGTGCGGGGATCGAGGCTGGTGTCGGTGTAACCGAAGAGGACCGGGTCATAGCCGGCTTCCCGGGCCAGCCGGGCCACGTTGGTGAACCGGTCGTCGAGCGGGGTCCCGTTGTTGACCGATCGGTTGTGGTGGAGATAGGTGCCCGTGTAGAGACAGGCGCGAGACGGCCCACACGGCGCGGCGTTGGCCCAGTGGTTGGCGAAGAGGGTGCCCGTTTCGGCCAGCCGGTCGAGGGTCGGCGTCGACAGCATGGGGTGGCCCAGTGCCGAGAGGCTGTCACCTCGCCACTGGTCGACGGTCACGAACAGAACGTTGCGGTCGGCGGACATGGTGCTTGCTATCCCAGCGACGAGTGCAACGAGCTCAAGTGCTCGAACCCGATGATCCGCCCCAGGGCCACACCGACCGTCTCCTTGAAGTAGTAGGGAAAGGAGGCCCAACCAGTGATCGGCGAGCTCCGGGTGGGCGTGGGGTACGGGGTCAGCCCCACCGAGGACGCAATGGCCAGGCTCCGGTCCTCGTGGAACCGATCGGTCACGATGAGCACGGTGCTGTTCCCGCCGGCCACGATGGTAGGAGCGGCGAGGGACAGGTTCTGCCACGAGTCGCTTCCGCCCGACTCGCGGATGTCGCGGCCCGGGATGCCGGCATCGATGAGGTAATGGGCCGACGCCTCGGCTTCGGTGAACTGGTCACCCCGCTCCCTCGAGCCGGTCACCATGATGGTGGCGGCATAGTGCTGGCGCCACAAGAGCTCGGCTTCGTCGAGCCGCGAGCTCAGATCGGGCGACGGAACCCCGTTGTACTGGGCGGCGCCCATCACCACGATCGCACCGGCCAGGCGTGGCTCGTAACGCCGGCCGGTCAGCCACACCTGGACCGCCGTCACCAGCAGGTATACGACCGCCACCGTCACCACCAGGACCACCAGCTTCAGGATGAACCGCACCAGCCGGAGACCGGTCAGCGTGGCGAGCACCCCCACGTCTCAGGACGCGCCGACGTGCGATCGCCGCGGGCGGAGCATCGGTCGAACCGTCATGGCTGCAGTTCGGCCGTGGCCCGAGCCCGGGCGGCGGTGAGCCGGGCGAGCACCCGGTCCTGACCCATGACTTCGAGCGCTTCGAACAGCGGCGGGCCTACCCGGCGTCCGGTGACGGCCACCCGGATCGGTGCCTGGGCCTTGTTCAGCTTCCGTCCCAGCCGCTCGCCGATGGCCTGGGTCGCCGCATAGAGGGCGTCCCGGGTCCAATCGGCGGCCAGTCCGGTGAAGGCACCGACCGCCTCCGACAGGATGGCCGGGCCCCCCTCGTCCTGGGTGATGACCTTGGCCCAGGCGTCCTCGTCGACGACCGGCTCGTCGAGAAAGATGAAATCGACCATGGCCGGGACCTCGGCGAGGGTGGCCACCCGCTCCTGTACCAACGGTGCCATGGCTGCGAACTGCTTCTCGTCGAAATTGGCCGCCGGCCACGGTGCCCGATCCCCGGTCACCCAGGGCCGGCAGGCCTCGATGAAGCCATCGAGGGGCAGGGCCCTGATGTACTCCCCGTTCAGATGGGTGAGCTTCGCCACGTCGAAGAAGGCCGGGGAATGGTTCACGTCCTCGAGCCGGAACCACTCGACCATCTGGCCGATGGTGAACATCTCCTCGCCACCGGGGGGACTCCACCCGAGCAGGCCCAGGTAGTTGAGCATGGCCTCGGGCAGGAACCCTTCGTCTCGGTAGGACTCGACCCTGACCGGATCGCGCCGCTTGGACAGTTTCTTTCGCTGCTCGTTGACCAGCATGGGCAGATGGGCGAAGACCGGCAGCGGGGGCACCGGGACCTGCTCGCCGCGGTACGAGCCGTCGGTCTTCCACCCGATCGACCGCAGTGCCTCCCATACCAGGATGCCTCTCGGCGTCGTGGGGAGCAGGTCCTCGCCGCGGATCACATGGGTGATGGCCGTGTCGATGTCGTCGACCACATTGGCCAGCACGAACAGTGGGGCGCCGTTGGCCTTGACCGCCACGAAGTCGTCCATCGACGCCCTCGGAAACTCGACCGGGCCCCGGACCACGTCTTCGACCGTGGTCGTCCCCTCGTCGGGGGTGCGGAACCGAAGGGCGGCGCCCTGCCGCGGCAGACAGCGGGACCGGCAATGGCCGTCATACCCTGGGGTCAGGATCCCGGCCGCCCGGTTGCGGGCGTCGATCTCCTCCCGGGTGCAATCGCACGCGTAGAGAAGCCCGGCATCCCACAGGGCATCCACGGCCTGGGCGTAGCGCGGGCCACGGGCCGACTGCCGGAACGGGCCTTCATCGGGGTCCATCCCGAGCCAGTGGAGGGCGGACGTGATCCCCTCGACCCACTCCTCCCGGTTCCGCTCGGCGTCGGTGTCCTCGATGCGGAGAATGAACGAACCGCCCGACTGGCGGGCCACCAGCCAGTTGAACAGGGCGGTACGGGCACTCCCGACATGGAAGTAGCCCGTGGGAGATGGAGCGAAACGAACCCTCGGAGCGTCCCGGGCCACTCCCCGGTTACTCGTCTTCGACGATGGTGATGGCGCCGGTCGGGCAGCCGTTGGCCGCCTGGCGGACCCGTTCATGCAGGTCCTCGCCGGGATGCTCGTCCAGCACATAGAGGAACCCGTCGTCGCGCACCTCGAACACCTCGGGGGCGATGCCCATGCAGACGGCGTTGCTGGCACACTCGTCGTAGTCGACCACAACCTTCACCTGATGCCTCCGGACGCTCGGCGAACCAGCCCGAGTGTACCGGCCCCCCGGTCGGGCGCCGGGCACGGGCTGGGCGGTCCCCGGCGACCAGTTGAGGCCAGCACCGCGGCCGGTCGAGTAGAACTCTCCCATGGTCGCCCATCCATCCCCCAGGGACCGACCCGGTCGGCCACGCCGCCGCCGCCCGGTTCGGACCGCGGCGCTGGTCGGCTGTCTGGTCCTGCTGGCGGCGGCCTGCAGTCCCGGGAGCGGAGCACCGGGGTCGACGTCGCCCACCACCCGCCCGACGGCGACGGGAAACACCGACCTCAGCCGCATACATCACGTGTTTCTCATCGTGCTCGAGAACCAGGGCTACGACGCCACGTTCGGTAGCCCGGCCGACGATCCCTACCTCGCCTCGACCCTGCCGGCGGAAGGCGCCCTGCTCACCAACTACTACGCCATCGGGCACCTCTCCAACGACAACTACATCGCCCTCGTCTCGGGCCAGGCCCCCAACCCGCTGAACCAGGCTGACTGCCAGACCTTCGTCGACTTCCCGTCCACGGCCACCGTCGGGGCAGACGGCCAGATCTCGGGGTCGGGTTGCGTCTTCCCTCGGTCGGTGCAGACGGTCGCCGACCAGCTCGACAGCACCCACCACACCTGGAAGGGCTACATGGAGGACATGGGAAACCTCCCGTCTCGGGAGGCAGCCGTGTGCGCCCATCCTCCGGTCGGCGAGCCGGACCCCACCCAACGGGCGGTGGCCGGCGACGGGTACGCCACCCGTCATGACCCCTTCGTCTACTTCCACTCGATCATCGACGACACCACCCGGTGCGACAGTCACGTGGTGCCACTCGGCTCGCCGACTGGTTCCCTCCGGGCCGGAGTCCCCGCCGGCACCACCGCCCTGGCCACCGATCTCAAGTCGGTCTCGACCACGCCTAACCTCAGCGTGATCGTTCCCAACCTGTGCAACGACGGCCACGACGCACCCTGCGTCAACCAGCCGGCCAGCTCCTCGGCGCTGACCAACGTCGACGCCTTCCTCCAGACCTGGGTGCCGCTGATCACCAGCTCGCCCGCCTACCAGCAGGACGGGCTCCTCGAGGTGACCTTCGACGAGGCGGACTCCGGCGACGCCAACGCCTGCTGCCACGAGACGCCGGGGCCCGCCTCCCCCAGCCCCGGGATCACCGGGCCCGGCGGGGGCCGCGTCGGCTCGGTGGCGCTCTCGCCGTTCATCGCCGGCCATACCACCAGTGCCGTTCCCTACAACCACTACTCCACCCTCGCCACCATCGAGGACATCTTCGGCCTTCCCCGACTGGGCCAGGCCAAGACGGTCAGCGCCGTCTTCGGGAAGGACGTCTTCACCGGAGGCTGATCCGGGCCGGCTCGAAGGAAGGGTCATGCCACTGCTCTATTGGGCCGGTCCCAGGCGGGGCGCCGGCGCGCCAGCCTCCCGGCACTGAGCATCACCACCACCAGCAGCGCCAATGGCGCCAACAGGGCCAGTGACCTGCTCACGTGCAGCACCAGGGATGCGCCGGCCAGAGCACCGAGGAACATGGCCACCACCATCAGGCCCCGGCGCCCGACATGGGAGTTGCTCCCCCCGGCCAGGCGACTGTCGAAGGCGGCACCGGCGATCGTCCGGGTGAGAACGGTGGTGATGAGGTCGGGCACGGCCAGCCAGCGCGCGGTGCCGGTCTGCAGGCCCCCGGTGACGGCGAGCAGCAACACCAGCAGGTAGCGGGTGGCGCCTGAGCCCGGGTCTCCGACTCCGGCCCCGATGGCCCATGCCGTGGCCACCAAGGCCGACTCGCATGCGGCCGCCACCGCCAGGGCCCGGCCCCGCCGGTTCCCTAGCCGGGTCACCAGCCGGCCACTGGCCACCGCTCCGAGTGAGAACGACGCCAGGGCGACGACATGGACGCCCACCGAGAAGCCCTTGGCGCCGGCCAGCGCCAAGCCGAGGAACACCACATTGCCGGTCATGTTGGCCACGAACACATGACCGAGCGCCAGGTAGCTGAAGGCGTCGACCAGTCCGGTCACCACCGTGAGGACCAACAGCAGTCTCGACAGGGGACCGTGGCGATCGTCGGCGGGTGGGAGCAGCGTCTGCCAGGCCTCGGTCACGGTGGTCAGCATTGGGGCCTCCGGGGTATCAGGTGTGCCGGATTGCTACCAACCATCGCCCTCGGTGACAAGCGGGTGCCCGGCGTGGGGATTTTCACAACCGTCGGCAAGAAATTACCGCCGCGCAACGGCTCATTCGCCCGCCGTTCATCTGTCGGGGAATGACGGCACTGCATCGTCCACCGAAAGGAGACCCGTATGTTCCGAACACGTCGTCACGTGCCCCGGCCACTTCTGGCCGTGGCCGCCGTCATCGTCGTCACCGGGGCCCTGCTGCCGATGGCCATGGCCGGCGCCGGTCAATCACCGCCGACGGCCGGCTGGGGGGAAGGTCCCCCACCGGACCAACCGGTCCGCGCCGCGCTGACCGCCGGGAGCGATCCGTCACATCCTGGTGGTCGACATGGAGAACGAAGGCTTCTCCGCCACCTGGGGGCCCGGCTCTCCGGCCACCTACCTCAACGGCACGCTCCGCCATGAGGGCGTGCTGATCGACAACTACTACGGCACGGGCCACAACAGCCTTCCCAACTACATCGGGCAGGTTTCCGGCCAAGCTCCGACCAAATTGACCAAGGCCGACTGCTCGGTGAGCTCGGGCACTGTCTACGTGAACGTGTCCCCGGGCACGGACGACCCGTTCCCCGCCACCAATCCGGGCCAGGTCGATGGTGACGGCTGCATCTACCCCGCGCCCACGTCGACAAGCCATGGTGCCCCGACCATCGCCGATCAGCTCGACGCCAAGCGGCCGCCCAATCCGGGCACCCATGTGGCGGCGTGGCGCGAGTACGCCGGGGACATGGGGAACGACCCGGTCCGTGACGGTGGCACGCCCGACCCGAATGGCGGGACCGACTGCGCCCATCCGACAGTCGGGGGCGTCGACGCGGCGGAGGGGGCGACACCGACCGATCAGTACGCCAACCGGCACAACCCGTTCATCTACTTCCACTCCATCATCGACGACCAGGCCCTGTGCAACGCCAACGAGGTCCCGCTCGGGGGTCTGCAGGCCAATGGCATCCCCTCGTCCACCGGCCACCTGGTCCGCGACCTGTCGAGCAGCGCCACCACACCGGCGTTCGGGTTCATCACGCCCAACACCTGCGACGACGGGCATGACAATCCCTGCGTCGGGCTCAACGACGACGGGACCCACGCTGGTGGCCTGGTTGCCGTCGACGCCTGGCTACAGCATTGGATGCCGACCATCCTGGACTCGCCCGCCTACCAGCAGGGCGACATGCTGGTGATGATCACATTCGACGAGGCCGAGACGGTCGCCGGTGATCCTCCGGCGGGGAGCTCTTGCTGCTACGAGCAGCCGGGGCCGAACACCGTGGCCCCGGGTGACCCGTCGTCGACCGACACCACCAACCAAGCCCCGGGTGGGGGAAAGGTCGGCGCCCTGGTGCTCAACCCCCGGTTCATCGTGCCGGGCACCGAGGACACCACGGGCTCCTACAACCACTACTCGGCCCTCCGCAGCTACGAGGACCTGCTCGGGTTGACCACCGGTGGGAGCGACGGCTTCGGCCATCTGGGATTTGCCGCCGCCCCCGGCTTGGCTCCCTTCGGCCACGACGTCTTCAACCGGTTCGGGGACCGGTCACCGGACTGAGCTTCTGGTGCGCCCCGGGCCGGGCCACCTGGCCCGGGGCAGCGCCGGCCGGGCCGACTCCGCCCTCGAGGCCGGAGTCGGGTCCGCTCCGATCAGGGCTTGTCGCGCCCCACCACCCACATGGCGAAGAACTGGGAGCCGCCCCCGTAGGCCTGGCCCAGGGCCAGCGTGGCTCCGTCGATCTGGTGCTCGCCGGCCTGGCCGCGAACTTGCATGGCCACCTCGAGGAAGCGGAGCATGCCCGAAGCTCCGATGGGGTTGGACGAGAGCACGCCCCCCGAGGTGTTCCACGGTATGTCGCCGTCGAAGGCGGTGGCGCCCGACTCGGTCAGCTTCCACCCGTCGCCGAGGTCGCAGAACCCGAGGTTCTCGAGCCACATGGGCTCGTACCAACTGAAGGGGACATAGACCTCGGCCACGTCGAACTGCGCCCGCGGGTCGGTGATGCCGGCCTGGGCGTAGACATCGGCCGAGCAGTCGCGCCCCGCCTGGGGATTCACCTGGTCGCGCCCGGCGAACATGGTCGGCTCCGAGCGCATGGCCATGCCACGGATCCAAGCGGGTGGGTAGCGCCCGGAGACCGAGCCTTCCGACGCGATGACCATGGCGGCGGCGCCGTCTGACGAGGGGCAGGCCTCGAGATAGCGCAGCGGATCCCAGAGCATCATCGAGTCCTCGACCATCTTCATGTCGATGTCGGCCAGGTGCAGGTGCGCATAGGGATTGCGCATGGCGTTCTGGCGGTCCTTCACCGCCACCATCCGCCCGATGTGCTCGGGTGCGCCCGAGCGGCGGATGTAGGCCCGGATGTGGGGTGCGAAGTAGCCGCCCGCCCCGGCCAGGAGGGGCGCGGCAAACGGCTGGGGCACCGACAGCGCCCACATGGCGTCGGAGTCCGACTGCTTCTCGTAGGCCACGGTGAGCACCCGCTGGTGGATGCCCGATGCCACCAGGTGGGCGGCGACCAGCGCGGTCGACCCCCCCACCGACCCGGCCGTGTGCACCCGGAACATGGGCTTGCCCACCGCGCCGAGGGCGGGGGCCAGGTACAGCTCGGGCATCATGTTGCCCTCGAACATGTCCGGTGCCTTGCCGATGACCACTGCGTCGACGTCCGCCCAGTCGAGCTCGGCGTCGGCCAGGGCCGTCTTGGCCGCCTCCCGCACCAGTCCGGCGATCGACACGTCGTCGCGCTTGGCCTTGTGGTGGGTTTGCCCGACACCGATGACTGCGGCGCGCTCTGCCATCACTCAGCCTCCAGCACGCACACCAGGTTCTGTTGCAGGCACGGCCCCGACGTGGCATGGGCCACCGCCCGGCGGGCCGATCCCGACGAGACCCGGGCGGCGGCCTCGCCGATGCGGATCAGCCCGGCCGACATGATGGGGTTGGCGGCCAGGGCGCCGCCCGACGGGTTCACCGACACCGCCTGGTCATCGAGCCCGAGGGAGTCCAGCACGATGATCTCCTGGGAGGCGAAGGGGGCATGGATCTCGGCCACGTCCACCGGGCCGTCGGCCACCCCGGCCACGGCCGCGGCCTTGGCCGTCGACGGCGACGTGGTCAGGTCCCGGGCTCCGAGCGAGTGGGTCTCGATGCGGTGATCGATCCCGGTGATCCAGGCCGGCCGGTCCGACCATCGGCGGGCCTTGTCGCCGGCGGCCAGCACGATGGCGGCGGCACCGTCAGTGACGGGCGGCAACGCATGACGACGGAGCGGCGACACCACGTAGTCGTCCTCGAGAAGCGCGTCGAGCGTCACGTCCTTGGCCACCTGGGCCTTGGGATTGGAGAGGGCGTTCTTCCGGTTTCGGGCGGCAACGTTGGCGATATCCACTTCGCTGGCCCGGCCGGCGTCGATGAGGGCACGGGCCTGCAGTGCGGCCAGGCTGACCGGATCGGGCCACAGGGGTGCCACGTAGTAGGGATCCAACTGCAGGGCCAGGATCTCGTTGAGGTTCCCGAGGGACGAACGGCCGAAGGAGTAGACCAGCGCGGCGTCGATCCCACCCTCTTGGAGGAGCACCCAGGCTTCGTACAGGGCCCAGGCCCCGTCCATCTCCACATGGCTCTCGGACCGCGGCGGCCACACCCCTACCGCGTCGAGGGCGGTGACGAAGCTGAACGGCCCGCCTATCAGGTAGTCGGTCGAGCCCGAGCAGATGAAGTCGACGTCGTCCTTGGTGGCACCGATGTTGCCGAAGGCCTCGGCCACCACCGGCATGAGCATCTCGACTTCGTTGTGCTGGTCGTCGCGCCGGACGTGCTTCGATTGGGCGAACGAGGCGACCGACACCGGCCGGATGGTCCTCCCGGGCCTCGATGCGGTCACAGGTATTCCTTGAACGTCTCGTAGTCGGCGTCCGGCTCGCCGTTGGGCCGGAAGTACTTGACCGACGCCAGCGATGGTGTGAGCTGGTCGGTCTCGACCCAGACCGCTTCCACCCGCATCCCCATTCGGATCTGGTCGGTCGGCACCTCTTGGATGAGCCCCATGAAGGAGAGGTTGGCTCCGTCCAGGAGGATCTGCGCACAGATGTAGGGGATCTCGATCGATTGCCCGGCGAACGGCACGTTCACCACGCAGTAGGTGGTCACCGTGCCGACGTTGGCCAGCTCGACGTCCTCGGTGGTCGGCACGCCGTCGGTCGGGCACGACCCCCGGGAGGGCACGTAGACCTTGCCGCAGGTCGGGCACCTTTGGCCCATGAACTTGCCCTGCTCCAGGCCGCGGAGGAACCGCGACTGGGCCACCCCGGGGGTGAAGTCGAAGTCGAGTCGGATGGGCGTGGCGAGCGTCGTGACCGGCCCCGGCGACTCCGTTTCGGTCCCGCCGTCGGCGTTCACCGGCCCGGCCCTTCCTCGGGCACGAAGGCCTCGATGTCGGCCATGGCCCCGATGCGCTCACCCGCCGGCCGGAACCTCGCCGTGACCCGGTCGCCGCGGGCCAGCCGGTCCGGCCCGCCGGCGTCCACCACGTGGAGCAGGGCGGTGTCGGCCCCGTCCAACCGGATCAGGGCCCAGGCGAACGGCCTGGCCAGCGGGTGCTTGGGTAAGGGGTCGGACACCCAGGCCCACGACTCGACGACGCCTCCCGGACCGACCTCCACCTGTTCGCCGGTGTCCGCCCCGGTGGTCGGGTCGTACTCGGTGGGCGGCACGATGACCGCTCCCCCGGCACCCCGGACCCCGAACAGCCGGCCGTCGCGCAAACCGGTGAGGAACCCCCCGATGACCGGCCCGACCGAGCGCGAGTAGGGGTACTCGAGGCGGTGGTCGGCGTGCAGCGCTTCGTTCTCGGGCATGCGGAACCTCCCCCTAAGGCTCGTCGGCGTGGACGTCCGAGAAGTAGAACACATTTCACTTTTGTGCGCCAACAGGGCGGTCGGGGTGGGTCCGGAGGAGCCGCTACCGTTCTGGACCGTGACCGGAGCGGGATCCTCGCCACCCAACATCCTGTTGGTCGTCTCCGACCAGGAGCGCCAGCGGTCCTGGCTGCCGCCAGGGGTGTCGCTGCCCTGGCGGGACCGCCTCCGCGCCGAGGGGCTGGAATTCACCAGCTACTTCACCCACTCGTCGCCCTGTTCGCCCAGCCGGGCGAGCCTGTTCACCGGCCGCTACCTCGAGGGCCACGGGGTGCTCGACAACGTGATCATGCCCGAGCACCACGAGCTGCCCCCGTCGACCCCGACCCTCGGCTCGCTGCTGGCCGGGGCGGGCTACCGCTCGTCGTATATCGGCAAGTGGCACCTCTCCCACTCGCCCACCCCGGACATGGAGGCCTACGGTTTCGCCGACTGGGACGGCAACGACCGCCACTTCATGGGCTGGGCCGGCACCGGCGTGCATTTCGATCCCGTCATCGCCGGCAACGCCGCCCACTGGCTCAGCCGGAACGCCGGGCGGGACGGGACCAATGGGAGCGGGGCGACCGACCGCACGCCGTGGTTCCTCACGGTGGCGCTGGTCAACCCCCATGACGTGATGTGGTTCCCGGTGGACCAGCCCGGATACCGCGAGCACCATCCCGAGGATGTGGCCCGTATCCGCTCGGTGCTCGAGTCCGCCGCCTGGAAGGAGGACGACCCGCTGCCGGTCTTCTCCGAACCGTATCCCGAGGTGGCCGACCGGCTCCCGGACAACTTCGACGACGATCTGCACACCAAGCCTGAAGCGCACCGGCAGTGGCGTTGGGACCAGCAGCACGGACTGTGGGGCTATATCGACCCGGACGACAAAGCCGCCTGGCTGCGCCACCTCGACTACTACGTGCATCTCCACCAACTGGCCGACCGCAGCCTCGGCACGGTGCTGTCCGCCCTCGAGGCGGCCGGTGCCTGGGACGAGACGGTGGTCATCTTCACCTCCGACCACGGCGACATGTGCGGCTCACACGGGCTCCGGTCCAAAGGGCCCTTCGTCTATGACGAGATCATGAGAGTGCCCTTGTACATGCGGGTGCCCGGGGTAACTGCCGCCGGGAGGGTGACCGGCGCGCTCGGCTCGCATGTCGACCTGGCTGCCACCATCTGCTCGCTGGCCGGGGTCGACGCCGGTGTCACCGCCCCGACCGTGCAGGGCACCGACCTCACCCCGGTGCTCGCTGATCCGTCGGCATCCGTCCGGGACCACATCCTCTTCGCCCAGGACTCGGCCCAGACCACCGGGCTCAACCATGTCCGGTACGCGCTACGCGGCTTCTACGACGGCCACACCAAGTACGCCCGCTACTTCGGGGTCGGCGGGGGCAAGCCGTCGACCGGACTGTGGGGCAAGCCCGCCGGGGAGAAGGTCTTCGGGCCCGATTGCGCCTTCGACGACAACGATCACGAGTGGTACGAGCACGATACGGACCCGGCCGAGCTGGAGAACCTGGCCAACGACCGGTCGCGCCGCCACCAGCTCCGCGAGGTCTACGACCGGCTCATTACCTACGAGAAGGAGTCCTTCGTGCCCCTGGCCTGAGGCGACGGCTCGACGGAGCCGCCGAGGCCACCGGGGTCGCCGAGGCCGTCGAGGAGGTGGTCGACCAGTCCCCGGCACCCCGACTCCACCATGGCCAGGCAGGCGTCGAAGTCGGCATCCTCCCCGTAGTAGGGATCGGGCACGTCGACGGCCGCACCGGCCGGGTCGAAGTTGCGCAACAGCACCAGACGTTCGTCGTAGTCGTCGTCACCGGCGTGGGCCCGGGCCAGGCCGGCCAAGGTCTGACGATGGCTTCGATCGAGGCACACCACCAGGTCCGTCCTCGGGAACCAGGCCGATTCGAACTGGCGGGCCCGGTGCCCGTGGTCGGCGTAGCCCCGGCGTTCGAGGGCGGCCCGCGCCCGCTCGTCCATGGGCTCGCCGGCGTGCCAGCCTCCGGTGCCGCCGCTCGTCACCCGGAGTCGATCGCCGAGGGTGGGCCCACCCGGCAGGGCGGCCCCGGCCGCCAGATGACGCAGCACGACCTCGGCCATGGGCGACCGGCAGATGTTGCCGCTGCAGACGAAGCAGACATGGAGGTGCCGGCCGCCACCCCGGCCGGCCGCCACGCCTTCGGCCTGGTCGGCGAGATCGGCACCGCATCCATGTGCACCGCGCCTGGCCGCGCCGTACGCTGCGGGTCAGCGGCATCGAACCATGCCCGACCGGGAGGACGAGATGGCCGAGCAATCGAATCCACAGCAGATGGGCCACGGGGTCAAGCAGCGGGATCTCGTCAGTCATGTCGCCGACGAGGTCGACGCCTTCCTGCACGAGCGCCGGCCCATGACCATGTGCACGCTCAATCACGACGGGTCGATCCACGCCGTGGCCATGTGGTACGGCTTCCTCGACGGATCGATCGCCATCGAGACGAAGGCCAAATCGCAAAAGGCGGTCAACCTCCGACGGGATCCCCGGATGACATGCATGTTCGAGGACGGTGACTACTACGAGGAACTGCGGGGCGTCGAACTGGTCGGGCACGGCAGAGATCATCGACGATCCGGACAGGATGTGGGAGCTGGGTGTCAACCTCTTCGAGCGCTACTACGGCACCTACACCGAGGAGATGCGCCCCTCGTCGAGACCATGCTGAACAAACGGATCGTGGCCAAACTCAACGTGGAGCGCACCGTGTCCTGGGACCACCGGAAGCTCGGCCTGCCCGCCACGCGGCCGACCTGATCGGCCCGAGCCGACGGAGGACCACATGGCCCGACCCATGACCGGCGAAGAACTGGCGGACTTCCTCGGCGGTGATGCCATCCACACCGCCAAGCTGGCCACCACCCACGCCGACGGCCGACCACATGTGGCACCGGTGTGGTTCGTACTCGACAGGTCGTCCGCCGCTCCGGACAATCCGATCGGTGACATCGTCCTCAACACCGGGGCCGAGACCGTGAAGGGGAAGGGGCTGCGCCGTGACCCACGGGTGTGCCTGTGCGTCGATGACGAGCGTCCGCCCCACTCCTTCGCCGTCATCGACGGCATCGCCACCCTGAGCGAGGACCTCGACGAGGTGCGGCACTGGGCCACCGTGATCGGCGGCCGCTACCTGGGCGAGGAGCATGCCGTGGCCATCGGGGAGCGCAACGGCGTGCCCGGTGAGCTGCTGGTCCGGGTGCGACCCACCCGCATCACGGCGATGGCCGAGCTGGCCGACTGAACATCGCCGCCGTCGGTGGGTCGATGCGGACACCGATCGGCCCGGGCGGATCGTCCGGGTCGGACGTGCACCATCGGCTCCGGGGCTGCTAGCACTGTCGCCGACAAGCCGTTGCCGGGAGCCGACACGGAAAGGACCGGTGCTTTGATTCTCGACCGCTTCGCCATGACCGACAAGGTGGCCGTCGTCACCGGGGCCGGCCGGGGCATCGGAGCGGCCTGCGCGGTCAGCCTGGCGGAAGCGGGAGCCGACGTGGTGATCTCCGCCCGCAGTGCCGATCAACTGGACGCGGTGGCCGGCCAGGTGTCGGCCGCCGGACGGCGGGCGGTCACCGTCCCAGCTGATCTCAGTGACCTGGAGGCGGTGGCCGCGCTGGTCGAGCGGGCCGCCGAGGAGTACGGCCGACTCGATCTGGTGGTGAACAACGTGGGCGGCGCCATGCCCCGCCCGTTCATGGACACCTCGCCGGGACGGCTGGAACAGGCCTTCCATTTCAACGTATCGACCGCCCACGCCCTGCTGCGACCGGCGGTCCCCCTCATGCTCGCCGGGAGTGGCGGCTCGGTGGTGAACATCTCCTCCGCCATGGGCCGCCTGTCGGGGCGCGGCTATCTGGCCTACGGCACCGCCAAGGGCGCACTGGCCCACTACACCCGACTGGCGGCCGCCGACTTGTCGCCCCGGATCCGGGTCAACGCCATCGCCGTCGGCTCGGTGGCCACGTCGGCCCTCGACATCGTGATGCAGACCGACGAGCTACGCCAGGCACTGGAGACGGCAACCCCGCTCGGGCGGATCGGCAACCCCGAGGACATCGCCGCCGCCGTCGTATACCTGGCCTCGGAGGCCGGTTCCTATATCACCGGCAAGGTGCTCGAGGTCGACGGGGGCATCGAGGCCCCGAACCTCGACATGGGGCTACCCGACCTCTGAGCATGGCCGCCCTCACCATCACGAACTGCCCGAGGAGGTCCCGATGAGCGAGCCCTACCGAGTCGTCGCCTGGAGCACCGGCAACGTCGGCGTCCATGCCATCGCCGGCATCGACGCGCGGCCCGACCTCGAATTGGTGGGGCTCTGGGTGTCCAATCCGGACAAGGTCGGCCGGGACGCGGGCGAGCTGGCCGGCCTCGGGCGCACCCTCGGGGTGGCTGCCACCAACGACGCCGACCAGCTTCTGGCGCTTCGACCGGACGTCATCGTGCACACCGCCATGGCGGACCACCGGCTGACCGAGGCGCTCGACGACCTGGCCCGAATGCTGCGGGCGGGGGTGAACGTGGTGTCCAGCGGGCCGGTGTTCCTCCAGTACCCGTTCGCCGTGGTCGACCAGGCCATGATCAGCCCCCTCCAGGACGCCGCCGCCGCGGGCGGCGTGTCCCTGTTCGTCAACGGGGTGGATCCCGGCTTTGCCAACGACGCGCTCCCCTTGGTGCTGACCGGGGTGAGCGAGCGCATCGACCAGCTCCGGGTGTCGGAGGTGCTCAACTACAACACCTACAACCAGCCGATGGTGATCTTCGACATCATGGGCTTCGGCCGACCGCTGACCGACATCCCGATGATCCTGCAACCCGGCGTCCTGACCATGGCCTGGGGCAGTGTGGTGCGCCAGCTGGCCGCCGGGCTCGATGTCGACCTCGACTCGGTCGAGGAGTGGTACGAGCGGGAACCGGCCCCCGGCACCTTCGCCGTCGACTCGGGAACCATCGAGGA
>CAVTHA010000002.1:0-423589 GCA_963734435.1 uncultured Acidimicrobiales bacterium | reverse complement strand
CGTGCCCTCGTGCGATGCAGCTGGTGGCCTGACCCCCTGAGATTGGTCCACCCGTGACCTGAGCCCATTCCACCGAATCGTGGGTGAAGAGGAGGTTTGCACGATGACCAGACCAGAAGGCACACGCCCGAGCAGATCGTCCGGAAGCTCAACGAGGCTGACCGGATGCTGAACGAAGGGGAGGACGTAGCCGCGGTCGCCCGGCACCTGCAGGTGACGACGACCTATTACCGGTGGCGGAACCAGTACGGCGGGATGAAGGCCGACGACGCCAAGCGCTTGAAGGAGCTGGAGAAGGAGAATGTCCAGCTGAAGCGCCTGGTGGCCGACAAGGAGCTCGAGAACCTGGCCCTCCGGGAGATCGCCTCGGGAAAATGGTGAGCCCGTCGCAGCGACGTCGTGCCGCCGGACATGATCCAGCAGCGGCTCGGCCTCTCGCAGCGGCGGGCGTGCCGATTGTTCGCCAACACCGCTCCACCCAGCGGCACCGGCCCACGCAGCCCGACCCCGACAAAGATCTGCGTAGCCAGCTCCGGGCCTTTGCCAAGGCCCACCCCCGGTGGGGGTATCGCCGGGCCCATGCCGTCCTCTGCCGGGAAAGCCGCCCATCATGTGAATCGGAAGAAGGTCCAGCGTCTCTGGCGTGAAGAGGGACTTCGGTCCCACCCCGCCGGCACAAGCGTTGGCGGCTCGGGATCTCCACCACCCCAGCCGACCGCTTGACCGCCAGCTACCCGGACCACGTCTGGGCCCTTGACTACCAGTTCGACGTGACCGCCACCGCGGCGCGCTCTCAAGATCCTCCAACATCACCGACGAATACACCGGCAGTCGCTGGGTGACCTCGTCGACTACTCCATCGACGCCGATGCCACCGTGGCCGTCCTCGACAAGCTCGTGGGCCAGCGAGGCACCCATCCCCACCTTCATCCGCTGTGACAACGGCCCCGAGCTCACCGCGTACACCCTGCCACAATTGGTGCCGGTTCACCGGTGCCGGCACCAGCTATATCGACCCGGGGTCACCGTGGCAGAACCCCTGGGTCGAGTCCTATGGATCACGGATGCGGGATGAGCTGCTCTGGATCGAGCAGTTCGACTCGCTGTTGGAAGCCCAGGTCCTTGTCGGCGACTGGAAGGAGGAGTACAATTCATACCGACCGCACTCCGCCCTCGGCATGCTCACGCCCAACGAGTTTGCCCGGCAGTGGAGGAACGAACACCAACTACAGCTCACATAACGGGTGGATCGATCAATGGGGTCCGGTCACTGGACCTACCCGCATCGTAAGTACAGGCCGACCCGCTCTGCCCCAAGAGACGGTCGAGTTGATCGTGCGCCTGGCTCGGGAGAGCCCGCTGGGGATATCTGCGCATCGTGAGTGAACTGAAGAAGCTCGGCCGCACCGTGTCCAAGACCAGCGTCGCTGCCGTTCCCGCCGCAACCTATCCCGCCCGCGCCACGGCGCTCGGGCCCCGCCTGGGTCGAAATTCCTCAGAGCTCAGGCCAAGGGTCTCTTGGCCACCGACTTCTCCAGTGTGGACACCGTCACGCTGCGGCGTTCTCTATGTGCTCTTTGTGATCGAGATCGAACGTCGCAGAGTCCACCTGCTCGGCGTCACGGCCAACCCAAATGGCCCCTGGGTTACCCAGGTGGCCCGCAACTTCGCCTCCGACCTCGAAGACGCCGGGCGTCGTTTTCGGTTCCTCATCCGCGACCGGGATACCAAGTTCACAGTGGTGCGTGCGTCTTTTGTGCGACGCGAACAGCGGAATCCCGTACCACATGTACCACAACACAGCGTCTCAACCGACTCTGTCACGGAACCCTACAGGTGGCTCCCGGTGCTGCTTTGTCGGGGACGCGTTACGCCCCGACCGCGCCAAGAAAATACGTCCAGTTGGCCATCGGGGTTCGACGCGGGTTGGCGTACGCACTCGAGATCCAAGGCGAGCGAGGGAGGATCTCGAGAAGAGGACCCAGGGCGCTGGCGCCCCTCACCTATCTACAACCGAACGTTGAAGAACGTGGATCGATGGCTGAGGTTGGGACCTGCGTCGATGAGTCGGCAGCCGGTCGTATGGTGACCGTCACCTGCGTGTGCTGATCGTGGCTCACCAGTTCCACCCAGGGCCAAGTAGGCGGTGACACCACCTTAGCGCCGGAGACCTCCACGGAATAGCCGTGGGGGTAGTCCCTGTGCGGGACGAATATCTCCGTTGGAGGATTGGGACACGACAGACCCTTTTGCACCGGAGTCGTAGAGTAGGTGAACGTCATCGTCCAAGTGCTGCGATCGAGAGAATACGACTCCGGCGTGCCGGTGACGGCCTCTGGATAAGGGGCAACGAGAGCATTCAGAATCTGCTGATCCGCGTTCGCCTCCGATCCGGGTTTCTTGTCATCGATCAAGAGCCCTGGAGCCAAGCTTGATGGCGTGGTGTAGTACTCCCAGTAGGTCCAGTTCAGGAAGCGCTGGCCAGCCAGATCCACCATGTTGGCGTCGTCAGTGGCATTCGTACTGTCGCCAAACTCTCCGAAGTCGACAGCAACTCCAGCACGGGATGCGTAGGCGATTCCTGTGTCGAGCGCCGCACTCTCGGCTGTTGCGCATCGGAGGTCCTGCTGTGCGGCACCAGGAGGACTCGCAGGCTCAGGCAGCGTTCCACAGGCTCGGTCGTAGTAATGGAATGTAAATCCGAGATTCGGATCATTGGTCAAGGGCGCAGGCAGGGAGGTGCTGGAGCCGGTCAACTCCGGTATCGGCTCATAGAAGATCAGAGTGTTGGGGTCGATCTTGTGGATGGTTGTGATCATCCCTCGGTAGAAATGTGCGAGCTGGCCCTCCTCGAATAGGGGGCACGGCAGCGAACAGGGAGCAGCCCGATTGAATACCGGGGTACGGCTCGTTGAACACGTCGAAACCGAGAAGGTTTGTCGACTTCCCCAACGACCGTGCCGCAGCTGTCCAAGCTGCTTGGAAGTGCTGGGCCAGACCCGTCCCATCGACGGATTTGTTGTCCCACAAGCTCTGGAAGGCTTGCAGGGCACCGCTCCCTTGAGACGCCCACAAAGGCGCTCCGTCGCCCCCGTACTTCGCCGAATAGTTGTCCTGATGAAAATCGACCAGCGTACGAATCCCATATTGCCCGAGTATCCGGTTGATCCGGGCAATCTGGGATACATACGTGGAGGATGGAGCCCGTGGCGTGGGCTCGACTCCGGCCCAGATGAAGCCGATTCGAGCTCCGGAGAATCCCTCGCTGACGAGAAACTGCCGCGTCTTGGGCGGAGAGCGCCATCGGATAGTAGGGAGGGGTCTTCCAGATCACATTGAGGCCATGGGTAATAAGGACCCGACCTTCGTTGTCCACGATCCAGATGCCCACATGGTGCACCGGCTGAAGTGGCATCGATCCGGAAGGAGTTGCTGCAATTGTACCGGTTGTCGTACTTGCGTTCGTCGAGCAGCCTGCAGCGAGAAGGCCAACCAAACACCCTCCGAGAATCAAACGAGACCTTCTGCAATGCCCTAGAGACCGAGGTGTCATTGACGGGAGAAGTTACACCGACAACTCTCGGAGTCCACGGAGGAGCAGTTGCTGGGCTTACCAACAATGTCAATTTAGGGAAGAGAATGGGATTACTGCTCTTGGCCGTTGGGGCCGGCGCGGCGATCGGCTCGAACGTCTTCAACTTGGCTTCCCTGCTTTGCCCTGCCGGGGGTTACCAGGAGGATCCCGGAGGTGCGCTTTTTGCGAGAGCGCGAACCACGGAATCTTGTGCCACCTCACGGTCGAGCGCGTAACCACATCGAACACCGCTGTAACTCGGGTGCGAAACTGGCCGGGTGACCATCCGCCTCATCACCCTCTCTCACCGCCAGGTGCTCCGACTGGTGCTCCTCGCACGCCGGTCCTCTCGCTCGAGGGATCTCGAGCTGCTCGTGTTGCGCCAGGAGTTGGTTGTCTTGCGCCGGCAGGTCCCCCACCCAAAGACACGTCAGGAGGAGCGTCTGGTGCTCACGGTCATTCAACAGCTCCGTCCAGCTCACGAGCGGCTGTCGAACTTGTTCACTCCTGACACCCTTCGTCGCTGGCACCGGGACTTCGTGAAGGCGAAGTGGCACTTCTCACATCGGGTCGTCTCCCGCCCGAGGATTTCGCTCGAGACCCAGGTCCTGGTCTGGCGGATGACACGGGAGAACGACACGTGGGGCTACAAGCGAATTCAAGGCGAGCTCATGAAGACCGGCGTCCAGATCTCGACGACGAGCATTCGCCGCATCCTGGCGGTCAAGTCCCGACCGGTCCGCACCGGGAGACCTGGCGCCAGTTCGTGCGCACCCAACGATCTGGGTACACCAGGCGAGGTTGACCGGACCGTCGGTCACCCCGCCGATCAGCACGCGCCGGCTCTGCAGCTCGATGAAGAAGAGCACGTGCAGGGTCTTCAGCCGGATCGACTCGACGGTAAACACGTCACGGGCGATGATCGAGGAGGCCTCCCTCGGGGCTCGCCAAGGCGTTCGGATGATCTCGACGCCTTCGGCCTTGAAGATGTCGACGAACGTCGCTCCGAAGCGCTTGTCGCGGTCGTGCACGAGAAAGCGGATCGTTTCCACTCGATCCTCTCGAGCCTCGGAAAGGGTGCGAGCGCCGAGCGATGGATCCGCACCGTCCGGGCAGAGTGCCTCGATCGCGTCATGGTGCTGGGCGTTCGTCAGCTCGAGCGGATGCCTTCGACCTACGTCAAGCACTACAACGAGGAGCGGCCACACCGCGGCCTCGGACTGAGACCGCCGGGAGGTTCACCACCTCTAAGGGCCCTCAGCGCTGAACCGAGCGAGATCAAGCGCCGCGACCTCCTCGGTGGGCTCATCCACGAGTACTACCGGAAGGCCGCTTGAGCCAGACGGCTAGCGGCTCCGCCGGTTGGCGGGCCAGCGACATCGGCGCTTCTCCCGCAGAACACAGGAGCAAACACGTCTGCGCGCCGGGTTTGCCTCTGCAGGCATTTCACGACGGGTCCGATGATCGCCCCATAGATGACAATCGCACCGCCTCGGTATCCACCGATTTTCCGGTGGCACCCTTCACGTCCTGGCACCCTTGAGAAGTTCGGCGACCACCTCAGGCTGATCATATTGCGGCCAGTGTGAGGCATTTTGCACCAAATGAAACGACGGATCCTTGAACAGCCCAGCTATTTCGGCCGCAAGTGACGGGCTCAGATAATGATCCGATTCGCCAAAGATGATCGAGACCGGGACCTCGAGGTGCCCAAGTGCTCCGCTGTCGATCAGCCCGTCCTCTTTCCCGAGAGAATCGAACAGACCTGCGGTCCACGCGCGGATGGCGGCGAGGGCATCAGGCTGGTCAGCGTCGCCGAAGAACTGCGGGAGGATCGATCGTATGGCGAGGCCGTCGGGGTCGAGGGCATCCAACCCCCACTGGGCGGCGGTGTGCTGCAGCAGCCAGAGACGCTGGCCCTCGTCCTTGACCATGGCGTCGGCGAGCGGTGTAAATGCCGGATCGGCGAGCAACCGGATCATCTCGGGGAGCTTCAAGGGAAGGCTGATGTCCGAAGATGGTGTTGAGCAGAACCAAATGAGCCACTCGTTCGGGGTGGGCGACGGCGAACGCAACCGCATCGGGCCCCGACGCATCGTGACCAACAAGTACGGCGCGAGTGATGTCTAGCTCGTCGAGCACGGCCGCCAGTTCGGACCCATGCTCCTCAGGAGTGAATCCGGCGGTATCCGAGCGATCGGACCAACCGTACCCAAGCCAGTCAAAGGCCACAGCCCGCCTCGGGGACAGCAACGGCAAGAGCTTGTCGTAGACCCGGTGATCGTCGGGAAACCCGTGCATCAGAACGATCGCCGGCTCCTCGCCGGGATAGTCGAGGACATGGAGGGATCCCTCTGCCCGGCTCAGCGAGTACTCGATGACTCCAACGTCGATCTTGGTCACGGTTGTCTCCTTTTCATGGGCACGTCGTCGTTGGACGTGCGAATGCTTCGTTGTCAATCGGTCATGGCGTAGATACAGACGGCCCGCTCACAGCCGCTGGGATCAGTACGGGCTCGGCCGGCGCCAGCTTCACAACGCGGTCCTGTCTCACCACTTCCGTTTCCTGGCGAGGCCGAGCCGGCAGGAATGCGATTGCCAAGAGGGCCCCAGCGACGGCAACACCTCCCGCGACCCGGCAACCACCGGCCAAGCTGTAGAGAAACGCATTTGTGGCGGAGTGAGTGAGCCCTTGGGCCGCATGGTGCAAACCGAGCTTCGAGAGCTGGTCAGAGGCGATGATCGCCCCGCCGAACGAGCCTTTGGCACCGGCGACGGCTTGAGCAGGCAGCGCTGACGGAAGCGTTGCAGCGAGCCGACTGGCATACAAAGATGCCGCGACGCTGCCGATGATGGCGACGCCAAGCGTGCCGCCGAAGAGCCGCGTCGCATCGTTGACCGCAGAGCCGACGCCGGCCTTGGCCGCGGGAACAACACCCATGATCGCCTCGGTGGCCGGTGCACTCGTGAGTCCCATCCCTGAACCAAGCACGAGCATCTGAAGGACAATGACGCCATAAGACGTCGATGCCGATTGCGTCGAGATCCACAGGAGGGCTGCGCCAAACAGAAGAAGCCCGGCTCCGACGATTAACTTGTTGCCGACCCGCACGGCGAGCTTCGTGCCGACGACCGATGTGACCCCGACGGAGGCGGCGACCGGCAAGAGCCGGACCCCGGTGCCAAGCGGAGTGAAGTCCATCACGAACTGGAAGTACTGGGTGATGAGGAAGATGAACCCTGAGAGGGCGAAGAACGAGACGGCGACCGAGACGCTGGCGGCGGTGAACCGCGGGTTGCGAAAGAGCGCAACGTCCAACATGGGGTGCTCGATCCGCCCTTCGACAAGGACGAAAACGGCGAGAAGCAATCCGCCAAGAGCCAGGCTCGCAACCGAGGCTGCAGAGCCCCATCCCCAATCCGGGGCCTCGATGACGCCGAAGACAAGGACGGCCATCCCGACCGTTGACAGGGCAAGACCGCGCCAGTCGAGTGGCGGCGTGCTCGGGTTTCGCGAGGTTGGCACCGCTCGGGCGACAAGGACCGCGATGGAAGCCGCGACTATAGCCATGAAGACAAAGATGCTCCCCCACTCGAACCGCCCTAAGAGCCACCCGCCCACGATCGGGCCCAAGGCAATGCCGACCCCGGTGGTGGCGCCCCACAGCCCGATGGCCTTGGCGCGTTCCGCGCGTTCGGTGAAGATGTTGACGAGCAGCGAGAGAGTCGACGGGAACATGAGCGCGGCGCCGAGTCCCATGACGGCGCGGGCAGCAATGAGTTCTCCCGTCGTCCCCGAAATCGCTCCCGCCAGGCTCGCTGTGGCGAACGCCCCCAGCCCAACGAGCAGCGTGCCCTTGCGACCGAAGCGGTCACTCAAGCTCCCGGCGGCCAGGATCAGGGCGGCGAAGACCAGACTGTAGGCGTCCACGACCCACTGAAGCTGGGTGGTGGAGGCACCGAGGCTCCGTACGAGGGTTGGCAACGCGACGTTCACGATCGTGACGTCGACGCTAATGACGAAAGCCGCCAGGCACAGGGCCAGGAGGATCAAGGGGCGTCGTTGCATAGTTTCCTCTTTGCGAGTGGCGCAATAGTCCTGAGTGCAGCTTGGACTCACGTTGGTCATCGAAAAAGGGGCAACTTCCGAAGTCACTGTTCGGCCGGTCCGAACAATGGCGAATGCCGGGTATCGTCAGAAGGTGGACGTGCGTGAGCTCGAAGCATTCGTCGCGGTCGCGACGGAGCTGCACTTCGGGCGGGCGGCCGAACGGCTCTACATCAGTGCGCCGAGTCTCAGTGAGCTGATCCAGCGCCTCGAGCAGGAGCTCGGCACCCCGCTATTCATCAGGACGACCCGCCGAGTTGCCATCACCGGCGCTGGTGCCGAGCTATTGACCCGGGCGAAGACCATCCTCGGTGAGGTCGCCGCCGCACAGGCGGCGGTGCGGCAGATTGCCGGCGGGGAGGCTGGCACCATTCGGTTGGGCATCACGCCGCCGGCAGCCCCAACCCTCGCACCACATCTAGTGCGACTGTTCAAAGCGCAGGCGCCCCAAGTCACAGTGGTCACAAAGCGGATGTGGATGCCCGGGCTGATTGACGCCCTGGCGATCGGCGACGTCGACGTCGCTATCACTTGTGGCCTTCCCTCGGAACCCGACGACACGGCCAGCGAAGTGTTCTGCGGTGAGCCGCTGCTGGTCGGTCTCCGCCAGGATCACCGCCTGGCTGATCGGCAATACGTGGCATTGGGTGAATTGTCGAACGACGTTCTCGGTACGCCGGCCGACTTGTTTCCGGCCTGGGTGCTCAGCCAGCGCCAGGCGCTCGACGAGGCCGGCATTTCCCCGCCCACTGTGGCACTCGAGGACACCGATCTAGCTGCCGCCCGGTGGGTTGATCAAGACTCGGTCGACTGGATCCTGCTCATCGCGTCGCTCACTGGCACGCATAGACACACTGTTGTCTTGCCAGTCGATCCGTACCAACTTGTGCCGTTCACCCTGCAGTGGAATCCGTCTCGGACCTCGACCACCGCCGTGGCTCGCTTCGTCGAAGCCGTTCTTTCGGCCGAGCTTCCGCCCGGCTGGCAACCACTTCCCCGGGGGCCTTAGCCATCAACTGGCTGAGACTTTGGCCATCCCTCGACAACCGCCCGTCCCGGGCAGCGGCAGTACCCCTACTGGCATGGCGAAGGGGTGGATAGTGGCGGTTGGGCTGACCGGGTTGCTGATGACAGCACGCACCAACACCACTCAAGCTCCGATGAGGACCCGGCACGGCAATGAAGTCTCAGCTTCCCCCGTCACGGCCCCATTGCCCACTGCTGGCGCAGCGGAGCTACAAGAGTTCGCGCGGAACCTAGCAAGAGACGGTCCGCATGCAAAGAGCACTACCTTGGCGAGCGAGGCACAATCCATCGTCACGGAGGTTTGGCCCGTTCGGCCCAACGAGATGACCTCCATTCGGCTCGACGACTCAATATCAGATCTGGATGCGGGCGTGAGCGGCGGCGCCCGAGGTTCTGGAGGCGCCACCGCTCTGGTGGGATGGGCCTATAGGGCGACGATGCCTTCGCCGCCGGCCGCGGCCGCCACGGTCACGGATCCGATTCTGGCGAGCGAACCGTCGGCGTTGACATGGAACTCATCGACAATCCCGTTCCCTCCGGTCTGGACGTAGAGGAACTGGCCGTTGGGAGAAGCTGATGCGTCGACGGTTCCTGGGTCCGTGGGTGTGGCACCCAGCAGGGTGAGCTGGCCATTGGCGTCGGATTGGTATCCACTTGTCGAGTTACTGGCGGTGTTGCCGGTGAAGAACGAGTCGCCAGCGGGAGCTACCCAGCACAGGCCCGGCTGACCACTGGCCAGCGAATCGAGTTGAGTGAGGGTGCCATCGGGGTGGAGGGTGAAGGTCACCAACGCGCTAGGCCCGGCTTCACCGACGACCAAGTGACCGACCTCGTCGAAGGTGACGGCGAATGGAACCGTACCGGGCTCGACGTTCACCACTGGGGTGCGTGACAGGTAGCCGAAGAGCCCGAC
Organism: uncultured Acidimicrobiales bacterium; assembly: GCA_963734435.1. Lineage (GTDB taxonomy): Bacteria > Actinomycetota > Acidimicrobiia > Acidimicrobiales > RAAP-2 > Bog-756. Next base: position 413,968 of record CAVTHA010000002.1, on the reverse strand, counting down.
ATTGAAGACATCGATGGCGTTGCTGCTCGCTTTGGTCGTCACGATCAGCTTGGAACCATCCGGATCGAAGGCGACCTGTCCCGGCGTGTGAGTGAACTGCGTCGTGTCCGAGGGGATCACCAGGCCGAGGGGCCGGTTCGACCCCGGAAGCGGAAAGAGGCGGCCGAAGAGCGCAACATACCCTTGAACGCTTCCACCACTCTCAGCGTTGAGGACGTAGACGAGATGATCGTGTACGGCCACGCTGACCGGGAAGGTTCCTCCTGAGCTGATCACTTGACGAGGAGTCAGCTGATCGCCCCGAGCCGAGAATACGGACACGGTGTTGCTCCCGGCGTTGACGGCGTAGAGCAGAGCGTTGCGTTGGTCGTAGGCGAGCGAACCCTGTGATCCCAGGTGGTCGACCACGGAGCCGTTCAGTACCCCACCCAGCCCTCCGGTGGCGTACGTGTGGGCCAGAGTCAGGCTGCCGTCGTCGGCTCGGTCGTAGGCAACGACCTGGTTGCCCGCGGTGTTGTCAGTCTGAACGAAGACGACGTGATCGGCACCTTCTCCGAATCGCGGCCCTTGAGGCAGGCCGTCGGCTCCGGCAGCCCCCGGTGCCACCCAGGCCGAAAGGCTCAGGCCCAGGACAGCACCTGCGCCCGTGGCCAGTCGTATCAATCTCCTCATGTTGTGTCTCCTTTGCATCGAAGGATCTAGGGGTCTCCAACACAGTCCTGAGTTCGAGGCCAAGCGTTACGCGTCGTCCAGAAATCCACCCCAGCTGGTATCTCCGTAACGGTTCTCTGACTGCAGCAGACTGCCAAGCATGGCCAAGCTTCGGGTGAACACGCTGTTCCAAGCCGGCGACACACGACTCAACCGGCCGCGGCCACTATGGAGCTGTCAGGTCTTACGCTTCGAACCGTGGAGAGCGACGCCGAGCTGCTCGGCCGGCTGTGCCAGGGGGAGGAGGAGGCATTCGTGACGGTGGTGGCGCGCTACCAGCAGCCCATGTTGCGGCTGGCCTGCTCCCTGGTCCCCAACCGGGCAGTCGCCGAGGAGGCCGTCCAGGACACCTGGATGGGCGTGGTCCGCGGCGTTGACCGGTTCGAAGGATGTTCCTCGTTCAAGACGTGGCTCTTCCGGATCCTCGTCAACCGAGCCCGTTCTGCCGGCTCCCGTGAACCCCTGGACGCTCCGATTGAGGGCCTGCACGCGGTTGATCCAGCCCGCTTTGACGCCCAAGGCCAATGGGCCGACCCCCTCGAGCAGTGGACCGAGGACAGCGACGACCGTCTAGCCGCCGCTCTCTGGGCGCCGATCCTCAGTTCGGCCCTCGACGATCTGTCTCCCCGTCAGCGTCAGGTCGTCATACTGCGAGATGTCGAAGGTCTCTCCACCGACGAGGTGTGCGCGGTGCTCGCGATCAGCCCTGGCAATCAACGCATCTTGCTGCACCGAGGCCGCTCCCGCCTCCGTGAGATCCTCGAAGCCCAGATGAAGAAGGACGACTGATGCTCTCGCTGCGACGAAAGGACATCGTGTGTGAGCAAGCAGTCGAACTTGTCACCGACTACCTCGAAGGAGCACTGTCACGTCGAGACCGCCGTCGCTTCGAAAGACACCTTCATGCGTGTCAAAACTGCGCCGCCTACCTAGAGCAGATCAGAATCACCATCAAACTGACCGGCGTGATCGAACCAGACGAACTAACCCCAGAAGCCAAGCAGGATCTCGCCGATCTCTACCGGCGCTGGCGAGGCGAGTAGCACTTGAAGGGTACCTGAAGAGTCCATTTACTCGTCCACTGGCTTGACCAGGCACGTCGAGCTCGGTGATGCTCGCTGCCCGTGGCGCTCTCTTTCCTCTACCGCTTAGTCCACCGCATCTTCGGGACGATCCGCATCCCAGATCGGGTCCATCGTCGAGGAGCCGAGCGGTAACGCGGCTGGTGACCGCTTCGCTCTCACCTCACTCCACCCTGGCGCTCGCCGCGTGAGCCAGGGTGCCGCCTTCTCGCAATCCTGCGATCACTCCGGCAACGAGCGCTGCTGAGGCGAGGAAGAGCGAGGTGACCGAGAAGGCATGCTCCACCGACGACGATGCCACCGACCTCCCGCCGGCGATGTCGAAGACGAGGCCGGTCAATGCCAGTCCTAGCGCTGTCCCCAGACCACGGGTCATATTGAGCAGGCCGGACGCCAAGCCGGATTGCTCCGGGGGCACCGAACCCATGATGGCGGCGTTGTTCGGCGGAGTGAAGAGTCCAAGCCCCACTCCCACCATGGCCAACAGCTCCAGGAAGGCCGGCGTCGGGGGCCGCAGCGCAGCCAGCGCCAGGATTCCACCGGCCACCATGGCCATGCCGCCGACGGTAAGTGGCCTTGCGCCGAGACGATCGGCCAGCCGCCCAGCCACCGGGGCGGTGACGCCGAGCGCGAGCGGCATCGCCATGAGCTCGAGACCGGCCCGCCCGGAACCGAGTCGCAATCCCCGCTCCAGATAGAAGGGCACCAGGAAGAGGACGCCGAACATCACCAGATAGGAGAGCAGGCCGCTGGCGATGCCGGCACTGAACCGCGGCTGGCGGAACAACCTCAGATCGAGCATGGGTCGACTACACAATCGCTCGCGGAACGCGAACCCGATGCCGAGCGCCAGACCGACGAGGAACAAGCTGACGATGATCGGCGAGGTCCAGCCCTTCGCGTTCCCGAATGAGATGGCCGAGATCACAGCCACGATGGCCGGAAAGAACAGGGCCAGGCCCGTCCAATCAAAGGGCACCCGGGCCTGGAGGTGACGACTTCTCGGTACCAGCAGCAGCCCGGCGATCATGCCGACCAGTCCGAAGGGCACGTTCACGTAGAAAATCAGCCTCCATCCGCCGACGGCGAGGAGCAATCCGCCGACGGTCGGTCCGAGAGCCAGGCCGATGGCTTGGGCGGCACCCTGAATCCCGATGGCCTTGCCCAGTGATGGTTTTGGTACGGCCAGCACGATGATGGCCACGCTGTTGGCCTGCAGCAAGGCTGCGCCGGCCGCCTGGAGGGCCCGAAAGCCGATCAGGGCCCCGAGGTTTGGGGTTAGACCGCAGAGCGCCGAACCGACGATGAAGATGCCGAAGCCGTAGACGTAGAGGAGTTTGCGGCCCCACATATCGGCGAAGCGACCGACTGGTGCGACCGTGGCCACCAACACCAGGAGATAGCTCAATCCCACCCAGGTCACGCCGCCGATACTGGCGTGAAAGGTCCGCTGCAGGGTCGGAAGGGCGACCGTCACGACGCTGGCGTCGAGCTGTCCCATGAAGGCCCCGATGCATACGGCGGCGACGGCCAACCAGTAGTCGTTCGGTCGTTCTCGGACGGCCTCGGGCCGCCTCGGCTCGACGATCAGGCGCTGCCACCCGACCGGACTCACCTCATCGACGGTCTCCACTCCTTGGATTGTGACCAGAGTCGACCTAGAATAGAAATAGAGATTTCTTTTACTACCAATAAGCTATAACAATGGATAGCCGCCGACTCCAGCACTTCGTCGCCGTGGTGGACCACGGCGGGTTTACCGCCGCATCCAAAGCGGTGTTCGTCTCGCAACCGGCACTGTCGCTGGCGGTCAAAGAGTTGGAGGCCGAGCTCGGGGTCCAACTCTTCGAGAGGATCGGACGGAGGGTGCAGCTCACCCCAGCCGGTTATGCATTGCTCGGGCCGGCCCGTCAGGTGCTCCGTGATCTCGCAACCGGTCGGGCGGCCGTGGAGGCGGTGGCTGGCCTCGAATCGGGGGCGCTGTCGGTGGCCAGTTTGCCGACGTTGGCGGCCGACCCGATGGCCGAGTTGGTCGGTCGGTTTCGGCGTAACCACCCCGGGGTGCGCGTCGATTTGGCTGCTCCCGAGGACAGCCGCGACCTCTTCGACCTCATCGAGAACGGGTCATGCGAGTTGGGACTGACGGACGCCGTCGATGCCCCCGACACGTTCGAAGCAGTGGGCCTCGGTGCCCAGGAGCTCGTCTTCATCTTGCCACCGGGGACCACCACCGACGAGGCCGACCGTGCCCAGCTAGTGGACTTCGTCGACATCTCGTTCGTCGCCTCCCTAGAAGGCACATCGACCCGTCGCCTCCTCGACGAGCGACTCGGTTCGATGGGACTGCGGCCAAAGCTCGCAGTGGTCACCGCTCAACGAGATGCCATCCTGCCCTTGGTCATCGCCGGAGCGGGTGCCGCCCTCGTCCCTGATTCCATGGCCCACATCGCCCAACTACTCGGCGCGGTGGTCGCCCGACCAGACCCGCCGGCAGTGCGCCACTTAGCGCTTTTCCATCGATCCGGCCCGCTCTCGCCAGCGGCTCGTCGGTTCTACGAGCTGGCGAGGCTCATGGATGAGAGCCGTTCCGCTGCGGTCCACGGCAACCGGGGTGAACTAGACCCCCTCCAGGTATCCAGCCCGGCGAGGCCGACGAAGAACGCGCCAGGCAGCGGAACTCCGGTGACCTGAACAGGTAGCTCTCGGCCAACCAAATAATTGCAGACAGATATAGTATCGATATGCAATATTAGTAGTTGGAAAGGATCTGGCTACTGCCATGAACGAATCCGATGTGGATGGGTCGGTGGATGCCGTATTGACGGCGAGCCGGTCCCTGATCGTGGTCGCCACGCAGTCCCTTGGAGCGGTCGCCGAGGACACGACGCTGGCCCAATATCGGACGTTGGTGGTGCTGGCCTCTCGAGGCCCGCAACGGCTGGTGGATTTGGCGGGGGCGCTCAGTGTCACTGCCTCCACCGCGGGCAGGATGTGCGATCGTCTGGTGCGCAAGCAGCTGGTTCGGCGACACCGGGCCCGCGTCGACCGACGCACGGTGGTGATCTCCATCACGCCCGCCGGCAGGCAAGTCGTCGATCAGGCCACCGAACGACGCAGGGTCGTCATAGCCGACATCCTCGGCAATCTGTCCCCTGAGCAGCGTTCAGCGGTCGCCGATGGTTTCCGCACGTTCGCAAGCGCCGCCGGCGAGGTGCCCGACCAACAGTGGCCGCCAGTGACAACCGACGAGTTCGTCGTCCAGGACTCCTGATGGACGAGCCATCTGGCGCCGCCCAAGAAACCGCGGAGATGGACCCGACGCCGGCCGGAGAGTCTCTGGGGCTGAGCAGGCCAGCGTCGACGACGTTCGTCGGGCGGATCAGTGGCTGGTTACGAGGGTCCCGGTTCGGTCTGTTCTTCATTGCGTTGCTCGTGGGGGTCGGCTCGGGATTCGGGGCCATCGCCTTCCGATATCTGATCTTCGGCGTCACCTGGTTGGCGACCGGTCAGAGCCAGTTCGGCCAGAACGGGTACGTCGGCAGTAGCCATCTTCCCTGGCTGGGCCTCAGCTTCTTGGTGGTCATCCCGGTCATAGGCGGCATCATGTACGGCCCACTCATCTATCGGTATGCCCGGGAGGCACGGGGCCATGGCGTACCCGAGGTGATGGCTGCCGTCGCCGAGAACGGCGGTCGGATCCGGCCCCAGGTCAGCGCGGTCAAAGCGGTCTCCTCGGCGCTGTGCATCGGGACCGGCGGATCCGTCGGTCGGGAAGGACCAATCGTCCAGATCGGCTCTGCGCTGGCGTCGAGCCTCGGTCAGTGGGTACAGATGCCGGAGAACCGACTGCGCATCCTGGTCGCCTGCGGTGCCGGTGGGGGGATCGCTGCCACCTTCAACGCCCCGATCACCGGCGTGTTCTTCGGTGTCGAACTGATCCTTCGTGAGTTCTCGATCGAGGCGATTTTCACCGTGATGCTGTCGGCCATGGTGGCTGACAGCATCAGCCAGGCGTTCTTGGGCAGTGCGCCGTTCTTCACCGGCTTCCCCTCCGGGATTGCCGTGCACCATGCGAGCGACTACCTGCTTATCACCGCCCTGGCCGTCATGGCCGCCTTACTGGGTCTCGCCTTCAAGTCCGGGCTGTATCGGATCGAAGACCTGTGCGACAAGCTCTGGAAGGCTCGACCCGAGTGGCTGCGCCCGGCCGTCGGCGGGGTCGCGCTGGGCTTGCTGCTGCTGGCCATTCCCGAGATGTACGGGGTCGGGTACCCGGTCATGTACAAGGCGGTGGATGGCAAATACGTCCTCTGGTTTCTGATCGTCTTGGCGCTCGCCAAGATGCTCGCCTGCAGTCTGACCATTGGCATCGGAGGCTCCGGTGGCATCTTTGCCCCGTCGCTATTCATCGGGGCCACCTCCGGCATGGCCTTCGGCGTCGTCGCCACTCATCTGTTCGGCCCGAGCGCCGGCCCGCCGGCCCTCTACGCCGTCGTCGCCATGGGGGCGGTGTTCACGGCCGCGGCCCGCGCCCCCCTGACCTCGCTGGCCAGCGTGGTGGAGATGACGGGCGATTTCACTTTGACGCTGCCGATCATGTTGGCCGTGGCGATCGCGTCGGCGCTGTCCCGGGCGGTGAGCTACGGAACGATCTACACCACCAAGTTGCTCCGCCGAGGCACCGACATCGATCGAGCTGGCCCATGGCGTGCGTTTCAAAATCTGACCGTTGCCAACGCGATGCTCACCTTTTCGACCCCCCTGCCGACCTTCCAGGAGGCCGAACTCCCCGAAGACCAATCAGTGCCGAACTGGCCGACGCTTCTCGGACCGATTACCGATACGCGGGAGGTCCAGACGGTGTTCGCCAACGACTCCCTGGCCCAAGGTCTTCGTCAGCTGGTGCACTACGGACGGGACGGCCTGCCCGTCCTATCGACGGACACCCGAAGTATCGAGGGCTGGATCACGAACCAGAGTGTGCTCGAAGGCCTCTCGCGCCAGGTCAACGTGGCCGAAACCGAGAGTCTCGGTGCGGACGTGATCCCGAACTCGCAGCTGGGGGGATGGGAACCCGGGCTTGAGCAGCCTCGAAGCCCATTGCCGGGCTACCGAGTGGCTGAGATGACGGTTACGCCGAGCTCCCAGGCTGCCGGCAAAAGACTGGATGACATCAACTGGCCATCAAGGTGCGTGCCGGTATCCATCCTCCGCGGCCGCAAGCTCCAGATGCCCGAACCAGCGTTCACGCTCGGCGTTGGTGACCGGATCAATGTGCTGGTGCCCTTGGCCCCGAAGCCGGAGCCACAATCCCCCGATCGGCGCCATGAGTAGCACGACCGGAACCGGGCCGACCAGAAATCGGGCGCGGTCGGATGGCCCCGCTCCTCCACACAAAGCTCCATTCCGACGACTGGGTCCACTCAGGAATCCTCGAGCGACGTGCAGAGTCGTGACCGGTGCCCTGTTCCTCTTGTCCGTGATGGCGGCCGCGTGCTCGATCGGACCGCCTCCGGCACCGTCGGCGAACTTCGGCGCGATGGTGAATCAGACAGTACCGGCCAGCATCGCGACTCTTCCCCTCACCGACCAGCACGGTCACGTATTCGATCTGGCCTCGCTACACGGGCGGAACGTGATGCTCGTACCGTTTCTCACCCTCTGCTCTGACATCTGCCCGATGACCACCGCCAACCTTGGAGCGGTCCAGCGATCAGTGAATCGGGCAGGGGGGCAGTCAAAACTGGTCATCGTGGAGCTTTCCGTGGATCCGGGCCGAGATACGCCGTTTCGATTGTCGGCCTATGCCGGGATCACCGGAGCCACCTGGGAACTCGTCACCGAGTCTCCCGAGAATCTGGCCGCGATCGCCAAGTACTTCGGCTTTTCCTACCAGAAGGTCCCCCAAGACAATCCCCCAGCCATCGACTGGTTGACCCACCAACCGCTGACCTACGACATCAACCACTCGGACGGCTTCATCTTCCTCAACTCCTCGGGGCACGAGGTCTTCGCCACGACGGCCGCCCCCAACTACTCCGGGAAGCTTCCGAGGCAGCTCCAGCACTTCCTATCCGATGAGGGCATCGCTCACCAGAAGCACCCTCCCCAACCCGGCTGGACGGCGGACCAGGGGATCCAAGCCGTGGCCTGGCTGCTCCGCACGCCCCTGCCGGCCGTCGGATCATGAGATGCCATCGCTGCCCCTCGGTCTGAGCGGCGGCGACATGGCGCCCCTCGATTGGAGCCGCCTCGGCACCACCCAACTGGGGTGGGTACCCTCCATCCTGTTGGTGGCGGCCGGTGGTCTGTATCTGTGGGGGGCATGGCGGGTCAGACGGATCGAGGGAACTCCATGGTCGCACCGCCGGACCGCTGCATTCCTCGGGGGGCTGCTCGTCACCTTCGTTGCCATTGAAGGGGTGATCGGCGCCTACGACGATCAGGTGTTCTACGACCACATGATCCAACACCTGATGCTGGTCATGGTGGCCGGACCCCTGTTTGCCATGGGTGCACCGCTCGATCTGTTGCAGCGGGCCAGTGGGGGCGGGACCCGACGGATGGTCGATGCAACCATGGGCTCGCGGGTGGCAGAGGCCGTCGGTCATCCGATCTTCGCCTTTGTCGTGTACGCCGTCCTCATCCCGTTCACTCATTTGACCAGCTTCTACAACTACACCCTCACCAACGACCTGGTCCATGACACCGAGCATGTCGGATTCCTGGTCGTCGGCTATTTGTTCTGGCGCCCGGTAGTCGGGATCGAACCATCTCGCCACCCGTTGTCGCCCCCCCTTCAACTCGTCTACCTCGCCCTAGCTGTGCCAGTGGATACGTTCACCGGGCTGGCGCTGACGACAACCACGCACGAGGTGTTCTCCTTCTACAACACAGTTACTCGGACCTGGGGGCCTTCGCGCCTCACCGACCTGCACATCGGCGGTGCGATCATGTGGGTCGGTGGGGACACCCTGATGTTCATCGGCATGATCCCGATCGCCCTACGCTGGGTGAGGGTCGAAGAGCAGCGGACACGCGAACTGGACGCAGCACTTGACCGAGTCGAATCTGGGACTGAGTAGCGAATTGTGCGTGTTCTCCCGTATTGGCTCTGAGGTGGGGTTGACCTACCTTTGACCAATGGCCGACCCAGTCTTGGGCCTTGAATCGGACATGCTTGCTCGCCATGCCCGATCCTTCGCCCGGCGCGCCCGGCTGGTCTCATGGTGCCTCGCCACGGTGGGAATCGGAGCCGCCCTGGTGGCCCTGGTGCTCGATCGAGACGGAGCTCGATCGTCGGCGGCGCAGGTGTGGTCACCATTCGTCCTAGTCACAGGGCTTCTTCTGGTCGGACTGGTGGCCGATGACGACGGGCTGTTCGCGGCGATCGGTTATCGGTTAGCCATCCTGGCGCCCAACGATATTGCCCTGTTCGGCGGCGCCGCGATCGCCATCGCCGTGGTCACCGCCCTCCTCAACCTCGACACCTCGGTGGTCTTCCTCACACCGGTACTGGTGCATGCGGCCAGCAGTCGTAGCCAGCGAGAGACTTCCCTACTGATCGCTTGCCTCCTCTTGTCCAACGCTGGGAGCCTGCTGCTGCCCGGCTCGAATCTCACCAATCTCATCGTCCTCGGCCACCTGCACCTCTCTGGCGGTCAATTCCTCCATCGCATGGCGTTGCCCTGGATCGCATCGGTCCTGGTCACCGGATCGCTCATCGGGTTGATCGAGCGCCGGAAGGAACGGCGGCAACGCTCCACGTCACCGCCTGTGGTGGGACGCTCCGAACGGACCAGGCCCGATCGCCTCCGCGGCCAGCTGGGTATGGCCGCCGTACTGGCCGTCACCGTGCTCGTGATCACGCTCCGCTCGCCGGCGCTGCCGGTGCTGGCTGTCGGCGTCGCGGTCGTCGTCATCCGTTTGATCGCCCATCGCGAACAGCTCTCCCACGTGCTCGAGGTCATCTCGACGCCGTGGGATCCGCGGTGATGGCTGCCGGAGCCTCGGTGCTGGTGAACAACCTCCCGGCCGCGGCCCTCCTGGCGGCCAGGGTCCCACCTCATCCGTTCGCTCTCCTGGTCGGCCTTAACATCGGGCCCAATCTGTTCGTCACGGGGTCGCTGGCATGGATTCTCTGGTGGCGCACTGCACGCGTGGCGGGTTCGGATCCTCCCGTGGCCCGAGTCATCGTGCTCGGCCTGGTCACGGTGCCATTGTCGATGGCTGCCACGTTGGCCATGTTGGCCGTCACCGGCCCCGCTCCAGTCTTCAGCCGACCTTGACCAAACCGACGCGGACCATGTCAGGGCAACCAAGGTCGAGACTTCGTTTGACCGAGGATCCTGAAACGGATCGGCTTCGATCATTGCCCAGATCGGCTGATGGCCGTGTGACCCGTCGTGGCCTACGTCGTTGTGTTGAGGGGACCAGAGCCGGTACGTGGTTGCCAGGCCATGATCTCCGAGACAGCCGGCAGATCCGGTGCCAGCGCACCTCCTCGCCCCGGGTTCGGCAATGCGAGCGCTTGGGGACTTTTGGCCCAACCGAGGCCTGGACTCGAACGTCACCCTCTGAGCATGGGATATGACGGCACTCGGCGCGTCATCACTTGCCACCTCTTTGGCTGTCATACAGAGACCACTGTTCTTCCAGGCGAAAATCTCGTCACATCAGTTGAGACACAGAATTGGACAGTCCGAAGCGGTCTCTTCCGTTGCCCCGAGCACCCGTTCAAGGATCGCTAGCCAGAATCCAGTTGAACGAACGTTCGATCGAGAACTATCGTCAGCCATGGTGACGGAACCGCCTAAAGCCTTCACGACCATGCCCGGCCGTTGCTTCCGAGTGGGCTGTCCAAACCAGGTCGTCATGACGGGCCGGTTCACAGACATCGACGACAAGACATGGACGGTCGACGCCTGCGACGAGCATGCGACGAGCATGCGACGAGCATGCGACGAGCATGCGAACGATATCGATCCGATCCCATACAGCTAGCTGATAACGGAGGGTCATCAGCTGCAGAGGTGACATCTTGCTGCCCGGCCGGCAAGCCGGCCTGATCGGTGCGTTCTCCGCGCGAATTATTCGCAGGTGACGGAAGGCCGTGACATCGACCATCACATTGCCCGAACGGGAGCGGCCGGGAAAACTGTGTGCATGCCCAATCCCTCGCCGTGGTCCGAAGCTGCCGACTCGCTCACTGAGGCGCTGAGCCTCACTACGCCCCCGATAGCTATCACCTTCTCTCAGGCTGCTCCGGACGGCGTTTCGCCGTTCGACGCTCCGATGCCGGAACCGACTCCCGATGGGCGAACCGGTCGGGTTCCGGCGGGGTGCGTGTTCTGGACAAAAGCGCTCGACCGGACGTTCTCCACCGTCGCCGCCGACCATGGCAACTGCAGTGTCGGAAGCCTGACCCATGGGTTCGCCACCCTCGACGAGGTCGCCGGCCACTCGGATATGGCGACCCTGGTGGAGTCGGGCTGGGTGACCATGGACGTAGTTCCCGACATCCCTGTCATCGCCGACCGGCCCGAGGTCGTAACCTACGGCCCCCTGACAGAAACACCCGTGGACCCTGACGTCGTCATGATCCGGGTCAACGCCAAGCAGCTCATGGTGCTGCGTGACGCGCTTCCTGGCCTTCGCATCGACGGCAAGCCCCAGTGCCACATCGTTGCGGTAGCCAAGCAAGAGGGCGAAGTGGCGGTGAGCGTGGGCTGCACGCTCAGTCGCGCTCGCACCGCCATGTCCAAAACCGACATGACGTGTGCCATCCCGGCAAACCGCCTACACGACGTGGTCCGCCAAGTTCAGGCGACCGCGGCGACCGACGCCATCGTGACGTCCTATGCGGCGGAGGACGCCCGCCGATTCATTGCTCAGTAGGGCGTGCTGTCTGGCCGCTCGGTAGGGCCTACTTCTTGGCCGCTTCGTAGTAGGGATTGGTGCCGGCGGCGTGGTCGGTGACGTCGATGACCCGAGTGATCTCGGTGACCGAGTCGCGGAGGGCGACCTCGATCCCTTGGCTCAAGGTCACCGCCGCCATGCCGCAACCCGCGCAGCCGCCGCTCAACCGGAGATAGGCGGCGTCACCCTCCACCGCGACGAGATCGGCCCGACCGCCGTGCACCGCAATACTCGGGTTGATCTGTTGCTCGAGGACCTGGATGACCCGCTGCGCCAGGTCTCCGCTGAGGTCCACCGGCGGCCCGGCCATCCCCGGGCTGGCGCCGGCAGGGCGCGGTGGCTGGTTGGGGTTCTGAATGACCATCCCGTCCTGGCCTGCATCACGGTTGACGTCGAGGACCGACCCACGCATTTTGGCGATGCTGTCGGCCGGAACCACGAGCAGGAGCCCACCACGATCGTCGGACCAGTCATCGGGTCCGGCGTCGCCAACCGCCTGGAAGTACATGTCGTAGGTGTAGGCGTTTCCGCTCACCCCAGTGACCTCGACCCATAGGGCCAACGACTCCTCACCGTCTTCCCTGGACCGCAGTTCCAGCAGCATCTCCAGCGCCGCGTCGGCAGCATGCAGGACGGCCACGCTGTTGGAATCGATATCAGTCATGGCGTCTCGTCTCAGCCTTGGTGGGTCGCGACCATCATAGGGGGGTGCCCCGGATCCTCTTGCTGCTGCCCACTGCCACCTACCGGGCCTCGGACTTCGTTGCCGCCGCCGCTGGCCTGGGGGTCGACGTCGTGGTCGGGTCCGAACATCGTCAGGCCTTGTCCGGCTCCATGGGTGACCGCGCCGTGGTGGTGCCGCTGGCCGACGTCGACGCCGCGGTGAGTGCCATCGTGGCCTTGCATCGTCGGAGCCCGCTCGATGCCGTTCTGGCCGTCGACGACCAAGGGGTGGTGATCGCAGCTGCCGCGGCCGCGAGTCTGGGATTCCGCCATAATCCGCCCGACGCGGTCGCCGCCACCCGGGACAAGACGATCATGCGGGAGCGCATGGGGTCCGCCTTCTTACCCCAGCCCGCCTACCGAACCGTTACCCCCGGGGCCGACGTCGCCTCGGCTGCGGCGGAGATCGGGTATCCGTGCGTGGTCAAGCCTGTCTCGCGATCGGCCAGCCAAGGGGTCATCCGTGTCGATGACGCCATCGAGGCCGAGGCGGCGGCCGACCGCATTCGCGCCTTGACCGCGAACTGTCCTGAACCCCTGCTCGTCGAGTCCTTCGTGCCGGGAGACGAGGTCGCTGTCGAGGGTCTGCTCACGGGAGGGCGTCTGGAGATGCTGGCGGTATTCGACAAGCCCGATCCCCTGGACGGCCCGTTCTTCGAAGAGACCATCTACGTCACGCCGCCACGCCAGCCCCCGGCGGTCCTCACCGAGATCGAGTCCACCGCGGCTCGGGCGGCGACGGCACTCGGTCTGCGGGAAGGACCCGTCCATGCTGAGCTACGCGTCGGCCCGGGTGGCTCCGTGATCATTCTCGAACTTGCCGCCCGGTCCATCGGTGGCTTGTGCGCGCGGGCCCTCAAGTTCGGAGCGGGGATGAGCCTCGAAGAAGTGATCATCCGGCACGCCCTCGGCATGGGGCTCGACGGCCTCACTCGGGAGTCGCAGGCATCGGGCGTGATGATGCTCCCGATCCGCTCAGCGGGGGTACTCGACCATGTGTCGGGACAGGAGCGCGCCCTCGCCATCGACGGAGTGGTGGGTCTCGACATCAGTATTCCGTCGGGGCGGCGGGTGGTGCCACTGCCCGAAGGCGACCGCTACCTGGGATTCATCTTCGCCCGTGGACCGACACCGCAGGCGGTCGAAACGACTCTCCGACGGGCAGAGGCATGTCTCGACGTGCGCCTGCGCTGAGCCAAGCCCGAGGGCCGAGGCCGGCCCGATAGGGTCGAGTTAGTGCGAGCGTTGCTGCTGTCAACCTACGAACTAGGCCACCAGCCACTGCACGCGGCCAAGGCCACCAGCGTGCTGCTCGAGGCTGGTCACGAGGTTCGCTGCGTTGATGTCGCCCTCGACGCTGCTCGATGCAGACGATGTCGACTGGGCCGAACGCGTAGCATTGTCCGTGCCGATGCACACCGCCATGCGCTTGGCATTGCGGGTCGCCGAATCGATACGGGCTCGGCGCCCCGAACTTCCTTTGTGCTTCTATGGCGTCTATGCCCCGGTGAGCCGGGATCTGACTGTCAGGTCGGGCGTCGATGCCGTGATCGCCGGCGAGTATGAGACGGGGCTGGTGGCGTGGGTGGACGGCAAGGACCCTGGCCCGACGATTCAGCTGGGCCGAGTCAAGGCGAGGGTTCCCGCCCGGCACCTGTTGCCACCCCTGGACCGGTACACGAAACTCGCGGTCGACAGTGATGAGCGCCTGGTCGGATCGGTCGAGGCCAGTCGAGGTTGCTCGCACCGATGCCGACACTGTCCGGTCCCGGTCGTATACGGCGGCCGCGTGCGCCCGGTGGGCGTGGCTGTCGTCATGTCCGACGTCGACCAGCTCGTGGAAGCAGGTGCCCGCCATGTGTCCTTCGCCGACCCGGACTTCCTCAACGCCCCGCTTCACGCTCGCCGAGTCGTAGCGGCAATGCACGAGCGTCATCCGGACCTGACCTTCGACTGCACGACCAAGGTGGAGCACATCCTGCGTCACCCAGACGTTCTACCCGAGCTGGCAGAAGCCGGCTGCGCATTCATCGTCTCGGCGTTCGAGTCGACCAACGACACGATCCTCGACTACCTCGACAAGGGTCATTCTGTAGCTGATGCCTCCAGAGCCGTCGTGTCGCTTCGCCAGCACGGGATCGAAGTACGCCCCTCGTGGTTACCGTTCACCCCCTGGACCACTCTCGACGACCTGATCGATGTGATCGACTTCGTCGTGGCCCACGATCTCGTGGCCAACGTGGACCCGGTGCAATATACGGTCCGCTTGTTATTGCCCGAGGGTTCGTTGCTTCTCGGCCATGCCGCCATGGAACCCCACCTCGGTCACTACGACGTGGAGCACTTGGGTTGGACCTGGAGCCATCCTGATCCCATGATCGATCGGCTGCAGCAGGAGTTGGTCGCGCTGGTCGAGGCTCGGGTGGGACAAGGAGCGTCCGCAACGTTCGGAGCGATCGACGCCCTCATTCGGTCTCGGGTCACCGACCGGATCGCTCCCCCCTCCCCCGGGTCTGTCTCGAAGGGAGCCGCCGGGGAGCGGGCCCACCTCACTGAGCCATGGTTCTGCTGCAGTGAACCCACTGAGGCGCAGTTGTTGCCATTGGCACCGCTAGGCTGAATAGGCGCAATACGGATTGTTCAGGGGAGTCTGACTGAGTCCTGTGATGCCACCAGTAGGCGCCCGGCAGTAGTGCTGGCTCCATCACCTCTCGAGTCTCGGTCAGACAGCTCCCCAGCCAGCTCCTTGTGATGGCGTGAGCTGCGGGCTACAACGTTGACCTATGGATGGTGTGAGCATCCCCCGCTGAACCGGACACCTGCGCTGAGGTGATAACACCTCGGGAAAGGAGTCCGTGTGCCACGTCCCTATCCTCCGGAGTTCCGTCAGCGAGCAGTGGAGCTGGCCCGTGGAGGGTCGGTGCCCATGGCCCAGGTCGCCAGAGATCTCGGCATCGCCGACAGCTGCCTGCGCAACTGGGTGCGCCAGGCCGACATCGACACCGGTCGCCGCGAGGGTCTGGCGACCTCAGAACGGGCCGAGCTGGTCGAGCTGCGACGCAAGCTGCGGGTGGCCGAGATGGAGGTCGAGATCCTCCGACGGGCCGCCGCCTTCTTTGCCAAGGACAGTCTGCCCCGCCCAAAATGACCTACACCTTCATCGCCCAGCACTGCGAGGACCTGCCGGTCGCAGTGTGCTGCCGGGTCATGCGGGTGTCCACCTCGGCGTTCTATGCCTGGCAGGCCAACCCGGTCTCCGATCGGGACTGGGACGACGCCCAGCTCACCAACACCGTCTTCGATATCCACACCATGAGTCGGCGTTCCTATGGCTCGCCCCGGGTGCACGCCGAGCTGGTCCTCGGTGCAGGCATCCGCTGTGGCCGGAAGCGAGTCGAGCGCTTGATGCGCGAGGCCGGCATCTGTGGCATCCACCGGCGACGGGGTCACGGCTGCACCCGACGGGATCCGGCCGCCGAACCCGCCGACGACCTGGTCAATCGGGCCTTCGATCCAGAAGAGCCCGATCGTCTGTGGATGATGGATATCACCGAGCACCCGACCGACGAGGGGAAGGTGTACCTCGCCGTGGTGCTCGATGCCTTCTCCCGGCGGGTGGTGGGCTGGTCGATCGCCGACCACATCCGCGCCGAGCCGGTGGTCGACGCCGTGCAGATGGCCGTCTGGCGGAGACGCCCACCTCCGGGTCGGACCATCGCCCACTCTGATCGCGGCTCCCAAACTAGGTTCAATCGATCGTCGCAACACCGGCTTTCTGGACCAAGAGTAGATGCTCATCGAGGCTTCGGCGGGTGTCTTCCAACCGAGGGTCTTGCGGGGTCGGCTGTTGAGCATGGCTGCAACTGCGTCAATCTCTTCAGCGTTCCAGCGCGAGAGATCAGTGCCCTTGGGGAAGTATTGGCGCAAGAGTCCGTTGGTGTTCTCGTTGCTGCCGCGTTGCCAAGGACTGCGAGGGTCGGCGAAGTAGACCGGGATGCCGGTCTCGACTTTGAACGCTGCATGTTGAGAGAGCTCCTTGCCTCTGTCCCAAGTCAGGGATCGGCGGAGCTGCTCTGGGAGGGTGGTCATCTTGGCGGCGAGCGCGTCCTTCATCGTGACCGCTCCATAACCGGCGAGCGCCGGCCCGTTCTTGACGGTGTGCTTGTGTCGATAGCCCTCTTCTCGAGGCAGATGGATCAGCAAGGTGAACCTCGTGGTCCGCTCGACCAACGTGCCGATCGCCGAGCGTTCCAACCCGATGATGAGGTCGCCTTCCCAGTGCCCGGGGACGGCACGATCGTCGGCCTCGGCGGGTCGCTCACTGATCATCACCTCAGGGGTGACGTGGCCCCAGGCCTTCTGCTGTGACCTGGAGCGGGGCACTCGCAAGGCCCGGCCGGTCCGCAAGCAAGCCACCAGCTCGCGTTTGAGCGCCCCTCGGCCTTGGACGTAGAGCGCCTGGTAGATCGCCTCGTGGCTGATCCGCATGGACTCATCATCGGGGAAATCGACCCGCAGCCGCTTGGAGATCTGTTCGGGACTCCAGGCCTTCACCCAGCGACGATCCGCCCGATGGGGCTTGCCCTTCCCGTTCCACCTCGGACCAGGTGGGCCGACAAGTCGGCCATCGGGTGTTCTCTTGCACGCCGGACAATCGCTCCTGGACGTAGTCGCGCAGGAGCTCGTTGGTGGCCATCTTGGCCACCTTGGGTCTGCGGGCACGTCGTTCGGCATGCCACTGCGCAGTCGATGCCTTGTAGTCGAGCCGCTACGTCCGCGTCGAGGCGTTGCGACGCAGCTCCCGCGAGATCGTCGAAGGACTCCGGCTCAACCGCCGGGCAATCTCTCGGACGCCGAGCTTTTGGGCATGCCAGATGGCAATGTCCTCGCGTTCTGAGAACGACAAGTAGCGGCCTGTCACCGTCGGAGGAAGGCAAGGGTTCACACCCCCAGCGTGGCGGAACCACCGGTACGCGACGGGGGATGAGACGCCCGCCTCCACGCCGGCATCGTCGGTCTTTAGGCCGCGAGCGATCGCCGCCCAGAACTTGACCCGATCTTCTCGCCAGGCAACCGAAGGCCGTCCCGGTGATGTGATCTGCCCTCGATAAAGCTGGACCTCCCGCTGTCGCTCTCGCATTGTCGCCATCTGCCACCTCCAGAGTCGAGGTGTTGCGACGACCAGTTGATTTCACCCAATACACGTCCTGGGCCTTCGGGAAGCGCCTCCGAGCCGCAGGGCTGCTCGGGTCGATGGGAACCATCGGCGATGCCTATGACAACTCCGTCGCCGAGAGCTTCTTTGGCACCCTCCAGCTCGAGCTGCTCGACGAGCACCACTGGCGTACCCGCACCGAGCTCGCCCAAGCCATCTTCGAGTGGCTGGAGTGCTGGTACAACCCGTCGAGGCGCCACTCCTACTGCGGAATGCTCAGCACGGTCGACTACGAACGAACCCACACGCCCTTCGCACCTGCGGCATGATCAACACAACCAACCTGTCCGCTGGACCGGGGGAGGCTCAGAGCCCCCAAGGCAGTGTGGAGCTGTTCACACACCACAAAGCCAGGAGGGCTCATCGTGCACCGTAACGCTCCGCTCACCCCTGAGGGCCGCCTTCGGCTCTGCCGCCTCATCGAGGACGGCTGGACAGTCGCCTCGTCGGCAGAGTCCATGCGAATCTCCCGACAGACGGCCCACAAGTGGTGGCGCCGCTATCAAGAGGCTGGAGAGGCCGGCCTCGTCGACCGCTCCAGTCGCCCGCGGCGCTGCCCAACCAAGACCCCGGCACAGGTGGAGCGAGGAGTCGTTGAGCTGCGCCGGCGCCATCAGGTGAGCGCGGCCCGTTTGGCCCCTCGGGCGGGACTCCCCGCGTCAACCCTGCACGCCATCTGGGCCCGCCATGGGGTCTCGAGGCTCTCGGACCTCGATCGCCGAGCGGGACGGGTCGTCCGTCGGATCGAGACCACCTACCCGGGCGAGCTCGTCCACATCGACGTCAAGAAGCAGGCCAAGATCCCTCCGGGCGGGGGGTGGCGGGTCAAGCCTGCGGGCCAGCACGGTCGCGTCAAGAACGGCCAGGCTGGTCGTCCGCGCCTTGGTTACGCCTACATCCACTCGGCCATCGACGCCTACTCCCGCCTGGCCTATTCGGAGATCCACGCCGACGAACAGGCGATCACTGCCATCGGCTTTTGGCGTCGGGCCCGAGCGTTCTTCGCCACCTACGGCATCGCCGTCGAGCGAGTGATGACCGACAACGGCGCTTGTTATCGCTCGAAGGAGTTCACCTCCGAGCTTGTCACCGCAGCCATCGTCCACACCCGGACCAAGCCCTATTGCCCGAGGACCAACGGGAAGATCGAGCGCTACAACCGCACCCTGGTCAACGAGTGGGCCTATGCCCGGCCCTACCGTTCAGAGGCCGCTCGCACCAGGGCCCTCGACAAGTGGCTCCACATGTACAACCATCACCGGCACCACACAGCCGTCGGTGGTCCACCTGTCAGCCGAATCAACAACGAAGTTAAGCAATACACCTAGGCGACGACGAAGTCAAGAAATCTCTCATTCATCCCGGGGTTTCCTGAAATGGCGGAGACGACTGAAGATGTCCTCGCGTTGCTGCGGTCGCGGAGCTACTTGGTCCTGCTTGGCATCGCCGCCCTTCTCCGGGTACCGATCGCGGCGGTGGCTTATTGGTTTCTATATCTGGTCAGTGAACTGCAAAGATGGCTCTTTAATCCCGACTATCTGTTGAAGTGGTTGGGCTTTCATGGTGAGCCGATCTGGTGGCCGTTGCTGATGCTCGGCTTGGCCGGGATTCTGGTCGGATCGGCGATCCAATATCTGCCCGGTAGGGGCGGGCACTCACCGGCGGACGGGCTCAAAACCGGAGGAGCCCCGGCAGGCATCGAACTGCCGGGCATTGTTCTGGCCGGACTCGCCTCACTGGCCCTGGGCGCAGTAGTCGGGCCAGAAGCCCCCCTGCCCGCTCTCGGCAGCGGATTGGCCGTCGGCGCGGTACGGATGGCCAAAAGGGACGCCGACCAACAAGCCCTCGGCGTGGTCGGGGCAGCCGGAAGCTTTGCTGCTCTTAGCACTGTCCTCGGCTCACCGCTCTCGGGCGCCTTCCTCTTGATGGAAGCATCGGGGCTCGGTGGTCCCACCCTGGGGTTGGTACTGGTGCCAGGCTTGCTGGCCGCCGGGGTCGGAGCGCTGATCTTTATCGGGTTCGGCGCCTGGACCGGTCACGGAACGTTCTCCCTGGCGATCCCCAATCTCCCTCATTTCGTCCACCCGGACGGGGCCGAGTTCGGATAGGCCATTGTCATCGGTCTGGCCGCCGTCGTGGTGGGTGGTGCCATCCGCTGGATGGCGCTGTACCTCAAGCCGCACGTCGAAGGTCACATCGCACTCCTGTGCCCGGTCGTCGGACTGGCCATCGCATTCGCAGAAGGAAGCGGGAAGTCTTCTTCGGCGGTTCTGTTCTCGGGCCAGAGCGCCCTGCCCATGCTGCTGGAAAACAGCGCCACCTACTCAGCGGGGGCCTTGGCGCTTCTGGTGGCCTGCAAGGGCCTGGCCTATGGAGCGTCCTTGAGTGCATTTCGCGGCGGCCCGGTCTTTCCTGGGATGTTCATTGGTGCCGCCGGAGGGATTGCGCTGTCGCACCTACCGGGACTTCCCATGGTTGCCGGTGCGGCCATGGGTATAGGGGCTATGACCTGCGCCATACTCGGCCTGCCGTTGACCTCGGTGCTCCTCACGACGCTCTTCCTCGATTCGGACGGGCTCTAAGCTATGCCTCTCGTCATCGTCGCCGTCGTTGTCGCCTATGTTGGCCGCGCTTATTTCTCGCCCCGACCTGCCTCCGACGGCACGCCCGACGCGGTCTCCGACAAGGCGCCGGCTCCGGCTACCACCTCGGTGCCATGAGAATCCAACCGCCCTGTTCCGCCGAAGGATGGTGGCCGTGGTCGTGATGGCCCTGGCGAACCTAGTCAACAAGCACACCGCCACGGTGGCATCGTGATGCGAATCGGACCCGGAGGCGCCGCGGACAAGGAACTCGCCGATTCCCTGGCCGAGCAGCATCCGTTCGAAGCTTTGTCCCCTGCCACGGCGACGTCTTGTAGCGCGCGCCTCACTTCGCACTGTGGGCACCGTAGTCCTCGTCGTAGCCATCTACTTCCTGGTTCCGATGGACCGCAGCCTCAGTCTGGGAACGGTGATCGGATTGATCCTCGGTGTGGTGGCGTTCTTTGCACTCGTCGGATGGCAAGTGTGGCAGATCACCCGCTCTGACTTCCCAACCGTCCGTGCGGTTGAGGCAGTTGCCCTCCTGATTCCCCTATACGTCTTGCTTTTTGCCACGGTCAATTTCTTGATGGACCATACCGACGGGACCACCTTCGGGAATCCAATGAGCCGAGTCGACGGTATGTACTTCTCTGCGACCGTCTTCACTACCGTCGGATTCGGTGACATCACGGCCAAGACCGAGACAGCACGGATCGTTGTCACTATTCAGATGATGCTGGATCTGGTGATCATTGGACTTGTTGCACGGCTGGTCATCAATGCGGTCAAGACCAGTCAGCGTCGGCAAACTCCAACCACGTAAGGATCGTGCCGCCGCGATGGGTGACCCCGAACGCCGGTCGGGTGGATCAGAGAAAGCACTTCAGCGACGGAGTCGATCGCAACGGCACCAATGACCAACCCAGGAGGTCGTGGCGAACCCGTGATCGGCATCTCCCTGTGGACCTAGCTTCGCTCTCTGCCGAGTCACTGTCCGCCGATTGTGCGCACGAGATTCCGACGATTGAGCGCTGTGGCGAAGCAACTTCGACCGAGATAGGTTGGCGCCGCGGTTGAAATCCTAAGCGTAGATTCGACGGACAGTCGAGAACACCAATCAAAGGAGGCAACGTGCTTGCGTATACCTTTCCTCTTCTGAGCTTGTTTTTCGCGATGCTCATGTTCTTCGGTCTATTGCTGGGCATCTTCTTCATCGTTTGGTGTTTATTGACACACTTTCGTCGTCACGACCACAGCGGATTGGCAAAGGCCGGATGGACGATCCTCATTCTGTTCATCCCTATATTGGCGGCTCTGATCTACATCGTCGCCCGGCCGGCCGATCCGTTCCCTGAACAGAGGATGACGTAGGTCCAACGTGTCCGATAGGTGCAGACCATCGTGGCGCGAGATGAGCTCCTTGAGAAGCTTCATGCGAAGCATCTCGCATGACGAGTAGCGGGTAAAGCGTGGCTGATACGACGAAGCAACAGGCCCCGGCTCCGTCGGTACGCCGGATGCTCGTTCCGCTAGCCCTCGCTCAGTTCATCTGCAGCTTTGCCGGGTCAAACATGAGTGTGATGATCAACCCCATCAGTCAGGATCTTCACACCACGGTTCAAGGCGTGCAGGTGACCATCACGCTCTTTTTGCTCGTCATGGCCGCGTTGATGATCCCTGGCGGAAAGCTAACGGACCGCCTTGGTCGCACCCGTTGCTTCCGGATGGGACTGACCATCTACGGGATCGGGACAGTTCTGGCTGCAGTCTCTCCTGGGCTAGGCATCCTGATCCTCGGGTACTCGATCTTTGAGGGAGTCGGCACCGCCTTGCTCATCCCGCCTGTGTACATCCTCACGACCATGCTCTTCACCGACATGAAGTCCCGGGCGTGGGCGTTCGGCATCATCAGCGGGATGGGAGGTATCGGGGCGGCAACCGGACCGCTGATCGGCGGGTTGATCGCGACAGCCATTTCGTGGCGAGTGGCTTTCGTGTTCCAGACCCTGATCATTGTGATCATCGTCGTCCTCGCCCGGAAGGTCGTTGATCCGGTGTCACCAGACCCGACCCGTCCGTTCGACATTATCGGGGCGGTTCTCTCTGCATTGGGTCTGGTGGTCCTGGTCGGGGGGATCATGGCGGCCGACAAGAGCGTTGCGCTCATGCTTGTGTTGATCGTCGTCGGTGCGATCATCCTGGCCGGATTCTTTGCCTGGATCCGCCGTGGCGAACGAGCCGGCAAGGAGGTTCTGCTGTCCACGGCGTTGTTCCGCAACCGCACCTCGAATTT
This sequence comes from uncultured Acidimicrobiales bacterium, assembly GCA_963734435.1. Lineage (GTDB taxonomy): Bacteria > Actinomycetota > Acidimicrobiia > Acidimicrobiales > RAAP-2 > Bog-756. The sequence continues at coordinate 391,441 of CAVTHA010000002.1, read as the reverse complement.
GGCGCTCGTCACACAGAACGTGCAGTGGGCGATGCTGCTGGGCACATCGTTCGTCGTATCCGCCTATCTGCAGGTCGTGCGACACTACAACTCTATCCAAACAGGCGTGATCTTCACCGTGGCAACGGTCGGCATCCTGCTGTCCTCAGTAGCCGCCGGTCGGCTGGCGAATCGATACCACCAGCGAACACTCATCTTGGCGGGATTCGCGGTCGCGATCATCGGCCTCATTGTCCTGCTCGTGCTGGTGAAGGGTCGTCCGGGCCCCTGGTACTTCGCCCCGGGACTGTTCCTGATGGGTCTTGGTGTCGGCGTCATGCTCACCCCGTCGGTGAACGTTGTCCAGTCGTCGTTCAGCGAGAAGCTGCAAGGAGAGATCTCAGGGCTGTCGCGAAGCGTCTCCAACCTCGGCTCGTCCCTTGGTACCGCTATCGCAGGCACGATCCTCTTTTCGGGCCTCGCCGATCCGAAGCGGTCTTACGGCATCGCGGTGGTCGTGCTCGTGTTCATCGGCCTATTGGGCTTGGGCGCTGCGGTGTTGCTCCCGTCGACTGATCCATCGCCAAGCTCGGTCACCGACACATGAACCCGCCCATTGTGCGTCCGACTAGGCGCCGTCCGCACCCTGAGGGACGAGGGGATCCGGATGGTCCGAGCGACCGTCAGGGACGTCAAGCTACCCGGGACGGGCCGCAATTGGGGCTCGGCGGAGGGCCGAAATGACATGATCTCGCTGCTCCTACCTGTCGGACTGCATACCCTTCCTCCAGCAAGTGGCATAAAGCACTAGGCGCAATTCCCAGCCCCCGGCCCGATGTCCGCTGGCTGGCCGACATCACCTACGTGCCCACCTGGGCCGGCTTCCAGTTCCTCGGCGTCATGCTCGATGTCTTAACTCGCAGGGTAATGGGCCGGTCGATATCGGCTAATCAGAATACCCAGCTCGTCACGAGGGGCCTCACGATGGCCGTCACTCGGGCTCGTCCCGACGGGGTGGTCATGCAACTCTCCGACCACTGCTGCCAATACACGACTTCGCCAAGGCCTGCCGGGCGGCCGGCGTCGAGCGGTCCATGGGCTCGGTCGGCGACGGCTTCTACAACGCCCCCATGAAGTCGTCTGGGGCTCGATGCAGATCGAGTTGCTCAACCGACAGAGCTGGATGACCTACGTGGAGCTGGCGACTGCCATGGCTGACTACATCGTCAACTTCTTCAACCCAACCCGACGACACAGCTCCCTCGACTACCTCACGCCCGACTAGTTCGAACCGCTACCATCAGACGACAAACAATCCAAAATTCTCACTACCGTGAGCCAATAAACGGGGTCCAGGTCAGGTGGTACCGGAATCGGAGAAAGGTCACCGCTCCAGAGACTGCCGAACCACGTTGGCCTGGTACGACAGCTCCCTGTCGGCGCCATTCCACGCCGTTTCGCTGATTCCACACGGTTGTCGATGTAACTATATGACCAGAGTCCTAGGTGAGTTTGGGCACCCGGTGCGACCATGACCACTCCTTTCACGCTTGATTAAATGAGTCAACTGACGTTGAACGGGTTGGAGACGACCGTGGTGAGGCCGGCGGCGGTGGCGGTGAGGCTGTAGCCGGACCCGGCCAGGTCGATCTTGCAGCCGGCGAAGGAGGCCACCCCCGAGACCGCCGCCAACGGGTTGGTCGTGCACGTCAGCACCCCGCTGGGGTTGCCCGTCGCGGGCGTGATGGCCAGGGTCACGCTGGCCGAGCTCGAGGTGACGGTGTTGCCCAGGGCGTCTTGGACCGCCACTTTGGGCTGGGTGGGCCAGTTCACGCCCCCGGTCCCGCCGCCGGGCTGCTGGGTGAAGCCGAGCTGGGCCGCCGGCCCGGCGTTCACGTTGAAGGCTCCGCTGACCGCGCTGGTCAGCCCGGCGCTCGATGCGGTGAGCTTGTAGCCGACGCCGGATTTGTTGATCGACAGGTTCGAGAAGGTCACGATGCCGCTCGAGGCATTGATCGACAGCGTCCCCGACAGCGTGCCCCCACCGGGGTTCGTGCTGATGGCGATGGCGACGGTCGCGCTCGACGACGTGACGGTGTTGTTCCCGGCATCTTCGACCACGGCCACCACCGCCGGGCTGATCGTCGACCCCGCCACCACCGTCGTCGGCTGCTGGGTGTAGACGAGCTTGGTGGCGGGGCCCACCGCTACGTTGAACGGGTTGGAGACGACCGTGGTGAGGCCGGCGGCGGTGGCGGTGAGGCTGTAGCCGGACCCGGCCAGGTCGATCTTGCAGCCGGCGAAGGAGGCCACCCCCGAGACCGCCGCCAACGGGTTGGTCGTGCACGTCAGCACCCCGCTGGGGTTGCCCGTCGCGGGCGTGATGGCCAGGGTCACGCTGGCCGAGCTCGAGGTGACGGTGTTGCCCAGGGCGTCTTGGACCGCCACTTTGGGCTGGGTGGGCCAGTTCACGCCCCCGGTCCCGCCGCCGGGCTGCTGGGTGAAGCCGAGCTGGGCCGCCGGCCCGGCGTTCACGTTGAAGGCTCCGCTGACCGCGCTGGTCAGCCCGGCGCTCGATGCGGTGAGCTTGTAGCCGACGCCGGATTTGTTGATCGACAGGTTCGAGAAGGTCACGATGCCGCTCGAGGCATTGATCGACAGCGTCCCCGACAGCGTGCCCCCACCGGGGTTCGTGCTGATGGCGATGGCGACGGTCGCGCTCGACGACGTGACGGTGTTGTTCCCGGCATCTTCGACCACGGCCACCACCGCCGGGCTGATCGTCGACCCCGCCACCACCGTCGTCGGCTGCTGGGTGTAGACGAGCTTGGTGGCGGGGCCCACCGCTACGTTGAACGGGTTGGAGACGACCGTGGTGAGGCCGGCGGCGGTGGCGGTGAGGCTGTAGCCGGACCCGGCCAGGTCGATCTTGCAGCCGGCGAAGGAGGCCACCCCCGAGACCGCCGCCAACGGGTTGGTCGTGCACGTCAGCACCCCGCTGGGGTTGCCCGTCGCGGGCGTGATGGCCAGGGTCACGCTGGCCGAGCTCGAGGTGACGGTGTTGCCCAGGGCGTCTTGGACCGCCACTTTGGGCTGGGTGGGCCAGTTCACGCCCCCGGTCCCGCCGCCGGGCTGCTGGGTGAAGCCGAGCTGGGCCGCCGGCCCGGCGTTCACGTTGAAGGCTCCGCTGACCGCGCTGGTCAGCCCGGCGCTCGATGCGGTGAGCTTGTAGCCGACGCCGGATTTGTTGATCGACAGGTTCGAGAAGGTCACGATGCCGCTCGAGGCATTGATCGACAGCGTCCCCGACAGCGTGCCCCCACCGGGGTTCGTGCTGATGGCGATGGCGACGGTCGCGCTCGACGACGTGACGGTGTTGTTCCCGGCATCTTCGACCACGGCCACCACCGCCGGGCTGATCGTCGACCCCGCCACCACCGTCGTCGGCTGCTGGGTGTAGACGAGCTTGGTGGCGGGGCCCACCGCTACGTTGAACGGGTTGGAGACGACCGTGGTGAGGCCGGCGGCGGTGGCGGTGAGGCTGTAGCCGGACCCGGCCAGGTCGATCTTGCAGCCGGCGAAGGAGGCCACCCCCGAGACCGCCGCCAACGGGTTGGTCGTGCACGTCAGCACCCCGCTGGGGTTGCCCGTCGCGGGCGTGATGGCCAGGGTCACGCTGGCCGAGCTCGAGGTGACGGTGTTGCCCAGGGCGTCTTGGACCGCCACTTTGGGCTGGGTGGGCCAGTTCACGCCCCCGGTCCCGCCGCCGGGCTGCTGGGTGAAGCCGAGCTGGGCCGCCGGCCCGGCGTTCACGTTGAAGGCTCCGCTGACCGCGCTGGTCAGCCCGGCGCTCGATGCGGTGAGCTTGTAGCCGACGCCGGATTTGTTGATCGACAGGTTCGAGAAGGTCACGATGCCGCTCGAGGCATTGATCGACAGCGTCCCCGACAGCGTGCCCCCACCGGGGTTCGTGCTGATGGCGATGGCGACGGTCGCGCTCGACGACGTGACGGTGTTGTTCCCGGCATCTTCGACCACGGCCACCACCGCCGGGCTGATCGTCGACCCCGCCACCACCGTCGTCGGCTGCTGGGTGTAGACGAGCTTGGTGGCGGGGCCCACCGCTACGTTGAACGGGTTGGAGACGACCGTGGTGAGGCCGGCGGCGGTGGCGGTGAGGCTGTAGCCGGACCCGGCCAGGTCGATCTTGCAGCCGGCGAAGGAGGCCACCCCCGAGACCGCCGCCAACGGGTTGGTCGTGCACGTCAGCACCCCGCTGGGGTTGCCCGTCGCGGGCGTGATGGCCAGGGTCACGCTGGCCGAGCTCGAGGTGACGGTGTTGCCCAGGGCGTCTTGGACCGCCACTTTGGGCTGGGTGGGCCAGTTCACGCCCCCGGTCCCGCCGCCGGGCTGCTGGGTGAAGCCGAGCTGGGCCGCCGGCCCGGCGTTCACCGTCACGATGGCCGTTCCCGTCTTCGTCGGGTCGGAGACGTCGGTCACCGTGACGCTCTGACTCGGCGTCGTCTTGAGGTTCACACCATTGGTGAAGCCGTGCGATCCGTTGTCGGCCAGAAGGAAGGTGTAGTCCATCGGGACAACCGCTCCGTTGGGATCGGAGGTCAGGAAATGCACGGTGCCGACATAGCCCGCGATGGTGTTGTTCGCTTGGTCCTTGGCGGTGACCGTGATCGAGAACGGCGTACCGGCGGTTGCACTGGCCGGAGCCGTGACGGCGAACGAGGCGAGCGCATCGACGGTGATAGGGATGCTCGGTGTGGACTCTGTCGTCCACGAGTGGAACACGACGGTCACTGTGTAGGTATACGTGCCGCCTGGAGCCCCGGAATCGCTACAGCTCACCGTTCCGGGAGCTAGGAGGGCGGTCGGAGAACTGGCACAGGCGGGATTCGCCGTGGCTCCCGAATACCGCTGCACGTAGTAGCCGTCGACCGCTCCCCCATCGGGACCGGAGACATCGGTCCACGTTAGATCCACGGTGGCGCTTCCACCGGCTGACGTTGGGGTGACATTGGCGGGCTCCGCGAGGGTCCCGGTCCCGGCGGTGGCAGTTCCGGCGCCACCCTGGGTCCAAAAGGCCCAGGCGATAGCCCCGACCGTGAGAGCACATAATGCACCGGCAATCACTGCACCCAGGCGAGCCACGGTAGACATGAGACCGCTCCTAGGAGCAGAGGTGATCGACCATTTGGCGGGCTGTGCCCTCGATCCGCTCGGCTTCAGATCACTAGCTGGACGTGTAGGCGATCGGCACGCTGATGTTCTTGCAGTTGTCCTGGTTCGTTGTGGCGTCGGTCATGTTGAGTGACAGACCCGACCACAAACCGACTCCATTTCCGACAGCGATCTCAGCATTCACGCTCGCCGATCCAGTGATGGAGAAGTCGGCTTGAGTGCAGGCTGGCTTCGTCCCGTCGGCCTGGGCACTGAACGTTGTCACCGATGCTGTGACAGCCGCGACGAACACCGGGCCGGAGTTGGAATTGTTGAAGTTCCCGGACAATGCGACTGCGCCGCCTGGGAACAGACCCGTCGGCGACGCCGTCTGGTTCACCGTGATGCCAGCCCCAGCGCCGGTGTTTGCGGATCCCGACCCGTTTCCAGTTGCGCTCCAGTAGGCGAACGCCACACCGACCGTGACGACACATGCGGCCACGATAGTGGTTGACGCGAACTGCGATCCTTCGATGGCGAGACTGATGCACGAGTGTTCTCCGATCGTTTGCAGATGTCCGCCAGGAGCCCACTACGCATCCCGTGTTCGATTTATCGGCTATATGGGAGGGTGGCTTGAGGATTTCGTCAACAGGGGTTGCGCACCACGTGCGGAAGTGCGGATACCCTGGTCTGGGTGCCTAGCCGCGTGGATTGGCCCACAATGACGACTGGGTGATTTGCCACACTTAGGGCCTTCGACGTAATGCTCGAGTCTTCGAGGGAGGTCCGGGAGGCGCTTTGGAAAAGTTAGCGACCTCCCACTCGAATTTCCTCGACGCATCGAGAAGGAGGAGTCAATTCGCGAGGCCTTCTCGACACTCATACGCCCCGCCGCCCTCGTGGCTCTCTTTGAGCGTGGCTAAATTGCGATGACCGGTGCCCCATTAGTAGGTCATTAATCACAGGCGTCGGTCTGCCAACTTGTGTCGCCATCGCGGTCGTCAACCTCTAGACGATCATCACACGGGAGTTTGACATTCCAGCCTTTGATGATTTGACCCATAGGGTTCGACGATGCAGTCCGATAGGTTGGGAGGAACACCTCATCGTCTGGAATGAAGCGTCGACGGTAGGGCGGTCCGGATTGTGGATATTCCTATCCGGATCAAAAAGACGCTCTGACCGATCCGTAGAGTCCACCGTTCGTCAGACTTGTGCGAGTTGAGCTTGACACTGGTATCCGCGAGTAATCTCCGCGAGTTGGGCTAGAACTCGAGTATGGACCGTTCGCATCGAGCTGCCGTCGCCGCTATTAGAGAAACCATCTCGGCCTCCCAAGCGCTTCGGAGCAACTTGCGATCCGGCGAGGCGGTTGGCCGCAAGATGATAAAGAAGCTGGAAAGTGGAATCCCGATCTCTGAGGCAGTTAGCGCAGCCGGGGGCGATTCTGCCGATTTGCGCAGGGTCGCCAACGAATGTCTCGCCGAGTATGAACGCTGTCGCCATAAGATGCGTATTGCCTTCATCAGTTTTTCACTCGACGAAGGAATGAGCATCGGCGAGATAGGCAATGCGCTTGGAGTCTCTCGACAACTAGCCTCCCGATTCGCTAAGGAGGCGCGAGGAGAAGGCTGATCTCAGGGTCTGTTTCGTCCTCACATGCGGCACAGGATCGCATTGGAATCGACGAGGCCATCGAGGTTCCAATGGCGGATATGGTCCGGCAGACCAAGACGCCTCGTTGCCGACGTCAAGCGCCAACGAGTGACCATTTCGATGGTTACTCGCTGTTTGGCGGCCGATACTGCTTCAAGTTATTCAAAGCTCTCACCCCCCACTGCCGGGTGGGACCCGCTGCATCGACACCGCGATCAGGGCTTTCTCCCAAAGTGAGCACGTCCTGATGAAGAGTTGGGGTACCTCCACCGAGACCGAACATGGCCCCGGACCTGGGGTCAAGATCCGAGGATTCCTGGTCGATCCAACGAGGATGGGTGATGACGAACCTTCCCAAGAATTGGCGAACTCGATGCTCGGAGCGCTGCTGGCCGTCGTACGAGGTGAGGCCGGCGAGGACGGAGTCGCACGGATCCTGGCGGAGGCCGGGGAGAGTCGATCTGCGGCGGATCTCCAGCGTGCTGGCGGGTGGAGCACCTATCAGCAGGGCCTTGCCCTCTATCGGGCTGCAGCCGAAGTGCTCAATGATCCCGATATCGGTCGCAAGGCTGGTGCCGAGGTATTCCGCCAATACGCGGGCACAGAGGTTCTGGCCCTCCTGCGATCGTTCGGATCGCCCGCAGAGCTACTTCGGTTCTACCCGGCCATCTCGGCAAAGCAATCCACAATCACGCAGTCGGAGGTGGTCGAGGTCGGCGAGGATCATGGTGCCATTAGCGTAACGACGCCCGATCACGATAGAGATCCTTTGTTCTGTGGCTACACCTTGGGGGCTCTGTCACAGTTTTCGGTTCTGTTCGGAATGGAACAAGCGCATGTCCACGAGTCTGAATGCCAAACCCGGGGTGATCCTCGTTGCCTCATCCAGATAGAATGGGATCCCGCCTCGTCGGGGGAGATCGGCCTCGAACGCGAAGTGCAGATTCTTACGGAGCAAGTTCAAGCGCTCACAGAGCGCTACGAGTCTTTGGAGACCGTTGCGAAAGAACTTGCTTCGATTCGGGACGTTGATTCGATGCTTGAAACAGTCACGAGGCAAGCGGGGGTTGCGGTTCGGGCTCCGCGCTACTTATTGGTGGCACAGCTGCCCGGCGACTCGGCTCAGCGGATCCATTATGTGGGCTTCACCGAGGATGAGGCTGAACTTGCGGCCGGCGAAGTCTTGCTCGCCGATCAGTCGAACGATGAATCCCGCATCGTGGTCGACATCAAGTCGATTCGCCGTCACTTCGGTCGTCTCGCTGTCTTTTACCCGAAAGGCTACCGTTTCTTACCCCAAGAACGGTCGCTACTCATGGCCTATGCCGGTCATGCCGCGGCAGCCCTTGAGACGGCCGCGGCCCTCGCCGAGTCTCGCGACCGAAACATCACGCTAAACGCCCTTCTTGGCTTGGGCATGGCTCTGGCCGAACAGTCATCCCGAATGGGGGTGGCGCAGCAGCTAGTCGAGGCTGTCCCCGAAATAGCGGGATGTGACGAGGTACACGTGCTGTTGTGGGACGAAGGCGACGCACGTCTCGCCCGAGTCGCGTCGGCGACTCGAAATACCCTTGGACTCGACGTACCAGAAACTACGGCCATGCGTAGCGAGGATGTAGCGGAGCAATTGCTCAGACTGTCGGCGCCGACGTGGGTGGCGAAGGCGTCTCACCCCTCTCTGTCGTCCATTCTGTCATTGACTGGCCTCACCTCTGGTGTCGTCGTTCCGATCATCGCACGAACCACGCTATTTGGTGTTCTCTGCGTGAACTCCAACGGTCTCAGTCCGGAACCAGACGGCACGTTGCGAGAGCGCCTGAGCGGTTTGGCAAGCTTGGCGGCCACCGCGCTCGACAGTGTTGCCTTGCTCGAAGAAGTGCGCCATCAAGCTCTGCACGACCCCGTGACTGAGCTTGCCAACTCTCGTCTCTTCGAAGATCGAGTAACCCAGTCATTGGCTATCGCACGTCGGAATGGGGGCTGTCTGGCAATGCTCTTTGTTGACCTCGATAGATTCAAAGCCGTCAATGATGCTCACGGGCACAAGGTTGGTGACGAGCTGCTCCGCACCGTGGCGGAGCGCCTATTGCTCACCGTCCGCGATCAAGACACCGTCGCCCGGATCGGAGGGGACGAGTTTGGACTGGTTCTTCAGGACGCGACAAGCCGTGATGCCGCAGCAGAGGTCGCCGAAAGGATCCTCTCAGCGATGAACGACCCATTTCTCGTTCACGGCCTTACCCTCTCCATCGGCGCGAGCATAGGAATTGCGATGTTTCCCGAAGCATTTGACACGTACGAAACGGTCGTCTCACGAGCAGACGCCGCGATGTATCGAGCCAAAACGGAAGGACGGGGTCGGCTGCACATCTCCCCCTGACGTGCGCCGTCCCATCTCGTGACGTGCGGGTAGTTGCCGATGGAATCGGTTCGGCTGCCGAAGGCGAGGATAGACAGCATCCCGATTGAGTTCCCCTTGAACGTCATTGGCCTGGCCTACGAGGTCAGAAAAGTGGGCAGCCACGAAGGGATGGCGATCAACAGGGGGATGGGCGGAAGGCAGCGCCGCCTCGACCACTGTCCCGGGCACTTCTGAATCCAGCCAGCTCCCACACCGAAATAGCCCTGTGGGATGGGGCGGATTGTTCGGCCCCTCACCGTCCGGGAGATTTTTGACACAGAAATGGACAAAACTGCTCAAGCAGGCCGCCCTCGGTTCCGAAACGGGACTATGAGGGTTCGTGGTCCTCTGAGCGCGAAGCTACTCGGGGCTGTGGAAAAGCTCAATAATGCCCATAGCGGCCCGAAGGAGCCAAGCCCAGGCTTCAATCGTGCGACCAGGCGAGCGACGACCCGTCAGAAGACACTCAGTGAAGGAGTGGTGCAGTGGCAACAGGCGGCGCGCCAGAGACACTGAGCGCAGAGACGTTCACTACCAAGCCGGGTCAGTGCTTCCGCTTGATTGAGGCGGTCACCGGACATACCCAGCACTGCTCGAACCGCGTGGTGTGCACCGGCGTGTTCACCGACTCCAAAGGCAAGACGTGGACCGTGGATGCCTGCGCCGAGCACGCCGGTGAACTCCCCGAGCCAAAGGAGCCACCTGGTTCAAATGAGAGTTGAACGGTAGCGTAGGTATCCCTCAAGCCTCTCGACGTGACCCTCGCAGCTCCACAGCCGTATCCGTTTCTTGTCCACCATCGCCCTACCAACCCGATAGGTGGCGAGAACGCGATCCGTAGCGCCTACCAGTTTCGGAAGGGGTGTTGAGGACACCGGAACATACCCCGGCGATGCGTCCAGTGCCCATCCTCCTCGACGGCCTCCACATCAGACGGAATGGCCAACTGGTTGTGGCATCCGACAGGTCGCAGGCGACGATGTTCCCGTCCTGCTCGATGCTCACAAGAGGGAGTCTTACCCAGGGGCTTCCGGCCCACCAGGGCCATTGGTCCCAACGGCGAAGTGTCGAGATCCGGAGCGGGGTGGCGGAACCGACGCTCGACGGACCCGACCCGCTCACATAGAGAGGCGGCAACCGTGTTTCGCTAGTGGCGGGCACGCTCGGTGATGGCCGCCTCCAATCCGTCCCGCCCACAATCGGAGAATCAGGCGAACCCCGAGTTCGGGTGTGATTCGAGGCGACGCCCGATCTGCATAGACCGTGTTGACGATGAGGATGCGATCGCCCGCGGACTTCCTGGCCCTCCCGGAAACTTGTGCGTGCCGAATATTCATCCCACGAGGTCATTCAATGAGTCGGTACTCGTGAATCAGTCCCCCGAGGACGGCACTTCGACGTAGCCGTGTCGGATCCAGCTCGTCCGTCGTGGCGGGCGCAACCCTCAAACTCCTCGGCGCCTGCTGATCGAGAGAGCGGCGGTGGTCGTTGTAGTGGGCGGCGCACTTACCTAGCACTTGTTCGAGATGAGTGCGCCCGAAGATGAGGTGCCGCTCCGTACACTCTCGACGGAAGGGGCCGACGAATCGCTCCGCGAATGCATTCGCTCGTGGAGGTCGAACGGGTGTTTTGATGACTCTGATGCCTTCGGTACGGAATACCTCGTCGAAACTGGCAGTGAACTTCGCGGTCTCTGTCCCGGATGAGGCACTTGACAGCTCGACGGCGCCTGGCGAGATCCGAGGTGAGGTTGCGGGCACGCTGGACGACCCACTCCCCCGCTGGGTTGGCGGCGACGTCTGCGAAGTGGATCCTTCGAGTGTCGATCTCGATGAGGAACAGCACGTAGAGGCGTCCGAGCAGAACCGTGTCGACGGTGAAGAAGTCGCAGGCCAACAAAGTCATTGTCTGCATTCGCAGGAACTCCGCCCAGGTTGGGCCCGATCGGCGAGGAGCAGGTTCGATGCCATGTCGGCGTAGGATTGCCCACGCGCTCGAAGGAGCGAGCCGAACGCCCATCGTGGCCAGCTCCCCGTGGATTCAACGATATCCCCAGGTCGGGTTCTCTTTGGCCAGACGAAGGACGAAAGAGACCGTGCCCGCTGGAATCGGCGGTCGTCCAGGCCGTCCGTGCGAGTAGGTCCATTTCCGTCCCACCAGTTCTCGATGCCAGCGCAACAGGGTTTCTGGCTGGACGAAGAATCGTCGTCGCCGAGCAGCCGAGAGGAGCCGGCTCAATCCAGCGAGTACCGCTCGATCCGCTGGTTGTAGGGCCGGACGTGCCACCTGTCGGCGCAAGACGGCAACCTCGTGGCGGAGCAGGACGATCTCGATGGTCAGGTCCTGCTGTCCGTTGCGAGAGAGACGGACCAACTGAAGTACGCGGACGAAGGCAATATAAAGGAACGAGAGCGCCACGCTCCATCTTCGTCGCTAGGAACACACCAACGAAAGTCCAGGTCGACGGTCGGGATGACGTTATCGGCACCCACAAGTGCTCAACCGGGAACGTAGGCTGGCCGAATGCGGATCGCCATCTTGGGAATGGGCAACATGGGCAGAGCCTTCGCTGCCAGAGCACTCGAGACTGGTCACCAGACGACCGTTTGGAATCGCACCCCGGGTCGGGTCGCCGCCCTCGTGGCCAGCGGTGCCATCGAGGCAAACACTTTCACGACGGCGGCGGCGGGCGCTGACGCCGTACTCGTTGTGCTCGCCGACGACGCAGCCGTCGTAGAAGTGTGCCTGGGTGACGATGGTGTGTTGGCATCGCTCGAACCGGACGCCGTCTTCGCCAACGTCAGCACGGTCTCCCCGGAAACTGCTCGACGCCTTGCGGAGCTAGGACCTGAGGGCCGGGTCCTTGACGCTCCGGTGATGGGATCGCCATCGATGATTGCTGGGGGTTTGGGGAGGTTCCTCATCGGCGGTCCCACTCCGGCGATTACGGCCATTGAACCCCTGTGGAATGACCTTGGGTCCGGCTATACCCACTGTGGCCCGGTTGGGACCGGGGCAACGATGAAGATCTTGGCCAACTCGTTGTTGATCACGGGGGTGGCTTCGCTTGCCGAGGCCATCGCCACGGCCAGACAGCAGGCAATCCCCGACGAGTTCCTAAGGACACTCCTTGCCGACAGTCCAGTGTTAAGTCTCGCCAGCAATTTCCGGTTGGACAGTCTGCTCGATGCGACGCATCCGGGTTGGTTCTCTCCGGAACTAGCCCGTAAGGACCTCCGCCTCGCCATCGACCTGGCCGAAGAGACCGGAGTTGGTGTGCGCATCGGACCTGCAGCCGAAGCCCTCTTGACTACCGTTATTGATGCTGGGGGAAAGTGGCCGGACTTCGCTGCCGTGATCGAAGCACTTTCCTGAAGGCTCAGCGGAAACCACAACCCCATCGGGTAACCGGCTTGCTGTTCACCGATCTGACCCGCTTGCTCTATTCGCGCTTACGCCTGTCCGTCCGCGCAGCGCGTCGATGACCTCATCCAACGTGCTCGGCACGCTGGCCGCCTCCTCGTCACGGATGAGGGGGGCGTAAATCTCGGCGGCGGCTTTGTGGAAGCCGTCCGGCAGGCCAGCGTCACGAAACGTCCTGGCAATCTCTTCCATCTCCGCCCGCCAACGCCACCCATTGGTGACCGCCTGCTGTGCGGCCAACAGTGAGCGGTCCTCGAGCTCGGGCATGGAGCCTTCCCACTCGGTGAGGAGCGCTCCCGTCTCTCCGAGCGTCTCAGCGAGGGCGCGGATGTCGAGCAAGAGGGCGATCGTCCCCTTGGTCCACGCTGCGAAGCACATCTTTAGTGCCGACGCTGCAGCCGGGTCATCGGAAAGCACACGGGCATCCACCGCGGTTCCGGCGAAGAGCTGGGAGATCTTCGGGCCATCGGCACCTGACAGGAAGAGGCGGGTGCCGCGCGAGCCAGCGGTAGGCGGGGCGCCGATGATTCCGCCGTCCAAGTAGCTACCGCCGCCCGCCTCGACAAGCGCAGCCACCTCGCGAGATGTCGATGGGGCAATGGCGTTGGCGTCGAGATACACGCCCTGAAAGCCTGACACCTGCCGCGCGACCTCAAGTGCGGCCTCGGGCGGGCAGATGGAGAGGATCAGCTCACATCCGTCTCGGATGGCTTCGATCGAACCTACATCGGTGAGTCCTGCAGCCGAAGCCCGACGGGCGGACGCCGGGCTTCGGCCGGAGGAGGACCACCACACCGGATGCTCGCCAGCAAGGACACCACCGACTGCGGCCCCCATCTCGCCGGGATGAAGTAAACCGATCGAACCGAACTGCATCATCCCTACCTCCTGGGAAGCGCGGCCAGAAGACTCGTACGGTCTGAACCCGAATCGGGCATTTCCTCTATGTAATTTCTCTGACAATCTTTTCTCTGACAATCTTGTGGAAATCGCGTGCCCTAGCGTGGAAAGCGGCTCCACGAATGATCGCGACGGCCGAGGTAAAGGCAGTTTTGTCGGGTACCCCACTGACTGACCTGCGATTTCCCTCATCGATGGCCTCCGGACAATCGACGCGGTGATCGCTGCGGGTCACACCATGGCCAACGCAAGTGATCGACCTCTCGTCAGTTGGAGTTGGGCTTCATCCTCTTAGGACGATGTCTGTTCCGACCAGCCGCGATGTACCTGCTGAGGGGCACACGGCAGCGTTTCAGTTGACGGGGTTCGAACATCACCCGTTGCCTTGGTTGGCGCATGGAGGCCAAATACCCGCATCTACCAGGGAAGACGTTGTGATTCTGACAACGGAGTGGAGGTGATGGGGATTCGAACCGACGGCCTCTACATTTGCGAAAGTGTGGCTCTCAGTGTTTTGACCAGGCCCTTCCGAGGCGTTTCCCGGTAGCGGCATTTCGATCCCCTCACGGTCCCTCCCTTCCCTCTCGATAAGGTCACGTAAGGTCACGCCCGAACGGAGTCGAAGGGTGGCCACGGACAGGTACTCACGTCCGCTGGGCAGGCTCTCGCAACGCGAGCGAATGGCGCTCGTGTCGTCGGCGACGATCAGGTTCTTCGGCCAGTGAGTCGACATCACCTGCCCTAAAGCGTCGGTGCTTTTGCCGGGCCAGACGACGGAACGCCAATGTTCTGGAGTGACCCACATCGCGACGGGCTCGCGCTCAGGCAACCACCAGTTCGGCGAGGTGGGTCAAGCTCTCGTACGATTGGTCGGCTGTACCCGAGGACGTGCGCCAACACGACCGGTGGCGCATCCGCGTCGGCCATCCTCTGTCCAACGTTGACAGGAGCGAAGGAAGTGCTCACGAGGCCGCCGCCTTGCAGTCGGCCGACCCTGGGGAAGGTGAGTTCCGCTCAGCGACGGTCGGTCTCCGACTCTCCATGGTGGGTGTCATGCTCTCTGGCTCAGCAGCTCGCCAAATTGGCGAGCGAATGCGGTGGCGCCAGTCCGGATGAAAGCGGTGGATGCACTCGTACGGTTCGAGCCCGTCGATGCCGGGTCGGGCGAGGATGTTAAAGAAACCCCTATAGACCGCGTAGCGGTCATCGCTCCAAGTCTGCTCACGAGTCAGGGCCTTTCCGACGGTTGCGACCCCCACGAAGTGGTAGTCCCAAATGGGGCCGTCCTGACGTCCGCAGAGAAAGACGACGAAGTCCCCAGGTGCAAGTGCCGCCCGGATGTCTCGGCGGCACACCCCCCATGTCGCCCGCCGGACGTCGCCGAGCAGGGTTGACGCTCCGAAGAAGCTGGGGTCGTCACCCCAGTCAAGTACGCTGCGCGGGCTGTCGTGCTGGTCCAGATACGTTCGGAGCAGCGGGTTGCGGGCAGTCTCCCGCTCAGTACGATCCCGATCGGAGCGAGATAGCGCCGAGTGCCTGTAGACGCACATGTAGGCCCGCATCGCCGGTCGAGCCTACGGCGGACCAAGGAGCTGGGACGTGATCGACGCTGTTGCAAAAGACGGATGGTCCCTAACGCAGGCGCCTCATCGGGCCTCGCCGCACCATATTTCAGCTGTCGCCCCAGCGCCCTGGCTCCAAGTGGTGTGGTCGAGCCCGACCCGCAAACTCGCCGAAGGGACGGATTGGCCCGTTGAGCATCACGCGGCAAAATGTGAGGGTCAACGGCCACTCGCCGAAAAACCGCAGAAAAATGTGGTACGGATGTGGTACATCCGAGATCAGCGACCTAGAACACAGCCCGATCTCGACCGCTACTACTGCCGCTGACCTGCGGGAAAACAGGGTCTTCCGGAGTTAGCGGGGTGTCCTGCCCCTGACCAGGCGGCGGCCGAGAGGCATCAGCGGGGATCCACCGTGTAAGCACAGAGGCGCTTCAGTCTCAATGTGTGAAAAAGAAAACGCTCCACGCCTCTGTGTACCTCGATCCTACCGAGATCGTCGCCCACCTCGTTGGTCTCAAAGACGTGCGCGTGCTGTCCTACGCGCGCCGTGGTCCGGTGGGCGAGATCACGATCGAACAGGCCGATCCCCAGCTGTGGTGTCCGAGCTGTGGGGGCCGAGCGTGGGTCAAGGACCGTCCGGTCGTCTCCTACGTCGACCTGCCCTTCGGCGGCGTGCCGATCACGCTGCGCTGGAAGAAGCACCGCCTCGTGTGCCCCGACACCGTGTGCCCGGAGCGCTCGTTCACTCTGGACGATCACCGGATCGCCGCGGTGGGCTGTCGGCTCAGCACGCGGGCGGCCAAGTGGGTGGCCAAGCAGATCGCCGGCGGCCAGACGGTCCGGCACCTCGCCCGTGAGCTCGACTGTGGCTGGGACGCCATCAACGCGGCGGTGCGCATCTACGGCGCTGCCTGGCTAGCAGCCGACACCAAGCGGCTGAAAGAGACCACCGCCATCGGACTCGACGAGTCCCTCTTCGTGCGCGCCGGCCCTTTCAAGCACAAGACGTGGTCGACCACGGTGTGCGACGTGGCCAACCATGCGCTCATCGATGTGCTCCCCACCAGGGACTTCGCCCAGGTCGCCCGTTGGTTGCGCTCCCAGCCCCACCATGTACGCGAGAACCTCGACTACGGCTGCTTGGACATGTCCAAGACCTACAACGCTGTGTTCAAGGTGGTCACGCCCAAAGCGACCCGCGTCATCGACCGCTTCCACGTCATGCGCCACGCCATCTTGGCCGTCGACCAGGTCCGCCGTCGGGTCCAACAACAACGCCTCGGGCACCGAGGCCGAGCGGGCGATCCCCTCTACAAAGCCCGCAAGCTGTTGGTGATCAAGGCGACCGCCAACGATCCCGAGCTCCAAGAGCGTCTCGAGGGCCTCTTGGCACTGGGCGACTCCGACGGTGAGGTGGCATTCGCCTACAGCCTCAAGGAGGCCGTCGCTCAGTTCTACGAGACCAACGACCCCGAGGTCGCGGCCGATCTGCTGCGCGACATCATCGACGTGGGTTCGAAGCGCTCGGCCCCCTTCGAGGTGCGGCGCCTGGCCCGGACTTTGCGCAACTGGTTCGAGTCCATCGTCGCGTGGCACCGCGCCAGGGTCTCCAACGGTCCCACCGAGGGTATGAACAATCTCTTGAAACGGGTGAAGCGGGTCGCCTTTGGCTTCACCAACTTCGAGAACTTCCGGACCCGGGCCCTCCTCTACGCCGGCAAGCCGAACTTCAGGGTCCTGGACTCGATCGTCGTCACATGAGCTGGCTCACCCCGCAGAAACCGGAAGAGCCCGATTTCGGCGAGAGCGGACGACGGGACTCGAACCCGCGACCCTCACCTTGGCAAGGTGATGCTCTACCAACTGAGCCACGTCCGCGTGAGGCCAACATGCTAGCAGCGGCCCCATCTCGATCCCCGCTGGATCCGGCGCCCGAATCCCGTCAGGCCGGCACCTCGGCGTGCCACCAGGGCACCGGTCGGAGCACACGGTTGGACGACGTCAACAACGCCGCCAGCGACTCGTTCATCCCCTGGGCGATGGTGGTGATGTCGGGAACGAGGTCCCAGCAGCCCTGGACACCGACGTACACGCTATCGAGATAGGAGAAGACGGTGATGTTGATGCCAGCCCCTTCGATGATCGGCCCGAGCGGGTACATGGCCACCAATCGGGCCCCGGCCAGATAGAGCGGAAAATCCGGACCCGGCACGTTGGAGACGATGAGGTTGAAGATTGGCGGCACATGGTCGAACAGTCGCAGGTTGCTTGCCAGTCTGGACAGGCGGGTGGCCACGACCGGGACCGCGGCCTGAGCCCAGCCGGCGAACATGTCGGAGCCAACGATCCGGCTTTGCTCCTTGGCGGCGTAGACGTCTTCCCGGATCTGCTGCAGTCGGACAGCGTCGTCCTCGACCCTGGTGCCCAACGAAACCAGCATCGCCGAGATTCGGTTGCCCAGTGCGTCCCGTTCCGATTCGTCCCGCACCGATACCGGCACCAGGGCGACCAATGAACCGCCGGGCTCCTCGCCGCGGGCGGCGAAGAACCGGCGCATGGCTCCGCCTGCCACCGTGAGGACGACATCGTTGGTCGTACCGCCGAGGACCTCCCGTACCCTGCGTACGTCGTTCAGGGGCAGTGCGGCGAAGGCGACCCGCCGGTGTGGAGAGATGGCCCGGTTGATCGACGTGGCCGGCGCCTCGAACGGCGATGGAGGTGGGGGTGGGCACCCCCCCACCCCACGATTCCGCCCACTGAGACCCCGGGCACTCCGCACGGTCCGCGTTACCGTGCGGATCAGTGCGTCGGCTTGCGCCGGGAGCGAGCCGACCACGTCGCGCCACCGCTCCATCTCGCCGGGCAAGGGATCCGGCGTCCAGCCCGGGTCCCCACCGACCGCTGGGTCAGGGCGTGGGGCCCCCACCGTCGGCCCACCCACCTTCCCGGAACGCCCCGCTCCGCCCGAGCGCACACCTGGCCCGAAGAGCGGCCGCGGCACCGGCTCCGGCGCGAGATCGAAGAAGGCCGCCATCACCTCGGCTCCCGACACGCCGTCGAGGATCGAGTGGTGCACTTTCGGTACCAGGGCCAGATGCCCATGGGCCAGCCCTTCGACCACGTGGAACTCCCACAACGGCCGTTGCCGGTCGAGGGGTCGCGAGGCGAGGTCGGCGACCAGCCCGGCCAGCTCGGCGAGTCCTCCGGGCGCGGGCAGCGCCACCCGACGGACGTGGTAGTCGAGATCGAATTGGGGGTCGTCGAGCATCGCCGGGTGTTGGATACCGAACGGCACTTCCACCAGGCGCTTCCGGAACGGGGGAACCCGCTGGAGCCGGTCGGCCACCAGGTGGCGCACCCGCCGGAAATCCACGCCACCCTCAACGTCTGACGGATCGAAGATCAGTGCGCCGATGATGTGGAGGTGGGTGGTCGGGGACTCGAAGGAGAGAAAGGCGCCGTCGAGACCACCCAGGCGTTCCACCGCTACCGACCGGTCGACCCGAAGCCGCCGAGGCCCCGCTCGCTCGCCGGCAACTGCTCCACTTCGACGAAATCCGCCTGCGCCACTCGCTGGATGACCAGCTGGGCAATCCGGTCGCCACGCCGCACCTGGTACGGGAGAGTCGGGATCGGTGTTGATCAACAGCACCGCCAACTCGTCGCGGTAGCCCGAGTCGATCAGCCCCGGAGTGTTGAGGCAGGTCACCCCGTGGCCGAGAGCCAGCCCGCTCCTCGGCAGCACGAAGCCGGCGTACCCCTCCGGTAAGGCGAGCGAGATGCCGGTCGGCACCAGGTCCCGCCCACCCCCGGGCGCCAGGGTGACACCGCGGCGGGCCACCAGGTCGGCGCCGGCGTCCCCGCTGCGGGCGTAGGACGGGTAGGGCAGGTCGGGATCCAGCTTGACGACCGGCACGGTGAGCGGGCCGACCGAGCCGGAGGCGCGGGCCACCGACCCGTCGACCACCGTGTCCATGCCGTTCTGTGGTCCCGGGGCCACAGGACTCCTCCGCTTCTCCCCGGCCTGACGCTATCCTCCAGCCGCTCTGAATGCAGACTCCCTGCCCGTCGTCTTGACAGGGGTCGGTCACCCGGTAGCGTCACCGTCCGTGCTGGTATGGATGGACCTCGAGATGACCGGGCTCGATCCCGATCGCCATGTCATCGTCGAGGTGGCCACACTCGTGACCGACGACGACCTGGCCATCGTGGCCGAGGGGCCCGACCTGGTGATCGCCACCGCGCCCGAGCAGCTGGCCGCAATGGACGACTTCGTGAAGGGGATGCACACCAAGAGTGGCCTGCTCGCCGCGGTCGAGGCTTCCACCACCACTCTCGAGGAGGCAGGTAAGGCCACCCTCGAGTTCATACGTACCCACGTGGACAAGGCGCGCACCGTGCCGCTGGCCGGCAACTCGATCGGTACCGACCGGCGGTTTCTGGCCGCCCAGCTGCCCGACATCGAGGAGTACCTGCACTACCGGTCGGTGGACGTCTCCACGGTGAAGGAGCTGGCCCTGCGCTGGTACCCCGAGGCCATGGCCAACGCCCCGGCCAAGGCGGGCGGCCATCGGGCGATGGACGACATCCGCGAGAGCGTGGCGGAGCTGGCCTACTACCGGAGCGCGGTCTTCCGGGAGCAAGCCTCCGGCTGACGGTCACCATCGAGAGGAGTCCCCATGGCCGGCCCCGCCGACCAACACACTGACGGTTCAACCCCACGGTCCGCTATCCCGACCCTGGCCCAGGCCACGGCGACCTTGACCGCACCCGGTCAGGCGTTCGAGATGGAGGAGCTGGACATCCGCGGCATCACCACCCGCACCTGGAAGACCGCGCCGCGCACGTTGCGGACGGTGCTCGAGCTCTCGGCCCACCACGGGGACAACGACTTCCTGGTCTACGAGGACGAGCGGATCACCTTCGCCGAGCACTTCCATGCCGTGGCCGGCGTGGCCCGGGCTCTGACCGATCGGTTCGGCATCGCCAAGGGTGACCGGGTGGCCATCGCCATGCGCAACCTGCCCGAGTGGGTGATGGCCTTCTGGGCCTCGATCGCCGCCGGAGCGGTGGTGGTCCCGCTCAATGCCTGGTGGACGGGGCCGGAGCTCGCCTACGGGCTGGCCGATTCGGGCACCACCGTGGTCTTCGTCGACGAGGAGCGCCGGGCGCGCATCGCGCCCCATCTCGACGAGATCGGTGCCCTCCGGGCCATGATCGCGTGCTGCGAAGAGCCCGGTGCGGACGGCCGTCGCCGCCTGTCCGAGGCTGGGACCGTGCCGAGGTCGGGTCGGGAGCCGCTGCCCGTGGTCCCCTTCGCCGCGCTCACAGCGCGGCTCTCCGAGGAGGACGCTCTCCCCGAGGTGGCCATCGAGCCGGACGACGACGCCACCATCTTCTACACGTCGGGGACCACCGGGCGCCCCAAGGGAGCAGTCGGCTCCCACCGCAACAGTGTCTCCAACCTGATGAACCTGTTCTTCGTGGCGACCGTCGGCACGCTGCGTCGGAGCGGTGAGCTCGCAGACGTGGCGGGCGGCACCCAGAACGCCAACCTGCTGTCGGTGCCGCTGTTCCACGCCACCGGGTGCCACGCCATCCTCGTCTCCAACACCGCCGCCGGAGGCAAGTTGGTGATGATGCACCACTTCGACCCGGAGCGGGCCCTCGAGCTCATCGAGCGCGAGCGCATCACCATCTTCGGCGGGGTGCCGGCCATGGTCATGCAGGTGATCGACTCACCCAACTTCTCGAAGCGCGACACGTCGTCGGTGCGATCGATCTCCTACGGCGGGGCGCCTTGCCCCCCCGACCTCGTCCGCCGGATCAAGGAGCACTTCCCCGGTGGGGCACCCGGCAACGGCTACGGCCTGACCGAGACCTCGGCGATGACCACCATGAACGCCGGCGACGACTATGTGCGCAAGCCGGACAGCGTTGGGCCACCGGCGCCGGTCTGCGACGTGGCGGTGGTGCCCGAGGACTACGACAGGGACGAGCCGCCGGCCGATCAGCCTCCCGACCCGGATCGAACCGGCGAGCTGTGGATCAAAGGCCCGAACGTGGTCCGGGGCTACTGGAACCGTCCCGCCGACACGACCGCTTCGTTCACCCGCGGCTGGCTGCACACCGGGGATGTGGCCCGCATCGACGACGAGGGCTACGTCCACATCGTGGACCGGGCCAAGGACATGATCATCCGCGGCGGGGAGAACGTGTACTGCGTGGAGGTCGAGGACGCCCTCTACGAGCACCCGGCGGTGGCCGACTGCGCAGTGATCGGTATCCCCCACCCGGTCCTCGGCGAGGAGGTGGGGGCGGTCGTCGTGTTGAGGCCCGGTGAACAGGTGGCCGGCGACGAGCTCGCCCGGTTCGTAGGCGAGCGGCTGGCCGCCTTCAACGTGCCCACCCGGTTCTGGTTCCGAAGCGAGCCCCTCCCCCGCAACCCGGCCGGCAAGGTCCTCAAGCGGCAGCTGCGGACCGAGTTGCTCGGCACCTGACTCACCCCTCGGGGGCGAGACGGGCCCTGGCGTCCGCCACGTCGCCTTCCATTTGGGCGACCAGCGCCTCGACGGTGTCGAACGCCTCCTCGTCACGCAGGCGGGCGACGAACGAGAGCCGGGCCTCCTCGCCGTACAGGTCACCCGAGAAGTCGATGAGGTACGCCTCGACCAGCAGGTCGCCCTCACTGCCGTAGAACGTCGGCCGGCGTCCGACGGAGATGGCCGCCTCCCACCGGGAACCGTCCGGGCGCTCGTACCACCCGGCGTAAATGCCGGTGGCGGGCAGGCAGATGCCGCCGGGGACGGCGATGTTGGCGGTCGGGAAACCGAGGTCGGCCGTCCCGCGGTGGTCGCCGTGCACCACCGGCCCCCTCACCTGGTGGGGTCGGCCGAGCAGGGCGGCGGCGGCCTCGACCCGGCCGTCGGCGACCAGGCGACGGATCCTCGTCGACGAGATGGCCTCGGGCTCCCCCCGCCCCCGGCCATCGGCCTCCAGCGAGACCCCTTCGACCTCGAACCCGGCTGTCGATCCCATCTCCTCCAGCAGGGCCACATTGCCCTTCCGGCCGTGGCCGAAGTGGAAGTCCTCGCCCACCACCACCAGCCGGGCATCGAGCCCGGTCACCAGCACTTCGGTGACGAAGTCCTCGGCCGTCTCGTTGGCACGTTCGCTGTCGAAGGGAATCACCACCGTTCGATCGGCACCCGCCGTCTCGAGCAGCTCGAGCTTCTGGGCGAGATCACAGAGCTGGCAGGGCGCCGACTCCGGTCGGACCACGGTGGCCGGGTGTCGGTCGAAGGTGACCACCACGGTGGACAGCCCCTCGGCCTCGGCCCGGGCCCGTAGCCGACCGAGCAGCGCCCGGTGCCCCAGGTGCACGCCGTCGTAGGCCCCGATGGTCACCGCGCTGCCGCGCCGCGAGGGTGGGGAGGTCGAGAGATCGGTCACGATGTCCATCCAGCAGGAAGGTTATCGCCGGGGGTGGACCGATCGGGGCCTGCCCGGGCACGGTCGCACCGCCGCGCACCCGATCAGCCGGCCGCCTCGAGCACCACGGCCGGACGGATCCGGTCCGTATCAGTGGCTTCGTACACCGCCAGCAACCGATCGCGTTCGTCGACCAGCCCCCAGGGTCCGTCCCCGGTCACTCCGAGCGGGACCCGGTCGAGGGCCAGGCCCCGGGCTACATGGCGCCGCACCTCTGAGTCCACCACCACCTGGTCGAGGTCGCGGAGGGCCTCGGCCGGCGTGAGCACCGCCGTGGGACGGAGCTCGTCGATGAGGTGGGCCTCCTCCACCGAGAACGACCCCACGCCGGTCCGGCGAAGATTACGGAGGTGGGCACCTCCACCCAGCGCCGCCCCGAGGTCGGCCGCCAGCACCCGGACGTACGTGCCCGAGGAGCATTCCACCTCGATGCGGAACACCCCCGGGGTCAGGCCCGGGGCTACCGCGAACCGGTGGACGATAACCGGGCGGGCCGCTCGCTCGACTTCCACGCCCTCCCGGGCCAAGGCATGGAGCCGCCGGCCACCGACCTTGACCGCCGACACCATGGGCGGCATCTGGTCGATGGGACCGGTCAGGCCACGGGCGGCCCTCCGCACGTCGGACAGCCGTACCCGATGCATGTCCCAGGTCCCGGTGATCTCGCCGGAGGCGTCGAGGGTCGACGTGGCCGTGCCGAGCACCACCTCGGCCTCATAGGTCTTCCGGAGGGCGGTGAGGAACCGCATGAGCCGGGTGGCACGCCCGAGACCCACGACGAGCACGCCGGTTGCATCCGGGTCGAGGGTGCCGGCATGCCCGACCCTGCGCTGCCCGAAGATCCGCCGGCAGCGGGCGACGACGTCGTGGGAGGTCCAGCCGGCCTCCTTGTCCACCACGACCACGCCGGTCACCGGGTCGACAGGGGTGGCCCGGCTCACGACTCGGGGATGGGCCGGGCGCCGGGGCCCTCGGCCGGCCCCTGGCCACGGATCCGGCGCAAGGCGTCGTCGACGCGCCCGCCGGCCACGATCGCCGGGTCGACGCCGAACTCCAGCTGGGGGGTCCGCTTCATCCGCACCTGGCGCCCGACCTGGCGCTGGAGCTGCCTCCGCCGCTCGGCCAGCGCCTCGGCCGCGTCATCGGACAGGGAGCTGAGATACACCCGGGCGTGGCGGAGGTCGGCGGCGGTCTCGACCGCCGTCACCGTCACCATGCGGAGGCGTTCGTCGGCGTCAGCCAGCCGCTCGAGCTCCTCGGCCAGCACCTGGCGGAGCACTTGGTTGACCCGGAGCGCCCGGGGGTAGGGGGCGGTTCCCCGGTTGTCCTGGCGACGATTGGACACTGCACCTCCGCTCCCGCCGCCAAGCAATGGCGACCGTGCCCCGGCGGCCCACCCGGGGCGGCCCGGTCCTAGGTTCGGGGGATCTCCCGCTCTTCGAAGGTCTCGATGACGTCGCCTTCCTTGAGGTCCTGGTAGTCCGAGAGTCCGATACCGCATTCGAACCCGGCCGGCACCTCCCTGGCGTCGTCCTTGAACCGCCGGAGCGAGGTGATGGTCCCCTTCCAGATGATCACGCCGTCGCGCAGGAAGCGGACCTTCGAGCCCCGGGTGATCACGCCCTCGCGGACATAGCAACCGGCGATGGCCCCGACCCGGGGGACCCGGAAGACCTGGCGCACCTCGGCCTCGCCCGTGACCACCTCCTCGAACACCGGCGAGAGCAGGCCGAGCATGGCCGCCTCGAGGTCCTCGAGCAGCTTGTAGATGACCTCGTAGGTGCGGATCTCCACATTGGCCTTGGCCGCCATCTCGCGGCTCCGGCGATCCGGCCTGACGTTGAACCCGATGATGGTGGCCGCCGACGCCTGGGCCAGCTGCACGTCGTACTCGGTGATGCCCCCCACGCCCCGGTGCACGAAGCTCAGCTTCACGTCGTCGCGCTCGAGCTTGCGCAGGCTCTCGGTGACCGCTTCGAGCGACCCGCGCACGTCGGCCTTGAGGATGAGGTTGAGGGTGGCGGTCTCCCCCCGCTGGATCTGCTCGAACAGGTCTTCGAGCTTCGCCCCACCGAGGGCCGACGTGGCCGCCGGAACATGGCCGGCCACCCGGTAGCGATGGGCCCGGGCCTCGCCGATGGTGCGCGCCTGGGCCAGCTCCGGCGTGACCCGCAGCTCGTCGCCGGCATCGGGCGGTTCGGAGAACCCGAGCACCTGGACCGGAGTGGAAGGCGGCGCCTCCTTGACCTGGTCGCCGTGTTCGTCGACCAGGGCCTTGACCTTGCCCCAGGCCGCCCCGGCCACGATGGGGTCGCCCACCCGGAGGGTGCCCTGCTCCACGATGACCGAGGCCACTGGGCCGCGGCCGATCTCGAGCTCGGCCTCGAGGACCACGCCCCGGGCCCGTCCCTCGGGGGTGGCCACCAGCTCTTCGACTTCGGCGACCAGCACGATCTGTTCCAGCAGGTCGTCGATGCCCAGATTCTCCAGGGCCGAGATCTCGACGGTGATGGTGTCCCCGCCCCACGACTCGGGAACCAGCCCGTGCTCGGAGAGCTGCTGGAGCACCCGGTTCGGGTCGGCCTCCTCGCGATCGATCTTGTTGACCGCCACCACGATGGGCACCTCGGCCGCCTTGGCGTGGTCGATGGCCTCGATCGTCTGGGGCATGACGCCGTCGTCGGCCGCCACCACCAGCACCACGATGTCGGTGACCTCGGCACCGCGGGCCCGCATGGCGGTGAATGCCTCGTGCCCCGGGGTGTCGATGAAGGTGATCGGGTGCCCGTTCCACTCGACCTGGTAGGCGCCGATGTGCTGGGTGATCCCGCCCGCCTCCCCCGCCGCCACGTTGGCGTGTCGGATGCGGTCGAGCAACAGGGTCTTGCCATGGTCGACGTGGCCCATCACGGTGACCACCGGCGGCCGCGGCCGGAGATCGGCGTCGGCCACCTCCTCGTCGTCCTCGTCGAAGAACTTGGCCAGCAGCTCGGCCTCACGCTCCTCGCCCGGGTCGACCAGGCGCACCTCGGCACCGAGCTCGGCGGCGAACAGGAGGATCATGTCGTCGGTCAGGGACTGGGTGGCGGTGACCATCTCCCCCTGCAGGAGCAGGAAGCGGATGACGTCGCCGGCCGACCGGTTGAGCTTGGGCCCGAGGTCGCGGGCGGTGGAGCCGCGCTCGACGATCACCTCGATGTCGGGAACCGGTGCCGTGGAGGGGGCGTACGCGGTGAGCTGGGTCGGCTCCAGCTCCTCGAGGTTACGACGCCGACGACGTGGCCGGCGCTGGTTGGGCCGGCCGCGGCCCACACCGGGCCCGCCACGACCGCCTGGACCACCACCGGGACCACCGCCCGGCCGTCCTCCGAAGCCCCCGGCCCCGCCGGGGCGGCCGCCGTAGCCTCCCCCGCCACCGGGTCCTCCGGCGCGGGTGGCCCCACCGGGGCGGCCGGCGCCTGCGCCCGGTCCTCCGGTCCGGCCGGCATAGGCGCTCGGTCCACCGGATCGGGATCCGCTCGGGGTGGGTCGACGACCACCCGACCCGGGTGGGGGCGGGATCGGCTTGCCGGTGACCGAACGCGGCGGCCCGCCCGGCGGTGGCGGGATCGGCCGTCCGGTGGCGCTGGTCGGTGGACGGGTCGGGGCCGAAGGCGGTGCGGGCGGGCTGCCCATGGTCGGGTTGGTGGCCGCCGGCCGGGTCGGGGCCGAAGACGGCGTGGCCGGGGCCGGACGGGTGGGTGCCGGCGGAGCCGAGGCGGCAGGAGCCACCGGCGCCGGCGTCGGGGGGGCGGCCGGGGCCGAGGGCGGCCGCGGGGCCGGCGCACCCGCAGCCGGGGACGGCGCCGTGGGGCTCGGGCTCCGGACCGGGGCTGCCGCCGCCGGTTGCTCGGAGGCCGGCCGGCTGGTGATCAGACGGCTGCCGGCGCGCTTGGCCGGCGTGGGGGCCGAGGCGGCCGGGACAGCAGCGGCCGAGTCTGCGTCGGCCGCGGCCGGCCGCGGTGAGGGGGCCGCCGTCAGATCGGGGGCGGTCGCCTCGGCCGGGGCCGGCTCGGCCACGGTCTCCTTGGTCTGCTTGACCACGGCGGCCTTCTTGGCCTCGGGCTCCTCGGGCTGTACCGGTCGTCTGAGCCCTTCACGGTCCGCCTTCCGGCGAGCGCGATCAGCCTGGGCGTCCTCGATGGACGACGAGTGGCTCTTCACACCCATCCCGAGGGACAGGCAGAGGTCGAGCGCCTCCTTGTTGGTCAATCCCAGCTCATGAGCGAGCTCGTAGACCCGGATCTTCTTCGGCAACGCCTGTTACAGCCCTTCATTCACGTCGTAGGTGCCGGTGCGCACATACGAGCCTCTATCCTCGCACATCATCGAGCCGGACCCTCCGAGCCCCCGCCCTTGGCCGAGGCCGGAGCGGGGCCGGCGGTCAGGCAGTCCCGGTCCACCTGGCCGTCCTGCAGATGAACTCGAAAGGCCCGGTCGAACGCCCTCCGCCCGATGGCCCGGTCCACACACGCGGCAGATTCCCGGCACAACCACGCCCCACGGCCGGGGTGGTCGCGCCCGAGCACCAGCCGACCGCTGCGATCACGGGCCACCCTGACCAGCTCGTCCAGGGGACGCCTCCGCCGGCACCCGACGCAGGTCCTCACCGAGACTATGCCGGGCTCCCCTCCCCCGATGCGACGCCGGCCGAACCGGGGGACTCCGTGCCCGGGGCGTTCGCTTCGGCCGCGGCCGTCACGCCGGCCCGGTCACCCGCATCCCCGCCATCGGCGTCCTGACCGGCGGGTACCTCCACCTCCACCGGGGCGGGCTCGGCTCCGTCCACCCCCTTCGACCACTCGGCCGCCGACACCGCCGTGCCCCCTTCGGCCGGCTGCCAGACCATCTCGCCGGCCTCGTTCTGGATCCACTCGCCCTCGGCCCACTCCTCTCCGGCGTAACCGGATTCCTCCTCGGCCAACTGGGTCTCGCTCTTGATGTCGATCCGCCACCCGGTCAGCCTGGCGGCCAGCCGGGCGTTCTGCCCCTCCTTGCCGATGGCCAGCGAGAGTTGATAGTCGCTCACGATGACGGTGGCGGTCCCCGTATCGTCGTCCAGACGGACCTCGCGCACCCGGGCCGGGGCCAGGGCCGACTGGATGAGCTCCACCGGGTCGTCCGAGTAGGGAACCACGTCGACCCGTTCACCCCGGAGCTCGTTGGTGACCATCCGGACCCGCGAGCCCCGGGCCCCGACGCAGGCGCCGACCGGGTCCACATTCGGGTCGTTCGACCACACCGCGATCTTGGTCCGGTGCCCCGGCTCGCGGGCCGCCGCCTTGATCTCCACCGCCCCGGAGGAGATCTCGGGCACCTCGAGCTCGAACAGCCGCTTGATCAGGCCCGGGTGGCTGCGGCTGACCACGATCTGGGGTCCCTTGGTCGTCTTGCGGACCTCCACGATGTAGGCCTTGAGCCTGGCGCCGTGCTCGTAGCGCTCGTAGGAGACCTGCTCGGCCTGGGGCAGCAGGGCCTCCACCTTCCCCAGGTCCAACAAGGTGTACCGGTTGTCGGTCTGCTGCACGATGCCGGTCACGATGTCGCCTTCGCGTCCGGCGTACTCCTCGTACTTGAGGTCCCGCTCGACCTCGCGGATCCGTTGCAGGATGACCTGCTTGGCTGTCTGGGCGGCGATCCGCCCGAAGTCGTCCGGGGTGTCGTCCCATTCGCGGATGACGTTGCCCTCGTCGTCGAGCTCCTGGCCGTAGACGCGGATCTCGCCCGACTCGGGGTCGATGGTGACCACCGCCTCCTCGGCGGCATCAGGCCGGCGCTTGTAGGCGGCCACCAGCGCGTTGGCCAGGGCATCGAGAAGGGTCTCGACCGAGATGCCCTTGTCGCGCGCGATCTGGCCCAGCGCGTCGAGGAACTCGAAATTCGGCTTGCTCATCGGGATGCGACCTGCTTCCTCTTCTTCCTCCCGGTCGGTGTGGCGCTCGTGCGCTCGTCGTCATGGTGGCGTGCTCCCGGCCGTGGGGCTCCGCCCCACTCGAACACCGTGCGCGCCCGGTCGATATCGCCGTAGCCGAGCCGCACCGGTTCCCCGCCACTCTCGAGGGCCAACTCGAACCCGCGGTCGTCGGCGGCCAGCAGCCGACCCCGTAGCCGGCGATCGCCTGCGACCTGGGGCCGGGTCTTGACCGTCACCGTCTCACCCACCGCCCGCGAGAAGTGGGTCGGCGTGCGCAGCGTGCGCTCGACTCCGGGGCTCGAAACCTCGAGCGCGTACCTACCGGGGATGGGGTCGAGCTGGTCCAGCAGGGCCGACGCCGACCGGTTGGCCTCGGTCAGCGCATCGAGGTCCACCCCGCCGTCCCGGTCCACCGTGACCAGAAGGACGCCCGACCGCAACTCCACATCGACCAATTCGAGACCGGCTGCATCCATCACCGGCTGGAGCGTGGCATACAGATCGTCCATGTGATGCGCTGCCTCCTCCCCGGTGCCGGCGCTGCCGTTTTGTTCCTGTCATAACCTGCTCTGCACCTTCATCGGAAGCGTTTCTGACAAAACAAAAGCGTGGGCTGTCCGCCCACGCTTCAGCAGCGTCACCTCACTCCAACCGAACGGCAGGTGCGAAAGTATACCAGGGGCCCTTCGGGCTGTAAACGCCGCGACGTGCGAATTTCGACCGGGCTCAGACCCCGGCGAGCTCCTCGACCGCCGACGCCAGCGCAAGCTCGCGCTCCTCGCCGGACAGCCGGGACCGCCACTCGACGACGCCCCGGGCCAAGCCCTTGGACCCCACCACCAACCGGACCGGCACCCCGATGAGATCGGCATCGGCGAACTTGACCCCTGGTGACACGTCCCGGTCGTCGTAGAGGACCTCGACTCCGGCCGCCATCAGGCGCTCGTACAGCCGGTCGGCGGCCTCACCCACCTCCGGGGCCCGCCCGGCGCCAAGAGCGGTCAGATGGACCTGGTAGGGGGAGACGGCCGGCGGCCAGACCAGTCCACGCTCGTCGTGGTGCTCCTCGGCCACCACGGCCAGCAGCCGGCTCACCCCCATCCCGTAGCAGCCCATCGAGAATTGCGCCTCGTCACCATCCTCGTTGGCGAAGGTCGCTCCCTCCATGACCTCGGAGTATTTGTACCCGAGCTGGAAGGTGTGGGCGGCCTCGACCGAACGGACCAGCTCGACCGCCTGCCCGCACCGCGGACAGGCGTCGCCGGTACCCACCTCGGCGTACGAGCCCCACTCGTCCACCGAGAAGTCGCGGCCGGGCACCGCCCCGGTGGCGTGGTGATCGGGGCGGTTGGCCCCGACGATCCAGGGCCCTCTGGCCTTGATCTCCAGATCGCCCACCACCCGGATCCCGTGCTGCTGCTGGTCGGCGGGGCCCACATACCCCTTGACCAGGCTGGGGTGGGCGGCGAAGTCGGCTTCGTCGAACAGCCGCCAGCCGCTGGGCAGTCGGGCCTCCCGGTCGCCGGGCACCAGCAGGAGGGTGGCCCGACCCTGGTCGTCGATGACCGCCATGCTCTTCAGGAAGTCGGCCCGGGTGACCCCGGTCGAGCCGTGCTCGGCGAAGAAGTCGACCACGTCGGCGATGCCCGACCGGCCCGGGGTGTGGCGCTCGACCATCGGGGCTTCGCCGGCACCGTTGTCCCGGCCCGGCGAGTCGGCGACGGACCGGGTGGCCGCCTCGATATTGGCGGCGTACCCGCAGGACGGGCAGCGCACGAAGTGGTCCTCCCCCACGGCGGAGGGCACCATGAACTCATGGTTGACGTCGCCCCCGATGGCTCCGGACTGGGCCTCGACCGGGACCGCCTGCAGGCCGAGGCGCCCGAGGATCCGCAAGTAGGCGTCGAACACGGTGCGGTAGGAGCGTTGCATGGCCTCCTTGTCCACGTCGAAGGAGTAGGCGTCGGCCATGATCAGCTCCCGGGTTCGGAGCAGCCCGAAGCGGGGTCGGGCCTCGTCCCTGAACTTGACCTGGATCTGGTAGACGGTGAGCGGCAGCTGTCGGTAGGAGTCCACCTCTGACCCGACGGTGACGGTGGCCACCTCCTCGTGGGTCGGGCCGAGGACGAAGGTGCCGCCCCGCGCCTCGACGGTGATGGCCGGTAGGGAGTCGGTGCCGAACAGGGCCGCCCGCCCGGACTGCTCCCAGAGCTCGATCGGATGGAGGACCGGGAGCAGCACCTCCTGGCAGCCGGAAGCGTCGAGCTCCTCACGGACGACCTCCTCGATGCGGCGGAGGGCCCGCTGGCCGAGCGGGAGGAAGCTG
Source organism: uncultured Acidimicrobiales bacterium (assembly GCA_963734435.1). Taxonomy (GTDB): domain Bacteria; phylum Actinomycetota; class Acidimicrobiia; order Acidimicrobiales; family RAAP-2; genus Bog-756. The sequence continues at coordinate 360,572 of CAVTHA010000002.1, read as the reverse complement.
TAGACCCCCGAGGCCAGGCGGCGGATGTACCCGGCCCGCACCAGCAGCCGGTGGCTGGCTACCTCGGCGTCGACCGGCGCTTCGCGCAGGGTGCGGAGGAGCAGCCGGGACATGCGCATGGTCGGCGATCCTACTGTCGGACCGCTCCGGCCCCGGGGGCCCCGATCTTCAGAGCGGACCGGCGTGTCCGGACCGCTAGCCGTCGGGGTCGGCGTCTGCCGCCCCGTACTTCTTGCGAATGAGCTCCACTCGGGCCTCCGAGGCGTTGGCATCCTCGCCCTGGGTCTCGATCAGGGCCCGGCGATCGGACTCGGCCTCGGCCTCGGCCTCGGGGTCGGCCGCCGCCAACCTGGCCTCGACCCCGTCGGCGACCAGCCGCTCGGCTTCGGCCACCAAGGCGTCGACCATCTCGTCCTCGGGGACCACCCGAACGATCTTCCCCTTGATGAAGAGGTGGCCGCGCCGGCGGCCGGCGGCGATCCCGAGGTCGGCCTCCCGGGCCTCGCCCGGGCCGTTGACCACGCAACCCATGACCGCCACCTGGATCGGGAGGCTCCGTTCCTCGAGGGCGCGCTGGGCGGCACTGGCCACCGCGATCACGTCGACCTCCGCCCGGCCGCAGCTCGGACAAGCAATGAGGTCGAGCCCCTTGCGCTCACGCAGGCCGAGCGCCTCGAGCAGCTGCCGTCCGGCCCGCGCCTCTTCGACCGGGTCGGCGGTGAGCGAATAGCGGATGGTGTCGCCGATCCCTTCAGCCAGCAGCGTGGCGATGCCGGCGGTCCCTTTGAGCAGACCGGCCGGAGGGGGTCCGGCTTCGGTCACCCCGAGGTGGAGGGGGCGGTCGAACGTCTCGGCAGCCAGCCGGTAGGACTCGATCATGAGCGGAACCGACGAAGCCTTGACCGAGATCTTGACGTCCTCGAACCCGACCTCGTCGAAGTAGGCCAACTCGATCCGGGCCGATTCGACCAGGGCCTCAGGGGTGGCACCGCCGAACCGTTTGTACAGGTCGCGGTCGAGCGAACCGGCGTTGACCCCGATGCGTATCGGTACACCCCGGTCCTTGGCCTCGCCGGCGACCTGCTTGATCTCCGCCTCCTTGCGGAGGTTGCCCGGATTCAAGCGCAGGCCCTGCACCCCGGCCTCCAGGGCGGCGAGGGCCATCTCGTGATGGAAGTGGATGTCGGCGATCACCGGGACCGGCGAGCGGGGGACGATGCGGGCCAGACCCTCGGCGGCGGCCTCCTCGTTGCAGGTACAGCGCACCAGGTCGGCACCGGCCGAAGCCAGGGCGTAGATCTGGGAGAGCGTCGCCTCGGCATCGGCCGTCTTGGTGGTGGTCATCGACTGCACGCTGACCGGGGCCCCTCCGCCCACGGCCACGTCGCCGACGTGGATCTGGCGGGTCGGCCTTCGCTGGGTGGTGGTCCAGGCCGTCTTCGCCATACCTCCATGCTACCGGCGGCACCCCGAGCGCCCGGGGCGGGCGGGCCGCGGTTGCCGTCGGTTGCCATCGGTTGCGATCAGCCGAACGGGTTGGCCATCGGATGCAGGATGTCGGTGAGGAAGGCCGGCACCACCAGCACGGCCAGGAACATGAGGAACAGCCAGGTGAACGGCATCAGCTTGGCCACATCCGCGTGGTACATCGCCTTGCGGCGGCCGGTACGGATCTTCTCGTACACGGCGATGGCCACGTGTCCGCCGTCGAGCGGCAGCATGGGGAAGAGATTGAAGATCCCGAAGAAGATGTTGATGACGATGAGGATGTAGAGGAAATCGCCGATCCCGGCGTGGGCGGCGTCCGTGGCGGTCTGGACGATGCCGACGATGGACTGGGCCCGAGTGCCGTTGGCCGCCGCTTGGTTGGCGGCTTTGGCGCTGGTCACCTGATTGAATCGCTGGGTGACCCCACCGGGCGAGAAGAGGTGTCCGACGCCCGAGATCGACGCCCAGGCGAAGCGACCCATCTCGGCTCCGCTGGAGGACAGGCCGCTCAGGACCGACCTCGTCTGCACCGGCGAGCCGAGGCTGACCCCGATGAGCCCGAACGGGGCCGAGCCGGGCGGCGGCACCGAATCCTTCTCGTGGAGGGACCGCCCGTTGGCCGGAGTCACGGTCAGCGTCTTCTCCTCCCCGTGGCGATCCACCACCACGGTGAGCCGTTGGTCGGGATGGTCATGGATGGTGGTGGTCAGGGCATCCACGTTGCCGCCGACGGGCTTTCCATTGACCGAGACCACCACGTCGCCGGCCTGGATGCCGGCCGTGGCGGCCGGGCTGGTCAGGCCGCCGACCGGGTTGAGCCCCTGGATCTGCACCTGATTCGAGTTGGGCACACCGACGAAGGCCAGCAGCGCCCAGAGCAGCACGAAGGCCATCAGGAAGTGCATGGCCGAACCGGCCACCGCCACCAGCAGCCGCGAGTGGAACGGCTTCTCGCGGTAGAGGCGATCCTCGTCGGCCGGGTCCACCTCTTCGAGGTTGGTCATGCCCGGGATCTTCACGTACCCCCCGATGGGCAGCGCCTTGACCCCGTACTCGGTCTCCCCGACGCGGAAGGACCACAGGCGCGGCCCGAAGCCGACGAAGTACTCGGTCACCTTCATGCCGCCCCGCTTGGCCGCCAGGAAGTGGCCGAGCTCGTGCAGCATGACGATGACGATGATGGACGCCACCACGATCAAAAGGTCTGTGTGGCCCGTACCCACGGACAGGGCCACGATGACCGCGATGGCGGCGAGGAGTTCACCGGCCAACCGCTTGGGCGACTTGGTCCCGACCGGCTGCCCTGGGCGGTGGTCGTCCACCCGGTCCGGCTTGTCGGCCGACGGCCGGGTATCGGTCAAGCTCACGCCGCCTCCCGTCCCGCCACCACCTGCCGGGCCACCCGGCGGGCACCACCGTCGGCCTCCAGGACGTCGTCGATGGTCCGTGGGGCCGGATCCCCGGCCACCGACTGAGCCGGTGCGTCGTAGCGGTCGAGGGTGGCCTCGACCACCTGGGCAATGGCGGTCCAGGCGATGCGGCCGTCCAAGAACGCCTGCACCGCCACCTCGTTGGCGGCGTTGAGCCAGGCGGGGGCCAGGTCGCCGGCCCGTCCGGCCCGGTAGGCCAGGTCGAGACAGGGGAACAGGGACCGGTCGGGCTCCTCGAACTGGAGGGTGGACAGCTCGGCCCAGTCGAGCCGCCCGTATCCGACGGACAGTCGCCGTGGATAGGACAGGGCATACCCGATAGGGAGGTGCATGTCGGGCAGCGAGAGCTGGGCGACGGTCGCCCCGTCGGAGAACTCCACCATGGAATGGACGACGGACTGGGGGTGGACCACCACGTCGATGGCGTCGTATCCCACCCCGAAGAGCTCATGGGCCTCGATGACCTCGAGGCCCTTGTTCATGAGGGTGGAGGAGTCGACGGTGATCTTCGGGCCCATCGACCAGGTGGGGTGGGCCAGCGCGTCGGCCACGCTGACCGCGTCCAGCTGCTCTTTGGTGTGACCGCGGAACGGGCCCCCCGACGCCGTGAGCACCAAGCGGGCCACGTCCGACCGGTTGCCGGCCTGCAGGCACTGGTGGATGGCGCAGTGCTCGGAGTCGACCGGCAGGAGCTCGGCGCCGGCCGTGGCCCGCGCCGGCCGTACCACCGGGCCACCGGCGATGATCGACTCCTTGTTGGCCAGGGCGAGCCGGCGGCCGGCGGTGAGGGCGGCCAACGTGACGTGCAGGCCGGCGAACCCGACGACGCCGTTGACCGCCACGTCGGCCAGAGTGGCGATCGACGCCAGGCCTTCGGTTCCGGTCACCACCTCGACCCCGGTGGGGACCAGCCGAGCGAGCGCCGGAGCCAAGGTGCTGTCGCCGATGGCCACGACATCAGGATGGTGGCGGCGGGCCTGGGCGGCCAGCCGGTCGACCGAGCGGTGGGCCCCGATGGCGACCACGTCGAACCGCTCGGGCGAGCCCTCCACCACCTCGAGCGCCTGGGTGCCGACCGAGCCGGTCGACCCGACGAGGCTCACCGACACCGATCCGGTCATGCCCCTAGCCTGCCCGAAATTCAGGCGATATTGAGAGCACGTACCAGGTAGTAGGTGGCAGGGAGCACGAACAGGAGGGCGTCGACCCGGTCGAGGATGCCGCCGTGGCCGGGGAGCAGGGAGCCCATGTCCTTCAGGCGCAGGTCGCGCTTGAGCAGGGACTCGCACAGGTCACCGATCGGGGCGACGACCGCCACCACCACCCCGAGGAGGGCGGCGTTGGATGCGCTCCAGGGGTGGATCGAGCCGACCACCACCGTCGAGACCAGGATCGAGAAGACGGCGCCGCCGAAGAGGCCCTCCCAGGTCTTGTTGGGACTGATGTTGGGCGCCAAGGGTCGGCTGCCGAGCCACCCGCCGATGACCAGCGCGCCGATGTCATTGGCCACCGTGGCGATGATGGCCCCAAGGAGGAAGGCGATCCCGTGCCGGTTGGGGAAGGCCGACGGCGCCAGCAGCAGGCCGGCGTAGGCACCGAGCAGCGACACCCATCCCACGGTGAGGAGGGTGGCCGCCGTGCCGGCGACCGGGGAGCCGCGCTCGATGCCGAACAGGTACCAGATGAAGGTGAACACGATGAGCAGCACGAGCACCAGCGGCAGCGCGGCGACGCCCTTGGTGTACGCGCCGATCATCAGTGACACCGTGCCGACCAGTCCGAGCAAGGTGGCCGGGTGGTACCCGGCTCGGCGCAGGACGCCGAAGCACTCCCCGGCGGCAAAAGTGACCACGATGGTGCTCAAGACCAGCGACGCCACCGTGCCCACCTTGAAAGCCAGCAGGGCCACCACGGCGGCCGCCAGTCCGGTGCCGACCCGCACCCCGATCGAACTCGAGTCCTCGTGCGGGCCGGGCTCTGGCCCGGCTCCCTCCCCGGGCCGGGGCCGCCGCGGGGTCGGTGGCCCGCCACCGGTCGCCTCCTCCATGCCGCGGCCCGGAGGACGGGGGCTGGCCTCCGAGGGACGCCGGGCCAGACGGCGCTTGGTGGCCCCGGCGGCGACTCCGACGGCGGCGACCGCCGACCGGGAGCGCCGGCGCCCGCTTTCGGTGTCTCCCACGGCGCCGCCCACGCCGACGAGCTCCTCGTCCTGGCGTTCGGCGGTCCGGTCGGCGGCGGCCAGGCCGGCCAACCCGCGCCGCCGGCCCGCTCCCGGCACGTCGGTCACCGAGGCTCCTGGTGGCTCGGCCGCCAAGGGTGGGTCGGTGAGCTCGACCTCCTCCGGCTTCTTCGCCCGCAGGCGGGTCGGGCGCAGGCCGTTGCGCCGCGATCGCCCATGCCGGGCCGTCCCGGTGGGCCTGCGCTTCTGGCCGGTCGGCAACTCCTCCCCCTCGGCCGCCGCATGGGCGGCCGGGACGATCGCCGATGCCTCCGCCAACGGGTCAGAGCCGGCCGACGGCAGGCTGCCGGTCATAGCACCCGTTCCCGACCCGGCCTCGGCCGGGCGGTCGGGAAGTTCTTCGAGCCCGTGCGGACCCGCCGGTTCGTCCCGTCGGGGGGCGACCAAGGGAGCGGCCGCAGCCGGGAGGACCACCGGGTCGGGGGCCGGCGGCGCTTCGCGGTCCGGCGTCACCACCTCGGTTTCCTCGGTGATCGGCGATACGTCGGCCGCGGGATCATCCCCGGTGGGACGCCGAACCGGGCTCGGCGAACCCGGCTTCGCCGAGTCGAGGTCGAACTCCCACGGCCGGCGCTCGGCGTCGGACCGGTCGGACTCGTCGAGCGAACCGAGGGCCACCTGGTCGCTGCCGAACATGGACGGTTCGAACTGGTCGTCGTGGGCCACCCAGTCGGCGTCTTCCTCTCGCCAGCTGGGCGCGGCCATCCCTGATTCGGCCGGTTCGTCGCCGGTGTCCCTGGCCAGCACGGCCGGCACCTGCCCGGTCGGTGGCTCGGTCCAGTGCGGCAGCTCGGTGGGCGTGGCCGCGGGCACGGCGGTCTGTCCGGGCGTCACCGGCTCGACCGTCGGCCCGTTCCCGGCGCTGTCAGCGGGCTCGTCGGTGAGTCGCACCATCGGCTGGCCCGAGCCGTAGCCCTCGGGTTCGGTGTCGGGGTCCCGTCCCGCCGCCGACTCCGGAGGCTCCATCGCCTCATCCGGCTCGGCGCTCACCACCGGCAGTTCGGAGGTGATCTCTCCGGCCGGTTCCGCCCCCACGATCCGCACCCGGTCGGTGGCCGGTCCCGTCGTTTCCCGACGGGGGGCGGGGGGATCCACGGAGGTCGCTTCATCCTCTCGCCGCTCGGGGACGTCGTCCACGTCAGTCATTTCCTCCCATCAGCCGCGCCGACGATGGGCCCGGCTACCTGTTAGATCTCGAGGAGCTCCTGCTCCTTATGGGCAAGCAGTTTGTCGATGGCCACCACGTGCTCCTGGGTCATTCGGTCGAGCTCCTTCTCCACCCGCTCGAGCTCGTCGCTCGACAGCTCGCCCTCCTTGTGCATCGTGTCGAGGTCGTGGCGTGCCGAGCGACGATAGTTCCGCACGCTGACCCGGCCGTCCTCTGCCTTCTGCTTCACCACCTTGACCAGCTCCTTTCGGCGCTGTTCCGTGGGAACAGGGAAAGAAAGGCGGATCACCGAGCCGTCATTCGACGGCGTGATGCCGAGATCGGAGCCCTGCAACGCCTTCTCGACGGCCGGCAACGACCCCTTGTCGTAGGGAGAGACGACCAGCAGCCTGGCCTCGGGCACGCTGAACCCCGCCAGCTGGCGGAGCTCGGTCTCCGCCCCGTAGTAGTCGACCTTGAGGTGCTCGACGAGGGCCGGCGTGGCGCGGCCCGTGCGGATCGACCCGAACTCGGATTGGGCGTGGTCCACCGCCTTCCCCATGTGCTCCTTGGCCTCGGTGACCACCAACGCGATCAGCTCGTCATCCATCAGCAAACCAGCGTAGCCAGCAGGGTCGGGCCCCACCGAAAGAACAGGCCACCTGGACGTTCACCTCACGAGGGTCCCGATGGGCTCGCCGCTCAACGCCACTCGTATGTTGCCCGGCCGCATGAGGTCGAACACCCGGATGGGAAGCCCGTTGTCCATGCAGAAGGTGATGGCCGTAAGGTCCATCACCCGCAGGTCCTTCGCCACCACCTCCATGAACGAGACCTCGTCGTAGCGGGTGGCTGTCGGGTCCACCCGAGGGTCGGCGGTGTACACACCGTCAACGCCACCGTGCGTGCCCTTGCACAGCAGATCCGCTTCTATCTCCGCCGCTCGCAGGGCGGCAGAGGTGTCGGTGGTGAAGTAGGGGTTGCCCATGCCGGCGGCGAACACCACCACCCGCCCCTTCTCCAGGTGCCGTATGGCCCGCCGCCTGATGTAGGGCTCGGCGACCTCGGCCATCTGGACGGCGGAGAGGACCCGGGTGGACTGCCCGTGGTGCTCGAGGGCGTCCTGCAGGGCCAGGGCGTTGATCACCGTGGCCAGCATCCCCATGGCGTCGGAGGTGGCCCGGTCCATACCCGCCCCGGCGCCGGTCGTCCCCCGCCAGATGTTGCCGCCGCCGACCATCACGGCCAGCTCGAGGTCGAGGTCGTCACGAGCGCCGGCGATCTCGGCGGCCAGCCGTTCGACCACGGTGGCGTCGATGGTCTCGTCCGATGCCGAGGAGGCCAGTGCCTCCCCGGACATCTTCAGGACGATTCGTCTCCGCTCACCCACTCGTATCCTCAGCCTTTGATGGCGACCTGGGCGAACCGGGTCACCGACGCCGGCCCGAGCAGCGACGCGACGGTCTTCTTCTCGTCGCGGACATAGGGCTGATCGAGGAGGACCCGCTCCTTGTACCATCCGCCGAGTCGGCCCTCGACGATCTTGGCCAGCGCCGCCTCGGGCTTGCCCTCGTTGCGGGCGATCTTCTCCACCGTCTCCCGCTCCGCCGCCACCTCGGTGGCCGGCACCTCCTCCCGAGTGATGTAGCTCGGACGGGCGAAGGCGATGTGGGCGGCGATGTCGTGGGCCAGCTGCTCCGATCCTCCCGCCAACGCCACGATCACTGCGTTGACCCCGCGCCCGGCCTGCATGTGCAGGTAGGAGTCGACCACCCCGTTGTCAGGAGCCTCGATCCTGACCACCCGGCCGATGGACAGATTCTCCTTGAGGGTCACCTTGAGCTGGTCGAGTTCGTCCTGCCGCTCGTCAATGGCAGCCTCCCCGCGTTCGGCCACCAGCTCGGCCATCGAGTTCACCAGGTCGACGAACTCGGCGGACATGGCGACGAAGTCGGTCTCGGACCGGAGCTCCACGATGGCGGCAGCTCGACCGGACCTCCCGATGGCCACCGCCCCCTCGGACGCCTCACGATCGGCCCGCTTGGCCTGGTTGGCCAGTCCCTGTTCCCGCAGCCAGGTGATGGACTTGTCCATGTCGCCGTCGTTCTGCTCGAGGGCGCGCTTGGCATCGAGCATGCCGACCCCGGTGAGCTGGCGGAGCCGCTGGACGTCCTGGGCGGAGATGGCGGCCACCTCAGGTCTCCTGGCCGGTGCTGGAGGCAGTCGGCGCCCCGTCACCGCCACCGTCACCCTCGGACGGCTTCGGCTTCGGCTCCGGCTCCGGCTCTGGCTCTGGCTCGGAAGCTCGTGCCGCCTCGGGCGTCGGGGCGTCGGAGTCCGGGCCGGAGGCCGCCGGGTCGGTCGGGGCCGCCCCGACCAGGGCGGGCTCGGGCTCGGCGACGGGAACAGTGGCGGCGGCCGGCGTAGCGGGAGCGGCAGGTGCGGGCGTCGGCGCGGCCGGCACGCCGGCGGCGGGCGGAGGCGGGCGTTGCTCGGAGATGTACCTCCCCTCGACCACCGCGTCGGCCACCACCCGGCAGAGCAGCGCCCCGGCCCGAATGGCGTCGTCGTTCCCCGGGATGACATGGGTGATGACATCGGGATCGCAGTTGGTGTCGACCACCGCCACCACCGGCATCCCGAGCTTGTTGGCCTCGGTGACGGCGATGTGCTCCTTCTTGGTGTCGATCACGAAGATGGCGTCGGGGAGCCGGTCGAGACTGCGGATCCCGCCCAGGTTCCGCTGCAGCTTCTCGAGCTCGCGGGTGTGGCGCAACGCTTCCTTCTTGGGCATGGCGTCGAAGTCGCCCGCCCGCTGCATGGCCTCGAACTCCTTCATCCGGTTCACCCGGGCCGAGACGGTCTGGAAGTTGGTGAGCATGCCGCCCAGCCAACGCTCGTTCACATACGGCATGCCGCACGCTTCGGCGTAGGTGGCCACCGGACCCTGGGTCTGCTTCTTGGTACCGACGAAGAGGATGGTGCCGCCTCCGGCCACCAGGTCGCGGATGTAGCCGTACGACTCCTCGATGCCCTTCATGGTCTGGCGCAGGTCGATCAGATAGATGCCATTGCGCTCGCCCAGGATGAACCGGCGCATCTTGGGGTTCCAGCGCCGGGTCTGATGGCCGAAATGGACTCCGGCCCCCAGCAGCTGCTTCATCGTGACGACAGCCATTGCGTGTCTCTCCTTGACGGTTGGTCTCCCGACCGCAACACCCCGTCGTGTCGGGGCGACCGTGGACGCGGCCGGGCACTCGCTCGATACCTCTTGGTATGCCGGGCCGGATGGCCAAGCCACTCCATGCTAGTGCCCCGGCCCTGCCCACTCCACTCGAGGCGGCCCTCCGGCCGCGGTCGGACGCGCTCAGCCGGCGGTGGAGGGCACCCGCTTGGCGGCCCGGCCCGGTGACTCCTGGCCGGCGGTCTTGGCCTTCGCTCCGCCGGACCGCCGCGCGGCCACTTCGGGCCGATCGGCCAGCTTGGCGCGCAACTGGAGCACGGCCTTGGTGTGGATCTGGCACACCCGGCTCTCGGTCACACCGAGGATGTCCCCGATTTCGGCCAGGGTCAGACCTTCGTAGTAGTACAGGGTGAGCACGGTCTTCTCGCGCTCCGCCATCTGGCTGACCGCCTGGATCAGTGCCTCCTTGGTCTCCTTGACCTCGAAGGTGTCCATCGGGCCGGCGGTGCTGTCCGGCAGCGTCTCCCCGAGCGTCGAGCGGTCCGACCGGTCGCCGCCGCGGAACACCTCGTCGAGGGCGACCACCCCTACGAACGAGATCTTGCGCAGCGCAGTCTGGAATTCGGCGTCGGTCATCTCGAGGTCGGCCGCCACCTCGGTGTCGGTGGGGGTGCGGTGCAGCGTGGCCTCGAGCTTGGCGTAGGACTGTTCGACGGCGCGGGCCTTGGCCCGGACCGACCTCGGCACCCAGTCGATCGAGCGCAGCTCGTCGATGATGGCGCCCTTGATGCGGGGGATGGCGTAGGTCTCGAACTTGATGTTGCGGAGAGGCTCGAAGCGCTCGATGGCATCGATCAGCCCGATGATCCCGTAGCTGGCCAGGTCGGCCTCGTCCACGTGACGGGGCAGCCCCACCGACACCCGGCCGGCCACGTACTTGACCACCGGGGCGTAGTGGACGATGAGCTGGTCGCGGAGCGCCCGGTTGCTTGTCTTCTTGTACTCGGTCCACAGCCCGTCGATGCCGTGTCCCGCCGTGTCAACCTGGCTCGCCAATTGTCCCCTTAGGCCCGTGGATGCGTTCCCGAATACACCGCAAGCAGGCGTTCCTTGCTCACATGAGTGTAGACCTGCGTGGTCTGCAAGCTGGCGTGACCCAACAATTCCTGCACCACGCGGAGGTCGGCGCCGCCATCCAGCAGGTGGGTGGCGAAGCTGTGGCGAAGGGCGTGGGGGTGGGTCGGGACCGGCGAGCGGCGGTCGAGGAGCCGCCGGACGTCCCGGGGACCGATGCGCTTGCCCCGGCGGTTCACGAACAGCACTCCAGCTGGGCTTTCGTCCGTGAGCATGGTCTCCCGGGCACCGTCCAGCCACGCCCGGACGGCTCGCGCGCATTCCTCGTGGATGAGCACCCGGCGCTGCTTGGACCCCTTGCCGGTCACCCGCACCACCAGGCGTTCGAGGTCCACGTCGGCGACGTCCAGGCTGCACAGCTCGGCCACCCGGAGGCCACCGCCATAGAGCAGCTCGAGCACGGCGTCATCCCGCCGCTCGACCTCAGGAGGCACGCCGGGGGAGACAGTGGGCGGCGGCTCGAGGAGGTGTCCGAGCTCGCGGTGGCCGAGAACACGAGGCAGCCTCGAGTCCGGCGACGGCGCGGCCAGCCTGGCCGCCGGGTCGTCGACCATGAGCCCCCGGCGGGCACACCACCGGAAGTAGGAGCGGAGCGAGGCCGCGGTTCGGGAGATGGTGGCTTTGGAATAACGGCGGGTGGCGAGGAACGCCAGATAGCGGCGCAGCACCACACGGTCGACGTCGGCGGGGCCCTCGGCACCGCCACGTCCCGCCCACTCGGCGAACCGCTCGGCATCAGTGGCATACGCCCGCACGGAGGCGGGCGAGAGGCCGCCCACCGACCGCCGGTACGCCTCGATCTCCCAGGACACACGAGCACAGTACCGGGCCGGCCCGGGCCGGGTCGGCATCCCCCGGGTGCAGGCGGTCGGCCGCCGAAACCGGGCGGCAGGTCGGTGACGGGGCTATCGTCACCATGCACATACCTACCTCGTCATGGTCGACGGGTTGCCAGACAGCGCTGTTTCGCCTGACCGACGACAGTGTTCGCTTCGGTCAACGACCCAAGGGGGACTATGTCCGATCGAATCGACCGACGCTCGTTCTTGGCCCGGGGGGCGGCAGCCGGGGCCGGCATCGCCGTGGTGGGGGCATCGGGCGGTCTGCTGGACGCGTGCAGCTCGGGGGCGAGCTCGAGCACCGCCAACACCGGGAGCCACCCGGACGGGATCAGCACTGCCACCCCGAAGCGCGGGGGCCAGCTGATCTTCGGGACCGAGGCGGAGGAAAAGGGGTTCAGCACCACCCTCGGCACTTTCGACACCACCGGCATCCTGTACGCCCGGACGGTGTTCGACCCGCTGGCCATCATCAGCTCCGACGGCACGGTCCAGCCCTATTTGGCCGCATCGATCACACCCAACAGCGACTACACGGTGTGGACCGTCACCATGCGACCCAATGTCGTCTTCCACAACGGCACGCCGTGCGACGCCGCCGCGGTGGCGGCCAATTTCGAGGCCCAACAGACATCACTCCTCACCGGACCGGCGGTCACCACCATCGACAGTGTCTCGGTCACCAGTCCGCTGGAAGTCACGGTCACCATGAAGTCGCCGTGGGTCCCCTTCGACTTCTACCTGGCCGGGGGCATCGGCGGCCAGATCGCCTTCATCGCCGAGCCGAATTGGCTGAAGAGCAGCAGCCAGACCAACCCCATCGGGACCGGGCCGTTCGTCTTCCAGACCTGGAACCCCAACGACCACTTCACCGCCACCAAGAACCCGCACTATTGGCGGAGCGGCTATCCCTACCTGGACAGCATCACCTACAAGCCCATCCCCGACAGCCAGCAGCTGCTCAACAGCCTCAACTCCAATGTCGTCGACATCATCCACACCTCCACCGCCGAGGTGACGGCGCAACTGCGGTCAAACTCGTCGCTCGGCTACATCGACGACTCCCAGCACGTGGCCGGCGAGCCGGACATGAACTGCCTGCTGCTCAACCTGTCCAAACCGCCGTTCGACAACCTCAAGGTCCGCCAGGCGGCGGCCATGGCCATCAGCTCGGCGCAGTACGCCCAGGTCATCGACAGCGGCGTCTCCCCCACTTCGAACGGCCCCTTCGTCCCCGGTTCGCCCTACCACGCCTCGACCGGCTACCCGGCTCCGGACATCAACCAGGCCAAGCAGCTGGTCCAGCAGGTCCAGCAGGCGACGGGTCAGCCGGTCAGCCTGACCATCAACCACGTCCCCGACTCGAGCACGACCAAGATCGCCGAGTACCTGCAGCAGCAGCTCAAGACGGCCGGGATGACCGTGAACCTCAACCCCGTCCAGCAGGCCAACATCATCAACACCGCGTTGCAGGGGACGTTCCAGGCCCAGGTGTGGCGCCAGTTCGGGGCGGTCGACCCCGACCTCAACTACATCTTCTGGAGCCCTACACAGATCAACTCGGTCTTCTCCATCAACATGGCCCGGAACACCAGCCCCGACATGCAGACGGCGCTCATCCAGGGCCGGCAGTCACCGGCCCAGTCGGACCGCACCGCCGCCTACCAGCAGGTGGGCCGGCTCATGGGGTCGGAGATCCCCTATATCTGGACCGACCGCACGGTCTGGTCCATCGGCGCCCAGTCCAAGGTGGAGAACTTCAACAACCCGACCACGCCGGCGGGCGGCAAGGCCTTCGGGATGATCACCGGGGCCATCTGGCCCACCCAGATCTGGCTCAACTCCTGATCCTGCGGCCGCCCCCGCCGGACGAGGGGCGGTCGGCCACCCGTCCGGGGCGGTGGCGGCGCGCCGCCACCGGAAGGCCGTGCCATGATCGCGCCATGAGCCACATCCTGGTCGTCGAGGACGACAGGCGGATCCGCTCGTCGATCCGTCTGGCGCTCGAGGACGAGGGCTACACCGTGGAGGACGTGTCGAGCGGGGAGGATGCCGTCGACCGTTTCACCGACGAGCCCGCCGACCTGGTGCTCATCGATCTGATGCTGCCGGGCATGGACGGGTTCGAGACCTGTCGCACCCTCCGGCGCCACAGCACCGTGCCCATCATCATGGTGACCGCCCGAAACGACACCCATGACGTGGTGGCCGGGCTGGAGGCCGGGGCCGACGACTACGTGACCAAGCCGTTCGTGGCCAAGGAGCTCGCCGCCCGGATCCGGGCCCTGCTGCGGCGGTCCCGCCCCGACGATGCCGGCACGTCGGTGCTGAGCTTCGGCGACGTGGAGATCGAGCCGGACGCCGGCGTGGTCCGTCGCGGGGACGAGGAGGTCCACTGCACCCGTACCGAGTTCCGCCTGCTGTGCGAACTGGCCGACCACCCGGGCAAGGTGCTGAGCCGCGAGCACCTCCTCGAGCGGGTGTGGGGCTACGACTACTTCGGCGACGGCCGCCTGGTGGACGTGCACGTGCGCCGGCTGCGGACCAAAGTCGAGCCCGAGCCGGCCAATCCGCGCTTCATCCTCACCGTCCGGGGCATGGGCTACAAGCTGGCGGTGTAGCCGATGCCCCCGGCCGAGGATCGTGTGGACGCCGACCCCGCGGCCGACGGCACCACCCAGCGGAACGGGCGGGACGGCGGCGGGAGACGACCACACCGGGCCCCGTTGTCCGGTGGGCTCGGCCTCCGGGCCCGGGTGACGGCGACCATCGCCGTCGGCGCATTCGTCCTCTCGGCCCTCATGGCCGGCATCACCTACTTCACCGTCCGGCAGAGCTTCCTCAACGAGCGCCAGAGCGCCGACCAACGCCAGGCCTTTGCCAACGCCTCGCTCATCCAGAGCTCGCTCCGGTCCAACGGGACCCCGTTCCTCCAGCTCCTCGAGGAGGCGGACACCGTGCCCGGCTCGCGGTCGGTGCTCAACACCGGGGGCCAGTGGTACTCCACAACGGTCTCGGTGGGCGAGAGGGCCATCCCCCCCAAGGAGCGCGCCCTCGTGCTCTCGGGCACACCGGCCTCCCAGCTGTTCTCCATCGGGGGGACGCCCCAGTTCGTGATCGGGGTGCCCCTGCCGGCCGTGCACGCCACCTATTTCGAGGTGTTCTCGTTCGAGGAGCTGGCCAGTACCCTGCGCACCCTGGCCTTCGCGCTGGGCGCAGCCGCGCTGGTGACCACCGTGGCCGGGGCGGCTCTCGGTCGGTGGGCCAGTGGCCGAGCCCTCAGACCCCTGGCGGGAGTGACCGATGCCGCCGTGGCCGTGGCCGGTGGCCAGCTGGACACCCGGGTGGACGCCGGCGACGACGTCGACCTGCAGGAGCTGGCCGCAGCGTTCAACCGGATGACGGCCAACGTGCAGGAGCGCATCGAGCGCGAGGCCCGCTTCACCTCCGACGTGAGCCACGAGCTCCGCTCCCCGCTCACCACCCTCACCGCCACCGTCGGGGTCCTCGAGGGCCACCGCCACGAGCTCGACCCCCGGGCCCGGCGCGCTCTCGACTTGTTGGACGGGGACCTCCGGCGCTTCACCCGGATGGTCGACGACCTCCTCGAGATCTCGCGCTTCGACGCCGGGTCGGCCGAGCTCTCGCTCGACGAGGTCAACCCGGGCGAGCTGGTCCGGCGGGCCGTAACCGCCTCCGCCCCGCTCGGCGGGGAGGACAACCGGGCGGCCGCCGCCATCCCGGTCGAGGTGGGACCGGGGGTCGAGGGGCTGCGCCTGCGAGTCGACAAGCGTCGGTTCGAGCGGGTCATGGCCAACCTGATGGAGAACGCCTCGCTCTATGCCGGTGGTGTGACCAGGGTGTCGGTCGAGCGCAACCCGAGGGCAACGGGGGCCAACGGGAACGAACCGCCCCGGTCCATCCGGGTGGTCATCGAGGACAACGGCCCGGGCATCCCCCTCCACGAGCGCCAGCACCTCTTCGAGCGTTTCTACCGGGGCAGCCGCGCCGGCCAGCGGTCCACCAGCGAGGGCACGGGGCTCGGCCTGTCCCTGGTGGCCGAGCACGTCCGGCTGCACGGCGGCGCGGTGTGGGTCGAGGATGCCCCGGGGCACGGCACCCGGTTCGTCGTCGAGCTGCCTCTCCCCATCGACGGCGAGTGGAGGGCCTGATGACCCGGGCACGTGTCGCCTTCGCCGCCGCCCTGGTCACGGCGGGGTTGCTCACCGCGGCCTGCGGCATCCCGAACGGTGGCGGTCCCACCGCCATCGCCCGGTCCGACGTCCCGTTCCACCTGCTCGGCCCCGGGTCCGGTTCGACGCCCACCACCTCGGTGTCCCCGAGCGTGGGCGTACGCGAGACGATCTTCCTCGTCGCCCCCAACCAACATGTGGTGGGCGTGTCCCGCGATGTCGCCGTGCCCACGACGCTGGCCGACACCCTGAACGAGCTCATCGGAGCGCTGCTCGAAGGGCCGACCGCCGAGGAATCGGCCCTCGGCTACCAGAGCTTCCTCACCGGAACGAAGGCGCAGGTGTCGGTCACGGTGTCCGGCACCATCGCCACCGTCAACTTCACCGGCGCCAACCCCGTGGCGATCGGCCCGGATCAGACCCTCGCCATCGCGCAGGTGGTGTTCACCGCCACCCAGCCGCCGTTTGCGATCTCCGGGGTGAGCTTCGAAATCGCCGGTGCACCGATCGCCGTGCCGACCGCCAGCGGCGCCCAGGTACCGGGGCCGGTCAACTACCTCAACTACCTACCCCAGGCCCCCACTGCCCCCTGACCCAGGCGGGTCGGGAGGAGCGAGCCCGTCCCAGGCCAGGCGCGGAGCCCCCGACCACAGGTGCTCGAGGTCGTAGAAGTGGCGGGCCTCGTCGAGGAACACATGCACCAAGAAGTCGCCGTAGTCCATCAACACCCAGCGGGCGTCGTCGAGCCCCTCGACCCGGATGGGCTTCCGACCGCCTTGCTCGTGCACCTGCCGCTCGACCTCGTCCACGATGGTCCGCACCTGGCGCCGGTTGCGGCCGCTGGTGATCACGAAAGCGTCGGTGAGCCCGAGCAGCTCTCCCATGGCCAAGATGACGATGTCCTCACCGGACTTGGAGTCGGCGGCCCGAGCCGCCACCAGGCAGTCGTCGGGGACGGCCGGACCCCCGTTCTCGACGGATGTGGCCCCGACGGAGATCAACCGCGGCCTCTTCCCGGGCCGCCGGCACCACGGCTGGCCATCGGATGGGCGGACGCGGCGCCTGTGGCCGGCGGCGGTCCGGCGGCAACGGCGGTGACCACCTGAGGCCCAGGCGTGCGGTTGCCGGCCAAGACCACGATCAAGATGGTCGCCGCCAGGCAGAAGGCGACCACGACGGCGCACCACACGGCGAGATGTCGGCGGTGGCGACGAGCAGCCCGCAGGGCGCGACGGTCGTCCGGCCGGGACCGGGGCGGGACGGGCGAATCGTCAGTCTGGGAGACGGTGGAGGGCGGGGGATCGGACTCCCTGGTAGGCGGCAGGGCGGGCGATTCGGGCCGCGTCGGCGGCAGGACGACCCTCGGGGTGGCTCGGGGTCGGGGGCGGACGCTGCGCACGGGGCCGGTCGGGCCGGTGGACGAACCCGACCTCGTGTGCGTTACCCGCTCCGTCATCTCCCCGTAGCGTACAGACCACGTTGCAGGATGCAACGGATGACCGCCTCGGGGACCAGGCCGTCGACCCGCTCCCCGGCCTCGAGGCGCTGCCGGAGGTCGGTGCTCGACAGGTCGGAGGGTGCCACCGGGACCTGGACGGCCCGCCAGCCTGCCGGGGGCTCCACCGGAGGAGCCCCGGGTCGCCCCACCACGGCGAGGGTCACCTCACCCCGGAGGGCGGCCTCCTCGTGCCAGGTGTCGAGGGTGGGCACCACGTCCGATCCCACCACCAGGAAGAGGTCGGCCCCGGGGTTTGACTGCTGCAACTGGCGAACCGTGTCGATGGTGAAGGACGGGCCTCCTCGGTCGATCTCGAGCCGGGAGGCCTCGAGGTCGGGCCGGTCCGCCACCGCGGCGGCGACCATGGCGAAGCGGTCCTCGGCCGGCGTGAGGGGCCGTTCCCCCTCCTTCTGCCAGGGCTGGTTGGCCACCACCAACAGCATGCGATCGAGCCCCAGTGACCGCCGGACCGATTCGGCCACCTCCAGGTGGGCCGAGTGCACGGGATCGAACGTGCCACCGAAGATGCCGATCCGGGTGGCCGGCACGGCCGGCTAGGTTCCTGCCAGCTCGGCCACCACCGGCGTCAACGCCTCCATCTCCGCCTCGTGCACCACGATGTAGTTGAAACCGAACAGCTCCCGGCGCCGCCGGAGCGTGTCGGTGATCTGTTCCGTGGTCCCGATGAGGGCGATGGGTGAACCCTCGACCTGCTCGGGCGGGACCGAGAGGGCTCCGGCCAGGCGGGAGACGGCGTCCTCGCGGTCGGGCACGATCTGGACGAGGAAGGTGAGGCACTGGAGCTCCAGCTGGTCGAAGCGCGGTCCGGCGGCCTGCCTGATCCAGTCGATCCGCCGGTGGTAGTAGTCGGCCGACGTCGTCTCGAGGACCTCGGGGCCGACGTATCCCGCCGCCAGGCTGGGGTTCACGCCGACGATGTCGGCCTCTCGCCCGGCGATGGAGAGCACCCGTTGCCCACCGCCGCCGATGATGACCGGTGGGTGCGGGCGCTGGACCGGGGTGGGGGCGCCGATGGCTCCGGTGACGTGGTAGTACTCGCCTTGATAACTGGCCTCGCCTTTCGACCACAGGGCCTTCATGATGGCCAGGCTCTCGGCCATACGGGTGATACGGGCGCCGGCACTGTCGTGGTCGATCCCCGACTGTTCGTAGTCGCTGGTCATCCAGCCGGCGCCCAGTCCGAACTCGACCCTGCCGCCGGAGAAGAGGTCCAGGCTGGCCACCTCCTTGGCCAACACCACCGGATGGCGGTAGTCGTTGCCGAAGACCAACGAGCCGACTCGCAGCGTGGTGGTGGCCTCGGCCGCCACCGTCAACGCCACCAGCGGGCCGTACTGGTCCTCGAAGTGGTCGGGGATGAACAAGGACGAGTACCCGAGGTCCTCGATCTTCCGGGCGGTCGTTCGCCAGGCCTCGGCCGAATCGGCTTTGGACAGCTGGACTCCGAAGCGAAAGGGTGGCATGACCGGAGCCTATGTCTGGAGGCCATACGCTGGTGCTGTGGCCGACTCCGACCCGCCCGCCGAGTGGGCGCCCGACTCGTGGCGCTCGCGTCCCGCCGCCCAGCAGCCGGACTGGCCCGACGAGGGTGAGCTCAAGCGGGTCCACGCCCAGCTGGCCGGGTTACCACCGCTGGTGTTCGCCGGCGAGGCCCGGCACCTCACTCGCGCGCTCGGCCAGGCGGCAGACGGTCGGGCCTTCGTGCTCCAGGCCGGCGACTGCGCCGAATCGTTCGCCGAGTTCAGCGCCGATGCCATCCGGGACAAGCTCAAGGTCATCTTGCAGATGGCGGTGGTGCTCACCTACGGCGCCGGGGTGCCCGTGGTCAAGGTGGGACGCATCGCCGGGCAATTCGCCAAGCCGCGCAGCTCCCCCACCGAGCAGATCGGAGACCAGCTGTTCGACGCCTTCCGCGGGCACATGATCAACGACGATGTGGCCGAGCACGACGCCCGGATCCCCGACCCGAGGCGCCTGGTGGCCGCCTACCAGCAGTCGGTCTCCACCCTCAACCTGCTGAGGGCCTTCACCAAGGGGGGCTTCGCCGACCTCAGCCAGATCCATGCCTGGAACCAGGAGTTCGTGGCCTCCTCCACCGAGGGCCAGCGGTTCGAGGCCATCGCCGAGGGCATCGACAGCGCCCTGCGATTCATGGCCGCCTGCGGCATCGACCTCATCGCCGAGGAGACCTTGCACGAGGTCGACTTCTGGACCACCCACGAGGCCCTCATCCTCGACTACGAGGAGGCCCTCACTCGGCGGGACTCGCTCACCGACCAGTGGTACGACTGCTCGGCCCACATGTTGTGGGTCGGGGAGCGCACGCGCCAGCTGGACGGAGCCCACTGCGAGTTCCTGGCCGGGATCCACAACCCGGTGGCGTCCAAGGTCGGACCGTCCGCCGGGCCGGACGACGTCGTCGGCCTGTGCGAGCGCCTCAACCCCGAGCGCATCCCCGGGCGCCTCACTCTCATCACCCGCCTCGGCGTCGACGCGGTGGAATCGGTCCTGCCCCCCATGCTCCGGGCCGTCCGCGACGAGGGGCATCCGGTGGTCTGGGTGTGCGACCCCATGCACGGCAACACCTTCACCGCCGAAGGGGGCCAGAAGACCAGGCGGTTCGACGACATCATCGGTGAGCTCAAGGCGTTCTTCCAGTCCCACCGCCAGACGGGCACCTGGCCGGGCGGCGTGCACGTGGAGCTGACCGGGGACGACGTGACCGAGTGCCTGGGCGGCGTCGAGGAGATCACCGAGCACCAGCTCCACCAGCGCTACACCACGGCCTGTGACCCCCGGCTCAACGCCCGCCAGTCGCTCGACTTGGCCTTCGGCATCGCCGAGCTGCTGCGGGACTGAACGCGCACGCCGGGGAGAATCCCTGGCGAGCGGGGGTCATTGACCGGCCACCGGTCAGCCACCAAACTGGTCCGGTCCCGGTGGCGGTCGATGCCGTTCACGACCACCGGTTCCCATGCCAGCGACATCGTCCGGGGCACAACGAACGCCGACCCATGGAGCCGCCACCCGCCATGTTCCTCCTCTCCCCTGCCCGTCGTGTCCGCGCCGAAATGAGGGGGGAACGACGCGGCGGGAGGCGGACGGTGGCTCTGGCCGCAGGACTGGTGTGGGTCATGGCCTCTTTCGTCGCCTCGGTGGGGGCCGCACCGGACCCCGCCACGGCCGCCACGTCACACAGCGGCCAGGTGTCCGCCTACTGGCTGGTGGCCTCCGACGGTGGCATCTTCTCGTTCGCCGGCGCGCCGTTCTATGGCTCGACCGGCAACATCGCACTCAACAAACCGGTGGTCGGGATGGCCGCCACGCCCAACAGCGGCGGCTACTGGCTGGTGGCCTCCGACGGCGGGATCTTCTCCTTCGGCAACGCCCAGTTCTTCGGGTCGACCGGCAACCTCCGCCTCAACCAGCCCGTGGTGGGCATGGCCGCCATGCCGGACGGGGGCGGCTACTGGCTGGTGGCCTCCGACGGTGGCATCTTCACCTTCGGCGACACCGCCTTCCACGGCTCGATGGGCGGCCAGCGGCTCAATCAGCCAGTGGTGGGCATGGCCGCCACCCCCGACGGGGGCGGCTACTGGCTGGTGGCAGCCGACGGTGGCATCTTCTCCTTCGGGGACGCCCAGTTCTACGGCTCGACCGGGGGCATCCACCTCAACCAGCCGATCGTCGGGATGACCGCCACACCGAGCGGGCATGGCTACTGGTTCACCGCCTCGGACGGCGGGGTGTTCACCTTCGGCGACGCCCAGTTCTTCGGCTCCCTCGGCAGCGTGCCCAAGCAGCGGCCGGTGGTGGCCATGGCATCCAGCGCCGACGGAGGGGGCTACTGGTTCACCAACAACAACGGGCTGGTGTCGGCGTTCGGCGACGCCACGTACTGGGGATCGGCGCCCCAGGTGCTCAACCGGCCGGTGGTCGGGATGGCCCAGGCCGACGCCACCGGCAGCTTCACCGGCTCGTCCTACCCATCGGGCAGCTTTGGCTACGACATCTCCAACTTCCAGTGCGGGAACCTGCCACAGACGACTCACATCATCGGTCTGGTCGAGGTGGTGGGCGCCTCCAAGGCCGGGGCCAACCCCTGCCTGGCCCAAGAGGCGGCCTGGGCCGGCGGCGGCCTCAACCTCTACGCCTTTCTCACCTTCGGCAACGATCCGAGCAGCTTCGACGGTGGTTGCGCGGGCACGGAGTCGCCCCCGGCATGCAATTTCGGGTTCAACACGGCCATCGATGCCTTCCAGAAGGCGGCGGCCGCCGGCGTCAACGCCGCTGTGCCCTGGTGGCTCGACGTCGAGTCGGGTTCGTTCTGGAGCGGGGACACGGCCGCCAACGCCTCCCTGGTGCAAGGAGCCATCGACGGCCTCCACTTCGTCGGGCTCAACAGCGTCGGCATCTACGCCAGCCCCGGGGTCTGGAACGGGGTCGTCGGCAGTTACCAGCCCCCGGTGCCTTACTGGGCCGCGTCATGGCAGCACGACCCGGCAGACACCTGCGCCAACGTCCGGACGCTCTTCGCCTCGGCCCGGCTGCCGACCGGTCCCGTCCAGCTGGTCCAGTACAGCTCGCCGAGCTTCCCGCTGGCCCTCGGCGGGATGGATACCAGCTTCGACGACGACTACGCCTGCTGAGCCGCCGCCGTCTCGGCTGTCAGCTCGGTGACCGACAGGTGGGCGGCGTCGTTGTAGCCGAGCAGGCGCCAGCGCCCGCCGCCGACCTCCCACCCGGTCATCGAGGCGTGGCGGGTCTGCAGCTGGAGGCGAGCCCCGTCCAACCCTCCGGCCACCGGCAGCTTGGCCAGCAGGGACGCCTCGACCACACCGGCATGGCACGCCACCACCACCAGCTGGCCGGGATGCCGGGCGGCCAGCGCGTCGAGGGCGGAGGCCACCCGGTGGACGAACCCGGTCCAGCTCTCGCCGCCCGGGGCGATGGGCCGGCCGGGGTCCTCGTCCCAGTCGATCGGGGCGAAGCGCTCGCTGAACTCGACCCAGGTCAGACCGTCGGCCTCCCCCGGATGGAGCTCGCAGACCCCGCAATCGGTCACCACGGTCGGCGGTGGGCCCAACCGGCCCCGGGCCTCGACGGCCCCGAGAGTGGGCGCCAACAGCTCGGCCGTCTCCATCGCCCGGGGCAGCACGCTGGCGTAGAGGGCGTCCGCCCCGGCCAGCTCCCGGCTGACGAACAGCCGGTCACGCAGCGCCTCGACCTGCCGGCGACCGAGCTCGGTGAGCCCCCGACACCCGATCGGGCCCCCGCACACCCCCGAGACGTTGCACACCGCCTCGCCGTGCCGGATGAGGACCAGACGGGTGGCCCCCCGAGCCGGTGGGGGCACGGCGCGCACCCCGGCCGGCACGGCGCGCCCGGAGACCGTCTCGCCCGTCTCGTCGGCGGCACCGGTGCCGCCCGCTCCGGCCAGGCCGTCGAATCCGGCCGTGGTGGTCACGCCAGGTCTCCGACGAACTGCTCGAGCTGGCGGAGGGTGCGGCACTCGACCACGTCGTCACAATGGGTGGCGTACTCCCCCACGATGGAGTCGCCCGAGTTCCAGTAGGCGCGGGGCTCGGGGTTGAGCCAGTAGACGTGACGGGCCCGCGCCTGGAGATCCTTGACCACCCAGGCCTGGGAGGCATGGTAGTTGTTGCGGGCGTCGCCGAGGAGCAGGACGCTCGTCCGCGGCGTGATCTCCTCCCCCCACCGCTCCCAGAAGACGGTCAGGGCGTGGCCGTAATCGGAGTGGCCGTCGACCCAGATCACGTCGGCCTCGGTGTTGATCCGGTGCACGGCCTCGGCGGGGTCTTCGGCCCCGTCGAAGAACCGGCTCACCTCGTCGATGCCGTCGATGAACACGAAGCTGCGTACCTTGGAGAACTGCGAGCTGATGGCGTGCACGAGATGGAGGGTGAACCGGGCGAAGGAGGCCACCGATCCCGAGATGTCGGCGATGACCACGATCTCCGGCTTGGAGGGCCGCGGGTAGCGGAACCGCGGCTCGAGCGGTACGCCCCCGGTGGACAGCGAGTGGCGCACGGTGGAGCGGAAGTCGAGCGGACCCTTGCGCCCGTGGCGGCGCTTGCGGGCCAACCGCACCGCCAGCTTGCGGGAAAGCGGCTGCAGGGACTTGCGCAGCGCCACCAGCTCGTCGCGGGTGGCGTGCATCACGTCGATGTCCTCGGGCAACGGCTTGCGCAGCGATTTGGCCAGCGCCTCGCTGCCCCGATCGGCCACCAGGCGCCGGCGGATCTCGTTCTCGATCTCCTTGCGTAGCTGGTCGATGCGCGACTGGTACTCGTCGCGCAGCAGCCGCTCTTCGAGGGAGGTGAGGCCGGCCGGCATGCCGTCGCCGTCCGTGTCGCCTTCGGGTGGGGGGGTGGTGGCCCGGGCCTGGTCCACCAACCGGTCCAGCACGCCGTCGAGGTCCAGATTGCGAAGCGTGCGGTACAGGTAGTACGTGCCCCCGACCGGTCGCCCGGCCTCCATCCCGGCGTAGCGGGTGACTGCCTGGCGGGCCACCGCCGCCACCAGGGCGTCGTTGGCCCCGAGCAGGGCTTTGTACAGCAGGTCGGCGAGCTCCTCGGGCGTCATCCCCTCCTGGCCACCGGTGCCGGTGCCCCGCCCCTGCCGGCGCCGGTCGCCGTCGCCGGAGGGCGGGCCGGTGTCGTCCCCGCTCTCTCCGCCCTCGTCGCGCTCGGCGTCGATCTGGTACTCGGGCCCACGCAGCGAGAAGTAGATCTCGAAGGCCGTCTCGAACGCCCGCCAGTGGGACGAGGTCTTCACCAGGCTGGCCCCGAGGGCGTACTTCACCGCCTCGCGGTCCTCCATCGGTACGTGCCGGAGCACCTCGGCCGCGTCCAGGTGCTCGGTGAGCGACACGGGGATGCCGGCCGCACGGAGCTCGGTCACGAAGCCGGTGAGCAGATCGAGCATGGGCCCGTCGTCAGTCGGTCGACGGCACGCCGGCCAGCTCCTTGGCCGCCCGGTCGATGTCCGTCTGGTACTTCAACAGGATGTGGAGGGTGTCGCGGGCCTGGTCGACATCGATCGACTCGACGCCGAGGACCACCAGGGTGCGGGCCCAGTCGAGGGTCTCCGACACCGAGGGGTCCTTCTTGAGGTCGAGGGTGCGGATGGATCGCACGATGCGGGCCACCTGATCGGCCAGCGACTGGCTGATACCCGGCACCCGCGCTTCGATGATGGCCCGTTCCCGGTCGAGCTGGGGATAGTCGATGTGGAGGTACAGGCAGCGCCGCTTCAACGCCTCGGACAGCTCCCTGGTGTTGTTCGACGTGAGGAAGACCAGGGGGATGCGGGTGGCCCGCACCGTCCCGAGCTCAGGGATGGACACCTGGTACTCCGAGAGGATCTCGAGGAGCAGTGCCTCGGTCTCGAGCTCGAGCCGGTCGACTTCGTCCACCAGGAGCACCACCGGCTCGGGGGACCGGATGGCCTCGAGCAGGGGACGGGTGAGGAGGAACTCCTCGGAGAAGATGTCCTCCTCCAGCTCTTGCCAGGTCTGGTCGGCGTCGGCCTGGATGCGCAGCAGCTGCTTCTTGTAGTTCCACTCGTAGAGGGCCTTCGACTCGTCGAGGCCCTCGTAGCACTGCAGCCGGATGAGGCGGCTCCCGGCCAGGCGGGCCACCGACTTGGCCAGCTCGGTCTTGCCCGTACCGGCCGGGCCCTCGACCAGGACCGGTTTGGCCAGGCGATCGGCCAGGAAGACCACTCCGGCGATGCCGTCGTCGGCCAGGTAGTCCACGCCGGCCAGGGCGTTGCGGACCTCGCTGATCGACTCGAAGCGGGGGGCGTCGGGCACGGGGAAACCCGACACCACCGGGTAGGGCCCGGGAGCGGCGGAGGCCGCCGGGTCGACCGTCTCGGTCACGGGCGCACCTGCCCGTTGCCGGTGACCACGAACTTGACCGAGGTGAGCTCCCGGAGCCCCATGGGTCCCCGGGCGTGCAGCTTCTGGGTGGAGATGCCGATCTCCGCCCCCAGACCGAGCTCCTCCCCGTCGACCAGCCGGGTCGAGGCGTTGACCACCACGGCGGCGGCGTCCACCTCCCGGGTGAACCGCTGGGCGGCGAGCAGGTCCGAGGTCACGATGGCCTCGGAGTGACCGGACCCGAACCGGCTGATGTGCTCGATGGCGCCGTCCAGGTCGTCGACCACCGCCACGGACAGCGTGAGGTCGAGGAACTCGGTGGCGAAGTCCTCGTCGGTGGCCTCGTCGGCGCCGGGGAGCAGGGCCCGCGCCTCGGCATCCCCCAGCAACCGCACCCCGTGGAGGGCGGCGGGGAGCCGGGGCAGGAAGGTCGGGGCTACCGCCGCGTCGACCAGGAGGGTCTCCGCGCTGTTGCACACCCCGGGACGTTGGGTCTTGGCGTTGACCACGATGGACTCGGCCATGGCCAGATCGGCGCCGGCGTGCACGTAGACGTGGCAGTTGCCCGCGCCGTCGAGCACGTAGGGCACGCTGGCGTGCTCGACGACCGATGCCACCAGGGAGGGGCCCCCTCGCGGGATCAGACAGTCGATGAACCCCTCGAGCTGCATGAAGGCCACCGCCGAGGAACGGGTGGGGTCCTCGACCAGCCCGATGGCGTCGACCGGCAGGCCGGCCTTGTCCAGCCCGTCACGCAGGGCTGCGGCGATCACCACGTTGGAGCCGATCGCCGACGACGACCCGCGCAACAGGACGGCGTTGCCAGACTTGAGGCACAGGCCGGCGGCGTCGCTCGTCACATTGGGCCGGTTCTCGTAGATGATCCCGACCACCCCGAGGGGGACCCGGACCCGCTCGATCCGCAGCCCGTTGGGGCGCACCCACCCGTCGACCACCTCACCGATCGGATCGGGCTGGGCGGCCACGGTGCGCAGGCCCGAGGCCATGGCTCCCACCCGGCGGGGGTCGAGGCGCAGTCGATCGAGAGAGGTGGGGTCGGCTCCGGCGCGCTCGGCGCGGAGCAGATCGGCGCCGTTCGCCTCGAGCACCTGCTCGGACCGCTCGTCCAGCAAGTCAGCCGCCACGCAAAGGGCGTCGTCCCGGGCCGCTGCCGAGGCCAGAGCCACGATCCGGCCGGCGTCACGGGCTCGTCTGGCCAGCTCGATGAGGGATGGCGAAGGGGGGGATGGCACCGTGTCAGGTTAGTGCCCCCGGCCGGTTGCTCCCGATGGGCGGCGTCGCCCCCTCAGGCCAACACCACCAGGTCGTCCCGGTGGACCACCTCGGGCGAGACGTCTTCGGGGAGCTCGTCGGACCGGTGTCCGGCCCAGGCCGCCACCACGGCTGACGGCTGACGGACCAGCCCCTTGGCGAAGACGGCACCGTCGGGACCGACGATCTCGACGGCGTCGTCGGCGTCAAACCCGCCGCTGACCGACAGCACCCCCGGAGACAGCAGCGACCGCCCGTGCTCGACCAGCGCCCGGCGGGCCCCCCCGTCGACCTCGATGGTCCCCGACGCTCCGACGGCGAAGGCAATCCACAGCTTGCGGGCCGGGAGCCGGCGGTGGCGAGGCCGGAAGCGGGTGCCCACGCCGGGGCTGGACCCGGTGACGGCGGCGATGACGCCGGGCCGCGAGGCGTCGGCGATGACTGCCTCCACACCCGACCACACGGCGATCTTGGCCGCGGCCAGCTTGGAGCCCATGCCGCCGCTTCCGACCGCCGTGCCCGGTCCCCCGGCCAGGCGCTCGAGCTCGTGGTCGATCTCGACCACCTCTTCGATGAGCGACCCACCGTCCGCCCGGCGGGGGTCCTCGGTCAACAGCCCGGCCGTGTCGGTCAGCAGGACGAGCAGCCGGGCGCCGACCAGGTGGGCCACCAGGGCGGCCAGACGGTCGTTGTCGCCGAACCGGATCTCCTCGTCGGCGACGGCGTCGTTCTCGTTGACCACCGGGACCACCCCGAGGTCGAGCAGCCGGACCAGGGTCCGGCGGGCGTGCAGGTACTGGCGGCGGTGGACGAAATCGAGTGGAGCCAACAGCACCTGGCCGGCGACCAGCCCGTGGCGGTCGAGGGCGTCGATCCACACTTTCATCAGTCGGGGCTGTCCCACCGCCGAGATGGCCTGCAGGCTGGCTGGTTCGGTCGGGCGCGGCCGGTCGGGGGCGAGGCGGGTCCAGCCGGCGGCGATGGCGCCGGACGTGACCACCACCATCCGGTCGCCGGCGGCGCGCGCCGCGGCCACCTCGGCCGCCACTTTGTCGATGGCCGGCACGTCGACCTGGCCGTCGACCGAGGTCACCGACGACGAGCCGACCTTGACCACCACGGTGCGTTCGCCGGCCGCCGCCGGTCCGGCGGTGTCGTCGGTCACCGTCGGCGCGACCGTCCTGGCCCCACGGTGAGCTCGGGCTGGTCCCGGTACCAGTCGAACGACATGTCACCGATGTGCACCACGTCGCCGTCCCGGGCCCCGGCCCGGGCGAGAGCCCGGTCCACCCCGAGTCGGCGCAGACGGTCCTGGATGAAGGCGGCCGCCTCGTCGCTGGTGAGATCGTTGAGGGCGACCGCCCGCTCGGCCGCCCGGCCGGAGACCACGAAGACGCCCGGCTCGACCCTTTGGACGGCGAACCCCTCGGCCAGGGGACGGTGGACGACCACCTCGCGGTCGGGCCCGGGCTCGAGGCTCCGCTGGGCGTCCACCAGGACGGCGAGCCTCCCCACCAGCTCGCCGAGGCCGGTGCCGGTGACGGCCGACACCTCGAGATCGGGCTCGAACGGCCCCGATCGGGCCGCCGGGCCGGCCACGTCGACCTTGGACCCGATCACCAGGCGAGGCCGGTCCACCAGCTCGGGCCGGTAGCGCCCGAGCTCCTCGAGCAGCACCCGGTACTGGACGGTCGGAGCCACCCCGGTCACCGGGTCGAGCTCGACCACCAGGACCAGCACCCGGGCCCGGGTGATGTGGCGCAGGAAGCGGTGGCCGAGGCCCCGGCCATCCGCCGCCCCCTCGACCAGGCCGGGGATGTCGGCCATGGTGAAGTCGGACCCGTCACCGGTGCGCACCACACCGAGGTGGGGCTCGAGCGTGGTGAACGGGTAGTCGGCGATCTTCGGCCTGGCCGCCGAGAGGCGCGAGATGAGCGTGCTCTTGCCGGCGTTGGGGAACCCGACCAGGGCCACGTCGGCCACCAGCGCCAGCTCGAGCTGGTACCACTGCTCGTGGCCCCGCTCCCCCTGCTCGGCGAAGGCCGGAGCCCGGCGGCGATTGCTCAGGAAGGCGGCGTTGCCCTTCCCCCCCGGCCGCCGGCGCCGGCCAGCCAGCGGTCGCCGGCCGAGGCCAGATCGACCACGGGTGTCCCGTCCGCCCGTCGGGCCCGGGTGCCCACCGGCACCGGCACCTCGAGGTCGGAGCCCCGGGCCCCGTGCTTCTTCTTGCCGCCGCCGTGCCCCCCGTCCCCTCCGCGCCGGTGGGGGTGGTCACGAAACCCGAGGAGCGAGGACTGGTTGGTGGTGGCCACCAGCCAGACGTCACCTCCGCGTCCACCGTCTCCCCCGTCCGGGCCGCCCCGGTCGACGTGGGCCTCCCGACGGAACGAGACCGCCCCGGCACCGCCGTCACCCGCTTTGACGTGGAGCTGCGCCTCGTCGACGAAGGTGGCCATGGGATCGATCCTACTGACCGGCCATCGCCGCCCAGGGACGGGCCGGGCGGGTTCAGCCCTCTTCGAGGAGCGACACCCGCAGCCGGTCCATCGACTCGGCCACCCCGAGCGAGCGCTCCAGCGCTGTGTACCCGCCGTGCTCCGACTGCACCGTGGCCAGGAACTCCTCCATGGTCTCGGGCATCACGTGGAGGATGGAGGGGGCGTAGCGGAGCACTTCCTCGACCGAGTCCGGGTACTCGGCCGTCAGCCGCTCGAGCAGGTGCTCCATGGCCGCCGCGCTCAGCACGTAGTCCTCGACGATGGTCTCGTCGGGTACCCCGAGGAAGGCCAGGACGATGGCGGCCAGGACGCCGGTCCGGTCCTTCCCCGCGCTGCAGTGGAACACCGCCGGCAGCGATCCGTCGCCGGCGAGGGCCTCGATGGCGCGGGCGAGCACCGGGCCACCGTCGGACACCATGCTCAGGTAGCGAGATGCCACATAGGAGGCCTCTCGCCAGGAGGGGAGCTCCTCGGTCGAGGGGAGCACGTCGGTCAGGGGCAGGTCCAGGTACCGGACAGGCACGAGGTCGACCGGGAACCGTCCGCGAGCGGTTGCCTCGTCCACCGTGCGCAGGTCGATGACGGTCGCCACGCCGAGGCCGGTGAGCACCTCCTGATCGGCCTGGCTCAGCCGGTTGAGCCCGTCGGCCCGGAACAGGCGACGCCAGCGGATGCGGCGGCCGTCACCGGTCCGGTATCCCCCGAGGTCCCGGAAGTTGACACACCCGTCGAGGGCGAGGACCCGGCCGGGATCTGCGTTCCCGGCATCACCGGCCGGCGGGGAGACCACCTCGGGCCGGGACATGGCTCGGAGCGTACCGGTGGCGAGGTGGCCAGGGTCCGCGGCTCAGCCGGTGACGACGTCGACCAGCTTGCGGCCCCGGCGCCGGGTGAATTGCACCGTCCCGGCGGTCAAGGCGTAGAGGGTGTCGTCATCACCCCGCCCTACGTTCTGGCCGGGGTGCAGCTTGGTGCCCCGCTGGCGGACGATGATGGCCCCGGCCGGCACCACTGTGCCGCCGAACGCCTTCACCCCCAACCGCTGGGCGTTCGAATCCCGTCCGTTGCGGGTCGAGCCGCCGCCTTTGGTCTTGGACATCTGTGCTCGCTCCTCGGGTTGTGGATTGGCCCGGCGGGCCGGTCAGCCGGCGGACCGGATGGCGGTGATGTTGATGGTCGAGTAGCGCTGGCGGTGGCCCCACCGGGTGGACTGGTTCGACTTGGGCTTGTACTTGAACCCTCGGACCTTGGGGCCGAGCTCCTCGCCCACGACGGTGGCCGTCACCGACGCCCCGGCCAGCTGGGCCGGGGTGGCGAGCACGGTGCCACCGTCGACCAGGAGCACCGGCTCGAAGGTCACCGTGGTGCCGGGATCCTCTCCGAGCAGCTCGACGCGCACGGTCTGGCCCTCGGCCACCCGCTCCTGCTTGCCTCCGGTCTTGATCACGGCGTACATAGGCGGAGGAGCTTACCGCGGGCGAGCGCCCCTACTGCTCCGGGTCCTCGAAGATGATCCCCCGCCCGCCGCAGACCTCGCAGGTGGTCGACATCGACTCGATGAGACCCTCGGAGACCCGCTTCCGGGTCATCTCGACCAGACCGAGCTCGGAGATGTCGAACACCTGGGTGCGGGTCTTGTCCCGGGCCAGGGCGGAGCGCAGGGCGCTGCCCACCTTGTCGCGGTTCTCCCGGACCTCCATGTCGATGAAATCGATCACGATGATGCCGCCGATGTCCCGTAACCGGAGCTGGCGGGCCACCTCCTCGGCCGCCTCCAGGTTGTTGCGGAAGACGGTCTCCTCGAGATTGGTGGTGCCGACGTTCTTGCCTGTGTTGACGTCGATGACGGTGAGCGCCTCGGTCCGGTCGATGACCAGTGACCCACCCGAGGGCAGGTACACCTTGCGGTCCAGGGCCCGGTGGAGTTGCTCGTGGACGTGGTACCGCTCGAACACCGGCAGTGCCTCGACCTCGGGGTCGAAGTACTCGACCCGGTCGGCCAGCTCCGGGTTGACCGCCCCCACGTACTCCCGCACCTGGTCGTAGAGGGCCAGGTCGTCGATGACCACCGCCCGGTACTCGCGGTTGAGCTCTTCGCGGATGACCCGCACGGCGATGGCCGGCTCACGGTAGAGGAGGGCCGGTCCCTGCCCCTTGACCGATTCGGCTTCGATGGTCCCCCACTGCTCCACCAGCCGCTCGACGTCGTTGCCCAGCTCCTCGGCGCTGGCCCCGGCGGCGGCGGTGCGGACGATGAGGCCGTGCCCTTCGGGGCGGACGGCGTCGACGATGCGCCGCAACCGCTTGCGCTCGCCGTCGTCGAGGCGCTTGGAGATGCCATAGGCCGTGCTGTTCGGGACCAGCACCACGAACCGGCCAGGGAGCGAGACCTCCTGGGTCAGGCGGGCGCCCTTGGCTCCGATGGGGTTCTTGGTCACCTGGCACAGGATGGTCTGCCCCGGCCGGAGCAGCTGCTCGATCCTCGGCTGGGCCGACGAGGTCTCGACGTCCTCGGTGTCGTAGCGGACGTCGCCGTGGTAGAGGACGGCGTTCTTCGGCGTGCCGATGTCGACGAACGCCGCCTCCATGCCGGGTAGCACGTTCTGCACACGACCCCGGTAGATGTTCCCGTCGATCTGGGTGGCGTCGTCGGAGGCCCGGGAGATGTAGTGCTCGACGAGGGTGCGTCCTTCGAGCAACGCGATCTGGGTCATCTCGGGGCGCACGTGGACGCAGATCATGTAGCGCCCCACCGCCTTGCCGCGCCGCTCGCGCCCGCCTCGGCGCCCGCTGGCCGGCACCGGGTCGGGGCCACGGCTGGCGGACCGGTCCCGGCCCGCGCCGTTCCTGGAGCGATTGGCGCCGTCCCCGCCGCCCGAACGCGGCCGCGACCGCCCTCCCGACCGCCCCGGTGCCCCCGGTTTGGCCCCTCCACCGGAGCGGCCCCCGTTGGTGCCACCCGGAGCGACCACCGCCGGGCCCGCAGTGGGGACGGGCCGGGCCGGCCGGGTGTCGCCGATCTTCGGGCGCCTCGCCTCGGCCGGGCCGGCGGGTCCGGGCGCGCCCGCCACCGTCGGGACGGCTCCGGGAGTCACCGCTACCGCCGGCTCCTCCCCGCCCGGCGTCATCTCGGTGGGGCCGCGCCCCCCGGCCGTTCTGCTCCGTCCCCGACCGCCCCGCGAACCGCGGCGCCGTCGGCCCTGATTGCCGCCGCCCTGCCCCTCGGGGGTCGAGCCCCCGGCCGGGACGGTCAGCCCCTCAGGTCCAGGTCCTGGACCTCCCGGTGCCGAAGGCTCGGCCCCTCGGGCCGGCCTGCCGGCAGTGAGATCCTCCGGGGCCCCGGTCGGCGGGGGCGGCTGATCCGCCGCCGCGCCGACCGGCTGCCCAGTTGTTGCGTCTGACATCGAATTCCCTTCCGATACTGCTCATGAGGCCCGCTCCAAGGCGTGCCCGGCGCGGTCCGCGTCCGCCGGCCGGCCCCATTGGAGGGGCTCGGCGCGGATGCCGTCGCGCTCGATCCATTGTTGTGTCCTGCATGCCCGGTCGAGGACCGGGGTCCCTGTGCTACTTCTGCTGCCGGCTGCGTCGTCGACCGCGCCTTGGTCCGCGATCGGGCCGGCGTCGGGGGCCGACCGGTTGGCGGCGGCGATCCCCGCGACCAGCTCCACCGGCCGGAGGCCTCGGGGCTGGGTGGCCAGCTCGGTCTCCAGGCGCGCCGTGGCCGGGCCGGTGGCGGTCAGCCCGCCGGATGCCGGTGGCTCGGTCACGACCAGGGACAACACCGAGGGACGCACGTCGTCTTCGACGAGGCGACCCTTCCGCTCCCGGGTGAGTGGAACCGAGGGTGTCTCGAGGAACGTCGCCACCTGCGCCATCAGCTCGGCCGGCGCCACCTCGGCCACGTCCACCCTCCACGAACAGGACGTGACCTCCTGCTGGAGAGAGCCCCGTCCGGGCGCCAGGAGGGCGGCCTCGCCCACCACCATCCCGTCGGGAAGGAGGGGGGAGAGCAGTGGGGGCAGGGCGGTCACCTCGACGCCGGCCGTCTCGGGCCGCCGGGGGTCGAGGGCCACGTCGAGGTACTCGGCCTCTGACTCGCAGCCGGTGGGCAGGGCCAGGCCGAAGCTCAGCCGCGGGCGGGGCGAGAACCCCTCGGTGTAGGCCACCGGCAGCCCGGCCCGGCGAAGGGCCCGCTCCCACATCCGGGCCACGTCCCGCTGGCTGGTGAAACGGATCTTGCCGAGCTTGGCGAAGCGAAAGCGGATGTGCACCTCAGCCTCTCCCCTCCCCGGCCCCGACGACGGCCCTCCGGTCCGGCCCAGCGGCCGGGACGGCGCCGGACGGCACCGTCCCGAGAAATCGTACCGGCACCCGGCCCCCGGCCGAGAGATCCTGGCCGGTGCCCTGGCTCCCCCCGGCCGGCGGGACGGCAGAGGCCACCACGTGCTCGACGCCGAAACCGGTGCAGGCCCCGCAGTCGTAGCAGGGGGTCCACCGGCAGTCCGGGAGGCCGTGGGCGGCCAGGGCGTCGAGCCAGTCCTGCCAGAGAAAGTCCCGGTGCAGCCCGGCCGAGAGGTGGTCCCACGGCAGGGCCTCGTCCTCCTGTCGATGGCGGTAGACGGCGTCCTCGAGGGACATCCCGCGGTCGGCGAGCGCATCGGTCCACCGCCCCAGCTCGAAGTGCTCGGACCATTCCTGGAAGGTCCCACCCCGCCGCCAGACCTGTTCGATGACCGCCCCCACACGGCGGTCGCCGCGGCTGACCAGCCCCTCGACGGCGGTGGCCTTCGGGTCATGCCAGCGAACGGTCAGTCCTCGCACCGGGCGGGCGGCGTCCCGGATGAGGTGGACCTTGCGGGTGAGCTCCTCGATGGTGTTCTGGCCGAACCACTGGAACGGGGTCTGCGGC
The DNA here is from genome assembly GCA_963734435.1 of uncultured Acidimicrobiales bacterium. Classification (GTDB taxonomy): domain Bacteria; phylum Actinomycetota; class Acidimicrobiia; order Acidimicrobiales; family RAAP-2; genus Bog-756. The sequence goes on along the minus strand of CAVTHA010000002.1, from coordinate 326,814 downwards.
TTCGGGACGAACCCTCCGACGGAGGCGGTGACGGTCACCCCCTTGTGGTACCGGCGGCCGATGGCGACGCACTGCTTGCCGAGCTCCACGATGCCGAGGGTGTCCTCGTCGGTCTCGGTGGGAAGGCCGATGAGGAAGTAGAGCTTGACCCGCCGCCACCCTTGGCTGAAGGCGGCGTCGACCGCGGCGTAGAGGTCCTCCTCGCGGATCAACTTGTTGATCACCTGGCGCATCCGCCACGTCCCCCCTTCGGGGGCGAAGGTGAGACCGGTGCGACGTACCCGCTGGATCTGGGCGGCGGTGCCGACGGTGAAGGCATCCACCCGAAGGCTGGGCAGGCTCACCGACACCTGGCCGGAACAGGACGGATCGTCGATGATCGAGGTGACGGTGTCCTCGATCCCCGAGTAGTCGGCGCTGGACAGGGAGGTGAGTGCCACCTCGTCGTACCCCGTGCGGGCCAGACCGTCCGCCACCATGGTGCGAACCTGCTCGGCCGGGCGCTCCCGCACCGGGCGGGTGATCATGCCCGCCTGGCAGAACCGGCAGCCCCGGGTGCAGCCACGGAACAACTCCACGTTGAGCCGGTCGTGGACCACCTCGATGAGTGGGACCAGCTGCCGCCGGGGGTAGGGCCACTGGGCCAGGTCGGCGATGGTCCGCTTCTCCACCCGGTCGGGGATGGTGGCAGTCCGCGGCACGATGCCGGCCAGTCGGGTCGGGCCCGGGGTGGCGCGCCCGGAACCGGGCCCCGGTTCGTAGCAGGCCTCGTAGCCCGAGGGCACATACACGCCCGGCACGCCGGCCAGGGCCTCGAGCAGCGCCGGTCGGGACGGGCCGCCCCCCGGCCGGCCGGCCGGGCGCCGGTCGAGGTGTCCGGCCACCACCTCGTTGATCTCGCCGACGACCTCCTCCCCGTCGCCGAGGACGAAGCAGTCCACGAAGTCGGCCAGGGGCTCGGGGTTGAAGGCGCAATGGCCCCCGGCGACCACGATGGGGTCCTCCTCTTTGCGTGCCGCGCCCCTGACCGGCACCCCGGCCAGATCGATGAGGTTGAGGACGTTGGTGTAGACGAGCTCGGCCGACAGGTTGAAGGCGAGCACGTCGAAGGCCCGGGCCGGCAGGTGGTTCTCGAGGGAGAAGAGCGGCACGTCGGCCGAGCGCATGGCCGCCTCCATGTCCACCCACGGGGCGTAGGCCCGCTCGGCCAGGGCGTCGTCCCGCTCGTTGAGGATCTCGTAGAGGATCTGCAGCCCCTGGTTGGGCAGGCCGATCTCATAGGTGTCCGGGTAGACGAGGAGCCAGGCCACCGAACCGGCCCGGTGTTCGGGGGCCTGCGCCCCGAGCTCGCCCCCGATGTAGCGGGCGGGCTTGGTGACCTGGGACAACAGCGGTTCTATCCGCGGCCAGAGTGACTGCATCTCCCCCGACATCCTAGGGGGCCGGACGCCGGGGAAGGAGCGACCCGCCAGAACCGGCCGCCCCGCACCCGTTGAGCGTGGTCGGCGCGGGGTGGTCATCGGGTTGGCCGACTACCCGGAGCTGCCCGGCACCGTGGTGGTCGGGGTGGAGGAGCTCGGCGGCGGGACCGGCTTGGTCGACTGCACCACCTGCTGGGCCGGGGGGATGCCGGGGGCGGTGACCGGGTGGGAGGCCAGGTAGGTGAAGATCTGCCCGACCACCGGAGCGGCGGCGGTGGCGCCATAACCTGCCTGGTCGATCACGCACACCACCACGTACTGGGGGTCCGCCGTCGGCCCGAACCCGACGAACCACCCGGTGGGTTCCTTCCCCATCACCGTGTCGGCCGTGCCGGTCTTGCCGGCCACACCACCCGGGAAAGAGGCGAGACCGGGTACTCCGTAGGCAGTCCCGTCGGAGCTGTTGACCACGCCTTCGAAGCCGGTGAGCATGGCCTGGTGGTTGGCCGGTGACATGGGTGCGTGCCCGACGACCTGAGGAGCGAACCGCTTGACCACCTTGCCCGTCGGGGACACCACCGCCGCCGCCACCTGCGGCGCGTACCGGGTGCCCCCGTTGGCGAAGGTCGAGTAGGCCACGGCCTGTTCGATCGGGGTGATGTAGGTCCCGCCCTGGCCGAAGGCCATCTCGATGTTCTCGCCGGTGTACCAGGTGGTGTTGGGGAAGGCCTTCGGGTCCTCGGCATGGAGCTTGACCCGCTCGGGTTGGCTGTCCACCCGGCCCTCGACCTCACCGGGGAGGTCGATGCCGGTCAGTTGGCCCAGGCTGTACTGGGCGGCCTGGTCCTGGATGGGGGTCTGTCCGAACTGGCCCGCCTTGGCGTAGAACAGATAGCCCAAGTTGTAGAAGAAGTCGTCGCTCGACACGCTGAGGGCGGACGACACGTTGAACTCGCCACCGGGATCTCCCGGGGCGTCGTGGAACACGCAGGTGGTGCTGTTGTACTGACAGTCCGGCGTCTTGAACGTCCCGGTGTCGTAGTAAGAGAAGCTCGGGGTGATCAGCCCGGTGTTGAGGGCGGCGCTGGCGGTGTTGAGTTTGAACGTGGAGCCCGGGGTGTACCTCCCCTGGATGGCCCGGTTGAGGGTGGGCTCCAGGCTGGCCGGGCCGAACAGCTGCGCATTCTGGGCCGCGCTGAGCCCACCCACCCATTCGGACAGGTTGTAGCTCGGAGAGGAGGACATGGCATAGACCGCCCCGGTCTGGGGGCTCATGACCACCACCGCTCCCTCGGTGGCGGCGGGATAGCAGCCGCCGCCGTTGTTGCACTGTTTGTCGTAGGTGTTCCGCAGGGTGCCGATCTGGGTGGCCAGCGCGTTGTCGGCCACCTGCTGGAGGTTGGTGTCGAGGTTGGTGACCAGGTTGTCCCCGGGGGTGGCCGGCGTGGTCTTCAGGGTGCCGACCACCCGGCCGGTCGGGTCGACCTCGAGCTCCTGACGCCCGGGGGAACCGCGCAGCTCGGTCTCGTACTGGTACTCGAGCCCTGACTGACCGAACGGGTCCCCGGCCTGGTAGCCCTGCGACTGCCGGGACTTGAGCTCGTCCGCATTGATGGTCGAGACGTACCCGAGGGCCTGGGCGGCGGGGTAGCCCGACTGGGCCGGACCGGGCAGCTCCTGCTGCGGATAGTTGCGCTCGGTGGTCTGCACCGAGGACACTCCCGGGAAGTCGTCTTGGTGCTCCTTGATGTAGAGGATGTCCGACAACGGGGCGTCGTCCAGCACCGGCACCGGCTTATACGGGCTGAAGCGCGGGTCGGCGATGGTGGCGTCGATCTGGGCGGTGGTCTGGCCGATGAGCGCGGCCAACCGGCCCACCACCTCGGGGTGCTGCTGCGCGGTCACCCGCGACAGCGTGATCTGCTCCACCACCACGTTGTTGACGAGTGGGTTCCCGTAGCGGTCGAGGATGAGGCCTCGAGCCGGGTCGACGGCCACGGCGCGGATCTGGTTGGCCGACACGCTCTTGGCCGCAGCGGGGGCCTGGAGGACCTGCAGGGTCCAGAGCCGCAGTCCCAACAGGGCGAAGAGGACGACGACCACCAACCCGGTGACCCGGAGGCGGAGCCCGGGCCGGGCGGCGGTCGTGTCGGGCGCTGTCCAGAACCGATTCGACCGAGAACCGGTTCTGGCGAAGTTTGGGCTGCCGGGCCGGTTTGCGCTGGGAGTGGCGTGGCTTCGCCGGACGGAGGAATCGGTGGGAGCCCCTGAACGGATGGCGCAGGGAGCGGCTCACGGCCGACCAGTATCCCAACTGGCGAGGCGCACCGGTACGCGGTCGGGTCTTCGGGTCACCGCAGCACCCCCGAGGAGACCGGTGACGTCGGCACTCCCTCGGTCGACGCCTGAGGCAGCGCCCAGGCCACCACCCGCATGGCCGGCAGGGCCAGCACGGCGTTGGTCACCGCCACCAGCACCACGATCCTGGCCAGGTCGACATGGAGCATCTGGGATTGGCCGAGGACCGAGCCGAGCACCGGGTAGACCAGCTCGTAGAGGGCGCTCCCGCCCAGGGCGGCAAGGGGGCAGCCAGCGCGCCGTCTGGTCGAGGGCCACCGTGGCTGCTCCCACCCCGAAGCCCAGCAAGCACCCGACGAGGGCCGACAATCCGAACGGGGTGGGCAGGAACAGGTCGGACACCAGCCCGGAGACGAATCCCACCGTGGCGCCCCGGCCCGGACCGCCCACGATGCCGGCCACGATGGGCAGCAGGATCATGATGTCCGGGTGCACCCCGCCGACCCGGATGTCGAGGATCAGTGTCTGTTGCACGCGTGAGGAAGAGCAGGAGCACCAAGCCCATCCGGACCGCGGCCCGCACCGTCATCCGCGTCGTCTGCCTCACGACGGGGGGGTCCACAAGATGACCGCTACGTAGCGAAGATGGGCCAGGTCGGCGAGCGGCTGGAGCGACACCGACTCCTGTGATGCGTTGGTCCCGGTCCGGGCGGCCTTCACGCTGGCCACCGGGATGCCCCCCGGGTAGATGGCCCCCTGGAGCCCGCTGGTGGTGAAGATCTCGCCCGGCGTGAGTGGTGTGTTGGGCAGAATCAGGTTGGCGGCGAGCGGCTTCCCCGACCCCTGGCCGGTGAGGACGGCGAGGGAGCCCGGGGGTGGGCTGAAGGTCACGCCCACCGACGACTGGCCGTCGGTGATGAGGCGCACCGTGGCCGAGCCGTGGTTGGCCTGGACGACCTGTCCGATCAGCCCGCCGGCTCCCACCACCGGCATGTTGAGCTGCACTCCCTCGTTCCGGCCGACGCCGATGTCGACGGTGGCGGCGAAGTCGCTCGTCCCGTAGTTGGTGACCTCGGCCGGCACCGTCTGCAGGTTGCCGACGAAGGGAAGGTTGAGGATGGCGCTCAGCTGCTTCATCCGTTCGTCGGTGTCGGCCTGCGAGCGCTCCTGGATCTTGAGCTTGTCGATCTCCCGCCGGAGCTTTTGGTTCTGCTGGCTGACCGCGCCGTAGTGCACCGAGCCGGCGAGGAAGTTCCCGACCGGCTCGATGACCCCGTCGACGGCGGAGCGGACGGGCGAGAAGGCGTCGGCGGCGACCGACCTCACCCCTGAGGTGATGCGGTGGAAACCACCTCGGTAGTCGAGGGTGATGATGGAGATCGACGCCAGCACCAGCACGAGCAGGGTGGTGCGAGGGCGGCGGGACCGCCGCGACGCCGGCACCGGACGTGCGACCCCTGAGTCGTCACCGAGCCGACGACGTGATGAGGACCTGCTTGAGGGCCTCGAACTCCTCGAGGCACTGGCCGCTGCCGATGGCCACGCAATTGAGAGGGTCGCGGGCCACCACGATGGGCATCCCCGTCTCCTCCTGAGCCGGGCGTCGAGACCGTGCAGCAGGGCGCCGCCACCGGTGAGCACGATGCCCTGCTCCATGATGTCGGCGGCCAGCTCCGGCGGCGTCTTGTCGAGCGTCACCTTGACGGCGTCGATGATGGCCGACACCGGCTCGTCGATGGCCTTGCGGATCTCCTCGGTCGAGACGACCACCGTCTTCGGCAGTCCGGTGACCAGGTCGCGGCCCCGGATCTCGGCGTGCAGCTCCTCTTCGAGCGCGAAGGCCGAGCCCGAGAGCGATCTTGATCTCCTCCGCCGTGCGCTCCCCGAGCGCCAGGCTGTACTCCTTCTTGATGTAGGAGATGATCGCCTCGTCGAGCTCGTCACCGCCGATGCGCACCGACTGGCTCGTGACGATGCCGCCCAGCGAGATGACCGCCACCTCGGTCGTCCCGCCACCGATGTCGACCACCATGTTGCCGGTCGGCTCGTGCACCGGCAGACCGGCACCGATGGCCGCGGCCATCGGCTCCTCGATGATGTAGGCCTTGCGGGCGCCGGCGTACTCGGCCGCCTCCATCACCGCCCGCTGCTCCACTCCGGTGATCCCCGAGGGGACGCAGATGACCATGCGCGGCTTGGCGAAGCGGCGCTGGTGGACGCGCTGGATGAAGTAGCGCAGCATCTTCTCGCAGATCTCGAAGTCGGCGATGACCCCGTCCTTCAGGGGACGGATGGCCTGGATGTGGCTGGGCGTGCGCCCGATCATCCGCTTGGCCTCGGCCCCGACCGCCAGCGGACGACCGTCCTTGACGTTGACGGCCACCACCGACGGCTCGTTGAGGATGATGCCGCGACCGCGCACGTACACGAGGGTGTTGGCCGTTCCGAGGTCGACCGCCATGTCGCGGCCGAGCAGCAAGAACCGGTTGTCGCGCATCGTCGATGCACTCCTCCGTCAGTGATGATCGGGACCTTGTGAGTGCGGGTGAGGGCCTCTGCTGCACTCGTGGCCCGAATGGGAGCCGTCTTGGCCCACAGGCTACGGGACCTCGCCGATGGGCACAAGGTCACCCACCGGGCGGGTCGACGAGGTGCGATCCAACGGGTGCTCCGGTCGGGCGGACCACGGCCACCGGCCCGCCGGCTCAGCCCAGGCCGGGAAAGAAGATCTCGATCTCCCGGGCGGCCGACTCCGGCGAGTCCGATCCGTGGACCAGGTTCTCGCTCGTTTCGGTGCCGAGATCGCCGCGGATGGTCCCCGGCGGCGCCTCGGCCGGGTTGGTGGCTCCCATCAGGGTGCGCACGATCTGCCAGGTGTCCTCCGGACCCTCGACCACCAGCACCATCGACGGCGAACGGGTGATGAAGGCGACCAGGTCGTCGTAGAAGGACTTGCCCTGGTGCTCCTCGTAGTGGCCGCGGCCACCGTCGGCGGTCGATGACCCGCAGCTCGGCGGCCACCAGCCGCAGCCCCTTGCGCTCGAGGCGGTCGACGATCTCACCGACCAGCCCGCGCTCGACGGCGTCGGGCTTGCAGATCACCAGGGTGCGTCTCATGGCGGGGAGGCTAGCCGAGGGCCCGCGCCTTGTCAGACAGCTGCGTCGTGCAGTGACCGGTGGTCAGGCGGCGTCCGGCACCAACAGGCGGCGGGCCTCGGCCACCACGTACAGCGACCCGCAGACGACCACCCGGTCGTCGGGACCGGCGCGACCCACGGCCAGCGCGGCAGCATCGCCGGGTTCGGCGGCCACGGTGACCGCCATCCCGAGACCGCCGGCAGCCGCGCCTCGGCGATCGGCGGCCAGGGCCCGCGGCGACGGCGGCGTACACGCCACCACCGTCCGAACCCCGGCGGGGAGCAGCGCCTCGAGCATGGCGCTCGGGTCCCGCCCGGCCAGCATGCCGATCACGACCACGGTCTCGCCGGCCACTTCGAACTCCTCGACCAGAGAGCGAGCCACGCGATCATCGCCGGCCACGTTGTGGGCGCCGTCGAGGACGACGAGCGGATGGCGTCCCACCACCTCGATGCGACCCGGCACCCGCACCGCGGCGAAGGCGTGCTCCACCACCTGGTCGGCCAGCGGCGCTCCGAAGAACGCCTCGGCCGCGGCCAGGGCGCACGACGCGTTCTCCGCCTGGTGGGCGCCGTGCAGCGGGCAGGAACACCTCGGGGTACTCGGGCGCCCGGGGTCCAGAGGTCGAGCAGCCGCCCACCGACCGCCACCCGGTTGGACGGCAGGCGAAATCCCGCCCCGGACCCAGGTCTCCGCCGCCCCCGCCTCGGCGGCGGCCGGCGCAGACTGGGCCACGAGGTCGGGGTCGGTCTCCCCCACCACCACCTGGCACCCCGGCTTGATGATGCCGGACTTCTCGGCGGCGATGTCGACCAGGGTCGGGCCGAGGACCTCGACGTGGTCGTAGCTCACGTTGGTGACCACCGCCACGTCGGGCTCGACCACGTTGGTGGCGTCCCACCGTCCGCCGAGCCCGACCTCGACCACCGCCACGTCCACGGCCTGTCGGCGAACCAGCGGAAGGCGGCCGCCGTCAGCAGCTCGAAGCGGGTCGGGCGTTCGGTCAGCATCGGCTCGAGCAGGGCCAGCGACTCGAGCACCTCGGTCAGCTCGTCGTCGTCGATGGGCTCGCCGTTGCGGGCGAGGCGCTCGTTGACCCGGCTCAGGTTCGGGCTCGTGTACGTCCCGACCGTCAGCCCGTGGCCATGAGCAGCTCGGTCAGGATCGGCCGCGGTCGATCCCTTGCCGTTGGTGCCGGTGATGTGGACGACCGGGCAGGCCTCGCTCGGGATCACCGAGCAGGTCGCACAGGTCCGGATGCGATCGAGCGTGGGAGGGCACGTCGGGGGCATGGCCAACTCGTAGTCGGTGTGGCCGTCGAGCCAGGCCAGGCAGCCGCGAGATCGGCGAAGATCATGGTGGCAGCCGGCGGCCGGGACAGGGCGGACAGCGGCAGGAAGGCGGCCGTCGGGACGTCCTCTAGGAAGCGGCCCGGCGGGTCCGGGTCGACTTGGCCGGCTCGTGTTGGCGGTACCAGCGTCGGGTGAACCCGGTCGAGCACCACCGCCCGGTCGATGACGCACTGGACCGATGTCGGTCCGGCTGGGGAGGTCGTACATGACCTCGAGCAGAACCTCTTCGAGAATGGCCCGCAGGCCCCGGGCGCCGGTGCCCCGCAGCAGAGCCTGCTCGGCCACCGCCTCCAGGGCGTCGTCGGCGAGCTCGAGCTCGACCCCGTCGAGCTCGAACACCCGCTGGTACTGCTTGACCAGCGCGTTCTTGGGCTCGACCAGGATGCGGACCAGCGCTTCCTTGTCGAGACTGGACACCGCGCCGACCACCGGGAGCCGGCCGATGAACTCGGGGATCAGCCCGAACTTGATGAGGTCCTCGGGCAGCACGTGGCGCAGGACCTCCGATCGTCGCGTGTTCGGTGCCGTGCGCACCTCGGCCCGGAAGCCGATGCCCTTGCGCCCGATCCGGCTCTCGATGATCTTGTCGAGGCCGGCGAAGGCCCCACCGCAGATGAACAGGATGTTGGTGGTGTCGATCTGGATGAATTCCTGATGGGGATGCTTGCGGCCGCCCTGGGGCGGCACCGAGGCGGTCGTGCCCTCGAGGATCTTGAGCAGCGCCTGCTGCACCCCCTCGCCCGAGACGTCACGGGTGATCGACGGGTTCTCGCTCTTGCGGGCGATCTTGTCGATCTCGTCGATGTAGATGATCCCGGTCTCGGCCCGCTTCACGTCGTAGTCGGCCGCCTGGATCAGCTTGAGGAGGATGTTCTCGACGTCCTCGCCCACGTAGCCGGCCTCGGTCAGGGCCGTGGCGTCGGCGATGGCGAAGGGCACGTTGAGCATGCGGGCCAGCGTCTGGGCCAGCAGGGTCTTGCCGCACCCGGTCGGGCCGAGCAGCAGGATGTTCGACTTGGCCAGCTCGACCTCGTGTCGTGGTGCCGTGTGCCCGCCTGGACCCGCTTGTAGTGGTTGTAGACGGCGACCGACAGGATCTTCTTGGCGTACTCCTGGCCGATCACGTAGTCGTTCAGGAACTCGAAGATCTCCCGCGGCTTGGGCAGCTCGTCGAAGCGACAGCTCGGTGGTCTCGGCCAGCTCCTCGGCGATGATGTCGTTGCAGAGGTCGATGCACTCGTCGCAGATGTAGACGCCCGGGCCGGCGATCAGCTTCTTGACCTGCTTCTGCGACTTGCCGCAGAAGCTGCACTTCACGAGATCCCCGCCGTCCCCGAACTTCGCCACCGTCTCCCCTTCCTCCGGACGAGCCTACGCCGCGCCGACGACTTCGGCGGCACGCGATGGCATCACGGGTCGTGATCACTTCGTCGATGAGGCCGTAGGCCACCGCCTCCTCGGCCGTCATGACGAAGTCCCGATCGGTGTCCCGGGCGATCTTGCTCGACGCTCTGGCCGGTGTCGTCGGCGAGCATCGAGTTCAGGAGGTCCCGCATCCGGAGGATCTCCTTGGCCTGGAGCTCGATGTCGCTGGCCTGGCCGGCGGCCCCGCCCCAGGGCTGGTGCAGCAGGATCCGGGCGTGGGGCAGGGCGAAGCGCTTGCCCTTGGCGCCCGCGCGCCAGCAGCACGGCCGCGGCCGAGGCCGCCTGGCCGAAGCAGAAGGTCGACACGTCGGGCTTCACGAACTTCATGGTGTCGTAGATGGCGAACAGGGCGGTGATGTCGCCGCCGGGCGAGTTGACGTAGAGGTGGATGTCCTTGTCGGGGTCCTCGTACTCGAGGAAGAGCATCTGGGCGCAGATCAGGTTGGCCACCGTGTCGTCGATGGGCGTCCCCAGGATGATGATCCGCTCCCTGCAGCAGCCGCGAGTACAGGTCGTAGCCGCGCTCGCCCCGGCTGGTGGACTCGACCACCCACGGCACGCTGTAGGCCTGAGCGCCCATCGCTCCGGTTCCCTCCGTGATTGTCATTCCGAGCCCTCCTCTTCCTGTCCCACGGTCAGCTCGTCCCTTGACACCGGCTGTCCGTCCTCGTCTACCAGCTCCACGTTGTCGATCAACCAACGCATCGCCTTGGCCTTGCGCCGGTCCGAGCGTACCGCCGCCAGCCTGCCGGCCTGTTCCAACTGCTCCCGCACCTCGTCGGCGTCCATTTCCAGGCGCTCCCCCATGGTCACCAGCTCAGCGTCGAGCTCCTCGTCGGTGACCTCGATCCCCTCCTCCTCGACCACGGTGCGGAGCGCCAGGTCGATCTTCACGCTCTCCAGAGCGCCGGCCCGCAGCTCGTCCACGAACTGCCGCTCGTCCCGGCCGGTGGCGGCGAGAAACTGACCGAGATCCATCCCCTGGCTGTCCAACCGGTGGGTCAGGTCGTGGATGCGCTCTCGGAGCTCAGCCGCCACCAACTGGTCGGGGATCTCCTCGGTGACCAGTTCGGCCAGCGCATCGGCCGTCCGCTGTTCCAGCGCCACTCTCGCCCGGACCACGTGCTGCTGGTGGAGCCGGACCCGCAGGTCGTCCTGAAGCTCCTCGACGGTGTCGAACTCCGATGCCTCCGCCGCCCACTCGTCGGTGACGTCCGGGAGGACGAGCTCTTTGATCTCCTTGACCAGCACCCGGAAGGAGAAGCCCTGTCCGTCGGCTCCCATCTCCGCCTCGAAGCTCAGGATGTCACCGACCTTGGCCCCGCGGAGCTGGTCGTCGAGGGCCGGCACCACACCGCCGCTGCCCACTTCGTAGAGGAAGTCCTGGGCGTCCAGGTCATCCTCACCGGCGCCGCGGCCGGTCCGTGACCCGTGGATGTCGATGGTCACCTGGTCCCCGTCCTTGGCCGGGCGGCGAGACTTCGACCAGCTGGCCCGAGGTGGCCCGGAGGCGGTCCAGGTAGGTGGTGACCTCCTCCTCGGTGACCTCGAGGCTCGGTAGGGTCACGGACAGGCCCTGGTAGCCGGGAACGGCCACCGTCGGCCGGACCTGCACCACCGCGTCGAACGAGACGGCGCCGGACTCGTCCCCCGACGTGATGTCGATTTCGGGCTGGTCGATGGGATCGACCTCGGTGTCGCTGACGGCGCGGGCGTAGAACCCGGGTAGCGCCTCCCGCAATGCCTCTCCCCGGAGTGCGGTCGCACCACCCATTCGTGCCTCGATGACCCGCCGCGGGGCCTTTCCCGGGCGGAACCCGGGCACCCGCACCTCTCGAGCCAACCGCTTCATCACCCCGTCGAGTGCTTCGTCGATCTCCACTTCGTCGATCTCGACAGACAGGCGGACCTTGTTGCCCTCGACCGGGGCGGCGGTAGCTCGCATATGAATTGCCGAGTGTACCGGTACCGGTGGTACGCGCCCGACCCTCGGGCCACCCCGGGAGGGACAGGTGGCGCTCGGCCGTCACGGTCGAGCGCCGTCGGATCCGAGCGTCGGATCCGAGCGTCGGATCGTCGGTCAGACGGGGAGGTTGGCCTCGATGGCGTCGGTCAGCTCGGGAGCCTCGGGGTCCACCATGGGCCGGAACCGGTGCACGATCTCGCCGGCCGGCGACACGAGGAACTTCTCGAAGTTCCACTGGATGTCGCCGGCCTCGCCGTCGGCGTCGGGGAAGGTCACCAACTCCTCGTAGATCGGGTGGCGACCCTCACCGTTGACCTCGATCTTCTCGAACATGGGAAAGGTCACCCCGTAGTTGGCGGAGCAGAACGTGGCGATCTCGTCGGCCGTGCCAGGCTCTTGGCCGCCGAACTGGTTGCAAGGGAAGCCGAGCACGGTGAACCCCTTGTCGCCGTAAGTCTTCTGCAGCCGTTCGAGACCCTCGTACTGCGGGGTGAGCCCGCATTTGGAGGCCACGTTGACCATGAGGAGAGTCTGCCCGCGGTAGTCGCCGACAGAAGACGGGTCGCCCCCCAGGGTCCGAAGCGCCGGGTCGTAGATGCTCATGGCCCAAAGTGTAGGACGGAGCCGCCGGACCCGCGGCCGACGGACCCGCGGCCGCCGGATCGGACCGCCGACCCAGCTCCGACGGCGAGGGAGAGTCCTCCTGGTAAAGGATTGCGTTCAGCTGGTCGAAGATAGGGGCAGGCGATGCTCTGGATTGGGCTTCAGCCGAGGGGTTTGGAAGCGAATCGATGTCCGTGAAGGTGGTGGAGAGAAGCCCGCAAGCCGGCGTTCGCCGCGCCGTCTCCGGTGCCGTCGTCAAGGCGGTGCTGGCCCGAGTCCGGGCCCGGGGAGGCGACGCCGCCGTCTCCCAGGTTCTGGCCCTTGCCGGAGAGCGTCGCACCTTCGCTGACCTGGCCGACCCCGGAGCCTGGAGCTCCCTGGACGAGGCGGTCGCCCTCTTCGATGCGGCCGCACTGGTCACCGCCGACGGGGCGGTCGGCCTCCATGCCGGGCAGGCGCTCCTCCCGGTACCCGGCGACGGATTCGTGTCCGGCGTCCTGGCGGCGGGGTCGACGTCGGCCGCGCTCGAGAAAGTCGGCCCGCTCCTCCGCCATTTCGACGGAACGTCCGAGGCGGTCCCGCTCGAAGTGGCGTCCGACCACGCGGTGGTCCAGGTCACGCCCATCGGCGCGAGTCAACGGCACGCGCACCTGTGCGAGCTGACCCGCGGGCTGCTCTCTCAGATCCCGGTGGTCTTCGGCTCCGGTCCGGCCCTGATCACCGAATCCGAATGCAGCGCCCGGGGCGGCCGACGCTGTGTCTACGCCATGAGCTGGGAGGACCCGTCGAACGGGCCCGGGCCTGTATCGGGCAGCTCCGTCCGGGCCGCCACCGACCCTCCGGATGCGGATGTCGATGGCGGCCTCGACCGCGGGACCGGGTTCGGTGCGGGTCCGGCCGTGGACCGATCCGGCTTCGAGCTCGACGGGATGCGGACGCTGATCGAGGGAGCCTTCGCCACCGCGCCGCGAGGTCCTCCACGACGATGCCGCGGCATTGCTGTCCGAGATCGCGGCCCGGGCCGACTCGTTGGTGACCGCCCCCCGCTACCTGTTGATGGTCCGGGTCCGGTCGGGGACGCCGGTCAAGCTCCACCAGCGGGGTCTCCACGAGGACGAGGCCCGGGCCCTGGCGGCCGAGCTCTGGTCCGGGCACCCCGACGACGCCGGGGGCACCCGCCTGGTGGTCGACATCGCCTCGGGGCGCCACCGCTATGGCCGCCTGGTGGCGTTGCTGCCGGCCGGGTCCCCCGTGCCACCCGCAGAGGCGCGGCTACTCCGTCTCTACGCCGATCACGCGGCGACCGCCCTCGACGTCTTCGGCGTCCTCGACGACGCCCGCCGGAGCGACGCCACCGCCCGGACGCTGCTGTCCTTCGCCGAGAGCCTGTCCCAGGTCACCACGCCGGCCGACCTGGTCCAACTGCTGGCCGACACCGTCCCCGCCGTGGCCGGGTGCGAGCGCTCGACGGTGTACCTGTGGGAGGCCGATTCGGGCCAGCTGATCCCCCGGGCCAGGAGCGCGGGCAAACAGCCTGCCGACGCCTACCTGGGGCCCATCGTCCCGCTGCCCGGCCGCAGCCCGAGCGACCACGAGCCGGCGGCCCGGGAGGCGGGTCGGTCCGAGGCGAACGGCGGGAACGGCGTTCCCTCGGCCGCGGAGTCCGCCCTCTCGCCCGGCGGCTCCGAACGAGCGCTCCCCAGGGTGCCGATCGGCCTGCCCCTGGTGGACCGGCTCATCAACCAGCGAGAGGTCGTGGTCATCGACGCATCATGTGAGGACACCGTGCTACGCGGTCTGCTGACCCGCTCCGGAACGTCCACATCGGTGGTCGCGCCGCTGTTCGCCGCCGGAGAGTTCCTCGGGGTCATCTCGGCCAACTACGGGTCCGACGCACCGACCGACGCCGCTCGCGACCCCGATCTCCACGAGCGGCTGTCAGGCTTGGCCGATCAGGCCGCCACCGCCCTGCAGAACCTGGCGCTCCTCGAAAAGGTCTCTCACATGGCCTGGCACGACGCGCTCACCGGCCTGCCCAACCGGCGCCTCTTCGAGGACCGGGTCGAACAGGAGCTGGTCCGGTCCAAGCGGGTCGGGGAGCCGGTGTGCATGTTCTTCGTGGACCTCGACTACTTCAAGGGAGTCAACGACACCCTCGGTCACGCTGCCGGTGACGACCTCATCAGGCAGGTGAGCCGGAGACTGGTGAACACGGTGAGGCGGCAGGACACGGTGGCCCGGGTCGGGGGAGACGAGTTCGCCATCCTCCTACCCGGACTGGCGGAACAGTCGGACATCGACGAGCTGGCCGGGCGAACGCTCGACGCCATGAGTGCCCCCTTCTCGGTATTGGGTAAAGACGTCGAGACGTCGGCATCGATCGGCATCGCCGTGGCTCCCGCACACGGCGACTCCTATGACGACCTGCTCAACCGGGCAGACGAAGCCATGTACCGGGCCAAGGCCTTCGGGCGGAACTGCTTCGAGATGTTCTCCGGCCCTCCGAACCGGCGGGAGTCCCGCCCGCCGGCGGTCGACGTGGCTGCCATTCAGGCGGATCTGACCGGCGCCCTCGAACGGGGCGAATTCTTCGTCGCTCTACCAGCCCTACATCGACCTGCGCACCTCCGAGGTGGTCGGAGTCGAGGCCCTGGTGCGATGGGACCACCCGAGGCTCGGCCCCCTCGAACCGGCATCCTTCATTCCGGTGGCCGAGCGCAGCGACGCCATCGTCGCCATCGACTCGTGGGTCCTCAGGCAGGCCTGCGACCAGGTGCGGATCTGGTTCGAGAGCGGGCTGGGTCCGTTCCGCCTCGCCGTCAATCTGGCATCCCGGGACCTGTTGGACCCTGGGCTGTCCGCCAGGGTCGACCGAACGCTGGCCGCCACCGGGATCGACCCCACGCTCTTGGACCTCGAGATCACCGAGCGGGTGGTGCTGGACCGGTGGGGGCCGGCCAAGGAGAACATCGAGCAATTGCGGCAGCTCGGCGTCCGGTTCACCATCGACGACTTCGGGGCGGGCAATTCCTCTCTCGACCGCATCGGTTCCTTCCCGGTCAGCACGCTCAAGATCAACGAGTCCTTCGTGCAGGTCCTCGGGCCCGATGGGGAAGACGACTCGCTGGTCTCGGCCATCATCGCCATGGCCCGCCGGCTGGGGCTCGAATGTGTGGCCGAGGGGGTCGAGACCTCGGTCCAGCGGCGGGTGCTGCTCCAACGAGGCTGCACCACCGCTCAGGGCTACTATTTCAGCCCCCCGCTGCCTGCCGATGACATCGGCAGGCTGATGGGCACCATTGCGGCCGAAGGCCCGGTGGTGCTCGGGGAGGTGGGAGAGGTCCGGCCGGACCGCTCCTAGTGCTAGCTATTGCAAGCACTTTGGTGCGGCCATCCCCCCCTCGCCCAGCCGCGACCGATACCTTCGGTCCATCCGATCACCGGATGTTGTCCGCCATTCGCATCATGAGGAGGAGCCATGGCGTCGTATGAGGGTTACTGCGTGAAGTGCCGCGAGAAGCGACAGTTCGAGGGGGAAGAGGTCGAGATGGCCAACGGGCGGCGTTCGGCCAAGGGCAAGTGCCCCACCTGTGGGACCGGGATGAACCGGATCCTCGGGAAGAAGGCCTGACCGGGCAGGGCCCGGCTAGCCGGAGACCAGGCGGTGTTCGGGCTCGAGGGCCAGGGTGCTGATCACCGCCCCCTCCCGGAGCCCCCACTCGCTGACCACCAGACGCTGGAACCCGAGGTCCTCCACCAGAGTCGACAGGGCCACGGCCCCGATGGGCAGCAGCGGCGCTCGCCGGGCCTGGATGCCGGGAAGCGCCAGCCGGGCGTCGAGATCGAGGGTGCACAGCCGGTCGGTGAGCTCGAACAGCTGACCGGCGGGGAGCTCCACCTGATTGACCGGTCGGGCAGAGGCGGACGCCGTCTCGGGCCGGTGCAGGACCATGGCCAGGCGGGCGAGGGCGCGTACCGTCCCCCCGCTGGCGATCACCCGGTTCGCCGCGCTCGGGACCCCGGCCAGCATGGCCCGGACCGGCTGCGAGCGCTCCCGCACCAACCGGGCGATGGCCACCCGATCCTCCGGGGTCAGCAGCTCACCGGTGCCGAGCTCCCCACGGAGCCGGGCCGTGCCGAGGGGAACGCTCGACACGGCGAACACCTCGTCGACGGTGCCGGTCCCGGCCTCGAGGCTCCCTCCCCCGAGATCGAGACCGAGGACCGGGTCGCGGCCCACCCACACACCGGCGCGTTGACCGAGAAAACACAGGCGCGCCTCTTCCTCGCCAGCCAGCAGAGTGATCGAGGTGCCCAGCACTCGCTCGAGACGGGTGAGCAGCCTCGCACTGTTGTCGGCATCCCGTAGCGCCGCGGTGGCCAAGGCCACTACCACATCCACACCGGCATCGTCGGCGGCGGCCTGGAGGCGGCGCACGGCCCGCACGGCGGAGCTGGCCCGATCGGTCGGCACTCCCCCGGTGCGGGCTACCTCGGTGCCGAGATGGAGGAACGACCGGCGTCGCAGCACCGGCGTCAACACGCCATCCCGTGATGCGTCGACGACCATCAGATGGAAGGAGCTGCTTCCCAGGTCGAAGACGGCAACGCGCACGCTCGGCACCGTCGTGACGCTATCTGCTGACACCCCTCCCCGGATACCTCGACCCTCGATGGCTAGGCGGTAACCAGAAGCTGTTGTTCGATCGTCTGGCTCCGTCCGCCGATCAGTGGCCCACCGCCGGTGGCATTACGACTGAAGGCCCGGTGAGCGACTACTCGGTCGCCTCGCCACCACCCTCGGACACTATGACAAGGCGACTCATACTTGGCCCAATCCGGCGGTGATGAGCGGCAGTATGGCTCGCCAAGTTCTTCGCCACCCGAACAGACCTCATGTGGGGAAAGATGTTCGTCGAGCGAAACGCCCCAGGCGACGGCGAGAAGGCTCGGGACCTCCTCACCCAGGACTGCGTCACCGCCGCGGAGCGGCGGCTATCGGAACGTGGAGCGCCGGGCGGTCGAGGGACTCCGACTCGTGGACGGATAACCGGCACGGACAGGTGCTGAGGTAGCGTTGAGCAATCCGCCTTCCAAGGCGAGTACCCCCAATTTCGGAGGTCAATAGCACCTTTACCGGGAAGTGGCGCAGCTTGGCAGCGCGCCTGCTTTGGGAGCAGGAGGTCGCGGGTTCAAATCCCGCCTTCCCGACGGATACCCGCCTTCCCGACGGAGGGTACTCAAGCGCTGAGGGGCATGGGGAACGAGGCGGCGATCTCGCTGGCCGGGCGCGGCACCGAGAACAAGAACCCCTGGGCCAGGTCGCACTGGAGCGAACGGAGTATCTCGAGCTGGCCGACGGTCTCGACTCCCTCGGCGACCACTTTGAGACCGAGGGCATGAGCCAGCCCGATCACGGACGAGACGATCTCCTCGCTCTCGGTCCTCACCCCCAGCTGCTCGATGAAGGAGCGATCCACCTTGAGGATGTCCACCGGGAACTGCTGCAGATAGCTGAGCGACGAGTACCCCGTACCGAAGTCGTCGATCGCCAGTTGGACGCCGACCTGTTTCAGGGCCCGCAACACCTCGAGGGCGGACCCGGCATCGTGCATCAGGGCGCTCTCGGTGATCTCCAGGGTCAGGCGCTCGGCCGGTAGCCCGGTGCGCGACAGGACGTCCTCCACGGTGGCGACGATCCGGGCGTCTGCCACCTGTCGAGCGGAGAGGTTCACCTCCATCGAGCCCCGTGGCCGGCGGTCCCTGCGGCCGGGCCACCGCCGCAGCTGGTCGCAGGCTTCTTGGAGCACCCAGGCGCCGATGGGCATGATCAGGCCGCTCTCCTCGGCCACCGGGATGAACCGGTTGGCCGGGACCAAGCCCTGGTGAGGGTGGCGCCATCGGATCAGTGCCTCCACTCCGACCGCGTCCGAGCTGGCGACTTCGACCACCGGCTGATAGTGGAGCATGAGCTCCCGCTGATCGAGGGCCCGGTGCAGCGAGTGCTCGGTCGTCATGCGATCGAGGGCTTCGATCCGCATCGGCTCTTGAAACGTTTCCACGGCCTGGCCACCGCGACGCTTGGCCCGATACATGGCGGCTTCGGCATTGGCCAGCAGCTCCGGGGCGCCGTCCACCCCGAACGCGTTGAGGGCGATTCCGGCCGAGGTGTTGAGGAATATCTCGTTGCCGTTCACGTGCAGCGGCTCTCGGAGCACAGCACGGGCGCGTTCGGCGAACGCCAAAGCCCGGCGGTGGGCGTACCCGCTGCGGTCAGCGAACATGGCCAGGAACTCATCCCCGCCGAACCGGGCGATGAGGTCGGCGTGACCGGCCATCCCCGACAGCCGCTCGGCCACTGCCACCAACGCCAGATCGCCGTGGTCGTGGCCCATGGAGCTGTTGATCACCTTGAACCGGTCGAGGTCGAGGAGGGTGACGGCGACCGAGCCCGGCGCCACCGCCTCGGCGAGTGACCCGGCCAGAGCCTCGGTGAACTGGCGCCGGTCAGGGAGACCGGTAAGGGGGTCGATCCCCTGACCGGTCAGAGCTGCTGCCGCACTGGCAGCCACCGCAGTAGGCGGTTCGAGGTCCCCCGTCCCATCGAGAACTTGGAGAGAGCGGACGAACCCACTCACGCACCGGGTCGCCCCGTAGCCGGTGGTGAACACCATGGCCTCGGCATCGATGGTCTGGCCGGCGCGATGCGCCAGGCGGAAGCGCTGACTGCCGTTGCCCGGGGCGGCGCCGAGGTCGTCGGAGCCATCGCCGAATGGTGAGCGGCCGAGCTGAGCCGGCAGGACCGTGTCGCCGGCCGGTCGCCCGATCACCTCGTCCCGCCTCCAGCCGAACAGCGCCTCCGCTCGGGGATTCCACTCGATGATCAGTCCAGCGGCGTCGACCTCGAGGAACGCATCCGGGCAGGCGGAGATCAGCCGGATGCAACGATCGCGCCAGCGAGTCAGCTCGGCCACCGGAGGCCGCCGGACCCCCTCATCCACAGTGGCGCGCCTCGCCGCGTTCTCATCGTCGGGAGACCCCAGTTGATCGACCATCACACATCCCGTCCCATCCGGCTTCGGTGACACGCGGCCAGGCACCGGGGCCCAGTCATTTCGAAGCATGGTAGGCACATCCTGGATCGCCTTCAAGGATTTCCGCACGTCAGGCGGACGCGGCTGGACGCTGAAGGCGTCGGTCACGGGGCCGAGGCCTCACCGCCGAGACCAGGCTGGAGCAGATCGGCGCCGTGTACGGTGCCGACGTGGTCGTCATCACCGGAACGCTGCAGAAGGAGTCGTGGGACCGTCAAGTCATGCCCCCGGTCGAGCGGGTGCGGCCCGGGCTGTGGTCGATTCCTGTGCCCATCCCGAACAACCCGCTGCGCTACGTGCTGGTCTACGCCTTCGAGCTCGACAGCGGCGGGTCGCCCTCGTCGACGCCGGATGGAACACCGACGACGCGTGGAAGAGCCTCAACGACGGGCTGGTGGAGGCGGGCGGCTCGCATCAACGACGTCCGAGCCGTGCTCGTCACCCACATCCACCCCGACCACTACGGCCTGGCCGGTCGGGTGCGGGAGGTGTCCGGCGCCTGGATCGGCCTGCATCCCGACGACGCCGAGATGCTCGAGGCGCGCTACGTCGAGACCGACGACCTGCTGGCCCGGCATGCTCCACCTGCTGGCCGACTGCCGGCGTGCCCGCCGACAAGCTACCCGACCTCACCTTCGCCTCGATGACGGTGAAATCGATGGTGACGATGGCCGTGCCCGACGTGCTCTTCGAGGACGGCAGGCGCATCGACTGCCCGGGGTGGGACCTGCGGACGATGTGGACTCCGGGCCACTCACCCGGGCCACGTCTGCTTCTACAGCGACGACCGTCGGCTGCTCCTGTCCGGTGACCACGTGCTCCCCCGCATCACGCCCAACATCGGTGTCACTCCCAGCAGTTCCCCAACCCGCTCGGTGACTACCTCGACTCACTGCTCAAGTGAAGAGCCTGCGTCGTGGACGAGGTGCTCCCCGCCCACGAATACCGGTTCTGCCGACCTCGAGGCCGGCTCGACGAGATCATCGACCACCACGCCGACCGTCTGGCCGAGATCGAGACAGCTGATCGGCGAGCACCCGGGATCGACGGCCTGGGACATCACGATCGCCCTCCAGTGGTCACGGCCGTGGGACGAGATCCGTCCTTCATGCAGCGTGCCGCCAACGGCGAGACGCTGGCCCACTGCGTGCTGCTCGAACTGGACGGTCGGGTGCGCCGCGACGGGCTCACTACCGGCGAGGTTCTACCCCGCCGAGCCCTGACCGCCCCGACGGTCGGAGCTCGCCCAATCTTCCACCGGGTGCCCGTCAGCGTCGGGCTCGGCCGCAAGCCTCTGTCGCTGGCGTCGTTTCAGCAGCCAGCGCACCACCACCGCGACGATCACGACCGCGGCCACCACGGCGACCGACCACAACCCCACCTGGGTCAGGATCCGCTGGAACGAAAGACCCACCACGAAGCCGAGCAAGGTATAGCCGATCCCCCACACCATGCCGCCCACGGCGTTGAAGAAGAGGAACGTCCGGTAGCGCAGCCCGCTCATCCCGGCCAGGCCGGGGACGAGGGCCCGGGCAAAGGCGACGAAGCGGCCGAGGAACACGGCCGGACCGCCCTATCGGGCGAGCAGGTCCATGGTGCCGGCGAACGGCGACGTTGCCCTTGAGCGGGCGGTGCTCGAGGAGCCAGGGTCCGGAACGCTTGCCCACCTCGAAGCCGACCGAGTCCCCGACGATGGCGCACACGACCACCACGGCCATCATCACGCCGAGATTGACCTGGTGCAGTGCGGCCAGGACCCCGCCGATGACCGCTGCCGTCTCGCCGGGGATGAAGAAGCCGACCATCACGGCGGCCTCGGCGAAGACGAGAAGCCGACCAGCGACGTAGGCGATGGGCCCGTGGAAATGGTGGACCAGCCAGACCCCACCCGCTGGCCGCTACCGCCGGACCCAGTGGCCGGTACCAGCGCGATGGATCACGACCGCGACGGCCGCCGGGATCACCGTCATCGAGCCGCTCACCGTCGGTCCGGCTGCTCCCCGGGCCCGAACGCACCCCAGACGTCGGGCTCATCTGGTCAGGGTGACACTGGCCCAGGTCCGCCGGCGGCACGACGGACAGGTCATGCACCGGTCGAAGGTCCGACGCGGCAACCAGGCCGCCACAGGAAGCTGGCACCGGAGGAGCCGGAGGAACCCGATGCGGATCTCCGACCCGCATAACGAGCAGGAGACGACGAACAGCCCGCGGGCGGCACCGGTTCGGCGGTGAGCGCGGCGCAGTTGGCCTTCTCGTTCTCACTGGCCGGGGTGGCCTCCGAGAACAGGGCATGTCTGCCGGCCGGACGGGCCCGCCTGAGCGGCCGGGGCGGTGTCACCGTGCCGTCGGCCGCTCGGCCCGACTCGCCGGTGACTTCGGCCTCGGGCTCGACCGGCGCCCAGAAGAGGGCCCGCTTGCCCAGGGGGTCGGGCCCGGGCACCGCTCGAGTCGACGGGGCCGGCGACCGCGCTGGTCTCCAGAAGGGTGCGGGCGAGTTGACGGTAGGCCTCGGCCCCCGGGGAGGTCGGCGCGTGCTGGAGGATGCACTTCCCCCGCGCTGGTGCTTCGGCGAACCGGATCGACTTGCGCACCGGCGGCTCGAGCACCGGGAGTCCGTAACGACTGCCTCGACCTCGTCGATCACGTGGCGGGCGTGTCGGGTCCGGTCGTCGTACATGGTGGCGATGACGCCGCGCACGCTCAGCTCGGCGTTGGCGAACATACGCACGTCCTCGATGGTCTCGAGGAGCTGACCGACCCCCCGGTGGCTCAGGGCCTCGCACTGCAGGGGGATCAGGACCGCGTCGGCGGCAGTCAGACCGTTGATGGTGAGCACGCCGAGCGAGGGCGGGCAATCGATGAGCACGATGTCGTAACGTCGTCGGACCGGTGCGAGCGCCCGTTCGAGCACGTGCTCCCGAGCGGTGCGGGTGAGCAGGTGCACCTCTGATCCGGCGAGGTCGATGGTGGCGGGCACCAGGTCCAACGAGCCGACGCCCGGCACCGGCAGGATCACCTCGGCCAGCCCGGCTCGCCGCACGAACACGTCGTGCAGCGACCGCCCGAGGGCATCGGGGTCGAAACCGACCGAATAGGTGAGGCAGGCCTGAGGGTCGAGGTCCACCACCAGGGTCCGGCAGCCGGCCTCGGCCGAGGCCACCCCGAGGGAGTGCACCGTCGTCGTCTTGGCCACGCCGCCCTTCTGGTTGGCCACGGCCAGCACCTCGGTCACCTGCGGAGTCTACGCCGTGCTACCGGGGCACGACGGGGGTCAGAATCCGGCCAGGCCGACCATCGGCTGGTTGAGCGGCCGACCGCCCATCGACCCGTAGTAGGGGACGTTGAACGAGAACACGCCCCCGTCGGAGGCGACGAAGCGGTAACCACTTCCGTCGGCCGCCTCGGCCATGCCGGTCACCGGCGCGTTGAGGGTGATACCGCCGGTGGAGCCGTAGAACTGGACGCCGCCGAAGGCGAAGACACCACCGTCCGAGCCGACCTCCCAGTAGCCCCCCGAATTGCTGTCGTTGGTGGCGCCCACCACTGGCCGGTTGAGCCGGGTCCCCCCCATCGATCCGGCAAACGGGGCATCGCCGAAGGTGAAGATCCCCCCGTCGGCGGCCACCAGTCGGTAGCCGTGGCCGTCGGTGGACGACGACATCCCGACCACCGGTTGATTGAGACGGGTCCCACCCATCGAGCCGTAGAAACCGGCATCGCCGAAGGTGAAGATCCCCCCGTCGGCGGCCACCTCCCAGTAGCCCCGGCCGTCCGGGGTGGCAGCCATCCCGACGATCGGCTGGTTGAGCGGCTTGCCGCCCATGGATCCGTAGAAGAGGGCGTTGCCGTAGGTGAAGATCCCCCCGTCGGCGGCCACTTCCCAGTAGCCGCCGGTGTTCGGGGCCATGGCCATGGCCACGATCGGCGCGTTGAGCCTGAGCCCTCCGGTGGAGCCGCAGAACGGCATCTGCCCGTAGGTGAAGATCCCTCCGTCCGCCGCCACCAGGTCATAGCCGCTGTAGGCGGCCGCGGGCACCGAGCACCTCGGGATGGACCCGATCGGCGTGGTGCCACCGGCGTTGCCGGTGAGCTGGGGGTCGTGATGGAACATGGGCCATGCGCCTCCCCCGACCGCCTCGGCTCCGTTCGAACCGGCGATCTCGTAGTGGTCGATCTCGCCCACCCCGTTGGGTGACAGGCTCGATGCCGTGTAGCCGGCCAGGGTGATGCCGATGGTGCCGTTGGGGTCGTCGGTGACCAGGGGGGCATTCTGCAGACCGAGCGACGGGCTGAGCTCGGCGATCTCCGTCCCGGTACGGCCGTCGAAGATCCGGGTTCCGGCGATGGTCGGGACGATGACGTCGTCGTACCCGCCACCCGTCAGGTCGGCGGTCACCACCGAACCGATGACCCGCCCGATGTTCGAGACCACCCACACGGGCCGGCCGGTGGCCGCATCCAGCACCCACACCGAACCGGAGCCCCCCGTGCCCTGGTCGGTTCCCTCCACCACTTGGAGCGACCCGTTCCCCAGCACGTCGGACAGCGCCGGGGAGGAGAAGGTGTTGCCATCCACCGGGGTCGACCACGCCAACTGGCAGAGGTTGGTGTAGGCACGAACGGTGTCGGTGTCCGAGGCGCCGGGGAAGAAGCCACCGGTGCCCACGACGATGCCGGTCGCGCCACCCGGCAGGAACCCACCCACGGCGGGCGACGAATCGACGACCTGGTTGGTGTCGGCCCGGCAGATCTGGTTCCCGGTGCCGCTCAGGATCCGGAGATGGCCCCCGTTGGCGTACTGCTGGCCCTGCCCCTCGCCGGCCGTCTGGTCGCCGCCGACGATGATCTCGTTCTGCCCCGTGCCGTAGAGATCGGCCAGAGCGGCAGTCGAGTGGGTGCTGTCGGAGTTGAAGAAGGGCCATCCGGCCAAGCTCGATCCGTTGCCGGCATTGAGGGCGTAGGACACCTGGCCGAGCGACCCGGCGACGGTGTCCGGCCCCCCGCCCTGGAGGGTGCCGACGCTCATCCCGGCCTGGACCCCGATGGCGGGCGCGCCGTCAGTGGGCGGATTCACCACCGGGGTGTGCCAAAGCTGCCCACCCGACGGGCCAAAGGCCTGATAGCCACCGGTCGTCGGATCGGCGTCGTTGCCAGACCCGATGAGCACGGAGGAGAGCCCGAAGGCGAGCGGCGAGACCGACGCCGGAGCATCGATGGGCCCGCTCTCGTTGGTGGTCGGCCATCCGGCGACCGGGGTGCCCGACGGGGAAGAGCTCCCCAGGTGGTACGCATAGACGAACCCTCGGCGATCCCCCACCACGACCGAAGGCTGGCCGTCGAGGTTGGCCACGGTCGGCGACGACAGGGCGATGGGCTGGCCGTCGTCGGACAGCTTGCCCGTCGACCAGGTCTCGGTCCATCCGGCCGGTACCCCCACATGGCTCTGCACGGCCCACCCGGCCGCCCGCGGGACCGCCGCCCGGGCCGCCGGCGGCCGGCCCACGACCACTGCGACCACCAAGACCCCCATCAATGCGGCGGCGACGGGCCGACGGTGCCGAAATGTCAGCCAGAGATGGACGGAGCCCGGGCTGCCCGGTGGCCATGGTCGCGCCAGGGTCGATGGTCGCCGTCCGATCCGCAAGAGGATAGGCGCTGGGAAACCCGGCCGTCGTGCGCCCTGACGGAGCTGTTCGCCCGCCGCCAACCGGGGTGGCACACTGACTGGGCATGCCTGAGGAGCTTCCCGAGCTCATCCTGGCGGACCGTCGCGCTTGGCGTGCCTGGCTCGACAGGCACGACGGCGACCCGGCCGGGGTGCGGTTGGTCCTGGCCAAGAAGGGCGTCGAACACCCGACCCGCCTCAGCCACGACCAGGCCCTCGAAGAAGCGCTGTGCCATGGTTGGATCGACGGCCAGGTCGGTCGGCGCGACGAGACGACCTACCGGCAACGCTTCACGCCCAGACGGGCTCGCAGCCCGTGGTCGAGGCGGAACGTCGGGATCGTCGAGCAGCTGCTCGCCGAGGGGAGGATGCGGCCGTCGGGGCTGGCCGAGATGGACCTGGCCCAGAGTGACGGTCGTTGGGCTGCTGCCTACGCCGGTCAGGCCTCGGCGGAAGTGCCCGAAGACCTCGAGACCGCCCTGGCGCGAGAGCCACGGGCGCGAGCCGTATTCGACCGACTCACCAGCCAGAACCGCTACTCCGTGCTGTACCGGATCGACAACGCCAAGCGGGCCGAGACCCGGGCCCGGCGTATTGACCGGCTCGTCGCCATGCTCGCCCGCGGCGAGACACCCCATCCCCAGCGAGGGTCAGTGGAGAATTCGAACGGCTGACACCGGGTGGGGTCGGCGGGCCGGCGGTAACGTTCCCGGCATGGTGACCGTGGAGGACGTAGGGCGCGCCGCCACCGACCTTCCCGAGACCACCGAAGGCGAGCGCCACGGCAACCTCACCTGGTACGTGGGAGGTAAGGCGTTCGCATGGGTGCGGCCCTTCAGCAAAGCGGACATCAAGCGTTTCGGCACCACATCGCCGCCCGGCGAGCCGATCGTAGCGGTGCGGCTCGCCGACCTCGTGGAGAAGGAGGCGGTCCTCGCCTCCGGGTCGAAGGGGTTCTTCACCATCCCGCACTTCGACGGCTATGCGGCTGTGCTCATCCATCTGACGACCGTCACCAAGAAGGCGATGCGGGAGGCCGTCCTCGACGCCTGGTTGGCCTGCGCGCCTCCACATCTGGTCGACCACTTTCTGGAGCCTTGAGCGGAACCGCGCCGGCGACCCTGTCCCGAACAGGGCTCACCGACCGCAGCCGTCACAACCCGATGAGCCACCTCAATGCCCCGGGATGCCGATGATCACCCGAAGCGGAACGCGTCGTAACCTTGCCCGTCGACGCGCCCCGACCGGGTTCAGGATCAGCCATCCACCAAGGACAAGGCTCAAGCCCAAAGTGAGCAGGGTCATCAGGTTGATGCCGGTGAACGGCAGTTCCGCGGGAATGTCGGAGCCTGACGTGGCGCCTCCCGGGCCGGACGCGGTTGACGTGTCGGCCGCCGTGTTGACGGCAGAGTTGGTGGAGGGTTGGACGGGCTGACTCGTTCCCGTTCCAGGCGACGTGGGGGTGACGCCACTGGCGGGGGTGGCGACCGGAAAGACGATCGCCACATGGCCGCGACCCTTGGCACTGACCGCTCGTACCCGAATTTGGCGCAGGACCTTTCCGACCTTCAGGCCGTCGATGTGACAGGCGTTAGGGCCAGGGTTGTCCGAAGTGCACCAATGGTTCTCGGATGAGGAGTTCCCGAACAAGGGAAACGCAATGTAGTAGAGGATCCCCGAACCCCCATCGGACACCGGCGCGCTCCAAGACACAGAGACGCCGGGAACCCCAGGTACGTAGGTAGCTTGCACGGCAGTAGGCGGCCCGGGTCTCGACACGGTCTGGGACGCTCCAGCTGAAACCGAAAGCGGACCGAGCGCGGCGACGAGCAGCGGAACTGCCACAATCCCCTTCAGTCCGAGTCGTTTCATGATGCCCCCGTATAGGCCGACGACCGCCGGTCGGCCAATTCAACACCTCGGACCACGGGAAAGAAAGCTGGTCTCGACCGGTTGCCGGCGTAGGGGGTGGCCTGGGGGCCCAGCCGGGGCTTTTCTCCTCAAATTTGCGTAGATAAGCGCCCAATCTTCCGGTCCGGATCCCGGCCCGTCACACCCAGGGTCTTCACCCTGGCCCGGGAGCACTGTTTCCGGATGATTCAGGCCGAGGCGACGGGGCACGCCCGGCACTGCCCCTACCTCATGGTGTGGCGGGGCCGATTAGAGGATGGGGCTAGCGAGTGGCCACCCGGTGAAGACGTGACGACGGTCACCGGGCCGACCTGGACCCCGTTCAGCGGATTCAAGGGCCCTCGAGCCCAAATCCATTGGTCAACACTCGAGCGACTATGGCGTGCTGCCAGTCTTCCCCTCGAGCTTCTTGACCTTCCCGTCTGCTGTCAGCGCCCTCTCGACCAGCGTCATCAGCTCCGGAAGAAGATCGGACCGGGAGTCCACCGCTGACCAGACTGCCGCTCGATCCGGACTGGCCAATGCAGCATTGAGGACCCGGAGTGCCCCCACACGTTCTGCCGGGTTCGACAGAAGGTTGGGGTCAGACTCCATTCCATCAAACGCGGGAAATACGAGCCCCATCATGGACGTAGCGGCCGAGATGGCCTCGTCTCTCTCCGCCTTCGCATGCTCAAGTTCGCTCACTTCGTCACACTGATGACTCGCTCTTTCGGAAAGGCTGCTACGACGGAGCCTGCATTTCCACCCGGGCCGCTGTGAAAGAAAATCCAGTCCGCATTGGCGATGACGCTCTGCGCTTCGACGTCGAGAGTGTGGGTTCCTATGTCATCAACAGCGGCCGCCCAGAATGACCGTGTACTTGCCCATACGTGCCCCCCTGAGGGCGGTGAAGGTGTCGATCCGATTATTTATCCCTGACGCATCCGTCGCGAACGATCGATGTCGCTGATCCTCGATTGTGCGGTCAGCCATTCATTGGAACGGGTCAACTGCTGTTCTGTTGGCATGTGGTGAAGCCCTTCGGGACCATCAGTTTGGGAGCCGCAGCGTCGGCAAACTGACATTCGCCCGTTCGTCTCCGGCAGATGGTGTTCGTCGAGGTGCATGCCTGTTTGACCTGCGCCGGCTGTAACCATCGTTCTCCAATCATTCGCCACAGTTAATTCTGACCACGACGAACTAGAGGAAACGTAATCGGTACCTGACTGGAGCCGACATCTTCCTCCGGCTCCATCCTACGCCCATCGGGCGCGGCCAGGGTAGGCAAAAAAGCGGGATGCGGCCGTGCTCGTGTGATGGGCAGGTTGCGGGGCTCGAGGATGCGCGGCGACTATGGAGTTGCATGACTGTGCCGTCTATCCGCCCCACGCTGAGGTGCCAGCCACGAGCGAGTGTGGCAACGTCGTTGACAGGGAGCATGGCCAGCACCCTGTTCAACCGAACTGCTCTGGTAACGCCGATGCGCGGCTACCCGGCTGGCTATTCCCTGGTGGCGCCCCCGGCAGGAGTCGAACCCGCAACCTGATGGGTAGAAACCACCCGCTCTATCCAGTTGAGCTACAGGGGCAAGGCCCGGGAGCATGCTGGTCGAAGGCTCCCTTCGCTCTGTGCCACACTAGAGCCTCCTTGGTGGCCGTAGCTCAGTTGGCAGAGCGCCGGGATGTGGCCCCGGAGGTCGCGGGTTCGAGCCCCGTCGGTCACCCTCTGGCCCCTAATGCAACGAGCCAGGCAGTCACGACCGCACCAGTCATACTCAACAACACGCGCCTCTAGCTCAACGGCAGAGCAACGGACTCTTAATCCGCAGGTTCTGGGTTCAAATCCCAGGGGGCGCACTGAACGCTCGTCACTGGTCACCGACCTTTCATGACACACTGACGGACAGCCGTCGGCCCGCCGGGCGCCCGGTACGCTTGGCGGAGTGTTCGAGCGGTTCACCGATCAGTCCCGTCGAGTCCTGGTCCTGGCGCAGGAAGAATCGCGCCTACTCAGTCACGGTTTCATCGGTACCGAACACATCCTCCTGGGATTGCTTCGAGAGGACGTGGGCATCGCCACGGGGGCACTGCGGGCACTCGGAATTTCGCATGAGGCGGTCCAGCTGAAGGTCGAACAGACGATCGGCCTAGCGGCTACCGGCTCGGGAGGTTCTGCTCCATTTACCCCGCGGGCCAAGAAGGTCCTCGAGTTCGCACTGCGCGAATCGATGCAACTCGGCGACAGCGACATCGGAAGCGAGCACCTTCTGCTTGGCCTGGTTCGTGAGGGTGAGGGGGTGGCCGCCCAGGTGCTCGTCAGCCTCGGTGCCGAGCTGTCCCGAGTCCGTCAACAGGTTATGCAGCTCCTGTCCGCGGCAAAGGGCCGGAGACTTGAGGTTGATCCTGGCACGTCCGTTCACCGGGTGCCCGCTATCTCTCGCGCCCGGCTTGCCGCTTGCTCGTTCTGCGGGCTCGCCCCCCCACAGTCAGGCCAGTTGGTTGCTGGGAACAATGCGTTCATCTGCGAGCGTTGCGTTCGCCGGTGGTCGAACCGTCTCGATCCGGCGGGCACAAGTCAGGTCGGTGGATGGCAGTCTGAGGCTTCCAGTGATCTGCCAGCTGGGCTCGAACCCGAAAGCGCTGAACTGGCCCGAGCAAAGATCAGGGCCGCCTTCGCCGCCATCGGGACGACGAGCGAAGATGGCCAGTCAGTCCCAACGGTCGAAAAGGGCGAGGATCTGGGGCCGACTCTGGCCACAGCCAGACGGCGACTCCCCGGCATTACTCCGGAGGGGGCGAAGGTCAACTTCTCGGTCAACCAGATCCACTTCTTCGACACGGAGCATGCTCTCGTCTGGTTCTCTCTTTCCATCGAGGGAGGACCGACGCTCCGTCGACGCCGCGGCAACGCCATGTTGGTCGACGGGAATTGGAAAGTGGCTCGCTCTACGTTCTGTGGGCTCATGGCCTTGGCAGGCGTCTCGTGCCCACCGGAGACAGAATAGGGAGTCGCCGCCGACAGGGCTACGACGTCGGCTGGCGCCACGACACCAACGTCCTCGCGGTCGACGGGCCGTCGACGGGCGGTCGTCATGGCAGTGAGGACGGGATGCTCGACGGTCCCGGCGAACCGTTCCTTCCAAGGCCCTCACCGCCTCAAGGACCCGGCGCCGATCCTCTTCCGGTCGCATCAGCTCCCTTCGGATCTCGTTCATACCGGCTCTCCTCCGATCGGCTATGAGTGACCAGCGGCGAACACCGGTGTTGCCGCTGTCTCGGCAACAGTGGCAACTGCGTCAGCTTCACATTCGGGCTGGCCGCATTCGCAAACGAAGGTACGCCGAACCAGGTCGGGGTTTCCTTCCGCCCATGGCCGGGCGTAGTAGCCCCTGATCTGGTGGATGACGGACTCGTTCATCTCCCGCAGGAGGACTCGTCGCTCATCGCCGGTCGCAGCCCTGGGACCTACTGCCAGAGCCGCCCGGAAATGGTCGGAGACGGTCATCGTCAGCTCGTCTATGCCCAGACTGCCATCGACAGTGACCACCGGCACGTCGTGAACCTTCGCCTCGTCCTGGATCTGGCGTCGCAGGAGTCGATCGAGTCTCTTCGGACCGTCTGCAGAGTGCCTACGGGCCAGCCGAGCCTCGAAGAGCGGAGTAGTCGGAAGGAGCCAGAGGGACCGAGAGCGGTCGGCCATGCCGCCGGAGACCGCCGATGCCGGGAGCGTGGAGCCCTCCGCCATGATCAAGGGCGCCACCGGGAGAGAACGAAGGTCCTCGACCACCATGGGACCGCGCTCGCGGTGCAGCGACATCCTCAGCAATGAATCGGGAGTCTGGTCCCAGCGATCGGCCCGAGGGAGCGATTCCCAGCGCTGTGCAGCCGCACTACCGGTGCCGAGCGCCCGGTCTCGATGGACCCAGGTTCGAGTGTCGGCACTGTACATACGCAGCCCATGACGACGGGCCAGACGCGTGGCCACCGTCGTCTTGCCTGCCCCGGGAGGACCGCCTATCCACAGCACATGGTTCACATCACAGACCGTCTTCAGCCCGCAACAGATGCTCGAATGCCGTCGCCCGGTCGTACCGACCGTAGGTGGGTATCCGGGTGTATCCACGTCGCTCGTACAGGAACCGGGCTTCGGGCTGGGCGGGGCCGGTCTCCAGTCGGAGGCGGGTGTACCCGAGCTCCCTCGCCGCATCCTCCAGCGCACCCAGGACGACCGTCGCCAGTCCCTTTCGGCGATGACCAGGCGCGGTCCACATACGCTTGACCTCACACGTGTCGGCTGAAAATCGCCGCAGGGCTCCTCCTGCCACGGTCTCGCGCTGCTCGAGGAGCACGATGAAGAGGCCACCGGGCGGCTCGAACTCCTCGGCGTCGACCGACGCCAGCTCGTCTCCCCCGCCGTAGCGACTCTCGTACTCCGCCGCCAGGCCTTGCAGGAGCGGTGCGACCTCCGGGTCGCCCGGTCGAACCCGACGCAGCTCCACATCCCAATCATGGACTCCCGGAGGCACGGCCATGACGCATCAGACCAGTCTCCCTCGAACCTCGACAATGCGGGCCCGCTCCTAGGCTTCGGTGGTGCGCCCGTTCCGGTTCGGATACCAGGTGACGCACGGCTCGGCCGTGGAGCTACGGTCACAGGCCCGAGCGGCCGAGGAAGCCGGTTTTGACGTCATCCACTCCTACGATCATGTCGTCGACGGATGGTCGCCCCTGGCGCCGCTGCTGGCTGTGGCCGAGTGCACGACCAGGATCCGTGTGTGTCCGTTGGTGTTGAACAACGACTTCCATCACCCGGTTCACTTGGCCCGGGAGCTCGCCAGCATCGACCATTTGAGCGGTGGTCGCCTGGAGGTTGGTATCGGCGCTGGGCACTCCTTCGACGAATATGCGGCCATCGGGCATCCGTTCGATCCGCCCCCGATACGAAAGGCCCGCCTCTCGGAGGCCGTCGAGGTGCTTCGCATGCTCCTCGACGGCGATGAGGTCACGTTCAACGGAGACCACTACCAGCTCAACGGGGTACGTACCCTTCGCTCCTTCCAAGAACACGTGCCCCTTTTGGTCGGCGTGAACGGCAAGCAGGCCCTCGCCCACGCAGCCCGTCACGCCGACATCATCGGCCTCACGATGCTCGGACGGACCCTCGAAGACGGCCAGCGTCACGAGGCGCGCTGGCAGTCCGAGCGGCTCGACGCCACCGTCGGTCACATCCGTCAAGAAGCCGGGCACCGGCCGCAGCCGGAACTCAATGTGCTCGTACAGCGGATCATCGTCACCGACGACCGCAGGGAATCAGCTCGTCAGGTGGCCCGGCAGATCCCGGGTCTGAGCGACCAGGACGCTCTGACTACGCCGTTTCTCGGCATCGGGACGCACGACGAGATCGTTGAACACCTCCAGATCTGCCGGGACCGCTGGGGCATCTCGTACTTCAGCGTTCGAGACCTCGCGGCGTTCGCCCCCGTCATCCAGCGACTCGGACGGGAGAACGCCTCCACCAGTTGAGCCGGTGGCGGTCAGTACGTCGGGCGGCCGACGACGTGGGCCCGGCGGCGTGGCTGGGCTGACGCTCGCCTGCCCGAGGGCCGAGTCGGCATGGAGCTCCTCTCTAACGGCTCAGCAGGTTCAAGTCGTTGTTGTCATCGTCCACGAAGTACAGACCGGTTCCTGGCGCCTCGGCCAGGCCGAACAACGCGCCATTCCCTGGCTGAGGACCGGGCTGGGAGTTGGAATCGACCAATTTCTTCGCCACCTGATTGCCGTCCGGCGTCGTCTGCACGATGTTCCCATCGGCGCCGTTGGCCGTCAGGATGTCCCCGTTCGGGGCGAGGGCCATGCCTAGCGGATCGTTGAGGTCTCCTCCCGCCGACACTCTCGAGCCGGTACCGGCACTGGTATGGCGATCTCCTGCGTCGGGGATGGCTCGGATGTCGTTGGCCGCGCTGTTGGCGACATACAGCGTGCCGTCCGGGCTGATGCCCACGCCGGTCGGGCCCACGACCAGGGCCGCCGGGTCGGTCCGCTCGGCCAAGCCGGAGGCGATGACCGTGGACGGAGGTACGGCCGGCTGGCGTCCGAAGTTCCGGACAGCGCAGCGGCGGGCAAGGACGAGCCCATGACGACCGCCAACGCGCCAGCTAGCCCGATGCCCCAGCGCCTCCCCCGGCCAGTTCGCTTCCACCTCGCCACTCCCCGCTCGGCCAGATGGTCCGCCGACGTTCCGGCGCTGATCGGATCTCTCATGGCTTCCTCCCGAACGCGAGGGCGGGCGGGTTCCCACCAAGAGGGAACTACGTAGCTCCCCGGCTTCGGGATTGACCTGTCCCCGGTCTGCCCGGCGGTCTGCCCGTCCCCTTCCGGCGTCGATCCCCGTGGGTCGCCCGGCGGGAGGAACTCCCAGGTCCGGAGTTCGGCTGTGGGGTGAATGCCGGGCCGGGCCGGCCGCCGACCGGCGTCACCGCCGGCGAGCCACGGGAGGGATAGTGTGAGCTCGGACAGAGTGGCTCAAGCGGCAGTCGGGCCGTTGGCGACTTTCCATTGAGAGGTCGGCGAGATGGAACGTACCGAGACACTCCCGCAGTGTCCGGGCTGCGGACTGGTCGACAGTCCGAGGTTGATCGTGCGGGGCGACGACACCAGCCCCATCAAGACGTCACTGGCGAGTGTGCTCCTGCAGTGCCGGTCCTGCCGATCTGAATGGTCCGAGCGTTCACCGGTCGGCTGGATCCAGACCGCCTGATTGGATGAGCAGCCGGGTTCGGGTCGTCGCCGCCCTGGCCGTGCATCTCGTGGTCACCAGCCTCACCTGGCGCGACCTCGATCGACGGGCTTCCTCCGAGGTGCGCGGCGCAAAATGGGTGTGGCGGGTCGCCAGCGGCGCCAACACCCTCGGTTCCATCGCCTACTGGCTGATCGGGCGCAGGCCGGAGGGGAGTGAGGTGCTGGCGGCTCCGGGTTCGCCGCCGGAGACCATCTCCGGCTGACCCCGGTCCCCGGTCCCAGAGGTCACCGAGGGGTGATCCCCCACGACCCGGTCCAGCCTCCGCCCGGCCGCAGCACGACCAGGTCGATCCCCGAGCGGAACGCATCCGGGGGGCAGCTCATCGGCTCCACGGCCACCGCCGTGCGGCGTTCGTCGACACCGAGGGTGTCGCCCGTGTAGACCATGAAATAGCCGAATCGCTCGTCGGCCCACACCGTTATGCCCCTGGCTCCGTCGGGATGGTCGAGGTCGACGCAGGAGTGCCCTTCGGAGTCCCGCTCGAGCCCAGTGAACCCGGTGTCGAGCTTGGTGACCCCGAGCAGCCTCCCCTGGCGGAAGTCGAACTCCGTCCCCATGACGGGAACCTTGCCAGTCGGAAGCCCCCGATCATCGGTGATCAGCCGCTGGCTGGCGGGAACCCGCAGGCGGACCAGGTCCACGCTCGGGGTACCGACGGTGAGGTACGGATGGAAGCCGAGCCCGAACGGTAGATCCACCTGCCCCGCGTTCTCCGCCTCGGTGGATACCGTCAGGCCGTCCCGCCCGAGCCGGTACTCGATGGTCAGCCGGAGGGCGAACGGGTAGGCCGGCGAGGGACGGAGCTCACAGCCCATGGCGACCCGGTTCTGGGCCCGGCTCACCATCCGCCACGGCATCCAACGGACCAGGCCGTGAATGGCGTTCCCTCGCGACGGCTCGTCCAGCGCCGCCTGAGCCTCCGTCCCGTCGAACGAGTAGCGACCCTCCCCGAGGCGGTTCGGCCACGGCGCGAGCACCTGGCCCCGGCCGGCCGTGCTCCATTCGTCCGGCCCGAAGCCGGCGACGATCGGCCGGTCCCCCACCGAGAAAGAGCGGAGCGTGGCGCCCACTTCGGTCACCACCACCCGCTGGTGGCCGTGCCCGATGACCCATTGATCGCCCGTGGCGGCGGTGGTGTCGGAAGGTCGCTGGTCGTCGTTCGAGCTGGGTCGGGTCATGTCGTGGGTGGCCTCGGCCGGGTCGCCGGAGCGGCCGATGCCGACCGGTATGGTAGGCCACGGGGCGCATCGGCCCGGCCGGCCTACCGTCCGCGTGGACATCCGTGCCTTGGCCAAGCGTGGAAGAGCCCTGACCCCGGCAGATGGAACCCGATCAATGCGCATCCTGATCACCAATGACGACGGCGTGTTCGCCCCCGGTATCGCCGCCCTGGCCCGGGGCCTGGGCTCGGCCTTCGGAGACCAGGATGACCTCTTCGTGGTGGCGCCCCTCACTGATCACAGCGGCACCGGGGCGGCGGTGGGCCCGGTCTACGAACGCGGGTCGATCCCGTACGAGGCCGTGGAGATCCCTGGTTTGGCCGGAACCCACGTGTACGGAATCGATGGACCGCCGGCGCTGGCAGTGATCCTCGCCTGCATCGAGGGATTCGGCCCCCGACCGGACCTGGTGGTGTCGGGGATCAATCACGGCGTCAACGCCGGCCGGTCGGCCTTGCACTCGGGGACGGTGGGAGCCACGCTCACCGGCGCCCAATTCGGCATCCGGGGACTGGCCGTGAGCATCGCCTGGGGACGGGAGCCCATCCCGTGGGAGACCCCCGTCCAGCTGGCTACGGCCATCGTGCCGGCGCTGGTCGCCCAGCCGCCGGGCACGGTGCTCAACCTCAACGTCCCGGCCGTCGAACCCGAAGCCCTCCGAGGGCTCCGCCACGGCCGACTCGGGTCGACGGGGCTCATCCGCTCGGTCCGGCCCGAGAGCACTCCCAACCCGGTGGCAGGCATGCCCATCGACACCACCACCGGCGCCATCACCCTCACCCTGCGAGGCGGAGCGGCGGCCGATCGGGCGGCCGAGATGGCCGAGCTGGATCCCGAGTCCGACGCCGCCCTGATCGCCGAAGGCTGGGCCACCGTGACGCCGCTGCTCGGGGTGCGCGAGGACCGGTCGGACCGCGGGTGCGAGGCGTTCGGCCGCGGCGCTCGCCTCCTCCGCTCCCGCCGCCAGCAGCCGGGACTGACGCCGCTCGCCACGGTCGGGTGTCGGCTATCCGAATTGGTCCTCGAGCCAGTCGAAGGTGACCTGGGCGGCCAGGCGGATGTTGTCAGCCTGGCAATGGGTAGAGGCGCCGTCCTCGGCTGTGAACACGACGGCGGTGGCCGGACCGCCGACGTCGGCCACGAAGGAACGGTGCTGAGCCAGTGGTTCGGCGCCCTCGCGGTCCCCGACCAGAGCGAGGACTGGACAACGGATCGAACCGGTCATCGGGCCGAGACGGTAGTCCGTCATCGCATCGCGCCACGCATGGAAGGAGGGCACTCCGAAACGCTGGCAGATGGCGGCAATACCCCACTGCATCTGGTGGGGCATCAGGTCCTCGGGCACCCCCATGACGTCCTCGGGCCGGATGTCCCGCGCCATCCGGAACACCTCGGTCCCTACCCACGCCTCCATGTAGCGGCTCATGTCCACGACCGCCGGATCGACCACCAGGGCACGTACCCGCGCATCGGCTGCGGCACCACGGCCGGCAAAGTACGACCCGAAGCTCTGGCCCGCCAACGCCAACCGCTCCGGGTCGACATCGTCGCGGCCGATCAGCGCGTCGATCACTGCGCTGATCGGTGCCTCGTAGTCAGGGCGGAAGGTCATCGTGGGGTTGGACCGCATGCACCCGGGTTGGCCCGGCCCGTCGAAGACGAACACATTCCACCCTCGTTGGGCTCCGGGTGCCCCCAGGTGGAAGTAGAGCTCCTCGGCGCTCGAGTCGAAGCCACCCACGCCGACCAGGGTTGGGGCCCGGCGAGTCCCTCCCCGTGATGCGACCCCCGGTGGACGCGCCAGATACCCCGGAAGGGATCCCCCCTCGAAGGGGACACCGACCAGCTCGACGGGCGGCTCGAGCAACGCGGCGGCGGCGGTGAAGCAGGCCCGGCTCCGCTGC
The DNA here is from genome assembly GCA_963734435.1 of uncultured Acidimicrobiales bacterium. Classification (GTDB taxonomy): domain Bacteria; phylum Actinomycetota; class Acidimicrobiia; order Acidimicrobiales; family RAAP-2; genus Bog-756. The sequence goes on along the minus strand of CAVTHA010000002.1, from coordinate 290,037 downwards.
CCCGTCTCGATCGACCGCCCCGTATCTCCCTCGGTGTAATACTCCGCCGTCCGGTAGTAGGTGGATGCCCGCAGCAGATGGTCGCGACCACTGGTCCGGCGCCCGGCTTGCAGGCATGCCCGACCCCGTTCCTCTACCCGCTGTGCCAGGCGTTCGAAAGCTCCGGACCAGCTGCGCGGGCTCCCGTCGGCGATCTCGGCCACGACCGCCAGGCACTCGCCCACGGTGGAGCCGCCATAGTCGGCCACCCCCAATGTCCGGATCAGCTGGTAGTTGAACTCGTCGTCCCGGAACCCCTCCAACCGGACGGCGCTTCGGACGATGTCAGAGTCTTCGAAGGACACGCCATCCATTCTGTCCGGCACGACTGTCGGTGACCGGGCGGCTCCGACCGGCGATGGACCTAGCCTGTGGCATGCGCGTGGCGGCTGTCCAGACCAGGGCCGGGGAGGACCGGGCGGCCAACCTGGCCGCCGCCGGCCTGCTCGTCGAGGAGGGAGCCCGATCCGGTGCCGAGCTGGTCGTACTCCCCGAGTACTTCTCCGTGGCCGGGGGTCCGGCTGCGCTGCGAGCCGGAGCCGAACCTCTCGACGGTCCCACCGTCGGGTGGGCTTGCGACCTGGCCCGGCGCCTCGACCTCCGGCTGGTGGCCGGGAGCTTCCCCGAGCAACCGCCGCTCGGAACCGACACCGACGGCCGCCTGTTCAACACCAGCTGCCTCATCGGTCCCTCGGGCACGGTCGATGCGGTCTACCGAAAGATCCACCTCTTCGATGCCGAGATCGATGGGACCTCCTTGCGTGAGTCGGCCACCATTGCGCCGGGCACGAGCCTGTGCACTCGTCCACTCGACGGAGGCGACCGGCTACCGGTGGCGGTGATCGGATTGTCCGTCTGCTACGACCTCCGGTTCCCGGAGCTGTATCGGGTCCTGGCCCTCTCCGGCGCCACCATCGTGGCCGTGCCCGTGGCGTTCACCGCCACCACTGGCCCGGCCCATTGGGAGGTGCTCCTCCGGGCGCGGGCGATCGAAAACCAGCTCTATGTGATCGCCGCCGGTCAGGTCGGGGAGCTGCCGCCGGGCATGCCCGAAGCTCACGGTCACTCGATGATCGTGGACCCCTGGGGATCGGTCGTGGCCGAACGGACGGAGGGAACCCCGGGGGTGGTTCTGGCCGACCTCGACCTCGATCGCCTGGGTCGGATCCGGTCCGAGGTCCCGGTGCTGGCGAACCGCCGGCCGTCGACCTACCGTTGGCCGGATGACAACCTCAGGGAGGCCTCCGACTCCGGCCGGTGACGGTGTCGGTGACGGTGACGGTAGGTGGCAATTACCCGGGGCCGATCATCCACGGCTCGACCATGCCACCCTATGAGGTCGGCATGTTCGATTCCGGCGGGCTGCAGCTCTACTACGAGATCCACGGACACGGCCCACGGGTGTTCGTGTTCATGCACGGGATCCTGATGGACTCGAACATGAACCGAAAGCTGGCCAACGATCTGGCGGCTCGGGGGAACCGGGTGGTCCTGCTCGACCTACCCGGCCACGGCCTCTCCGAGAAGCCGAGGCGCGCTTCATTCCATCGGATGGACACCTATGCCGAACACGTCGTGGCCCTCCTCGACCACCTCGGCGTGGATCGAGCCGTGGTCGGTGGCGTCTCGCTCGGCGGCAACGTGAGCCTGCTGGTGGCCGCCCTCGCTCCCGAACGGGTCCAGGCGCTGGTCATCGAGATGCCCGTCCTCGAATGGGCGATTCCGGCCGCGGCGGTCACCTTCGTTCCCATGCTGTTCGCCGTGCACTTCGCCCGGCCGCTCGTCAGGAGAGCGGCCGCCCTCCTGCGGCGCCTACCCCGGACGGGCAACGGTCCGATCGACAGCATCATGAACTCCCTGTCGAACGATCCGGTCGAAATCGCCGCAGTACTCCACGGTGTCCTCGCCGGCCCGATCACCCCGACGGTGGACCAGCGAGCAGCACTGGAGATGCCGGCGCTGGTCGTGGGCCACGAGGTCGACCGGTTGCACCCGTTCCACGATGCCGAGCAGCTCGCCCGCCGCCTGCCCAACGGCGAGTTGGTGCAGGCCAACTCGGTGCTCGAACTGCGGATGCGGCCGCAGCGCCTTACCGAGCAGATCGCAGCATTCCTCGAGCGCGCCTGGCTCCCGCCGGCCGAAACCAGCCTCGAAGCCGGCTGACCTTCGCTCTCCCTCAGGACCCGCTCACTCGTCCGGGGCCGCCCGGCGGGACCGCTTGCGCTCCGACACCCGCCGCTTCTCCTGGAGACGGCGTTCGGTGGCCCGCCGCGAGGGTCGCGTGGGCCGACGGGACTTCTCGATATGCAGGGCATCGGCCACCCGGGCGCGGAACCGCTCGGTGGCCAGCTCCCGGTTCCGGGCCTGGGAGCGCTCGTCATCGGCCACCACCCTGACCTCGGAGCCGAGCCGCTTGAGCAGTCGGGACCGCTGCCGGGGACCGAGCGACGGGGAGCCGGCGACATCGAAGCGCAGCTCCACCCGGGTGTTCACCTTGTTCGCGTGCTGACCTCCCGGTCCCCCGCTCGGGCTGAACCGGTAGTGGAGCTCGGACCGCGGGATGGCGAGGGTCGGGCTCACCCGGACCAGGCCTCGATGATCGGGGACGGCGCTCACCCCGTGCGCCCGGGGTCGGGATGTGGCTCATCGGCCACCGGGTTGGACAGCTCTCCGACCTGGCCGACCGACACCGTCACCACGTCACCCGCCTTCAGCCAGCGGGGCGGGTCCATACCGGCGGCCACCCCGGCCGGCGTCCCCGTCGAGATGAGCATGCCCGGCAACAGGGTGAAGGCCGTCGAGAGGTGCTCGATCATCTCGGTGCAGGAAAAGATCATGTCGCCGGTGGTCCCGTCCTGGCGGAGCTCGCCGTTCACCCAGGTGCGCACGGACAGATCCTGTGGATCCTCGACCTCGTCCCGGGTGGTGATCCATGGGCCAGTCGGTCCGTGGGTGTCGAAGCTCTTGCCCATCATCATGGTGGGCGATCGCCACTGCCAGTCTCTCACGCTGACGTCGTTGACCACCGTGAACCCCGCCACCACCTCGAGGGCGCGTTCCGCCGGCACGTGGCGGCATCGGGTTCCGATCACCATGCCCAGCTCACCCTCGTAGTCGACGGTCGCCGACGCCCGGGGAATCTGGATGGGCTCCCCTGGACCGATCACGCACGTCGACTGCTTGGCGAACCAGGTCTGGAATTCCGGGCGTTCGTCACCCAGCTCCTCGACATGGGCCGCGTAGTTGCGGGCGATGGCGACAAAGGATGGAGGCCGCGGCACCGGGGCGGTCAGCGGAGCTACGGCCGACGCCAGCCGACGGCCCCGGGTGGAGGGGCGCGGGTCAAGACATCGCGGGCGTCGTCGCCGAGCGCCAGCAATGCCGGCATGTCGGCCGGGAGCCCGATGGCGGGATCCGTGAGGTCCACAATCTCGTCGCCCACCACCAGTCCGGTGCGGATGCCGTCATGTCGGAAGCTCACCAGGCGCACACCCAGAACCTAATGGTGGCCCGGCCCTACACTCGGGCCATGCCCGATCCTGTGCCCGTGCCCGGACCTGGCGACACGAGCTTCGAGGGCCAGACCGTGCTCGTCACCGGTTCGTCGTCGGGCATCGGGGCCGCCACGGCGCGCCGGTTCGCCGCGCTCGGGGCGACGGTGGTGATCAACTCGTCGGCTTCAGCCGAAGCTGGCAGCTCCCTGGCCACAGAGCTGCCGGGGGGTGCCTGCTACATCCAGGCCGACATCAGCCAACTCGAACAGGCTGAGGGATTGGTCGAGGGGGTCATGGATCGGTGCGGCCGGCTCGACGTGCTCGTCAACAATGCCGGGACTACCCAGGTGATCCCCCATGGGGACCTCGCCGCCGCCACGCCCGAGGTCTGGCGACACATCTTCGAGGTCAACGTGATCGGAACCTGGCAGGTCACGGTGGCCGCGGTGGCCCACTTGCGGGCGTCGGGACGGGGACAGGTCATCAACATCTCGTCGGTGGCCGGCGAGCGACCCACCGGCAGCTCCATCCCCTACGCCTGCTCCAAGGCGGCGGTCAGCCATATGACCCGGTTGTTGGCCAACGCCCTCGGTCCGGAGGTGAGGGTGAACGCCGTCGCCCCGGGACTCGTCGACACCCCTTGGACGGCGGAGTGGGGCGCGGTCCGCGAGTTCGTGAAGGCGCAAGCACCGCTGCGGCGCACAGCATCTCCGGGAGACGTGGCTGAGATCGTGGTCGGTCTGGCCCGCTCGACCTATGTGACCGGCGAGGTGGTGATCGCTGACGGTGGACTCCACCTGCGCTGACCGGTCAGGCCAGGGTGGTATCGATGGGGAGCCCGGTCCGCAGCGTGCGGGTCACCGGGGTGCGGTCCGCGATCTCCGCCAGCCGGTGTCTCTGTTCGTCCGAGAGCTCGCCGTCCACCTTGATCGTCCGCTCGATTCGTTCGACCTTGGTGGCTCCGTCCCCGATGCGCAGCAAGCGGGCCCGGACCATGACCACCCCCAGCACCCATCCCTTTCGGTTGGCGTACATGCGGAGGGTCGCCGCCGTGCACTGGACCAGGCTGGCCAGCAGGAGCTGATAGGGGCTCGGGCCCTCGTCGTCGCCCCCGATGTCGGGGCCCTCGTCGGCGACGAAGCGGTGGCGGCCGGCCCGCACCTCGCCGCGGTATCCGCTGGAGCTGGTCACCGACACCAAGGCAATGGCGCGCTCACCGGCCACGGGCGCGGCCTTGCGGATGCCCACTATCGTCCGCCGACGCCGGGCACGGGACCGGTCCGCAGACCACCCGGCTCGGTTATTGACTGTTCCAAAGTGTGCACCTCTCGGCACCGTTCCGGCGGCTGCTGAGCCCGCCGTACGCGAGGATACGGGTGAGCTCCTTCTATCCGGCCTTCGTAGCACCGAACGACGAGTGCGTAAAAGATCCGTGAAAATCTGGCCGTCGTTCGCCCCGAGGGGTCCCTACCCCTTCCCCGGGGATCCCGGGCGTGTGACAGTGGGAAGGTGGGTACCGTGACCAGACCGGACCGGTGGAATCAGTCCCCTTCCTCGGTTCGGCCTGAGCCAGGCGACGACACCCCAAGCGGACTGACGGCGGAACCGTGGATCATGGCCGCGGCCTTCCTCGCCCCGGTCGCCACCGCTGCCCTCCTGATCCCGTGGCGGAGCCGTCTGGACACCGCGGACAACGCCCTCTTCCTGGTGGTCGTGATCGTGGCCGTGGCCAGTACGGGACGCCGGGTGGCGGCGGTGGTGGCTGCCGTGATGTCCGCCCTTTCGTTCGACTTCTTCCTCACCCGCCCCTACTACTCGCTACGCATCACTCGTCACCAGGACCTCATCACCGAGATCCTCCTCTTGGTGCTGGGTTTGGCCGTGGGCGAGCTCGCCGCCCGCGGCCGCCGGCACCGCACCGCCGCCTGGCAAGGGCGACACCAGGTGGCCTTGTTGCACTCGGTCACCGAGCTGGCCGCCAGCGGTCAGGACCCCGAGCTGGTCATCGCGACTGCGGTCGACGAGCTCCAGGATCTCCTCTACCTACGCGACTGTCGATTCACCACCCATGTCCCGAGCGGCGTGACCGCCCACCTGATGCCCAGTGGCCAGGTGAAAGTGGGTGACGAGCTGTGGTCGACCAGCGATCTCGGATTGCCCACGCGGAGCATCGACCTGCCCGTGCGTAGCGGAGGTTGGCTGTTGGGCCATTTTCTGCTCACGCCCACCCCGGGCAAGCCGGTTCCCGAGGAACGACTCCTCGTGGCGGTAGCCATCGCCGACCAAGTCGGCACGGCGCTCGCCGCCGACGAAGGCCCGGGTGGATTCGCCGGCACCGGGACGTCGCCCGGCCCGGTGCCCGATGACACGGCGACCTGAGCCGGCCATGATCGCCACACCTCATCGGCCTCCCCGGTAGAGGCCCCGACTGACGCCACGCTCCACGTCCATGGACCGATCCCCATGTCGCTCGCCCGCTGGGCGACGGACCCTGGCACGATATTTCGTGCCAGCCCTACTGCTCGCCATTTCGGCCTTGCTCGCCGCCTGTGGAGGGGGATCACCGACGGCCGTGGCACCGACGACGGCTCGGTCGAATCCCCGGCCGGTACCGGACGCCCGTGCTGACGTGCTCAAGGCCTACCGGGCCATGTGGACGGACCTGGTGAGCGCAGCCAGGACCTCCGATTTCCAATCTCCGCTCCTGTCCCAACACGCATCCAGCGATGCCCTCACCCTCTTCGTGCAAGGGCTGGCCCGCGATCAGCTGCACGGGATCGTGACCAGAGGGGATCCGGTCATCCACCCCCGGGTCTCCTCGCTCTCGCCATCGGGAGATCCGGCCAACGCCACGGTGGCGGACTGCTTCGACGACACCCACTGGATCGAGTACACAACCTCGGGCGGGCCGGCGAAGAATGCTCGGGGAGGCCGCCGTTCGACGACCGCCGTCCTGAGGAAGTCCCACGGGATCTGGAAGGTGACCCAGCTCTCGATCAGAGCCGCCGGCACGTGTTGAACAGGACGGCAGGTCGAGCACTCCGTACAACTGACCGCCATCACCGGGTTCCCAGGTGGGCGGCGGCGGCTGGCTACTCTGCTGCTTCCGTTCCCCCGCCACCCTCAAACGCCGCGTCTCGCCTGGCGATGATGTGGACGTCAATGGCCGCATCCGCTGCCAGCCGCGCGATCTTCCGGACGGTCGATCCCCCGCCGAGCAGCTCCTGCCACCGGCTGCGGCCGCTCGAGCCCACCACGATCTGAGTGACCTGTCGCCGGCGGGCGAATTCGACGAGGGCGTGGGCCGGGTCGTCCTCCCGGACCTCGTTCCAAGTGGCGCCCACATCCTCGGCCAGCTGCCGCAGCGCCCGCAGCTGATCGTCCGGGGAACGCCGAGCTTGCTTGGCCGTCGAGACATGGACCACTTGAAGATCAGCCTTGATCCGGTTGGCCATCCTGGAGGATCGGCGAACGATGGCCTCAGTCCCCGGAGCGGTGGTGACCCCCACGGCGATGCGCTCGTGGATGTCCCATACGGAGCTCTTCTGCTGGTGTCGTAAGTACTCGAGGAGCTGCTCCTCGGTCTCGTCGGCCAGGAAACGCAGCGTGAGCTCGCGCAGCGCGGTCAGGTTGTCGGTTCGGAAGTAGTTGCCCAACGCCTCGGGGACCGTCTCGGACGCATAGACGTTGCCATGCAGCATCCGACGGCGGAGCTGTTCCGGGGAGGAGTCCACCAGCTCGATCTGATCGGCCTTTCGGACCACCCAGTCGGGCACTCGTTCACGAATGGGCACTTCGAGGATCCTCTCCACGGCGTCGGCGAGGCCCTCGAGGTGTTGGACGTTGACGGTGGTGATGACGTCGACACCGGCGTCCAAGAGCTCCATCACGTCCTCCCAACGCTTTTCGTTGCGACCGGATCCGGGGACCTTGGTGTGGGCCAGCTCGTCCACCAGGGCCACCTGGGGGCTCCGCTCGAGCACCGCATCGAGGTCCATCTCCTCGAACCGGGAGTCGCGGTACTCGACGACCCGTCGACGGACTACTTCGAGCCCCTCGATCAGCTCCTCGGTGCTCCGGCGCCCATGACACTCGACGAAGCCGATGACCACGTCGGCGCCCCGCTGCCGGCGCCTGCGACCCTCCCCCAGCATGGCGAAGGTCTTGCCCACACCTGGAGCGGCGCCCAGATAGATGCGAAAACGTCCGGTGGCCGCCACCGATCCCTGGTCATTCGGTTCGACGGCCGTTTCAAAGCCTCCATCCGGTTCGCGTTATGCCGGGTGCCCGTCGCGTGCCTCTTCGGCAAACCACCCCGTGAACACCGGCTGGTTGTCTCGATTCAGCCTTTCTGACCGGCGGGACCAAGAGATGGCACATTGCCCGCCGAAGCCGCTTGTCCAGACCACGCAACATTTCTGGGAGCCGGGCGGGGTCATCGCAGCTTGGCCAGGGCCTCGTTCAGCTGCAGCACGTTGATGTAGCTGCTGCCAAGGAAGCCCAGCTGGGCGCCGTTGTTCTCGCGGGAGATCAGCGCACGCAGGGTCGAGGGGGCCAAGCCGGTGGCTCTGGAGACCATCGGGATCTGGACCAGGGCATCGGCCGCAGTGATGTTCGGGTCATACCCGCTGCCCGAGGTGGTGACGAGATCGGGGGTGGGGTTAACGCCTCGGGCATGCCAGTAAGCCACCAACGCTTGGGTGTTGCCCTTCAGGACCTTGGACCGGGGGCCGAGGTTGCTGGCCCCGGACTGGCCGCTGTTGCCGTTGGCCATCAAGGGGTTGTCCCCCCCGGCGACCGGTGGCGTTGCCTTCGGGTTGGCCGCATAGGGCCCGAGGTCGTCGGGCCGGCCCTGGAAGACACAGCTGCCGTCCGGATGACCGGGACACTTAGTGGCCGACCAGTTCTGGCCGATGAGCGTGGACCCATTGGCGGTGAGAGACCCGTCGGCCTGGTGCTTGAACAGCAACTGGGAAAGCCCAGTGCCGGCCAACGCATAGGCAAACGTGAGGATGAGTGCGACCACGGCGAGAATGATCGCTCGACGGAGGTGGACGAGCATCAGGAGGGCTCCATCAGTAGGCGTGTAGAGCGACGAGGATGAGGTCGATGAGCTTGATGAAGGCGAAGGGAACGATGATCCCCCCTACGCCGTAGATCCATACGTTTCGTCGCAGGATGGCCGCCGAGCTGGCCGCCCGGAACCTCACACCGCGCAGGGCCAGTGGGATGAGGGCCACGATCACCAACGCATTGAAGATGACGGCTGACAGTACCGCGCTCTGTGGGCTGTGCAGCTTCATGATGTTGAGTGCGTTCAGCTGCGGGTAGGTGGCGACGAACAACGCGGGGATGATGGCGAAGTACTTGGCCACGTCATTGGCGATGGAGAACGTGGTGAGCGAACCTCGAGTGATGAGGAGCTGCTTGCCGATCTCCACGACGTCGATGAGCTTGGTCGGGTTGGAGTCGAGGTCGACCATGTTGCCGGCCTCTTTGGCCGCGGTGGTCCCGGTGTTCATGGCCACCCCGACGTCGGCCTGAGCCAAGGCCGGAGCATCGTTGGTGCCGTCGCCGGTCATGGCGATCAGCTTCCCGCCCTCCTGCTCGGACTTGATCAGCGCCATCTTGGCCTCGGGCGTGGCCTCGGCCAAGAAGTCGTCGACGCCGGCCTCTTGGGCGATGGCCGCCGCGGTCAGGGGATTGTCCCCGGTGATCATCACGGTGCGGATGCCCATCTGGCGCATCTCGTCGAACTTCTCCCGGATGCCCTGCTTCACCACGTCCTTGAGCTCGATGACTCCGAGGATCACCCGACCGTCGGCCACCACCAGCGGTGTGGATCCGGCGCGTGAGATGCGGTCCACGATTTCATCGAGGTCGGCGGGCACCGTCCCGCCCTGGTCGGTGACCCACCGCTTCACCGATTCCGCTGCCCCCTTCCGGATCTGCCGCGGGCCGACGTCGAGACCGGACATGCGGGTCTGGGCGGTGAACGGCACGAAGGTGTGCTCGCCCTCGAGCTCACGCTCTCTGATGTTGAATCGCTCCTTGGCCAACACCACGATCGAGCGGCCCTCCGGAGTCTCGTCGGCCAGCGAGGCCAGCTGCGAGGCGTCGGCCACGTCCTGCTCAGTGTGGCCACCGACGGCTATGAAGTCGGATGCCATCCGGTTGCCGAGGGTGATGGTCCCCGTCTTGTCCAGTAGCAGGGTCTGTACGTCGCCGGCTGCCTCCACCGCTCGACCGCTCATGGCCAGCACATTGCGCTGCACCAGGCGGTCCATGCCAGCAATCCCGATGGCCGAGAGCAAGGCTCCGATCGTGGTCGGGATCAGGCAGACGAGCAACGAGACCAGGATGACTACCGAGACTGAGGCGCCCGAGTAGTGACCGAAGGCCTGGAGCGAGACGACCACCGGCAGGAACACGATCGTCAACACAGCAAGAAGGATGGTGAGGGCGATCTCGTTCGGGGTCTTCTGTCGGTTGGCCCCTTCGACCAGGGTGATCATGCGGTCGAGGAAGGTCTGGCCGCGCTCGGCGGTGATGCGCACCACGATCCGGTCGGAGAGGACCTTCGTCCCGCCGGTCACCGCCGAGCGGTCTCCGCCCGACTCCCGGATGACCGGGGCTGACTCGCCGGTGATCGCTGACTCGTCGACCGAGGCGATGCCCTCGGTGATCTCGCCATCGGAGGGGATGAGGTCACCGGCCTCGCAGACCACCATGTCGCCCGTCGAGAGGGCGGCGGCCGGCACCAGCTCCTCGGTCCCGTCGGGGAGGAGGCGCCGGGCCTCGGTCTCGGATCGCATGCGGCGGAGCGTGTCAGCCTGGGCCTTGCCCCTTCCCTCAGCCATGGCTTCGGCAAAGTTGGCGAAGATCACGGTAAGGAAGAGCCAGATGGTGATGGACCAGGTGAAGATGCCCGGGTGCGCAATCGCCTCGATGAAGGTGATCACCGTCCCCACCAGCACCACGAACATCACCGGGTTCTTGATCTGAACGGCCGGGTTCAGCTTCTTGAAGGAGTCGATGAATGCCTGGCGAAGGATCTCTCGATCGAACAGCCCTCGAGCCTCAGCCACGCCGTGGGCTTGGGTTACCGGTGTGGCCGGATCTGGTTGGGTGGTGGTCATGGTCATCAGAAGAACTGTCCGTGGCTGAGTTGCTCGACGATCGGCCCGAGGGCCAAGGCCGGAAAGAAGGTGAGGCCTCCAATGATCACGATGACTCCGATGGTCAGGCCGACGAACATCGAGTTGTCGGTGCGGAACGTCCCGAGGGACTCGGGGACGACGTTCTTCGCCGCCAGCACGCCTCCAAGGGCCAAGGCGGGGATCATGATGCCCACCCTGCCGATCAGGAAGGCGATGCCTTGCGTAACGTTGTAGAAGGCGGTGTTTCCGGTCAGGCCCCCGAACGCCGAGCCGTTGTTGTTTCCGGGTGAGGTAAACCCGTAGAGGATCTCGGAGAATCCGTGGGGACCGGCGTTGAGAGGTCCCGCTCGGCCGGCGTGGATCGAGACGGCGATGGCGGTGAGGACGAGCACGAGAATGGGCATCACCAGTGCACCGAGGCCAGCCAACTTCACCTCCTTGGCCTGGATCTTCTTCCCCAGGTACTCGGGTGTTCGCCCGATCATGAGGCCGCCGATGAACACGGCGATGATGGCGTAGATCAGGATGGTGTACAGCCCGCTGCCGGCCCCTCCGGGCGTGACCTCGCCGAGCATCATGCCGCTCATCAGTCCCAAACCGCCGATGGGCGTGAACGAATCATAGGAAGCGTCGGCCGAACCGGTGGATGTGTTGGTCGACGCCACGCCGAACAATGCCGTGGTGGTGTCACCAAAGCGCACTTCCTTGCCCTCGGTGTTCCCGACGTTGGAGTGCACCCCGGCGGCGGCGACCGCCGGGTTCTGCTGGTGCTCGGCGATGCTTGTGTAGCCCACCCAGACGCCGAAGATGAGCACCATGGCGGCCAGCAGGGCGGCCCCGTGGCGGATGCTCCCGACCATCTTGCCGAAGGTGTAGGTGAGAGCGAAGGGGATGGCCAGAAGAAGGTAGATAGACAGCCAGTTGGTCAACCCGGTCGGGTTCTCGAAAGTGGTGGCCGAGTTGGCGTTGAGGAACCCACCCCCGTTGTTCCCCAACTGCTTGATCGATTCCATGAAGCCGATCGGCCCTCGGGCAATGGTCTGGGTGACCCCGTTCAGCGCATCGTGGAAGCTGGCGGTCCCGGCCAATGTCTGGACGGCTCCCTGTCCGACGAAGATGATCCCGCCAACGAAGGCAATCGGGATCACGACGTAGAGCAGGCCGTGGGTCATATCGACCCAGAAGTTCCCGATTGTCGGGGAGTTGCGCCGGGAGAATCCCCGCACCATGGCGATGGCTACGGCGATGCCGATCACCGGGCTGATGATCTGTTCGAAGGTCAGCGCGCCGATCTGCGAGAAGTACGACATAGTCGTCTCACCGCCGTAGTTCTGCCAGTTGGTGTTGGTCATGAAGGACGCGGCGGTGTTGAAGCTGAGCGCCTGGCCCACTGCCCCGAAGTGCTGCGGGTTGAGCGGGAGCGAGCCCTGGATCCGAACGAGCAGGTAGGTGACCGCCATCGCCACGGCGGAGAAGATCACCATCGACCCCGCGTAGCGCTTCCAGTTCTGTTCCTGTTCGGGACCGGTCCCCAGCAGGCGGTAAACGGGTCGTTCGGCCCAACCGAGGAAGTGCACCCGGCCCTCGAAAACGGCGGCCATGTACGACCCGAGGTACCGCCAGGTAAGCCCCAGGGCGAAGACCAGGGTGATGATGGTCCAGGTGAAGCCCATCTAGAACTTTTCGGGCTTGAACATGGCAAAGCCCAGGTAGATGAACATCACGACGGCGACGCCGAGAAGAACGCCCTGGGTCCAGGTCATACCCGGTCCAGCGCCCAGATGAGTCCGAGCATCACCAGCACGAAGCCGATGATGCCGAGTACCGCAAGGAAGTCTGCCATGGAACGAGTATCCGCCCGTCGCTCTTAACAGATTCTCAATACCGGCCGGCGGCTCTGAATAAATTCTTAATAGAGCGCTGCCATCCGACCGTTCGCTGGTTCCCGTACGACAATGGCACCGTGCGCAGAACACTCGTCGGCTCGTTCGCCGGAGTCATCCTCTCTTTCGGCCTTGGCGCGGCCATGCTCCCGCTCCGTTCGCACCTGAGCATCGCCACCGCCGCCCTCGTGCTGGTGGTACCGGTGGTGGCCGCCGTGATCATCGGCGGGTTCCGGGCCGGAGCGGTGAGCGTCGTCGCCGGGTTCCTCGTCTACGACTACTGGTTCGTCCCCCCTTACAACCGCCTGAGGGTGGCCCGTACCCAGGACTGGGTGGCTCTGGCCGTCTACGCGGTAGTCATGCTGCTGGTGTCGAGGGTCGTCGCCAGTCTCGAGTCGGCCCGGTCCGAGGCCCAGCGGCGGACTGTCGATGGACAGCGCCTGTTCGAATTGTCAGAGCTCCTGGTGGCGGACCGCTCGGTCGAGGATCTCTTGAAAACCATCGTGGATGCCGTCAGGACCGTTTTCGAGGTCCCTGGCGTAGCCCTCCTCGTCCCGGAGGGGGACCGGCTGGAGATCGCCGCCTCGGCCGGCGAAGCGCTGTCTCGGGACGAGCTCCAAGGACTCGAGCCATTGTCAGGCGTTCCGGTGAGTCTCGATACCTGGCCGGGCGGGCCCGGAGAGATCCGGACCGTGGCCTTGACGGCCTCGGGCCGTCCGGTCGGCATGCTGGCGATGCGGGGAAGCCCGGCCACCGAGGCGGACCGGGCCCTGCTCCGCACGTTCGCCAACCATGCCGCACTCACCCTGGAACGGGCCCAGCTCCAGGACCAGGCGGTGCGTTCGGAGCTGCTGGAGGAGGTCGACCGCCTGCGGCACGCGCTGGTCGGGGCGGTGTCGCACGACCTGCGCACGCCGCTGGCGACCATGAAGGTGGCGTCGTCGACCCTGTTGCACCCGTCGTACCCGCTCTCGGATGCCGATACCTGTGAGTTGCACGGCCTGATCGACGTCGAGACCGATCGGCTGACCCGACTGGTGACCAGTCTCCTCGACATGACACGCATCGATGCCGGCGTGCTCGAGGTTCGACGCCGACCGACATCGGTCCCCAACCTGGCCCAAGAGGCGGTGGCCGCCCTGCGATCCACCCTGGGAGACCATCGGGTGGTGATGGCGGTCCCCGAGGACCTGCCCCCAGTCGACGTCGACCATCTTCTGATCGGCCAGGTAGTCGCTAACCTGTTGGACAATGCAAGTCGTTACGCCCCGCCCGAGAGCCTGATCACGGTGGCCGGCGAGGTTCGGGGCGATCGCGTCGCGCTCTCGGTAGCCGACGCCGGACCTGGGGTGCCCCTGGCCGAGCGGGAAGCAGTGTTCGACCGCTATGTTCGCTTCGACACCGGAGGGCGGGCCGGCATCGGCCTCACCATCGCCAAGACCTTCGTCGAAGCCCATGGCGAGCACATCTGGGTCGAAGAGGCCCAGGGTGGAGGCGCCCGGTTCGTCTTCAGCCTTCCACCGGCGGCCAACCGGATCGGCGGCTAGGTCCATGGCAAAGGTGCTGGTGATCGATGACGATCCCTCCCTTCTCCGAGCGCTCCGGCTCGGCCTCCGGGCCGGCGGCCACGACGTGATCACCGCAGTCGACGGCGAGGAGGGGATCTCGCAGACCGCCCTGGCCTCCCCCGAGATCGTCGTACTTGATCTCGGTCTCCCCGACATCGACGGGCAGGCGGTGTGCAAGCGGATCCGCCAATGGAGCCGGGTCCCGATCATCATCCTGTCGGCGAGTGGCAGCGAAGACCGCAAGGTTGCCGCCCTCGACGGGGGCGCGGATGACTTCGTGACCAAGCCCTTCGGCATGGCGGAGCTCGAAGCGCGAATACGGACGGCTCTCCGCCACAGGATTTCGGCCTCCGACGATCCCCAGTCGGCCGTGATCACCATCGGATCGCTGGACCTCGACCTCGTCCATCGCGAGGCGCATCTCGGAGGCCTCCCGGTCGACCTCACGGCAAAGGAGTTCCAAGTCCTGTCCTTCCTGGCGCATCACGCCGGAAGGACGTGCACCCATCAGATGATCCTGTCCGCCGTGTGGGGGACGGGCTATGGGCGAGAGGCGCAATACCTGCACGCCTATGTTCACCGGCTACGGCAGAAGCTCCACGACAGCTCGGGCACGCTGATCCGGACCATGCCGGGCGTCGGCTACAGCCTCAACCCGGATCCGGTGGTGGCGGCGTGAGGCGTCGTGACAAGGCGTAGCCTGGGCCACAACACTGGATTGGTGGCGAGCGGGAGGCAGCAGCCTTCGCGCCTGAGGGAGCCACCCACCGCCAGCCAGTAGGTCAACCCTAGGGTCAGGAGGCCGTCAACTGTGGCACGGGGAAAGCTTCGGCTCTATCTCGGCGCCGCTCCCGGGGTCGGTAAGACCTACGCCATGCTCAACGAAGGTTGGCGAAGGAAGGAACGCGGCACCGACGTCGTGGTCGGCTGGGTGCAGGAGCACGGACGGCCCCATACCGACGCGCAGATCCGCGACCTGGAGATCTTCCCGCGTCGCACCCTTGACTACCGGGGCCAGACCTTCGAGGAGATGGACGTCGAGGGACTCCTGGAGCGCAAGCCCCAGCTGGCCCTGGTGGACGAGCTGGCGCACACCAATGTGCCCGGCTCGAAGCATCCCAAGCGCTGGCAGGACGTCGAGGATCTCCTCGACGCCGGCATCAACGTCATATCGACGATCAACCTTCAACATCTCGAGTCGCTCAACGACGTCGTCGAGCAGATCACCGGGGTCACCCAGCACGAGACAGTGCCTGATCCCGTGGTGCGGGCTGCCGACCAGATCGAGCTGGTCGACATGGCACCCGAGGCGCTGCGCAGGCGGTTGGCCCACGGCAACATCTATCCCCCGGAGAAGATCGATCCCGCGCTCAGCCAACTACTTCCGTACCGGCAATCTGACCGCACTACGTGAGCTGGCCCTCCTGTGGGTCGCCGATCGGGTGGACGAGGAGCTCAACGACTACCGAGAGCGCCACAGCATCGCCGGACCGTGGGAGACCAAGGAGCGTGTGGTCGTCTCGCTCACCGGCTCGCGTGGCAGCGCGGTGCTCATCCGGCGGGCCGCCCGAATGGCCATGCGCACCAAGGCCGAGCTGGTCGGTGTGCACGTGCGGACCGACGACTCCCTCACGGGCGCCGGAGCGCAGGGCCTGGTCCACAACCGCGCCCTGCTCGACGACCTCGGAGGACGCTTCGTCGAGGTGGTCGGCACTGACGTTGCCCCTGCCCTGGTCCAGGTGGCCCGAGCCGAAAACGCCACCCAACTGGTCATGGGCGCCACCCACCGGAGCCGACTGAACGAGTTCGTCCGCGGATCGATCATCAATTCTGTCATCCGGGCGGCGGGCGGTTCGCTGGATGTCCACGTCATCGCCACCCGACCATCACTCCAGCCGGATTCGGACCCGGACCCGGACGGTGCCGAGACCTCGACCCCCGACGGCCACCCTCCACCCGGCAAGGAGCGGAGCAAACGCTCGCGCCACCTCTCTCGCCGCTCCCGATCCGCCGGAGGGTCACCGCGCTGGTGATCGGCGCCATCGGCTTTCCACTGCTCACCCTGGTCCTGACCGCTGACCGAGGTGTGGACAGCCTGGCCACTGCGCTCAGCTCGTATCTCGTGCTGGTGGTGGTGGTGGCCGCCGTGGGCGGTGTATGGCCGGCGGCGCTGGCCGCCATGGCCGGCTTCCTGCTGTCCAATTACTTCTTTGCGCCGCCGATCCACACCTTCACCATCGCCGATGCGTGGGACATTCTCGCCCTGGTGATGTTCCTGGTCACCGTGGGGGTCGTCAGCTGGCTGGTCGATCTGGCGGCGCGGCGAACCGCCACCGCAGTCCAAGCCCGGACCGACGCCCAGATGCTGGCCCGTGTGGCCGGCCGGATGATCGCCCCTGAGGGCGACCCGCTTCCGGCACTGCTCGAGGAGCTGGTGATGGCCTTCCGGTTGGAGGCGGCCGCCGTACTGCGGTCAGCGGACGACTCGTCGGTGTCGGCCGCTTCGAGCGATTCGGGCCCCACACCAGCCTCCCCATGGTCTTCGGTGGTGACGGCGGGGCGTGAGCCCCCCCGCTCACCCAACGAAGCCTCCGTGGTGCTCCCGCTCACCGAGCGAGAGGTCCTCGGCCTCCGTGGTCCTACCCTTTCGGCCGAAGACCGGGAGATCCTGACCGGGTTCGCCGCCCAGCTCGCCACGGCGCTCGAAAGTGATCGTCTCCACGCCGAGGCCGCCGGGGTCGATACGCTGGCCCGCGCCAACCAACTGCGCTCAGCCCTCCTCGCCGCGGTGAGCCACGATCTCCGCACCCCGCTCGCCTCGATCAAAGCCGCTTCGTCCAGCCTTCTCTCCGATCAGCTCGAGTTCGGACCCGACGAGACGCGGATCCTCATCCAGACCATCGACGACGAGACCGACCGCTTGAACAGCATCGTGGAGAACCTGTTGGACATGAGCCGCCTCCAGACCGGTTCGATGGACGTGCTCGACCAGAGCACCGATGTCACCGAGGTCATCGAAACTGCTGTTGGCAGCCTCGGGCCTCGAGGCAAAGGGGTCGAGGTCGACCTGCCCGCGGTCCTCCCCCGGGTCCACACCGATCCGGTTCTGTTGGAACGGGCTCTGGCCAACCTCATCGACAACTCGCTGACCCATGCGGGCGGGCAGGGGCTCCGCGTCGAGGCGGGACCTGTGGCCGGCCGGGTCCACATACGGGTCATCGATCGGGGACCCGGCGTCCGGCGCGAGGACCGCGACCGCATCTTCCTGCCGTTCCAGCGCCTGGGTGACTCGGCCAACCATGGCGGCGTCGGCCTGGGCCTGGCTGTGGCCCGGGGATTCGTAGAAGCCGTCGGCGGGGCACTGGACATCGAGGACACCCCTGGTGGCGGGTGCACCATGGTGGTCCGGATCCCCGAGGAACAGCCCAAGGACGTCTCGGATTCGACGAGGGACCTGCCCGGTTCGACACCGGGCTCGACGGCGTCGGACTCGGAGGGTATCCCGGCCCCGGAGACCGCCGGCTCAGCCACCGGAGGTGACCCGCCACCATGATCTCGTCGAGTGCAGCCGCACGCACCGGAGCGGGCGCCACCGAGGTGCCGGATGCTCGGGTGTTGGTTTGCGACGACGATGGCTCGCTGTTGCGTGCACTGGAGCTCGGCTTGACGGCGCGGGGCTACGAAGTCGTGGTGGCGAAGACCGGTGAGGAGGGGATCGAGCAGACCGCCATCCGCCATCCTGATGTGGTCCTGCTCGACCTCGGGCTGCCGGGGATCGACGGGATCGAGGTGATCCGCGGCATCCGCCAGTGGAGCTCGGTGCCGATCATCGTGCTCTCGGCCCGCCACCAGACCGTGAGCAAGGTGGAGGCGCTCGACGCCGGCGCAGACGACTACATGACCAAGCCCTTCGGCATGGACGAGCTCCTGGCTCGCCTGCGTGCGACGCTACGGCGACGAACCAATGGCACCGAGTCGCCGCTGGTCGAGACAGAGGCCTTCACCGTGGACCTGGCGGCCAAGCGAGTGACCCGCCGCGGAACGCAAGTCCACCTCACTCCCAAGGAGTGGGGTCTGATCGAGGTACTGGTCCGGCATCCGGGGCGCCTGGTGTCGCGTCGCCAGCTGCTTCACGACGTCTGGGGTCCCGAGTACGACACGGAGACCGACTACCTCCGAGTGCTGATGGCCAAGGTGAGACGCAAGCTGGAGGTAGACCCCTCCCGTCCGCGCCATTTCCGAACCGAGACGGGCATGGGCTACCGATTCGAGCCGTGAGCGGATCTCCCATTCGCCCCGGGGTGGACCGCTCCTAGGATCGCCGGATGGACCGGGCCGAGGTGGGACTCCACAAGGATCGGCGCCTGGAGGCAGAGGTGTTCGCCGGCCGGGTGGCGTCGGATGCGGTGCGCATCGAGCTCGGATGCTCGGCCGATGGCCACCCGCTCTGTCCCGGTGCGCCGGCCATCGCCGTCGACCGGTCGACTGCCGCGCTCCGCGTCTGCCGGCAGCAGGCACCCGATGCCCTGCTGGTCCGCGGCGGAGGTCGAGCATCTGCCGCTGGCCGGCGGATCAGCCGGAGGTGCATGGTCATGGAGCGCCCACCTGGGTCTCCCCCAGCGCCGGTTACCGCTCGCCCTGTGGGATCTCCACCGGGCCCTGTCGGTCGGGGCCCCACTCGTGCTGCGGGTCGCCGGCGGGCCGCCCGACGGCGACGGTCGGTCGGGCGAGCTCGCCCTGCCCGCCGGGCGGCTGGTGGACGCGGTCGTCGGCGCCGGCTTCGAGGTCGAGAACGGACACCCGGCGGCGTCGGGCGACGAGCTCCTCCTCCGCGCTGTGCGGCGGCGAGCCCTGGCCGACACCGTTGCCGACGGCATGCGGCTGCTGGTCTGTGGGGTCAACGCCTCCTTCTACTCGGCCGATGCCGGTGTGGGCTACGCCCGGCCCGGCAATCGCTTCTGGCCCGCGGCGCTGGCCGCCGGCATCGTTGACCGGGATCGCGATCCGCTGGCCGCCCTCGCCAGCCGAGGGGTCGGGATGACCGACTTCGTCAAGCGGCCCACCCGGACCGCCGCCGAGGTCACGGGGAGCGAGTACCGCCATGGTTTCGCTCGCCTCGAGCGCCTGGCCGAATGGCTGCAGCCCGGTGCGGTGTGCTTCGTCGGACTCTCGGGATGGAGAGCTGCGGTCAACCCCAAGGCGGTGGCTGGGGCCCAACCGGAGCCGGTCGGCGGCCGACCGGCGTATGTCATGCCCTCGACGAGCGGGCTCAACGCCCGTACACCCCTCGGTGAGCTCACCGAGCACCTGGTGGCCGCGGCCGCCCTGGCCGACTCGGCCTCGTAGTCGATCCCGCCGGCTCGTCGCCCGGGGGCAGCCTCCCCGGGACGAGGTTCGAGGTTGCCGTCCCGGACCCCGGAATACCCGGGCCGGCGGTGCGGTTGGGAGGGTGGGGTAAGGAGTGGCCGTGCTCGTCGAGATCTGGTCGGACGTGGTGTGCCCGTGGTGCTACGTAGGCAAACGGAATCTGGAGACGGCGCTGCGCCGCTTCGGCCATCCGGAGCAGGTCGACGTGGCCTGGAAGAGCTTCGAGCTGGATCCCACGTCGCCGTCAAAGGTGGACATGACCATGAGCCAGATCTTGCGCCGCAAGTACGGCCTGACCGAGGAGCAGGCAGACTCGGCCAATCGGCGGATGACCGGTCTGGCGGCGCGGGTGGGCCTGGACTACCACCTCGATGACGTACAGGTGGGCAACACCTTCGACGCCCACCGGCTCGTCCACCTGGCGGCGGAGACCGGCCGGGCTGACGCCATGAAAGAGCGGCTCTTCTCGGCGTACTTCACCGAGGGCAAGTCAGTCAGCGACCACGATTCCCTCCGAGCCCTGGCCGATGAGATCGGGCTCGACCGGGCCGAGGTGGCGGACATGCTGTCGCGGGACACGTTCGCCGCCGACGTTCGCCAGGACGAGGCCGGCGCCACCGCCCTCGGGGTGACCGGCGTCCCGTTCTTCGTGATCGACGGACACTACGGCATCGCCGGGGCCCAGCCGCCCGAGGTCATCCTGGCCGGCTTGGAACAGGCCTGGTCGGACCGGCACCCGACCATTTCGGTCCCGGTCGACGCAGCCGATGCCTGCTTCGACGGGGCCTGCGCCGTCCCCGAGGCCAAGGTCGATCAGGCCCCGGACACCCCGTAGGCGTAGGTGGCGTTCAGCCTGGCCACGAGGCGGCCCTCGGCCACCATGGCCCGGCGGTAGTCGGCCCAGTCGGGATGCTCCCCCCGGAGCGAGCGGTACACCTCGACCAGCTCATCAGCGACATCGTCGTCCGGATCACGGGCGACGTCGGTCAGGGTGGCCTCGCCTTCGAGCACCACGTAGGCGTAGAAGTCGTCCCGGCTCACATGGAGCGAGGCGCGGGGGTCACGGCGGAGATTGCGGGTCTTCGCCCGGCTGTCGGTCACCGAGACTCGGATCGTGGCGTCGTCCCCGGGCACATAGATGATGTTGGACAGCTGGGGGCGGCCGTCCCGTCGCAACGTGACCAGCACACCCTGGTTCCGCCGCCTGACGAACGCCAACGCCTCTTCGACCGGCATGCCCATCAGACCACGGTAGCTGCGGGCGCTCGGCGGCCGTCCGGGATGCGCCGGTGCGCCATCACACCCGGAGGGTTCCCCGGTCCACCAGCACCGGGCAACCGACGAATTCCTCGGCCACCACCCGCGACGCCAGGTCCGAATCGTCGCTCAGGGCCACGCACCTCCGGCCGTCGTCGGTGTCGCACAGGGCGATGGTCCGCACCGGTTCGAGGCCGTCGAAGGTCGCGGTGTAGGTGACCACGGTCGCCGGACCCCGATAGTCCTCCAGAGTCTCGATCACGGCCATGACCTCCGTCTTGGAGCGGACGGCGTCAGCCAGGTCGGCCAGCAGTGGCGGCCGGCCGTCTGACCGGCCCGACCACACGCCGATCCCCGGTTTGGTGAGCAGCCCGCTCACCGTGGTGACGACGCCGAGAGCGGCGGGGCGGGCCCGGATGGCCGCAGCCATCGCCGCGGTGGCCTGAAGGACGAAGTTGTTGAACGGACCCCCGGCGAAGGCCATGCCGCCGGTGATGGTCGGGGTGCCGTCGCCGTCCAGGGACAGAGCACGTTGCTGCACCCGCACGGCGGCCGGGAAGCAGCTGTAGAGCTCGATGATCTCGGCTGCCGCCAGAGGGCGCCCCATCCGGGACGCGGCGGCCGCGCCGAGGACCTCCACGGCCGGCCAGGTGTGGGGTTGGCGGCGACGGAGCAACGAGACGGCATGGCTCGAGTGCAGGCCGGCCAACGGATGGACCCAACGCTCGCCGTCCACGCCGAGACGGGTGGCCGCTTCGGCCGAGCAGAAGACGAGGGCGGCGGCTTGGTCGACCGTCCACTGGGTCGAGTGCCACTTGTTGTAGGGGAAGGCGAGAGGGCGGTTGCCCGGCGACGGGGTGTCGATCTCTCTCGCCGTCAGGGGGGCGGGGAATGCGGCCCCCGGGTAGGTGGAGGCGACCCGGTTGAATCGGGCCCACAGCTCGGCGATCTCGCCGCGGTGAGCAGCCAACGACTTGCCGTCGGCATGGCGCAGGGCGTTGTCGATCATGGCGTACTGCTGGACGGGATCCCACAGTCGGTGCACCTCCTCGACCGGCTCCAACAAGGGACCGTGGCGGTGGTGGATCTCATCGGGCCGGACCCCGGGCTGGGCGGTTTCCGCCGCCGCCTTGGGGCGGCGGGCCCAGCGCCGGGCCTCCCCGCCGACCACCGCGGCCACCTCGGACGCTCCGCCGAGGATGGCCGACAATGCCTCGTTGATCAGCACCTGCTGCGGGATGCCCAGTTCCGTCAAATGCGTTCGGGCGCGCCCGGCCCCGACGCGATGTGCCACCAGCCGGGCCGGGTCGGGGTACGACCAGGTTCCCTGGGGCACGGCGATCCGGTCGATGGCCGGCATGATCGACGGCGCTGCCGGCGTCGGCCACCGCCGCCTCGAGGGCTCGAGCCATGAGCTCGGGGCTCTCGGCATCGGCCGATGCGGTGCCCGCGCCGACCAGCACCGGCGTGCGGGGATCGAGGGATCGGGCGCCGGTCATCGTCGAGGAACGGCGATCGGCGTCAGAGCGGAGGTGGGCCCGATGGAGCAGTACCCCCGATCGTCCGTGCGCCCCGCCGCTGGCGCAGCATCCGACCCACCTGGCGCCAACTCACCGCCACCGCGCCGAGGGCGAGGGCATCGCCGCGGGACCGCTCGGGCAGGTCGTAGTGGGCCTGGTGGGGCCGGTCCGCCTTGTGCTGGAACCATTCGCGGCGCATGCCGAGGCGTGCCGCGAAGGCATGCAGCTCAGCGTCGCTGTCGGCCACCAGGTGCGACCAGCGGTCGGTGACCGGGCCGAGGCGGGCCGGCTGTCGCCAGTCGTCGAGGTAGACGGTCACCGAGGGAGACCTCGCACCGTTCAGACGATCCGACCGGGCTCACCGGTATCGGTCGTGACCGGCAAGCCGGCGCGCTCCCACGCCAGCATGCCCCCGGCCATGTTGCGAACGTCGAAGCCGGCGCCGGCGAGCGCCCCGGCCACGCTGCCCGAACGCCCACCCACCCGGCAGACGCACACCACCGTCCGGTCGGATGGGATCTCCCCGAGGCGGTCACCCACCTGCCCCATGGGCAGATGGGTGGCACCGGGGACATGTCCGGCGTGCCATTCGTCGTCCTCACGCACGTCGAGGAGGAGGGCACCGGCCTCCGCCAGGCGCCGGGCCTCCAGGGGAGCGACGTCAGCAGCACCTGCGGCGTCGTCCTGGTGCATCACCTCACGGTACCCGACTGCACCCGATCAGCCGGGCAGGTCCATCAGCTCGATGCGCACGCCGTCGGGATCGGTGCAGTAGACGAAGTCGAGCGGCGAGGAGCGATCGCCCATGCGGGTCCGAGTGGTTGGCAGCACCTCCCCGCCCAGTCGCTCGATCTGCCCTGCCACCGCGTCGATGTCGTCCACCCGCAACGACAGATGGGTGAGCCCGAGCTGGTTCATGAGGCGGCGCCGCCCATCGCCGACCGGACGAGGGTTCTCGAAGGCGAGGAGCTCGATGGTGACACCGTCGCGGGCCACCATCTGTGACTCGAGCCGCACGCCCTCCAGCTCCATGAGGTCCCCGAACTCCTCTCCCACCCGATAGGACGCTACCGGCTCGAACCCGAGGGCGTCGCGGTAGAAGCGGAGCGACCGCTCCAGATCGGAGACGCAGATGCCCATGTGGGAAAAGCTGAGTGCCACCATTCCTCCTCGCCCAGGGACGGACCTGGCGCCATCGTCGCACGGCGAGGGGCGCACGGGCGGCCGCCCCTGCGCTGTTGTCGGCTCAAGCCTCGGTTCCCGGCTTGCCCACCACCGAGAGGTGGAGCAGATGCCCGTCCTCCGAGTCCACTCGTTCGAAGTGCAGACGACGACCGTAGACCGTGGCCAGGGCGAGGAATCCCGAGGCCAGCAGGAGCGCTCCGGCAAGGCTCAGCGAGATGTCGAGACCACGCCCGAATGCCCCGTACGCCGCCGTGATGACCTCATGCACGATATGGGCGATCGCCGGATCCTTGGTCACCGCGCTCTTGGCTCCCCCCTGGTAGGTACCGGTGGTGACCGAAGAGACCACCAGTGACTGGAACTGCTTGGGTATACCGATGGCCGTGAGACGGTGCACCAGGTTGACGGTCAACTGCCCGTTGACGATCGAGCCGAGGACGGCCACGCCGACCACCGCTCCGAGCTCGCGGGACGTGTTGGTCGCCGACGCGGCCATGCCCGAGTGCTCCGATGGCACCGAGCCCAAGGCGGCCGACGTCACCGGCACCATGGCCATCCCCACCCCGATGCCGGCCAGGAACATGGTCCACCCGATCTGGGCCACGCCGGCGTTGGGAGTGATCATGATGTCGGTCAAAATGATGCCCACCCCGCCCACGAAGCACCCGGTGGCCATGGGAACCCGAGGCCCCCATGCCGCCACCCACCGGCCGGTGAAGACCGAGGCGACCACCATGCCGAAGGCCATCGGGACGAAGTCGAGCGCCGTGCGGAGCGACGAGCTCGACCCCACCACCTGCACGTAGAGCGCAACGAAGAAGAAGATGGCAAAGGTCCCGAAGTAGACCGTGCAGGCGATGGCGTTCGCCCCGGCAAAGGCGCGCCGTTTGAAGTAGCGGACATTGAGCACCGGATTGTCGACCCGCAGTTCGACCAGCACGAAGGACACCGCGCCGACCACGCTCAAGGCATAGAGGAGGTCGATCCACCAGGTGGCGTACCCTTGCGTCTCTCCGAGGATGGTGGCGAAGGTCATCGAGCCCAGGGACAGTGCCGCGAGCAGGGAGCCGCCATAGTCGAATCGAGCCTTCACCGGGTCGGCGCTCTCGGGCAGCACCAGGGCGGCGCTGGTGAGCGCCAGCAGGCCGAAGAACACGTTGAACCAGAAGATGGCCCGCCACGACCATCCGTAGACCAGCAGGCCGCCGATCAGTGGGCCGAGCGCCAGGCCCAGGCTGGACACGGCGGCCCAGATGCCGAGCGACCGGGCACGCGCCGCCCGGTCCGGATAGAGGTGCCGGATCATCGACAGGGTGCCGGGCTCGGAGGCGGCCGCTCCGATCCCCATGACCACTCGACCGGCGATGAGGACCCTCGGGTCCGGGGCCACGGCGGCGATCACCGATCCGGCGCAGAAGACGGCGACCCCGGTCAGCATCACCTTCTTTCGGCCCAGCAGGTCACCGAGGGTGCCGAAGCTCAACATCAGGCTGGCGAAGGTCAGGGCATAGCCGTTCACCACCCACTGGAGTTGGTTCACCGACGCGTGCAGGTCACCCTGTACCTGGGCCAGGACCACCGTGACGATGGTGTTGTCGAGGAAGGTCAGGAAGAGGACGAAGAGCAGGGTGGCGAGCGCCAACGACGCAGACCCGATCGGTCCGTCGTGCGGACTCAGCTCCCCTGGGGCCGTCGAGACCGACTGGGCCGTCTTCATTGGGGTATGGTTCTACCCCTCACCGTAGGCCGGCTAACCCGCCGGCCGAGGGGGCTCGGGCAGGTGCTGGTCGACGAAGCCGGCCAGAGCGCGGTAGGCCTGCCGGCTGGCGTCCGCCCACGGCATGAGGATGGGGTACACGTGGAACATGCCCGGTTCCTCGTGGGACGCGACATCGACACCGGACCGGTCGAGGTGCTCGACGAAATCCCGGATCTGGTCGCGGAACATCTCGTCGCCACCGAAGATCACCAGGGTCGGAGGCCAGCCCGCGACATCCTGGTCCAAGGCGGACACCGCCGCGGCCGACGCCTCGCGGCCGTGGAGGTAGGCGGCGGTCGGGATGTTCCAAGGAAGGATGTCGCGACCCGCGTTCTCGGTGACTGACGGTCGGTTGAGACGGAGGTCGACCTCCGGCGAGAACAGCACCAGGCCGCCGATGGGACGGTGTCCCACCCGGTCCATGGTGAACATGAGGGACGAGGCGAGTCCCCCGCCGCTCGAGTCCCCGGCGACGAACAGCCGGGCCGGGTCCTGCCCTCCGGTCAGCAGGGCCTCGAGCACCAGGGCCGTGTCCTCGAGTCCGGCCGGGAACGGGAACTCGGGAGCCAGCCGGTAGTCGGCGACGAAGACCTCACAGCCCGTCTGGTGGCAGATCCATGCCGTGAAGACGGCGTACATGCGGGGCGACGTCCCGATGTAGCCGCCGCCGTGCAGGTACAGGAAGGTGCCCCGGATGTCGGCCCCATTCGGCCGGTACCAGAGACCGGGCACGCCGGCGATCGTCGCCCGCTCGGTGCGCACGTCGAGCCGCCGGACGACCGGCGGTAGGACCAGACCGCACAGGTCGTCGAGCACCATCTCGACCGATCGGTACTCCTCGATCGGGAGGGAAGAGGCGTAGCCCATGAACGAGCGGATGGTCTCGCGGGTGACGGCCACCGCCATGTTGTGCTGGGGGCTGCTCCCGCCCGACCACGGGCGGCGGAAGGGAACGCGAACCACCGCGGTGGCCATCTGTCCGGCCAGGCCGGCCAAGTCGGCCACGGTGATCGGCCACGAAGCCGTGGCTACCCCGGGGCGCCGGCCCATCACCACGGGACGAGGGGCCCCCGGTCAGACCGGTTCGGCCGCGAGGGTGGCGCCCAGGTGGAGCAGCTGCTCGGTGGCGCCGCCCAGGGTGAGCTCGAAGTGCTTGGTCATGAGGAAATAGCGGTGCAGGGGGTAGTCACGATCGACTCCCACCCCGCCATGCAAGTGGACAGCGGCATGGACCACCCGTTGGCCACCGTCTGCCGCCCAGAACTTGGCGATGGCCACCTCCTTGTCGGCGGGCAGGCCCTCACCGAGCCTCCAGGCTGCCTGCCACGCTGTCAGCCGGATCGCTTCGGTGTCCACATAGGCGTCGGCGGCGCGCTGACCGACCGCCTGGAACGTGGCGATGGGCTTGCCGAATTGCTCACGGGTCTTCGTGTAGTCGGACACGAGCGACAGGGCGGCTTCGGCCGCGCCCGCCTGGGCCAGGGCGATGGCGGCCGTCGAGCGCTGGACCAGCCAGTCGATGATCGGTGCCCCCTCCTCGAGCGACCCCAGCAAGGCATCGCCCTCGAGCGGAGTGGCGGTCATGGTCACGACCGCCTCGGGGCGCCCGGTGTTGGTGGTCTGCCGTTGTCGGCTCAGACCGGGGGCCGTCGTGGGGACGATGAACACCCCCACCGCGTCGGGCTCCATCCGCGCCGGCACCAGCACGGCGTCGGCGATCGTCCCCGAGGGCACACAGGCCTTCACGCCGGTCAGCACCCAGCCGCCGCCGTCCCGTTCGGCCAACACCGAAGGGACTTGCGGGGTGCCCCCCAGCTCGGCCAAGGCGGTGGTCAGGACCGAGTCGCCGCCCACCACGCCCGGCAGCCACCGCTGGCGCTGGTCGGCGGTGCCGAACCGGGCGATCGCCGGCCCGGCGGCGGCGAGAGTCTCGATGGCCGGCACGTAGGCGGCGGTCAGGCCGGCGGCCTCGACGATCAACCCGGTCTCGACGAAGCCGAGCCCGGCGCCGCCGACCTCCTCGGGTAGGGCGATGCCGAGCAGGCCGGCGGATGCCAGTTCGGCCCACAGCTTGGTGTCGAACCGGTCGCCGTCCGGCTCTGACTCGAGCTGGCGGAGCCGCTCGTGAGTGGACAGGTCGGTGAAGATCCGGCGGGCCAGCTCGCGCACCGCCTCCTGTTCTTCGTTGAAGGAGAAGTCCATGGGGCCGTTTCTTCCTTGTCGATCGATCTCGGTCTAGCGCAGGGATCTCGGGAGGCCGAGGCCGAAGATGGCGATCAGGTCGCGCTGGATCTCGTTGGTCCCGCCCCCGAAGGTGAGGATGACCAGGCTCCGGGCGTACATCTCGAGACGACCGGCCAGCACCGCCTCGGGGCTGCCGCGGGTCAGGTACCCCGCCTGGCCCACCACCTCCAGCATCAGCCGGAACGCCTCCATGTAGAACTCGGTGCCGAACACCTTGGTGGTCGAGGCGTCGGCCACGTCGAGCCTTCCCTGGGTGGCCGTCCACGCCACCTTCCAGTTGATCAGCTTGAGGAACTCCAGCCGGGCGTAGATGCGGGCCAGATGGACCTGGACCCACTCCTGGTCGACGACCCGACGGCCGTCGGCCAACTTGGTGTCCTGGGCCCAGCCCCGTACGTCGGTGAGGGCGCGCTCGATGATGCCCGCCGAGCACAGCGTGACCCGCTCGTGGTTGAGCTGGTTGGTGATCAGCGACCACCCGCTGTTCTCTTCCCCCACCAGGCTGGTGGCGGGGACCCGAACGTCCTCGTAGAACGTGTAGTTGATGTTGTGATCGCCGAGCAGTTGCATCGGCACCACCTTGACGCCCGGCGTGTCCATCGGCACGATGAAGATGGAGATGCCCTTGTGCTTGGCCACCTCGGGATTCGTGCGGGTGGCCAGCCAGACGTAGTCGGCGCCCCCGGCCAGTGAGGTGTAGATCTTCTGGCCGTTGATCACGTACTCCTCGCCGTCGCGCACGGCCCGAGTCTGGAGCGAAGCGAGGTCGGTTCCCGATTCGGGCTCGGTGTAGCCGATGCAGAAATGGATGTCGCCGGCCAGGATCTTGGGAAGGAAGAAGTCCTTCTGCTCGTCCGATCCGAACTGCATGATGGTGGGGCCCACAGTGTTGATGGTGAGCATGGGGACCGGTGCCCCGGCCCGCATGGACTCGTCGAAGAAGATGTACTGCTCGATGGCCGAGCGCCCCTGTCCTCCGTACTCGATCGGCCATCCGATGCCCAGCCAGCCATCTTCGGCCATCTGCTTGACCACCCGCCGCATGTTCGGCCCGATGCCGTGGCTCTCCGCCAGTTGGGCCTCGACCTCCGGCGTGAGCAGCTGGGCGTAGTACTCGCGGAGGCGATTGCGGAGGGCCTCGTGCTCCTCGGTGTAGCCGATCTCCATGGAGTCCCTCCTCGATCATGCCGGCAACCGGTGCGGGTGCGTCCTCCGGCGCGGCCACAGGACTGTACCGCCGTCGCCCTGCGCTCCCGGCAACCATCCCGCAACAGCCGCGGCGGCCCTTCGACGACCGGCCAGCCACGACCGCCAGCCGGAGCCCGACGATCTAGAACACGTTACATTCGCCAGTTCGAAGGTGCCACCGATGACGTCTCTGAACCCCAACGGATAGCCTCCGCGGAGGCGCTGGGCCCGCGGCCCGGTCCCGGCCCCGACCGGGGTAACTCATGGTTACTATCGGGTAAGTTCGTGGCCGCCAATCTGAATCCCGCCAGTCGAGGAGCATCGCATGCCTGAAGCCGTCATCGTCGCCACCGGCCGCACCCCCATCGGGCGGGCCAACAAGGGATCGCTCGTCGACTGCCGACCGGACGATCTCGCCGCCCTGGTCATCCGCGAGGTCCTGGCCAAGGTGCCGGCGGTGGAGCCGCAGTCGGTCGAGGACGTGATCATGGGCTCGGGACAGCCCGGTGGCGAGGCTGGCTACAACGTGGCCCGGGTGGCCGCTCTGCTGGCCGGCCTGCCCGACGTGCCCGGCGTCACCGTCAATCGTTACTGCTCCTCCTCCCTCCAGACCATCCGGATGGCCGCCCATGCCATCCGGGCCGGCGAGGGCGACATCTTCGTGGCCGCCGGCGTGGAGACGGTCAGCCGCTACGGCTTCGGCGCCGCCGACACCGGGCCGCACAACTCGGGGTTCGCCGACGCCGAGGCCCGAACCGCGGCGAGGACTCCGGCCAGCGGCGAGCCGTGGACCCCACTCGAGGGCAAGCTCCCCGACGTGTACATCGCCATGGGCCAGACAGCCGAGAACGTGGCCGAGCTCAAGAAGGTCAGCCGCCAGGAGCAGGACGAGTTCGCCCTCCAGTCGCAGACCCGAGCGGTGGCCGCCCAGGAGTCAGGGTTCTTCGAGCGGGAGATCATCCCGGTCACGACGCCCGCCGGGGTCAACGTCACCAAGGACGACGGACCGCGCCCGGGCACCACGCTGGAGGGGCTGGCCGCCCTCAAGCCGGTGTTCCACGAAGGCGGAACCATCACCGCCGGCAATGCCTGTCCGCTCAACGACGGGGCGGCCGCCGTGGTGGTCATGAGCGACACCAAGGCCCGCGACCTCGGCATCACCCCTCTGGCCCGCATCATCGCCAGCGGGGTGTCGGGCCTCAATCCCGAGATCATGGGGCTCGGCCCGGTCGAGGCGGTCCGCCAGACCCTGCGGCGGGCGGACATGACCATCGCCGACATCGACCTGGTCGAGATCAACGAGGCCTTCGCCGCCCAGGTGGTGCCGTCCGCCCGCGAGCTCGGCATCGGCTACGACAAGCTCAACGTGCGGGGTGGCGCCATCGCTCTCGGCCACCCCTTCGGCCAGACCGGAGCCCGCATCATGACGACGTTGCTCAACGCCCTGGACGACACCGGCCAGACGATCGGTCTCGAGTCGATGTGCGTCGGTGGGGGCCAGGGCATGGCCATGATCGTCGAGCGCCTGTCGTAGGGACGGCGTCAGCCCCGAGAGGACCTCGAGCCCGATCCGGTTTCCCGGGACCCGAGTACGCCGACATCGGCGGCCGGGACTCCGGCGAAGGGACCGTCAGGACCATACGTGTTGGCCCGGCGCTTGGAGCCCTCCCCGATCCGGGCCGGCCTCAGATGGTCAGGCCGCCGTCGACGGAGAGGACGGCGCCAGTGGTGTACGACGACTCGTCGGAGGCGATGAACGCCACCGAGGCGGCGATCTCGGCCGGCGTGGAGAACCCCATGGGGGTCATGATCCTGGTCAGCTCCTTCGGGTCGGCACCCTCGGGCAGCTCGAACGCGCCGATCAGCGGGGTGTCCACCCCGCCGGGAGCCACGACGTTGACCCGGACCCGGCGGGAGAGGAACTCGGCGGCCAACGCCTTGGAGAACATCAGGAGGCCGGCCTTCGACGCGCAGTAGGCCGCCGAGTAGGCCTGACCCATCAGCGCGGTGTTCGACGCCACGTTGACGATGGACCCCCCGTGCTCGAGCAGATGGGGCAGGGTGGTCCGGCACACCAGGAAGGGCCCGGTCAGGTTCACGGCCAGGATCTGATCCCAGCGTGCGGTGGGCATGTCCACCGTGTTGTAGAAGCCGCCGACCCCGGCCACATTGCAGACCACGGTGGGCGGCCCGAGTTGCTCGACCAGGGCAGTGACCGCCTCCGTCACCGATGACTCCGAAGTGACGTCGCAGGTGAAGGGGCACGCCGTGCCCCCGTGCTCGGTGATCCCGGCGACGGTCGAGGCCACGTTGTCGACCGCCACGTCCAGGGCGGCCACCTTGGCTCCCTCCGCCGCCAGTCGTGTCGCCACCGCCCGCCCGATCCCCGAGCCCGCCCCGGTGACGACGGCCACCCGGTCGGCGAAGCGGTGGCCGGTGTACGAGCTGATGGCGGCGTCCGCGGCGTCGTGTTCGGCTCCACCCTGGCCCAGGGTCACCCGCCGGATCGGGCTCATCGGCCGCTCCCCTCCGAGGCCGGCGCGAACTGCTCACGCAGGGTGTGCTTCAAGATCTTGCCGGCCGGGTTGCGCGGCACCACCGGGACCAGCTCGAGCTGCTCGGGGATGGCCTGGACGCGAAGATGCCGGGTGCGCAGGAACTCGACCATCTCCTCGAAGCTGAAGCTCGAACCGTCCCGCACCGCCACCACCGCACAGGCGCGCTCTCCGTCGTCGGGTCGGGCACGCCGATGACGGCCACGTCGGCCACCGCTGGATGGGTGTAGAGAAGGTCCTCCACCTCCTTGGCCGAGATGTTCTCGCCGTGGCGGATGATCACGTCCTTCAGCCGCCCGGTAATGGTCACGTAGCCCTGGTCGTCCACCACGCCGAGGTCGCCACTGCGGAAGTACCCCTGGCCATCGAAGGCGTCGGCGTCGAGGGAGGGGTCCAGATAGCCCCGGATCACCTGGGGGCCCTTGAGGCGGATCTCCCCTTCTTCTCCGGGGCCGGCCCGCCGGCCGTCCAGGCCCACCACCACCAGATCGACCCCCCGCGTGGGCCGGCCCTCGGTGGTGGCCAACTTCTCGTCGGGGTCGTCGGCGGTGGCCATGACCACGATGGGGGCTTCGGTCAGGCCGTATCCGGAGACGATGCCCACTCCCCCGATCTCCCGTTTGAGGTCGTAGTGGAGCTGGGGGGGCTTCGGTGCCCCACCCCCCGGGTACGACCGGACGCGGGGGAAGATCGGGCCGGGCCCGGCCTCCCGCTGGGCCGACAGGTAGGCCAGGTGGAACGGGGTCCCCGAGCCGGCCAGCGTGACGCCGCCGGCGGCGAGGAAGCCAGGGGTGGCCTCGGGGTCGAACGACTCGGTGGTCAGCAGGGTGCAGCCGGTCATCAGGGAGGCGATGAGCCAACTGATCCCCCCGATATGGGTGAAGGGGAAGACCAGCGCGGACACGTCGTCGGGCTGGATGTCCAGGCACTCCGCCATGGCCAGGGCCGAAGCCATCACCGTGAGATCGGAATGGGGTGCCCCTTTGGGATCGGCCGTGGTGCCCGACGTATAGAACAGCCACCGGATCGGCGCTTCGGCCGCCCGGGTGGGCGGGGCCTCGACCGGGGGCAGCCCGGCCGGGTCACCGTCGGGCAGCTGACGGTCGACCACCAGCACGCCCAGATCGGGGCGACCGGCGGCGATCTGGCGCGCCATGGCCTCGAAGTCGAACTCGCGGTAGACGGTGGGCACCACCAGCAGCGAGGCCCGGCTCTGTTCGGTGATGAATCCCACTTCCCGTCCCCGGTAGATCGGGATCAGCGGGTTCTGCCGCGCCCCCAGCCGGGCCAACGCCCCTACCAGGACGAGGGACTCGTTCCAGGTGGGCAGCTCCCAACTCACGCCGGTGCCGAGGCCCACTCCGTGTTGGATGTGAAGACCGGCCGCGGCGCGCAGGCAGGCGGCGCGGAACCCGGAAAAGGTCAGCCGGTGCCCGGTGTCCTCTTGGGCCAGGAGCCCGTCGGGAGTGACTTCGGCGCGACGCTCGACCAGTCCCCACAGCGTCGGCGCTCCCACCCATCCCCGCGCCCCGGTCCGCAGTTCGATCTCGTCGACGAAGTCGGTCATCACGCCCGGGCCGGTGCCGGTGCCCACAGCTGGTCGGTGTAGGTGTCGGTACCCGGCACGGTGGCGACGAACGGGGACGCCCACACCACCTGGCCGAGCCCGGCGCTCGCCACCGCCTCCCCCTGCGGGGCGAAGACGGCCTCCCACGAGCCCGCCGGCTCCTCGTCGAGGAACCACAGGAGGAGCAGGCGGTCGGTCGGGGTGCGGGGTACGTCGCCGGGCACGTCGGCCAACAGCGGCAGCGGGCTGAAGGCCAGCACGGTGGCCACGGACGTCCCGGGGACCACCGCCGGCAGGTACTCGTGCCGGTACCAGGTACCGAGCTGTGCGGCGTCCACCCCGGCGGCGGGCTCGACGAAGACCGAGACCACCCCGGGGAACCGGTGATCGAGGGTGAGCTCGGCCGGCACCCCGTCGTCGTCCCGGCGATGCTCCCATTGGAACCGGTAGAGGCCGGTGTGGACATGGTCCCGCTGCTCGAACATACGGCCGGCGGCATGCAGCGTGTTCACCTGGTCGACCGCCCACCGGTTCCATTCATCGTGGTGGCCGTCGAGCACGTAGTAGACGCCGAGGTAGCTTCCCACCTGCGGATCCGCCACGACGGGCTCAGGCTCTCCGGGCGATGCGGCGGGCAGGCGCAGGGCCTTCAGGGAGGCGGTGGCCACGAAGCGGGCCCCGGCGAAGTTGTAGGCCCCGATCTGGCAACCGGCGTAGAAGTGGTCCCGCTCGTACCACCGGTTGTAGGCCACCTGGTGGCCACGATGGGGTTCGACCAGCGTGTAGAGCATGGTGCCGATGCGGATGGGGTCGTCGGTCACCCCACCGGTCGCCGGTGTCGATCGTGCGGTCATGATGCCCGGGCTCCGTTCATCTCGGTGGGCTGCTCCTGTCGGTGATCGGGACCCTCCGCCGCCCGGCCGGGCCGAACCGGGGGAAGGGAGGCGGCGCGCTGGGCCAGGGGCCGCTTGTCTATCTTCATCATCGAGGTGAGGGGGAGGCGGTCGACGGCGACGACCCGGTCGGGTGCCTTGTAGTCGGCCAGGGCGGACATGGCGGCGGCCCGCAGTTCGTCCAGCAGGGCGGCTTCGTCGGCGGTGGCACCGGACGCCGGCACCACGAAGGCCACCCCGATCTCGCCCAGCACCGGATCGGGAGCGGCCACCACGGCCACCTGGTCGACCGCCGGGTGGGTGCTCAGCACGCCTTCCACTTCGGCCGGGTAGACGTTGTACCCGCCCCGGATGTACCGGTCACCCGACCGGCCGACCAGTTTCAGGCAGCCGGCCTCGTCCCGTCGCCCCGAGTCGCCCGTCGTCAGCCAGCCGTCGTCGGCCAGCACCGCCTGGGTCGCCCCGGCGTCGTACACGACCCCGGATGCGCCGGGACCGGTCGGCGGACCACCCCAGTAGCCGCGCATCACCGCTGCCGATCGCAGGCGGACCCGGCCCACTTGCCCGTCGGCCACCGGCCGGCCATTCCCATCGACCAGGCTCAGCTCGACGCCCCCCACCGGCCTCCCCACGGTGGTGGCGACGACGTCGTCGGCGTCCCCTGGGACGGTGCCGGTACCCAACGAGGATTCGGTCGAGGTGTACCGCACCACGACGGGAACCCCGAACCGGTCCCGCAACGCCGCCACCAGCTCCGCCGGCACGGTGGAGGCTCCGGTGCCGACGACCCGAAGGGCGGTGAACGTCGCTCCGGCCAGGTCGGGATGGGACAGGACCAGGGCCCACTGGGTGGGCACCCCCTGGGCCACCGTGATGCGCTCCTCGACCATGATGTCGATGGCGTCCGCCGCCCGCCACGGCGTGGGGGTGATCACCGTGGTCACGCCATTGGCGATCTCGTCCCAGACCCGGGTCATCGAGCCGACGTGGGCGAACGGCAGCGGGGACAGGCGGCGGTCACCCGGCTCGGACAGGACGTCGGTGCCGGCCGCCACCGCCGCCAGGCAGCGGTGGTCGAAGACCGCCCCCTTGGGCAGGCCGGTCGTCCCACTCGTCCACACCACGGCCACCGGGTCGCTCGATGACAGGCTCTGCCACCGGACGGGAGCCGGCCCGGCGACCGCGGCCCGTACCTCCGACCGCTCGAGCACCGCTCCGAGCGGGCCGACCGGTCGGGGCGACCGGTCATCGACCACCGTCACCGCCGGCATGGTCCGTTCGAGGATCGAGGTGATCTCCGGACCGCCCAGGCGGAGGTTGATGCCCGAGGTGACCGCACCCAGGCGGGCGGCGCCGGCGTAGCACACCATGTAGTCCATCGAGCTCGGGAGCATCAGGCAGACCACCGACCCCCGGCCCACGCCCTGCCGGGCGAGCAGGCCGGCCACGCCGTCGGCGGCTCGGTCCCACTGGGCAAAGGTCATCGGCGACCGGGCCGACCCGTCCGTCCGGGGCTCGACATAGGCCTCGGTGTCGCCGTTGACGGCGGCCGCGGCGCGCAACACGTCGGTCACCGTTTCGAACGCCCCCGAGATCTGACGCGCCGTCATATCGCGGTCGACTGTAACAGGGCCGCTCGCGTCGCCTCCCGCCCGAACCGGTGACACGGGCCGGCCCCGAGTCAGAAGGTGAGCACCCCGCGGGCCAGCTTCCCCTCCTCCATGTCCTCGAGGATCTGACGGAACCCATCCAGCGGGCGCTGCTCGGTGACCAGCTCGTCGAGGAGGAGCTGACCCGACAGGTACATCTCGACCATGAGCGGAATGTCGTGGTGGGGCCGGGACGATCCGTAGCGGCAACCGAGCAGCCCCCGGTCGACGTAAGCCAGGCTGTTGACGTCCACCGACACCTCGGTCCCCTGCGGGGGGATCCCGATGGCCAAGGCGTTGCCTCCCCAGTCGAGCACGTCGAGGGCGTTCCGGAGCACCGCCGGATGGCCGACGCAGTCGAACGACCAGGTGACTCCTCCGGTCCAACCGAGGGCGCCCGACACCCGGTCGGGACCGGGGGGCACCAGTTCCCGGATGGCGGCCACGGCGTCGGTCGACGACGCATCGACGAAGTGGGTCGCCCCGAACCGGCGGGCCAGGGCCTCCTTCCCAGCCAGCGTGTCGACGGCGATGATCCTGCTGGCCCCGGCGATGCGCAGCCCCTGGATCACATTGAGCCCCACGCCGCCCACACCGAAGACGGCGGCGGTCTCACCCGCCTGGACCCTCGCCCGGTTCAGCACCGATCCCACGCCGGTCAGGACCCCACATCCGATGAGACAGGCCGACGTCATCGGGACCTCCTTGGAGATCTTGACGGCTTGCACCTCCTTCACGATCGTCGACTCGACGAACACCGAGGTGCCGGCGAAGTTGGATGCCGGCTCACCCCGGTACGAGAACGGTTGGGACACGTTCCCGAGCGTCTTCGCGCACCAGGTCGGGTGGCCGGTGCTGCATGCCCGACACGTCCCGCAGCTCTGCAGGGTGGCGATCACGACATGGTCGCCAGGCTTCACCGAACGGACCTCCGCGCCCACCGCCTCGATCACTCCGGCCCCTTCGTGTCCGAGCA
This sequence comes from uncultured Acidimicrobiales bacterium, assembly GCA_963734435.1. GTDB lineage: Bacteria > Actinomycetota > Acidimicrobiia > Acidimicrobiales > RAAP-2 > Bog-756. The sequence goes on along the minus strand of CAVTHA010000002.1, from coordinate 253,733 downwards.
CCGAGGGCGCCTTCCACGGGATGGTGCCATTGATGACCGAGAGGTCGCTGTGGCACACCCCGGCGGCGCCCACCGCCACTCGGACCTCGGTCGGGCCGGGGTCTCCGACGCTCAGCTGGTCGGTGACCTCGACGTCGTCACCGGTGTAAACGATGCCTCGCATGGCACCCCGCTCCTCTCGCTCTCTGCTACGGCTTTGGTTGGTCCTGCGACTCGTGCCCGGTGTCGGCGTCCTCGGCCTACTCGGCGTCCGAGTACCGGCGGCGGAGCTCTCGCTTGAGCACCTTGCCACCGGCATTGACCGGCAGGGAGTCGATCAGCCGCACGCCGGCCGGGACCTTGTAGTTGGCCAGGCGTTCCCTCAACCAGCCCTCGAGCTCGGCCTCGAAGCCCCCAGGTGGGGCACCGCCGGCCGGGACGACCAGGGCCAGGCCCGCCTCGCCCATCCTGGCGTCGGGCACACCGATGACGGCGGCCTGGCCCACGTCGGGATGCTGTCGGAGGACGGCTTCGATCTCGGCCGGGTACACGTTGAACCCGCCGCTCACGTACATGTCCTTCAAGCGGTCGGTGATGGCCAGATTGCCGGCGCTGTCCACGACCCCGACATCCCCGGTGTGGAGCCAACCCTCCCGGTCTATGGCGGCGTCGGTCGCCTCGGCGTCGTTGAAGTAGCCCTGCATCACGTTGTAGCCGCGCACGACGACCTCGCCGGGCTCGCCTGGCGGCCGCTCGGTCCCGTCCGCCCCGACGATGCGAACATCGACATCGGGGATGGCCCGCCCCGAGGTGGAGGAGATGACCTCGGCCGAGTCGCCCTGTCGGCACATGGTCACCGTCCCCGTGGCCTCGGTCAGGCCGTAGGCGGTGAGCACCGTCTCGATGCCGAGATCCGACCAGAGCCGCCGCACCAGCTCCACCGGGACGGCGGCGGCACCGGTGACCACCAGCCGCAGGGAGGAGAGGTCGAACCCCTTCCGGTCGGGGTGGTCGAGCATGGCCTGGAAGATGGTCGGCGGTCCGGGAAGCACCGAGATGCGCTCGTCCTCGATCCGCCGCATGAGCGAGTCGACGTCGAACACGGGCTCGGGGATCATGGTGGCGCCGGTCATGAGGCAGGCCAGGATGCCCGCCTTGTACCCGAACGTGTGGAAGAACGGGTTGACGATCAGGTACCGGTCCCCCTTGCGCAGGCCCACCACTTCGGACCAGGTGGCAAAGGTGCGCAGCGTCTGGGCGTGTGTGGTCATGGCGCCTTTGGGCTGACCGGTGGTGCCCGAGGTGAACACCAGGTCGGAGAGGTCCCCGGGAGTGATCGAGGCGGTCCGGCCGGCGGCGACGTCGGCCGAGCACAGCCCGCCCTCCCGGAGGAAGACTTCCCACTCGACGACCTGGTCGCCCTGGGCCGTGGGCTGTCGGGGCCCTGAGTCGTCGGACCGGAGGACCACGATCCGCTCCAGGTCGGGCAGCTTCCCGCCCGAGCTCACCGCGTCGTCCAGCATCTTCGGGTAGTCGGTCCCGAGGAACCCCCGAACGGTGAAGAGGATCCGGGCGCCGGACTGGCGCAGGACGTAGCCCGCCTCGGCTCCCTTGAATCGGGTGTTGAGCGGGACCAACAGCGCGCCCGCCGCCACCGCCCCCAGGGCGGCGATCAACCACTCGGCGCAATTGGGGGCCCACACGGCCACGCGGTCGCCCCGCTCGATGCCGTTGGCCACGATGGCCCTGGTCGACGCGGCCACTTCGTCGGCCAGTTGGTCGAAGGTCAGTCGGGTGACGGTCCCGCCGGGGCCGTGCGGGTCGATGACCGCCTCGGTCCAGCCGAACCGTGCTGCGGCGTCCTCGACCAGTGCCGGGATGGTCCCCCACTGGAGGTCCCCGCGGGTCGACCGCACCGGCTCCGTGACCTGACACTCCGTCAGGGTAGTGCATGCCCCGAGGCGGCCGGCCGGCTGAGGAGCTCAGGGGTGCTGGCTGCTGACCGACACCACCTCGCCGGTCATGAAGGTGGCGTAGTCACTGGCCAGGAAGGTGATGACGTTGGCTACTTCCCAGACCTCGGCACCCCGTCCGAACACCTCGCGGCGAGCGAGCTCGTCGAGCTCCACGTCGGACATCACCCGATTGAGGAAGGGATGGACGGCCAAGCTCGGGGCCACGGCGTTGACCCGCACGTCATGGGCCACCGCCTCGATGGCACTGCAACGGGTCAGCGCCATCACCCCGGCCTTGGCCGCGGCGTAGTGGGCCTGACCGGCCTGGGCCCGCCACCCGAGGACCGACGCGTTGTTGACGATGGCGCCGCCGACAGCCTGGTCGTACAGGCGCGTCAAGGCGGCACGGGTGCAGCGGAACGTGCCCGTCAGCGTGACGTCGAGCACGGCCGACCACTGCTCGTCGGTCATGTCGACCAGGTCCACCGTTCCGCCCAATCCGGCGTTGTTCACGGCCACGTCGATCCGCCCGTGGCGCTCGGCGGCGGCAGCGTACAGTCGCTGCACGTCGGTTTCCTGCGTCACGTCGCAGGGCACGGCCAGCGGTCGTTCCCCAGCCAGCTCGGGAAGGGCAGCCAGGGTAGCCGCGGCCTCGCCCAGCCGGCGTTCGTGGGCGTCGGAGATCACTACGGTCGCTCCCTCCTCGATGCAGCGACGGGCGGTGGCGAACCCGATTCCGGCGCCCGCCGCCGCCGTGATCACCACGACCTTGCCGTCGAGCAAGCCATGGCCGGCCGGGGGTCGGGGGATCCGGGCACCGGTGGCCGCGGGCGGGTCGGAGGCACTGGCGGTCATCGAGCGATCCCCTTCGGCTCGGGCGGCAGGCCGAGCACCCGCTCGCCGATGATGTTCCTCTGTATCTGGTTCGACCCGCCGTAGATGGTCTCCGACCGGCTGAACAGGAAGGTGCGCTGGCCTTCATCGAGCTCGTAGGGAAACCCCTCGAGCACCGTCCCGGGAACGCCCCGAAGGTCGATGGCCAGCTCTCCGAGGCGCTGATGCCAACCGGCCCAGAACAACTTGATGATCGATGCCTCCGGGGGGGCCACCGGCCCGTCGTACCCGGCCAAGCTGCGCAAGGTGTTGAGGCGGAGGATCTCCAGTTCGGCGTAGGAGCGGGCCAGGCGCTGACGGACGAGCGGATCGGACGATCTCCCGCGGCTGCGGGCCAGGTCGACCAGCTGGCCGAGCTCGCGGCGGAAGGAGACCTGATGCCCGAGGAGTGCGACACCGCGCTCGTAGGCCAAGGTGGCCAGGGCCACCCTCCACCCGTCCCCGACCTCGCCGACCACGTGGTGGCGCCGGGTGCGGGCCCCGTCGAAGAAGACCTCGTTGAACTCGGAGGTCCCGGTGAGCTGGGCGATGGGCCGAACGTCCACGCCGGCCTGGTCCATGGGGACCAGCAGGTACGAGAGTCCACGATGACGGGTCGACCCCGGCTCGGTGCGGCACACCACGAAGCACCAGTCGGCCTGGTGAGCCAGGGACGTCCAGACCTTCTGCCCGGTGACGACCCACTCGTCGCCGTCCAGCACCGCCTTGGTCTGCACATTGGCCAGGTCACTGCCGGCGTTTGGCTCCGAGTAACCCTGACACCACAACTCGGTGCCGGCCAGGATGGGCGGCAGGAACCGGGCCTGTTGCTCGGGAGTCCCGTACTGGATGATGGTGGGCCCGAGCAGGCCCTCCCCGAGAATGCTCACCCGCCCGGGCGCTCGGGCCCTGACGTATTCCTCGTTGAAGATGACCTGCTGGGTGATGGACAACCCGCGGCCACCGTGCCGGACCGGCCAGCCGATGCCGGTCCATCCCCCGGTGGCCAGCACCTTCTCCCACTGCAACCGGGTCTCGAAGCCGTACGCCTCGTCCCCCGAACCCCCCCGGCCACCGAGGGCGGCGAACTCGTCCACGACATGCTCGGCCAACCAGGATCGCACCTCGTGGCGAAAGGCCTGGTCCTCGGGTCGCTCTCGTAGGTCCATGGGGGTGGCGTTCAGTGCGTCGGGCGAGCCGGGGCCGCCAGGCGTTCGGGGCCGGCCAATCCGATGCGACGCTAGCAAAGCGGCGTGGGCTTCCCCCGGCCCGTCCAGAGACTCGGCCAAGGCGGAGCTTCCCCGGGTGTGGGACAGCAACCAGCACCGGGAACAGCTCGATACCGGCCGGCGCTTTGGTGGGGATGATTGCCGTAGGCCAGTGGTGGGCGCGACAGGCAGGGAGGTAGTGGAGATGACCGAGCGAACCGTTACGGACACAAGTGGTCGAGTGGAGCGCACCGAGGAGGAATGGCGGAGGGCCCTCCCCCCCGAGCGGTACGCCGTGCTTCGGCAGAAGGGCACCGAACCGGCGTGGTCGCCACGGCATGAGCAGGACCGAGATCACCTGCGCCCGGTGCGGCGGGCATCTCGGACACGTGTTCCCCGACGGTCCGGCGCCAACGGGTCGGCGCTACTGCGTGAACTCGCTGTCGCTCGAGTTCGAGCCGGACCGCACCTGAGACCGCGTCCCGGTCGGGGTGGCCGGAGGTAAGCCGCTCTTCCAGGAGCTCGAACAGATCGCCGAGCGCACCGGCCGCCTCGTGGTGCCCGGCACGGAGGAGAAACCGGTCGGCGTCGGCCAGTGCTTGGCAGGCCTCGAAGGCCTCGCGCTTGGTCAGGCGGATGGCTGCGGAGAACCGGACACTCTCTTCATGGGCCATCACGCTTCATGGGCCATCACGGCTCGGACCGGCGTCGGCGAACGGGCCCGCGGGTGTCACGCGACCGGCGACCGTCGTGCCGGACCAGGGCGAAAATGGCGACGGTGGCGCTGGTCATGAGGGCGGCCGCTATCCAGAGTGGAAGGGCTTCCCCCCATCCGACCCACATCAGTGGCATGCCCATGCCGGGTCCCGTTGCCTTGTGGCCCCCAGGCCGGGCCGTCACGCCGGCGTTCCGAGAGCGTCTTCCGTGCTGTCGGCGGTACCGGACCCGGCGTCGTCGTCCTGGGCGGCCCGCTGCCGTTCGATCCGGTGCACGTCGACGGTGGCAAACCGCAGGGCGGCGCCGACTTCGTCGGCCACGATCTCGACCTTGAAGCGGCGGTCCCCCTCCTCCGTCTCCCAGCTCCGCTGTTCGAGGCGGCCGGTGACCACCACGCGCATGCCCTTGGTGAGGCTGAGAGCCACGTTCTCGGCCAAGTCGCGCCAGGTGATGACGTCGAAGAACGAGGTCGCCTCCTCCCATTCGTTGGTGTCGCGGTTCTGCCAACGCCGGTTGACCGCCACGCCCAACGACGTAGTGGCCTGTCCCTCTCGGGTGTAGCGGATCTCCGGGTCGCGGGTGAGGTTGCCGACGATGGTGGTCGTGGATGCGGTGCTCAATGGATGACTCCCTGTTCTCGTGGTTCGTGCTGTCCGGCGACGTGGTCGGGCCGAGGGACCGACGAGGCCGGTGGCCCACGCCGAAGGTGATCCCATGGTGAACGGGCCTCCTTGCTCGGGCCCGATGCCGGCACTGGTCGGTTACCTTGCCGGCGAAGCGTGACCTGACCGAACGCCTGGGGTACCGACCTACACTGAGCCGGCGCGCCCGGTCCCACCCACTCGCCCTCCGGCAGGGCGTAGCGGAGGGGACCCGACCGATACCCCGATCGGAGGACCGACCAGCATGAGGCGGCCGGCATGAACCCCTACGGCGACGACATCTACACCGAGGCCGAGGGCGATCCTGACACCCTCTCCCGGCTCGGCCCGCTTGGTCCATTGGCCGGTGTCTGGCACGGTGGCGGTGGGAAGGACGAGCACCCCGGCGCCGGCGGGACGGAACGGGATGCCTACGTCGAGCACATCGAACTGCAACCCATCGACCGCCAAACCAACGGCCCCCAACTTTTCTACGGGCTCCGGTACCACACCCATATCGTGAAGCCCGGGGAAGTAGAGACCTTTCACGACCAGGTCGGATACTGGCTGTGGGAGCCGGCCACCGGGACGGTCACCCTTACCCTCGGGATCCCCCGGGGCCAGGTGCTGCTGGCCGGTGGCCAGGCCGGGCCCGACGCCACCCAGTTCGCCGTGGAGGCGGCGGTGGGGAGCGAGGTCTACGGCATCCTGTCCAATCCCTTCCTCGACGCCGCCTTCCGCACGCTCAGCTATCGCATGGAGGTGGAGGTGCATCCCGACGGATCGTGGTCCTACGAACAAATGGGGGTGCTGGCCATCCCCGGTGACCAGGCCTTCCAGCACGTCGATCGCAATACACTCACTCGGCTGGCGCCACCGACGCCGAACCCGATGGCCCGGGCCACGACCCGAGTGAGCAGCGAGCTGGGGATCGGAAACCTACGAGTCGAAAGCGGGACCCACCCATGAACCACCTGATCCGAGAACTGGCACCGATAACCGACGAAGCCTGGGCGTTCGTCGAGGAGGAGGCCACCCGCTCGATCAAACACGTGTTGGCCGGCCGGCGCATCGTCGATTTCTCCGGTCCGCACGGTTGGGACCGTGGAGCGGTCGACATCGGCCGGGTGGCGGAGCTCGACCCGGGGGCACTCGGCGGGGTCGAGGTGGCGCAGCGATCGGTCCTGCCCCTCATCGAGGTCCGCAGCCCGTTCACGCTCTCCCGGTCGGAGTTGGTCACCGCCGACCGTGGCGCGACGGACCTCGACCTCGCCGCGGTGGTCACCGCGGCCCGGACGGCGGCACTGGCCGAGGACCACGTGGTCTTCCACGGTTACGAGCCGGGCGGGATCGCCGGCATCGTGGCCGCCAGTCCGCACGATGCCGTTCCGATCAGCGACGACTACAGCCGCTATCCCGAGCACGCGGCCAGAGCGGTCGGGGCGCTGCGGGGAGCCGGCATCGCCGGGCCGTTCGCCATCGCCCTCGGGGCGCGCTGCTATACCGGTGTGACCGAGACCACCGAGCACGGTGGCTACCCGGTCTTCGAGCACCTCCGCCAGATCCTCGGGGGGCCGGTGGTGTGGGCCCCGGCGGTGGACGGCGCAGTGGTGGCGAGCCAACGGGGCGGGGACTTCGAGCTGACCGTGGGCGAGGACTTCTCGGTCGGCTACCGGTCCCACGACGGGGACACGCTCGACCTCTACATCGAGGAGAGCCTGGCCTTCCGGATCAACACACCTGATGCCGCCGTCCACCTTGCCTACCTCTGATATTGCACGGTGCCTCTGAGTTGCACGGTGCACACCGGCGTGGTCACCCCCCGGTGATGCGGGGTCGCCTCCGGTGAAGACGTTCGGTGACGTGACTGCCGTGCTCACCGACGAGGGCGTCGCCGAGGTCGAGGTCCATCGGCCACCCTCCAACTTCTTCGACGCCCCATTGCTCGGAGGCGTGGTTGAGGCCATCGGCTGGGCTCACGCCGGCGGCGGCCGGGCTGTCGTCCTGTGCTCCGAGGGCAGGAACTTCTGCGCCGGATTCGATTTCGGATCGTCGGACGGACCGGATCCCGAATACCTGCGTTCCCTCTACGATCACGCCGTGGCCCTGGTGGCCGGCCCCCTCCCGGTGGTCGCCGCCGTACAGGGCTCGGCGGTGGGGGGCGGTCTCGGGCTGGCCCTGGCCGCCGACTTCCGGACGGCGTCGGCAGACAGCCGGTTCTCCGCCAACTTCGCCCGGCTCGGCCTGCACCAGGGCTTCGGCATCTCGGTCACCCTCACCCAGGCAATTGGCGCCCAACGGGCGCTCGAGCTGCTGCTCACCGGGCGTCGTATCGACGGGGCGGAGGCCTTCCGCATCGGCCTGTGCGACGGGTTGAGCGAGGATCCTCGGGCCGGAGCCCACGGGTTGGCCGGCGAGATCGCCGCGTCCGCTCCGCTGGCCGTCGAGGCCATCCGGCGCACCCAGCGGGACGGGTTGACCGAAGCCTTCGCCGACGCCATCGCCCACGAGCAGGCCGAACAGCTCGCCCTGATGCGCACCGACGACTTCCGCGAGGGGATCGACGCATCACGGCATCGGCGCCGACCCCAGTTCTCGGGACGCTGACCGGCTAGCTGGCCCTATTCGCCCGCCAGGTCGGCGGCCAGCTCCGTTCGGGTGGCATCGGCCAGGAGCACGCCGGGCCGGCCCTCGGGATAGCCGGGATGGTCGACCACCAGCCGCACCGGTCCGGAGGTGAACGCCTCGACCTGTCGGTCCTCGAGGACGAACCGCACATAGTGCACGGCCGAGGTGATGGCCTCCCGGGTCAGGTTGGCCTCGTGCTCCGGTTCGAGGTCGGAGGAGATCACATATCGACCCCGGCCACCGACACCCTCTCCCACGTGGAGCTGGCACGCCCCCTCGATGCCGATCAACCGCGGCAGCCAGCGCCGCAGCCCCGCTTCGTCGGTGAGCTCGAGGAACAACGTGGCCGACAGTTCCCCCTTGGCCGGCAGGAGCCGGTTGTAGACGTCCAGCTCATGCTGGATCTGCGCATCAGTCGACATCCGCTCGGCGCGCACCATCTCCTGGATCTGGAACCGCATGGTCATGCGGTTCTCGAAGGTGAGGGTGATCACCGGACCGACGCTGATCCGGCGCAATTTCTTGACCGCGATGACCTCGGAGCGGAACGCCTCCCGTTGGCGCTCGTAGGCGCGCTGGTCGAGGATGTCATCGAGGGTCAGCAGCTTGGCGGCGCTCACTGTGGGAGCACGCCGCCGGCGGACCGGCCCCGGGAGCGCCCGGGACCGGCAACGGCCGTCGTGTGGTGCACGGGGTGGACCGGCGGCGCTCAGGCGACCGAGGCCAGCCCCTCGGTGAACCGGCCGGCGTGGCTCTTCTCCGCCCGGGCCAGCGTCTCGAGCCACTCGGCGATCTCGTCGAACCCCTCTTCACGAGCGGTGCGGGCGAACCCCGGGTACATCTCCGTGTACTCGTAGGTCTCGCCCTCGATGGCGGACTTGAGATTGGCCTCGGTGGGTCCGACGGGCACGCCCGTCACCGGGTCGCCGACCTCTCGGAGGAAGTCGAAGTGGCCGAACGTGTGCCCGGTCTCCCCTTCGGCCACCGACCGGAAGAGGGCCGCCACATCGGGGTAGCCCTCCACGTCGGCCTTCTGGGCGAAGTACAGGTAGCGGCGATTGGCCTGGCTTTCACCGGCAAAGGCCTCCTTGAGGTTGGCCTCGGTCTTGCTGTTCTTCAGTGATGGCACGATGTTCCTTTCATGGCTGTGGCTGGTTGTTGACTGGTATCGAGGTCCCGATATCGCCCGCCGGGCTGGCCGTAACGGATCCGCCCCAGAACGGTGGCGCCGTTCACGAACGCACCTTGGCCCGCCCCCGACGAGACGGCGCCGGGACCCGGCAATCGGGGCAGAGCCCTCGGAAGACGATTTCCGCCGACCCCACTTCGAAACCCTGCGTGGCTCTGTCGGGAATGGTCAATTCGGGGAAGGGGGCCACCAGGTCGCGGACGCTACCGCACTGCCGGCAGACCAGATGATGGTGGGGATCGTCCACGTTGGGGTCGAACCGGGTCATGCCGGTGCCGAGGTCGAGGGAGGCGATCTCTCCCAATTCGGCGAGGTCGTGAAGCGTCTGGTAGACGGTCTTCAAGGAGATGGTCTCCATCTCGCGGCTGGCCGTGGCGTGCACCGCCTCGGCGGACGGGTGGGTCATATCGCCCTGCAGCACGCGGAAGATGCACTGCCGCTGAGCGGTCACCTTCCGGCCATTCGACCGGAACAATTCGGTCAACTCCTCGGGCGTCTTCATCCGCCGTGTACCTTATCACCAATCGTTGTTTTTCAACAATCGTTGTCGACACGGGGCTGGAGCCAGCACCCCATCGTCCTCGCCGCCCGGGGCCCGGACGTGAAGCCGGGCGGAGAGCCGTCGACGGCGTGGCAGTCTTTTGCCCATGGAGACCCGCGCCGGCGCCACCGACCCGGACCTGGGCCGGTTCCACCGGGATCGGAGCCTCGAGCGCCTCGCCGCTGAACACTTCGACCTGCTGGTGATCGGTGGGGGGATCACCGGGGCCGGCGTGGCCCTCGACGCCGCCAGCCGGGGCCTCACCACCGCCCTGGTCGAACGCGACGATTTCGCCTCCGGTACCTCTTCGAAGTCGTCCAAGATGATCCACGGCGGTCTCCGGTACCTGCAGCAACACGAGTACCGGTTGGTCTACGAGAACCTGGCTGAGCGCCAACGGCTCCTCGACAATGCACCCCACCTGGTCTCGCCACTCCCGTTTCTCATCCCGCTCTTCGGTCGGGAGGGGGTGGTCAACCGCAGTGTGGCCCGGGTCTACCGGACCGCTCTGTGGCTCTATGACCTGACCGGGGGGATGCGCATCGGTCGCCGTCACGAGCGGGTGTCACGGGAGCAGGCGCTGGCCCACATGCCCACCCTCCAGGCCGACCGGCTGGTGGCCGGCTTCCTCTACTGGGACGCCCGGGCCGACGACGCCCGGCTCACGTTGGCGGTGCTCCGGACGGCGGCCCTTGACCACCACGCCGTGGTGGCCAACCACGTGGCGGTGACCGACCTCACCACCGGTCCCGACGGAAAGGTGAACGGCGCCGTGGTGGAGCCGGTCGGGAGGGAGCCCTTCGCCGTCCGCGCCTCGGTCGTGGTCAACGCCACAGGGGTGTGGTCGGACGAAGTCCGCGCCCTGGCCGAAGGCCGTGATCCCCACTCGATCCGGCCGGCCAAAGGCATCCACATCACCGTGCCGAACCAGGCATTCCCCTGCGACATCGCCGCGGTCATCCCGGTCAGGGAGGACCACCGCTCGATCTTCGTCGTGTCGTGGGGAGACCAGGTATACCTCGGGACCACCGACACCCAGTGGGACGGGAGCCTGGAGGATCCGGCCTGCCTGCCCGCCGACATCGACTACCTGCTGGGCGCGGCCAACGCCGTCACCACCCGGCCCATCACCAGAGAGGACATCACCGGCTTGTGGACCGGCCTGCGGCCACTACTGGCGCCGGTGGCGGGGAAACAGGCTCCGAGCGCTCGCACGGCCGACCTCTCCCGGCGCCATACGGTGAACACCACCACCCCCGGCCTGGTCACCATCACCGGCGGGAAGCTCACCACCTACCGGAAGATGGCCGAGGACGCCGTGGACGCCGCCCTGAAGGACATCGGATGGCCAGCCGTGCCCTGCGCTACCAAGTCCCTCCGGCTCCGGGGTGCCGGTCGGGCGGAGCACGCCACCGCCCGGCCCGGTGGGACGGTCGACGGCGGCCACGCCCCGCCGTCCGACCCGGCCGCCGCGGTCGCCACCCACCTGGCCGGGCGCTACGGAGCGGAGACGCCGGCGGTGCTGGCGGTGGCCGACGGCCGGCCAGACCTGCTGGAGCCGCTCGTCCCCGGACTCCACTACCTCGCCGCCGAAGCTGTCTATGCGGTGCGGGAGGAGATGGCGACCACGCTGGCCGACGTGCTCGACCGGCGTACGCGGGCGTCGCTCCGGGAAGCTCGAGGGACCGCCGCCGCCGCTCGACGGGTGGCCGGCCTGATCGGCCCCGAGCTCGGGTGGGATCCCGCTCGCATCGAGGCTGAGGCAGACGCCTACGCCTCGGGGGTCCGCGCCGCCCTGGCCCGGGCCGGGCTCGACCCCGATGCCGGGCCCGACGCCGACGCGGTGACCGCCGTACCTTCGACGGAGCGCCGGTGACCAGACCGACGCCGGTGACGTCGATCGACGCTCCCCCGGCCGACATCGCCGATCATCTTCGGGGCCATCGGGTGGCGGTAAGCCCGGAGCTCCGCCGGTCGCTGTCCGACGTGTGCGTCGAAGTCAGCGACGCCGATGCCGATCGGGCCGAAGCTGGCCGCGACTGGTGGCCGCTGGCCATCGGTTGGGCGGTCGACGGCGATGTGCCCGCCCGTCCGGGGCTGATAGCCCGCCCGGCGGACACCGCCCAGGTGGCGGCGGTGCTCGACCTCTGCCACCGGGCCCGGGTGCCGGTCACTCCGGCCGGCGGGAGGAGCGGAGTGTGCGGCGCGTCGGTGCCCCTCTTCGGCGGGGTCGCCCTCGACCTCTGCGGCCTGGCCGGCCTGGCCGCGGTCGACCCCGAATCGCTGACCGCCGATATCCGGGCCGGCACCTTCGGCCCGGACGTCGAGGCTGCCCTCGGCGAGGGCAACGACTTGACCCTCGGCCATTGGCCGCAATCGATGGATCTCTCCACCGTGGGCGGCTGGCTCGCCTGCCGAGGCGCCGGCCAGTACTCGAACCGCTACGGGAAGATCGAGGACATGGTCATCGGCCTCGAGGTCGTGCTGGCCGACGGGCGGGTGGTCAGAACCGGGGGCCAGGGGCCACGCTCGGCCACGGGGCCCGATCTCACCCAGCTGTTCGTCGGCAGCGAGGGCACACTCGGCGTCATCACCGAAGGTCGCTTCCGGGTCCACCCACGGCCGGGAGGCGAGGCCCGCCGGGCGTTCGGCTTCCCGTCGTTCCCGACCGGGTTGGACGCCTGCCGTCGGATCCTCCGCCGCGGCGCGACGCTGGCGGTGCTCCGCCTCTACGACGAGACCGAGTCGGGCCGGTCGTTCGACCGCCCGGACACCTGCGTGCTCATCGTCCTGGACGAGGCCGACCCCGGCCTGGTCGACGCCACCGTGGCCATCGTCGACGACGAGTGCGAGTCGGTGGACGTGCTCGACGCCGGGCTGGTCGGGCGATGGCTCGAGCATCGCAACGACGTGTCCGCCCTGGCTCCCCTTTGGCGATCGGGGATCGTGGTCGACACGGTCGAAGTCTCGGCCCGTTGGGCTGCCCTGCCGCACCTGTACCGCTCGGTGCTCGACACCGTCGGTGGGCTCGAGGGCACCCTGGTCGTCTCCTCCCACCAGTCCCATGCCTATGCCGACGGGGCCTGCCTTTATTTCACCTTCGCCGGGCGCGCCCCATCCACCGGGGACGGGGCCGCGGACGAGGACCCCGACCGACGGTGGGCCGAGCGCTACTACCGGGAGGCATGGGACGCGGTCACCGGGGTCACCCGGGCCGCCGGCGGAGCCATCAGCCATCACCACGGCATCGGCCTCAACCGGGCCCGGTTCCTTCCCGGCGCGCTCGGGCCCGGCGTTCGCGGTGCTGGCCGTGGTCAAGCAGGCACTCGACCCCCACGGCATCCTCAACCCCGGCAAGCTCGGCCTGCCGAGCCCCTTCGGCGAGGTTCCCTGGCCGTGAGCATCCTGGTGATCGACGTCGGGACGTCTGGGGTCCGCGGGGCGGTGATACGCCCCGACGGGACCGTCGAGCACATCCACCGCGTCCCGGTGCTGCCCGACACCCCTTTCCCCGGGTTGGTGGAGTTCGACGCCGTCGCCATGGCGGAGGCGGTGATGGCAGTGGCGGCACACTGCCTGGCCGAAGGCGGCCCGGTCGACGCGGTCGGTATCGCCAATCAACGGGCTTCGACCATCCTGTGGGACCGCAGCACCGGCGTGCCGGTTGGCCCGGGCATCGGGTGGCAGGACCTGCGCACCGTGGGCACCTGCCTGGAGCTCCAGGGCGAGGGGATCCGGGTGGCCCCGAACGCCTCCGCCACCAAGCTGGCCGCCCTGCTCGATTCGGCCGATCCGGACCGCGCGCGTTCGGAACGGGGGGAGCTCGCCTTCGGGACCGTCGACACCTGGGTGGCCTGGACCCTCTCCGATCGGCACCTCCACGTCACGGACGCATCCAACGCCGGGGTGACCGGCCTACTCCGCGGGGACGGCTCGGGATGGGACCCGCGGCTGCTCGACGCCCTCCGGATTCCTGTCGCCCTCCTCCCCGCCATCGTCGACTCGTCCGGCGTGGTGGGCCCGGCCACGAGCCTCACGGGCCATCCGCCCATCGCCGGGATGGCCGGCGACCAACAGGCATCCCTCATCGGGCAAGGGTGCACGCGGCCCGGACAGGCCAAGGCCACCTTCGGGACCGGGGGCATGCTCGACCAGTGTGTCGGTCCGGAACGACCTCCCCACCCGGCTCGGGGGCCGGCCGGCACCATCCCCATCATCGCCTGGCAGCGCGGCTCGAAGCCCACCTGGGGCGTCGAGGCCATCATGCTGTCGGCAGGAACCTGCATCGAGTGGCTGCGCGACGACCTGGCCATCATCGACAGCGCCCCGGCGTCGGCCGACGTGGCCGCCCGGTGCGAAGACACCGACGACGTCTGGTTCGTGCCCGCCTTGCTCGGCCTGGGCACGCCGGTATGGGACTTCGGGGCCAGAGGGACCTTCACCGGCATCACCCGGGGCACGGGACGGCCGGCCCTGGTGCGGGCGGTCCTCGAGGGCGTCGCCCAGCGGGGCGCCGACCTCCTCGAGGCCGCCGAGTCGGATTCCGGCCTCGGCGTCGGCTCCCTGCGCATCGACGGTGGAATGTCGGCCAACCCGGTATTCACCCGGGCGCTCGCCGAGGCGTGCGGGCGGACCATCGAGATCGCCCCGGTGCTGGAGGCGACCACGCTGGGTGCCGCGTACCTGGCCGGCATGGCCGTCGGCACATGGGCGGACGAGGACGAGGTGGCCGCGGCGTGGTCCCCGCGGGAGATACTCGAGCCCGAAGGAGGTGAGGGCGAGCGAGCCGCCCGGCGGTCACGCTGGCTCGAGGCCCGGAGCCGGGCCGAACGAACCATCCCCGAGCTCTCCGCCCTCGACTTCTGAACCGGCCGAGGACGGGTCCGAGGTGACGTTCTCCCAGCCCCAAGCATTGAACCGGCGCGCGTCGGCACCGCCTAGGGTGGGATTGGAACCACCCTCGGCGACGGCACCGGCCGGACGAGCGAGTGCAGGGAGCAGGGGAACGCATGAGCACGGGCACGGACATCGGGGCAGTCGGAACCGATCCGTCTACGGCCGTGCGGTCGCCCATTGCCGTGGCGGAGATCGACGAGGCGGTCGCAGTGGCGAGGGGAGTCCACGACGCGCTGTCGGGCGTGCTCCTCGGCACGCCGAGGGCGGTGACCGTGGCGGTCGTGGCGGCCATGTCCGGCGGCCACCTCCTCATCGAGGACGTCCCCGGGGTGGGCAAGACGGTCCTGGCCCGGGCGCTCGCCACCGCCCTCGGCGTCCAGTTGTCTCGGGTGCAGGGACACCCCGACCTCCTGCCCTCCGACGTGACCGGTGTCACGGTGTTCTCCCCCGACACCGGGACCTGGGACTTCCGTCCCGGCCCGGTGTTCGCCCACGTCGTCCTGCTCGACGAGCTCAACCGCACTCCGCCCCGGACCCAGTCGGCGCTGCTCGAGGCCATGGAGGAGCAGCAGGTCACGGTGGACGGAGAGTCGTGGCCCCTGCCGCGACCGCACCTGGTCATCGGCACCCAGAACCCGGTGGGGCAGCTCGGCACCTACCCCTTGGTGGAGAGCCAGCTCGACCGGTTCGGGTTGTCGACGGCCATCGGCTACCCCGACCCCGAGGTGGAAGCGAGGCTGGTGCTCCACCACGGCGGCCGGTACGCCCTCGACCACCTGGTACCGGTGTCGGACCCGGTCCAGTGGGCCCGGGTCATCGGGTCCACTGCGTCGGTGCGGGTCGTCCCGGCGGTGGCCAACTACGCGGTGTCGCTGGTCCGGGCGACGCGCCAGGCCGGCACCGTGCGGCTCGGCGCCAGCCCCCGGGCCGGTATATCGCTCATCCGGAGTGCACAGGCCTTCGCCGTTCTGAGCGGTCGCGGCTATGTGACCCCGCAGGACGTCCAGTCGGTAGCAGTCGCCTGTCTCTCCCACCGCCTGGTCGCCGACGGGCCGGACGGCAGCGGCTCGAGCCTCATCGGCAGCATCCTCGGCGAGACGCCCGTTCCCACGACGTGAAGCCACGGCCGGGCCCGCGCCGCCCGGGTGGCGCAGTGGCAACGCCGGCATCACCGGAGTCACGGCCGGGGTGGCCGCCGTGGTGCTCACCCGAGCCGCGCTCGGCCGGGGCGTCGTCGTGAGCGGGACGCTCATCGGTCTGGCGGCCATGATGGCCGGGGCCTCGGCCTCTTTGGTCCTGACGTCACCGCGACGGCGACGCCGGCGGCCCGATGGCGGGCGCCACCGACCTGTCCACCCGGTGGCCTGGTTCACCCCGGTGGCGGGCAGTCTCACGGTCGTCCTCGCCTGGGGAGCGGTGGCCCATTCGAGCGGTTCGGGCTGGGTCCAGGCAGTCGGCGCCCTGATGGCCTCGGTCCTGGCCGTCGGCATCGTCGCCCCCGCCGTGCCAGCCCGGCGGGCCTCGGTGACCTGCACGTCGTCCCCGTCCGACGGTCAGGCCGGGCGGCCGACCGCCCTGCGCTTCGTGGCCAGCGGCCCCATGAGGATCACGCCCCGAGACCCTGCGGGGCCGCCTGCCCGTGCTGTCGGGCCGGTCCGCGGACCCCGCACCGTCGAGATGGTGGTCACGCCCGACCACCGCGGGGTGCTCGGCACCGCGGTCGTCGAGCTTGCCTCCTGCGCCCCGTTCGGCTTGGTGTGGTGGGCGAGAGAGGTCGAGGTGGTGCTGCCGCGCCCGTTCCACGTCGCCCCGAGGCCCGGGGACACCGGACCGATGGCGACGGTGGCGGACACGTGCGCAGGTGAGGCCGTGACCCGGGTGCCGGCCGGGGTGGGCGAGCCCCGAGGAGTGCGCCCGTATCAGTCCGGGGACACCCGCGGTTCGGTCCACTGGCCGGCGACCTCACACGTCGGGTCGCTCATGGTCCGCGAGAAGGAGCGTCAGACCGACGACCCGGTCGTCATCGACCTCGTGCTGCCCACCGAACCCGCCGAAGCGGAGGCGTTGGCGGAGCGGGCCATGACGGTGATCGGCGGCCATCTGGCCCGCGGCCGCCGGGTACTTCTCGGCACGTCCGAACCGGAAGGCCATCGGTTTCAGACGGTACGCGACCGCGTCGACCTCGGGCGGCGCCTGGCCCGGGCTGTCCCCGCGCCCGGGTCGGCCTCCGCCGGGGAACTCGAAGCACGGTGACCCTCTGGCAGCGCATCGTCCAGGCCAACCGGCCGGGGCCGGCCGAGCACTCGATCACCTTCCGGGTGGCGTCGGCCGCGGCCGTGATCGTGGCCATAGCCGCCTGCTGGAGCCAGCAAGAGTTGAGTGCGCCGGTGGCGCTGTTCGCCGTGGCCACCACCATCGTCGGGAACGCGCTGTCCTACTGGCGACGTGAGCGCCCCTGGAAGCTGGTCAAGCCGCTGCTCGCCGCCTGCGCCGTGGGCGGGTTCGTCTGGTTCATCACCACCGCCGGCCACACCGCCACCCCCGGGGACATCGCCACGGTGGAGGCCCCCCTCGCCGTCCTGTTCACCTGGGTCCTGTGCACGCACTCGTTCGACGTCCCGGCCCGGCGGGACGTCGCCTACTCGCTGGCCGGCTCGGCCGCCCTCATGGCGGTGGCGGCGGCCCAGTCGGTCGACCTCACCCTCGGGGTCTACGTGGTGCTGTGGGTCGCTTGCGGCGTGGTCGGGCTCCTGTCGATGTGGCAATCGATGTCCGGGACACGAGGTATCCCGTGGGTGACCGCCGCCGCCGCCACGGTCGCCGTGATCGTGGTGGCCGCCCTGCTGCTGGCACTCCTGCCTGCGCCTCACGTGTCGACCGCGGTCGGTGTTCCCCTCCTCGTCGGCCAACTCGTCATCGGTCGACACTGCCAGTCGGCTCACCGATGGCGCCGGTTCCTTGCCGGCCCACGCCGCCACCGCCGACGGCCGGATCGGCGTCGGGGGTTTCCTCGGCTTCGCCCGGTCCCTCGACACCGGAGTGCGCGCCTCGCTCGGGAACGAGGTGGTCATGCGGGTGAGGGCCAGCCGCCCGAGCTTCTGGGTGGGTCAGACCTATGACAAGTGGGACGGCCAGAGCTGGGTCCAGTCAGCCGACCCGGCCAGCGGTCCCGGAGTCGACAAGCTGCAATTCGGCTCGCCGTTCGACATCCCGTTGGCCTCCGACCAGATCGCGGACCGGGCCGACGACACCACGGACGTGCAGACCTTCTATGTGGCCCAGTCGGGACCGAACCTGGTCTTCCACGCCGACGACGCCCAACGCGTGTACATCCAGTCGCGTTACCTGTTCCTCACCGGCGACGGGACCATCGTCTCGGCGACGTCCATGGGGGCGGGGACGGTGTACACGGTGGTCTCTGCCGATACGACGGCGAGCGCCTCGCAGCTGCGCCAGTCCACCGCCACTCCAGCCACCCAGCCGCTCAAGTCCGACCAGGAGGTCCGCTACCTCCAGCTGCCGCACCCCTACCCGAGAGTGGCCGCCCTCGCCCGCCAGATCACCGCCGGTATCGGCACCCCGGGCGGTGCGGCCAGCGACACCTACGACAAGGTGGCGGCCATCGAGGGCTGGATGTCGACGCACGTCGCCTACACCACCGACATCCCACCGCTCGCCCCCGGCGCCGACGCGGTGAGCACCTTCCTCTTCGGAACCCGGCGCGGCTACTGCGAGCAGATCTCCACCGCCACGGTGGTCATGCTCCGGTCGCTCGGCATCGCCGCCCGGGAGACAGTGGGCTATGTCCCGGGGACGTACAACCCGATCACCGACCTCTACGACGTCCAGGCCAAGGACGCCCACGCCTGGGTTCAGGTGTGGTTCCCGGGCTACGGCTGGCAGAACTTCGACCCGACCGCCCAGGTGCCCTTGGCCAATCCGACGCCCGGTTCCGTGCTGGCCCGGAGCGCCGGCCACGCCTTGGTGCGCCTGCCCTGGATGCCGATCGCCGTGGTAGCGGCCGTGGTGGCGACCGGGTCGGCGCTCGTTCGTCGTCGCCGGCGGAGGCCGCCCACGTGGGCCCATCAGGTGGCCGTCGATCTCGAGCGCGGGGGGCGCCGGTTCGGCCTGCACCGCCGGATCGACGAGACGCTGTCCGCTTGGGCGGAACGCCTGGCAGAAGCAGATCCGCGCCATGGCGACGGGCTGTCAGCCGTCTCAGGGCTGGTCGAGCGCTACACCTACGGCGGGGCCGAACCTTCGGCCGCGCAGATCGCCGAGGCCCTGGCGTTCAGCCGCCGGTTCGGCGCCGCCCGGCGGCGCCCACGTCCGGAGCGGGGTCAGCCGGTTCACGAGGCCGATCGCGCCGATGCCAGGGCGTCGTCGAAGGAGGCTCCGGCGGCGAGCAGGGACCGATAGGGCATGAGCCGGCGAGCCTGGTTGAAGGCCAGCGCCGCCTGGAGCCGGTCGGCCCGCCGGTAGAGCGCCAGCAGCTTGCCCTCCTCTGGGGAGCCCTCGACCACCACCACTTCGTCGTCCGGACCGGGCAGGCCGAGCACTTGGATCTTGGTCTGGTACTGGTCGGACCAGAAGAAGGGGACCGGATCGTAGGCCTCGGCCGCGGCCGGCCCGGCGATCAGATTGCGGGCGGCGACCGCCCCGCCTTCGGCGGCATTGGTCCAGTGCTCGACGCGGACGCGGCCCGCCCGAGGAGCGATGATGCCAGCGAGCCACGTCGCCGGCGGCCACCACTCCCTCGGCGGCGAACAGGTTCTCGTCGCAGAGCACGCCGTCGTCGACGGAGAGTCCCGACCCCTCCAGCCAGTCGACCTCGGGCACGACGCCGATGCCCACCACCACCAGGTCCGCCTCCAGGGCGGCGCCGTCGGCCAGGTGCACCAGCAGGGGGGTGGGCTCCCCGGGATGCGAGGTCAGCCGCTCCACCCCGACGCCGGTCCTGAGCGACACGCCGGCCGACCGGTGCAGCCCGGCACAGGCCTCCCCCATGACCTGGCCCAGTACCCGGCCGAGAGGCGTGGGGAGCGCTTCCACCACCGTGACCCGGGCTCCGAGCCCGTGGCAGGTGGCGGCCACCTCCGAGCCGATGAACCCGGCCCCGATGATCACAAGACGCGCCCGGCCATCGAGCGACTCGAGCTGGGACCGGATGGCGAGGCAGTCGTCGAGGGTGCGTAGGGTGCGCACCCCGGGCATGCCGGTCGTGCCGGGCAGTGTCCGCGGGCGGGAGCCGGTGGCGACGATCAGGCCGTCGTAGTGGAGACGCCGATCGTCGTCGCAGACGACGTTTCGGGACTCGATGTCGAGCGACACGGCTCGGACGCCGAGGAGAAGCTCGAGCCCGAGCGTGTCGAGTTTGTCCGGAGCGTGGTGACGGATGCGTTGGACGTCCCAGACGCCGGCGAGCAGCTGCTTCGACAGCGGTGGTCGATCGTAGGGGGCGTGGCGCTCGTCACCGACGATGATCACCGGGCCCTGGTGGCCGAGGTGGCGGACCTGTTCCGCTGCCCGCAGGCCGGCCAGGGACGCTCCTACGATGGCGACGGTGGAGTCCGTCGGGAGGGATTGGCTCACCGGCCGAACATGGTCATCCACTGTTCGGGTGTACGGAGGCGGAAGACGTAGTTGTTCGCCCGGGTGTCACCCATGGTGGCCGACGGATCTGGTGAGTAGAGGTGGCCGGGGTAGAGAATGGTGTCGTCGGGCACCCGGGACAGACGGGTGGTGAGCGATTCGTACATCGCCTCGGGGTCACCCCCGGGCAGGTCGGTCCGGCCACAGCCGTCGAGAAACAGGGTGTCACCGGCAACCAGGCGGCCGTCCACCAAGAAGCATTGGCTGCCCGGAGTGTGGCCAGGGGTGTGGACCATGGTGATCGGTATCTCACCGACCCGGAGCACATCCCCACTGCGATGGGTGACGAGCTCGCCCGGGCTCACTCCGGTGGATCGGGTCACCCAGGTCGCCTCGTCCTCTTGCACGTGCACCGGCACCTGGCTCACCTCGATCAGGCGGGTGATGCCCTCGATGCTCCAGCCCATCATGTCCCCCCCGACGTGGTCAGGGTGGAAATGGGTGGCGAGGGCCCCGACACAGCGCATGCCGTCGGACCGGATCATGTCGAGCAGCTCGTCGACAGCATACGCCGGGTCGACGATCACCGCCTCTCCGGTGATCCGGTCCCCGACCAGGTAGACGAAGTTGACCATCTGCGCGGCCAGCTGGTCACCGGAGGCAAAGTCCCGTCCCGCCAACAACTGGCGGAAGTAGAGGCGGTCGGAAGCCGGACCGTCGGCATCTGGCATGTGGGGCTCGGCCACGGGCACACCATAACGGGGGCCGGCCGTCCACCGGCCAACGGTCGAGTGACCGGCGAGGTTTTCGGCCCGTCTCCGACCGGTTCGTACCGATCGGATCTACAGTGCCCCTACCCCGCAGCTCACGACGGACAGGGCACCGGGCACGGACCCGGCGAGAACGAGGAGGGGACCATGACCGAAGGACTGGGACGCGCCGACCAGATCGAGCTCCGCACGGTGTCGGGCATGCTGCGCACCTGGGCCACCCGCACCCCTGAGGCTCCCATGTTGACGCTGGGCCCGGTCACCCAGTCTTGGGGCGAGGTCTACCAACGGGCCAAGCGGGTCAGCCGGGCCCTGGCCGCCGCCGGGGTCGGGGTTGGCGACCGGGTCGGATTCCTCGACCGCAACGGGATCGAGTACTTCGAGGTCTTCTTCGGGTGCGCCCTGCTCGGCGCAGTCAGCGTGGCGGTGAACTGGCGGCTGGCGCCGGCTGAGATGGGGGCCATCTTGGAGGACGCCGGCGCGGCAGCTCTCTTCTACGGCTCCGACTATGCCGCTACCGTCAAGGAGCTTGCTTCGACGGCTACACGCGTCCGGACCTGGGTCCCGCTGGATGCGTTCCCCGACTGGCGAGACGGTGAGTACACCACTGAGGCCGAGGACCCCGGGTTCGAGCCCGGTCCCGATGACGTGGTCACCCAGCTGTACACCTCGGGAACGACGGGCCTGCCCAAGGGAGCCATGATCGGTGGCAGCAACCTCTCGTGCATTCTCACCGAAGCGGACCGGGTCTTCCACATCGGGAGCGACACGGTCTCGCTGGTGGCCATGCCTCTCTTCCACATCGGCGGAACCGGATGGGCACTCTCGGGCATGTCCCGGGGAGGCCATTCGGTCATCGTGCGCGACATCGACCCCGCCAACGTGCTCGGGCTCATCGAGAAGCACCGGATCACCGAGACCTTCGTCGTCCCGGCCGTGCTCATGTTCCTCCTGGCGGCCCCGGAGCTGGCCACCACCGACCTGAGCTCGTTGCGCACCGTGTTCTATGGCGCCTCCCCCATCAGCGAGGACGTCCTGGTGCGGTCGATGGAGGCCCTGGGATGCGACTTCGCCCAGGTGTACGGCTTGACCGAGACGTCGGGTGCCATCACCTCCCTGATGCCCGACGAACACGACCCCAACGGCCCGCGTTCGGGGCTGCTGCGTTCGGCCGGGCGCCCCTTCGACCACGTCGAGCTACGGATCGTCGACACCGAGACCGGGGCCGAATTGCCGGCGGGCGAGGTCGGTGAAGTCTGGACCCGCTCCGATCAGAACATGCTCGGCTACTGGAACCGCGAAGCCGAGACCGCCGCTGTGCTCTCCGACGACGGCTGGTTCCGCACCGGTGACGCGGGATGGCTCGATGCAAACGGATATCTCTTCCTCCACGATCGCATCAAGGACATGATCGTCTCGGGTGGGGAGAACATCTACCCGGCGGAGGTGGAGAACGTCCTCATCGCCCACCCAGGAGTGGCGGACGCCGCCGTCATCGGGGTGCCGGATGACCGGTGGGGGGAGACGGTCAAGGCCATCGTCGTCCGTTCGGCCGGCGCCTCCGTCGACGACGAGGCGCTGGCCGCCGACATCATGGCCGCGACCAGAGCCCGGCTCTCCCACTACAAGTGCCCCACCTCGGTCGACTTCGTGGAGTCGCTCCCGCGCAACCCGTCGGGCAAGGTCCTCAAACGCCAGCTCCGCCAGCCCTACTGGGGTGGTCGGGAACGGAACATCCACTAAGGGGGCAGCAGGCGGTGCCGACTGGCGCCTGCCGATCAGAACAGACCCGGCGAGGCCTCCCCGGCGGCAGACCCGTCCGCGCCTTTCCCCTCGGCCACCTGGCCGCCGACACCACCAGGGCGGTCCTCACTGGCTGGTTCGCCTTTCCCGATCGCCTCCAGCCGGGGAACCAGCTCTTCCACTCTCATACGGGTACGCCGGAGCCGGCGGTCGAGCTCGTCGACGATATCGGTGGCCCGCTCGAGCTGGTCGACCAGGCGGTCCACATCGACGACGCCCGTCTCGAACTCGTCGATGATGGCGTCGAGCTCCGCACCCGCACCGGCATAGCTGAGCGTGGTCACATCAGGCGGCGGAACGGCCCCGGGCTCGTTCGACTGATTCCCTCCGGTCGTCGCCATCACGGCTTCCCTTCTGATCCTCGGGTGGGGTCATCCGTTGGATGACCCAGGCTTCCGCGGCCACCCCCGTCTTCAGCTCCGGAGGGCGGCCGATGGACGACCGAGATGTCGTTCACGGTGGAGCTGGCTGAGCCCTCGGCCAGCTCGGTGAACAATTGGGACCCGGCCGACAAGGTGGCAGCCGATCGAACCACCCGGCCAGCGACGTCTCGGGTGACCGAATACCCGCGGTCGAGCTGGCGCTGAAAGTCGTAGGCACCGAGCAATCGCCGCCATTGGACCGAGCGCAAGTCCTCGGCCTGCAACCGGCGATCGGACAACGCCACCATCCGCTCGGATCGGGAGGCCACCCCGGTCTCCTCAAACAGAAGGGTGCGCCGAGCCGCTCGGGCCAGAGCAGCCCCTCCTGCCTCGAGCCGGTGCTGATGGGTCTCGACCGCCCCCTTGGCCGACCCGCGCAGGGCCAAGGTGCGGTGGGCGAGCCGGTCCGAGTGCCGTCCGAGTTGGGAACCGGCCCCGACGATCAAGCGGCGACGATGGCGGTCGAGGCTTCGTTCGGAGCTCGCCATCTGCTCTCCAGCCAGGCGGCGGATCTGCGAGCCGGTCTCCACACGCGACCGCCAGAAGGTCGTGACCTGGCGGGCCAGCTCCTGGGCGCACTCGGTGGGCGTGATGAAGGACCGATTGGCCACCTGATCGGCGACCGACTGGTCCCCGGTGTGACCGATACCGGTCCAGACCGGTTTGGTGCAGACGGCGATGGCCCGTGCCACCGGCTCGGCGTCGAAGATCGCCAGGTCGGCCTTCGACCCGCCGCCGCGCACGACAGCGATCAGATCGCAGCGACCGGCCTGGAGTCGTCGGAGCGCCGACGCCACCGACCTCGCCGCCGTCCGGCCTTGCACCTGGGTCGGTATGGCCTGTACGGAGAAGGCCATGCCGGACGATTCGAGGCACCCCATGAAGTCTCGATAGCCCTCGGTTGCCGGGCTGGCCACGAGACCGATCCGAAGCGGGACCGGAGGGACCGGGACCCGACGGTTCCGATCGAAGAGGTCCTCGTCCACCAGGGCCTTGATCAAACGGGCGCGCTCGGCGGCCACCTTGCCCACCAACGCATCGGTGTCGAGCTCGGAGAGGACGAGGCTGATCTCGCCGCGGGGCTGGTAGAGCTGGACCGCGCCTCTGACCCGGACCACCATGCCGGTCTCCAGCATGATCCCGAGCCTGGACAGTGTGGACCGGACGGTTGCCCATCGGCGGGACCAGCAGACCACCTTCAGCACGGGCGAGGAATTGTCCCGGGCGTGCAACGGGTCGACGAGGTCGATGTAGCAGAGGCCCTTGGAGCTCACGTTGAGGGACCGGACCTCGCCGGAGATCCATACTTCCCCGGGCAGGGCGCCACGCAGCGCTCGGTCGATCCGGCGGTAGACGTCCCTGATCGACAGGGTGTCCTGGTCGTGGAGGAGCGTCCCGGTCTGCGGTCGGGACTCAATTGACGGCACGGGCGCCAGGTTAGGGCGGGCCTGTGACCGGGATGGTCACCTTGCCCCGAGATCGAGGGGCAAACCGAGGTCACACGGACTGTGGGACCATGGAGGGGACGGTGAGCCGGCCGGGTGGCCGCGGCCCCCTCGGAGGAGGCGATCGCCTCATCCGGCGGCGGGTCGAGGAAGGTCGGGACTCCACAGGGCAGGGTGCTGGCTAGCGGCCAGTCGGGGCGACCTGCAGGACAGTGCCACAGAAAAGAGACCGCCGATGGCGTGGCCCACGGGTCACACACAGGTAAGGGTGAAACGGTGCGGTAAGAGCGCACCAGCGGCCGGGGTGACCCGGTCGGCTCGGTAAACCCCACCCGGAGCAAGGTCAAAACGGAGGATGGACGGCCCGTCCCACGTCCCTTTCGGAACGTGACCTCCAGGTAGACCGCTCAGATGGATGGCCACCCAACCCTCGTAGAGGGTGGACAGAATCCCGCCTACAGGCCGGCTCACCGTCACCAGCGCCGAGCTCGACCGGGACCTCAACGCCCTGAAGCGCCGTCCCCGGTGACCCTGTTCCGACGTAACCAATCAAGGAAGGTATCTATCGCCATGCCCAACAACATCCCGCCCCTCAGTCCGTTGCCCACAACGGCGGACGTCATCTCCGGGAAGGTCGACGGACGCCCGCTGTGGACCTGCCTCCACGTCGACATCATCGGCACTCGGTGGAATGGCCGCAGCGTCCCATGTGACCATCGCTCGCCCCTGGGAAGCCCCGAGCAGAAGAACCACGCCGAGACCGCCCACAAGCGGACGCTCACCAAAGACGAGCTCGAACGTCGTCAGGCCGACGCAATGATTCAACCCAGTGAGTGGCCATGTATCCACTGCGACGCTCCGCTGTCGCCGTCCTCCGGCGTTCACTACTGCCCAGGGACGCCGAACCCCGACAGGGTGTTGCCGCATGCCCGAAGCGTCAACGAGTGGCAGAAGGCCGGACTGAAGGCCGCTCTGAAGGAGTTGGCGGCCGAGGACGAATGATTCACGTTCTCCCGGCCGGTCAGTGATGGGTGGTTACTGCCATCACTGCCCGCTGACCGGCCGGGACCTTCATGGCTGAGGGGTGCGGTTGTGAGTTGGTTACGCACCAAGATCGCCGGTTCTTCCTTCCAGGCAGATCCCGCACCCCTCTGGCCGATCCCTCTAACCCGTTCGGGTGTCTGTCGAAGGCCAACCTCAGCGCCCGTGGAAGGAGCTTAGGTGTAGCTCTTCTTCGATTTGGACCTGTTGACGTAGCGAGGGAAGGGATTCTAAGCCACTGAGAACCAGAATATTCGCCACGGAGCTGTTGGATAGATGGGTAGCCGTCTGAACTGCCTGGGCGTCGATGAAATGTGTAAACCGTGCTCTACTGATGCCCTCTGGCAAGCCTACGACCACCTGCACCCCGATGATCATGGCGACGGTCCACCGAGCGCCCCTG
The DNA here is from genome assembly GCA_963734435.1 of uncultured Acidimicrobiales bacterium. Lineage (GTDB taxonomy): Bacteria > Actinomycetota > Acidimicrobiia > Acidimicrobiales > RAAP-2 > Bog-756. The sequence goes on along the minus strand of CAVTHA010000002.1, from coordinate 227,630 downwards.
ATACCCACATCGGATTTCATCAGCTGCAGCCTCGGACGGCCCAAGAGGGCCAGATAAATGCCGATTGGAACCAGCAGGTCGCACACCGTGTAGAGAGACGAAGCCGCACCGGGATAGCCAAAAATAGCCCGTCCCTCTGTCAGCGCTGCGGCGAATAGAAGTCCAAAGACAATCAAGGCGACACCTATGGGACTCGCACTCGTTTCGTCGCTCCGAAATCCATAAGCGACAAGAGTGACAATCGCCAGGAGAAGGATCAGAACCCCGAAAGCCATCACCAGTGGATCAGCATGCGCAGAGCTCGGTCGTCCCACAATGGAACCTAGTGCGTACACAAAGAACTTGAAGGACGCCCAGGGATGGTGCCGTGCATACCCTGGGTAGGGCAATGCCCGTCCGTTGTGAAAATAGACGGCCGTCGTGATTGCGGCGGCCATGATCCACGCAACATAGAACGGCCAGTTTCGCCGTCGTTGATAGAGAAGAACGATCCCAGTGGGCCAGATGAGAAGTCCATGGACCGCTGAGTAGCTTCCGATTATTCCTGCTGCGATGGCTCCTGCAAAGACAATCCATGAAAGCCGTGGCCGATCCAAGAGAGCGAGCGCGATGGCCAGCGAAAGAAGAATGAGATACCACGCGACCTGGAACCCCCACAATGTGTCCGCAGCCTGAACCAATGAAAACGCCAACAACACCACGGGGCAGTAGTAGAGCCACGGCGTTCGGGGGGCCCGCGCTTTGTGCGCCACAATGATCAGGCCAACGGTGGCCAACAACATTATGGCGCTCAGGTACTCCTCAACCTGGATATTGAAGTTAACGGTGTGGGCAAGCACTACTGCGATCAGGCGCGGGAAGAACATCCGATTGTTCTGGTACTCCGTCCATAGCCCCTCCCACGGAAAGTGAGAGTACGAAGCCTTGATCACCGGCAACTCGTTCAGCTGATCAGCACGGATGACGTTGACGCTGTAGTGATAGATCACCCAGAAGTACACGGCAATGGGCACTCCGAAGCCAGCCGCCGTAATGATATTGACCAGCCGGGGATCAAAATGGTCGATGAATCGGAGCTTGGGTGATGCAGGCACCTCGGTGCCGCTATCCACAATCTGCGGCACCATCTCCGAAACATCCCCTTATCAGACATGTGGTCGTCCGGTTAGTCATCATCACTCCCACCGCTACCCAAGCGGCAGCTTCATGGCTGCAATGCTAATGACAGTTGTGAGAAGCGGCTCGACCCGACGAAGCTGTCGCATTCCCCACTATGCCGAAGCCTTCTACGTCGAGCCCGGCCAGTGCTTCCGGTTCCTTCACAACGGCGTTCGTCACGGCAGCCTTTGCCCGGGAGCCGGTGACCTGCCGATGCCGATTCAATGACCAGGCGGCGGAAGTGGCCTACGGCGACGTTGTTGCAGAACAGAAGCAAGTCCGGACCGCCGGGACCTACGCTTAGGGCGTGCGGGTATTCGAGCGGGCGCTTCGGATCGGGGTGACGTCAGTCCTGACGCTCCTCTTCGCGGCCTGGTCGGTTCGGTGGTTCGAGTCGCAGCTGTCGAGCATTCCGAGCATTCATCTCCCGAAGTGCACGATGCCGCCCACCCGAGTCTGCGTCGAGCACACGCTGAACGTCGCCTTCTCGACCCCTGTCGTCAACCACTGGGCGCCGTGGGTGGTCTGGACCATCTGGACAATGATCGCGGTCGTCTGGCTCGCCGCCTGCGCCCTGATCGTGCGGGTGCCTCGTCGAATCAAGGCGAACAGTGACCTGTGACGAACTCAGATGAGGTGGGTGGCCGCAGTCCTGCTGGCAGGTGGGCTCGCTGCAGCGGGCTGCTCCTCGACCTCACCCGCCAGTCAACCGACCCGGTCGACTGCACGTTGTCCACCTCACCTCCCGACGAACGAGATCTGCGTGTCCAGCCACTATGACCCGCGGTCGAGCACGCATCTGATACGAGCACCAACCACGTCGTCCCGATAAAAGCGGCCCCCGCCGGATCAGCACCACCGGGTTGAAGGTGTGGACCGTGCGCGGCGATGATCCATCCGCAGGGTCCGTCGACTCGGCCGCCCCATCGCCCATTGGATATGATTCAAGTTGTGATGACGCGAGGGACCGCTAAGGCGGTCGCGGGTCTCTTTGCTGTCGGACTTGTTGCGACGGCCTGTTCTTCACAAAGCTCACCGAGCGTTCAGTCGAGCGGTTCCCTCGCTGTTGTCGGCGCTCCTACGCACCCACAGCTCCTGACCTGTGCTGAGGAAGCGACGGAGTTCACCGGCACTGTGCCCCCCGTCGGGCCAAATGACATCGGATTCGGCCCGGGGTATTTCCCTCAGGCGCGCCAGCTGGCCAATACGAGTCCGCCGACCTACTCGGGTCGAGATACTCAACTCACCGGGTACAAGCTCCCCCCGGTTGTCAATCCTGGAGCCATGGTGACTATGACGATCGCCCTTCGCGCGCGGTCATATGTGGTGCAACAAAATCCGTGGTCACCGCACCAAGGGAGCCAGGCGGTCACGTATCGGGCCTGTTTGCACAAGCCTGGATTCTTTCCCCAGAGCTTCCGGTTCACTGATGGTCGACTACGAGGCTGCGTTCCCCTCGACGTGCGTGTCAATGGACAGCGCAAGACGAGCCGCATCGTTCTCTCGTTCTTCGCTGGATCCTGCAGCAGCTCGGCCTGATCTGCTTGCACCGAGCCCGCTGAAGGAGCTGAGCACGCGAAAGGACCCCCGGCCCGAAACCGGGGGGCTTGTCACAAACGGTGACAGCGTGTCACCGTTTACCCATGCGCCTCCCGGGGCGATGAAAGCCTCGGCGTCGGCGATGCACTGACCGAGCCGATGCGGTGAGCGTCTCCATCATGTCGATGTAGTTGTCGATGGCCTCCACCCGGTGCCTCCCCAGCCGCTTGTCGATGAAGTGCATCCCGCAGACACCATCGCCGCCGTCGTCCTCGACCACGAGAAGGTCACCGCCGAGAATGGCCGCAATGGCCTTGCCAGCCATCATCTGACCCTGGCGTGCCGAGTCGTCCGCCATCTCGAGGATGGCTGTCTTGAGGATGTCGCCCGGCGTTCCGGCACGCTGGTCGATGTCCAGGTGGTCGAGCAGCTTGTCCACCCGCTGTAGGGCTACGGGATCGAGGTCGTGTGCCATGGGGTCTCCTTGGTAGTGACACCGGGAGCACCGCCAACGCAGGCACGATTGCTAGCGTGCCGGACGCTGACACCGCATCACCGGTGTCGGCCACGGCCGGGGGTGTTTGCGCACTGCCCGGCCATATTCTGTCCCGGTCATAATGAGGCACGAAGTGGCAGATGTCCAGGCAAAAGTCCTGGTCAGGATATACGTATATGCGGATTACGGAATACGGATGCGGTCACTGAGACAATCACGGCCGTGATAAACGCACCGCAAATCGGAACCTCGGACGTGGGTTGCGGGTTCGGGCTGTAGCTATCCACCAAACGTTCGTTTACGATGGACGAGCCGGGTCCGTCGTAGCAAAGGTTTTCCGCCGAACTGGATGTTCCGGGCCCGGCATCTGGGGCTCACCCTCGAGGAGATCGCCCGGCGATTCGACGTGTCTGCGGAGCGAGTGCGTCAGATTTCGAGGGTCAAGGGCACAGCCGCTCACCTTTGTGCTGGGGTTCCACTCCCAACGGTAGGCGACCTAACACATGGTGTGTCCGCTTCGATCGTTGTAATACAGCCATAGCTGGGTAGGGCAAGATCCCTTGCGGGATTCCTAGCAAAACTCCAGTTCATGGGTCCCGCCGCGCTGCTGCTCTGGGAACGGCGGCGGCGGGACGCCGGCGGAGCAACCTACTAGCCCAGGAAGGCCCGCCTCTGAGGTAATCCAGAAGCGGGCTTTCCATGGTCCGGCTCGCGCTCAATCACCGGCATGCCGGGAAGGGCCAAATGCCCCTAGCTCATTTGTAGGTGTAGTGGTCTGCACCAGTGGGGAGACTCGTCCCCGTGAATGCGGTCACCTGGACATCCACGCTCCCACTGGAATGGGGTGGAGCAACGGCGCGGATCGTGTTGTCATTCAGCACCGTCACCGACGAGGAAAAGTTCCCGGTTCCGAAGCTGACGGTGGGGGCGGGGGTCCCGGAGAACATGCTCCCATGGATGACGACAGTGTTTCCACCTGTAACGGGGCCATGGTTAGGAACCACCTGGATGACCGTTGGCAGATAGTACGTGTACTGATCCGCCGGTGGGTTCGATGCGCTCGTTCCGCCCGGCGTGGTCACGGTGACATCCACGCTGCCCGCCGGTTGTTGCGGGGGGGACGCAAGGATGTTACCGCTGTAGCCCACGGTGAAACTGGTAGCTGCCACGCTCCCGAACATAACCTGGGTTGCGCCGCTGAGGCAGGAACCCGTGATGAGCACCCTGACGATCTCCATTCGCGCATTACCGAGCGGGAAGACGTGCGTCACGGTGGGTCGGGACGAACAGCCTTTCGGAGGTGGTCCCGAACCACCCACGTTGACGGTCTCGGAGGAGGCGCCACAAGTGGTGGAAACGGGGGCGTTGTTGACATCCCCGCTGTAGAGGTCAACCCAGCGGTAGGTGCCGGCGGAGGTCGGAGTGAACGACGGCGAGGTGTAGGTCTTATCGCCGGTGACCGGGGTTATGGGTGAAGTGAAGGCCGGTGCCGCGCTGCACGTACTGTCATTCGGGCCGAACAGCTTGAAGATGATCGAACCCGTCGGGGTCTTCCCTCCCGACAGGGTGGCCGCGTCATGAGTCTGGGCACCCAAGCTGATCGAGGGCGCAGTGGAACTGGTCAACGAGGCTGAGCTCACTGCCGGTGGACCGGCCACGGCAACTCCCTCGGGGCCAGAGAAGGTGGTCGAGGAGCCGGCAATGGTGGCGATGGGGGCGACATTCCCGGTCGCGCTGGCGCCGAACTCGAGGACGGCAGGGCCTACCGATGAAGCCTCGTCGGTGACATAGATGTTCCCACTGGGGTCCAGACCGAGATCATCGGGGGCGCCGAAGCTCGTGTTCGATCCCGTGATGTCCTGTAGAGGCGCCACATTGCCACTTGCACCAGGGGCAAAGACGAGCAAGGAGCCGTTGAAGTCGGTTACGTACAGCTTCCCGTTGAAGCCGACCACGATGTCGCTAGGCTGCCCCAAGCCGGTCAGCGAACCGCTGATGGTGCGTATCGGCGCAACATTCCCGTTGGCGCCCGGAGCGAAGACTTCGATGCTGCCGGAGTTGGTGTTATCGACGTAGAGCGTGCCGGTCGCGTCGACGCCCACTCCATCGACAGGCCCGAGCCCGGTCGTAGATCCGTCGATGGTGCGGATGGGAGCAACATTCCCGCAAGCGCCGGGCGCGAACACCTCGACCCCAGGAGCCCCTCGGTAGTTGCCCACGTAGAGAGTCCCGTCGGACGCCAGCGACATGTCGTCGTTGCCGCCCAGTCCAGTGTTCGATCCCGAGATGGTGCAGACGGGAGCAACGTTGCCCGAAGCGCCGGGCGCGTACTCGGTGATGCTGTCATTGGTCAGATTGGAGGCGTAGATTTTGCCCGTCGAGTCAACCTTGACGTCATCTGGTCCAAAGGTATTGATCCCGGTCAGCGAACCGGAAATCGAACGTGTGGGGGCGACATTGCCACTGGTGCCGGGGGGAAAGATGTCGATACTGGCTGCTGACTCGTCGGAGACGTAGATCGTCCCAATCGGATCCGGGCCTGCGGCGCGTGCCACGCCCTGCTCAGTGGCGATGGCGCCGACGGTCGCCACTACTGACGCCACTACTAGAAGCCGAGTCAGCCGAGCCAACCTGCCTCCGGTAACACTCCGCCCGCGACCGCTCGTCTGATGCGCACCGAAACTCGCCATTTGCCTGGGGTCCTCTCCGCCAGCGTCTGCCCCACGCTGCTCCGCTGTGACAATAGCGACGCCAACCTAAGCCGGCGCTGCCATGTTCACCCTAAGCGTCCGAGCCGGGTTCACACAAATCCCCAAATGTGACGGTCTGCGAATCTCTTTCGCTCTTTATCGATGCCGCGCCTAGTGGGAGCATCGTCATACCTCAGTACGAGCGGCTTTCCGGTTACCTCCTAGCCCCAATGGCGTGCCGATAAAAGGCCTGTGAGTCTGCCCCTGTGGCGGTGAGGGGCAGGGCATCACCTGCGATCAGGGATGGGCCGGATACCTCACGAACGGGCAGGGGCTTCGCTCATCTAAACACGCCCTGGCCGCCCAATCCGAGACCGATTTGGCCCCGCAAACGGCTGCGGTGGTGGACTACCAGCCACGCCAAATGACGGCAAATCGATGTTCGATTCGGGGAGTCTGATGATCGCCATTGACCCCGCCCCGCTCCCGGCGGTGGGGGCAGCCCAAAGGCAGCAGTGACAAACTTGCGGGCATGGTCCAGACGATCTCCGGAACGCACCTGCTCGACCCCGCCGTGATCGCTGAGCCGTATGGCTTCTACGAGGAGCTGCGTGCTGATGCGCCGGTATGGGAAGTACCCGGCACTGGGATCTTCACGGTGGCCACATTCCAACTTCTCGCTGAAGCCGCTGGCCGAGTGGAGGACTTTTCGTCGAATCTGAACTGCCTCCTGTACCGAGACGCCCAGGGCATGCCTTGTCGGCTCTCGTTCGGCGATGCGGGAGTCCAGGCGCTGGCCACGGCGGATCCACCGATGCACGCATTGCACCGAGGCACCGTGTTTCCTGAACTTGTGGCCAAGCGTATGGCTGCTCTGGAACCGGACGTCGTAGAGATCGCCGAGGATTGCGTGGGCCAGGCCCTCAACGAAGGATCTGTGGACTTCATGGCCGCTATCGGCAACGTCGTACCCATCACGATGATCAGTCGCCTCATCGGATTCCACGACAGTGACCTCGACCAGTTGTTGAATGCAGCCTTCGACTCGACCGCCATGCTGGGATCGACCCTGTCCTACGATGAGTTGGTCGCCCACATCGCCCGGACCGGTGAAATCGAGGAGTGGGTATCTCGTCAGCTCTCAGCCGCCATGAGCGAGCCATCTCATGACCTTCTCGGGGCCGTCGCCGAAGGTGTCAACAGTCAGGCATTCTCCGAAGTCGAGGCCGTCGTCATCCTCCACACGTTGCTGAGCGCTGGTGGTGAATCCACTACGAGCCTGATCGGGAATGCTGTCCGTATCCTGGCCGAAGATCGAGAGCTTCAGAGTCAACTGCGTCAGAGTCCTGAGTTGATCCCGATGTTCGTGGAGGAGGCCCTGAGATTGGAGCCACCATTCCGCTATCACATGCGCAACGTGCCGAATGACACCACACTCGGTGGTGTGGAGATCCCAGCCGGAGCAACGGTCCTGCTGCTCTGGGGTGCAGCCAACCGTGATGCCGCAATGTTTGATCACCCCGAGTCCATCGATCTGACCCGAGAAGGACCACGGCGACATGTGGCATTCGGTCGAGGCATCCATCACTGTGTTGGGGCGCCGCTTGCTCGGGTTGAGGCGAGGAACGTGCTCAGCGTTCTGCTTGCCCGAACGAGAGACATCAACCTTGATCGTCAGCGCCAACCGAGATGGGTGAACAGTCTGATGGTCCGCCGTCACGAGGAACTGCCGGTGCGCCTCGTGGCCCTCTGAGGGCTGTCCCCGATGTGCCGGTCGGGGCAGGACATGTCCGGCGATCGGCGGCTCTCAGTTCCTCAGTCCGAACCGTGCTGACGTCCTAAGCTCCGTCCAGATGACTCCGTCTATGAACGACTCCCTGGTTCGCACTGATCAAGACCGCCCACCTGGCTGGTTCGTAGGGAACGATTTACCGAGAGATTGTCCCGTTTCACATAGATCCCGGGGGAATGCACTTGTTGCCGTCGCTGTGGTGGCACTCATCGGCATATCGTTTTGGATTTTCGGCGGTGGGCACTCGGGAGGCGACCCAGGGGGCTCGATACTCAGTTCGCTTCAGTCGCAGGTGAAGAGGATGCTCCCCTCGGATGCACACATCGTGTCGTTTCGTTCGGCTGACGCAACCTGGAACTCGCATGGATGTGATGGAACAAGTGGTTGGGCGGACCCGCACGTCACAGTGACGTTCACCTCCGCACAACCTGTGAGCAGTGTCATAGAGGCGGCGAGCCGGGTGCTGACGGCGTCGGGTTGGACGTATCAACCGAGGCTAACCACGCAGCAAATGGGTAACCCGATTTGGACAAAGACACCGACCGAATCCGCTCTCATCTCACTGGGGCACGGGGATGATCCCCGGTTTCCCCATGGAGTGTTCGTGATCCAGGGCGCTGTCCCGCCCATTGGTCAGGTTGTACAAACTTGTTGACGTAGCTGCCTCCACACAGCTACGCCCTCCACCCGTTCAACGAGGAGTTCAACAGTTTCGACCGGCGCCAGACATGTCACCGTCCCGGCGTTTAGGTCGCTCCCCTATCTCGAAGGCTGAATGACTAGAGTTGCCGGAGTGGTGTACGACTCGGAAGTCACCCTGGTGTGCCCCTCGTCCGGCATGGTGGTCTCTGCGCCGAATCGGGAGTACCACTGGTCCAAGAACCCGCCCACTTTGGAGTTCGATTGCTCTTCGTGTGGCGGGCACCACGTGGTAGAGCTACCGCTTCCCAAAGAGACTCAATCGTGAGCGTGATGCTGCGCCACGTGCAGCCACCGACGGTCGATAAGCGCCGCTAATCCGGCGATCGGAGGCACGTCTGCAAACTGCTCTGGTGGTCGTTGTCATCCTTACTGACCAGGGCAACGGCTGAAGATGCGCTTGGACCTAGTCACTCTGGTCGTGGACGACTACGACAGGGCCATTGAGTTCTTCGTCAACGTGCTTCGCTTCGAGCTGGTCGAGGACTCACCAGCGCAGAGCGAAAGTGGGCAGCCCAAGCGGTGGGTCGTCGTGCGGCCCGTTGGGGCTCAGACGGGCCTTCTCCTGGCCCGTGCCGAGGGTCCAGAGCAGCTAGCAGCTCTCGGGAACCAAACTGGTGGTCGGGTCGCTTTCTTCCTCCACGTTGATCACTTCGATGAAGCGTACGAGCGCATCGTTTCGGCCGGGGTGCGCATCGTTCGAGAGCAACGATCTGAGTCCTATGGGCGGGTGGCGGTCTTCCTCGATTGCATGGGCAACTGCTGGGACCTTCTCGGGCCTCTCTGACCGCCCCCACAAGTGAAGTCAGGGCCAGGGCACAACCGGCGTTCGGGGATGACACGGTCGTGGTGGGAGACTTGACCCATGGTTGATGACGACTGGCGAAGTCCAGGGCCAAGCGAGGTACGGTCGGAGAGGGTTTCTTGATCTGCCGATGTACCGATGAGTGAACCAAACCCGAGGTGGCGCATTGCCCTCGGACACCTCCCCATCGTGCGGTCAGGGCGCTGGGCAGTAACGGGCAGCGCCGCTCTGGCACTTCATGGTCTCCCGGTCGATCCACACGACGTTGACCTCATTGCTGACAGCTCAGCAGCAACGGAACTGATTGCTGGCTTGGGTAGTTCCATCACGAAAAACGAGGTGGCATGGGATCGTGGCGACGTTCGAGCGGCCCGTCGGGCGGTGGCTACCGTGAAAGACGTTGAGGTCGAGATACTGGTTGAGGTAGAGGTCATCGCACAGGGTAAGCGTGTCCTCGGACCACCGGACCTCGACGATTTGGGGGGCGTTCTAGTCGATGGCCGATGGATTCCCGTGCTTCCACTTGCGGCGATGCGTGAAGTCCTCCTTGCAATGGGGGACAACCAGCGTGCAGAGATGGTCCGGCGTCACCTGCAGGATCACTGAACCGATTGCGTTGGGCGTTCCTTCATTCCTTGAAATCGAGGCGCCGACCTACGGCCACCGGGTCCGCACGAGATTGAGATGGTGCTCACCATGTGTCCGCATCTCCGGGAAACGGGCCTGAACCCAGCACCACGTTGCGACTCTCGCACTGTTCAATGTCGTCAGCAGTTCGAGCAGAGGCCGATCAATATTCTTGAACACTGAACGACCCTCGTCGGTCAAGAATGCCAGGTCCCACTCCAGAGGACCTCGACAGGCGTCCTCGAAGTCGATCCACCGCAGACCCTCGGGGGTAGTGAGAAGGTTGCCGTCATGTGGCTCCCCGTGGAGACCTTGCTCGGTGAACGTGTGGTCGTCCAGCCTGAGCATGAGTTCAGCGAACGCATGGCGGAGGAAATCACGATCTTCGGTGGCGAGGGCTGCCATTCGAGCATCGTCGAAAAGCGCAGTCCGTGTTCGTTCAAGACAGATTCGGACGCTTGGCAGTTCGACCGTGATTCGAGTCATCGCCTCGTGGACAAGCCCGAGGGAGTGACCCACCTCTGCCCCGCTTACCACCATGTTCGGATCTTTGCTCAGCCGGTTCCACAGGGTCACCACAAATCCAGATTCATTGTCCCGCATGGGCGGCACATCAGACAATGGACTAGCTGTTGGCGCTCCAACAGCGGTGAGGGCCGATGCAACCCTGTGCTCCAAGATCAACCTATCTGCGCTGTCGGCGTGGGTACCGACCTTGGCGATGATCGAGTGAGGCCGGAGCCAGACGACAGTGTTGTTCGTCTCCTGAATGAGCACAGGACCGTCGACGTCCAGACCCAGTCGGTGGGCGACCTCGATTGCCACTTGCGTACCCAGTGTCGCATTCACAGGTCTGTCCGAACGTGGCATCGGGACGCTCCGAAGAGTCCAATCTCCCAGAGTGTGACCGTCTTTCCCATGCCGGAGACTCTCTCGTTCTCGGGCACCTTGACGTAGCTCTTAACGGCCAGCAGACCTAGCGAATCGTATACGAGTCACCATGATCGGGGGCCACCCGAACTGGCGATCACACACCTACCCGGCGAGCGGGACGATTTGAAATCGGTCAGATCTGGGCTATGCCCACAACAGGTGCGTTCAGGTGAGTCCCGCTGATATCGCCATAGTACGGGGTGTTGCAATAGGCGGCGAGGGTGAAGATGCTTCCGTTCGTGGAAACCAACCAGTAGCCAAGGTTGGGGGCATTGAGCGCCATGCCGACGATCCCTGCGTAGCCTTGACCCCCCAAGCTGCCGCACCAGAACCCGGCATGGAAGTTGAAGAGCCCGCCGTCGTACGCCACGAGCCAGTACCCGCCGTGGTCGGCCACGATGCCGGTGACGGGTTGGTTGAGCGGTGTGCCACCCATCGAACCGTAGAACGACGCATCCCCGAGGGCGAACACCCCGCCGTCCGCCGCCGCCAACCAGTAGCCCTGGCCGTCCGGGGTGGCGGCGATACCCACGATCGGCTTGTTGAGCGTCAGGGCGCTCACGCCACCTATGTGTGGTGCGTCGCCGAACTGATCGACCGCACCGCTAGCGTGGACCAGCCAGTAGCCGTGCCCGTCCGGCGTCCTCGCCATGCCGACGACCTCATCGGGCGTGCGAGTGTTGCCCGGGTTGGCCGACGAACCGTAGAACTGGGCATCTCCGAAGGCGAAGACCCCACCGTCTGAAGCGAAGAGCCAGTATCCCTTACCGTCCGAGGTGGCCACGATGCCCTCGACGGCCCCGTTCAGCGACTGGCCACCCATCGAACCGTAGTACGAGGCACTTCCGAAGGTGAAGACGCCGCCGTCCAAGGCGACCTCCCAGTAACCCGTGGTCGGTGGTCCCGAGGGCGGCGGACCGGTGTTGAGGGGCTGTCCCAATGCCGCCGGTCCAAACCCCATGACTCCAACGGCGAGAAACAACGCAGCGAGGCCTGCGAGGGGGTTCCGGGATATTCCAGGACCTCTCACGACAGCCACCTCCGATCGGTAGTCCCGCACACATCTTGTCCGATCGGTCGTGGGTGATGTCGGACCAGCGACTATTCCCAGGGTGCCGGACGGGGCAGGGCATGACCGGCAATGTGGGGCACCGTCGGGTCAACCATTGGGCCTTCTCGTTCGTCATACTTGGTATATCGGCTAGGTGTGGTTGAACAGATCGTTGGTCCGTGGGCTGGGTAGGTCGGGGAGGGCGGTGATGAGCTGGAAACCACTGAGGGCATCAATGCTGTGCGTCATGGCGGTTCTCGGGTACCGCATGTGGAGGAGCAGCCCGATCAATCCACCCGACAACGACGACCCGACCACCCGCAGCAGCTTCTCTGGAGCAGGCGATCACCGCAGGACGACTGACGTTCAAGCTCCCTTCCTCCTGGAGGGTCGGATACGGAACCTGTAGATGCGGCTGGGGTGAGCCCAGCACAGCCACGTTGGACAACGGGCCTCAGGGAGGAGGGGTGGTGTGCAGCTGTCCCTATGAGCGTAGCAATGCGCCTTCCGGTCTTCACCTTTACGAGGGACAGACTGGGCTCATCTCGGGTGGCACGCCCTCGGTGATCAACGGTCTCGAGGCACTCGTAGGGCTGGACACATCGAATGCAACGATAACCGCCACCTTCCCCGACGTAGATCAGTGGATCACGATGAGTCCCGCTCCACCATCAAGGACCGTTTCGAGCAATCTCCAGCAGGTTGCCCTGGAGAAGCAGATCCTGGCGACGGTCGAGGTCGTCCCTGGCAGTGGCGGTGCGTCGTAGGAAGTCACGTCTGGGGCCAAGCATGGTGGACCGTCACTGTCCCGGCGGTCGGGGGCAGGCGCTCGCCGACTCGGCGTGCCTATTTGACTCAACATGTCAACGATGATCCCGACTAGCGTCGGGCTTCCGACAAACAAAGGGGCACCCCATGGCAGTCATGGTCACGTTCACGCTGAAGACCAACGTCGAGACTTACCGGGGCATGCACGATCAAATGCTTGGCCTGGCGATCCCAGCTGGGATGCTCTTTCACTCCGGCCACGAGGTCGGCAGCCAAGTCGGGATAGTGGACTTCTGGCCCAGCGCCGAGGCTTGGCAGAGCTTCGCAGAGGGTCCCTTGGCCGAGGGGATGAAGGCGAGCGGCATTGCGCCGCCTGACGACCTGAAGGTGACTCCCGTCCTCGACGCCGATGCTCGGTGAGGGTCTCGACCATGCTCTCGGATTGATGTCGGGGCGGTCGACCCTGCGTTAGCCCGAAGGTGCCGGTCGGGGGCAGGGCGCGTCCGGCGGTAGCGGTCAGGTGGCCCACAGTTCGCCATACTGAGGTAATGAGCGATTGCCGAAACTCCTTATGAACTGCTGTCTCGACTCTTCAGAACTGAGCGGGTCTGTTATCCATCCTGTTCGCGATTGTGCCTGCCACCGAACGGCTTATGTGGCAGCCTGGATCGACCGTCTCTGCCTGGTCTTGAGCGCCAGCTCTCAGCCCTCTGTGATCACAGATCCTCTGCGCGAATCGGACCGATCGAAGACTGGCACGCCTTGTTCGTCGGACATCAAGCGCCTGTACGCCTTGGGTTTCCGGTATGCGTCTCCCATCGTCTCACGCCCTCGGTACTCCCTGAGTGCGTCCAGATTGAGAGTGGCAAGGTAGACGTCCTCGCCATCGCCTGCCTCGAAAATGAGCTGGTCACGAGGTTGACCATTCGGTTGACCATTCTGTTCGTAGACCATTCCGTCAAAGACGCTGGAATGGCCATCTTGATCGGGAGCCGAATAGTTCACCGTTGCGATCGCGGTCATGTTTTCGAAGGCTCGGGACCGAAGCTGAGAGGTCCGCTCGCCAGCCATGGGACAAGCGTTTGGAACCAGAATGAGTTCAGCGCCGCCAAGCATCAGTTCACGCGCTGACTCAGGGAACTCTCGGTCAGCGCAGATCATGACGCCGACGTCGACGAACCCGCCCTCAATGTCGAGCCGAGCGACCTCAAAGGATTCTCCAGGCGTGAGGGCTTTCTCCATTCCCCAGTCGCACGTATGAACCTTGGCGTAGCAAAGAACATCTTGACCATGCCGGTCGATGAGCAGGGCGGTGTTCCGAGGGGAACCAGGCCACCGCTCCAAAAATGTCGTCAAAATCGCCAAGTTGAGGTCGGACGCAGCCTTTCTGAATGCGCTCACCCATGGATCGTGACGGGCGATGGCCATCTCCTGCCACCTCGCCCGTCCAGCCTCGTCATCAGGGCAAGGGGCGTAACCGATTTGCCACATCTCTGGCAGGATTGCGATGTCCGCCCCCTCTTCGGCGGCCCTCGAACACAGGGCCAATCCCTTTTCGAGGTTGGCCTGTGGATCGCCACTGGAGGCGGATTGACAGAGAGCCAGCCGTAGGTCGGTCACCACTCCATTATGCGGCCCGAAGACTGGCACCGATTTCTCTTGGGTGTCCTAGTACGCGGGGTAGGCATCGCAGATCAGCATGTTGGGACGCTGACTTCGGGGTGGCATCCATCCGACACCTGGCAGAGTCGGGTGGTGAGCCACCAGACTGACTGGGTGGACCCTCGGGTGTTTCTTCGGCCGGTTGAGGCAAACGACCTCCCCCTCCTCCGGCGCCTGCTGGTCGATCCGACGGCAACGGGCGAGTTCGAATGGTTCGGGCATCGTGTTGACCGGTTCAAAGAGATTGAGCGCCGATGGCAAGAGGAGGGGCTCATGGGCGAGGAGTCATTCCTCGCCGTGGCCCTAGAGGACGGAAGCTGCATCGGGTGGGTCAACTGGCGCCCGGGACGCTTCGGGGTATTGGAAATCGGCTGCGCCGTCCTGCCAGAACACCGAGGCCAAGGACACGGTACTGAGGCCCAGCGCCAGCTGGTCGATTACCTCTTTTCCGTGCTCCCCATCCACCGCTTGGAGGCAGCAACTGAAGTCGACAACATTGCCGAACAGCGGGCTTTGGAGCGAGTCGGCTTCAGCCGAGAAGGCGTGAGAAGGGCGGGGCGCTTTCGAAACGGAAGCTGGAGAGACGGCGTCCTCTACGGCATGCTGCGGGACGACCCGCGCTGATGCGCCTAAAGAGCGTGTCGATTACGACGGTTCCCGGGTGTCCCCGTTCGCCACGTGGGTGGGACAGCTGGGCCTCCGACCGGCAACTACGAGCCCTCTGCGACTGCTCTGACTCGTTCGAGGGTGCGGAGCATGTCACGCTGGTTGCGGCGCTCCCGCAAGAAGCCGCCGAGCGGATGCCAGACCTTGGTGAAAAGGTTGTCGCCGAGATCGAATGACTCGGTGACCTCGGTGCCTCCGCCGTCGGTGGCCCGAAACTCATAGCGCCAGGTGTTCACCGGCCGTTCGCGCATGATGACCGCGAACTCGAACACCTCACCGGGTACACACTCGGTGATCTTGCATGTGGTCCAGTAAAGAACGGGCCAGTTCTCGTTCCGCTTGACATGACCTCGGTACCGTGCCCCGAGCGCCGGGCCGGTGGAGCCGTCGAGCCACTCGGCCTCGATCACCTCAGGGCTGTACTCACCCATCTTTGTGATGTCGCTGATGAGGCCCCAGACCTTGTCCGGCGGCGCGTTCATGTGGAGACTGACCGCAGCCCGCATGCGAGCAGACCTTAGAGCCTCCTTTGAGGGCATTCTGACCCGCACGCGAAGTACCGGTACTGGGGCGACTCTTGGGCCGATAGCACAGGTGGCGGCTTTGGGAGGAGACGATCGACACCCACATAGGGCAGGCTTATCCAGCCGGGTGACGGGGGAGCTACGGGATGTCCCGATACTTGACCGCGACGGATGAAACCAGCCCGGAACTCCGAAGCGCATCAACAAAGGATTTCACCTCGGACCTCGGTCCGTTGAGGTTGAAGTTCATGACACCACCGTTTGTGGCGGTGTAACCGAAGGACTCGTCAAATCGTTTGAACCGAAGATTCAACTGGTATTGGAGATACTCAACCGTCTGGGTTTGGTGGTCGACGCTGCCAAGTGGGCCATAAGGAACGCCAGGTTTGGCGGTGGCCGTGATCTGAGCGACTCGCTGGGGCAATGTGTTTCCGGTCTGCCCAACAGCGGAGGAAGAGCCGCAGGCTGACAGGAGAAGTCCCATGACAAGCATCGCGATACCGAGCCGCTTCGGCACGGTACCAGTATGCCTTGGATGATGACGACGGGCGACCGCATCGTGCATCCACCAGCGCCGCCGTTCAGTTCCGCTGTGTCGCGGCCGTCATTGCAATAGCGCACCGATGCCGCCGGCAAAAATGGGATTCGGTGATCTGACCAGCCCGACCAGCTGACCATTCCTGGAGGACTGTCCCCTGCCGCCTGGGTCGAGCTAACCGGAGAGCCTCTCGATCAGGGCGATGGCCGAGGGGCTGAACCGATCACCCTCGACGGTCTGTCGTGAGGTGAACGCCAACGGAGGCCGGGCAAAGTACCGGGCCCTTCGGGCCGACCGTGGTACTGATCGGCGGGCCCTCCGACCGAAGCGGGCCAAGCTCTCCCGGTGCCGTCGACTACGCAAGACCGTCGAGCGGAAGCTCGAGGCTCGGTGGTCACCGGAGCAGATCTCGGCGTGGTTGGCTGAGACGGACGTCGATGACCCGGAGATGCAGGTGTCCCACGAGACCATCTACCAGTCGCTCTTCGTCCAGAGCCGTGGTGCACTGCCGAAAGAGCTGCACTCGTGCCTGCGGACGGGTCGGGCCATGCGCAGGGCCAAGGCCTATACGAAACGAGGCGTCGGCCAGGGGCAACTCACCAACATGGTGATGATCTCGGAACGCCCGGCCGAGGTCAGAGGCAGAGCGGTGCCCGGCCACTGGGAAGGGGATCTGATCCTTGGGAAGAAGATGACCGCCATCGGCACGCTGGTCGAGCGGCACAGCCGCCACGTCATCCTTTTGAAGTCGCCCCATGGTCACGGGGCCGAGGCGGTTCGGAAGGTGATGACCAAGCGCATTCTCACCCTGCCGGCGCAGCTCCGTCGGTCCATCACTTGGGATCAAGGAAAGGAGATGGCCGAGCACGTCCAGTTTACCGTCGACACCGGCGTGCAGATCTACTTCTGCGATCCGAAGAGCCCCTTGCAACGGGGAAGCAACGAGAACACCAACGGACTTCTCCGTCAGTACTTGCCCAAATCGTCAGACCTCTCCCAGTGCACCCAACGGGAACTCGATGCCATCGCCCACTCACTGAATACAAGGCCTCGACAGACGCTCGGCTGGATGACACCATCAAAGGCGTTCGCCGACGCCGTTGCGTTGACCGGTTGAGGACACACCGGGAGAGTGTCACACTCTGGCACCTAAGGTACCTGGCAGCGGAATGTCCCAGTCTGCTAGGCCTGACCGCCTACTTCGTAGAGCTCGCTCGAAACCAGTTGCGGTCCTCCGGGCGGGGGCTTGAGTGCACCTTGGGCCGATTCGGCATTTTCCGCAGTGGCGAACACAATCACGCCCAATCCACTGCCTTTGCCATCGTGCAACCAAGTGCCATTCTTGAAGCCTGCTTGAGACTTTGCCAGCGGAATAACAACTTCTTCCAACATACGTTGGCCTTCTTCACGACTTGCGCCCTCGCTGAACGTCACCCGCATCACTACTGCATGGGCCATTTCTTGAACCTCCGGTCGTCTGCCACATCAAGCGGCAGCCACCAGACCCTAGGACGTTCGGAGACACCGCGCTTCGACGCCGTTCGGGGTCGGTCGAATCGCTCGCGTCCGACTCGTTCAGTGGTGGGCTGTGGATGTAGACGGCCGTGAGCATGCGAGGTGTCTCAGGGCCATCCGACAACGCCGGATCGGTGGGGCAGAGATCTGGCTGTGGCCGGTCCAAACTATCGTGGGCCGGGTCCTGGTCAGAGGAGTCGCCTTGGCCAAGCTCATCTACATAGCCAACACGTCACTCGACGGTTACACCGAGGACCCTGACGGGGGCTTCGATTTCGGCAACCCGGATGAGGAGTATTTCGGCTTCATCAACGAGCTGGAGCGCCCGGTGGGTACCTATCTTTACGGCCGCCGGATGTATCAGACGATGGTCTACTGGGAGACCGCATCCGTTGCTGACCAGCCGCACTGGATCGTGGATTTCACCAACCTCTGGCGAGCGGCTGACAAGGTTGTGTTCTCGAAGACCCTGACGTCGCTGTCAAGCGGTAGGACCACTCTTGAGCACGAGTTCGACACTGAGGCGATTCGGCACTTGAAGGCCAGGGCAGACCACGATCTAACGGTGGGTGGAGCAGATCTCGCAGCTCAAGCGATTGAGGCGGCGTTGGTGGACGAGTGCCACCTGTTCTTCTGGCCTGTCGTGCTGGGTGGTGGCAAGCACGCTCTACCACTGCGCACCCGCCTCGACCTCGAACTCCTCAGTGAGAGGCGCTCCCGCAGCGGAGTCGCCCACCTCCACTACCGAATTAACCATTGAGGGTCGTTCCTCGGGGAAGGATCGATTGCCACGTTGTTCTGGGACACGATTTGATGTGTACCCCCCAACACCGGAACTGGGGCCACATGAGCGCGGGGACTTGTGCTGCCAGATAGCTTCTACTCCCAGAGAGTTGCCAGCCAAAAGACGCGGCATTCGCTGCCTTCATGAGGTGCCAAAAAGACATGCCAGAGTTCCCTGCGATTACTCACGTGGCGCTAACGGTTACGAGCCTCGAACGGAGTGTGCCTTGGTACAAGGCTCTGTTCGGCTCGGACCCGATCCTTGACGAGGACACAGGTCCTTTCAAGCGTGTCGCTTGGCTTACGAGCGACACAATCGTCGGTCTAACTCAGTTCCCTGATTTGAACAGCGCTCAGCCGTTCAACGAGCGCCGGCCGGGTCTCGATCATCTGGCCTTCGGCTGTGCCAACCGCGATGAGTTAAAAGCGTGGGAAATCCGCCTGAACGAGCTCGGCATCCCCAACGGTGGCATCGTGGACGCACCTTCCTACTCGGCATTGTCATTTCGAGACCCCGACAACATCGCACTCGAGTTCTTCGCACCTCGGGGCTAGGACGGGCGGAGTATCCGACTGCTATCCGACGCTGCACGGCCGTCCCCTACCGCCGGCTCGGGGGCGTTATCGAGGTACGCCCGCTTGCCAACTGCTAACCGCCACCGACCGGCACATCGGTGATACCTCCTTTATGTATCTAAATCCCTCCGGTGGGGAAAAGTGGTCTTCCCTAGTCCACTAACCGGCAGCGATGTGGGGCACCCTGACACAGCTTGACCGAAGCCAAAGCACGATGAGCCGAGAAGTGGTCTAATGAACCCCGCTGCCATAGTCGACGAGCTGGAACGAGACCCCGGTCCACGCCTCCGACGGCCTGCAGCGAAGGGGGTCGCCGTGCGATCGTGCCCGAATGAGACGACCATTCCGAGTGATTACCTAGGGGCAACGCAAGCCCGGCTCGATTGGCTTCGTCGTGGAATGCTCCGTCGTTTGATCACCAGCGGCGTCATTGTCGCTTTGCTTTTCGCCATAATGACGACGATCGGGGTGACCTCGAACCCCGCGTATGCCGACACAACTACCGACGGTTGCACCATCGTTGCCCATCCCACCGCCACCAGATTCACCGACTGTCCGGGCGCCAACCTGTCCGGTGCCAACCTGAGCGGCCTCAACCTGCGCTACGCGAATCTGTCGGGTGCGATTCTGGTCACGTGCTTCTTCCTTCCCGAAAGCATCGAGAGCGAATGCAACAACGCCACTCTCACGGGGGCCAACCTCATGGACGCCAATTTGAATGACGCCGTCACGTACTCCTGCACCTCCCTAACTGTCGCTGAGGCTGGTGTGGTGTTTACTGACTGTGGCGGAGTACCCATGTCGGATGCCAACCTGACTGGCGCCAACCTGGCAGGGACGGACCTCTCCCGCTCCAACCTATCCAACGACAAGATGACGGGCACCAACCTGCACACGGTCTTCAGCGGATGCACCCAGTTCGGCTTCCCTCTCATCACGTACGAATGCGGTGCTGCCAATCTGTCGGGCGCCAAGCTCAATGGCGTGGACCTGTCCTACGCCGACCTACAAGGCGTTGACCTCGACGGTGCCGATCTGGCTGGAGCGAATCTGTCCAATGCAAATCTGTCCCCACTCGTTGTGCCTCCGCCGCCCTTTATTGATCAGGGGTCCACGATTGCTACGAACCTGAGCAACGCGAACCTGAGAAACGCTGACCTGGCAAATGCTGACCTGGTCTACCTCAACCTGACCAGTACCCACCTAAACGGCGCACAAATGAACGGTGCCGATCTGAGCAGTGCCAACTTAAGCGGCCTCAACCTCACCCACCTCAACTTGGCTGGCGCAAACCTAGTAATAGCCGACCTGACCGGCGTCAACCTGACCGGCTACAACCTGACCGGCGCAGACCTGAGTGGAGCCACGCTGACTGGCGCCCGCTTACGCAAAGCACAGTTGGACGGTGCTGATTTGGCATATGCCGTCCTCAACACCGCCGACATCAAGGGCGCTGACCTGACCGACGCCAACCTGAACGGGGTAGTTTCGGGCGGAATCGCAGGGACGCCGTCTGCTCTTCCCGCTGGCTGGACTCTGCTCCACGGTTACTTAATTGGACCCGGCGCCAACCTCACTGGCGCCAACCTCACCGGCGCCAACCTCACCGGCGCCAATCTCACCGGCGCCAATCTCACCGGCGCAGACCTGGCCACCGCTGACTTGACCGGCGCCACCCTGACCGGCGTCATCTGGTCCAACACAACCTGCCCCGACGGCTCTAACAGCGACAACGACGGTGGTACCTGCGTCAACGACCTCGGCTGACTTGTGATGGCCTGGCTACGCCCGGAGCCTTTGCCATTCGGATGCGTCAGGCTGTCCCACTCGTGCCAGATTGAGACTGATTGTGGACGCTGTGACCGATTCGTAGCGTTCAGAGGACCTGGCGAGGTTGCTCCCCTTCTGCCTGCCGACGGCCTTGAGCTGACTGGCTTTCGAACGAAGAGCTCCCCGCCAGGCTCTTGACGCCCAGTGGCTCGAAAGAGGAACGTGCACCACGATCGGAATCAGGAGTGCCCTGGCGGTTCCTAACTAGCGGACCAGGAGGTACTCATGACCGTCATCATCGGCATCGATCCCCACAAGGCGACCCACACGGCGGTCGCCGTCGCATGGGATGAGGAAGATCTCGGAACCGTCACTGTGCGGGCCACACGTCATCAGACCGAGCGGTTGATCGGTTGGGCCGAGCCGTTCAGGTGAAGGACCTGGGTCATCGAGTCGGCCGGTGGGCTCGGCTACCTGCTGGCTCAACAGCTCGTCGATGCCGGCGAACACGTCCTCGATGTGCCGGCCACGCTGGCCTCGAGGGTGCGAGTGCTCGGGACGGGGAAGTCGGACAAAAACGACCACAGCGATGCCCACTCGGTGGCCATCGCCGCCATCCGGTCACCTGGGCTCCGAGCCGTCCAACCGGCCGATCACGCCGAGGTGCTGCGCCTTCTGGCCAAACGCAACGATCCGCTGAAGCGTTCGAGCAGCTGAGGGTTATTCGGCCGCTACGGGGCGGGCGGTCTGACTATATAGGCTGGCTCGGAACATTCACCGAGAGTACGAGCAGCTCGAAGCGGTGCCAAGGCCTCCTCTCCACCGTGATCGAGAGGACACCAAATCATGGCGACGTTTGCAGCAACGTACGAAGGATCCCAGAAATACGCCGATCGTGACGCGTGGCAGGCGCGCCTGTGGATTACTCGAGACGGCAGACCATTTCAGTTCGTCAGCGTACGTGTGAGTGGCCTTGCTCTCATGACCGCCAAAATGACTGAGCCAAGTGAAACATTTATGGTCGCCTTGGGACGAGCCGCCGAGGCTAGGGTTCAAGATTCGATCATCACCGGGGAAGTGCCGTTGTCCAATCCGAGAGAGTCCTTCGATGTGTGGATCGGCGATGGCCCCACGATCCGAAGCTGTGCGACGAGCCAAGAGCCACCCCTCAACGTCGGCTCAGAGATTTGGCGCTTCGATCTCGCCGACGTACCGTCGGGCATCTACAAATGAATGGATAGATAGTCAGCTCGCCGGGTCCGTCGAGCGAAGGACGCCGAGAGCAGGGCCAGGGCGGGTTTGCAGACGCGTCTCACCTTCCACCAGCCGCGACGAGATGAGGGACTACTGGCCTATCGGGTTCACCCGGACGAGTCCCCTCGCGACGGATAGCCCGGTGTCGAACGCCACTGACCCCAAAACGTGGACATCCCATACCGGAGCGCGCACAACAATGTGCGGACTTTGGTCTGGAGGGCAGGTCCAAGTCTCGAACCGCTCTTCGTCCAGGGGAAGCAAACCGCTCTCCAAGTTCCCCGCTCGCCGCCGATGACCGGATACCACCAATAGCTGACCATCGGTCATGGAGCGGAGCTGGTAGTTCAAGCGGAAATGACGGACGTTCTCACGAGATTCTCCAGGCGGCAGCAACATGAACAAGAACTCTGGAGGGTTGAGGCCTACTGGCCATTCAGCGGGTGCCCATACCGGCTCGCCAAACCGGTTGGCCAAATCGATCTCAGAGGACAGGCTCTCTCGGTATTCGAACCCGCTGACGGTCGGGGGCTCACTTACACTCCGAGCCTACGTCTCACGACTGCTTCTTCACCGATTCGGATCGGGAAGTGTGTTATCCCGCAATCGAAATGCCTCAAAGGTGAAGGTCGGCTGCCGGAGTCCGACATTGAAACAGCAGCGACGACGATGGGGGTTCGATAAGCCTCGGCGATGCCACTCAACGGTGGATGATCCAGCCTCTTCCCTACCGGCACTTCCCGACGGTCGATGTCAACCGCCAGTAGCTCAATGTCAACGACGGCGCGGTGGACGCGGAGTTAGATAGTCGGGTGCAAAGAGCACGGACGCGAGGAACAATCCACAGAACCACAAGCTTCCTTCGGCTGCGCCGTGAAAGTTTCCATTTCGATAGCCCGCCCAAGTCAACAGCCCTATGAATCCACCCCATCCGAGGATGAACACTGCAGCGCGCTTCGATACATCGGCAAGAGTGTCACCTGGAGCGTAGAAAAGATTGACAACCCGCCTGGTCAGCCTCCGCCATGCTCGCGTAGCGAGATTGGCTCGCTTCCCATCCTTTGATGACCACCTCTCGGCAGCTCGCATCGCCTCTGGCTCCTTAACGGAGAAGCTTAGTGCCAGAAGAGGTCAGCTGTACTCCGAAGTTGCCGGGTGGGTCAGAGCAAAAGCGGGACCCAACGCTGATGAACCATGATTTCTCACATGAGCCGGGTCTCGCTGGATGAGATCATCGCGGCATTCTCCGCTCGACCGGTCAAGGGGATACGGATCGTAGGCATCGATGGCCCGGCTGGCTCGGGGAAGAGCACCCTCTCCCGTCGGCTCGTGGACCGCACTGCTGCATCGCTCGTCGAGATCGACGATTTCGTCTCGTGGAGCAATGTCACGGGTTGGTGGCCTCGGTTTGATGATCAGGTGCTGCAGCCGCTGCTCCGGGGCGAGGACGCGCATTACCAGGTCCGAGACTTCGACAACGATCTGTACGGCACGTCGCTCGGCAGCTGGAAGACGGTTCCGTGGTCGCCACTCGTGATCTTCGATGGCGTGACGTGCACCCGTAAAGCGGCCGCCGATCTCCTTGCCTATCGCATCTGGGTTGAGGCTCCTGACCCGGTCCGACTGGCACGCGGTCTAGTTCGCGACGGAGAGCAGGCTCGACATCTCTGGCTCGCTTGGATGGACGAGGAACGGGATTTCTTCCTGAAGGACGGGGCGCGAGAACGCGCTGACCTGTTGGTGGACGGCGGAGTGTCGGGCGGCATCATCAACGACGGGTACATTCTGACAATCGATGAGGCTTGACCCACCTACTGTAGGAATATGGACCGCTGCGAGGAATGTGGATTTGAATACAACCTCGACGAAGCTCTCACCGCTGCCCCAAGGATTGTGCAGGGTACAAACGACCTCGCCTCCCTCCTGAATGCCAATGGGGCAGACATTACGATCAGGCAAGACCCGGGAACTTGGTCACCGCTCGAATACGGATGCCATGTCCGTGATGTCTTGCTCGTGCAGCGCGAACGGGTACTGACTGCTCGATGGGTGCAACGGCCTTCCTTCCACCCGATGGGTCGGGACCAAAGAGATGAATACGACGGCTACGCCGAACAACATGTGGCTGACGTTGCTCGCCAGCTCGGCGATGCTGCCCGTCTATTTGCAAATGTGATCTCCCGGCTCAGCCCAGAGGATTGGGAGCGCACGGTCATCTATAACTACCCGCAGCGAACCGAGCGGTCGTTGCGCTGGGTAGCTGTGCATACCATGCACGAGGTTTCCCACCACACGCTCGACGTTCGTCATCAGCTGGCAGGGACGAAATGACTGAAAGCAGGACCTCGGCTCCGAGATCTTGGTGTCAACCAATCGAAGCCCTCGTTCGTAGCCAATCTGAACAGGATGTATTGGGATATGGAGACAGCTGCGACGCGGCGACCAGAACTGTTGTGCCTGTTTGCCATTGTTTGGGTATTGATGCTGGCCGCCTGCAGCCAGACGGATCCAGGGGCGTCGACTCCGGCTTCAACACGGGACTGGGTCGCTCATTCGGCCTACGGCCTTCAGTTGTCAGTGCCGAGATCGTGGTCGGTGCAGGTGTTTGGCCAATGCCCGGATGGACGGAAGCCAGGAACGCTCTTCATCGGCGCATCAGAGTTCTTAGATAACTGCCCGATGATCCCATCCAACGCAAATCTGATTGCCATGAGCAAAGCCACTGCACCGATTCCGACATCAGCGGCGAAGCCGCCGCAGCAGACTCGGGTACACGGCCTTTCGGCGCTGTCTAGGTCGAATGGGACCGGTGTCGACTGGATCATCCCATCGAAGCAGGTGACCATTACCGGATCCGGTCCTGGAGCATTGTCGGTTGCGCGAACTCTCACACCGACAACGCGCTATGCCATCCCTGCCATTGGCCAGGTCAGTGGGGTCGCGTATTCGGGGTCGCTTCAGCAGCTGCCGGTCTCCGGACCGGTCACGGTTGTCATGCCAGCAGTTCGGAAATCGACCACCCTCTCCGCGATCGGTGGCCATTTCACATATTCAGGGCGGCCGGGGACGTACGTGCTGACTGGTCATGACGGAAATGTCCTGTGTCCTCCTGTCTCGGTCCGACTCGTCTCTGGCGAGAGGATCGATGCGCCACCGATACGGTGCCAAGGCGACTAGACCGAGCTGGCACACCTCCAAATCAGAATCCGTCGGAACAAGGCTGCTGTCGAACAAGCAGGCGCCATACTGTTGACGTGACCATTGCTCCTTGCGGATCGGTCCTTACCGGTCCCGAGCCGGACTGGATGGGAGCTGTGTGACCTTCGGGGCCTCCTCGTTGCTGAGCTGCATCGCCTGCTCCACTCGAATGTGACGACGGTCATTGCTTACTCTGAGGTGGCCGCATCACGACGGCGGAAGAGGCGGCAAAGCCTGGCCCAGACGTCGCGTGCGGCTCGAACCTGCAGCAGGCTCTCCTCCTAGCCCGTGCTTGTAGTCGTGATACAGCCAGCTTCCGATTCGTACTTGTTACCTACGATCTGCCCAGCGGTCACCACCCTCCTGGACATTCAGGGCGTGCGTTCTTCATGATGCCACCAGTACCTGAGCCGCTTGAAGCGACACGATTCGAGGTTCGTGGCTGTGCGTTTGACCGCATCCGCATCGACACACTCCTCCTCGTGCACAGTTCTGATGGAGACCGGATTCCGGCCCTCCAGGACTTCTTTGGTCCGATCAGCGAGCAAACCGGCGGCCACCTGGTTTTGGCTCAACCGGAAGATCACGTCCAATCTGTGGTCAAGACGCTGGTGGGCCCGAATGACCAGTGACGAACTTGGCCAATTTGGTTTGCCCCAGCGCCGGACAGCCCACGTCAGGCCGCGCCGTCCACGACCTGGTTGATCTCTTCGAGGTGCGGATCGCAGTGACGTTCAACTCGGTAGGTGCAAGCTTGCCCAGTGAGGCAGTGAGCCGTTCCAGTCCGGGATTCTGGGACGCTTTCGGGAGCAGCCACGTCAGTTCTGTGCGGAATGAACTGATTGCACAACCGGGCCCTACCGGGCATTGTGTGTCGTGGCCGATACCCGACTGTTTGAGCTTGCGGATCGTCGTGAGCTGGCGTGGGCTGAGTTCGGCGTTCGTGACGGCGCGCCGGTCGTCGCGTTCCATGGTTCCACGGGATCTCGTCATCACTTTGCGAGTCTGAGCGACGTCGCTGCCCGCAAGGGCACATGGCTCATCGTCCCCGATCGACCCGGTTACGGTCATAGCATGTACGACTCAGCTCGTAGCTATGAGAGTTGGGCGCGCGACGTTGGCCAGTTGGCCGACCACCTCGGCATCGACCGCTTCGCGGTGATCGGTCATTCGAGCGGTGGACCGAACGCGGCAGGATGCGCGAGGTTCCTCGGCGATCGCCTTGTCGGCTGTGCCATCGTCAGCGGTCCCGCGCCACCCGAAGCCAACATCTCGAAGCACCAGATGATGCGCTCGAACCGCATTGCGCAACGGGTTGTCCGGGTAGCTCCCCGGCTGATGAGCGCAATGGTCGGAGCCGGATTGCGCCAAGGTTCGCGTGCGCCCGAAAAGGCGCTGGCGTGGATGAGTCGCACCCTACCTGCTTGCGACGTCGCGGTTATCGAGCGCCCTGAGATTCGTGCCGCACTGCGAGATGACCTCGCGCGTCCGTCTTCGACGGCTGGCCGCGCAGCCGTGCAAGACCTCCAGCTCGAACTGGGACCATGGGGGTTTGGCCTCCGCGAGATCGCAATCTCCGTTCATGTCTGGCACGGCGACTCCGATCGCAATGTCGTCGTTGAGAACGGCATCTACCAGGCAAATAAGATACCGGATGCCACACTGCACGAGATTCCTCTTGAGGGTCACTGGCTCTACTGCGACCGCTTCGACGAAATCCTCGACGACCTCACCTTGTAGCTGGCCACAGCTGCGGTCCTTCACTTGCCGAGGCACACCGATCCAAAGCAGATAGCGCGCCCCACGACGCTCACAGCACTGGGCGGTAGACCATCCCTCAGGTGCAACAGGTCGCTGGCAGTGGGCAGTTGGCAAGCAGGCGTAGGTCGACAATGCCCCGGGCCGGCGATTGAGCGGTGTCAGTTCGGGCGGGATCACGGGAACACCGTCCACTCTTCCGTCTCAGTGGGCTTTGGTCGACGGCTACTTGATTGGTCCCGGTGCCAACCTGACCAACGCCAACTTGACCAGTGCCAACTTGACCAGCGCTAACTTGAGGGGCGCCATCCTGTCCGGCGTCATCTGGTCGAACACCACGTGCCCCGACGAGCTCTAACAGCAATAACGGCGGTGGCACCTGCGTCAACAAACCTCACTTTTGTGATGGCCTGGTTACGTCCAGGGCCTTTGCCATTCGGATGGGTCAGGCTGTCCCACTTGTTCGGGGGGCGGCGCACATCCGCTATGGGCAATCCACCAACGGCAATGCCTGGCCAAGGTTCACTGATGGATCGGTGCCTCTGGACTGGTGCCGACGTGGGATCCGAGGCTCGCCCGAGCGCGCCGGTGGGAGCCTGGCAGATTGGCTATGGGCGGTAGCCGACGAAGGCCTCTTCAAAAAGAAAGTCAATTGCCCAGATTCGCCCTACCTGCGCCTTTCCGATCCCGTCGTGCAACTCAGGCGTCAGCGTGCCTGTCTACCCCGCGGGAACCCCGTTACGAGCCTGAGTCCTTGTGGCAGGCTCGAACGTGCGAGGGACTTTAGGTAAAGGTTCATTCATGGATTACCCGGTTTGTATGCCGACCTGCGCTCCGCCAATCTGGCCGGTGCCGACCTACTGAGAACCGGCGAGAGCTACGCCGACTTCTATGGTGCCAACATGTCCGGTATCGACTTGGGCGGTGCTTCTCTCAACCAAGCCAACCTTGCTGGCGCCGACCTGAACGGTGGGGATCTGGTTGGTGCCTACTTCGTCGATTCCGACTTCACCGGCGCCGATCTGACCAACGCAAGCCTATTCACTCCGTGCTGAGTGGCGCCAACTTCACCGATGCCATCTGGTCGAACACGACCTGCCCCGACGGCAGCAACAGCAACAACGACGGTGGTAGCTGCGTTTAACAACCTCGGCTGGCGAGGAGCGCCACCAAAGAGGGGGATTCGTCGTGGGTACGACAATGTGATGTGAGCGGCCGTTGGTCAACTGGGTATCGGGAGGGACCTTGCTATTTCCTTACTTCGACGTCAGCCCGAACGAATACGTCAAGCAGGCGTTCTGCTCGACAGTTGATCGGAGCCAGAACAAATAGTTCAGTGTTGGTCAAGTACCCAAGCAAAACGTGTTGGTCAACGGATTGGCCCAATATTTCTGCATGGAGGTTGAGAGCGCCTCCGCTTAGGGCTGATCGATCCTCAAGTCGGACCCAATCAAATTCGCTCCATAGATACTGCGCTGTTTCGAGAAGATCGCCACCCGTCACAAAGAAGTTCACATGGTCAGACGCCGCAACAGCCCGATCGTCAACATGGAATTCGCCTTCCGTGACTTTCGTTGGCACGCCTTCGATCCAGCCCGCCGAGGTGAGAATGTGCTGTCCCCTGCCTCGATCCGTCCCCCATTTCCGCACGAGCAAATTTTATCGGGGGTTGGGGCCTGTATCGACTGACGTCACCCCGACGCCTCTCACTCAATGGCACAGACGCCACGCTCGATGACCTCCGGTCCATAGTGGGCGGTCAGCGTCTCCACGGCCCTTTTGGCATGTTGCTCGCCGTCGAACTCGACCAGGCAGAGTCACATCCCTTGCCCAGCTGTCCAAGAGGCGCCGCGCAGTTCCGCATACTACGGCGCCACGTACTCGATGACGGATCGTCATGCTCCCGGCTGGTGTCCATATCCAGCTGATCTTGATGAGTACCGCTCACAGCTCCGGCTCACCCATGGAACCCGGACGCGCGCTCGGCGACACAATCGCCATCCTGCCGACGATCGATCCACCGAGATTTGCACTGTCTGCATCTGGGTCGGGCACGTGCGGTGGCCAAGAACGTCACACGGCGCACGCCCTGACCCGAACTTGTCCGCTCAGCACGTCGACCGTTCCCGACGCCCAGATCTGGAGCGCGTTCACCCATGAGTGCTCGGGATGGTTGCTCAGCAATGTCACGTTCTCGCGGAGCTCAAGGATCGAAGACCCCGCCTGCGGGATGGCGATGCCCCCGGCGGTAAGTGAGATCGTCCTTCCGCCTTCGGTTGTGATTTGAGCGTGAATGTGGAGTTGGGCCCGCCTATCGGCACGGAAGTAGAGATAGTCCACCCCCTTGACCGACCCGGTTAGCCTCGGCCCAGTCACAGGTCCCTCGAGATAGAAGTCGAGACGCGCCCCCTCGAGTGGTGGCGAGACTTGCCCGGACAACAACGCATCTGCTGACGTCCCGTACTCCACGATCCCGGTGACCTGCGGTGAGTACTCAGAGACCAGCATGCCCGGCATCTGGAGCTCTTGATCATCGGTTCCGACGCCCTCTCGGGAGGCATCAAGGGGACTCACGATTGCTCCTCATTTGACACTCGCGCACTCAATGAGGACAACGGTAATCCACAATAAAAAGGCCGTCTCCCTTCGCTCGTACCCAGCCGGAACGGCACGTGTCCAGCCGCTTGGCCACCGTGGATGTGGGGGTCTCCCGAGTAATGCCGAGAGAACGTGGCCCACGGTAGCCCGGTAAACAGCCGTCCTCTTTGACGCTCCTGGTGGTCATCACGGCAAGGACGGTCGACCCGTCGCGCCGGCGCCAGGGTCTGGATGGTGGTGTCTGTGGCAGGTGATCAGCTCCGCAGGAAGCCCAGCAGCTCGGCGTTCACCTGGTCCGCGTGGGTCCAGGGAATCGCATGCGGTCCGCCCTCGACCACGACGAGCTGCAGGTCGTTGATCAGGCCGGGCAGCCGCTTGCCGGTCTTGTCCAGCGGCAAAACCAGATCCGCGTCACCCTGAATCGCCAGCATGGGCACGTTGATCTTGGGCAGGTCGGCGCGGAAGTCGGTCGCCCATGTGGGAATGCAGGCCACCGCGGCGGTGGCCGAGGCGCTGGCGGCGATGTTCCAACTGGCCTGGTAGGCCTGGTCGCTGACCAGGATGCCACGGAGGGTATCGACGTTGTAAAAGTTGTCCAAGAAGCCCTTCATCCACGTCGGCATGTCAGACCGCGCGGCCTGGACGAACCCGTCGAACAAGCTTTGGGGCACTCCGTCGGGGTTGTCGCTGGTCTGCAGCAGGAAGGGCGGGATCGGGGACACCAGCACGCCCTTGGCCACCCGCGCCGATCCATAGGTACTCAGGTAGCGGGTGACCTCCCCGGTGCCCATGGAGTGCCCGACTAGCACGGCGTCCTCCAGGTCAAGGTGCTCCAACAGGGTGTCCAGGTCGGCGGCGAAGGTGTCGTAGTCGTAGCCGACGACGGGCTGGCTGGACTGGCCGAACCCGCGGCGATCGTAGGTGATGACCCGGTATCCGGCCTCCAGCAGGACCAGGACCTGCTTGTCCCAGGCCCGGCCGCTGAGCGGATACCCGTGAATCAACACGACGGGCTGGCCCGCGCCGTGGTCCTCGTAGTGGATCTCGATGTCGGCTGAGTTCTCTCGGCCGGTGGTGACTTTGGGCATGAGATTCCTCCCTGTCTAAACGTGGTCTGCAGCCAAACGGCCGACGGAGCGCCTGCCGCCTTCAGGCTGCGGGCTGATACTCCATCAACGGTCGCGCTGTTGACGACGCGTCGCCCCGGTGGAAGCCCCTGGTCGATACCCCGGTAGTTCCCTGGCTTCGGGCTCCGGCCCGCCTGGGGGTCGGATTTGGTCTTCCGGTCGAGGGTGGCTCGTCCGCCGGCGACCTTGTCGAGGATCTCGTCGGCGGGTTTGGTCCAGACGAAGGCCTCGGAGTTGTCGTTCCAGTCGGAGACCCAGCAGTCGATCCGGGTTTCGAGTTCGGCGACGGAGGTGAAGCTGGTGTTGGTCAAGGCTTGGCGGTTGAGCACGGAGAACCAGCACTCGACGACGTTGCGCCATGACGAGCTGGTCGGGGTGAAGTGCAGGTGCCAACGGCGGCGCTTCTTGTGGGCCAGCCAGTCACGGACAGGCTGGCCCGAGCCGGTGCGCGAACGAGCAAGCCGCTCCAGCTCAGTCCGCTGTCCACCGGTCATCTCCAAAGCCCCGGCCGCAGCCACCACCCCACCACACTACGACAGATCACTATTTAGGCGACACATCGCCGGTGTACCCCATCGGCGGTACTCTTGCGAAATGCGACCCCTTCGGTACTCCATCAACGTCACATTGGACGGGTGCTGCGATCATCGTGCAATCCCCGCGGACGAAGACTTGCATCGTCACGCGGTCGAGAACCTCAACCAGGCCGATGCCCTTCTCTTTGGCCGGGTGACGTACGAAATGATGGAATCAGCGTGGCGGCCGCCGGCGCCGACGGGAGCGAGACCTGATTGGATGGAACCCTTCGCCCAGACGATCAACGCGGCAAAGAAGTACGTCGTGTCGAGCACCCTGGAGCAGGTCGATTGGAACGCGGAACTCGTGCGCGGGGATCTGGGCAAGGCCGTTCAGCAACTCAAGCGGGAGTCGGGCAAGGGACTGTTCGTGGGAGGTGTGAAGCTCCCACTGGCGTTGACGGAGCTGGGATTGATCGATGAGTACGAGTTCGTGGTGCATCCCAGGCTCGCGGGCCACGGGCCGACGTTGTTCGCGGGGCTATCGAAGCATGTCGACTTGAAGCTCGTGAGCCGGCTGGAGTTCGGCTCGGGGGCAGTGGCGATGCGGTACGAGCCGAGAAGGTAGCCATCGGGCTTGCTAGCCCGAGCCGGCGCGGTGTGCGAACGAGCAAGCCCCTCCAGCTCAACCCGCCGCCCACCGGTCATCTCCAAAGCCCCGGCCGCAGCCACCATCCACCCACCACTACGACAGATCACTATTCAAACGACATGCCACTGGTACGGCGGAGGCTCACGTCGAGGTCGGCATGCTCGAGTCGAGTGACAACGGTTGCGATTCGGCTGGGTCCCCGGCGTCGATGCTGACAGGATGTCCCGATGGACACCGAGCGGTTCGAAGTCCAGCGGGAGATCGCGGTGGACCCGCCCACCGTCTTTCGGCTGTTGTGCGATCCGCATGGACATGTGGCCATCGACAGCTCCGGGATGCTCATGGACGCGACCGGAGTCCCTGTCCTTGCCCTGGGCGACACTTTCGTTGTCCACATGGACCGCGAGGCGCTCAATGACCGGCCCATGGGGCGCTACAACGTGGTGGTCACCATCGTGGAGCTGGTGCCCGACCGCGAGGTGGCATGGACGGTGGCCGGCGAGACCCGCCCGTCGGCCGGTCACGTCTACGGGTACCGGCTCGAGCCGACGGAGAGGGGAACGCTCGTGACCTCGTACTACGACTGGTCGGCGATTGATCCCGCCTTGAGAGGTACGGGGATCTTCCCCGTACTGCCAGAAGGCACATTGCGGGCCACGCTCGGGATCCTGGCCCGGACGGTGGAGCGGGCCGGCTCGGGCGGAACGCCTTGAAGAGACCGGTCGCTCCTGGTGTTCCTGCCGGCCCGCCAGTGGCCCCAGTGACCGGGGCGCCGGCGTCAGTCAGGCGGTCAGCCTGATCGAGAGGCGGACCCCAGGCAGGCCACCGGCCGCCGTCGTACACTCGAGGCCGTGAGCGACCCTGAGCTGATGAGCGCATCCGACCTGTGGGTCGAGTCGTACCAGGGAGAGGTGCTGGGCGAGTCCTTGTTCGGACTGTTGGCCGAGCGGGAAGGCGATCCCGATCACCGAGATCAGCTCGTGACGCTCACCCTCCTCGAACGGGCGACGAAGGAGCTGGCCGAGGCGGTGTTCGCCAAGCGCGGGCTCGATCGTGGCGACACCGGGGCGAGCCAGGCCATCGCTGCCCAATTCGCCGGCGGGCTCGCCGGAACGTCGTGGGAGGAGTTCCTCGGTTCGTTCGAGCCGGTCATCTCGCAGTTCCTGGCCAAGTACCGCCGACTGGTCGACTTGGCCGTCGACGACACGGAGCGCAGCATCGCCGAGGCATACGTGGCCCACGAGCTGGCTCTGGCCTCGTTCGTCCGCCGATCGCTCGGCCAAGAGCCGGGTGAGCCACTCGCCGAGATCCTCGCCCTGCCCCACGTGGCCGCGGCGCTGGCCGCCTGACCGACAGGCTTCCCTCCGTCCGTCATCCGATACTGGGCTCGGCTCCGTAGAACGTCTATCCGGACCGGGCCCCGCCCCGACCCGAACGGCCCTCCGACCGGGGCTGATCCTCTGGCGGGAATCGGAAGGCCGGTCCTGGTCGCCGTGCGCTGCCGACGCGGGGCCAGGGCCGAGCCGACCCCTCCTCATACCGAGTCGGCGACGGGGCTTCTGTGCCGGGTGGACCGCCGCTCATAGCATCCCTCCTATGCCGAGCAGGAGGAGCGGGGCATGAGCGCACCACGACCTTCCGACGTCGTGCCCATCGAAGACTGGGGCCGGCTGCTCGAAGGCAAGGTGGCGGTGGTCACGGGAGCGGGTGAGGGCATCGGAAGGGCCATCGCCCTGCTCTTTGCCGCCCATGGTGCCGCGGTGGAGCTCGCCGAAGTCGATCCCGACCGCTCGGCTCGGGTGAGCCGCGAGATCTCGGACCGGGGTGGGACGGCGCGGCCACATGTCGTCGACGTCACCCAAACCGCCGACGTGGACCGGTTGGCTTCCGCCGTCCTCGACGGGCGCGCTGGCGTCGACGTGCTGGTCAACAACGTCGGCGACTACCGACCATCGGTACCCTTCGAACGATCCACTCCTGAGTCGTGGGAGGCCATGTACCGGATCAACCTCTTCCACGTGTTCGCTGTGACCCGCGCCTTCATCGGCAGCATGGTCGATCGCGGGCAAGGCTCCATCGTCAATGTGCACTCGGTCGAGGGGCTCCGCGGCTTTCCCGGGGATCCTGTCTACGCCGCCATGAAGGCGGCCGTGGCCCACTTCACCACCAGCCTGGCCGTCACCGTGGGGCGCCGGGGGGTGAGGGTGAACGCCATCGCTCCCGACCTCACCCAGTCTTCCCAGGTCGACTACATCGCCGGCTCCGAGGAGCACGGGTCACTCTGGCCGTCGTGGGCGCCTGTGGGCCGTCTCGGCTGGCCCGAAGATCAGGCCCGGGTCGCCCTCTTCCTCGCGTCCGACCTATCCGGGTACGTGACGGGTCACACCATCCCGGTCGACGGTGGGACGAAGGCGGGTGGTGGCTGGTTCTACTCGCCCGCCACCGGTCGGTTCGTCAACCGGCCCACGTCGTTGTAGGGCCGCCGAAGTTGGTGGAGTTCCGCGTAGGCTGCGCTCATGTGCCGGAACATCACCACCCTCCGAGGCCTCCAACCCGGACCCACCGAGGAGGAGATCGAGGCTGCAGCTCGGCAGTACGTCCGCAAGGTCAGTGGCGTCCAGACCGTCTCGGCGGCCACCGAGGCCGCCTTCGACACCGCCGTCCGCAGAGTTACGGAAGCCACCACCCAGCTGCTGGCCGGTCTCCCGCCTCGTCGCCAGCCGCCGCCCACCCTTCCACCACTCCGGCGGCTGGCCGCCACCAAGCGCTGACTTCTTCCCGGTAGCCATGGGCTGTCAGGGCCTCAGACCACCGACAGCGTGACCTCGATGTTGCCCCGGGTGGCGTTGCTGTACGGGCACACCTGGTGGGCGCTCTCGACGAGCCGCCGCGCCGTGGGCTCGTCGACGTCGGGGATGTGCACGTCGAGCGCCACGGCCAGACTGAAGCCGCCGCCTTCGATCGTGCCGATGGTGACCCGCCCCTCCACCGTCGAATCGGCGGTGTCGACTTTCTGTCGCCGGGCCACAACCGCGAGGGCGCTCTGGAAACAGGCGGCGTAGCCGGCCGCGAACAGCTGCTCGGGATTGGTCCCGCCACCGGGTCCACCCATCTCCACCGGTGGCTTCAGATCGACGTCGAGCAGGCCATCGCTCGTCCGGGCATGCCCCGCTCGACCTCCAACGGCCGTGGCCTCCGCGGTGTACAGAGGCTTCACGAGTTCAGTCACCATCATCGACTCCCTCCCTGTCCCAACCGAAATAATGTTCCTCCCACTTAAACCTCACGACAGCTTCGGATGTTCCGAGTCGTTGCTCTGGACCATCCCGCCGGTCAGAACCGGCCGGCCAACCACCCCTCCGGTCAGAACCGGCCGGCCAACCACCCCTCCGGTAGCGTGTTCCGTTCATGCCTCTTCTGCCGAGCGACGAGGTCGTCGAAGAGGTCCAGCCTGGCCCAGGGGGGCCGCTGGCGGGGCTGACCCACGCCGGCGTCGTGTGCACGACCCTGGTCGTCGTGCTGTACCTGGCGGTCGCAGTGGCAATGACCTGGGACGCCTGGTCGACCGGCGCCGCGTCGCACATGCAGGCGGGCGCCGACCAGTTCACCACCGTCTGGTTCCTCCGTTGGCTCCCCTTCGCCGTGCTCCACGGCCACAACCCGCTCTACACCGACTTCGGCAACTACCCGTTCGGTGTGAACCTGCTGAACAACACCGGTGTCCCCCTGCTCGGCCTGGCCGCCGCCCCGGTGACCCTGCTCTTCGGGCCCGTCGCCACCTTCAACACGCTCACCACCCTGGCCCTCGCCGGATCGGCGACAGCCGGGTACTGCTTCGCCCGGCGATGGACGGAGTGGCGTCCTGCCGCCTTCGTCGCCGGCTTGGTGTACGGATTCTCCCCCTACCAGATCGCCGAGAGCAATGGCGGGCATCTCAACCTCACCTTCGTGGTGCTCCCGCCGCTCATCCTCCTAGCCGTCCACGAGGTCATCATGGGCCGGGCCCGCTCCCGCCGCCGCTGGGGCATCGGCCTCGGTCTGCTGATCACCGCGCAGTTCTTCATCTCGAGCGAGATCCTGATCTCCACGTTGATCATCGGCGCGTGCTGCGTCGTGGCCGCCGCGCTCATCGGACACCGCTCGGTCCGCGTCCACCTCCGAGACGCTCTGCCGGGCGGCGGATGGGCGCTCGGGGTGGCGGCGGTGCTCTTGGCCTACCCGGTATCGGTTCGCCCTGCGAGGTCCCGCCCACATCAATGGCCCCATCCAGCTGGTGCCCGAGGCCTACCGGGCCGACCTGCTCGGACCGCTGGTACCGGACGTCTACACCTGGTTGGCACCCTCCGGCCTGGTGAGGGTGGCCAACGGCTTTGCCAACAACAGGTCGGAGAACGGCACCTACCTCGGCATCACCCTCCTCGTCACCTTGGCCGCGGGCACCGTCCTGCTGTGGCGGCGCAGCCCGGTCGTCCGGGTGGCGGCCATCGGCGGGACGGCGGCCTTCGTGCTCTCCCTGGGTGGAGGTCTCGTCGTCCACCGGCCACCCACCGCCTCCTTGACCGGTCTGCCGCTTCCCGAGCGGGTGTTCACCAAACTCCCGTTGCTGGCCAACACCATCCCGGTGCGTTACTCGCTCTATGTCACCCTGTTCGCCGGCCTGGTCCTCGCCCTGGTCCTCGACCGCCTCCATGCGACGGCGGCCGCCCGCCGGCCCCGTCTCCGGTCAAGGGGGATGGCCCGCCCGGTTCCGGGTGTGGGTGACGCCGGCGCTGCTGGCCGTGGTCTGCCTGGTCCCGCTCGTCCCCAACGGGCCGATCACTGGGGTCACCGAGGTCCGGACGCCGTCCTACTTCACCTCTTCGTCGCTGACCGACCAGCCGGGCGGCCGGGTGACCGTCCTCTACCCGTACCCGTCGGCCGGTTCCCCGGAGGGTCAGCTGTGGCAGGCCATGGCCGGTCTCCACTTCCGTTCACCCGGGGGCTACTCCCTGGTGCCCGACGGGCCCGGACACCGCATCGGGTTCTCGGCGGCCGTCGGCTACGGCGCTGACACCCTGACCGCCCGGGTGTTCATCGCCCTGTACGCCGGGCATCCCCCGACCCAGACCGCCGCACTCCGCGCCGCCCTGCTGGCCCAATGGGCGTCATGGCACGTCTCGAGCCTGGTGGCGGTCTGGGCCCCGAGACCCATCCGACGGGGTCGCTCCAGTTCATGACCTGGCTGGCCGGGAAGCCTCCGACCCGGGCGGTCGACGTCGAAGTCTGGGATCACATCCCAACCTGACGCCGATGCGGGCGCCACTGCCTCCGGTGGACGGAGACGCGCCCGGTGTAGATTGCCGCGCCGGACAGGGCAACGCCGGACAGGGCAACGCCGGACTCGGATAGCCGCTGCCCTCGTCGCCCGTCGATCAAAGGGGACCGATGCATGCGCTGACCGGATACCTGGACTTCAAGCCCGAAGAACGCCGGCAGACGGTGGCCGCACTGCAGACGGTCGGCGAACGGAGTCGTCGGGACGACGGGTGCGTCGACTACTGGTGGGCAGAGGACGTGGACGTGCCCTGCCGGTTCCGGTTCTTCGAA
The DNA here is from genome assembly GCA_963734435.1 of uncultured Acidimicrobiales bacterium. Classification (GTDB taxonomy): domain Bacteria; phylum Actinomycetota; class Acidimicrobiia; order Acidimicrobiales; family RAAP-2; genus Bog-756. The sequence continues at coordinate 190,350 of CAVTHA010000002.1, read as the reverse complement.
TGCTGGGCGTCCGAGGAGGCATTCCAAGCGCACCAGGCCCAGCCCTACGAGCACGCCTTCATGGCCGACCACGTGTCGCGAATCACCGGTGCCGATGCCCACGTGCTGGCCGGGGCCGATCGACGCTCTGCCCTGGAGGGGTAGGTCAGTGCGGGGGGTGAGGAGCACCGAAGATGGCATCCAGCTGGTCTCAACCGCTGGCGGGGACCAGGACGGGGTTCGGGTGTCGGTGGTCAGCTCGGGGATCTGTGCCTCGGACCTCCACCTGGCCGCCTTCGGGCCGTCCCCGGTCACCCTGGGCCACGAATTCTCGGGCCGGCTCGACGACGGCACCCCGGTCGCCGTCCTCCCCGCCGTCTCCTGCGGCGACTGCGACCGCTGCCGCGCCGGAGACGGACAACAGTGCGCCGGAGTGCTGGGCGCCATGTACGGGGTAACCCTCGACGGCGGTCTGGCCGACGAGACGTGGGTGGACCCGAGCTGTGCCCAGGTCGTCCCCTCTTCGCTGCCCCTCGAGCAGGCCTGCCTGGTCGAACCGTTGGCGGTCGCCCTGCACGGCGTCGATCGCGCCGGAGTCCCGCCGGGAGCCAGGGTGCTGGTCGTCGGGGCGGGGCCCATCGGCCTCTGCGCCATCGCCGCCCTGGGGAGTCTTCGGACCGACGTCGACCTCCTGGCCCGTCACCAGCCGCGGATGGAGGCCGGGGAGCGCCTCGGGGCCCGGACCTCGGTCGGCTCGGACTACGACTTCGTGCTCGACGCGGCGGGGACCCAGAGCTCGCTGGACGCCGCCTTGCAGCGGGTGCGGCCGGGCGGCACCATCGGGGTCATCGGCACCTTCTGGGACCCGGTTGCATTGGGATCGGGATTCCAGTTGAAGGAGGTCACCATGATGCCGGCCTTCACCTACGGGCACCACCGGGGCGTCTCCGAATTCGGGACGGCGATGGGGATCCTCGAGTCGCTCCCCGACCTGGCCGACACGGTCGTCACCCATCATTTCTCCCTGGACGAGGCGGCCGAGGCGTTCCGGGTGGCCGGCGACCGGGACGGCGGCGCCATCAAGGTGGTCGTCCATCCATGAGGATCGCCCCGACCCGGCAGGCGGCCGGACGATGAGTCTGGTCCTCGCCCACGCCCGGGTGATCGACGGAGACGGAGGCACACTCGAAGATGCCCACGTCGTCGTGGAGGGCGACCGGATCGCCGCCGTGGCCCGGGGCCCGGCGGTGGCCCGGCCCGATGACCGGGTGGTCGATCTCGGGGGCCGGACGATCATGCCCGGCATGGTGAATTGCCACTTCCACGCCACCTACCACGAGCTCGGCAGCGTGACCGCGCCCTTCGGCCTGGAAGAGCCGATGGCGCTGCAGGCTGTCCGGGCCGTCAACAGCCTCGAGTTGCTGGTCCGCAGTGGCTTCACCAGCGCGGTGTCGGCCGGGGCGCCGTTCGCCATCGACGCCTCGATGAAGGTCGCCATAGACAGAGGCCTGATCACCGGTCCCCGGCTGGTGGCCTGCAGCCGCGACATCAGCACCACCGGCCATGCCGGGGACCGGAGCTTTCCGCCGCACTGGGAGGTGGGCGCGCTCGGCGCCATCCGGCCGAGCGACGGACCCGATGAATTCCGCCGGGCCGTGCGCGCCGAGATCAAAGAGGGTGCCGAGATGATCAAGATGTTCGTGACCGGGGGTCACGGAACCATCGGGCCGAAGGAGCAGATCGAGATGACCCGGGAGGAGATGGCCGCCGGGATCGAGGCCGCCCACCTCCGGGGAGCCAAGGTGCGCGGCCACATCGCCAACCGCGACGCCCTTCTCATGGCCCTCGACCTGCACATCGACGTGGTCGACCACGGCGACGGCCTGGACGACGAGTGCATCGAGCGGATGCGCGAATCGAGGACGCCGCTGGTTCCGTCGATGTTGTTCCCCGCCCGGCTGCTGCAGTCGATGGGCGGCTCGACACTGGGCTTCACCGACGGGATGAAGGCGGACCTCGACGCCATGGCCGAGATGGTCCCCAAAGCCAACGCCGCGGGCGTGCGACTGGTACTGGGTGACGACTACGGCGCCATCTTCTTCCCACACGGCGACTATGCCGACGAATTGGCCTTCTACGTCGATGAGATCGGGATCCCGAGCGTCGACGTGATCCGTTGGGCCACGCGACACGGTGCCGAGCTCATGGGCCGGGACCACGAGCTCGGCACCGTCGCCGAAGGAAAGCTGGCCGACCTGTTGGTGGTCGACGGGGACCCGCTGGCCGACGTGGCCGTGTTGAAGGACAAGACAAAGCTCCTCGCCATCGTCAAAGGCGGCAAGCTGTTGAAGGACCAGCTGCCCGACGTGCTCTCACCTCGGGCACAACCGAACTGACCCGGGGGCGGACCGGGCAGGGGTGCCGCGACGATTATTCCGACCCCATCCGGCCTAGCCTGCACGGCGGGCAGGGAGATGGGGCATGGCAGGGGCAACAGCTTGGTCCGGCGCGGACGCCGGTGATGACGGCCGTCCGTCGGACCGTCGGCGGGAGCGCGGCCTGCGCACCCGTCGGAACATCGTTCACGCCGCCATCGACCTCATCGAGGCCGGCAATCCCCGCCCGACCAGCCGCCAGGTGGCCCGGCAGGCCGGCGTCTCCACCCGCTTGGTCTTCCACCACTTCAAGCGGCTCGAGGTGGTTATCGGCCTGGCCGCCGAGCTGCAGGCCGGGCGTCACCGGTCCTTTGTCGCCATCATCCCGCCGCACGGTCCGTTGCCCGCCCGCATCGGGGCGATCTGCCGGCAGCGCCGGAAGCTGTTCGAAGCCACTGGACCGGTGATGCGAGTTGTCCATGCCATGCAGTTGGACACCCCGGGGCTCACCGAAGTCCTCGACCGACAGCGGGCGTTGCTGCGACGTCAGCTCGAGGTGACACTGGGCCCCGAGATCGCCTCGCACGCGGGCGAGCCCGACCTCCTCATCGACATGCTCGACTACACCACCGGCTGGCAGTCTTGGTGTGGGCTGCGTTTCGAGGCGGGACTTTCGCCATCCGCGGCCGAACACGCCATGGGCTCCGCCGTCGGCGAGTTGCTCAACCGGCAAGAGCCGTGAGATCCGGTCGAGTCATCCCGGCACCGACCACGGTGTCTCGTTGAACGTGCTGAGCACCGGCCCTCCCGTGCCCCAACTGATCCGGGTGATCGATGCCGTGGCCAAGTAGAGGCGCCAGCTCCCCGTCGTCCAGGCCGAGGGCCCAGCAGGTGGCCAGCTTGATGGGCGACACGTGGCTCACCACCACCACCGCACCCGGTCCTCGCGCCCCTGACCCGTCAGTGGCGAAGAGCTCCTCACAGGCGGCGCGGACCCGAGTCCCCGCGTCCCGGAGGGACTCGCCCCCCGGGGGGCGGTAGTCCTGGTCCGATCGCCATCTGGTCCAGACCTCGTCGGGCACCGAACCGAGCGGCCGACCGTCGAACTCCCCGTAGTCGACCTCCACCCAGCGTTCGTCGATCTCCACCGGCAAGCCCGTCCCGAGGGCGTCCGCCGTGTCCCGGGCGCGGGCCAGCGGGCTCGAGACCATCCGGGTCACCCCGTCCAGCGAAGGGCCGAGCGACCGCGCCTGGGCCAGGCCCCGCGGGGTGAGCGCGGCGTCGATGCGCCCGAGCAGCAGCCCGTCGGCGTTGCCCGTCGACTCGCCGTGGCGGACCAGGATCAGCATCCGGTCGGGGTCCGGGCTGGCACCGGGTCAGCGCACCAGGATGCGATCGCACTGCGGGCAGGTGGCGAACTGCTCCAGAGGAAGGTTGCGGATACGTTCCACATCGACCGCCGGCAAGGTCAGGTGACAACCGTCGCAGCGGTCCCCCACCAGGCGGGCCGCCCCCACCCCACCGAGGCGGGACCGGAGGAACTCGTAGCGTTCGGCCAGATCCGCCGGGAGGTCCGTGGCGCAGGCGGCCCGACGGGACTCCTCCTCGGCGATGCTCGCCCGGATCCCCTGTTCCGTCTGGGCCACCGCAGCCTGGAGCCGATGGCGTTCCCCGTCGAGCGCAGCCACGGCGGCCTGGTGCTCCGACAGCACGGCATCGAGGGGCTCCTCTTCCTCCAGCAGCGCGATCTCCTCGTCCTCGAACTGAGCCTGTCGGGCTCCGAGTTGCTGGACCTCGTGGTCCATGGCCTGGAGGTCCCGAGACATCGGCATATCGCCCGATCGCATGCGCTGCTCGATGGCGTGGCGGCGGTCGGCGGCAGTGGCGATCCGCTCCTCCAGCTGGCGTTGCCGGCCGGCCAGGTCGTCCACGGCCGCCTGGACCTGGGCCAGCTCCACCGCCAGGGCGGCCCGGCGCTGCTCGACGGCGCGGAGTTCGGCCCGCTCGGGCAAGGCCTCGATGCGATGGTGCAGCTGATCGAGCAGGGTGTCGTGCGCCTGCACCTCGATCAGGACCTCCATCGGTTCAGCCATCGGCCATTCTTCCTCCGCCTTCCACACCATCCGAATCGCCGGTCAGCCTACGGGCGGCCACCAGCGCGCCGACCAGCGCCTCGTCGGCCATGTCCTCGGCATCCGGCCAGCTGAACCAGGCCACCTCCGGACTCTCGCCAGGGCCAGGCGACGGGTCGGCGTCGTCCGCCCGCAGCAGATAGCGGAGGTCCAGATGCACATGTCCGGCCGCCGCCGGGTGGACGTCGACGTGGACGAGCTCGGGACCGCTCGGCGGATGGGAAACCTCCAACCCCGTCTCCTCGACGCACTCGCGGACCACCGCGTCCTCCGGTGCCTCGCCCGGGTCGATGTGGCCACCGGGCTGCATCCACCGGTGAAGGCGGCGATGCCGGTGGAGGACCACACCGCGGGGGCCGACGACGACGGCCGACGCGGTGACATGGGTCAGGTCGGCGTCCTCGTCGAAGGGCCGTTCCAGGCGGCCCAGCTCAGCCACCATGATGGCCAACGACCGCGACTCGCGGTCGTCCCCGGCGTGGTGGGACAGCAGCTGTCGGCGGAGTTCGGCAGCCCGGCGGCGGCCGGGAGCGGGCGGGCCGCCCGGCGGCTCAGGCGGACTTGCGCCGCTGGCGGTGGATCCGACGCCGCTCACGCTCGGTGGTGCCGCCCCAGATCCCCTCACGCTCCCGGTGAGCCAGGGCGTGCTCGAGGCACGCCTCCCGCACCGGGCATACACCGCAGACGGCCTTGGCCTCACCGGCCTCCTCGTCGGAAACGGGGTAGAACACATCCGGATCGATGCCCCGGCAGGCAGCGTGCTTGCGCCAGATGGCACTCATGGGAACGTCACTTCCTGGAAACTGTCGGAATCACTGCTCAATCCACCTGGCGTTCGCTCCGCTGACCTGGGGGGATTGGGCCAAACGAAGAAACCGGGCGGAACAAACAGTATGGCTCAGCCCGGGGTGCGATGTCCACAGGCGACGACCGTCAGGGTGCCTCTCCCGGGTCGGTAGGATCGGCCGCCGCCCGACCCCCCTGGCCGGGCAAGTGGGGAGGAGCCCGATGAGCGCTGTGTCCCTCGAGGGAAGCACCATCGTGGTCACCGGGGTCACCGGCCAGGTGGCCGAACCGGTGGCCGTCGCCCTGGCGGTACGCAACCAGGTGATCGGGGCCGCCCGGTTCAAGGATGTGGCTGCCCGACAGCGCCTGGAACGGGCCGGGGTCCGCTGCGTGGCCATAGACCTCGGTTCCGGTGACGTGGCGTCGCTCCCACCGGAGGCGGACTACGTGATCAATTTCGCCGTGTCCAAGACCAACGACTGGAACCTCGATCTCCAGGCCAACTGCGGCGGGCTGGCGTCCCTCATGGAACACCACCAGGAGGCCCGCGCCTTCCTCCACTGCTCGACGACCGGGGTCTACAAGCCGATGGGGCACCACGTGTTCGCCGAGGAGGACGAGCTCGGCGACAACCACGGGGTATGGCCATTCCTGCGGACCTACAGCATCTGCAAGATCGGCGCCGAGGCCACCGCCCGGTGGGCGGCCGTGCGCTTCGGCCTCCCGACCACCGTGGCCCGCCTCTCCGTCCCGTACGGCGACGGCGGCGGCTGGCCGGCCATCCACCTCGAGATGATGCTCAACGGGAGCGAGATCCCCGTCCATGTCGACGCGCCCTCCGTCTACCACCCGATCCACGAGGACGACATCGCCGCCATGGTCCCCTCCCTGCTCGGCGCGGCCTCCATCCCCGCTACCACCGTCAACTGGGGCGGCGACCAGGCCGCCAGCATCGAGGAATGGTGCGGCTACCTCTCGGAGCTGACCGGTGTGCCCGCCCACTTCGCGTCGACTCGGGACACCATCGACAGCGTCCAGATCGACCTCACCCGCATGCACCGGCTGGTCGGCGCCACCACCGTCGGATGGCGCCAGGGCATGCACCGCATGGTGGCGGCCCGCCACCCCGAGCTGCTCGACCGGGCGGGCTGAGCGCGCTGGGGTCGGGCAGGGAGTAGGCACTCCCCACCGACCACGCCCTGGCGGCCGGCGCCGGCGGGACTCTCACGGTGTTGCCGTTTCGGAACACGACGGTCATCTCACCCTCGACCGAGGTCCACAGCCAGCGCACCGCACCGGGGTAGAGCGCTACGAGCGGACCCAGCGCGTCATGACGTCGCGGGTCGAGAAAGTGCACCGTCCCCTTGAGCTCGAGCACGAATGGACTGGTGATCACCACCTCGGTCCGCCCGAATTGGAGCCTCGACTGTTCATCGACGCGGATGAACGAGAGCACCGGATCGTCGAGGACGAATTCCCGCCCGCCGTCGGGCAGCTCGCGGATCTGGCACCCTTCGACCACCGCGCCATGTTCGCATCTCGCCGGTAGCTCCCGCACGCATGGTGGACCGGCAGATGCTTCCCGGACCCGCGAGCGGCTCTCCGAACCGCACATCTCGTCGGGCCGACCCGTCCCTCCCGGGAGGTGACACGGCGGTGACGCCTGGCGGCTACCGGTCCGGCTCCGGCCATATCAGCGCCGCCAACTGCCCGGTCAACTCGTCCAGCTGGGAGGCGGTGGCCCGGTAGCCGGCCAACGGACCGCCATAGGGATCGGGGACGTCGTCGACGTCCGAGCGCCGGCCGAGCGCCTGGCGGGTCCGGTCCCCCTGGGCCGCCGTGACCCAGGATCCGATCTCCTGGCCGGCCGGCCGGGTGCCGATGAGCGCCCCCGCTCCACCAGCTCGGTGAGGGTGAAGGCGCGGGTGAAGCAGGTCGGGTCCAAGACCACCGACTCGCGGACATGGCGGCGGCCCATCCCGATCACCAGGTCGGTATCGAGGAGCGCCGACCGGGTCAGCTCGCGGCCCCGGTGGCCGCCCAGGTCGATACCGCGGCGGGCCATGACCTCGGTCACCTCGGGGGGAACCGTGTCGGGGATCGAAGGCCGGCCGGCGTCGGTGCCGGCCGAGGACACCTCGGGGGTGGCATTCCGGAGGCGGGCATGGGCGGCGAAGAGGGCGGCGGCCATGGGCGACCGGCAGATGTTGGCGGTACAGACGAAGAGGACGCGAACGTCGAGATGGTAGCGGTCGGTCTCCGCCGGCCCGGGCCGGCTCGGCCCTGACATCACCGTGTGGCGAGCAGAGGGCACGTACGCTCAAGATCCGGCCGCCAAGCGCCGATCCGTCCCGCATCCGACCCATCGAGCCCGGTCCCGGGCCCGTCCGATCGACAGGAGGCCAATGCCGTCCAATACCGAGATCGTCAAGTCCGTCACCGAGGCTCTCGGCCGCGGCGACCTGCTGGCCGTGATGGGGTTGGTGGCCAAGGACGTCCGCTGGGCGGTGAACGCGGCCGACCGCGACGCCGCACCCTGGTTCGGCGTCTACGAGGGCAAGCGATCACTCCCCGACTTCTTCGCCCAGCTGGCTGAGCTCACCTTCACCGACTTCACCCTCAAGGCCATGCTCTCCGACGGGGACCTGGTGATCACCTGGCTGCACGTCGCCTTCACCAGCCCCAAGGGACGCGGGGTGGACATGGAAGAGGTGCAGATCTGGCAGCTGGCCGACGGGAAGGTGAAGACGGTCGACACCCTCCTCGACACCGCCGCGGTGGCCGCCGCATTCGCGTGACCGCAGAGGGTGATGTCGCCCTGGTTCACGACTACCTGACCCAGCGCGGCGGGGCCGAGCGGGTGGTCCTCTCCATGGCCGACGCCTTCCCCGACGCCCCGATCCACACCTCGCTCTACGACCCGACGCGCACCTTCCCCGAGTTCGCCGACCTTGGACGTGCGGCCCCTCCCGCTCGACCGGGTGGGCGTGCTGCGCCACCATCACCGACTGGCGCTTCCGGTCCTCGCCCCGGCATTCTCCCGGCTGTCCGTCGACGCCGAGGTGACCGTCTGCTCGTCGAGCGGCTGGGCCCACGGGGCCCGGGTGAGCGGGCGCAAGGTCGTCTACTGCCACACGCCGGCCCGCTGGCTCTACCAGCCGGAGCGCTACCTGGGCGGGGCCTCCCGCTGGTCGGCGGTCGCCCTGTCGGCGATGGCTCCCGCCCTCCGGCGGTGGGACCGGCGGGCGGCGGCGTCCGCCGACCGCTACCTGGTCAACTCCCGGGCCGTCCGGGCCCGGGTAGCCGACCTCTACGGGATCGAAGCCGAGATCCTCCACCCGCCGGTCGATTTGGACACCGACGGTCCGGCTGAACCGGTGCCCGGGCTCGAGCCCGGCTTCTTCCTCTGCGTCTCGAGGCTGCTCCCCTACAAGAACGTCGAGGCGGTGGTGGCCGCCTTCCGCCAGCTCCCCGAGCGCCGCCTGGTGGTGGTGGGGACCGGACCGCTGGCGGCCTCGATCCGCGCCGGGGCCCCGCCCAACGTCTCGATGGCCGGCCAGGTGAGCGACGCCGGCCTCCGCTGGCTCTACCGCTCCGCTGCCGGCCTGGTGGCCGCCTCCCACGAGGACTTCGGGCTGACCCCGGTGGAGGCGGCCGCCTTCGGCAAGCCGACCGTCGCCCTTCGCTGGGGCGGGTTCCTCGACACCACCGTGGAGGGCACCACCGGCGTCTTCTTCGACCAGCCCGAACCGGAGTCGATCGCTCAGGGCATCGAGCGCCTGGCCGCCACGGCTTGGGATCCGGCCCGGCTGCGTGCCCACGCCGGGCGGTTCTCGGGCCAGCGGTTCGCCACGCGGCTGCGTCAGGTGGTCGACGAGGAGCGGGCCGCGGCGTAAGGAGGGCCCATACCCAGCTGCCGGTCGCCGCTCAGGAAGCGCCGCGGCCCCGGAAGACCGTCACCGGGGTCTGCCAGAGGATCTGCATGTCCCACCAGAACGACCACGAGGCCACGTACAGGTAGTCGAGCCGGCAGAGCTCGAGGTGGGAGAGCTCGTTTCGGCCCGAGACCTGCCACAGGCCGGTCATGCCCGGCCGCGCCTCGAATCGCTTGCGGGCCCACCCCTCGATCTCCATCGCCTCCGAGACGACGAAAGGCCGCGGGCCGACGAGGGACATGTCGCCCTTCCAGACATTGATCAGCTGGGGGATCTCGTCCAGGCTGGCCTTGCGCAGCAATCGGCCGACCCGGGTCACCCGGGGATCGTCCGCCACCTTGAACAGCGGCCCATCCATCTCGTTGAGGTGCTCCACCTCGTGCCGGCGCGCTTCGGCGTCACGGTACATGGTTCGGAACTTCAGGACGGCGAAGGGCTGTTCGTTGCGTCCCGTCCGGATCTGACGGAAGAAGACGGGGCCGGGCGTGGTGGCCTTGATCATGACGGCGATGACGCCGAGCACCGGCGACGCCGCCAGCAGGACCAGTGACGACACCACGATGTCGAACGTCCGCTTGAGGAACCGGGCGCCCGGCGCTGAGCGAGGCCGGGGCGATGTCGAGCATGGGCAGACCGGACAGATCCTCCACGTGGGAGCGGGCCGTGATGAGCTCGTAGTAGCGCGGCACGATGGACACCCCCACCTGTGCCGCTCAGACCCTTCAACATCTCGGTGGTCCGCTCGGGGTGGGTCCTGGAGAAGCACACCACGACGCGTGCCACCTGGAACTCCCGGCAGAGGCGAAGGCAGTTGGTCGAGCTGGCCGAGGACATCGCTGCGGCCCAGCGGGTTGTCGTCGACGAACCCCACGAACTGCACGCTCGAGTGAGCTCGTAGGTGGCTGGCGACGGTCTGGGCCAGCTTGCCGGTGCCGACCACGATGACCGGAACCGTCCCCAGCGAGTCGCGGCCGATGACTCCGAACGCGATCACCCGGGCCAGGGGAACGGTCACCATCGCCATGACGCACATCGAGACGATCCGGGCCCCGCTCACCGATTGGTAGTGGAGGCTGTTGTCGGCCACGTAAGCCACGACGGCATAGAGAAAGCCGCTGAGGATGAGGGCGTTCACGATGTTGCGGAGATCGGAGAACACGCTGGTCGAGATGCGCCGGGTCACGCCGCGGTAGAGGCCGTAGAGGGCGAACACCGCCACGAAGAGCGGGATCATGGCCACGTCGAAGCGGTAGACCTCGGAGGCGTCGGCCGGCTCCCCGGCCAGGGTCGAGAGCGCCAGTGGCCCGAGCAGTGCGGCAAAGGCCAGACCGAAGACGTCGGCCAGGAGCAACCGCCGCAGGGTGTGGCGGCGCACCCGGGGCAGCGCGCCGACATGCCTGTCGAGCTCGCCCCGGAGCCCGCCGGGCGGCGCAAGCTCGACCACGCGGTCGGGCAGGACCTTGACGACGTCCGTCATCGGTCGTCCATCTGGCGCCGGTCGCCGGTCAGGCCGAGACCCGGGCGCCCTCCACCGAGTTGAGGGCCCGGACCTGACCGATCGGGGCGCCGTCCCGAGCGGGCTCCGGGGCGCGCTCCGGGTAGAGCCGCGTGACCTGCGTCCCACCCGGCTCGAGATGGAACCACGAGTCCGCCGCCCGAAATCCGGGCACGTCGACCGCGACGAACTGAGCGAAACGCCGGGTCGAGACGGACAGGGACCATACCTGGTCATCGGTCAGTTCGAGGCCCGCCTGAAGCCCGATCTCGGACTGCACGGGCCGACTCGGCCCGCCGGCAGATAGGTCGCCCGGGACAGCACCGAGCCCTCCTCGTCGAGGAGGCGAGCCACCACCAGCTCGTGGTGGCGGGGCCCGAACCGGTAGGCGTAGGTGACGTCGCGGAACCCGTCGAAGAGGGACGACGACGACACCGTGGTGCCGCCCCGGGCCGGGACGGCCACGCCGCGCTCGGCCGTCTCCAGGCAATGCTCGCCGCTGAACAGCGACCAGACCAGCCGGCCGACACGGCGGTGGCGCCGGTCGTTGACCAGGTGGACGGACAGGCCGTTCAGGCCCTCGTCGGTGAGGAGCACGGCCACCGGCTGCGCAGGCCCGGGCCAGGGCGAACCACGGCGCCTTCGGTCGCCCGAGGGCATCGATCACCCCCCAGCCGGCACCGGTGCGCAGGTCGCGCCAGCCCGACGAGCAGGAGGCCGGCACAGGGTGAGGCCGGCCGGCGCCACTCGGCCACGGCCTCGGCCATCACGTGGGCGACGGCCGCCCGACCGAGGTCGAGGGCGCGCTCGGGATCGTGGCGGCGCACCAGGGCCGGGTCCTCACCGAACAGCAGGTGCACGTAGTGGTGGCGAACGTCCTCGAGATCCCAGGACCCACCGGTGTCGTGGTGGATGGCCTGCTTCCAGGTGGGGTCGTGGCCGGCCCGACGCGCCCCCCCGCAGTGCCTCGTCGACCGTCTCGTTCGGGGGCGGCACGGCAAAGGCCAGCCCCTCGCTCACGAACCTCGGGGCGGCTCGGCGGAGGTCGGACAGCGGCCGGCCGAACACCCCGACGCCGGTGTAGTGGCACACCCCGGCGTCGACCTGGAACGGCAGGTCCCCGCCGGTCGGGGAGGAGGTGACGTACGGGACGCCGGCCAGCCGCTGGCCGGCGATGGCCGGTACGACCTTCTCGGTCAGGGTCGACCTCCAGCGGTCGGGCGAGAGGCCGAACATGGCCGGCTGCTCCTCGAGCTCCTGACCACCGCAGACCACCGACACCGACGGGTGGCCGGCCAGGCCGGACGAAGACATCGTCGAGCTCGTCGGTGACCCCGGCCATGAAGCCCTCGTCGTCGGGGGGGTCGAGGAAGGCGAACATGGCGTCCTGCCAGACCATGATGCCCGAGCCGATCGCAGGCCGAGAAGAACCGATCGTCCTCGTAGACCGTGCCGCCGGGGATCCGGACCATGTTCATACCGGCGTCTCGGGCCAGCGCCAGGGTGGCGGCCGTCTCCTCGGCCGAGGGGGCGAAGGAGACCGGGTCGACCGGGTACCAGCACCCGCCGCGGCAGAACACCGGCGTGCCGTTGACCACCAGCTGGAAGCCGCCGTCGTGGTCGTCGACCTCGACCGTGCGGAAGCCGACCTGCCCGAGGTCGAACCGGGCGGACCCGATCGTGGCGGACACCGGGTACAGCGGTTGGGCGCCGTGGGTGTGCGGCCACCACGGCTCCACGGCCGGCAGGGACAGCGCCGCCCGGGCGACCAGGTGCTCCCCGTCCGGCTCGAGCTCCACGGTGAGCGGGACGCTCACCCCGCCGACCTCGACCGCGGCGACCAGGACCGGCTCCGGCCCGGTGGTCGCACCTCATCTCGACCGACACCGATCCCCCGGTCCCACCCCGTCCGGTGACGGACGGCCGGGCGTCGAGGAACCGGTGGACGAGCTCGGTGCGACGCCCACGGGCGCAGGCTGACCGGGCGCCACGGCCCGACCGGCGCCGGCGTGACCGTCCAGCCCGGCTGGCGCCCGAGCAGGGTGGTACGCCACCATCGGAGGTTCTGGTGGGAGGCCCCGGCGGTCTTCCACCGCGGCCGGGGCCGGCGCTCGGCCAGGAACGGCGTCAGGGCCGAACAGCGGATGGCCAGCTCGTTGCGCGGCCGCAAGGCCTCCACCCGTATGCGGCACGGCGCGAACATCGACTCGGAGTGGGCCACGTGCTCACCGTTGAGCCACACGTCGGAGACGGTGGCCAGCCCGGCCAGCTCCAGGAGCCACGGTCCGGGCCCCCCACCGGCGCCACCGGCAGGCCCGGGGCCGGCGAACCGGCAGCGGTACCACCAGTCCTCGGCGTCGAGCTCGGCCGACGATGGCTCGGCCGCCGACGACCCTCGGAGCGCCCCCGCCGCCGTGCCCGGGCACGTCGGCCGGGATCCACCGCAGCGGCAGGCCAGCCAGTCCGGCCGGATCGGCCGCCTCACCGGGAGGTGTGGCGGCGCAGTCCCAGCGTGCGCCCCGGAGGAGATCGGGCTCAGTCCCCATAGCGGGCCACCAGCGTGGCCATGGCCTCGGACCAGTGCGTGTTCCATGGCGTCGAGGACGGCGCGCCAGATCGACCTGGCGGCCCCGCACCACCCGGGCCAGGGCGAACTGGAGGGCCTTGGCGCCGGCGGCCAGCTCGGCAAAGGAGTCGGCCGCCGGCATGGTCCCCGGACGGTCGTGGCGGTTGAGCCAGTCGACGAACGAGGACGCCAGCTCGGCCGAGGCACCGCACTGGCGGCAGGTGCCGAAGGAGTAGAGGTGGAAGGTCTCGATTCCCTGGCCGGCCAACCACGGGAGGTCCTCGACCAGCCGCCGGCCCAGCCGGGTCACCGGGTTGGTCTCCGGACGCCGGCAGAGGTGGTCGTCGGGTCAGGGCCACCACCCGGTCCACCAGGTCGGGGTCGTCTCGCCGGACCCGCTCGAGGCGGATCAGCTCCATGTAGGGGGGGAGCCCCGGCGCTTCGGCGTGGGCGCCGCGCCGGAAGACGCCGTCGAAGTCGTCCCCCTCGAGCTCGAAGTACCCGGCGTTGTGGAAGTACCCGAGGCGGCGACCCTCGACGTCCAGCATCTGGGGGACGATGGTGGTCTTCACGTGCGCGACCTGGTAGGAGACGCCCCGGGTGTCGGGCAGGAACCACGAGTCGGCCTCGACGGTGCAGAGCCGGCCGAGCGCCAGCTCCTCGGCCACGTGGTCGATGACCGGCTTCCACACGTTGAGCTCGGAGACTTCGAGCCCGAACAGCGTACGGAGGTCCTCGGGCGGGTACTTGAAGAAGGACCACTGGTCGCCCTCGAAGTCGGCGCTGAGGGTGAAGGCGGCGGCGGCCACCGGGTCGAGACCGAGAGCGTGCAGCACCTCGATCCACACGTCCACGTAGCAGTTGGTCTCGGTCCAGTTCCGCTCGGTGGCGTGCAGGGGATGGGGATGGAACCCGGCGGCGTCGAGGGACAGGAGGGTGGTGCTCATGGCGATGCCCTGGTCGGCCGGGTCACGGCCATAGCTGGGCGCGCACGCCCGCCGGCCAGCGGTCCGTATCGTTCCCGTGACGGTGGAACAGGGCCAGGGTGATCCGGTCGACTCCGAACCCGAAGCACGAGGTGTGGGCCACCTCGCCGTCGGGTGTGGCGATGCCGAACGGCCGCCCGAAATGGTCGAGATGGCAGTTGGACGAGGAGATGGCCGTCTGGCGGGCTCGTCGGCGAACACCGGGGTGACGATCTCGTACTTGAGCTCCTCGGTTCGTTGGTTGGCCGCCAGCATCCGGCCCGGCCGGCCGAAGAACGGGTCGTTGGCCACCACCGGCTCCACGTCGAGCCCGAGGCCGCCGAGCACGTCGAGCCCCCGCCCGATCCACATGTCGCGGTGGGCTCGAGCGCCGTCGGGCGTACCCAGGTAGACGTAGTCGTGCTGACGGAACGCCTGCATCCGGAAGGGGTCGGTGCTGGGCTCGTGGCGGAAGCAGTAGCCGTAGACCTCGACCCGGCGGCCGCCCTCGGGCAGGACCCCGGTCATGGTCGGATACAGCGGGTGGCACACGGCCGGGCACAGCACCATGTCGGTGGTCTCGAGCAACGACCCCCGGTCCTCGTGCGCCTCGGCGCGCCGCAGGAGCTCGGCGTGCTGGCGCTCGTCCCCCCGGAAGGTGTGCACCGAGCCCATCTGGTCGGGGAACGATTCGAGATAGCCGTTCCGTTCGAACGTGGCCCACGGCATGACGGGCGGGAACCGGACCGACGACGCGTCCTGGTCGGCGCCGACCCGCAGAACGAGCCGGTCCATGCCGTCGGCCACCGACTCGTACCGGCCGGATCGCCCGTAGAGGCCGTCGACGCCGGTAGCGACCAGGAGGCCGGCGTCGAGCAGGGCGGTGCGGAAACCAGCCCACGGTTCGTCCCCGTCGACCGCACCGGTCGCCCGTCCGCCAGCTTCGATATCCGACCTGGTGGTGGTCATCGCTCACTCCCCCCGGTGGACCAGCAGCAGCTGGGCGTTGTTGGCCATGATCCGGTCGTTGTTCACCATGAGGCATGCGCCCATCGAGTCGCGCAGATGGCGGCCCATGCTGTAGGGCGTGTCCATCCGGTACGACGGACAGCCCGCAGATCACCATGCACTCCCGGACCACGTCGACCACCAGCGTCGACGCCGACACCTTGAGAGAGTTCATGGCGATGGCGAACCCCAGGGCCGACAGCCGGTCGGGATCGTCCTGGATCTGCTCGATAGCGGTCGACCGACGCCCGGACCAGGTCGGTGAACTGCTGATGGAGCGCGGTGGTGTTCGCCAGCCGAGCGCGGCGGCCGGGGTCATGCCCGGCCGCTTGCGGGCCTCGGACTGCACGAACCGCCGCGCCCGGTCGACGGTCGCGGTGGCGATCCCGAGCCAGAGCGAGCTCCACAGGATGTGGGCCATGGGCAGCATGGTCCGGGTGGAGAGGTCGGCGTACGGATCGTCGAGGATCAGGGCGGCGTCACCGGCGGCCCGCAGGATGAACCCCGGGCTGCAGGTGCCGCGGAAGCCGATGGCGTTCCACTCCCCGACCTGCTCGAGCTCGAGCTCGGGCGGGCGACACAGCACCAGCACCTGGTCGTTCTCGGGGCTCTCCGACGACCGGCGGGCCGTCGCCAGGACGGCGTCGGCGAACTGGCCGTACGAGATGACCGGTGCCTGCTTCTCGAGCCGGAAGGTGCCCCCGGCGACGTCGACGGCGCAGACGCTGCTCCCGACGTCGCCCCCGGTGCCCACCTCCGTGGTGGCCGAGGCCAAGAGGTACTGCCGCTCGACCAGTTCCACGAGATAGTCACGCAGCAGCGGCGACCTCCCGTGCCGGACCAGGCAGGCCACCTGGATGTGGTGCATGGCGACCACCATGGCGGACGAGGCGCAGTGGCGACCGAGGGCCACCAGTCCCTCCGACACCTCGGCGACCGACGCCCCCATGCCGCCGAAGGCCTCGGGCACCATGGCCGAGAGGAGACCCTCGGCCCGCAACGCGTCGATGGTCTCCGCCGGGAACCGGCCGGTGACATCGACCTCGTCGGCGGCCGGCGCCGCCACCTCCTCGGCGATCCGCTCCATCTGCTGTGCCACTCCCCCGGATTCGGACACCGGGGCCGTTGTTTCGGTGATGCTGGTCATCGGAACCTCAACTCCCTGTCATCTCGACGACACCGGCGCGAATGGAAGCGATCGACTCGAACGTGGATTTCTTGAGCATCTGCTCTGAGAACTCGATGTCGAATGCATCCTCCAGCGCCAGCATGACGTTCACGCTGGCGTGCGACGTCATCCCGGCGGCGAAGAGGTCGGCGTTGTCGTCGATGCTGTTGGCATCGGCCGCCAGCCGGCCGTGCTCGGCCAGTACCGATCGGATCGTGTCGTCCATGGTCACGCTTCTCCCTGGGTAGATGGACCGTCTGTTCCACTGCCGCCCGCCCCGCCCGGGCTGGTGCACCGGCCGACCACCACGGCTACGGCGACCATCGATTCGTGGGTGAGGCTGACTTCCAGCTCGTCGATGCCGGCCTCCGCGGCCAGCGTGGCGGCCCGTCCCGACAGGTGGATCTCACACCAGCCACCGCTGGTGCGGCGGACCTCGATGCTGCGCCAGTCCGGGCGCCAACCGATCGGTCGAAGCACCTTCAAGGTGGCCTCCTTGGCGGCGAACCTGGCGGCCAGCGACTCGACGGAATAGCCGGCGGCGCGCTGGCCGGTCCGGGCGTCGGCCCGGCTACAGCAGTCGATCTCATGGGGAGTGAAGACCCGCTCGAGGTACCGGGCACCGAAGCGCTCCAGCGACTCGGCCACATCGACCACGGGGACGAGGTCGACGCCGACCCGGACCTTCGGGTCGCCCGGCCGGTTCGGGCCCGCCCGACGGCGTGACCGTGGCCCGGTCGACGAGTGGTCACGGGTGCGCTCCAGCAGTGAGGGTGCGGGGTTCATGCCACCGCCTTTCCCTGTTGGGCGCGGTCGGGTTCGGGACCGCCCGGGGTCCGACCCTCGGCCCGCTCGGCTCCGGGCACCATCCCGGCGGCGGACGTGTAGACGTGGCGATACCGGTCGACGATCACCGGCCAGGCGAAGGAGGCCACCCGGGTGCGCCCGGCGTCGGCCACCGAGCGCCGGAGCCGGTCGTCACCGAGGAGTCGCTCGAGGGCACCGGTGAGCTGTCGTCGGTCGAACGGATCCACCAGGATGCCGTCCTGGCCGTCGCGCACCAGCTCGGGGGGCCCGCCCCGGGCGGTGGCGACCACCGCGGTACCGGCCCTCCAGGCTTCGAGGATCACGATCCCGAAGGGCTCGAGACGGCTGGGCACGGCGAACAGCTCGGCGTGGGCCATGGCTCCGGCCACCCCTCGGCGGTCGAGGCGCCCGACCAAGTGCACCCGTTCGGACACCCCGAGCTCGGCCGCTCTTCGGCGAAGACCGCCGAGCTCGGCGCCGGCGCCGGCGATCACCAGGCCGACGGCGGAGAAGGTGCCGGCCATGGCGGCGAAGGCCTCGAGCAGGAGATCGAAGCCCTTCTTGGCCACCACCCGTCCGAGGCCGAGGACGTACGGGCCGTCGGGCAGCACGGCGGGCCGGTCCGGCTCCGCCGACGTGGCATCGGTCAGGTCCACCCCGTTGGGGATCACCCGGCCCCGCCCCACCTCGAGACCGAAGCGGCGCTCGGCGTCCGCCAAGGTGAACGAGGAGCACGCCGTCACCGCCGCCGCGTTGCGCATGGCGTGGCGGAGGGAGGCTCGCAGCGTCCGCGACGTCTCGAAGATGTCGGCATCGTCCATCAGGGTCTCGCCCTGGAGGGTCACCACCAGCGGCCGCCCGGTCAACCGCGACAGGGCGGAGGCGTACGCCCCGTTGGGGCCGAAGCACTGGACGTGGAGCACGTCGGGGCGGAAGGCGGCGACGGCGTCGCGCAGCGAGAAGAGGGTGCGGACACCGGTGGTGGCCGAGCGGCGGACGGCCGAGAAGTTGGTGGCCGGCAGGGGCATGGGTAGACGCCGGACGACCAGCTCGTCCCGCACCTCGACGGTCTCGGACATCGAGTCGTCGGTCTGCCCGGTCCACACCTCCACCCGGTCGCCCCCGGCGACGAGGCCGAGCGCCAGGTGGCGCGTGAGCTCCTCGACGCCTCCGAGGGAGGGAGGGTACGAGCTCGGCAGCAGGGCGATGCGGGTCATGGTCGTCAGCCTGATCAGGGGATGGTCGGGTTCAGCCAGGCGGCGACCTCGCCCAGCGTCGCACCGCTCGGCGGGGCGACCGGGAGCTGGCTCCAGTTGCCCACCCCGGGCGACCAGTAGTTGGAGAATGCGGCGGCGTACCAACCCGAAAGGAAGCTCTGCTCGGCACAGTCGCAGTTGGGCGACCAGCTCGACGGGTGGTAGTTCAAGACGTTCTCGATCTGGGTCTCGCCGCCTCCGGGTTCGACGGCGGCGGCATCGACCTCATGGGCGATCTCGAAGGCGGTGATGCCGGCCAGGCGCTCGACCGTCTCACCCGGGTACACGTACAGCACCGAGGTGCCACCGGTCTGGCCCCAGGTGAAGGTGGTGTTGCCGTAGAACGTGGGGGACGGCGCATCGGCGATGGGCAGGAACTGGATCGAGTAGCCCGGGATCTGCTGCCACGGGTAGCGGACCAGGGTGAGAGCCTCGGCTCCGAGCTGGGCCGGGGCCGGCGTGGTGACCGGTGGGGCGGACGCCGCCGCCGGGGCGGGAGTGGTGTTCGGTGGCGCAGTGGCGACGGGTGCGGTCGGGATGGTCGTCGGCGCCGTGGTCGCCACCGGCGCCAGCGCCAGCGCCAGCGATCGGGGTGCCACCCGGGCGGGGCCCGGGGTCTTGGGAGCGGACGGGCGCGAGGACAGCCGGGTCCCGGGGCCGGTCAGCAGCAGGGAGGCCACCACGGCGACGGCGACGGCCACGACGGCGAACTCCAGGCTGAGCAGTGAGCGCCGTTGGGAGAAGGTGGCACGGCGGATCCGGGCCAGTACGCCTCCGGCCCGGCGGTCAGGGCCGACATAGCCGGCCGAGAGGACCAGGTTGGGGTGGTCGAGGTCGGCCAGGAGCTCGGGTGCCACGGGCCGGTCGAGCTGGTCGGCGCCCTCGGGCCGGACTTCCTCCGGTGGGAGCTCGGGCCGGGCGCCTGGGGACAGCGCCACGCGCTCGGGCACCGACGTCGCCGGGGTGGCGCCTGCCGGTGTCGACCGCCGATCAGTGAGCGCTGACGCCATACGGACAGATCGGCAGTTTCGGAGCGGAGCTGAAGCTGGGGAGGCCGTCCGGCCTGGGCCGAGGCCGGCCGGTCCGGCCTAATCGGTAGTGGCCACCAAGGCTCGGCCGGCGGCGCCCGGCTGCCGGGCACACCGCCGGCCCGGTGCGGTGCCGGGCGGAGGGGTGCAGCTCACTGCGGAGTTCCGGGCAGCCCGACCGATGGTCCGGGTCCCGCCCGCCCAGTCACCGTGTCGCCGCTGCGTCCCCGCTGCCGGGCCGCCAACCGTGCCCGGCGAGTGCCGGTGGGCCCCCCGTCTGTTCGACGCCGCTGACGTTACGTCGGCCCGGCTTCCGAGGGGAAGCGTGGTCCTCGGCGACGGGCCCGTGGCGTGCGGTCGCCCGTCGGCATGGGCGACGTACCGGGTGAACGGCACGACGGTGGCGGCCAGCGTCGCCAGGGCCGACAACATGGCCACCGCCCTCCCGAGCCTGAGCACGGCCTGGCGCCCACCCCTCGTTGCGGAAATCACGCACCCCTATCGACTCCCAACCCGGCGGCCTGAAGCGGACCGCGGCCCCGGTGACGGCCGGGACCCTCCCGATCACACCGACAGGCCGAGCGACCGGTAGACGTCGGCGGTCCTCGCCGCGGTCCGCGCCCAGCTCAAACGACCGACCCGTTCGCGCCCCCGGTGCGCCAGTTCGGCCCGATGAGCGTCGTCGGCCAGGAGGCGGCCGAGGGTGGCGATGAGCCCCTCGGTGTCGCCCGGCCGGAACGTCGCCACCCCGTCGCCGGCCACCTCCACCACGGCCGGCACCGGGGTGGACACCACCGGCGCGCCGCAGGCCATGGCCTCGATGGGTGGGAGACCGAAGCCCTCGTACCGTGAGGCGTAGCCGACCACGGTGGCGGCCCCGTACAACGCGGGCAGGTCGGCCAGGGGCACGTGACCGATCTCGACCGTACCGGCGGGGGCCTGGTGCCCCCACAGGCTGTGTCCGGTGAGCACCAGTGTCACCCGGACCGACCGGCAGGCCGCGGCCAGCGTGGCGATGTCCTTGCGCGGCTCGATGTTGCCCACGTGCAACACGAACCGGTGCGGCAGCCGGTACTGCGAACGAACCCGGTCCACCTCGCGCTCAGGCGGCGGGACCATCCCCGGGCCGGGAGCCGAATGCACCACCACCGAGTCGCGGCCCGTGACCTCCCTCACCCGCTCGGCGGTGAATCCGGAGACGGACACGACGGCATCGGCACGTCGGAGCGCGTGGCAGAAGAGGATCCGTTCACCCCTCACCCGGTACTTCGGGAACGCCCAAGGGGTGTCGAAGATAGCCAGGTCGTGCACGGTCGTGACCATCGGCCCCGGGCGCCGGTAGGGCAGATCGACATCGAGCGCATGGGTCAGGTCGGCTGGCCCGAACCCGACGGCGCTGACCACGGCGCGTCTCACCCCGTGGGACTCGCCCTTCAGCATCGGGGTCACCCCGGGCGGCAGCTCGGGCAGGCCGGAAGGGTGGACCGCGGCTACCAGGTCCGCCTCGAGACTCGCCTCCAGGGAGCCGACCAGTTCACGGATGTAGGTGGACACACCGCCGCCGTGCCCGCTCAGGGGCAGCGCGTTGAACACGATGCGGGGCCGTAGACCCACGGGCCGGCTCAACGGGCCGTCAGTGGCAACCGGGACCGGGGCCGGCCCGCGACCGACCCCGCTTCCGTCTCCGACCGGTCGAGGTCGGCCATGCCGAGGGAGACTCCGGCGACGATGATCGGCGCGATGGAGGAGACACCGATCCAGAAGATGTCGAACAGGCCGTCGACGTAGTGGCCGAACAGGACGACCAGCCCGAGGGTGCCGAGAGCGGCGGGAAGCCGGAACATGGTGCGCATGGTCACCAGGAGGAGGAACACGAAGGCCAGGGATCCGACGATGCCGGTCGAAGCCAGGTTGTCGATCACCACATTGGGTGGCGCGGTCACGGTGATGAACTGGGGCAGGTTGTAGAAACGCATGCCTTCCCCGAGGATGGGGCTGAGGTGCCAGACATGGATGGCCGCCCCGATCTGGTCGAACCGGATGGATACGGAGTTGAATTTCGGATTGTTGCGGGCGTTGATCGAGAAGCTGTAGTAGAGGACGGCCACGATCGGCACCGCGGCAACCAGGATGAGCTTGGAACGGCGACGGAGGTCGGGATTCAAGAGGAGCGCCAACCCCAGAGCGAGCAACAGCAGGATCCACGACTGCCGTGACTGGGAGGCCAGCAGTCCCCCGACGCAGAGGTACTTGTTGACCCTTGCCTCCGACCGGCCGATGCCGGTCCACGGCGGGTTGAGCTGCGCGATGACGACAGCCACCCACAGGATGGCGCCGATGCTGTTCTTCTGGTACACGCCCCACTGGGCGGGTTGGAAGTGCAGGGCGACGGCGTGCTCCATGGCGATGAGGGCCACCACCGAGGACCCGGCCAGGTAGAGGCGGAACGCCTGCCGGGTCCGGCCCTCGGTGGCGATGACCCAACCGACCAGGGCGCTGGCGGCCAGGAAGGAGAACCGGTGGAACCAGTCGACCACGTTGTACCGGTTGGGATGGGCCATCACCACGAGGATGAGGACGGCCTCGTACCAGATGACTCCGCGCATGAACTGCTTCAAGTAGTGCGCCATCCGCCAACGGACCTGGAACAGGGCGACCAGGCCGGCCACGAAGACCAGCAGGTCGGCCAAGCTGAGGTTGGTGCTCGCCCCGCCGACCCGCTGGATCAGCAGGGCCCCCGGCAGGGCGATCACCACGAGCAGCATGGGGTCGGCGATCAGCACCCCGATCACCAGCACGACCGCCGCCAGGCCGAGGGCGATCCTCACGTGCCCGGCGGCCAGCGCACCGACCAGCCCGGCCACCACCACGAGGACCAGCCAGAGCGCCGAGGCCGAGGCCAGTCGTCGGGCCGGGCGCGTGTCGGACAGTCGGGTCAGCAGCTGCCGGGGATTCGCTGTCGTGGTCCGGCTCATCTGGTGGGGGCGCCCTCTGATCGGTCGGGCCTCGGGGAGGATGACCGAGGTAGGACTTTGATCGGCGCCCCAGCAGCGTACCTTCAGCCTTCCTCGAATTGGCGGTCCCATCGGGCCCGAGCGGCGGTGTCCATGAACTGCTCACGGCGCCATTTGCACCTCAAGGTCGCTCGCTCGGGTGTCGACACTCAGTAGGAAGCCCTGAGAGGTCGGGCGGGCCTGCATCCCGGGCGCGGCGCTCGGGGACCGTCCGACAGGGGTCGAATGACGGACATGGCACTGCAGACCCCCGGCGACAGCACCGTGATCACCACCGAGGTGGGGCCGACCGCCCTGTCCCTGGTGGTGTGTTCCCTCGAACCCTGGGGAGCGGTCCGCCGGCGCATCAGGATCCTGGTCGACGAGATCGTCGAGCTCCAACCGGCGTTGCAGGTCCTCTATGTCGCCCCGCCCCTCGACGTCCCCCACCAGCTGCGGCAGCGCCGGGTCCCTGACCTGGTCGGGCCCCGGCTCGAACCGGTCCATCCCCGCATCCACGTGCTCCGGCCGCGCAAATGGTGGCCCCGGGCGATCGGTCCATTCGCCGACCGCTCGCTCGAGCACCAGGTCCTGGCGGCGTGGGCATCGCTCGGGCTGGACCGCCCGCTGCTCTGGGTCAACGACGCCTCGTACGCCGACCTGGCTGTGCGGACCGGGTGGCCGTGCCTCTACGACATCACCGACGACTGGCTCCTCGCCCCGCTCAACCCCCGGGAGCGGGTGCGGCTCATGGCCAACGAGAGCCGCCTCCTGGAGCACAGCGACGCCGTGGTGGTCTGCTCGCCCGATCTCGAGCGCTCGCGTGGGCGCAACCGGAGTGTCCACCTCATCCCCAACGGGGTCGACCTCGAGCACTTCCGGACCCCGATGCCGCGACCGGCGGACCTGCCCCCGGGGCCGGTGGCGGTCTACGTCGGGAGCCTGCACGACGAGCGCCTCGACATCTCGCTGGTCGCCGAGCTGGCCACGCTCCGGCCCGACCTCGGCGTGGTGCTGGTGGGCCCCGACAGCCTGAGCTCCGTCGCCGGCGTCGAGCTCCGAGCCCACGACAACATCCATCTCCTCGGGCCCCGGCCCTACGAGCAGATCCCCGCCTTCATGCAGCATGCCGACGTGGTGATCGTCCCCCATCTGGTGAACCCGTTCACCGAGAGTCTCGACCCGATCAAGGCCTACGAGTGCCTGGCCGCCGGCCGACCCACCGTCGCCACTCCGGTGGCCGGCTTCCGCCAGCTCGGGCCGCCGGTGGTGGTCGCCGAACGCCGGGACTTCGTCGGGAGGGTCGAGGCGGCCTTGGCCGATGCCGGGCCGGACGGACTGACCGCGGCGTCGGCCGACCCGCCGGTCACGTCGTGGCACACCAGGGCCGAGGCCATCCTCTCGGTGATGGACGGCGTCCGCGTCGGGGCGGCCGGACGATGAGCACCTCGGAGGCCGCCACGCGGGCGGGGATGCCCCGTTTGGCGACGACCACGCCCTATCCTCGACCCGGGTCCGCGACGCCGGCCTGCCGAGACCACGGCCCCGATCACCGATTGCCGGGCAGCCTCCATTCCGGAGGCATTCCCCCACTTCAAGCGAGCTCCCACTGACACTCCAAGAATTCGTCTCGGCGCTGTGGCGCAGGCGGCTGACCATCGTGGTCAGCGTGGTGGTGGCCGTGGCGGCGGCGTTCGCCTACGCGAAGATCCAGACACCCAAGTACCAGTCGACCGCCCTCGTCCAGCAGGCCACCACGGCCAACAGCAGCGGCACGGGCCAGACCTCCTCACCGGTCAGCCTGCCCGATCCCGTGCAGGAGCTGGGGAGCACGGCCGTCCAGATTCGGGCGGCGAAGATCCTGAACGACCCGGACCTGTCGGCGGTGGCGTCGGCGGTGACCGGTACGGCCGATCCGGCCACGGGCACGTTGACCATCACCGCCACCTCCTCCGACCCGGCCCGGGCCCAGGCGGTCGCCAAGGCCTATTCGCAGGCCTACGTGGACCAGGTCGAGGCCGTGGTGCAGGCTCAGACCGACAAGATCAACGGTGAGCTGCAGTCGCTGCAGAACCAGATCGCCCAACTCAACGGCAAGCCCACCACCCCAGTGACCCAGGCTCAGATCCAGGGTCTCACCAGTTCGTACAGCTCGTTGCAGACCCAGGTCAGCAACATCAGCCTCGGGGAGCCCTACGCCTCGATCCAGGTCGCCGCCGCACTCCCTTCCAAGCCCTCAGGTCTCGGCAAGTCCAAGCTGATCGCCATCGGAGCCCTGGCCGGGCTGCTGGTGGGATGCGGGATCGCCCTCGGACGCGAGCAGTTCGACACCCGCCTGCGGGCCAGTCCCGACATCGAAGCCATCACCGAGGCGCCGATCCTGGCCGAGCTCCCCCAGGACCACGACGTGAAAGGGGGGAAGGTCTCCATCGCCATGGTGCAGGCCCCGCAGTCGCTCATGGCGGAGTCGGTCCGCGAGCTGCGCACCAGCCTCCGGGTCATCCTCCACGATGCTCCCTGTCCCGTCATCGTGGTCACCAGTCCCGAGGCCGGCGACGGGAAGACGTTCGTGACCGCCAACCTGGCCGCAGCCTGGGCCATGAGCGGGAGCCAGGTCGTCGTGGTCTCCGCCGACTTCAGGCGGCCGCGGCTCGAGGAGATATTCGGGCTCGAGACCGTCGGGCTGCCGGGTCTCGCCGACCTCATCAGGTCCAACTGGAAGGACGAGGACGAGGGGTCTGCGGCCAACGGGTATCGCCACAGCCGGCGGGCTGACGGCCTGGACGAGCTGTGGTCAGGACCGGCGGCACGGGACGTCCCTGACTCCGCAGGCCTCAGGCCCGAGGGCGCGGACAAGTCGTCGGTCAGCTCGTTACTGGTGGAGAGCGGCATCTGGGGCCTCCAGGTCCTTCCCGCCGGCACCCAGCTCGAGAACCCCAGCGAGCTGTTCGGCAGCCCGGGAATGCAGCCGGTGCTCGATCAGCTCCCACTCCTGGCCGACATCGTCCTGATGGACACCCCCCCGGTGCTGGCGGTCCCCGATACCGCCATCCTCGGGAGCATGGCCTTCGGCGCGGTGGTCGTGGCGTCGGAGGGCAGGACCGGGCGGAGCGACCTCGAGCGAACGGTGCGCCGGCTGGAGGCGACCCACTGCCGGGTGCTGGGCGTGGCCGCCAACCGGGTCCGCCGCTCGGCCAACGACCCGTACCAGTCCTACGCCCACAAGCAATGACGCCGGCGGCGGCGGGCCGGGCCTACCGGCCGCTCGCCGCCCCGAGCCGGGGAGGAGTCGGCTGATGACCCCGGACGTCGACGTGGTGGTGGTGGCGTTCGGCGCCCCCGAGCTCCTCGACGCCTGCCTCGGCACGCTCGGCGACACCTATCCCGTCCTGGTGGTGGACAACTCGTCCGACGCCGGGGTCCGCGCCGTCGCCGAGCGTCACGGGGCGGGCTACGTCGACCCGGGGGCGAACCTGGGCTTCGCCGGTGGGGTCAATCTGGGCCTGGCCGAGCGCGAGCGGTCCTCGGCCGACGTGTTGTTGCTCAATCCCGACGCCTCGATCGCGCCTGAGGGGGTGGCCCGGCTGGCCCACTTCCTCCACGCGTCGGACGGCCTGGCCTGCGTGGCGCCCGCGCAGGTCGACCCGGACGGACGGGCTGCCCGTGTGGGCTGGCCCTTCCCCACCCCGGCGGGGGCCTGGATCGAGGCGGTCGGCCTCGGTAGCCGGCGCCACGACGAGTTCATGATCGGGTCGGTCCTGCTCGTCCGTTCGACCGCCCTCGACGATGTCGGTCCGTTCGACGAGCGATTCTTCCTGTACGCCGAGGAGACGGACTGGCAGCAGCGGGCCCGACAGCTCGGCTGGCGAGCGGCCCTGTGCCCTGAGGTGACCGCCGTCCACGTGGGGGCGGGGACCGGCGGCGACCCGGACCGGCGCCAGGTCCTGTTCCACGCCTCGGAGGAGCGCTACGTCCGCAAGTACCACGGACGACTCGGTTGGTGGCTGTACCGGGCCGGGGCAATGGTCGGCGCGCTCATCCGCGCCCTCCTCCTCCGTGGTGACCGCAGCCGGATGGCCGCCGCCCGGTTCCACCTCTTCCGCCGTGGTCCGAACGTGGTGGGGGAACGGCTCGGGCTGCTCCCGGACGGCGCGCCCCCCGGGATGCCGTGCGGTGCGCCACCGCTGTCGGTGACCCAGGTGGTGGTGACCGACGCCTTTGCCGGGGTCGAGCGCTACGTCTGCCGGGTGGCCGACGAGTTGGCCGGTCGGGGCCACGCCGTGACGGTGGTGGGCGGGGACCCCGGGCGGATGCGGGCCGAGCTCGCCGACCGGGTGGCCTGGCGGCCGGCCCGATCGGTGCCGCAGGCGGCCTGGACCCTCGCCCGACGGCCGGGCACCGACCTCGTCCATGTGCACATGACCGCCGCCGAGACGGCGGCCTGGCTGGCGCGCGCCCGCCACCGGGCCCCCATCGTGGCCACCCGCCACTTCGCCCGCGAGCGGGGTTCGAGCCGGCCGGCCCGGGTCGCCTCCCGGCTGACCTCGCGCGCCCTGGCCCGGGACATCGCCATCAGCCGGTTCGTGGCGACCACGGTCCGCGGAACCACCGTCCTCATCCGCAACGGCGTGCCCGACCGCCCGGCGTCGGACCTCGAGTCGACGACCGTGGTCATGATGCAGCGGCTGGACACCGAGAAGTTGCCCGACGTCGGCATCCGCGCCTGGGCCCTGTCCCGACTGGCGGACCGGGGGTGGCGACTGGTGGTGGCCGGGGTCGGGGCCCTCCGGCCGGACCTGGCTCGCCTGGCCGATGACCTCGACGTGGCCGACAGTGTCTGGTTCGCCGGCCAGGTGGCGGACACCGACCGCCTCCTGGCCGAGGCATCCATTCTGCTGGCCCCGGCGCCGGCCGAGCCGTTCGGGTTGTCGGTGGTGGAGGCCATGGCCCACGGAGTCCCGGTGGTAGCCGCCGACGGCGGGGCGCACCGCGAGACCGTCGGCCAAGACGGGCTGCTCGTACCGGCCGGAGACCCGCACGCTGCCGCCCGGGCCCTGGTGACTCTCAGCCGGGACCGCGCCCTCCGCCAGGCCATGGGCTCGCGCTTGCGCCGTCGCCAGCAGGAGCTGTTCTCCCTCGAACGCCATGTCGACGAGCTCGAATCGCTCTACCGGACCGTGGTGGACGAAGGGGGTCGGCGCTAGGTCCCGACCGCCGGTCGCGCCGCGTGGCGGTACAGGGCCATCTGATGGCGGGCCACGCTGGCCCACGAATACTTGGCGACGCCGGCCAGGCCTCGTTCCCGGAGACGCTCCCACAGCCCCGGTTCCTCGAGGAACCGGACCAACCCGGCCCGTAGCGATGCGGGATCGTTGGGGGGCACGAGGAGCCCGCCGTCACCGACCACGTCGGGAAGCGCTCCGCTGGCACTGGCGACCACCGGAACGCCCGAAGCCTGAGCCTCGACCACCACCCGTCCGAACTGCTCCACCCAACCGGGGAGCGGCACCGACGGGACGGCCAGCACGTCGAACCCCGGGTAGACGCCGGGCAGAGCCGCCTCGCCGACATAGCCGTGGAAGGTGACGCGATCGCTCACGCCGAGACGGCGGGCCAGGCCGGCCAGGTTCTCCGCCTCGGGCCCGGCCCCGAAGACCTCGACGACGATCCGGGTGTCGAGGGCCGCCGCCTCCAGCAGCACGTCCACCCCCTTGTGCGGGATGAGCCGACCGACGAACCCGACGCGCAGGGTGCGATTCGGAGGGGAATGGGACGCCGGCCGGAACCGTCCTACGTCGACGCCGAGCGGCAACAGGACGAGTTCGCCGGCCAGGCCCTTGCCCTGCAGGATCCGGCCGGCCTCGGTGTTGCAGGTGTAGGCGCCGGACGCCCGGGCCAGGGTCCAGCGCTCGAACCAGCGGAAGGGCGGTGGATAGCGCTTGTCGATGTTCTGGGCGGACGCCACCACGAAGGGCACGCCGGCGGCCCGCAGCCGCATGAGCAGCAGCACCTCGGCCACGGCCAAGCCGAACGGCTCCTCGTGCATGTCCACCAGGTCCCAGTGGCCCGAGCCGAGCAGCCGCCACAGGGGCCGCGGGTCGTAGAGGAACAGGTTGGGATGCCGGCCGAGGGTCTTGACCGGCACCACGAATTCGTCGCCTTCGGGCTCGAACTCGACCAGTGACCCACCCTCTTCCCATCGGGCCGCAGCCACCAGGGTCAGGTCGGCCCCGAGGCTGCGAAGCTGCCGCTCGCGCTCGCGCCAGGCGGTGACCACCCCGCTCTTCGAGATGCGGAGGACGCGAAGGCCCGGTGCCCGGGCCTTCCCCGGAGCGTCCTTCGAAGGCCGTGACACCCGGGGCATGGTACTCGGGGCGGGATTCAACCCGACGTTCGGTGGCGGAGCACCCGGGCCGGTATGCCGACGGCCACGCAGTCGGGCGGAAGGTCGCCTGTGACCACTGCATGCGCGCCCACCACCGTGTTCGAGCCGATGGTCACCCCCTTGGTGACGCTGACCTTCCCCCCGATCCAGACGTTGTCGCCGATCCGGACGGGCGCGGTGGCCCGGCCCTGTTCGACGATGGGGGCGGTGGTGGAGGAGAAGGCATGGTCGTGGTCACGGATGGCCACCATCTCGGCGATGAGGCAGTCACGACCGATCGAGATCTCCTCGTCGGCGGCGAGGGTGCAGTGGTGGCCGAACACCGTTCGCTCCCCCACCTCGAGTCGGCCGCGGCACTCGACGGTGAGCCCGTGGTCGAGCACGCAATGCGGCCCGAAGCCGACCCGGGCCGTCCGGCCCACCAAGAAGCGTGCGCCGCGACGCACGTCGCAGCGGGAGCCGAACCGGACGCGGGGATGGCGGAGGCGGGCCAGCACCAGGCCGGCCCGGCGGCGCACGAAGCCGCGGGCCTGATGGAGCACACCGAAATCGTCACGCCGACCGACCGGCACCGGCGCGATGCCGCTCGTCTCGGGGCGGGTGCTCGACCGGTCCACCCGGAAGACCCTACTGGTGCGAGACGCGGTGGCTCCTGATGACCGAAGGGCGCGACCGCCCGGCCGCGCTCACCACCGGACGGTGGTCGCCGCGTCCGGAACGGCGGAGCCGTTGAACGTCCATTGCTCGGGGGGGATGCGGGCCGAGGGGACGACGGTCATCGATCCGTGGCTACCGGGCATCACGAAGCGGACGTCCACGGTCGAGGTGGCACCGGCCGCAACGGTGATCGGTGCGGCCAACAATACCGTCGGGCCCTCGGCGCCTCTCACCGCCAGCGGGCCGGCGCCGGTCATGGTGAAGTTCGACGCCGCCGCCGGCAGGTTGACCGCCACCAGACCGCGGTAGCCCCCGTAGGCGACAGGCACGCCGGGGAACGGCCCGGCGATGAACTGCGATTCCTCCGGCGGGGTGTTGTTGACCACGCGGGCCGTCATCCTCACGGCGGTATCAGGGCCCGAGGGAGCGGTGGACACGGTCACCTGGACCGGCACGAACTGGTCGAGCTTGTTACCACCCAGATTGATCAACGAGACGCTCACCGAGTGCTCGGTGAGGCTGCCACTGGCGCCACTCGCCACCCAGGCCGCCTGGTCGGCCGGGTTGCTCGACCAGATCATCAGGTGACGGCCGGCGACGGCCCCGGACATGGCCTTGGCCAGTGAGGTGATGTCGATGGTCTGACCCTGGAGTTGGTCGAGCACGGCGCGGGACAGAGCGCCGAGTGCGTCCTGGCGGTCGTTGGCATCGGCGGCGTTGTCGGTCAATCCCGCGTACTGGTCGTGGAGCAGGAACTGCTCCACGTTGTCGGCGCTGATGGTCTGCCCGTCAGCCATCACCGGACCGGTGGCCTCGAGCAGCTTCTGGAGGCCGGCGACGTCGAGGGCGATCACGCCGTCCACCGGCTGGCCGGTGAGGGTGGTCCACATCCGGGCGGCGAGCGGCGCGGTCACGTCGAACTGCGGAGTGAGGCCCAGGTTGCGCAAGTCGAGACTGGGGTTGAGCCAGCCCCAGTTCCGTTCGAGGTCGCCGGTCACCGGCACGGCCCCGACCGGGAGGGTGTGTTCGCCCGACGGCTCGAACGAGCCCATGTGGACCGAACCGTCGGAAGTAGTCGCCGTGCCGACGTCGAGGAAGGCTCCCGATCCGGCGCGCATCTCGGCATTGTTGGATGCGAGGACGAGGTAGGTCTGCGGCCCCTGGAGGATGGTGGCGACGGCGGCGGAGACATCTGCGGCGTTGGCCAGACGGGAACACGCGCCTCGTCGAGCTGGCTGATGAACTCGTCGTGCTTGGAGGCGAGCGGTGCCACCAGGGCCTGTGAGGGGCCGGTATCCACGTGGGCCAGCTGCCGCCCGGCTGAACGCGAGACGGCGGACAGCTCCTGCAGGGAGCTCACCCGGTCCGGGCCGGCTCCGTGCGGCTGATGGAGCACACCGTGGACCTGGGTGATGAACGAGGAGCCCACGCCGGACACGGTGCCGGCCACCGAGCTCAGGGCCCGGACCGAGCGCAACTGCCGCCCGATGACCGGGACGATGGTGATCGGGCCGAACAGAGGCGAGGACAAGTCGGAGCTGGCCGCGTCGAACTGGGCGCGGGCGCCCTCCAGCTGATCCACGGAGGCGGTGGACGTGAGGTCGTCCGGGCCGAGCTGGGATCTCACCTGCTGCAGCGCGGCCAGGCCTTGCTGGTCGTGGTGATAGGCGGAGACGGCCTTGACCGCCAGGATCGCCATCCAGGCCAGAACGAGAACGGCGATGGCGCCGCCGATGATCCACTTGCGCCGTCGCCGACCGTCCTGCTTGCGCATGGCCGTCACTCGCCACTGTTCGAGCCGGGTAGGCGTGCCCTCGCAGGTGCCCGGCGCTCCGGCGAGACGGACAAGGGCCTGACCGCCCGATGGTACTGGAGGGTCTGGGCGCGCTGGTGGCACACGCCCGAGTCACGCAGCGTGACTCCAGCCTCACCGGGACGTGCGAAGGAGCGGCCTGCCGAAGGACCGGTGCCGGCCGCCACTAGCATCGTCACGGTGTCGTTCACGGCCATCCGGATGGCAGTCGGGCGGGTGGTGTTGATCGCCGGAGTCCTGGTGCTCCTGTTCATCCCGTACCTCCTGTGGGGAACAGGACTGCTGACCGCCCAGAGCCAGGCCCGGCTCAGAGCGGCCTTCACCACCGACCAGCGGCTGGCCAAGGCGATCCCCCAACATCTCGTAGCGCCGAGACCCGACGTCAACCCGGAGCCGCCCCAGGTCGCCCCCAATACCGCCGATCCGCCGGTGGGCAGCCCGGTCGGCACCATCGTCATCCCCAAGATCGGTCTGTCGATGGTGGTGGTGGAGGGAACCGACGAGGGGCAACTGGCCCAGGGACCGGGCCATTACCCGGGCACCCCTCTGCCCGGTGAGGCGGGCAACGCCGCCATCGCCGGGCACCGGACCACGTACCTGCACCCGTTCTACAGTCTGGACGCGCTGGCCCCCGGAGATCCCATTCTGATCACCACCCTGCAAGGAGCCTTTTACTACCGCATGACCCAGCAGCAAGTGGTCAGCCCGACCGACGTGGCGGTCGTCGACCCCACGCCGGACCCGGAGCTCACCTTGACCACCTGCAACCCGCGCTACAGCGCCAGCCAGCGCCTGGTGGTCCACGCCGTGCTGGTGGCCAGCGCCCTGACCCACCCGGATCCCTCGGCCGTCACCACCACGGTCACCCGGCACAGCGTGCCGGTGGAGACGGCGCCGTCCAAGGACTGGCTGGCCGCATCGCTGTGGGGCGTCGCGGTGGCTGCCCTGATCACCGGGGTCTGGGTCGCCGCCCGCCGGACCCGGCGAGCGACGCGCGCTTCGGTGGTCGTCGGCGGCGTGCTCGCCTGGCTGGTGGTGGTGTTCTTCTTCTTCCAGTCGGTAGCGCCATTGCTACCGGCCAGCTTCTGAGGGGTCGTTCAGGCGACGCGACGGCGGCGGCGGAGCAGGAGCCCACCGGCCAGCACGCCGGCCACGCCGACGACCGCCATGCCTTCGAAGTCGGCACCGGTGAAGGGAAGGCTGGTGGTCCCGCCCCCGGGTGTCGGATCGTGATGCGGCACGGCCAGCGCCTGGGTGGTCGAGTTGGCGGCCACGGTCGGTGTGCTCACGCACCCCGGTTGGGTCATCGATCCCACCGAAGCGCAATCGGCACCAGCCGTTCCTGACGCCATGGCGATAGAAGCCACGACCAATCCAGATGCGACTATCAGTCGTCTTGCCCACATAATGGTTGCCCTTCTTTCCGTAGAGGCTGGGCCTCTGCGTTATCCCTTAACCGTTGCGAGCCAAGTACCGACCTGCAACTGCCCACGACCATCTTGGCGCGCCATATGGCTATTGGCAACGACTCCATGGACTCAATTCTCCGGTTGTCACTTTGGGTGATCGGGCCCGCGCAGGGCGCGATATTCACCCCGCCGAACCGGCCATACGGGGGTCGGGACTCAGCCCACCACCAGCTGCCCGAAGGCAGTGCAGAGCCCCATGGCCTCGATGACCAGAAAGGCCGCCACGATGGCCACCACCACCGGTAGCCGCCAGGTCGTCGCCCGCCGAGCCCAAGGCGCCGGCATGTACCACTCGGGGAGCAAACCGGGAGCCTGTCCGAGATAGATCGCCATCGGCACCGCCTCGTCGTCCAGTGGTGCGTCCGGATCGGCCGCCAGGGCCAGCTCGGTGAGCTCCATCTCACTGAGGGGCACGCCCTCCGTCACCTGCGGCCTCCCACCGGCCGGTACCTCGATGCCGTCGGGGCCCATCGGTCCTTCGTCCAACACCCACCTCCCTGCACGCCTGCACGCCTGCACGCCGTCACCTCCACCCTAGATCCGGCCGCCCTGGATCTGACCGCGTCCGCTGGCACGCGTGCCCGGAAGTCGGGCGGTCGAACGCCCGTGCTGTCTAGAGCAGGTGGACCAGGAGCTCGAACAGGACGATGGTCACCCCGACCCCGACCAGCCCGGCCACGTACAGGGCCCGGCGGGCCAACGTTCGGCGGTTGCCGGCGGTGGTGCCGATGCCGACCACCGCCAAGGCCAGCACCCCGATGATCTCGGCCAGTGCGAATGCCGTCCGGACCGTCCACAGGTGGATGCCCGCCAGGGTGAAGACCAAGGTGGCGGGGATGGCGGCCGACACGATCGACCACGATCCACGCAGGTCGTGCACCACATCGCCCATCCTCAGCCTCAGGCTCTGCCACGAGGACAGGATCACCAGCCTCGACAGGGCATGGGCCAGCCAGATGGCGACCGCCCCGACCACCACCACGCCGGCGGTGGTCAGGGCACCCGGATTGGTCTCGAAGGTGAGGCCGGCGATGGCCACCAGCGTCGAGATGGTGCCGTACACGTAGTCGGCCAACCACCGCACCTCGCCCCGGGGACCGAGCACCTCACCCTCGCCATCCGCTCCCCCGGCACGGCCCTCAGCCAAGGGGGAGCCTGGGCTTCATGGGCCGGTACCGGTCCCGTCCTGTTGCCCGGCCACCCGCAGTGTGCGTGGCGCTACGAGCACCCACTGGTGGTGCCGCAACTACCGCACACGTAGCACGACCCCGCTCGCTGCATGACGTTGCCGCACTGGTAGCAGTAGGGAGCGTCCCGGACCTCTGTCCATACCTCGGGTATCGGGACCCCGGCGGTATCGGGAGTGGCGCTGCCTTCGACCACCGTCGTGATCACCGGATCGACGGCGTCGATGTCCACCACGCCGACCGACTCGGTGGCCGTCTCCTCCACTCCGGGCAGGGTCGGCTGCATCCGCTCGGCCGTCGAGAGGACACCCAGCTCGGCCCGCTCCTCGAGGGGGAGATAGTCCACGGCCAGCCGTCGGAAGATGTAGTCCACCAGGCTGGTGGCGATGCGGAGCTCGGGGTCGTCGGTGATGCCCGCCGGCTCGAACCGCATGTTCGTGTACTTGCGGACGTAGGTGGCCAACGGCACGCCGTGCTGGAGCCCGAGGCTCACCGAGATGGAGAAGGCGTCCATGATGCCGGCCAGGGTCGAGCCCTGCTTGGACACCTTCATGAACACCTCCCCCGGGCGACCGTCCTCGTACTCGCCGACGGTCACATAGCCTTCGCAATCGGCCACCCGGAAGGCGAAGGTCGAGGAGGTTCGGCGCCGGGGCAGGCGCTCGCGGACTGCCCCGACGACCACCGGATCCGAGGTGCGGGACTGTTCATGGGCCAGGGCCGCCTCCAGCCCGGCGATCTTCTCCGCCAGCTCGCGGGCGTGGGCCTCGGCGTCGGAGGCGGCCGGCTCGGCGTCGGCCGGATCGCTCTCCTTCTTGGTGGTGGAGAGCGGCTGGGCCACCTTGCAATTGTCCCGGTAGATGGCGACCGCCTTGATCCCCATGCGCCAGGCGTCGATGTGCAGCCGCTCGACGTCCTCCACGGTCACGTCCTCGGGCAGGTTGACCGTCTTGGAGATGGCGCCGGAGATGAACGGCTGGACTGCGCCCATCATGCGGACATGGCCGAGATAGTGAATGGTGTTGTCGCCCATCGAGCAGGCGAAGACGTCGAGGTGCTCGGGGGCGAGCTGCGGCGCGCCGACGATGGTCTTGTGCTCATCGATGTAGGCGACGATCCTGCCCACCTGGTCGGGTGAGTAGCCGAGCCGGGTGAGGGCCCTCGGCACCGTCTGGTTGACGATGGACATGGTGCCCCCGCCCACCAGCTTCTTGGTCTTGACCAATCCGAGATCGGGCTCCACCCCGGTGGTGTCGCAGTCCATGAGCAGGCCGATGGTGCCGGTCGGGGCGAGCACGCTGGCCTGCGAGTTGCGCACGCCGTACTCCTCGCCGAGCTCCACCGCCAGGTCCCAGGCCTCCTGGGCGGCGCACAGCAGTTCGGTCGGCACCGCCTCCTCGTCGATGCCGGCCACCGCGTCACGGTGCATGCGGAGGACCGAGAGCATGGGCTCCACGTTCTCGTGGTAGCCGGCGAACGGCCCCATGCGCGCCGCCGTCCGGGCCGAGGTGGTATAGGCATGTCCCGTCATGAGCGCGGTGATGGCCGCGGCCCAGGCCCGGCCCTGATCGGAGTCGTAGGGAAGGCCTTCGGCCATCAGCAGCGCACCCAGATTGGCGAACCCGATCCCGAGTTCGCGGAAGCGTCGCGAGTTCTCGGTGATCCGCTCGGTGGGGTAGTCGGCGTTCCCGACGATGATCTCCTCCGCGGTGAAGACGACCGAGACCGCCGCCCGGAACCCGTCGACGTCGAACGTCGAGTCCTCCCGAAGGAACGACAAGAGGTTGAGACTGGCCAGATTGCACGCCGAGTTGTCGAGGTGCATGTACTCCGAGCAGGGATTGGAGCCGTTGATCCGGCCCGTGTTGGAGGCGGTATGCCAGCGGTTGACGGTGGTGTCGAACTGCATGCCCGGGTCGGCGCACTCCCAGGCGGCGTGGGCGATCTGGCGGAACAGGTCGCGGGCCGGGACCCGGCGGATGGGTGCTCCGTCCACGCGCCCGGTCAAGGTCCAGTCCCGGCCTTCGACCACCGCATCCATGAACTCGTCGGTGACCCGCACCAAATTGTTGGCATTCTGGTACTGCAGGCTGATCGAGTCCTTGCCGTCGA
Organism: uncultured Acidimicrobiales bacterium; assembly: GCA_963734435.1. Lineage (GTDB taxonomy): Bacteria > Actinomycetota > Acidimicrobiia > Acidimicrobiales > RAAP-2 > Bog-756. The sequence goes on along the minus strand of CAVTHA010000002.1, from coordinate 154,234 downwards.
GGTCCATGTCGAACCCGGCATCGCGCAGCACCCGTGCCTTGCGTTCCTCGATGGCCTTGCACCAGATGAAGTCCTCGATGTCCGGGTGGTCGGCGTCGAGGATGACCATCTTGGCGGCGCGCCGGGTCTTGCCGCCCGACTTGATGGTCCCGGCCGACGAGTCCGCTCCCCGCATGAAGCTGACCGGGCCCGACGCCGTGCCGCCCCCCTTCAAGCGCTCGTGCGAGGAGCGGATGCGCGACAGGTTCACGCCGGCTCCAGAACCACCCTTGAAGATGACACCCTCCTCCGTGTACCAGTTGAGGATGGAGTCCATGGTGTCCTCGACCGAGAGGATGAAGCAGGCCGAGCCCTGCTGGGGCACGCCGGAGACCCCGATGTTGAACCACACCGGGAAATTGAAGGCGGCCATCTGGTGGACGACGAGGTGCTTCAACTCCGCCCGGAACGTCTCCGCCTCGTCGTCATCGGCGAAGTACCCGTCCTTGATCCCCCAGCCGGTCACGGTGTCGACGACCCGATCGGCCACCTGACGCAGCGAACGCTCCCGCTCAGCGGTGCCCGGGGTGCCACGGAAGTACTTCTGGGCGAGGATGTTGGTGGCGTTGAGGCTCCAGGTGTCGGGTACCTCGACGTCCAGCTGCTCGAAGGCCACCGACCCGTCGCGGAAATTGGTGATCCGCGCGTCTCGGCGCTCCCAGGACACCGAGTCGTAGGGGTGGACGTCGGGGTCGGTGAAGTGGCGCCGGATGCCGATACCGGTTCGCTGGGGGGCAATGGCCATGGGTGTGGTCCTCTTTCTGGGTTGTCGCTCGGGTCGGGATGGGATCCTCGGAACGGACGGTCGCACTGGACGTGACCGGGCAACCCCGACCCCACTCGACGCGGAGCCTTCCGGCCCCGCCGGGTGGAACCGCTCGATCATCGGTGACGTCGGCCGGGTCCAGGCTCGGAGTCGACGCTACTCCGACGCTGCACTCGGTCCGACACCGCGAGGCGAAGCCTGGACACAAGATGTAGTGGTAGTCCCTCCCCCAAGGCACGAGATAGTGGGTCCATTACAGCAGCGTAGTTACACCCCTGTCAACCACTTTCTCCGGCTTTCCCGGCCGGCTGGAGCGTCGAACACCCTGCTCGGTGGGCGCTCGCGAAGAATGGCGGATCATTGCGCACCCGGCCAGCGCGCCGCCGGTCGCCCCGCCGGACCGGGCCGGGCTGGCCCGGCGCCGGGTATGGCAGAGTCCACGGGTGCCTTCCCGCTCGCCCGTGACCATCGCCGTCGATGCCGGGACGACCGGGGTGCGGGCGCTGGTGGTGGACGAGGCCGCCCGGGTCGTCGACGTCGCCTACCGTGAGCTCGGGCAGCACTACCCCCGACCAGGCTGGGTCGAGCACGATGCCGACGAGATCTGGGGATTGGTCCGCTCCACCCTGGACGAGGTGGCCGGCCGGCTGGCCGACGGCGGCCGGGTGGTCGCCGCCCTCGGCGTCACCAACCAGCGGGAAACCGTCGTGGCCTGGGACCGGGCCACCGGACGGCCGCTCCGGCGGGCCATCGTTTGGCAGGACCGTCGCACCGCCGACGTCTGCCGGGAGCTGATCGACGCCGGTCTCCAGCCGCTCGTCCGCCGACGCACCGGACTGGTCCTCGACCCCTACTTCTCGGCCACCAAGATGCAGTGGCTCCTGCGCCAGGGCGGCCTGGTGGCCGGTCCGGGACTGGCCCTCGGCACGGTCGACTCTTGGGTCCTCTGGAACCTGACCGGGGGTGCTCGGGGCGGTTTGTTCGCCACCGACCCCACCAATGCGGCGCGGACACTCCTGTTCGACATCGTGGTTCGACGATGGTCCGCGGAACTGTGCGAGGTCTTCGATGTCCCCCTGGAGGCCCTGCCGGAGGTACGCCCGTCTTGCGGTCGATTCGGCCGGGTGTCGCCGGATGCGGTCGGGACCGGGTCGCCGCTGGCGGACGTCCCCATCAGCGGGATGGCCGGGGACCAGCACGCCGCCCTCTTCGGCCAGGCCTGCTTCAGACCAGGCATGACCAAGGTGACCTTCGGTACCGGGAGCTTCGTGCTCATGAACGCCGGGCCGGTCTGCCCGCCACCGGTCAACGGCCTCATCACCACCGTGGCCTGGGACCTCGGTGTCACCGGGGCCACCACCCCGGCTGGGGACGAGGACCCGTCCGGGTCTTCGGTCTCCTACGCCCTCGAAGGCTCGATCTTCGCTTCGGGGGCCGGAGTCCAGTGGCTGCGGGACGGGCTCGGCATCATCGACAAAGCGGCCGACACCGAACCGCTGGCCCGGTCGGTGGCCGGCAGCGACGGGGTGGTGGTGGTCCCCGCCTTCACCGGGCTCGGCAGCCCCCACTGGGACCCGGGTGCCCGGGGGACCATCGTCGGGCTCAGCCGGGGCACCGGGCGGGCCCATCTGGCCCGGGCCATGGTGGAGGCGATGAGCTACCAGGTACGGGACGTGGTCGACGCCATGGCCGCCACGGCGACGGCGCCGTCGCTGTTGCGCGTCGACGGGGGTGCCTCGGCCATGGACCTCCTGCTGCAGTTGCTGGCCGACCAGTCTCGCCTGCCCGTGGTCCGCCCGAGGTCGGTCGAGTCCACCGCGGTCGGGGCTGCCACTCTGGCCGGCTTGGCCGAGGGGATGTGGGGCTCGCTCGAGGACCTCGACGCGCGGTGGACCGAGGACGCCGCCTTCACCCCGCTCGCCACCCCGGCCGAGGTGGAGTCCGGTCACCAGGCATGGGGGCGTGCCCTCGACCGTTCCCGGGGCTGGATCAGCTCAGGTTGAGCCCGGCTCGAGGTCCGGCCATCCGTGGTCGGCGATGTCGGCCATGATCGACACCCATTGGCGTTCGCGGTCCCGCAGGACCGGATCGAGTCGACCTACCACCAGGACCAAGTTGGCGTGGACCATGTGAGCGGTGGTCTCACCGCCGTCCACGGCCTGCCGTTCGGCGGGCGGGCCCAGGGCCCGGCGGGCCAGGGCGTCGAGCCGTTCGCGGTCGGGAAGGTCCCCAACGCCCGTGATCCGCTCGAACCCGTCGGCACCGAGGACGGCGGCGAAGTCGGCGGCCAGGCTCACCCGCACCCGCTCGGTCAGGCGGTCGAGCAGTGCCGTCGGCGAGGGCTGTCGGAAGAGGTCGGTCACCACGTCGAGCAACTCAGCATGGCGGTCGGGGAGCTGGCCGTCGACCGGGCGCAGGGACTCGATGGACACGCCGTCGACCTCCAGGATCTCGTCCCGCAGGAGGTCGATGAGCCCGCCCCCGGCCAGGCTCACGCCGAGCTCGTCCACCACCACCCCTCCCGAGCGCTGGAGGATCTCGATGGAGATCACGTCGCCCCCCACCGAGCCGATCCGGCTGGCCACCGCCCCGAGTGCACCGGGTCGATCCGGTAGGTGCACCCTGATCAGGTAATTGTGCACGGGCGTCACGCTAGGCGCCGAACGTGTCCAAACTGTTTCGGCCCGGTTACGGCCGGTGGCTCAGGGCCGCCGCGGTCGTTGGGCATAGTGGTCCACGTACTCCTGGCCGGAGAGCCTGGCGATTTCGGACATCAGCGCATCGGTCAGCTCGCGGAGTTCGAGCTGCTCGGCCTGGCTGGCCCCGGCCTCGGCCTCAGCGGGCGCCCGGCCCGTCGTCACCGACTCGCCGTCGCCCCGGAAGCGGACCGGTGGTCCGAACCGGATGGTCACGGTTTGGAATGGTCGCATCCACTTGCTCCCGGGAGGCTGCACCGCTCTCGTGCCCACGATGCCGACGGGGATGACAGGGACGTCGCAGCCCAGCGACAAGCGGGCCACCCCGGTGTGGCCCCGGTGGAGGCGGTGGTCGGGTGCCCTCGTCCCCTCGGGGTAGATGCCGAGCAGGTGGCCGGCGCCGAGGACCTGGGTGGCGGTGTCGAGGGCCCGCTGCGACGCGTCACCGCCACCCCGGCTCATGGGGATCTGCCCGGCCGCCCGGAAGAACCACGCCGTCTTCCAGTCGTCGAAGTACTCGGCCTTCGCCACGTAGGTCAACCGCCGGCGGAGCACGAGAGGCAGGAAGAAGGAGTCGCAGAAGGATTGATGGTTGGCGGCCAGCACCGCCGGTCCGTGCGCCGGGACGTGCTCGCGCCCCTCGACTCTGACCCGCCACAGGAGCAGGAAGAGCGGGCTCAGCAGCCCCTTGAAGACCCAGTAGGCCACGGGCAACGGTATCGCCGCATGTGCTGTACTGCACCGGTGGCGGAGCACCGACCCCTCCGGCGCAGCGGTCCCCCGGGCCCGGTCGACGAGGCCGGGTCAGGCCCCTGGTCGGTCCTCGGGCGGCGGGTCGGGGTGCCGGTCGAGGTGCGCAGGGCGGCGCAATGGAGCGTGCAGTACCTGGTGCCACTCACCGCCGCCCAGCGCATCGTCTCCCCCACCGGGCTGGAGGTCACCGGCCCCGTTCCGGGCCGCGCCCTCATGGCGCTGGCCGTGTGCCGCTACGACGACACCGATCTCGACCCCTACCACGAGGTGGCGGTCAGCTTCCTGGTGCGCCCGCACGACTCCCCGCCACGGGCTTCTGCGGCCCGGCGGATGCGAGAGCTGGCCACCGGGGCGGTCGGCGTCTACATCCACCGGCTCCCGGTCGACCAGGATTTCAGCTGTGCCGCCGGCCGCGACATCTGGGGGTTCCCCAAGTTCGTCGCCTCCATCCAGATCGACGAGCGAGCCGCCAGGCGCCCCGGTGCGGGCGTGGGCGCGGGGATGACGGCGCGACTGGTCGACGATGGAACCCATGTCCTCAGCCTGTCGGTGACGACCGGTGGTCGGCTCCGGCTGCCGTCGAGGGCCCCGCCGACCTACTCGTTCGCCGACGGTGTGTTGCGGCGCACCACCTGGACCACCGCCGTCGAGGGGGCGGGCGGGCGGATCGGCGGGGCGAGGCTCACCCTCGGGGACCACCCGATGGCCGATGAGTTGCGGTCGCTCGGCCTACCCCGGCGGGCCGTCCTCTCGTCGTCGGCCACCCAGATGCGCGCTTCGTTCGACGCCGCCGAGGTGGTCGATCCCCGACGGCGGTGAGCCGCGCCGCGCCCCAGTGCCGATCGGCTGTCCGAGGGTGGTCGAGGCCGACGGTCGCCGGCTGAGGCTGATTGACCGGGCGCGTGGCGACCCCTAGCGTCTACCCAATGGCCAGCCCAGTCGGACCGGAGGCGGCCTGCAACCGGCCGGGGCGAGGCGAGGCGACGGGGAGAATGGCATGACCGAGGCGGAGCTGGTCGAGAGCCGGCCGTTCGTCGACGGGCTCTTCTTCGGTGAGTGCCCACGATGGCACGACGGGCGACTGTGGTATGTGGACTTCTACTCCAGCGCGGTGTGCTCGGCCGACGAGGCGGGAAACGCCCGGGTCGAGGTCGAGGTCCCGGGCGAGCCGGCCGGGCTCGGCTGGTTGCCCGACGGGCGTCTGCTGGTGGTCGCCCGCAAGCCACGCACCGTCCTCCGCCTCGAGCCGGACGGAACGCTGGCCTTCCACGGCGATCTCAATCCGACCGCCACCTTCTATGGCAACGACATGGTCGTCGACGCCACCGGGCGGGCCTACGTCGGCAACTTCGGGTTCGATCTGCACGGTGTGATCGAAGAGCGGGGCGAGTGGGCGCTGATGGAGCCGCCAGGACCCCCGACGACCGCGGTGGTGCGCATCGACCCTGACGGTTCGGCCCACGTGGCGGCGGACGGCCTCTCGTTCCCCAACGGGACGGTGATCACCCCTGACGGGAAGATGATGATCATGGCCGAGACCTTGGCCGGGCGGCTCACCGCCTTCGATATCGGCGACGACGGCGAACTGACCGGCGGCCGGGTGTGGGCGTCGCTCACCTGGTGCGCACCCGACGGCATCTGCCTCGACGCCGACGGTCGGGTGTGGGTGGCCAATGCCATCTCACCCGAGTGCCTGCTGGTGGCCGAAGGCGGTGAGATCGTGCGACGGGTAGGGACCAGCCAGACCTGCTTTGCGTGCATGCTCGGCGGTTCCGACCGCCGCACCCTCTACATGATGACCGCGCCCACCAGCACCGAGTCGGTGGCGAGCATGTCCCGTGCCGGCCGCATCGAGCAGGCCCGGGTCGAGGTGGGCGGGGCGGGGTGGCCATGAGCACACCGGTGCCGCCGGCAGCCGGGCAGCCCGTCAGCGCAGCTTGACCAGGGCCTTCCGCAGACTGCGCACGCCTTGGCCGATTCGCTGCTCGTTCTCGATGAGGGCGAACCGAACGTGGTCGTCACCTCCGGGCCCGAACCCGACGCCGGGCGAGGTGGCGACGTCGGCCTCGTTGACCAGGAACTTGGAGAATTCGAGCGATCCCATTTCCCGGTAGGGCTCGGGAACGGGGGCCCAGACGAACATGGTCCCCCGGGGCGGGGTGATCTCCCAGCCAATGCGGTTGAGGCCCTCGCACAGGGCGTCCCGGCGCGCCTGGTAGCACTCGTTGATCAGCTTCGGGTAGTCGGGAGCCTCGTTCATGGCCACGATGGCGGCGATCTGGATCGGCTGGAAGGTGCCGTAGTCGAGATAGCTCTTGAGCTTGGTCAAGGCCTGCACGATGGCGGCGTTGCCCACGAGGAACCCCACCCGCCATCCAGCCATGGAGAAGGACTTAGTCATGGTGTAGAGCTCGACGGCCACGTCCTTCGCTCCTGGCACCTGGAGAATCGACGGCGGCGTATAGCCGTCGAAGGCGATGTCGGCATAGGCGAAATCGTGGACCAGCACAATCTCGCGCTCGCGGGCGAACTCCACGAGCCGGGCCATCCAGGCGAGGTCCACGCATTCGGTGGTGGGATTGTGCGGGAACGAGAGCACGACCACACGCGGCTTGGGCCAGGCCGACTCCCATGCCTCCATGAGGTTGCCGAAGAACGCCTCGCCCGGGCTGCCGCTGTCGGCCGAGCCGGGGGCGTCCAGGCGGACGTTGCGCACGTCGGCGCCGGCGAACAGCGGCGCGTAGATATGGATGGGATACGAGGGGGCGGGCACCAGGGCGGTATCACCCGGGCCGACCAGCACCCACATCAGATGCGAGAGGCCTTCCTTGGCGCCGATGGTCGTCACCACCTCGGAGTCGGGGTCCAATTCGACCTCGAACTTGCGCAGGTAGAGGTTGCAGACGGCCTGACGGATCTTCGGGATGCCGCGGCTGGCCGAATACCGATGGTTCCGCGGGTTGTGGACGGCCTCGGCCAACTTCTCGACAGCCACGTCCGGGGAGGGAAGGTCCGGGTTGCCAAAGCCGAGGTCGATGACATCCCGGCCCTCGCGGCGGGCTGCGGCCTTCAGGTCGTTGATGGTGCCGAAGACGTAGGGCGGCAGACCGTTGATCCGTCGGAACTCCATGAGACGAGGTTAGTGCGGGGGGGCCGACGCACCCGGACATCAGTGGCGAGCGACCACGGCGGTCCGGCGCCACCTGGGGGTCGGTCAGGAGGCGCGCGCCAGCGTGGCCGCCTCGGCGACCGCGTCGAGCGACTCGGGCCAGGCGCACACGGTCCAGGTGGCACCGGCCGCGGCCAGCTCGCCCAACCGTTCGGCGACCTCCTTCACCGTCCCGCCCAGGGGCCCACCCCAGGTCACCTCCATTCCCACCGCGGTGAGCTCGGCCACTTGGACCGGCTCGACCTCCCAGAGGTTGACGGCCACCCCCACCTGGCGGGCCACTTCCACCGTCTTCGGAACCCCGCCGCCGATCCAGACCGGGACACCGGCCCGGCGGGCCGCGGCGGCCACGGACGCCACCCGGGCCCGTCGCTCGTCGGCCGGCTCGAAGGGGAGGCCGAAGGCCAGGTTTTCGGCGCGGCTCAGGTTGTCGCCCGTACCGACGCCGGCGATGAAACGCCCCCTGCTGATGGTCGAGAGGCTGGTGATCACCGAGACCAGCACGTCGTCGGGCAGCAGGCCGATGCGGGCCACCAGCGAGCCGAGGGCGATGGAGGTGGTGGAAGCGGCCACCGCTCCGAGCAACGGGCCCGACGAGAGGGCCGGTCGATCGGGTTGGCCCAAGGGCCAGAGATGGTCGAAGCAGAAGACACCGTCGAGCCCCAGGTGCTCGGCCCGGCGGGCGGCGCCGAGCGCCGTGCCCGCCTCGTCGCGGAACTGGGGAAGGGTGACGCCGACCCTCATGCCACCGGTGCCGGTGACCGGGTCCACTGGGTTCACGCCGTCGATTCGACCCGGGCTTTGAGCTCGCGCAGGGCGATCGACATGATGCGGCTCTGGGCCCGCATCTTGATGAACCCGGGCAGCGGCACCTTCATCTCGACTTCGAGGTGATAGGTGACCTCGGTTCCGCCGTCGCCATTGGGCTCGAAGACGTAGCGACCGTCGAGCTTGGAGGTGATGTCGCCCCGGGTCTGAACCCATGAGAGCACCTTGGGCGACTCGCTGTAGTCGTAGGCCAGGGTGTAGCTGGTGCTTCGGCCGAAGGCCGCCGCCCGGAAGGTGACCAGCTCGGGTCGGCCCTGCTCGTCACGCTCGTCGATGGTGACTTCCTTGATGTCCGCCGCCCATTGCGGGTAGGCACCGATGTCGGAGCTGACCTCGAAGCACCGTGCCGGCGTGGCCGCAACCACCATACGCTCAGTGGCTTGTTCCGCCACGATGGGGCCTCCTCATCAATTCGCCGGTACTGGTCGGGCAGAACCTTCAGCCTCCCATGTCGGCCAAGGCCGAGGCCAGCCTAGGAGCGAGTCTGTCATAGTCGAAGGATGCCTCGGCTCGACGGCGGGCGGCTGCGCCCATCTTCGATCTGAGCTCCTCGTCGTGGAGCAGCCGCCCGATCGAGCGGGCCGCGGCGCCCGCATCGGCCGGGCGGCGCACGACCAGACCGGTGCGTTCGTGTTCGACCGCTTCCCACGCGCCACCCGAGGCCCCGGCAACCTGGGGGATGCCGGCTGCGGCGGCTTCGACGAAGACGATGCCGAATCCCTCCTGTTCGAGCCCGAGCCAGCGATTGCGACACAACATGGCGAAGACGTCGGCCGCCCCGACCAGACGTGGCAGGTCGGCATCGGGCACCCCACCGAGCAGGCGCACCGGAGCCGCGTGCTCAGCCACCCTCCCGGACAGACGGTCCCAGTCCCGGCCGCGGCCGGCAATGGCCACCGTGAGGTCGGGCAGGTCCGCACGCAAGCGCACGGCGGCGTCGATGAGCACGTCCATCCCCTTGCGCGGCACGAGGCGGCTCACACTGACGACGAGCGGTCCCTCGACCGGCAGCCCGAGCTCGGCCCGGGCCGCGGCCCGCTCCGCCGTCGTAAGGGGCCGGAACCGGTCGAGGTCCACGCCCGGCGGGACCTCGACGACCGGCGGCATCGCCGCCCGCCGCAGGGCACGCGCCGCCTCGGCGGCCGGATAGCCGCCGGCGGACACCACCAGCGAGCTGTGGCGCAACACCCGGGCGACGACCCGGCGGGTCCCCGGCAACCGGCCGGGGACGGCTACCTCGGCCCCGTGGAGCACCACCCCGTAGGGCAGGCCCAGTTGCGGCCCGACGACACCGAGCGGGAAGACCGGGTCGATCAGGACGAGGTCGGCACCGGTGCGCCGAGCCGACTCCCGGATGCGGCGGACCAGGTTGGGGGTGGGAGCGAGCACCCGGCCCGGGACCCGCTCGATACGGATGTCCCGGACGGCCTGTTGGCGGTCGAATGCCGGCGCGTCCGGGTGGGAGCGGGCGGTGAGCACGGCGTAGGTGGCGGGGTCGAGACGACGCCAGAGCTCCCATAGGTAGGCCTGGATCCCACCGACCTTGGGCGGGAAGTCGTTGGTCACCAGCAGATGGGTCACCTGGCCCGTTCCACCAGATCGGCCCGGCCGAGAGCGTGGGCGGCCCACCGGGCGTGCTCGGCGAGCATGGCGTCGTCGGCGTCGAGCCAGTGCCGCAACGTCGCCTCGGTGGACGGATCGCGGCCGTCACCGATGTTGCCCAGCACGACGAGCGCATTGCGCCGCAGGTAGCGAGGGTCGCGGTGGGCGACGTACCAACGGCCGTGCGCCGCCATCAGGTCGTCGTCGGACGACGCCAGCAACGTCAGGAGGTCGACGGACCCCGTGCCGTCGGACTCGGACGGCGCCGGGGTTTGGCTACGCTCGGCGAGCCGGTTGACGGGGCAGACCTGCTGGCACTCGTCGCAGCCGTACATCCGGTCGCCGAGCGCGCTCCGGTACTCCTCGGGAAACGACCCGGGTGCCTGTACCAACCAGGCCAGACAGCGACGGGCATCCACCACGCCCGGCTCGGACAGGGCGCCGGTCGGGCAGGCGGTCCGACAGCGGGCACACGTCCCGCACCCGCGGGCGTGCGGTTGCCGGCCTGGCGCGCTTGGCCGCAGCGGGGCGTCGGTGGCCACGGAGCCGAGGACGGACCACGAACCCACCCCGTCGAGGAAGAAGAGGGAGTTCTTGCCGTACCAGCCGAGGCCGGCCCGGTGGGCCGCCGCCCGGTCGACCAGTGCGTTGTCGTCGCACACCACCGTGGCTCGCCACCCGAGCGACTCGAGGTGTCCGGCCACCTCCCCGAGCGCGTCTCTCAGCCGGGCATAGTGGTCGTGACGGGCGTAGCGGGCCACCCGGCCCTGCGGGCGGGGCGGGCCGGAGCCGCCGGACACCCCGGGCGGGGTCGACGCCTCGACGGGGCGGGGGCCGTCGCCGTAGGCCAACGCGCCGACCACGAGCGCCCGGGCCCCGGTGAGGATGCGGGCCGGGTCGGTCGAACGCTCGGGGTTTCGGTAGGTGAATTGCATCCCCGCCGCCAATCCCCGCCGCTTGCGCTGGATGAGGACTTGGCGGGTATCCGAGAACACCTCGACCTGCGCCACGCCGACGGCGGCGAGACCCGACCGCCGGCCGAGATCGACCAGGTCGGCGGTTAGCTCGGCCGAACCCGCTTCGGTCTCGGACCGAACGGGGCCGGCCATGGGCGTTCGGGATCGGGACACGCTCCATGGTGGCACGGCGAGGCCAGCCCGAAGAGCGCCGAGCGGGGTCCTCCCCCGGCCGAGCCGCCCCCTGGGAGTCGGTCAGCCCACCCGTCTCGAGTGGCGTACGCCGGGCACCAAGCCGGCCTGCTCCAACAGGCGCACCGCCCGGGCCTCCTCGGCATCGACCACGACGGCGTCGCCCGGTTGCCGGCCGACGATGAAAGAGACCACGCAGTCGTCACAGACCGGGGTTCGGCGATGGCGACAGTCGGCGCAGTCGATGGTCAGCGAGTCACCCGACCTTGCGGTCTGGTCCGAACGGACGGATGGCGTGGAGACCGGCACAGCCGGCGGGACGGGCAGTGGCGACACGGGTGGACCTCCTGGCGTGGGTGGGACGACCGTCTGTTCCATGCCCACATGATCACTGACGGCTGTGACACCTTCCGACACACCCCCCTCGGCCTGGTCGTTGCCAGGGTGGTGACCGAGCGGCGGGCTCGGTCGGCGCCCTCGGAAACGCCGCCGTCGGGCCTCAGTAACCGAGATCGGGATCGACCCGACCGACCAGCGGACGGCCGGAACCGAACCGCTCGACGTTCACCCGGATCCGCTCGGCCAGCGCGGGCAGCACCATCTCGACGGTATCGGCCGTATGGGGGGTGATGATGCAGTTGGGCCGGTCCCAGAGCGGATGGCCGTCCGGGAGCGGCTCGGGGTCGGTCACGTCGAGCGCCGCCCCGGCGATGGAGTCATGGCTGAGGGCGTCGACGAGGGCGTCGGTGTCGACATGGGAGCCGCGGGCGACGTTCACCAGCCAGGCACGCTCGCCCATCAGCGCCAGCTCGGGTGCCGAGATGATGCCCCGGGTCTCCGGGGTGAGGGCGAGGGCGAGCACCACCACCAGCGAGCCGGGCAGGACGTCGTGGAGGGCCGAGACCGGAACGGTGGACGAGGCACCGGCCACCGGATCGGCCCGGCGGCGCACCACGGTGACCTCGGCCCGGAACGGGGTGAGCAACCCGAGCAGCGCTCCGGTGATGCCGCCGCCCCCGAGGATGGTCACCGGTTGGCCGTAGAGGCTGTCGCCGGCCGGCGTTCCCCACGACCGGGCTCCGATCCGCTCGTGGAGGCGACGGAGGCCGGCGAGCACGAGGGTGAGAGCGTGCTCTGCCACCGGCTCGCCGTAGGCGCCCTTGGCACAGGTCCACACGTGTGCCTGGTCGAGCAGCCCGTGCCCGACCATGCGCTCGACGCCGGCCATGGGCAACTGCACCCAGCGGACCCCCGGGGCCCCCGCCAGAGCGTCGGCCAGTGCCTCGGGATGGTGGCTGTCCAGCCAGACCAGGGCGTCCGGGTCCTCGGTGAGCTCGACGACCGAACCACCACCGTCGTCGACGGCCTGGGTGGCGAACGACGCGGGCTGGGTCCGACGGCCACACGGGGGATCATTCCGGGCACACTATCGACGGCGGGCCACGGCCACCTCGGCCCGTGATTTGCTCCACAATGGGCCGGCACCTTGGGATCCGGAGGGGAAGCTCATGATCGTCCAGTTCAACGTCCGCGACTTCCTCGACCGGGCGGCGGTGGCCTATCCGGACCGGGTCGGCCTGATCGACGAGCCCGATCAGCCGGCCACGCCCTGGGGTGATCTCACCTTCACCCAGTTGGCCGCCCGGGCGCGTGCCCAGGCGGCCGGGCTCGACCGGCTCGGCGTCGGACCGGGCGAACGGGTGGCGATCGTCTCCCACAACAGCTCGCGCTTGTTGACCTCGTTCTACGGCGTGTGCGGGTGGGGTCGGATCCTCGTCCCGATCAACTTCCGCCTCGCCCCCGCCGAGGTCGAGTACATCGCCGAGCACGCGGGCGCGTCGGTCCTCTTGGTCGACCCGGAGCTCGATGACGACCTGGCCTCCGTGGTGGCGCCCCACCGTTTCGTGCTGGGGGCCGATTCCGACGAGACGCTGTTCCCCGGTGACGGCGAGCCCCGGGCATGGGCGGCAGACGAGAACGCCACCGCCACCATCAATTACACCTCGGGCACCACCGCCCGGCCGAAGGGCGTCCAGCTCACCCATCGCAATTGCTGGATCAATGCCACGGTGTTCGGCTGGCACGTCCAGGTCTCCGACCGCGACTCCTACCTCCACACCCTTCCCATGTTCCATGCCAACGGCTGGGGCATGCCCTGGGCGACGACGGCCATGGGATGCCCACAGGTGGCGCTGCGCAAGGTCGACGGCGCCGAGATCCTCCGCCGGGTCGAACGGCACCGCGTGAGCCTGGTGTGCGCAGCTCCGGCGGTGGTCAACGCGGTGCTCGACGCCCTGCCCGACTGGGACGGACCGGTACCCGGCCGGAGCCGGACCCGGGTGGTGGTGGCCGGCGCCCCGCCCCCCAGCCGCACCATCGAGCGGATCGAGTCCGAGCTCGAATGGGAGTTCCTCCAGATCTACGGATTGACCGAGACCTCACCCCTGCTCACCGTCAACCGCCGTCGCTCCGAGTGGGACGACCATCCCGCAGCCGTTCGGGCCCGCAAGATGATGCGGGCCGGGGCGCCGGCGGTCGGGACCGAGCTCCGGGTCGACGGGAACGGTGAGGTGCTGGCCCGCAGCAATACGGTGATGGAGGGTTACTGGCACCAGCCCGACGAGACCGACGCGGCTCTGGCCGACGGGTGGTTCCATACGGGTGACGGCGGCACCGTCGACGACGAGGGCCATCTGAGCATCCTCGACCGGAGGAAGGACGTCATCATCTCCGGAGGGGAGAACATCTCCTCCATCGAGGTCGAGGACGCCATCTTCTCGCTGGAGGGTGTGGCCGAGGTGGCGGTGATCGGCATCCCGGACGACACCTGGGGGGAGATGGTCGTGGCCCTGGTGGTCCCGACCGAGGGCAGGCGGCTGAGCGAACAGGTCGTGACCGACCACTGCCGGCGGACGCTGGCCGGGTACAAGTGCCCCAAACAGGTCGAGTTCCGCGACCAGCTGCCGAGGACGGCGACCGGGAAGCTCCAGAAGTTCAGGCTGCGCGCTCCCTACTGGGAAGGTCGTGACCGTCAGGTGAACTGAGGCGACCACTCGGTCGATGTCAGCTCATACCCTCCCGGCCCTTCCTGACCGGTGCGGACAGCACGCTCCGGGCCACGACCAGTAGCTACGCCGTCAGTTCGACGCACCCGGCCGGGAGGGGATGGGACCATTCCTCGTTCGTCTCTTCATCGATCCGGACGGGAACGAGCGCGTTCTCGGCTCGCCGGAGGACGACCACCGAGCGAACGGTCCTGCCTATCTGCCCGGCGGGCAGATCACCGCCTGGGGGGAAGGCACGGCGACGGTGGCGCGCCGCCTGCTCGTCTAGCGGGGCAGGAAGTCGAGCAGGAGCCGATTCACATCGTCAGGTGCGTCGAGCGGTATCCAGTGCCCGGGGCCCTCCAGGCGTTCGTACCGCCACGGACCGGACACGAACTCCGAAGACGCGGTCATCTGGTGCTCGGTGAGGGCGAAGTCCCCGGTGCTCCACACCCCCATGGTCGGAGCCCGCACCGAAGGCAGGTCGATCGGCGGATCGGCCCACGTCTGCGGGGGGATGTTGGCCCGATACCAGTTGAGCGCCGGGGTCAGCGACCCGTTGGCCTCGAGCTCGGAGATCACCGCGTCGGCGTCGGGATGGTGCGACCAGGCCCGGAAGTTGGCCCAACCGTCCGCCGACAGCCACTGCTCCGCCACCCCCTCGAATTGGAACAGGAACATGTACCACGACTTCTCGAGCTGGGCGAACCCGGCGTCACGAAACGCCATGGGGTGGCCGACGGACAGGGCCACCAGGTGGTCGACCCGGTCCGGCAGCAGCGAGCCGAGACTCCAGGCCAGCGCCGCCCCCCAGTCGTGACCGACCACGTGCGCCTGGCTCACGCCGAGCTCGTCGAGCACGGCCAGGACGTCGGCCGCCACGAACAGGAGCGAGTAGTCGTCGGCACCGGCCGGCTTGCCCGAGGCCCCATACCCGCGGAGATCCGGCACGATGACCTGCAACCCGGCCTGGGCCAACGGCTCCACCTGATGACGCCACAACCGGCCCGAGTCGGGAAAGCCGTGGAGCAGGACGACCGGCCGGCCGGAACCGGTCACCTCGACATGGACATCGACTCCTCCGCTGTCAATGCGCATCGGCGCATCCTCCTCCCGGTCCGCAGAGACGATCGCACACCCGAGCGCCGGGTGGTCCGGCGAAGGCGATCACCGTTTGTCGCCGGCCGGGAAGCTCAGGCCGACGGGACCGGCCGAAGCCCCTCCAGCCGGTCCCGGCCACCGGGTGGTGACCGACTTGAGGCGGGTGTTGAAGCGGATGCCCTCCATCCCGTGCACATGGGCGTCGCCGAACAGGGACTGCTTCCAACCCCCGAACGAGTAGTAGGCCATGGGAACCGGGATGGCCACGTTGATGCCGACCATGCCCACCTGGACCTCACGGCGGAAGTGGCGGGCGGCATAGCCGTCGCGGGTGAAGATGGCCGTGCCGTTGCCGAACGGGTTGGCGTTGACCATGTCGATCGCCCGGTCCAGGTCGTCCACCCGCAGCACCGACAGCACAGGACCGAAGATCTCGTCCCGGTAGACCTGCATCGAGGGCGCCACCCGGTCGACCAGGCTGGGACCGAGGAAGAAGCCACGCCGGCCACCGGCCACCTCGACCAGGCGGCCGTCCACCACCAGGTCGGCACCCTCGGCTTCGGCCGACGCCAGGTAACCCGCCACCCGGTCGCGATGGGCTGCGGTGATCAAGGGGCCGACATCGGAGGAGGGATCGGTGCCCGGCCCTACGGTGAGCGCCGTGGCCCGTTCGCCCAGCGCACCCACGAGCGGGTCGCCGTCACCGACCGCCACTACGGCGGAGACGGCCATGCACCGCTCGCCGGCCGAACCGTAGCCGGCGGCGGTGAGGGCGTCAGCGGTGGCATCCAGATCGGCATCGGGCATCACGACGGCGTGGTTCTTGGCGCCGCCGAGTGCCTGGGCGCGTTTCCCGCCGTGCTGGCCCGGTCGAAGACCCGGCGCGCCACCGGCGTCGAGCCCACGAACGAGATCCCGTCGACGCCGGGGTGGTCGATAAGGGCCTCGACGGCCACCGAGTCGCCGTGCACCACGGTGAAGACTCCATCGGGCAGCCCGGCCTGGCGCCACAGGTCTGCGATCAACACCGACGGGGACGGGTCCCGTTCCGAGGGCTTGAGGATGAAGGTGTTTCCGCAGGCGATGGCCAGCGGGTACATCCACATGGGGACCATCACCGGGAAGTTGAACGGGGTGACGCCCACCACCACACCGAGTGGTTGACGCACCGACGACGCGTCGACGCCGGTCGAGACGTCCTCGGAGAACTCACCCTTCAGCAGGTGCGAGAGGCCACAAGCGAACTCCACCACCTCGATGCCCCGGGCCACCTCCCCGCGTGCGTCGTCGAGCACCTTGCCGTGCTCCGCGGTGACCAGTCGGGCCAGGTCGTCCCGGTGATGCTCGACGAGCTCGCGAAAGGTGAAGAGGACACGTGTGCGGGCGGACAGCGCGGTGTTCTTCCATACCGCCGAGGCGTCCCGCGACGCGGCCACCGCGGTGTCGACGTCCCGCTCCGAGGCCAGCACCACCTCGGCGGTATGCTCCCCGGTGGCCGGGTCGAACACCGGAGAGGTCCGGGCCCCGGCCCCGCGGTCTGACTCCCCGATTCGCTTCACAGTCCGACACTTCGTCGCGGCACGGACCGAGTCTGGCAAAACCGAGCCCGTCCTGTCCTGCCGTCGATGCTCCCGGCGCCGGCGGCGGCGGGGCCGGCAACGCCGGAGCTCAACCGATCAACGGGCCGAGGGGGGCACAAGCCAGGTGGTGGGCGGCAGCCACCGGCTCGTAGACCACCGAGCCCTCGACGATGTTCACTCCCTCGGCCAGAGCGGGGTCGGCCCGGGCCGCCTTCTTCCAGCCGTGATCGGCGATCTCCTGGACGTAGGGCAGGGTGGCATTGGCCAGGGCGTGCGTGGACGAGTGGGGAACGGCTCCGGGCATGTTGGACACGCAGTAGAAGACCGAACCGTGGACCTGGAAGGTCGGATGGGAGTGGGTGGTCGGCCTGGTCGACTCGAAGCAACCGCCCTGGTCAACCGAGATGTCGACCAGCACCGACCCCGGTCGCATCCGGGCCACCAGCTCGTCGGTGACCAGCACGGGCGCCTTGGCCCCGACCACCAGGACGGCACCGATCACGATGTCAGCGTCCACGCACGTCTCCTCGATGGCATGGGCGCTGGAGGCCACCGTCTCGAGCGCCGCCGTGGAAGTGGTGGTCGACCTGGCGCAACCGGTCCAGGTTGCGGTCGAGGACATAGACGTCGGCGTGCATGCCCACCGCCAGGGTGGCCGCCGCCATACCGGCCACGCCGGCGCCCAGAATGACGACCTTGGCGCAGCGTACGCCGGGCACGCCGGATACCAGGACCCCGCGCCCTCCTCCGGGTCGCATGAGGTGGTGCGCACCCATGAGCGGGGCCATCCTCCCGGCCACTTCGCTCATCGGGGTGAGCAGCGGGAGCGACCCGTCCGGCAGCCTCACCGTCTCGTAGGCGATGGCGGTGTTGCCCGCGGCCAACAGGGCCTCGGTGCACGAACGGGACGCGGCCAGGTGGAGGTAGGTGAAGAGCACCTGACCCGTCCGCAGACCGAGCACCCCGTATTCCTCGGGAACCGGCTCCTTGACTTTCAGGACCATGTCGGCCTGCTGCCACACCTCCTCGGCGGAACCCAGGATCGACGCCCCGGTGGCGGTGAACTCGTCGTCGTCGATGGACGAGCCGACCCCGGCCCCGCTCTGGATCAGGACGGCGTGGCCGGAGGCGGTGAGCTCTCGCACCCCGGCCGGAGTCAGGGCCACCCGGTACTCGCTGTCCTTGACCTCCGCCGGCACCCCAACGATCATCCCGACACCTCGCTTCCCGTCGTGGCCATCCACCTCGACCGGCTCAGCCGGCCATCATCATCGGGTAGTTCCACGGCGTGACGGCCGCGCCCACGCCGATCGGCTCGCCCCCGAATGAACGAGGTGTGGCCGGCGATGTACTCGCCCCGCCGACTTACCCTCGAGATGACACCCGTGGACGGGTCGTTCCTCCCGAACAAGCTTTTTCCTCGACTTTCTCTGTATTTGACCACGATTTCGATTGACTTTCTGCACGGTTTCGGCGGTAACTGCTATAAAGACCGCAGATGCACCTATCCAGGATCGGCCTGCCGGGAGCGACCCACGGTGCCCCGATCGTGGAACTGGTCCGTTGAGCTCCACCATGCCCTCCTCCCTGCCGCCGTCCAACGGACTGCTCGACGACGTCAACAAGGCCATCGTCGAGGAGCTCCAGATCGACGGGCGGCGGACCTACGGAGCGATCGCCCAGGCGGTCGGGCTGTCGGAGGCCGCCGTGCGCCAGCGAGTGCAGAAGCTCCGAGACGCGGGCGTGATCCAGATCGTGGCGGTTACCGACCCGATGCAGGTGGGGTTCGCCAGCCAGGCCATGGTCGGCATCCGGACCGACGGCGACGCCCGGGGCGTGGCCGAACAGCTCGCCGCTGTGGAGGACATCAATTACGTGGTCATGTGCGCCGGATCCTTCGACATCCTGGTCGAGCTGGTGTGTGAGGACGACGACACCATCCTCGACCGGCTCAACGGGGTCATCCGCCGGATCCCGGGCGTGCGCGACACCGAGACGTTCATGTACCTCAAGCTGACCAAGCAGACCTATACCTGGGGAACCAGATGACCAACAACCCGAACGAGCAGCTGCAGGTGAGCGCCCATCGCCACCTCTGGACCCATTTCACCCGGATGTCGGCCAACGTCGCCGACCGGATCCCGGTCATCGTCCGGGGCGAGGGCGTCTGGGTCTACGACGACAACGGCAAGCGCTACCTCGACGGGCTGTCCGGTCTGTTCACCAGCCAGGTGGGTCACGGGCGCACCGAATTGGTCGAGGCGGCGGCCCGGCAAGCCGGCCAGCTCGCCTACTTCCCCATCTGGAGCTATGCACATCCGGCCGCGGTCGACCTGGCCGACCGGTTGGCCGATCTCACCCCGGGTGACTGCAATCGCATCTTCTTCACCACCGGTGGCTCCGAGGCGGTGGAGTCGGCCTGGAAGCTCGCCCGGCAGTACTTCCGCCTCACCGGGCAACCGGAGCGGACCAAGGTGGTCAGCCGCAACATCGCCTATCACGGGGCGACCATGGGCGCTCTGTCGATCACCGGGCTCGCCTCCATCAAGACGCCGTTCGAACCGCTGGTGCCGGGGGCCATCAAGGTGCCCAACACCAACTTCTACCGGGCCAAGTACTTCGCCGACGACCCGGAGGCATTCGGCCGGTGGGCGGCAGAAGCCATCGAGGACGCCATCGTCATGGCCGGACCCGAGACGGTGGCCGCCGTCTACCTCGAACCGGTCCAGAACGCCGGTGGTTGCTTCCCGCCGCCCCCCGGTTACTTCCAGCGGGTGCGCGCCATCTGCGACCGCTACGGGGTGCTACTCGTGTCCGACGAGGTGATCTGCGCCTTCGGCAGGCTGGGGCACTGGTTCGGCGCCGGGCGCTACGACTACCGGCCCGACATCATCACCATGGCCAAGGGGTTGACAAGCGGCTACTCGCCACTCGGGGCCATGGCGGTCAGTGACCGGCTGGTGGAGCCGTTCCTCACCGGCTCGACCTTCCTCCACGGTCTGACCTTCGCCGGCCACCCGGTGAGCGCGGCGGTGGCGCTGGCCAACATCGACGTGTTCGAGAAGGAAGGGATCCTCGAACACGTGCGAGCGAACGAGCCGGCGTTCCGGGCCTCACTCGAGACCCTGCGCGACCTCCCTATCGTCGGGGACGTGCGGGGGGCGGGCTACTTCTACGCCATCGAGCTGGTCAAGGACAAGGACACCCGGGAGACGTTCGATGACGAGGAGTCCGAGCGTCTGTTGCGAGGCTTCCTCTCGGGCGCCCTCTACGACGCCGGACTGATCTGCCGGGCCGACGACCGCGGCGACCCGGTGGTGCAGCTCGCTCCCCCGCTGGTCTGCGGCGAGGAGGAGTTCGGGATCATGACCGACATCCTCCGCTCCGTGCTGACCGAGGCGTGGAAGCAGACCTGAGTCAGTGCTGGTCGGGCCGGAGGATGTCGGGGAACAGAGCCCCTTCTGGTGGAGGAGTGGACGACCCGCCCGCCAGTCAGGGGTCAGCTCACTCCGAGGAACGGGGCGCCGTAGGCGAAGATGCCTCCATCCCACGACACGATCCAATAGCCGCCGGTGGTCTGGTCGACAGCCATGCCGGCCACCGGAGCGGCCATCCGCATGGTGCCGCCGGACCCGTGGAAGACGGCCGAGCCGAAGGTGAACACGCCCCCGTCGCTCGCCACCTCCCAGTACCCACCTCCGCCGGGGGCGACCCCCATGCCCACCACCGGACTGTTGAGCGGGGTGCCGCCCATCGAACCGTAGAAGCCGGCATCGCCGAAGGCGAAGATGCCCCCGTCGCTCGCCACCGCCCAGTAGCCCTGGCCGTCGGGCGTGGCGGCCATGGAGACGATCGGGCTGTTGAGCGGGGTGCCGCCCATCGAACCGTAGAAGCCGGCATCGCCGAAGGCGAAGATGCCCCCGTCGCTCGCCACCTCCCAGTAACCCTTGCCGTCGGGTGTGGCGGCCAGGGCGACGACCGGGGCGTTGAGCGGAGACCCGCCCATCGAGCCGTAGAAGCCGGCATCGCCGAAGGAGAACACCCCGCCGTCGCCGGCCACCTCCCAGTACCCGTTGCCATCGGGCGTCCCGACGATGCCGTCCACCGGGGCGTTGAGCGAAAGAGACGCCGCCGATCCGTAGTTGCCGACCGCCCCCTGGGTACTGACGGCCCCGAGCGAGTTGGCCTCCCAGTAGCCCGTGCCCTGCGGGTTGGCCGCCATGCCCACCACCTGTCCGGTGAGTGAGCCAACGGATTGGTAGGCCCGGATCGGGGTGGCCGACACCTCATTGGACGCCGCGGATCGGCCCTTGGCGTTGACTGCCGCCACCCTGAAGTAATAGGTGGTGCCGACGGCCAAGTCGGGGACCACATACGACCGCCCGGCGATCAGCGAGCTGTTGACCGGTGTCGTCCCCTCGGCCCCCGGGCTGGTCCCCATGTAGAGGTCGTAGCCGGTGACCGTGGAGCCCCCGTCGGAAGAGGGCACCGTCCAACTGACCTTCGACCATCCATGTCCGGACGCGGCCTTGGTGGCGAGCGGGGCGGAGGGCACGCTGAGACTCGGGTCTGACGCCGCCGGGTTGGCCACGACCGGCGTGGTGGTCGGCGACGAGGGCGGGGAACTCGCCGGTGCCGCGAGTGGAGCGGCGGGAGAGGAGCCGCTCTTCTGGTTCGTCGGAAGCGTCGTCGTGGTGGTGGCGCCGGACTCGGTGACCCCGGGAGCGATCCGCGTCTTCCCGTTGGCCCGGCTCCCCGGCGAGCGGGAGTGGCCGGCACCGGCCTGGACCGATGGGACGGTGGTCTCGGGGTTGCCGGCCGGACCGGCGGCGGGGATCGAGGGGTGGGTGGCGGCGTGGGCCGGGTGCGCGTCCGTGGTCTCGGTGGTGGCGTCCTGAGCGGCGGCCCGCACCGGACGGATCGGCTCGCGGAACGCCAAGACCAGAGCCGTGACCAACAAGATGACGGCCAACAACGTGCCGGCCAGCATCACCCGGGAACGGCGACCGGGCATGGGCGAGTCGCCGACCAACCACAGCGACCACTGCCTCAGTCCCTCTACCCAGGTCTTCACTGCATCGCCCCTTGATCGACGTGCTTGCACGTTGCCGGGAACCCCGCCTCCTCTGTGTGTAGTTGTCGCGGCCCCCGATTCCCCGTCGGTCCCCCCATTGAACCGAATCGCAGCCCTGCGGCCTCGGGACAGGGAACTATGGATGGGAGAAGTATAACCGTCGACATCGTCGCTAAACGATCATAAGCCCACGCTAAGCCACCGATCGCGCTGGGTGCCACCTGCCTGCCACCCATCGTGGTGGGATAATGAGATCAACCAGGTCCCCGGGCCCTTCCCGACCCTTCATCACCGGGTTGGCCCGTGCGCCCCTCCGGGCCGACGGAATTTGAGCGTGCGGCCGACCCTCAGCTTGAGATCGAGGGCGTCCTCAGGCCGGTTCGACCGGCCGGTTCTCCCCGTCGACGACCACCACGCATGGCTCATGGCCGGCGAGCTCGGCCTCGTCGAGGTCGACGAAGGTCACGATGATCACGAGGTCGCCCACCTGAGCCAGCCGGGCGGCAGCACCGTTGAGGCAGATCTGCCCATCCTCCGACCCCTCGATGGCATAGGTCTCGAACCGCGCGCCGTTCATGAGGTTGTACACGGAGACCTGCTCATGGGGGAGGATGTCCGCCGCTTTCATCAGGATCGGGTCGATCGAGATCGATCCCACATAGTTGAGGTCTGCGTCGGTGACCCGGGCGCGGTGGATCTTCGCATGCATCATGCGTCGGCGCATGGTCACTCCCTTCCCGATCGTCGTGCCGACCGTCGACCTGTTCGATGGGCGAAGCCTCCGACGTCCCGCCCAGTATGGCCGCCACAGCGTACCCGGCTCCGGCCCGGGTCGAGCACCGGGTCGGCCCGATCCGGCTACTGGCGGTGCTCGGCGAACTCGACGACCCGGGCCATGACCGTCGGGCCGGCCTTGGCCACCGAACCGCAGTCGAACGGCGGCTCGGGGTCGTACTCGATCATCAGCTGGGCGGCCTCGGCCGCGGTGCGGTCGACGAGGAGCTCGACGACGCGCTGTGCCATGTCGATCCCGCTCGAGACACCCGCCGAGGTGATGATGCGTCGATCGAGGTGCTCGACCACCCGGCAGGCGGTGGGGACAGCACGGTACGACTCGAGCTCGGTGTAGCACGACCAGTGGGTGGTCGCGGCGAGCCCGGCCAGGAGCCCGGCCGCGCCGAGGACGAGAGACCCGGTGCACACCGATGTGGTGAGCCGGCTGGTCTCGTGAGCGTGGCGTACCCACTCGAGCACCCGTTGGTCACCCACTAGTGCCCGGGACCCGATGCCGCCGGGGAACACGATGACGTCGGGCTCGGCCATGTCTTCGAAGGTGGCGTCGACGGTTACGCCGAGCATGCCATTGTCACTGCGCACCTCCCCGAGTTGGTGACCGATGACGACGATGTCGATCGAAGGCACACGCTGGAGGACCTCGTAGGGGCCGATGGCGTCGAGCGCGGTGAACCGGGAACAGCGGGATGGCGACTTGCAGGCCGGGGCTCACGCCGACCTGCTCTGGTCGGACATGCGGAAGCGGCGGCGGTACGAATCCGGCGAGACGGCGAGCCGTCGCTGGAACACCCGTCGCAGGGTCTCTGCGGTCCCGAACCCGCATCGTCGGGCCACGGCTTCCAGTGTGGCGTCGGTGGTCTCGAGCTCGCCGCGGGCCGCCTCGAGCCGGACACGCTCGACGAAGCGTCCAGGAGTCTCACCCACCTCCTGGCGGAACACCCGGGCGAAATGGCGGACGCTCATGGCGGCCGCAGCCGCCAGGACGGGGAGGCGGTGGTCGTCGCCCGGAGTGCGCTCGATCAGCCCCTGGACGGTCCGGACCGCCGACCGCTCGGCCCGTGGCACCCACACCGGGGAGGCGAATTGGGTCTGCCCGCCGGGACGGTGCAGGAACATGACCAGCCAACGAGCCACGGTCTGGGCCACCTCGGACCCGTGGTCCTCCTCGACCAGGGCCAGGGCCAGATCGATGCCGGCGGTGACGCCCGCGCTGGTCGACACCGCGCCGTCCCGGATGTAGATCGGGTCGGGGTCGACCACGAGGTCGGGGAACTCGGTCGCCAGGCGGTCGGCGCTGGCCCAGTGGGTGGTGACCCGCCTCCCGTCGAGGAGTCCGGCGGCGGCGGCGAGGAAGGCCCCCGTGCACACCGTCGCCACCCGGCGGCAGCCCGGGGCGACGGCGGCGATCCAGCTCATGAGGGCCGGGTCGCTGCGGGCCACCTCGACCCCCTCCCCACCTGGGAGCACCAGGGTGTCGATCCGCTCGTGGACGTCGGGCAGGGGGTCGGAGCAGATCCGCAAGCCGCTGCCGGTCTGCACCGCGGCTCCGTCGGTGGAAGCCAGCGTGACTCGGTACCCCCGGGCCCGGCCGAGCCCGGCCACGGCCCGGCCCGCGCCCGAGAAGACCTCGAACGGCCCGACCGCATCGAGGGGCTGGAGACCCGGAAAGGCGACGATGACCACACGCCGCGGCTGCATGTCTCCAGCCTGAACCCGACCCCCAGTGGCGTCAATGACCTATGTCCCACTGATTCGGCCACCGACACGCCGCACACCCCGGCCCTCCGTAGCCTGGTCACATCGGCCGGGCCACGATGAGGAGGGAAGCGTCACCCGGGAAGGCGGGAACGAGAGAAACAGCAGCGGGAAAGGGGTGAGCATGGGCGTTCGGGTCATCCAATGGACCGCCGGCGGGGTGGGGCGGGCAGCCATCGCCGGGGTGGTCGCCCATCCCGAGCTCGAGCTGGTGGGCTGTTGGGTCCACACGGCGGCGAAGGACGGCCTTGATGCGGGCGACCTCGCCGGGGTCGGCCCGATCGGCGTCCGGGCGACCAGCGACGCCGAGTCGCTGTTGGCGTTGGAGGCGGAGTGTGTGATCTACGCCCCGGTCATGGCCGATCCCGATCTGGTAGCCAGGCTGCTCGCCTCGGGAAAGAACGTGGTGACGCCGCTCAACTGGTTCTTCGCCGGCGATCGGAACGTGACCCTCATCGAAGCGGCGTGCCGGGAGAGTGGCGCGACCATCCACGGCACCGGGATCCACCCGGGCGGGGTCACCGAGCGCATCCCGCTCACCCTGTCCGCTCTGTCCCAATCGATCAGCCATGTGAGGGCCGAGGAGTTCTCCGACATCCGGAGCTACGGGGCGCCCGGCCGTGGTGCGGGACATCATGCTCTTCGGCAAGACGCCGGCGGAGGCGGCGGGGAGCGCCATGCCCGCCATCCTCGGCGACGGGTTCGGCCAATCGGTGGCCATGATCGGCCATGCCCTGGGGTTCGACCTCGACGATGAGCTGGCCGTCGGTCACGAGATGGCCGTGGCCACCGCGCCGATCGCCTCACCCATCGGGCCCATCGGGCCGGGGCTGGTGGCAGCACAGAAATTCCGGTGGGACGCCACCGTGGCCGGCGAGCCGGTGATCTCGGTCAGGACCAACTGGTTCATGGGCGAGGACCACCTCGATCCAGCTTGGACCTTCGGGCCGGAGGGTGAGCGGTTCGAGGTCGAGGTGACCGGCGATCCGAGCAGCCGAGTCACGCTGCGCGGCTGGCACCCGGACTCGGTCGCCGCCGGGCTCGAGCGGAATCCGGGGGTGGTGGCCACCGCCACCCACTGCGTGAGCGCGGTCCCGGCCGTCGTCGCAGCCACGCCGGGCATCAGGAGCTATCTCGATCTCCCCCTCTACACCGGGCGGGCCGCGGCCCGCCTGTCCCAGACCGGGCGCCGGCCGGGCCGGAGAGGGCTTTGACCAGCAACGGAGCTCGTTCCACCGGCTACAGCCACCCGCTCCCAGGCGGCCCGGCGTATTCAAGTCCCTCACCCGATCGGTCGACAACAGTGAGAGCAGTGTCATGGACCCAGGGACGGGGATGTCGACGACCACAGCCACGCAATCCGGCGAAGACCACCCTCCCCCGCCCCGACCAGCGGAGGAGCCGAGCACCCCGCCCGCAGCCGAGCACTCCCACTCGAGGCTGAACCCGACCTTCCTCGCCTACTTCATCGGGCCGGTGGCCCTGGTCATCATCCTGCTCCTCGTCCATGTCGGGGCGGTGGCTCGCGAGTCCGCGTGGGTATGGCTGGGTGTCTTCCTCGCCGTGCCGGCCACCAGCCTCCTCGTCAATCACCTCTACACGCTCCATCCGACGCCCCCTCGGCTGCATCTCCGGGTGGGCGCCCAGGCGGCGGGAGTCACGGCGGTCATCTACCTGAGCGGGTGGGGGCCGGTGCTCGTCGGGCGCCTTCGCCTTCGTGGCGCTCGAGAACGTCTCCCACGACGGGTCGCGACCTGGCGGCGCACCGCGCTGTGGAGCCTGCTCGGCATCGCCGTCGGCCAGGTGGCCATCTGGCAGGGGGGGGCGCCGTCGTTCTGTCGGTCGGCAAGAGCGAGGCCCTGGGCGTCATGGGTGCCTTCGTCCTCCTCTTCGTCATCCGCATGGCCGGGGCCACCATCGAGCAGAAGGAGAACGGCCGAGACGTCGATGCGCGTCAGCGAGGAGCGTTTCCGCTCCCTGGTCCAGAACTCGACCGACACGACCTTCGTGATGGGCGCCGAGGGCCGTACACCTACGCCAGCCCGGCCGCGATCTCGCTGTTCGGCATGGAGCCCGGAGGAGGTCGTCGGCCGGGCGCCACCGACCTCGTCCATCCCGAGGACCGGCCCGGGTCGAGGCCCAGCTCGCCGCCCAGCTGCAGGCGTCGTCGGTGACCGAGCCCATCCAGTTCCGCGTGGGTCGCACGGACGGCACCTACCGGTACGCCGAGGCGGTGGTGAGCAACCTGCGCGACAGACCCTCGGTCGCCGGCTACGTCGGCAACCTCCGCGACATCACCGAGCGCAAGGAAGCCGAGTCCCTGCTCGCCCACGTGGCCCTGCACGACCCGCTGACCGGGCTGCCCAACCGCCCTGATCCTCGACCGGGCCGACCAGATGCTCGTGCGCTCCCGGCGCGCGCGGGCCCGGTCGCCGCCCTGTTCGTCGACCTCGACAACTTCAAGGACATCAACGACTCGTTGGGCCACGACGCCGGCGACAAGGTGCTCCGGGCCGTCGCCGGCCGCTTCGTCGGCACCTGCGCGAGAGCGACACCGTCGGGCGCCTCGGCGGCGACGAGTTCGTCGTCCTGGCCGAAGGGGCGTCACTGGGGGCGGGCCCCGAGATGGTCGCCGAGCGCCTCCACGACGCGCTGCGCGAGCCGTTCCGGATCGAGGGCTTCGACGGTCTGTCGATCACGGTGACCGCCAGCATCGGGATCGCCGCGGGGACAGCGCAACTCGGCCTCGGAGCTGCTGCGCGACGCCGACATCGCCCTGTACCGGGCCAAGGCGCTGGGCAAGAACCGCTCGGCCCTCTTCCAGCCCGAGATGCAGACGGCGGTGCTCGACCGCATCGAGCTCGACGCCGACCTGCGCGGCCGCTGGCCGAGGAGCAGTTCTTCCTTCTCTACCAACCCGTCTTCGACCTCGACCACGTGAGCGTCCGGGGGTCGAAGCCCTGGTGCGGTGGCGACACCCGACCCGGGGCGTCGTCCCCCCGGACAGTTCATCCCCATGCTCGAGGACTCCGGTCTGATCGTGGACGTGGGGCGCTGGGTCCTGTTCGAGGCGTGCCGCCAAGCCGCCCATGGCACCGGCGGGGCTATCCGATGTCGATGTCGGTCAACGTCTCGATGCGCCAGCTCGAGATCCACGCCTTCGTCGACCACGTCAAGGAGGCCCTGGAGACCACCGGCCTCGACCCGACCTCTCTGGTCATCGAGATCACCGAGCAGCCTGATGCGGGACGCCGACGCCACCGTGCGCCGCCTCCGGCGCCTCAAGGACCTCGGCGTGCACGTCGCCATCGACGACTTCGGCACCGGCTACTCGTCGCTCGCCTACCTGCGCCAGTTCCCCGTCGACGCGCTCAAGATCGACCGCTCGTTCATCGCGGCCATGGCCGACTCTCCGGAGTCCGGGGCCCTCATCCACACCCTGGTCGAGCTGGGCCGCACCCTCGGGCTCGAGACCCTGGCCGAGGGGATCGAGGACAGCGACCAGCTCGCGAAGCTGCCAACGAGCACTGCGACCGGGGCCAGGGCTTCCTCTTCTCCCGGCCGGTCGATCCGGCCGACATCGAGCAGATGTTGTTCCGCTCGACCCAAGGGCCACTACCGGATCCGGCCGTAGGATCGGCGGCGGCGACCCCCGGAGCCCGGAACGCCCGGCGGCCCGCCGTGGCGAAGTGAGCTGACCGCCCGCCCGGCCTTGCCCTCCTGGAGCCGCCGCCGCATCCGCATCACGCGCGAGGCTTTGGCATGCCCGAGGCCCGCCTCGACGAGGCCACCATCGCCTACGACGTGCACGGCGCAGGCGAGCCGGTCGTGCTGGTGTGCGGGTGCGGGCAACCGGCCCTGGCCTGGCAGCTCGAGCTGGTACCCGCCCTCACTGCGGCCGGGTACCAGGTGGTGACGTTCGACAACCGAGGCGTGAGCCCGTCCTCGTCGCCACCGGCGCCCTATTCGGTAGACGACCTGGTTGCCGACACCATCGGCCTCATCGACCATCTCGGCCTCGAACAGGTCAAGGTGGCCGGGCACTCCATGGGTGGCTGGGTAGCCGAGCGCCTGGCCATCCGGCATCCCGACCGAACGCAGCGTGCCGCCCTGATGGGGAGCTGCAATACGGGGACCGCCTGGGAGAAGGCCATCACCACCGTCGAGCGAGACTTGGCTCTCCTCGACCACGAGATGCCGGCACTCTTCTCTGCCACCGAGACCCTCCGATACCTCCCCAACCACGACCTGCAGGACGACGAGGTGGTCGAGACCTGGCTCTCGCTCATCGCCGACTTGCCGGCCTGGCCGAACCCGGGCCGACTGGGTCAGTATGAGGCCTGCTTGGCCTGGTCGAACGACGTGGAGCGCACCAAGGCCTGGCCGCAGATCTCGATACCCTGCCTGGTGCTGGCCTTCGAGCAGGACATCGACTCGCCCCCGGCCAGGGCCGAGGAAGCCGCGGCCCTCATCCCGGGGGCCCGTTATGTCGAGATCGCCGGCGCTAGCCACCTCGGCATCTTCACCCACGGTGCGCAAGTGGCAACGGAGTTGGTGGATTTCTTCGCCGGTGTCTGAACCACTGGCCTTGGCTCGTTCCGTTAGCGTGAGCCGACATGGTTGAACCCGGCGGTCGACTACCGGCGGTGGGTGTGACCGGGGTCGGAGTGGCCGCCATCCGGGCCGCCGAGTCGGCTCGGCCGGACCGTCTCTTCGATGATCCGTTCGCCGCCCGCTTCGCGTCCGCCGCCGGGTGGGAAGGGCGGCGGGGTGACCCCGGCCGGAGCCGGCACCTGTCGGCCTGGATCGCCGTACGGACCCGGTTCCTCGACGACGTCGTGCTCGACGCCTGTGCCGGCGACTGCCGCCAGGTGGTCATCCTGGGCGTGGGCCTCGACGCCCGTTCGTTCCGCCTGGGGTGGCCGGCAGGGACCCACGTCTGGGAGCTCGACCTGCCTTCGGTGCTCGAGTTCAAGGAGAAGGTGGTCCGGTCCGAGGGGTGGGAGCCGAACTGCCGCCGGACGACCGTCGCCGTCGACCTGTCCGGCCCTTGGGCACGGTCCCTGGTGGACGCCGGGTTCGACACCGAGGCTCCCGTCGCCTGGTTGGCCGAGGGATTGCTGGCCTACCTCACGGGAGAGGTCGGCAACCGGATCATTTCGGTGGCGGCCGAGCTGTCGGTGCCGGACAGCCGACTCGGCCTCACGGTCGCCAGCCCCGAGCGACTCCTGGCCTGGCACCACGCCCATCCCGACGGCCGCGCCGAGCGGGGCGACTACGTCGCCCTCTGGCAATCCACCGGACCGGAGGACCCGGCGAAGTGGTTGGCCTCGTACGGCTGGCGGGCCGAGGTCTTCGCCACCGCCGAGCGGTTGATGGCCTACGGGAGAGCCCTCGACGAGGTCGGGGAGGGCGGAGGGGAGATGTCCGGCGCCGGTCTGGTGGACGCCACCCGCCGCTAGCCCGGCGCCACGCTCTTGCGCCGGGGAGAGCGAGACTGGGGAGGTGACGGCTACCGTCTCCCCCGTCGCCTGGCTGTGTGCAGTGGTCGGGCCGGGTGGGTGCATCGCCGGGCGGCACCGGCCCGGTGCTCAGCCCCGTGTCCCGGCCGCGGGCCCGGCATGAAGGCCGGGGACGCCGCGCCGGTAGGCCCGCCGGGGAGCGAGGCGGACACAACCCGGTCGTTCCGGCTCCACGGGTGGTCCGACCGGGCCGTCGTGGCGGTGGCCCTGGTGTCCCTGGCCGCAGGAATCGGCCAGTTCGGCATCACCGCCACCCTCGGCGACGTCGCCCACCACTTCGGCCACATCACCCGGGGGTCGACACTCGCCGACCGGGCCGGGCTCTCGGGAACCGAGCTGGGCCTCGGACTGGCCGTGGTCCGGCTGGCATCGCTCGGGGGACTGCCGGTGGCCGGGCTGGCCGACCGGGCCGGACGGCGGCGGGTGATGTTGTTCGCCTGTGGACTCGGGTTGGCCCTCACCGCGGTGTCGGCAGCCAGCCCCGGCTACTGGTGGTTCGTCGTCGTCTTTGCCCTGGGGCGGCCGTTCCTGTCGGCGGCGGCCGCCATCGCCCAGGTTCAGGCGGCCGAACAGACCCGGTCGGCGGGCCGGGCCTCAGCCATGGCACTGGTGGCCGGGGGCTACGCCGTCGGGGCGGGGCTCACCGCCGTCGTCTACGGGTTGGCCGGGGGGACCATCGGCTACCGGGGCGTCCTGGTCCTGGCCCTGGTCCCATTGGTGGCGCTCCCGTTCCTGGCTCACTCGGTCACCGAGACCGGTCGCTTCGAGGTGTCTTCGGCGGCGGGAGCGACGAAGCTCCCGGTCCTCGGCGCCGTGGCCCGCCCCTATCGCCGCCGGCTGATCCTGGTGGCGGCGGTGGCCTTCTCCCTGGCCGTCATCACCGGACCGTCCAACACCTTCGTCTTCGTCTATGCCCAGAACATCCAGGGGTTCCCGGGAATCGCGCTATCGGCCATGGTGGTGGCCGCCGGGATCCTCGGGCTGGGCGGCCTGCTGGCCGGACGGTGGTTGGCCGACCGGGTCGGGCGGCGCCCGACCGCGGCCGGATCCATGGTGGGCATCGGCGCGTCCGGGATCCTCTGCTACAGCGGCAACCGGGCGACCTTGGTCATCGGGTACCTGGCCGGCATCACCGCAGCCGGGGTGTTCGCCCCGGCGGCGGGCGCCTTCGCCAACGAGCTGTTCCCGACGCCGGTGCGGTCCTCGGTGGCCGGTTGGAACGTGGCCGCCTCGGTGATCGGGGCTGGGGTCGGCCTGGTGGCCTTCGGCGCCGTGGCCGACGTGGGCAACCGGTTCGGACCGGCCGCCCTGGCCACCTTCCTGCCGGCGATGTGCCTCAGCGGATTGATCTACCTCTTGCCCGAGACGCTCGGGCACGAACCCGAGTGGTTCTGGCCACAGGATGGTGCTCCGCCGGCCGGACTGGTCACCGAGT
The DNA here is from genome assembly GCA_963734435.1 of uncultured Acidimicrobiales bacterium. Lineage (GTDB taxonomy): Bacteria > Actinomycetota > Acidimicrobiia > Acidimicrobiales > RAAP-2 > Bog-756. The sequence continues at coordinate 122,927 of CAVTHA010000002.1, read as the reverse complement.
GAGGACCAGCTGCGACTGGGTCACCCGGGCCATCAGCACCTGGCGGTCGTCGACGACGTCCGTGTCGAGCACGATCACCGTCCGCCCCACGTGCAACGGCCGGGTCACCGCCTCGGCGTAGCCGGCCCGAAGGGCGCGGAAGAAGTTCGTCTTCGACTCGACGGTGGTCGTGCCCGCGGCCCCCTCGGGCAGGTTCAGGTATCCACAGGCGGCGCCGGTACTGTCGGCCAACGCCATGATGGCGCCGCCGTGCATCGCCCCGTTGGCCGTGCACAGCCGCTCGGACCACGCCAGCCTGGCCCGCACCTCGGCCGGCGTGTAGACGAGCAACTCGATGCCCATCGTGTCGGTGAATGGCATGAGAGCGTGGAACGTGGCCGTCAGGTCCTCACCGTCAGCGCTCATCGCCAGCCTCCTCACCCTGGACGGCGCACCCCGCCGGACGGACGAGTGGCCGCTCCGACGGCTTGGTGGCCTCGATGAGGAACCGATGAGCATGCGATACGAACGGGCCGCCCGACTCGATCTGCTCGTGAAGGCGGGCCAGGCGGTCGCCGTACCGGTCGACGGAGAAGTCCGGGACGGTCCACACGACCATCCGCAGGAAGACGACGACCGCCCCGACGTCGTCGAAGGTGACCCGGAGCGACTCCTGGCGCAGGTCGACCACGTCCAGGCCCGCACGCTGGGCCTCCGAACGTGCCCGGCTCGCACTGTGCCGGTCGGACACCGGTCGGGGCCCCATCATGAAGTCGGTGAGCTCCCGGTTCGACCCGGCACCGACCTGTTGCGAGAAGTACGTTCCGCCCGGCCTCAGCACCCGGGCGATCTCCTCCCAGATGGTCACGGTCGGGTGCCGACTGATGATCAGGTCGAAGCGGTCGGACGGGTAGGGCAACGGAGCATCGTCGGCTGCCTCGAGCACCGAGACACCGAAGGGGGCGAGGGCCCGGGTGGCCCGGTCGACATTCGCCGGGTACGACTCGGTGGCGGCGAGTTCCGACGGCCTCACCGGCACCCGGGCCAGCAGCTCGGCGAACACCTCCCCGCCACCCGTCTGGATGTCGAGGACGGCCGCGGCAGCCGTGATGCGTGGCGCCGCCAGCCTGGTGTACCCCCACGACGGGCGCTCCTCGGTCGCACGTCCCTCGAACCAGGAAAATTCCCATCCGTTCAGGGGGGCCGAAGCCCCTTCGGCCACCAGTCGTTCGAACGTGGTCCGGTCCCTCATCCGTCGGCGTGGGTCGAACGGAACACGGCGTTCCCGTCCGGCCCCGGAGACGTCCGAGCAAAGGCGCCGACCCTCGCCACGTGGTGAGTGTAGCGGTGGCATTCCCTGCCGCCCGTCTCCGGTCTGGTCGCCAACAGGGCCACGCAGGTCGGAGGGAGGCCGGTAACGTTGCTACCCGTGGTCGACGGCGAGGGCGACGAGACAATCAGTGATTTCCTCCGGTCCCTCGGGGCGAGCGACGAACAGATCGAGACGGCTCGACGCCAATGCCGGCTCGCCAGCCTGGCCGGCGACCTCGTCCTGGCCCGAGGAGCAACCCTCAGCGCTGACGAACTGGCCAGCCGGGTCGGCTTGCCGGTCGACGGGGTCGTGTCGCTCTGGCACACACTCGGCGTGGTCGTTCCCGACACCACGACGCCGATGTTCTCCGACCGCGACGCCGAGCTCACACTCTCGATCGTGAGGACCAACCCCATCGGGGAATACGGGAGCGAGCTCCTGCGGGTGCTCGGGAGCTCCCTGGCCCGGGTGGCCGAGGCTGCGGTCTCGTTGTACGTCCAGACCGTCGAACCGTCGCTGGACGCGCCCCAACTCGACATGGTGTGGGCCAAGGATCTGGCCAATCTGACCTCGGCCGCACTCGAGCTGGGCGACTGGATGGGTGTGATCTTCGGTCACCACCTGCGAGATGCCATCGCCCGCCAACGGGTGGCGCAGACCGGTATCACCGAACGTTCGCTGTTCCGGTTGGCGGTGGGCTTCATCGACCTGGTGGGGTTCACACCCCTATCCCTGCACACCTCACCGTCCGAGCTGCTCGAGCTCATCGGGGCCTTCGAGGTCAAGTCCTTCGAGGTGGCCGCGGCCCACCGGAGGTCGGATCGTCAAGCACATCGGCGACGAGGTCATGTTCGTCGCCTTGGATGCGGCCGCGGCGTTGTTCCATCGCCCGCGTACCTGATGACTGCCGGTATCGCGGGGGTCGAGCCACGGGGGGGCGTGGCGTTCGGTGACGTCATCACCCGGCACGGGGACTACTACGGCACGGTCGTCAACCTGGCCTCTCGGCTGGCCGACCTGGCCATCCCCAAGGAGGTTCTGGTCGATGCGGCCACCGCCCGTTCGCCGGCCACACCGTTCTCCTTCCGGCCCGCCGGCCACCGCCTCCTCAAGGGCTTCGACGAACCGTTCGAGGTCTACTCGCTCGAGCTCGACCCTGATCCTTGAGCGAGTCTCATCGCGACATTTCACCAACGGAACAATCTCTGGACACCGCCTGGGTCGTATACCCACCAGACGCCAACCACCGCGGCCCGTTGACGCCGACCGCCGATGCAGAAGAGCTGAATGCCAGCCACGGCACGAGGACCACTCGCTCGAACGGCTCGTCCGGTTGCGGCGCAACCGCCCGGGTAGGAGTATGAGAGGCGGGTGACCCTAGTCAACTGGACCACGAGGCGCACATGAACTGCACCCAACCAGAAACGGGGATCCGATGAACACGATCAACGCCAGCCGGCCGCCCAAGGGTTCGCCGACGCGGAAAGGACGGCGGCCCATTGCCCTGGGATTGGCCTCGGTGGCCGTTGCACTGGGCCTCGCCGCTTGCAGCAGCTCGACGACACCAGCCAGCTCTGGGAACACTTCCACCAGTGCGCCCACCGCGACGACCTCGCCCTCAACCGCAGGAACGTCGTCGCCACCGACGACGTCCGCTCCAACCACGACGCTGTGCACCATTCCTCAGAACAACGGTGGTGACCATGACGCCGACAACAATGGCGGCCCGAGCGACGGGGACGGGTGCGACCGCTGATGCCTTCGGTATCGACCTCTCCGCCTATCGTCTCCTCGGCACCGGGACGGCGGCGGTCTTTCCACCGGGTAAAGAGCATCGCCCTGCTCGGCGTACCTGAGTCGCCTCGGCCCCTTCGCGTCGGCATCGTTCTGGCCATGGTGGTCGGCGCGGCGACGGTCGGTGCCTCTGCCGCCATCCACCTGCACTTGTGGCTTTCCGGTTACCGCCACGTACCGCGAATCGGTCCGCTCTTCCTGGCCCAATCCATCTCCGGGTGCGTGCTTGCGATCGCCATTGTCGTCTTTCGTCGGATGTTCACAGCCGTGGCTGGAGCTGCCTTCCAAGCGGCCAGCGTGATCGGTCTGGTGTTGAGCGCCACCATCGGGTTCTTGGGCATTCATGACGGACTGGGTGTGCCCTGGGCCACCGATTCGATCATCTTGGAACTGGTCGGGTTCGTCGTGCTGGGCGGTTGCAGTCTGGCACTGGTGATCCGACGCTGAGGGCAAAGGGGTTCGGACTGCTCCTCGGCGCAAGCGCCCTGTTGGCGGCGTGCAGCTCGACTCCGACCGCCGTCGACGCATTCGGGCTCCCGGTCGGACGGCCGATCACCCGTCATGAACTGCTCGCCCACCGGGAATCCCACCTCTTCTACCCCGGTTCGACTCTGGTACACGATGTGGGGGCGGACCAGACGCCGAACGAGAAGGGCGAAGAGCCCAACCCGGCCTATGCCGGGGCCATCCTGACTGCTGCGGCCTCCCCCGCCGCGCTCTACGCCTTCTACCGGGGACAGCTCGAGGCGCGGGGGTTCCACATGGTGAACGACTACCACCTCGCCAGCCAGGTCTCGGGCCAGGCGTGGGAAGTCGACCAGCGCGTCCAGGTCCAGATCGGTGTCTTCGATCCGGCGCTGCTCTCGGCCGATCAGCACATTCGCACCGCGGTCGCACCCGGCCGTCTGATCTACGAGGAGGTCCTCGTGGGTTATCCCAACCATCCCAAGGCCGACGCCACGACGCCCACCCAGAGTTCGACCGCCCTCTGAGCCATCGCTCGTGCTGGCCGGTTGTCGTCGTCGACCCATGAGATTCTCCTGAGGTCCCACCCGGGACGCTCGTATCGAGACACCATACGGAATGAGGTCGACATGAGTGGACCCGTCGATGTCAAGGACGTCCCACCGAGGAGTGAGGACCTCGCACCTCCACCGACGCGGGTTGTGGATGTGAGCCCGAGCCGGTTGGCCGAGGTGGGTTCCCTCCAGGTTCGTCGAGCGCTACCCAACCGGAGGAGACGAACGGTCGGAGCCTGGTGTTTCTGTGATCACTTCGGGCCCGCTCAACTCACCAGCGCGCAGCACGGGGTCGATATCGGACCGCATCCCCACATGGGTCTCCAGACCGTGACGTGGCTGCTGGCCGGTGAGGTGTTGCACCGAGACAGCCTGGGCTCCGAGCAGATCATCCGTCCGGGCCAACTCAACCTCATGACGGCCGGACACGGGGTGGCGCACTCGGAGGAGGACACCGGTCGCTACCGCGGCGAGGTGCACGGCTTACAGCTGTGGGTTGCTCAGCCCTCCGACACCCGCGATGCGACGGCCGCCTTCGAGCACCATGAGGAGTTGCCGAACATGGAGTTCGAGCACTGCGACGCGACGATCCTGGTAGGCGAGCTGGCGGGCTCGGCGTCCGAAGCGCGCCGCGACACCGACCACATCGGAGTCGACCTTTCACTGCGACGGGGCGACACGACGGTCCCACTCGATCGCAGTTTCGAGTACGCCCTGGTGGCGACGGAAGGTGCCGTCTGGATCGAGGGACGGAGTGTCAGTCCCGGCCATCTCGCCTATCTCGGCACCGGACGCGATGAACTGACTCTGACGAGTGAGGGGTCCAGCCGAGTCCTGTTGCTCGGGGGAACTCCCTTTCCGGAGAAGGTCCTGATGTGGTGGAACTTCGTGGCCCGCACCAGGGAGGAGATCGACGCGGCACACGAAGACTGGACCAGCGATACCGGCCGCTTCGGCGGCGTCGACTCACCGCTCCCGAGGATCGAAGTCGATCCGCCCAGGTGGGCACCGAAGGCACCGTGAACGACGTGACGAAGGGCGGTGCCAGCCAGGGAGACCCGCCCCATCGGCATGAGTCACTTGGTTGACCCGAGTCCGACCCTGTGAGAGCCTCCCGGCGTGAGGCGACTGGATGACAAAGTGGTCGTGGTGGCGGGCGGTGCGGGCGGGATCGGCACGGTCACCTGTCGCCGCTTGGCCAATGAAGGAGCCGCTGTGGTCGTGGGCGACCTCGACGCGGAGAGCGCCTCGTCGGTGGCCGATTCCATCACCGCCGAGGGAGGGCGCGCTCTGGCCGTTCCCATGGACGTCAGCGACGAGACCTCGGTCGCCGAGCTGTTCAAGACGGCGACCAATCACTTCGGCGGCATCGACTGTGTGCACGCCAACGCGGCCGATCTCTCCCCCGCCGTGATCGGGGGCGATACCGACGCCGTCTCCATGCAGATGGACACCTTCGACCACATCCTGGCCGTCAACCTCCGGGGCCACTTCCTGTGCACCCGACACGCGGTGCCCGCCCTGCTCGACCGGGGCGGTGGCAGCCTCGTGTACACCGCTTCAGCCGCAGCCTTCCTCGGGGAGCCGGCGCGTCCGGCCTATGCCATTGCCAAGGCGGGGATCTGCGCCCTCGTCCGCCACGTCGCCTCGAAATGGGGCAGAGACCGACTTCGCGCCAACGCCATCGCTCCCGGTCTGGTGGTCACGCCGATGATCGCCGCGGCCGGGGCCGAGCAGATCTTGGAGCGCTCGCTCCGGCATACCCGGAGCTGGCGCCTGGGGGATCCAACCGACATTGCAGCCATGGTCGCCCTGCTGATGTCCGACGAAGGTCAGTGGATCAACGGTCAGGTGATCAGCGTGGACGGGGGGACGGTCCTCCGCTGAGCTGGTCGGTTGACACCGACGATCTCGGCGATCGCCCGGGAAGCACGGCTCATCGCCTCGTCAATGCCAAGGTTGAGCCGGTGTCGGTAACCGGCGGGCACGACGGGATCGAGACGACCACCTCCCGCGGTACGACTACTCATTCCTAGGTGCGCGCTCGGCGACCGCGGACGGTCGGGAAGCCCCGATGGTGGTCCGAGGATGCGTTCCCTCGGTCGACGGCGGCCCGACGATCCGCTTCCGGAACACCCAGAGGCTCCACCCCTGGTAGGCGAGCACCACTGGGAAGAAGACGACAGCCACCACCGTCAGCACCTTCAGCGTGTAGCTGGGGCTGGCCGAGTTGGCCACGGTGAGGTCGTAGGCCGTACTGGTGCTGGACACCATCACCCGGGGGAAGAGCTCGAAGAGGATCGAGCCCACGACGCTGCCGATGGCTGTCGCCGCGGCGGCAAACGCCCAGCCTTCGGAGTGCGCCTCGGCGAACAATGCTGCGCCGACCACCGCCGCCAGCGCCAGGGCTTCGATGGGTTGGGGGACGAAACCCACGCCGAGGCCCACGTGGATCCAGGTCAACCAGCCGAACGTGATCACCGCGGCCAGCCAGCCGAGGCGGCCCGACAGCGTGGCCACCCGATCGTGGAGCTCGCCCTCCGTCTTGAGACACAGGTAGGCCGCCCCGAGGAACAGCGACAGGACCGTCAGGGTGACGCCGGTGTAGAGGCCGAAGGGAACGAGCAATCCGAAGAAGGTGCCGCTGTAGTTGTGGGCCGAGTCGATGGGCAGCCCATGGAGGAGGTCGCCGAACGCCGTCCCGAGCAGAAACGGGATGATCGCACTGCCGATGGTGAGCGACCACCGCCACAGGGAGCGCCATCGGGGATCGTCGATCTTGCGTCGGAACTCGAAGGAGACGCCGCGCACGATCATGCCCACCAGCACGATCAGGATCGCCAGGTAGAAGGTGGAGAACATGGTCGCATACCAGGACGGAAAGGCGGCGAAGATGGCCGCTCCGCCGACAACCAACCACACCTCGTTGCCGTCCCAGACCGGTCCGATGGTGTTGACGGCGATGCGACGCTCGACGTCGTTTCTCCCCACGAACGAGTGCAGCATTCCCACCCCGAAGTCGAAACCTTCGAGGATGAAGAACCCCACGAAGAAGATCCCGATGATGACAAACCAGACGGTGTTGAGATGGACCACCATCGCCTCCTAGTAGATGAAGGCCGGGACCCGGTCGTCGTCGGACTCGGCTGACGGCGCACCCCCTGGGTGGTCATCGCCATCGTCACCCTGGCCCTCGTCAGGACCCGGCTCCAGCTCCTTCCGGCCGTAGTGGACCATCAGGTAGGCGTCGGCCACCCCCAGGAGTGCGTAGAGGAAGACGAAGACGCTCAAGCTGATCCAGATGTCGGTGGTTGTCACCGAGGGCGACGCCGCCTGGGACGTCTTCATCAAGCCCTGGACGATCCAGGGTTGTCGACCGCTTTCGGTCAACAGCCACCCGGCCGTGTTCATGAGGAACGGGGTGATCACAAACCACGGGGCGATGACCAGGAACCACTTGGCCTTCTCGAGTTTCTTGCGACGAATCAGCCACAGGCCCCACAGGGCAAACAACGCGATTATGGCGGCCAGGTAGGCCATGACCCGCATGCCCCAATACTGGATGAAGACATTGGGAATGTAGTTCCCCGGTCCGTACTGCTTCTGATATTGGGCCTCCAGGTTGTTCATGCCCTGCACCTCACCGTTCAAGTGGTTGGTGGCCAGGATGGACAACAGATCGGGGATCTCGATGATCTTGGTGGGGGTCGGATCGTTGTTCCCGCCCCCCGTTTGGAATGCCGAGAACGGGCAGTGGGACGGGCAGGTATTCCACAGCGCCTCGGCGGCGGCGATCTTCATGGGCTGGTACTTGCCCTCGACCACGCCGAGCTCGCTCCCGACGAACATGTTCAAGAAGACGGCCGGGGTGAGCACGGCGAGGGAGATGATGGCGGTCCGGCGGAAGGCCTCGACCGCGCTCTTCCGCTTGAGGTGCCAGGCGGACACGGCCAGCATGACCAGAGCCCCGGTGACCAGCGACGCCAACACCACGTGCGGATAGGCCCACAGGAAGGTCGGGTTGGTGAACAGCGCCCAGACGTCGTTGAGCTCCGGCTGGTGTTGGGCGTTCATCACGTAGCCCACCGGATGCTGCATCCACGAGTTGGCCGCCAAGATGAAGAGGGCCGACACCATCGAGGCCGCCGCTACCAGCCAGATGCAGGCCAGATGCACCTTCTTCGAGAGCCGGTCCCACCCGAAGATCCACAGGCCCAGGAAGGTGGACTCGAGGAAAAAGGCCACCAGTCCCTCCATGGCCAACGGGCCCCCGAAGATGTTGCCGACGAACCGGGAATAGTTCGACCAATTCATGCCGAACTCGAACTCCTGGACCAGCCCGGTCACCACCCCGACGGCCACATTGATCAGCAGAAGCGTGCCGAAGAACCGGGTGAGCCGCCGGAAGGCCGGGTTGTCGTTGCGGTACCAGCTGGTCTGGAGCAGCGCCACCAGAAAGGCCAGCCCGATGGTGACCGGCACGAACAGGAAGTGATAGATGCTGGTGGTGGCGAACTGCCAGCGGGCGAGATCGGTGGTCATCGTTCGGGACTCCCATCGTTGCGGCCACCGAGGGGCAAGGGGGCCGTCGGTTCCGGCTGTCGGGACGGCATAGGTTCTCCACCGTTGGCGTCCTCCCCTGCGTAACGGGAGGTGGACATCTCTTCCCACCACAGGCTGGAGTAGCGCCCACCTTCCGCGAGCAGCGTGTCGTGGGTGCCCCGCTCGACCACCTGGCCGGCGTCCATGACCATGATCTCCTCAACGGACTCGAGACCGGCCAGGCGGTGTGTGATGAACAGCATCGACTGCCCTTCGGTAACACGCAACAAGTCGGCAGTGAGGGCATCGACGGCGGCCGGATCGAGGTGTTCGGCGGGCTCATCGAGCACCAGCACCGGGAATTCAGCCAGCAGGGCTCGGGCCACGGCGATCCGCTGGCGCTGGCCGCCCGAAAGGCGCCCACCGTGTCGGCCCACCTCAGTGGCCAGGCCGCGAGGAAGGCTCCGGAGCCAGTCCGCCAGCCCCACCGCTAGGAGGACCCGGCCTAGCTCCTCGTCGCTGGCATTGCGGTTCCCGATGCGTAGATTCTCGGCGATGGTGGTGTCGAAGAGGTAGGTGTCCTGGCCGACGAGGCCGACCACGGTGCGCACGTCGTCGCCGGCCATTCGGTCGAGTGGCGTGCCATCCAGGTCGACCGAACCGGACTTGATGGGAAGGAGGCGCACGAGGACCGCCGCCAAGGTCGACTTGCCCGCCCCACTCGGGCCGATGACCGCCACTCGGCGTCCGGGGGGCAGCGAAAGGTCCACCCCTCGGAGCGCCGGCGACACCGCTCCCGGGTATTCGGCGTAGACCGAGCAAGCCTGTAGATCGTGGGGGCTGTCGGGAAGCTCCATCGGCGGGTCCGGCTCGGGGACCGGCACCGGCGTATCGGTGACTTCGAAAACCCGGGCCGCCGCCTGCCGGGCCCTCTGCAGAGCCTGGGTCGCGACCGGCATGCCCAGCACCAGCTCGAACGCGGCCAAGGGAATCAGGACGATGACTGCCAACTCGGTCCCACCGAGCCGACCGGACACCACCGCCGGGATACCGACCAGGAGGCAGCCCCAGCAGGCCAGGCCGGCCAGCAGCGTGGTCAACGCCAGCCCGATGCCCGCGGTCCCAGCTGAGGCCGAGGCGATGGCGGTGAGCTCGGCATCCCGGTCCGCTACGGTGCCGGTCTGGGCATCGATCGCGCCGAAGGCGATCAGGTCGGCGGCGCCTTCGGTGAGGTCCACCATCGCAGCGGCCAGGTCGCCACGCACTCGGGCAAATCTCGCTTCTCTCCGTCCGGCGAGGTAACCGGTGACCCAAGGCACTACCGTGCTGGCGAGCAACAGTGATACGGCGAGGATGATCCCGGCGGCTGGGAGCATCCACGACATCAGGGCCACGGTGAGAGATCCCACCAGCACGGCGATGCCGAAGGGTGGGATCACCCGGATGGCCAAGTCCTGCAGCGAGTCGACGTCCTGCACGACGCGGGCGAGCAAGTCACCCCGCCGGAATGCCGACAGACCGGCGGGGGCCAATGCTTCGAGCCGCCCGTAGACCTTCACCCTTAGATCGGCGAGCAGTCGGAAGGCGGCGTCATGGCCGACGAGCCGCTCCTCGTAACGGAAGAGCCCGCGTGAGAGTCCGAAGAACTGGACCGCGACGATGGCCACGGCCAGATGCGACTCGTTGGGATGCTGTGACGCTCTCGAGATCAGCCACGCTGCGGTGCCCACGAGGCCGATGTCGGCCGCGATGGCACCCGCCCCGAGCAGGATGGCGAGGAGCAGGTGCCACGACGCCGGCCGTGCTGCGCCGAGAGTGCGACCGACGGCCGCCACCTCACTGCTCGCCGTCGGCTGCGGCATCTCGGGCGTCATGACACCTCCGCCACCGCGGGGTCCAGATGGACCACCCGATCGGCCAGGGCCACCAGCGAGGGCCGGTGGGCGGCAATCACGGCGGTACGATCGGTCATCAGCCGTCGGACTGCACTCAACACACGGTCTTCGGTCAGCCCGTCGAGGTTGGCGGTGGGCTCGTCGAGGAGGATCAGGGGTGCGTCCTTGAGGAAGGCCCGGGCCAGGGCCACCCGTTGCCGCTCTCCGGTCGACAGCCCGGAGCCGTCGTGACCCAACAGGGTCTCGAGTCCGGCGGGGAGCCGCTCCACCACGGTGTCGAGTTCGGCGTCGGCCAAGGCAGCCCACACATCGTCGTCGGTGGCTTCGGGTAGGCCGAGGCGGACGTTGTCGGCGATCGACTGGGCGAATAGGTGAGGCCGCTGGGGAACCCAGGCAATCTGGGCCCTCCAGGCGTCGGGGTCAAGGTCGGCCAGGCTTATGTTTCCAACGGTGACCGAGCCGCTCCAGGCGGGTCCCAAGCCGAGCAACACGTCGAGAAGGGTCGACTTCCCACATCCACTCGGTCCGGCAATTGCCACCACCTCCCCGGGATCCACCGTGAGGCTCACGTTCGAAAGCGCTGGGTGCGAGCGGCCGGCGTAGCTGACTTGCAATCGGTCGACCCGGAGTGTGGACCGGGAAGGGTCGGGAACATCGCGACGGAAGCCGCGTGAGGGCAGCGGGCGCCCCAGAACGGCAAAGACGTCTTCGGCTGCTTTCATCCCCTCGGCGCTGGCGTGATAGTTGGTGCCAAGGAGGCGGAGTGGAAGATACGCCTCGGGAGCCAGGATGAGGACGAACAGGGCGGTGGCCAGGTTCAGATGCCCACCGAGCAGCCGCAGGCCGACGGCCACCGCCACCAGAGCCACCGAGTAGGTGGCCAGGAGCTCGAGGATGAGCGACGACAGGAACGCCACCTTCAGGGTGGCCATGGTGGCGGTGCGGTACTGGTCGGTTATGTCACGGACTGCCGCGATCTGGGTCTTGGCCCGACCGAAGACCTTGAGGGTCGGAAGGCCGGCGACGACGTCGAGGAAATGACCAGCCAGGCGGTGGAGGAGCTTCGACTGGCGCTCCATCCGAACCTTGGTCGACGCGCCCACCAGTGACATGAACAGCGGGATCAACGGGACGGTCACGGCGATGATCACCGCCGAGATCCAGTCCGCCCCGAGCACCACGATGATGACGGCGATCGGGATGATCACGGCCAGGAACAGCTGTGGGAGGTAGCGCGAAAAGTAGCTGTCCAGGGCATCGATCCCGCTTGTGGCGAGAACGACGAGGCGGCTGGACTGCTCCCGGTCGATGCCGACGGGACCGAGGCGTGCGATGTGCTCCACCATGACCATGCGCAGGTCCGATTTGGCGGACGCGGAAGCCCGGTCGGCCGCACGTTCGCCGAGCCAGCCCATCGTCGCCCGACCGATGACCACCACCAACAGCAGCACGACCAGGGCGCGGACCCGAACCAAATTGTGGTGGTGGACGACGACATCCGAGATGGTGTTGGCAATCAGCCATGCCTGGGCCAGAACGAGACACGCCGTGACTCCCCCCGACAAGACAGACAGCACGAGAAATCGCCGGGTGCCGTGGGTGTAGAGCAGCAGTCTCGGGTCCACCACCTTCGAGAGACGCGGGCCTCTTGTGCTGGTCACCTGAACACCGAGCCGGCGCGAACCCGCTTCGGAAGCGAGTTCGACCTCTTCGCATCGCTTGGATGTGGTCACCACTCAACCAAGTCGTTGGGTCAGGTGTTCCCCGACCCGGATGGCGTTGGCCATGGCCGTGAGGGCAGGATTCACTGCGCCGATACTGGGGAAAAAGCTCGTGTCGACAACGTAGAGATTGTCCAGCTGGTGGGCCTTGCAGTCGACGTCGAGCACCGATGATGTGGGATCCAGGCCGAACCGACAGGTCCCGGCCTGATGGCCGACGCCGGCCACCGGGATGTTCATGCCCATGTAGAAGTTTTTACTCAGCACGTGGTGGTCGGCCATGCCGACATGGTTCAGGATGGTCCGCAGCTCCTGGTAGAGCCCGTCCGCCTCCTCATTGTTGGTGGCCTCATAGGCCAAGTGGATGTTCCCGTCCCCGTCCACGGTCACCCGATTGTCGGGCATGGGCAGGTCCTCGGTGGTGAGCCACCAGTCCACCGCGTGCTTGGCCACGTCATCGAGGCTCCAATGGGGCGCCAGCAAGGTGAGATCGGGCTCTTCTCCCTTCATGGCTCCGGCGTTGGACTTTCCCGTCATTTGGATGTTGCCGAGCGGCCACTTGCGATCTCCACCAGCGAGGTAGAAGTCGTTGATCCCCAGCGTCTTCTGGAACACGGTCTCGTTGAGCTCCTTGCCCAGCGACACCACCGCTTTGCAGTTGTGGAACATATAGTTCCGACCGACCTGGTCCGATCCGTTGGCCAACCCTGTCGGATGGGCATCGTTGGCCGAATTCAAGAGCAACTTCGCACTGTTGCACGCACCCGCTGCCACCACCACGATGTCGGCCCGGAACACATCTCGGTTACCGTCTCGTTCGACGACGACCCCCGTAACGATGCGGCCGGTCGGGTCCGTGTCCAGCCTAGACACGACGGCGCCGGTCAGTAATGAGACGTTTGGTGACTCGAGACTGGGTCTGACGGCGATGGTCTCAGCGTCGGCCTTGGCGTGAACCAGGCAGGGATAGCCGTCGCACCATGCGCAGCGGATGCAGTGACTGCGCTTGCGATCGGTCTCGTCGAGCAAGATGCCACACGGTGCGGAGAACGGGTGGTATCCCTTGGCCTCGAGGGCGTCAGAGATGTCTTGGAGACGAGGCTCGTGACTGACTGGCGGTTCAGGGTACTGCTCCGAGAACGGCCCCTCGGTCGGGTCCTCGCCGTGGCTGCCGTGGACCTGGTAGAGCCGTTCTGCCTTCGTGTAGAACGGCTCGAACTCCTCGTATCCGACAGGCCAGGCCGGCGAGATCCCGTCGACGTGCCGGATCTCACCGAAGTCCTCGGACCGGAGACGGTAGAGGGCCGCGCCGTAGAGCTTGGTGGCGCCGCCCACGAAGTAGTGAACCTGGGGCTGGAAGGCCTTGCCGTCGCTGTCGTACCAGGTGTCCTCGGAGATGTACTTCCCGTCGACGAACACGTCATGGGGCGACCAGTTCTCCATCTCCCGGGGGAGAAAGTGTCCCCGTTCGAGGAGGAGAACCTCCTGTCCCGACGACCGGAGCGTGTGAGCCAAGGTTCCTCCACCGGCTCCAGTTCCGATGATGATGACGTCGAAGTGCTCGGGCATGACGTCTTCCTTCCTTGCATCCTCTCCTAGGCGGGGCGATCTCATGTTGCGTTGGCGGCGGCGCCGTTGGCGCTCGGATCGACGTGTCCAGAGTTCCTCTCCGGCTCGTTCACCGGTGTGCATCCGGAGATGTTGGGGGTTCCTCCAGATCGGCCCCGGTGTGGTGCGGGTCGGACGTGCCGAACGAAGCGGTTCCCTCCGCCTCCACTACCGGGAACGGGTTGGGCTGGACCTGTTTCCTTATCTGATCGGGGAGGCTGAGGTCGCCCCCGGTATGGGCGACGCTGAATTCCCGTTCGGCGCGGCCGCGCCCGATCATCGAACGGAGCCATTTCAACATCGTCGAGAGTCGGTTTCCGAAGCCGGTGAGGAAGGCCAGGTGGACGAACATCCACACCACCCAACCCGGGAATCCGCTCAGGCGGATGCCCTTCACGCTCACAATGGCCCGAAACCGCCCGATGGTGGCCACACTCCCGAGGTCCCGGTATCGGAACGGTTTGGCGGGCTCACTTTTGAGGCGTCGCAGGATGGTGTTGGCGGCGTGGAGGCCGCCCTGCATGGCCACCTCGGCCACGCCGGGCAGGTTGTTGATGCTGGCCATGTCACCGACGGCGAACACCTCTGGGTGTTCAGGCAGGGTCAGGTCGGGGAGCACGGCGATCCGGCCGGCGCGGTCCACCGTGGCCCCAGTGGCCTCGGCCAGCATGCCGGCCAGCGGGGAGGCCTGGACCCCGGCGGCCCAGATGGTGGTTCGGGCGTAGATCCTCGAGATGCCTTCCGTCTCCTTGACGTCGACCCCGGCGGCATCGATCCCGACCACTTGAGCCTCCATCCGGAGCTCGATGCCCAGGTGGTCGAGGGTCTTTTCAGCCTTGCCCGAGAGCTGGTCCCCGAAGGTGGCCAGGGGCTCCCTGCCCCCGTCGACCAGGATCACCCGGACCGATGAGGCCTCGAAAGTGCGGAACTCCCCTCGCAGACTGCGCGTCGCCAGCTCTCTGACCTGACCGGCCAGCTCGACTCCGGTGGGCCCTGCCCCGACCACGACGAAAGTCAGCCAGTGATCCTTTTCGGCCGCGTCGGTTACCAACTCGGCCATCTCGAAGGCACCGAAGATGCGCCGCCTCAGCTCGAGCGCATCGTCGAGGGTCTTCATCCCCGGTGCAAAGAACGCGAACTCCTCGTGCCCGAAGTACGACTGGGTCACACCTGCTGCCACGATGAGACTGTCGTAGGGGTACTCGACGGTTGTGCGACCGGCCACTTTTGCATGGACCAGTCTGCGCTCGAGGTCGAAGCCACTGACCTCGGCCAGCTGCACGCGCACGTTCTTCTTTCGTCGCACGACGTGCCTCAGGGCGGGGGCGATCTGCCCCGGGGCGAGCATCCCGGTCGCCGTCTGGTAGAGGAGGGGCTGGAAGAGGTGGTGATTGCGCCGGTCGATGAGGGTGACGTCGACGGGCTTTCCACCGAGCAGTCGGGAGGCGGGTAGTCCGCCAAAACCGCCGCCAACGATCACTACCCGATGGCGTTGGTCCCCATGGTCGACCTGGTCGATGTCGGCCGATGAGGAACCGAGCGACGCTGTCACCGGGTCAGAGCCCCGCCGCCCACGCTACTCGATCCCCGGCACGCAAGCAGAGGTGCGGACCTGGGGATACGAGCTCTGACTGTTCTTTGGATGTCGGTCTCGTCCTCGACACGGTTGGCCCCCAACCACGCCGTCAGGACGAGCCGGGACGAGCTGTGCGTGTTCGGCCTGGCGGATAAGTCATCACAGTCCAGGGCTACTTTGCATGATGCCGCCGTCGGCAAAGATGGTGGTGGCGGTCAGATAGCTGGCTCCGGGCCCGGCCAGGAAGGCCACCACGCTGCCGATCTCCTCTGGCTTCGCCATGCGGCGGATCGGGATGGCATCGTCTAGCTTCTTCAGGGCGGCGGGATCGCTCATGGTGGCCGTGTTGATCGGTGTCTCAACCGCCCCCGGGCCGACCCCAACCACCAGGACGTTGTGGGGCGCCAACTCCACCCCCGCGGTGCGGGTGAGCATCCGCATGCCGCCCTTGGAGAGGCAATAGGCGGTGTTGCCGGGCATGGGCCAGTCCTCGTGGACCGAGGTCATGTTGATGATCCGACCGCCATCACCCTGAGCGATCATCTGCTTGGCCGCAAGCTGGGTCCCGAAGAAGGCACTCTTCAGATTGATGTCCAGGACCCTCTCGTACTGGGACTCGGTGGTATCGAGCACTGAAGTACGGGTCTCGATTCCGGCGTTGTTGACCATGATGTTCAGCTGGCCGAATGTGCTCACCGCCGTACCGATGAGGCTCTCGAGGTCGGCGATCTTGCTGACGTCGGCCTCGACGGCGGCGACCTTGTCCCCGAGGTCCCGAACCTGCTGTTCGAGGGCCTCCGTGGCATCAGGGTCAGCCACGTAGTCGATGACGATCGAGGCCCCCTCGGCGGCCAAGGCCAGGACGACCGCTTTCCCTATGCCAGTGTTTCCGCCGGTGACTATGGCCACCTTGCCTTGCAGTGTCATGATCGACCCCTTCACCGAATGCTCTTGATGCAAAGGTTAAGGACTACTGCCTCCGGCGTCCTCATCCGGATCGGGTGATTGGCCGACGGGAGGCCTGGCTCGGACTGCAGAAGAATCCTACGCGGGACCAGATCGGCTCGCTCGTGCGATGTCAGGACCTGCACGGTGTCAACAAGGTGAAGTCGATGGGGACCACGCGTCCCGGTAGCCTTGTTCGGGAAGGGCGGCTCGGTTCGTCCTGGCCTGGGCGGCGCCGGCGACGGGACGGTAGCCTCGGCACTCGACAGAGATCACTCAGAACTCAAATCCTCTGCCCTCCGAGTAAGGAGCATCGGATCATGAGCGACTTTCCACCGATCGCCGAATACGCCTTCATCTCCGACTGCGAGGACAGCTGCCTGATCGCCCCCGGCGGATCGGTCGAATGGCTCTGCCTCCCCCGTCCCGACTCACCCAGTGTCTTCGGTGCCCTGCTCGACCGCTCGGCCGGGTCGTTTCGTTTCGGGCCCTCGAACAGCAGGGTCCCCCACCACCGCCGCTACGTGCCCGGCACGATGGTGGTCGAGACTACCTGGCACACACCCACCGGTTGGCTGGTCGTTCATGACCTGATGGTGATCCGCAAGGTGGACGGTGCGACGCGGCGCCCCGACTATCGGCGAGCGCCCACCGACTCGGCAGCCGCCGGAGTGCTGCTCCGGACAGCAAAGTGCATCTCCGGCAAGATCGAGAGCGTCGTCAACTGCCTCCCGCTCTTCGACTACGGGGCCGTCACCGGCCAGTGGGCCTACGACGGCGAAGGATACGGATCCCTCAAGGTTCATCCGCTTGAAGGCGAATTGACCCTGTCCGTGGTGAGCAGCCTCCGGCTGGGCATCGTTGGGGCACGTTGCTATGGACGACACAGCCTCGCCGAGGGCGAGGAGAGCTTCATCGCCGTTTCCTGGGGTGGATCCCCGCCGACCACTCAGGAAGAGGCGAACGAGGACGTCGCCTCGACGGTCGCGTACTGGCGGGATTGGGTGGCCGGCGGGACGTTCCCCGACCACCCCTGGCGGCCATACATTGAACGCAGTGCACTGACCCTGAAGGGTCTGAGCTACGCCCCGACCGGGGCCATCATGGCGGCCTCCACCACCTCATTGCCCGAGACTCCGGGAGGGGCGCGGAATTGGGACTACCGCTATACGTGGATCAGGGACACCGGATTCATGCTGCGGGCGCTCTACCGCCTGGGCTTCGACTGGGAAGCGCTCGAGTACTTCGCCTTCGTGCTCGAAGCCGTGGGCCAGGGAAAAGTCGACCAGCCGTTCGAACTCCAGATCATGTACGGCATCGGCGGCGAGCGCGACCTTACCGAACATACCCTCGACCACCTCTCCGGCTACGAGGGGGCCCGGCCGGTCCGAGTAGGCAACGGCGCGTGGAACCAGCACCAGAACGACGTGTGGGGCATGCTGCTCGACGGAGTCGACACACACCTCAAGCAAGGGGCAGCGGGGATCGTCCACGCAGTGTGGGAGGGGTTGGCCGGACTCGTCGAGGATGCGCTGGCCCACAGTGGTGATGCCGATCAGGGCATCTGGGAGATCCGCGGCGATGCTCAGCACTTCACCGCGTCTGCCGTCCTGTGCTGGGTGGCGGCGGACCGGGGCGCAGACCTGGCAGATCGCCGAGGCGACTCCGACCGGGCCAATCGTTGGCGCCAGGGGGCCGATGACCTCAAGAAGGACATCCTGGACAGAGGCGTCGACGAACACGGCAGGTTCCGCCAGGCTTACGAGAATGCCGAGCTCGACGCCTCGCTCCTCCTCATCCCCATCATGGGGTTCCTGCCACCCGACGACGAGCGGGTGAAGGCGACCGTTCTGGCGGTTGCGGATGAGCTCACCGAGGACGGACTGGTGCTCCGCTACAAGGTCGACAGCACCGATACTGGCTTCGAGGGCAAGGAGGGCACCTTCACCATCTGTTCGTGGTGGCTGGTCTCTGCGTTGGCAATGATCGGCGAGGTTGAACGGGCACGGGCGTTATGCAAAAAGCTGCTTTCCTTTGCCGGTCCATTGCATCTTTACGCCGAGGAGATCGACGCCACCACCGGAGAGCACCTTGGGAACTTTCCCCAAGCTTTCACCCACCTGGCCCTGATCGACGCGGTATCCCTGCTCATTGAGGCGGAGGCCGACACTCCCTGAGCCGGCAACCTGGCAACGGCTTTGCTGGGCATCCTGAAGCGGTCAATCACCGCGTCATCGACGGGCCGGAGGGCGGCGAAGCGGTTGCCGACCTTGGCCCATGGGTTCAGGACTCGGGCTCGGGACTCTGAAATCTGAGCCGACTAGCGCGTGAAGGTCACCGGGTTCGACGTAGCCGGGGCTCGATTCGGGCCGAGGAACACCTGGCCCGGTGGGGCACTTGACCCGTTGATGCTGAGGTCGAAGGTGGCCTGGCTGGCGCAGCTGGACACGAAGCTGATGCCGTCGAGGTAGCCCCGATTGACAAATCGGAACTGGATTTCGTTCGGGGCGATCTGGGAAGCGCGGTCGTGGCCCTCGAACTTCATCTTGTCCAGGGCCGTGAACGTCCCGTCGGTGGTGATGGTTCCGCTGAATACCTGCCCAGAAGCGCCCTTATGGGTGGCGTAGAGGGTCCATTCGTTGTTGACCTCGCCGAGGTACATCCCCTCGGGATAGTGCGGGTGAACCAGCGCGTTGTTGGTGACGGCGCTGGGCCACGGCGTCAGTGGTGACGCACAATCGCAGGTGTTGAGCGCGTGGCGGAACCCGAGTACCCGGCGTGCCGGCGGCCCGACCAGCGCATCTGCCTGCAAGACGCCGCACAGACTCGGATAAGGCACCGACAGGACACCTGAGGCACCGAAGGCGGTGCCGACAACGGGCTGTCCCGCAGCATCCGGCTCGTCGACGAACAGCTCCCAATTACACGGAGTGGCACGAACACTCTGTCGACACGCCGGCGTCGGAATGGTCATGGTGACCATGCGCGCCTGATCGTCGAATTTTATGTGGACGAACTGCGAGTCGTCTGCTCCCGCCGGCTGGGGTACGGCCAACAGCGCCAGGGAAGCCACGGCCAATGCGGAACCCATCCATCGCCTCATGCCTGCCCTCCTTCCGCTACCGCTTGTATCGACCGCAGTCCGGGGGGCCTTTAAGAAAACTGCGCCGGTTGGCCGGAAATTCGGCATGCCACGTCAATGCCCGCCATAAGAGCCCTTGACTCTCCAATGACTTTCACGCGGGTGATCCGCCCCGGAATCGAAGCGGGTCTGTAGGTCGGGCCCGCTCGATGGGCCCGAGTCGAACCGGTGGGCCCAAACGGGTTGATCCTCGGCGTCACTTGCAGGACCCATTGGGCCGGTCGATATCGAGCATGGCGCTCACCCCATCACACTGAGGCCATGCCATCTGACGGGCACCTTCCGCTTACGGTGTCGTCAGCTTCAGGAGACTTTGGGAGGCGGTACAGGCGGCCCTGGCTCGAACCTGACCGGGTCGTCGATTGCCCTTCGCTGGCATTGGTCCGCCGTCACACGGGCAACCGACTGCCATCCGCGATGCATCGGGCTCGTCAACGGTGGTTCGGGTAATTCAGATGCGGCCCGTTTGCGTCGATGGTCGCAGGGGACGGCTCCTCGTCCTCATGGTCTCGGGGGCCGACTCTGCTCTTCAGGCGAGGCAGGACCAGCGAGACGGGGTCACACCAAATGGTGAGTACGGATATGGGGGCGGTTCTGACGACATCCCGAGGCAGGCGGCCAGGTCACCCCATGGGTGAGGAGTCGCCGTTCTCGTGCGGGCCGTAGTCATGATGATGACATCGAGCCGTCGAGCGGAACGGGGATGACCGTCACGGTGACCTCATTGTCGTCGATGACGATCTGTGAGAAAGCCGAACCCGCAAGTTTGTGGAACTCCTGTCGGGTCAGCACGTCCATTCGATAGGCAACCGCTGGGGAGACCCATACTGGAATCGAAGCGACGGCGCCGAGTGCCTCGTGGTGGTTGTGGCCACAAACAATCAGTCGGACATCTGATCCGGAAATCGCATCTGCCAGGGATTCAGGCTGTCGCAATCTGAGTCGGGACATGGGTTCGATGGGAGACGGAATAGGAGGATGGTGAAGCGCCAGCACGGTGCCACCGGGGGCGGGCGTTGCCAGCGTGTCCCGAAGAAACCCGAGCGTCTCATCGGTCAGTGCTCCGAACTCCTCCCCGAGAACTACCGAATCGAGACATACGACCCGGTGGTCACCGCACCAGTGGACCTGGTTGATGGTCTCCGAGGTTGGGGACAGGCCGAGCAGGTGGCGGCGGAACTCGGAATGGACGTCGTGGTTGCCAGGTAGGTACGCGACACCGGCGCCGGTTGTGTCCACCGCAGCCTTCATGATGTCAGCCAAGTCTTGGTAGCACGTAGGGTCCCCCGTATCGGCGAGGTCGCCCGTGAGGATGAAGAAATCTGGTTCGAGGCCGGCGTCGGTCAGCTTGGCGAGGCCGGCGCAGAGATTGGCGCGAGGATGCACCCCCGGCAACAGCTCTCCCCCAGCGGTGAGGTGGATGTCCGATATTTGGATCAGAAGTCGCTCGGCCACTTTGATCCCCTTCGGCCGGTCCTCATCGACATCTAGCCGACGCCCGTGAGGGCCGAGCGTACAACGTTCCCTCACTCACGATCGTCGAGGGCCAACCGGCACCCGAAAGCTCTGACGATCACCTGGTTCCCGCCACTCCGATCAAGTTGCCCTCAGGATCGGCGAAGTGTCCGACGAGCAGTTCCGATCCCTCGGCGCGTTCGGGGCCCATTCGTCGCGTTCCCCCGAGGCTCTCAGCCCGCTCCAGTGCGGCCTCTACATCAGCCACGCCGACATAAAAGAGGACGTGTGCATCGTATCCCACACCGCCCCCCACACCGCCTGGTATCCCGATCCCGTCGCTGATCGTGTCGTGGTCGATGAAGCCGTAGTTGTTCGCCTGGGAAACGGCCTCCACCACGGGCGGGTTTGTGTCGTACTCCCAACCGAACAATTCGCCGTAGTAACGACGGAGTTTCGGCGGGTCGGTCCCGATGATCTCGAAATGCACGACTGGGTTTGCCATGTCAAACTCCGATCTGCTTGCTTCCCAATTAAGACGCCCTGGGGGCCGCTCGACGCAGTGCTTCGCGCCTCATCGGCTCCCGGCAGAGCCCTTGAGATCCAAACGGCCGAGCGGTTGGCGCCGGGTGGCCTGAAGCTGAGCCGTTCCTCACAAAGATATAACGACGACCTGAATGGCATGTCATTGGGGCGGGGCGTTATGTCGAGGACTGGGCCAGTAGATAGATCCGCTGTGATGGATGTTCATGTTCGAGAGGACCCCGTTGCTCAGAGGCGACCACCGAGAATCCTGAGTTGATGACCCTGTCGGTGATCTCCCGATCCGAGTACAAGGCTCCGCCGGTGGTACCAATCCGATGGCCGAGGAACTCCGACGTGTACACGTCGCCATCACCGAGATGAGTCGCCAGCAACAGGAATCCACCGAGGTGCAGCCCTCGCCGGACCTCCTCCAGTACGGCGCCGACCAGATCACGAGGCACGTGTTGGATCGAGTAGAAGGCGACAACGAGGGCAAAGGAGCCATCCCGGAACGGGAGCTGCCGCATATCACCCTGAGCCGACGGAAGCATCCCGGACGATGTTGCCCTGAGCATCCCCAATGACAGATCCAATCCCACGACCGGCACGCCGCATGAAAGCAGATAGAACCCTGCTGATCCCGTTCCACATCCGAGGTCCAAGGCCATGCCAGCCGCTGGAACCGTCTCGGCGGCCGCATCGAGCATCGCACGATCAAGTGGGAGCCGAGCCAGGTCGTCCCCGAAAGCGATGGCGTAATCGCGAGCGGCTGTGTCGTATGCAGATCGCACGGCTTCGACCGAGAAGGGATCCACAAGAGATAGTTTCGTTGATCAGGAGTGGTTCAGGTGACGGGCCGTGGCAGTTCCGCGACTTGACAAGGAGACGGACACGGAGACCGACCAGGAGGGTGACGAAACGGCCGGTTCTCTCCCCTGCCTCTTTGGCGCGCCGGACCTGCTGTTTTCATGGTGACTGGGCCGACTATCTGCGCCGCTACATTGCCACCATGGCTGATGATCCGACGCTCTACGGGTGGGCGGGCGGTGGCGAAGCCTTCCACCGCATGATCGACGCGTTCTATGACCGAGTAGAACAAGACGAACTGCTTTCGGGCTTCTTCCCTGGCGGTGTGCACGAGGAGCATCGTCGCCATGTGGAGGCGTGGTGGAGCGAGGTCTTCGGCGGTCCGGCGGACTACACAGAGCAGCTCGGCGGCTACGAGCACATGATGAACAAGCACCGAAACCTCGGCATTACCGACGAGCAGCGATTCCGATTTGCCTCGCTCATGAGCTTGGCCGCCGACGATGCCGGAATGCCGAAGGACCCCGAGTTCCGCTCGGCTCTTGTGGCGTATCTCGAATGGGGCACGCGCTTGGCGCTGGGAAACTCGCAGCCCGGCACCGAGGTCGTTGAGCACGCCCCTGTGCCCCGCTGGGGTTGGGGTGAAGCCCCTCCGTATCAGCCCTAGGGGCGCAGCGAGGATCGGATTCGGCGTTGATCTGATCCACCACCTTCAACAGGGGCACCCTTACGGGCCCGGCTGCCAAGGATGAGGCCACCTCCTGCGTCGCCATAGGGGACCCGCAGATGGCAGCGGCGTGGATTTCAGGAAGGCTTACCTGCGAGCGGTTGCGACCGCGGCGTCTTGATCGGAAAGCACAACCATGCGACGGATGAGATTCTTGTCAAATGAGTACTTATGGAATACGACTCTGGGCGCTGACACTGCCTTATGTTCACGATCGAGGATCCGTTGGTCGACCACGACAACGATTTCATCTCTTGACCGACTGAAATCGGTTGGTAAAACCCTGGAGTCCACCACGGCAAACTGAGACTCCCAGTAACGGCGCAGTTGGTCTTTTCCGTGTAACACGGCTGCGTGGGCGACATCGGGCCACTCGACATCGTCCGTCATCATCGCCAGGAGGGCATCTACCTGCCGTTCGTTGAAATGGCAGTAGGCGCGCTCCAGGAGGATTATTCGTTCGCGGACGCTCACACCCCGAGACCATAGGTCCAGGACAATGACCATCGATCCGATCGCGCCCCACTCCCGGCATTGTGGGATGCAGCGAGGGTAACGTGCGCAGCGGGAGGGCCGCTTCGAAGCCAACCTAGACAGGAGAGCGACGTGGGCACGCAGGAGGAGCAAGCGGCGCGCCTCGTTTGGCAGTACGGCGAGCCGATCCACGCTGTGGTCTTCTTCGCCCCGGAGACCCGAGCAGCAACGGACGGGCTCGGCCTCAAGGGCGGCTGGATGAGCTACTTCGGGTGCCGCGCCGCACCTCTCGGCGCCGTGCCGGCGGCCGTGGTGACTTCGATCTTCTACGGCTTTCATCCACGACGGGTCGAGCGCGCCATCCCCGACGTATGGGCCTACGCCGAGCCACGACAGCTCCTCGACGCTCGCCTGTCGGCCATGGACGCCGCCTTGGGTCGGCTCCTGGGAGAAGCGATCAATGGGCCCGACGTTCGGCGAGCCGCCTCACTCGCCAGGGCCGCCGTCCACTCAGCTGACTTCTCGGGCCGACCGCTGGGAGCGGCCAACGCCGCTCTCGCCGATCCGGGCCCACCCCATCTCCAGCTCTGGCAAGCCCTCGGTGCGATGCGTGAGCATCGCGGCGACGGCCATGTCACGTGCCTCCTCGCCGACCAGGTCGACCCGTGTCAGTCGCTTGTCATGCAAGCGGCGACTGGGCGCTCCGAAGGCAGGAGCCTTCGTTCCAACCGCGGGTGGTCCGAGCAAGAGTGGCGAACGGCGGTCATGCGTCTTCGAGAGCGGGAATGGCTTGACGACAACGAGCGTCCCACTCCGGCAGGCACCAAGGCCCGCCATGCCATCGAAGCCGCTACCGATCGATTGGCTGCACCCTTCGTGGCCACCCTCGGGGCGCGGACAGTCGAACTCGTGGAGGCGATGCGTCCCCTCGCCGAACGGATCATGGCGGCTGGCGAGGTGCCGAAGCTAAACAACATGGGCCTGCCGTGGCCAAGTCACTAGCACGAACGATGGTGCCATCGGTGGGTGATGTCGCAACCGACTGAGTGCTCACCGGTTGCCAAGCGGGGCCCCCGTGGCTTGGCGGCCCAGCCCAGTTGTGCGTGAAGGCACCCGCCAGTCCTCCCCTCGCGGCCGGTCCGCCGGTCTCCCTGTCGGTCGCAGGCCCCGGCTCGCTCCTTTCGCTGGGTGTCGCCAACTCCTTGTTACTCGCGGGAGAATGTGAATCGTCTCGTGTGAAAGGAGGTCCTTGAGAAATGACTCGCTATGCAATTTTCGTTGACGCCGGCTACCTCATCGCTGCTGGTGGCTGGGCGGCGGTCGACCTAGCCAAGCGGTCACAGCTGATCGTGGAGGGCTCCGGACTGGTGGACCTCGTCAAGCTCAAGGGATCGGGCGTGCTCCCGGATAGCGAACTGTTGCGAATCTACTGGTACGACGCCTCACCGAACAAAGTCCCCATGCCTGACCACCAAATGATTGCCGATCTGGCAGATACGAAACTGCGAATGGGTCACCTCACAGCGAGAGGCGACCAAAAAGGGGTTGACGCGCTCCTCTTTTCGGACCTTACGAGCCTCTCAATGGACAGAAAAGTCCATGATGCTTTTCTATTAGCGGGAGACGGCGACTTTGTCGAGGCGGTTGCGAGAGCGCAGAGCGAAGGGGTTCGGGTTCACCTTTGGGGGATCAAGACTCCGCGGAGCACGGTGTCGCCAGAGCTGCGAAGAGAAGCCGACACCGTGCAACTTCTTTCCCCCGATGAACTGCGACCATACTTTCAGCGCGTACCCGAACCGGAGCCCCAGGAACCCATGCAGGATGGCACACCGGTATCCGCAACCCCGTCTGAAGGTGCTTCGGAGTCCGACGAGGCAATCCCGGTTTGGGCGAGTGTGGACCTCGAGGAGGTCGCCGCTAGTGGACGCCGTTTTGCCAGTCAGTGGGCGCGCTTGGCGACTCCCGTCGAAGTTGCTTCTGTGCTTTCGTCGCGTCCAATAGTGCCGGGTCCCCTTCACTATCGCTTGCTCAGATCGGCTCTTGAAGAGGCAGGCATCCCTTGGGGAACCCGGATTTCCTACGATGCTACGGAAGCCATGCGAAACGGCTTTTGGGAATCCCTAGTTCAGGTGGCGGGTACCCTCGCGCCAACAGTCGACTGACACGCCGGGCTTTCCCAGAGGCGGCAACCGCCTGCCGAGCCTTAGAACTAAGCGATGGCTTGTCAATAGCGGAAGAACGAGTCACGGCACTGCCCCATTGGCCCGACCCCATGAGATCGGTCCACCCGTGAACTGAGCCCGTTGCCCACAATCGCTAGGGGATCCGTCGGGCACCTTAGCGGTCATTACTCCCAAACCCTGTGGGCGCTGCCGGACTCGAACCGACGACCTGCTGGTTGTAAGCCAGCTGCTCTACCAACTGAGCTAAACGCCCTCGAACGGCCGACGGGCTGGGCCGCCCAAAATTCACAGTAGTGCGGGCATGCGTTCCGCCCCTTGAGGCCGCCCACACCCGATCGTCCGCCAACAGCTCAATCCGCCCGAGTCACCTCGGCGGACCTGCCGCCTTCGAGAACGAGGCCAGCAGAGCGGGCGTCGCCGCCGCCACCGGGACCCGGCGGGCACCGTGGTCGACGGTGACCAGATCCTCCCCCCGCAAGTCGTCGATCACCGCCCCGGCCTCGAGACACACCAGCATCCCGCCGAGATAGTCCCAGCTTCCGAGCTCCGATCCACCGATGGCCGCATACCCGTCGAGCGCTCCCTCGGCCACGGCGCAGAGATCGAGAGCGGCGGCTCCCAGTGTTCGGTACTGCGACCAGCCAAGGTACGTGGGGGATACCCGGAGAACCCGACAATTGCCTCACCGAGCGCCTCACAACCTGAGGGAGAAATGGAGACGCCGTCGCGCCGGGCGCCTTCACCCCGGATGGCGTCGAAGCGAGTACCGCTCGCCTGGTTCACGACCAGTGCCGCCCTGGGCCCGGCTGCATCCACTGCGCACAGGCTTGTCGCATACCACGGGATGCCCCGTGAGGCATTGGTGGAACCGTCCACCGGATCGACCACCACGACCACCTCTCTGTCCATGTCACGTGCACCGGACTCCTCGGACATCACGCCGAGTCCGGCCTTGTCGAGGACCGCCAGGGCCGCGGCATCAGCTGCCAGATCCGACCGGTATTGGCCATGACGAGTGCCGGCAAGGCCCCAGTCACTCAGCTTGCTCAGCGCCTCGGCCACCGCCGACGCCGTGTCGTGAAGCGTCTCGAGCAGCTTCTCGTCGTCCATGCGTCGACGATACCGGAGGGGGCCGAGACCGGTAGGCTGAAACAACTGTGGCAGTCATCGATGTGGCCGGGTATGTGGCCGACCTCAAGGACCACTCGGTCGACCATGGGTTTCACGTGCACGACGAGCGCCATTTCGTCGAGACCTATTCGCTGCGACAGGTCTGGGAGGTGGAGCTCCATCCCGAAGACGGGTGCGGGGGTCCTCTCGATCTCCACCTGGCCCTGGAGGTCGACCCGAGAACCCTCCTGTCGTTCGAAGATGCGGTCTTCGGGCTCCCCGAGGATGAGGAACCGCCCGACGAGTACCACTTCCCCCTCACCTTCACCTGGGCGCTCCCTCCGCTCCCCAATGGTCCCGACCTGCTCCGGCTGGCCATCGACCTGGCCGGGGTGGGAGGCATCGAACTGCCGCTCGAGGTGTCGGCCATCGACTCCTATGCGTCGGCCACCGATGCCGCCGAACGCCGACTGAACATCGTGGCCCGCTCACCCGTCTCGCTCGCTCGCATACTCGCTGGCGAGGAGATGATGTGTGAGGTGTTCGACCGTTGTCTGGCGGTCAGCCGCTACCTCCTCGACTCCGCCGGCAGCTGGCTGGGGTGACCGTCGCCGCCAGATGGGGAATGCTCCGGACGTCAGCCGCCGGGGGGATCATCGCCATCGGGCTCGGGGTAACACTCAGCGGGTGCGGGAACAGTGGCACCGCCCTGGCCAAACAGGCCTGCAGCCATGTGAATCTGTCCATCTCCCTACTGAAGGAATCCGACGGTCAGGCCGACCAGCCAGAGTCGGCCAAGCTGAAGGAGCGGGCCTACGTCGAGCTGCTGACGGCACTCCCCATCGCTGCCCAGGCGGCCAGCCACGACGCGCAATGGCAAGCCCTGATGACCACCATCTCGGAGGGTAACCGGGTGCCGGAGTCCACCCTGGTCAGTGCCCTCAACGCCCAGTGCAAGCTCGCCGACAGCTCGACGTTCAACCAGCCTCCGCCGCCCTCATCGATACCGCCACCGGACGTCGGACCATAGCGTGGACCGGTCACTCCCCGGCCCGGCGTCAGGAACCTCGGAGATTCCCACCCTCCGCCGAGAGGACCGGCGAGCGGGATGGTGACGATGAGCTCGTCGGTGTGCCTGGAGGGTTGAGTCTCTGGCCGGCCATCTGGAGCCGCCCGACTTTGATGGCCTCCGGCAAGATCCGGGCATCGAGCCACTGACCGGCCGCTGGGGTCGGAGGTACATGCACCCCGTCCCCGTCGCGAACCTGGACCCCGCCGATGGTCGGGGTGTAGACCCCACCGGGGCAGAGTTGGCTTCCGAAGTCGTCGAGCTGCACGGTGGTCGGATGCTCGGCCGCCACCTGCCCGACCATGGCGTTGTACTCGGCCAGGCGGGTGGATGAGTCCTCAGGCCACGGTTGACCGTTGTCCTGCTCGCCCGAGTTGAAGCAAGGCGAGGTCATCAGGACCATCAGGGCGCCCGTGGACGTACCGACCTGTACCGCCTGTTCCAGCGACTGTCTGAGGTCGGCGTCGAACGCCGGCTCGCCGATGTGCATCCACTTGCCGTCGATCAAGCGGTCCGACACCTCCCACCGGCCGGCCAGCACGATCACCACGTTTGGTTGGAATTGCCCGAGGTCGCCCGTCCACTGGGCCGGCCACTGGCCGGACGTCGGGGTCGACGTGTTGCATTGCGAGGTCACGGGGGACACTTCGCCGTGACCCCGGTATTCGGTGCTCCGCACCACACCGCACCCGATGATGGCCCCGTTGTCCAGGTTGACGTTGTAGGACAGCTCGGGCTGACTGGCCAGCATCGAGAATCCGATCCGCCAGGCCAACGAATCGCCGAACAGCATGACTTTCACCGGTGGGCCGGTGTACTCGGCGCCGACCAGCCGACCCGTGCTGGCCGCCTCGGCCGTCGACGGGACGGTCGCCGCCAGGGTCACAGCCACCACGGTGAGGAAGGCCATCGACGTGGCCAGCCAGGCGCGCCACTCGGTCAAGGACAGGAGGCGTCCCTTTCGGACCGGCTCCTCGACCAGGTAGAAGGAGCCGGTGGCCACCAGGAGGGTGACGGAGATGCGAGTGACCAGCAACGGGTAGCCGTAGAGGTGCAGGCGCTCGGCACTGAGAAACGCGAAGAGCGGGAAATGCCAGAGATAGGTGCCGTAGGAGATCTTCCCGATGTAGCGGAAGGCAGCATTGCCGAGGGCGGTCGAGAGGGAAGCGCGCTGGGCGGTGGCGACGCAGAAGATGACCACCGCCACCCCGAGGGCGAAGACGAAGTAGCCCCCCTCGAACATGAACGGGCTCCACCCCACCACGTGGGAGCCGAGGTAGAGGGCGGCGATACACGCCGACCAGCCGATGACCTGGAGGGCGATTCGTGCCCACGGCGAGCCGATCTCCCAGGCGCTGATGGGCCTGAGGCCAGGACCCCGGCGACGGTGCCGGTCGCGGCGATGTGGGCGCGGTGGGAACCTGCCGGTGGTGCCGGCCGAGGGGTGCGAACGCTCGGTCTGGTCGACGGCCTGGTCGACGGCCTGGTCGAAGGAGGCATGGGGCAGCGGCGGGCGGTGCTCGGCCCAGATGACCATGCCGACGGCCAGGGCGGCGCCGATGAGGATGTCCTGACAGCGGGTGTCGGTTCCCTCGTACAGGCGGGTGATCGACGCCCCGCCCTGATACGCGAGCCGCATGTCGATGGCGGAGGCGATCGCCCCCGCCACTGCGACACCGAAGATCGGCCACAGCCTCCGGGACGGCCGGAGACGCCGGCTCATGCGCAGCACCAACAGCGTGAGCGGTGGCCAAACGATGTAGAACTGCTCCTCGATGGAGAGCGACCACATGTGCTGGAGCGGCGAGGGCTGCGCAGTGAAGTTGAAGTAGTCGCTGCCGCCGAAGATGAAATGCCAGTTAGACACGTAGAACAGCGTCGACAGGGAGTCGAGCCGTAGGTTGGCGAACTCTCCCGGGGTGGCGAACACCTTGGTGTAGATGGCTACCCCGACCAACATGACCAACAGTGCCGGCAACAGCCGGCGGGCGCGACGGGCCCAGAATCGCCCCAGCCCGATGGTGAGTCGGGCACCCCATTCTCCGATCAGGAGCGTCGTGATCAGGAAGCCCGACAGGACGAAGAAGACGTCGATGCTGAGGAAGCCACCGGCGGCGAATGGTGCACCCCCGTGGTAGAGCATGACGCCGAGGACGGCCACTGCCCGCAGCCCGTCGAGGGCCGGGATGAACCCGAATCGCACCGGCCGACCGCGCTCCTGGGGAGCACTCGGATCGTCGGTCAAGGTCGTGGCCTGAGCGCCAGAACTCATCGGGTTGGGGGGCCTCCACTCAGACCATGGCGGGGACGGGGCGGGTCTTTCCTGCTGTCAGGGACGGCGACCGCACATTTTCGCAGATCGGGGTGGCGAGGCGATAGCGGAATTTTCCGCTGGCGGCCCGTTGGCCTTCGGATCGTGCCTCCGGGCGACCCCACTGAGTGGCCACGCACCGTGGGACGGGCCCGCGGAGAGTGAGACACCGGGCGCCGGCCGGCCGACCGCCGGCGACCGTCAGGTCGTCGGGACGTACCCGGCCGGAAGGTTGATGGTCTTCTTCTCCAGGAAGAGCTCGAGGCCGTCCTCGCCGAACTCCCGGCCCACACCCGACGTCTTGTACCCGCCGAACGGGGAGGAGAAGTCGATCGGCACATTGGAGTTGACCATGTAGGTGCCGGTCCGGACTCTTCTCGCCACGTCGAGTCCACGGTCGTTCGACCCGCTGAACACCGCTCCGCACAGGCCGTAATCGGAGTCGTTGGCAATGCGAATGGCGTCGTCATCGTCGTCATACGGGATCAGCGACAGCACCGGGCCGAAGATCTCCTCCTGGGCGATGCGCATCCCGTTGTCGACGTCCACGAACACGGTCGGTTCGACGTACCACCCCGTATCCATGCCCGCAGGGCGCCCGCCACCGACGGCAACTTTGGCCCCTTCCTCCTGCCCAATGCGGATGTAGTTCTCCACCCGCTCCCGTTGCCGCTCGGCCACCAACGGACCGACCTCGGTGTCGGGATCGAGCGGGTCGCCCACTTTCATCGACCGCACCTGCTCGACCAGGGCCTCGGTCACTTCCGCGTACCGGTCACGGGGAGCGAGTATCCGTGTCAATGAGATGCACGCCTCCCCGTTGTTCATGATGGCGTTCGGCATCATGAGCGGAATGGAGACCCCGAGATCGACGTCGTCGAGCAAGATGGCCGCTGACTTCCCCCCCAGCTCGAGGCTGAACCGCTTGAGGTTCGCACCACACGCCGCGCCGATCTTCCGTCCCGCAGCTGTCGAACCGGTGAACGACACCTTGTCGACGCCGGGATGGTTCACCAGGTGCTCGCCGACCTCACGCCCGGCGGGGACCACACTGAGCACACCCTTGGGCAGGCCGGCGTCGGCAAAGATCTCGGCCAACACATTGGCATCGATCGGTGTCTCCGGCGCCGGCTTGAAGACCACCGTGCTTCCGGACAGGAGGGCCGGAGAAAGCTTGGCGCAGGCCAGAAAGAGCGGAACGTTCCATGGGGTGATGGCGGCCACCACGCCGACTGGCTCCTTCGAGACCAGAACCGGCCCGAGCAGGCCGTCCTTGACCGTGTCGAAGGCGAACGTCGAGCCCAACCCGGCGTAGTAGTCGAGGATCATGGTCGGAGCCAGCACCTGAGCCATGGTCCCCCACGACACCGGTGATCCCATCTCGTTCGAGATCAGCTCGGAGATGCCCTGCATGTCGTTACGGATGGCCTCGGCCACCTTGGTCAGCACGGCGGCACGTTCGGTGGGCTTCATGCGGGGCCATGGGCCATGGTCGAATGCCTCACGGGCGGCGGTCACCGCCCGGTCGACGTCGGCATTCTGAGCCTCCGGGACCCGACCTACCAATTGCTCGGTGGCCGGTGAGACCACGTCGAATACTGCTGACGACGCGGGTTCGACCCACTCCCCTCCGATGAACAGACGATCGTACGACTTCACGGTCCCTCCCTGGACAGGCTCCCGACTCTGGTTGCACGGCATTCGGTTCCGCCTGGTGGAGCGGACAGAACTGCGTTCCTAGATGGTAGTCCGGGTACTCGAGGATCGTTCCTTCGGAGCGATCCTCGATACGCTCCCGGTGCCACCCAGAGCCGATGGAGGTCCACTCCGGACCCCAGGCGACCCCAGACCACCGAGGAGTGAACGTGCTCTCCCCACTCGACGACTACCCGGTTCACCAGATCTCCGAACCCATGCGCTTCGTCGGTCCCTCCGACCGCAACTTCTACGACCGCTACTACTTCAACATCCACGGAACCGGTGAGGTACACGGGACCGACGGAGAGCTGTTCGCGGTGATCGGGGTCGGCCAATACCCCAATCTGAGCGTGGCGGACGCCTTCGTCTCGGTGCTCTGGGGGGACGACCATCGGGTCGTCCGGTCCTCGAAGACGCTCGGCGCCGACCGGATGGATACCTCGGTGGGACCCATTCGTGTCGAGGTGAACAAGGGGCTGGAACAGGTCAGGGTGATCGTCGAACCCAACGAATGGGGCGTGGAGCTCGACGCCGTCTACGACGGGTTCTGCGAGGCCCATCTCGAGGCCCGGCATTTCGATCGCCAGTTCTCCCGGGTGATCTTCGACTCCACCCGGTTCGCTCAAGTCGGCTCGTGGACGGGTGCGCTGCGGGTCGGCGACCGCGAGGTCCACCTGTCTCCCGAGCGCTACTGGGGAGCACGAGACCGCTCGTGGGGCGTGCGGCCGGTCGGCGAGCCGGAGCCACCCGGCATCCGATCGACCGACGCCGAGGGCGGATTCTTCTGGATCTACGCCCCGGTCAGATTCGAGGACCATGCCATGGTGACCATCGTCCAGGAGCGTCCGAGCGGTGAGCGCATCATGCAGGACGCCCATCGGGTCGCCCGACTGGGCTCGGGACAGGAAGCCGAGTGGCTGGGCCGGCCCGAGCACGCGCTCCGGTTCGCGCCCGACACGAGGTCGGTGACCGGGGCGACCCTCACCTACTACGGCGCCGGCGGGAAGCTCACGGCCGAGGTCGAGGTCGAAACCCTGCTGGCGTTCCCCCTGCTGCTCGGGACCGGCTACGGCCTCGAGCCCGACTGGAAGCACGGCATGTACCAGGGAAACCTGGTCGTCCAGGGGCAGCAGGTACCGCCCGCCGACTCCTCCTATTCCAACTGGGGCCTGACCGAGTACGCCGCTCGGTTCACCTACGAGGGCCATGTCGGATACGGGATGTTCGAGTGCGCGGTCATGGGGGCCCACCAACAGTACGGATTCACCGGCTGAGAGTCAGCGAAGCCGGCTGCCGACCCGGGCTAGGGGACGGGGCGCACCTTCTCCGGCTCCCAGTAGGCGCGCAGTGCAGCGATCTTGCCGTCGGGTGACCGGCGATAGGTGTAGACCCCGTCCACCTCGACCGCCGAGCCGCCCGGCAGGGTGATCCGGATGACCCCGACGTTGGCCACCTCGTCGCCACACAGGAGCGATTGGTGCACCGTGAACCGGATCGATTCGTTTACCGCGATCACCGTGTCGTAGAAAGCGGCAATGGCAGCCGATCCTCGATGGCCGTGGCCGTCCGGGTCGAAGGCCGACGGGCCGACGGGGTCCTCCACGACGGCATCGTCGGCGAACAGGGCCAACCACCCCGGTCTGTCGCCCGACTCCACCGCGGCCATGGAGGCCTCGGCCAATTGGCGGGCACTCTTCATCGCCGCACGGCACTGATGACGTCGTCGGCGTAACGGCACAGGTTGTCGACCTTCACCTGGAGGGCCTCGGTGTCGGGTCCGGTCATGTAGGGCCAGCGGAACCCCACGATGACGTCGGTGACCCCCTGGTCCTCGAGTCGCCGGATGCCGTCGACGGTGTACGCCTCGGTTGATATGACGTGAATCTCGAACGGGCGGTCGGACGTCCCCTCCTCCACCCGCAGCTTCCGGAGCTGTTCCAAGAGCGCGGGCAGGTCGCCCGGGTCTCCCCCACCGTGCAGCCACCCGTCGGACCGGGCGGCCCGGCGCAGTGCCGGCACGGCGTGGCCTCCGATGAGGATCGGGATCGGGAGGTCCGGAGTGGGGCTGATCTTGACCGGCGGCAGGTCATAGACGGATCCGTGGTATTCGAAGTACCCACCCGCGGACAGGCCCCGGACGACGTCCAGCGCTTCGTCCATGCGCTGCCCGCGGCCCTCCCAGGGCACGTCGCACAACTCGTAGTCCTCGGGCCACGGGCTGGTACCCACCCCGAGGGACAGCCGGTTGCCGGTCAGCACCGCCACCGAGGTGGCTTGCTTGGCCACCAGGAGCGGATGGCGAGTCGGAAGCTTCAGGACGAACGTGATGAACCGGATGTGATCAGTGACCGCCCCCATCGCTGGGATGAGGGAGAACGGCTCGATGAACGGCTTGTCGTCGAGAAACTCCCGCGAGTGGTCCGGCGAGAACGGGTAGGAAGAGTCCGATTTCATGGGGTAGCAGATGCTGTCGGGGACGACCATGCCGTCGTAGCCGGCGCCTTCCGCCGCCTGCGCCAGCGGCAGGTAGAAGGTCGGGTCGACCATCGACTCGGCGTACGAGAACCTCACGACCGGTCCCACTCGATGTGGGCACGGATGGTGCCCTCGTCGGTAATCCACCCACCGGCCGACTCTTGCTCCACCATCGCGGTGAAGCGAGCCTCCCAGTCGGCCGAGATTGGGCTGCCCTGATCGTCGCCGACCATCCGCGCCAGCCGCCTCACCGCCCCGATCGGGATGAATGCATTGCCCTCCGGATCGACCGTACCCGCGTCGTGCACGCTCAATGCCGCAGCCACCGCGCCGAGGGCGGCGACGTCGCCGGGATCCTCAGGGCCGGCCGGCAACGCCAGCACTGAGAATCGCTCCATGTCGTCGGGCTCACCGAGCGAAACCGAGCCGGAGGAGAGATCGATCACCAGTCGCATGGCTAGCGGCCTTCCTGGTCGACAGGAGCGGCTACTCCGGCCTCGGCCAGGACGCTCACGGCGGTTCTCGCCGGTTGGAAACGAGGCATCATGCCGGCGGCACAGCCGGTACGCGATTCTCCCGCAGCTGCTCGGCCACCCAGGAGATGCCGTCAGGCTTGGCCATCTGCTCGGACCAGCCCGAGAGCACCCGCTCGACCTCGGCCAGGGTGTCGATGTAGCCCACCACCATGACCAGGACGCGGTCGACGGGAATCGACTCGACTTCGATGTCGCCGAACGGGGTAAACGAGTCCGCCTCGGGAGTCAGCTCGAGCATGGTGTACAGCTCTCCAGTGTCCTCCACCCAACTCAGCTCGTAGCGGTTCCCCTTGGCGTCGAACCAATTGGTGCCCAGCTCGACCTCGGACGATCGCCGGCGGCGCTCGTCCGAGCTGTAGAACTGCTCGATGTCCATGAGCCTCCTTTCGTGACTTCCTCTTGGGCTGGCGTCAAGGCCTCTGTCGTGACCAATCGGAACCGATCCTCGCCGGCTGGTGGGGCAGGCAGGGATCGAACCTGCGACCGAGGGATTATGAGTCCCCTGCTCTGACCACTGAGCTACTGCCCCTTGACTTGGGATTCCGCCCTCGCCGATCCGACCTCGACCCTGGGACTTGCACCGCCATTGCCGGATGGCGCTGACCGACCGAGAGCAGGCCGGAGGAATCAAGGACATGTCGCCAGGTCATTTCGAGTTGCGAGCCTACAACCAGGCCACCGGCCGTCAGCTGTCCTGGCCTGCGCTCACGCTCGACGGAATCGAGATCGACCTCGAACGTGTCCCCAGGACACCGAGTGGGTTCAGCACGAGGGTGCGTTCACCGACCCCGACGGGAACGTCATTCGATTCGGGTCGCCGGTCAAGGACTCGTGCACCGGCCGCGGGGAGATACGACGCGGCTCTGGATCCGAGCTAACTGTGACTCCGACCACGATGACCGGCACCTGACGTCGGCCTCGATGATCAACCGAAGCTGCATGCGCGAGCCGACGAGGGCGCGCTGGACTCACAGGTCCTCGACTCGTTCAACGTCGAGGTTCCGGAACGACATCGGACCGTCGCACAGCCGGGCCAACCGTTCGGCGAATGCGGCGGTTTCGGGAAGGTTGGAGTTGGCCATGGCCTCCTCATAGGAAGGGAACTCGACGATCTGGATGAAGGTACCCGGTCGCTCGCGGTCCTTGGTGATTGTGGCTCGATGAGCGGTGCGCCGCCCCTCGGTCTTCTCTCGCCACTCGTTGATGAGGGGTTCGACCTCGTCCCACTGCGAGGTCGTGAACTCGATGATCTGGATGAACGCCATTCCCACCTCCAAGGTGCCCGTCGGCTGAACGGTATCGCCCGGGGTCCGGCGAGGCAACGGGTCCGGATGACCCCCAACCCGACCCGAGCAGTGGCGCAGCGTGAGGTCCCGCTCCCCACGTCCTCCGGACCCGGCGCACCGATCGGTTCCCCGGTGCGGGGGCGCCAGTGCATCTGTCCGATCCCGTTTGGCCCGAGGGATCGCAGTGTCGGTCCAGCAACCCTCGTCACCCGACCCGGCCGCCTAACGCCACAGGCTGAACGATGACCCACCGTTCCGGACCCCGGGCGATTCCCTGCCCTGTGGGCTGGGCTTTTCCTCCTTCGGGTTCAATTCGGTCACGCCTTCGATGTGACAGGCCCGAGCCACCATCGAGCCCCGGCCGCCGGCCGGAGGTCGGCGGGAGCACTCACCGGCCTGGCCAATTCGGCCGGGCGCCTCACGGGCGAACCGAAGGCGGAGGGCCTTTGCCCACCGAGGGGCTGAAGGGGGCCCGAATGGGACGTGGCTGCACTCTCCGTGACCGTATCCCCG
The DNA here is from genome assembly GCA_963734435.1 of uncultured Acidimicrobiales bacterium. Classification (GTDB taxonomy): domain Bacteria; phylum Actinomycetota; class Acidimicrobiia; order Acidimicrobiales; family RAAP-2; genus Bog-756. Next base: position 86,225 of record CAVTHA010000002.1, on the reverse strand, counting down.
CGCCCGATTGACGTAGCCACCTGCTGCTAGAAGGATCTCGGTGTGGGCAAGCGTCAAAAGCGGGGAGTCCTGACGTCCCAGGTGGACGAATCTGCAAAGGCGGCTCTCGCTGACTTATGTGGTCGTCGAGGAGCTGGCCGAGTGCCTGATCCGAGACCATTCCGCCGGCATCCGGACCGACGACCTCTACCGGCAGGCGCGGCGGCACCTCGAGCCCATTGCCTCAGAAGTGGGGGCCATGGCCAAGGTCTACTGGCTGGGAAACAGTTACTTGAAGGCGGCGGCCGACGTTGCCCTTCGGGGCACGATGGTCTCGGTGTTCATGGGAGCACAGGTGGTCGCACTCGACCTCACGCTGGATGCCATGGCGCTGGTGGGCCGGGCCGAGGGGCCAGATGAGGACTTTCTCAGGATGACCATCCAGGCCTCCACCGATGTCTATACGACCCACGCGTCCATGGTCGACTCCGCACTCAGCGCCGACTTCGAATCGCTGACGATCATGCGCCAGGTCTACGGGACGGATCCCGATGGGGCTTCTGCCGCCTTCAGCCAACTCGTCGACGAATTCGGCCTGGTGAAGGACCGCATGCTCGCACGGGCTTGAACCCGCGCCATCAGGACGCCTTGCGGCGGGGCTTCGGGGCGGCCTTCTTGGTCGGGGTGGCGGCGGCGGGCTTGGCCACGGTGCGGGCCCGGGGTGGGCGCTTGGCTTTGGCCTTGGCCTTCCCGGTGCCGGCGGTGGCGGTCGTCTTGGCCCGGGCCTCGTCGATGCTGGCGCTGAGCGCCTCCATGAGGTCGACCACCTTGGCCGGGCGGGCCGGGGCCTCGGTCACGATCTCGTGGCCCTGGCGCTTCTCGTCGATGAGGGACTCGACCTTGGCCCGGTGGGTGTCCTCGTAGCGGGTGGGGTCCCAGGGGCTCTCCATGGACTGGACCAACAGCTCGGCCATGGCGGTCTCCTTGTCGGTCAGCTCCACCTGGTGGGGCAGCCCGGGGAGCTCCTGGTCGGGGCGGCGGATCTCGTCGGCGAAGTACAGGGTCTCGAGCAGGAGGACGTCGGTGTCGGGGCGGATGGCGACGGGGTACTCCTTGTTGCGCATGACGAGGGTGCCGATGGCGATCTTCTTCGCCCCGGCCATGACCGAGCGCAGCAGGGCGTAGGCCTTCTCGGCCGCCTCCCCCTCGGGGGCGAGGTAGTAGGTGGTGCGGAAGTAGACCGGGTCGATGTCGCCCAGGTCCACGAAGTCGGTGAGCTCGATGAGTCGGGACTTGACCGGCTCCGCCGCCGCCAGCTCCTCGTCGGTGAGGAGCACGTAGTCCCCGCCGCCCAGGTCCACCCCCCGCACGATGTCCTTTTGGTCGACCTCGTCCCCGGTGCGCTCGTTGACCTTCTTGTAGCGGATGCGGTCGGCGGTGCCCGCCTCGAACTGGTGGAAGCGGATGGTCTTCTCGGCCGTGGCCGGGTACAGGCCGACCGGGACGTTGACCAGGCCGAAGCTGAGGGAGCCCTTCCAGATGGTGCGTGCCATGCCCCTAGCTTTACCCAGGTCAGGGTGGCCTGACCACCATGGTCCACCACCCCGTCACACCCGCTCGCCACACTGGCGGTGATGGCCCTCTCCCTCCACCGCACCCCGGAGGCCGATCCCGGGGCCCGGGACCGCTTCGCCCGGATCGTCCTCTCCGGGCTCGCCACCTTCGGGCCCGGGGCCCCCGGGGGCCCCGATCTCGCCCTCGAGCTGGGCCTCTCGGCCTGGATGCGCCTGGCCGGGGTCGGGACGGCCGAGGCCCGGGCCACCTTGTCGGCCCTGCGGGAGGCCGTCGTGGCCGCCGCCGGTCTCGACCGGGCCGAGGAGCCCCTCCCCTTCGTCGGGCGGGACCCGAGGGCGGACACCCTGGTGCTCGCCGCCTATCTCTGCGATCTGCTCACCCGGGCCACCCGGGCCGCCGGCCTCGACCACCAGGCCGTCGTCGACCGGGCCCTCGACGGACTGCCGGCGTAGGCCTGGCCGAGGGGCACCGGGGCCAGGCGATCCACAACGACCCGCAATGACCGGGTGGCGGCGGCGTCAGATCTCCTCGACCGACCTGGGCGTGCGGAGGAGCATGACGGAGGCCGCCAACAGCAGTACCGCGCCGATCACGGTGAATACCAGGTGCCACCAACTGAAGTAGAACGTCCGCTGGACGGCCACCGAAGCGGGAGTGGTGCAGGTCTGGAAAGTCGGACACGTGGTGGACGTGGAGGAAAGGGTCACGATCATGGTGCTGGTGAACCGCGTCACCGTCCAGAGGACCCACATGGCCCATAGCCCCACGACGACGACAACCCGCGTGGGCTGATTGCGAATCCCCACGATGCAATCTTGCCAGAGATGGCGCGAGAATCCGCGCCGTGTCCACGGCAAGCGCGCCCGCATGGTTCGCCGACCAGCGTGCGACGACGGCCAAAACACGGCGCCCAGATCGCGCCGACCCGGTATCGGACGGCGCGGCGCTCCAATGAAACCGCCGCACTTTGGGACAGCTCCGGGGGAGAGACTCGAACTCTCAACCTAGCGGTTAACAGCCGCTTGCTCTGCCGATTGAGCTACCCCGGAACGTGCTGGGCTGCGACGCAAAGCTGCGGCCGCGCGCCTGTGGACACTAGCCGGTGCGTACCGCCGGGACGGCCTGGGTGCAGGGCCGCCTCGGTCGGTGCAGAATGGGCCGGTGAAACTTCGCGTTGGCACGGTTGTGGCTTTCTGTCTCGGTTACGTCTTGGGGGCGAGAGCCGGTCGGGATCGATACCTTCAGATCGGCCGGGCGCTCACCCATGTGGGCCGCTCCGCGCCGGTTTCGGGCACGGCAACGCTCGTCGGCACCAAGTCGAGGGCAGTGGCCAACCTCGGCCTCGAGCGGCTCAAGGACACGGTCGGCGTCCGGCTCGGATGGCGAAACGGTGACCAGGCGGCCGACGCCATTGCGGTCGATCTGGCCGAGGACCTGGCCAGTGCCCTCAATCACCGGCGACACCCACCCGAGCTCGCACCTCGAGCGCCCGGCACCCACCGCCGGCGGGCGGCGGCGAGAAGTCAGGCCTCGTCGAGGTAGTCGCGGAGCAGCTGCGCCGATTCCGGCCGGCGCAGCTTGGCCAGAGTCTTGGCCTCGATCTGCCTGATCCGTTCGCGGGTGACCCCGAACGCCTTGCCGACCTCTTCGAGCGTCCTGATCTTGCCGTCCTCCAGCCCGAAGCGGAGCCGGACGACGTCCTGCTCTCGAGGCGAAAGATGGCCGAGTGCCTCCCTCACCGCGTCGTCGAGCATGATGCGGGCGGCGGCGTCATCGGGCACCACTGCCTCGCGGTCTTCGATGAGATCCGACAGGCTGAAGTCGTCCTCGTCCCCCATCGGCTGTTCGAGCGAGACCGTGTCCTGGTTGATGCGCTGGATCTCTCGCACGCGTTCAATGGAGAAGTCCACGCGGCCGGCCACTTCTTCGGCGCTGGGTTCGCGCCCCAGCTCCTGGAGGAGCTGGCGTTGGGCCCAGACCACTTTGTTGATCGTCTCCACCATGTGCACGGGGATGCGGATGGTCCGAGCCTGATCGGCGATGGCACGGGTGATGGCCTGCCGGATCCACCACGTCGCGTAGGTCGAGAACTTGAAGCCCTTGGTGTGGTCGAACTTCTCGACCGCCCGCATCAGTCCGAGATTCCCCTCCTGGATGAGGTCGAGGAAGGCCAGCCCGCGGTTGCGGTACCGCTTGGCGATGGACACCACCAGGCGGAGGTTGGCCTCGATCAACGCCTCCTTGGCCGACTGCCCCCTCCGCACCATCACCCGGTCCTTCACCCGATCGGGATAGCTCTCGCCCGGACCTCCCTCGAAGGCTGCCAGCCGCTCGGCGGCGGCGTACCCGGCCAAGATCCTCTCGGCCAGCTCCACCTCCAGGGCGGCGTCGAGCAGCTTGACCTTGCCGATCTCCTTCAGGTACATGTGCACCGGGTCGGCGGCCGACCCTCTGAAGGCGTCGCCCTCGCCGTACCCATCCCGGTCGGCCCCGCGGCGGGCCGTGCGCTCTGGCCGAGCGTGGGGCCGAACCGGAACCTCGTCATCGTCCAGGACCGGCGCCCCTCCATTCCGCCGGGCGGGAGCGGTCGGGGGATCCATATCCAAGAGGCGCGCCGGCCGAAGGTGATCGTTGCCGTCCGCGGCGTCAGCCGCTCCAGATACGAGGGCAACCTCCCCGAGCAACGGGTCGGCGATGCCGTCGGTCGCGCTGCTCATCGGGACGACCGTGGTCTCGTCGGTGTCGTAGGTGAATTCGACTCCGGCGGCGCGGATGCGGTCCACGATGTCGGAGATGAGCTCGGCACTCAACTCGACTGGTCGCAGCACCGTCATGACATCGTCCTGCGTCAAACCGCCCCGCGCCTGTCCCAAGCGAATGAGCGCATCGAATTGATCAGCGGGAACCTCGTCGAGCGTTGCGCTGCCGGTGGCGTGGATGGCGGGTGCCACGTCGACGCGCTCCGCCTCCACCGTCACGAGACGCGAACCCTGCTCGGAGATCACCCCTACTCCTCCGGACCGCTCGTTCGTGTCCTCACTACGAGCCAGGCTACCAATCTGGCCGTCGCTGCGGCCGAGGCGTCGGGATCGTCGAGTTCCTGAACCCACGCAGTCACCGCAGCTGCCTCCTGAGCTGCGGCCGCCGACGTGCGGGCCTCAGCCGTGATCACCCGGAGCTCTCGACGGGCCGCGTGTCGGACCAGCTGCGATACCACCTCGCCCGGTTCGCTGGTCGGCTCTTCCACCGTGAGGCGGACCAGCAGGGCCTGAACCTGCGGGGGAGCGGTGTCGATGGCTTGATGCAGGTCGTCGGCGTCGACCAGGGACTGGAACGCGGCACGTTGCAGGTCGTCGCGGAACAGGGCGGCCTCGAGTCGATCACCCACATCGTCCGGGCGGTGGATGGCCAACCGGAGTGCCTCCAGTCCCGGCCGGAACTCCCGGACCGGACCGTTTCCACCCGGTGCGCTCCGTCCGTTCGGGCTATCTCCCCTGTCCCCGGCGCGTCCGCGCCACTGACTCGAGTCAGGGACCGGGACCAGTTCGTCGCCGCCGCCGTCCGGCTCGCGGACCCACGACTCGTCCTCGGACCGGTGGGGGCCCGGCCGCCGCCGGCGGGTCTCCGGTCCGGCACCCGAATGGGGTGCCGCCGTCCTCGCCCGTTCGTTCCGCAGGTGCTCGAGCCGTGGCCGGAGCTGGGACGGCTCGAGATGGCAACGCTCGGCGACCTGCATCACGTACTGATCGCGCACCAGGTCGTCCGGGTGCTCGGCCACGGCCACCAGGGCGGCGTCCGCCGCCTTCGCCCGGCCCTCGGGCGTGTCGAGCTGAGCGGCGTCGAGGATCCGCTCGACCCGGAAACGGAGGAACGGCTTGGCCTGCTCGACGGCGGCACGAAGTCCCTCCGGGTCGCTCCGGGCCATCTCACCGGGATCCGAGCCAGGCTGGAGATCGGCGACCGCCACGTCGATCTCCAGCCGTCGCTCCCACTCGTAGAAGCGACTGGCGGCCGATTGGCCGGCGCCATCGGCGTCGAAGGCCAGAACCACCCTCGAGGCAAAGTTCCGCAGGAGCTTCACGTGCTCTTCGGCCAGCGCCGTCCCACAGGTGGCGACCGCACGCTCGACCCCCGCCCCGAAGAGCCCGATGACGTCGGTGTAGCCCTCGCAGACCACGACCTCTCCCGTCTTGATGATGTCCTGCTTGGCCCAGTTGAGCGCATAGAGCGTCCGCCGCTTCGAGTAGATGGGCGTCTCTGACGAGTTCTTGTACTTGGCCGGGTCCTCGCTGTCGGGCAGGATCCGGCCTCCGAGGGCGACCGGATGGCCGGAGGGATCGCAGATCGGGAACAGGATCCGCCCCCGGAACGCGTCCTGCAGCCGGCCTCGCCGGTTCACGAACCCGAGGCCGGTGCCGACCGCGGTGGCCTGGCTCAACCCCAGGCCGGCGCAGAGCGCGTCCCATTCGTCGGGTGCCCAACCCAGGCGGAACCGGCGGACGACCTCGCCGTCGTAGCCGCGGCTGCGCAGGTAGTCCCGCGCCCGTCCGGCGTCAGGGCCATCGAGCAGCCGTTGGTGGTACCACTCGACCGCCTGCTCCATGACTTCCAGGAACGCCTTGCGCCGCTGGCTGTCCCGACCCGCGTGGGCGTCCTCCCGGACGGTGATCCCCGACCGGTCGGCCAGGCGGTGCACGGCGTCGACGAAGTCCAGGTGCTCTACCGCCCGTACGAAGCTGATGGCGTCGCCTTTGGCCTGGCAGCCGAAGCAGTAGTAGAAGCCCTCCTCGGCGTTGACACTGAACGACGCCGTCTTCTCGCTGTGGAACGGGCACAGGCCGACCCAGCGCTGGCCTTGGCGCTTGAGGGCGGCGTGCTCCCCGATCAGGGCGACGATGTCGGTAGCGGCTCGGACCCGGGCGACGTCCTCATCGGGGATGCCCATGGGAGACGACGGTACCGCGTGACCGGGCCCGGCCACGCGGGCGGAACCTCGAGCGGTGCCCTGGTGGCTACCGGCTGCTCCGGGCCCGGCTGCTCGCCTTCGCCCGACCCTTGGGACCGGTGGGCCGCCGACCGGCCGTACCCCCCGCCAGCACGGCCTGGGCCGCGGCCAGACGGGCGATCGGTACCCGGAAGGGAGAGCAGCTGACATAGTCCACGCCGGCCCAGGCAAAGGTGGCGATCGACTCGGGATCGCCGCCGTGCTCGCCACAGACGCCGACCTTGAGCGAGGGCCGGGTCGACCTGCCCCGCTCCACACCGATCCGCACCAGCTCGCCCACGCCGTCCGGATCCACCACTTCGAAGGGGTTCCTGGTCAACAGGCCGAGATCCAGGTAGGCCGACATCATCCGTCCCTCGACGTCGTCGCGGCTGAACCCGTAGGTCATCTGGGTCAGGTCGTTGGTGCCGAACGAGAAGAAGTCGGCCTCCTCGGCGATCTCATCGGCCAGCAGCGCCGCCCGGGGCGTCTCGATCATGGTGCCGATGGCCACGTCGAGCGAGCCGGTCCGCTTCTTGGCCGAGGCCGCCCCCTTGGCCCGCGAGCCCGGGATCGTCTCCTCCTTCGTCTCGGCGATGGCCGCCTCCACCCACGATCGGGCCAGGGCCATCTCGTCGCGCGACGTGGTCAGGGGGATCATGATCTCGACGATCGGGTGGCCGCCCGCCTTGGCCCGAGCCCGCGCCGCCTCCATGAGGGCCCGCACCTGCATGGCGTACAGTCCCGGCTTGATCACGCCGAGCCGCACCCCCCGGGTGCCGAGCATGGGGTTGTGCTCGTGCCAGGCCAGGGCCGCCCGGTACAGACGCTGCTCCTCTCGGGTCAGACCCTCGGTCGCCTGCTTGATCGCCAGGTCTTCGGTCTTCGGCAGGAACTCGTGCAGGGGCGGATCGAGCAATCTGATGGTCACCGGCAGTCCGTCCATGGCCTCGAGGATCTCGAGGAAGTCGGTCTGTTGGGCTTGGCGCAGGGCCTCGAGGGCCGACTCCTCCTCCTCCGGGCTCGAGGCCAGGATCATCCGGCGGACGATGGGCAACCGGTCCTCGCCGAGGAACATGTGCTCGGTGCGGCACAGCCCGATCCCTTCGGCGCCGTGCCGGCGAGCGTTGGCCGCGTCGGGGCCGTTGTCGGCGTTGGCCCGCACGCCGAGATCACCGGCCCGGAGCGCATCCGCCCAACCGAGGACGATCTCGAACTCGGGGGGTGTCTCCCCTTCGGTCACCGGGATCTGCCCGAGCATCACCGTGCCGTTGGTGCCGTCTACCGAGATCCAATCGCCTTCGTTGACCTCGGTGTCACCGACCGTGAACGAGCCGCCGCCGATCCGCAGGGCCTCGGCGCCGACCACGGCGGGCTTGCCCCATCCGCGGGCCACGACGGCGGCGTGGCTGACCAGGCCCCCGCGAGCGGTGAGGATCCCTTCGGCCGCCAGCATGCCGTGGACGTCATCCGGCGATGTCTCGGTGCGGACCAGGACCACCCGCTCGCCCCGCTCCGCCGCCGCCTGGGCGTCGTCTGCCGTCAGGTAGACCCGGCCGACCGCCGCACCCGGAGAAGCGCCGAGACCTCGGGTCAGCACGACATGGCCTGACCCCGAGAATTGGGGATGGAGCACTTGTTCGAGGTGGTCGGCGGTGATCCTCTGGACCGCATCGCTCTTGGTCAGCTTGATCCGCCGCTCCCCGACCATGTCGACCGCCATGCGGAGGGCGGCGAGCCCGGTCCGTTTGCCCACCCGGGTCTGCAGCATCCAGAGCTTGCCCTGCTCGATGGTGAACTCCGTGTCGCACATGTCCCGGTAGTGGGCTTCGAGCCGGGCGAAGATGGCCAGGAGTTGCCGGTGGACGGCCGGGAACCGCTTGTTGAGGGCCGAAAGCGGCTCGGTGTTGCGGATGCCGGCGACCACGTCCTCGCCTTGGGCGTTCAGCAGGAAGTCGCCGTACTCGCCGGGCGCGCCGGTGGCCGGGTCTCGGGTGAACCCCACCCCGGTCCCGGAGTTGTCGTCCCGGTTCCCGAACACCATGGCCTGCACGTTGACGGCCGTGCCGAGGTCGTGGGGGATCCGCTCCCGCACCCGGTAGGCCACGGCCCGCGGGCCGTTCCAGGAGGCGAAGACGGCCTCGATGGCGCCCCGCAGCTGCTCGTCGGGGTCCTGGGGGAAGGGCTTCCCGGTGGCCCGCTCGACGATCTGCTGGTAGGCGTCGACCAGATATCGCAGGAGCTCGATGGGGATGCCCGCATCCGAGGTGGTCCCGGCCAGCTCCTTGGCCGCCTCGAGCAACCCGTCGAACTCGGTGGCCGGAATGTCCAGGACGATACGCCCGTACATGGCTACGAAGCGCCGGTACGAGTCGTAGGCGAACCGCTCGTCGTCGGTCTGCTTGGCCAGACCCTCGACCGACTGGTCGTTGAGGCCCAGGTTGAGAACGGTGTCCATCATCCCCGGCATGGAGAACTTCGCCCCCGACCGTACCGACACCAAGAGCGGGTCGCTCGGGTCGCCGATCCGCTTGCCCATGGCCTTCTCGAGTCGGGCCCGGGCCCGGGCCACCTCACCGGTGAGCGCGTCGGGCCAACCGGACTCCATGTAGCTGCGGCAGGCCGTTGTCCCGATGGTGAAGCCCGGGGGCACCGGCAAGCCGAGTACCGATGTCATCTCGGCCAGGTTGGCCCCCTTGCCGCCGAGGAGGTCCTTCATCTCCATCGGCGGCTTGCGGTGAGCGTGGTCGAAGTCGAAGACGAATGGCATTCGGGCGAGGTCTCCTGGAACGGAATCGGAGCGCGGACCTGCAGTTGCGGCCCACTCCGGGCGGGAATGCCAGCGTACCCGGGAGCACCGGTGTCACCAACCTGACAGGGACCCTCTCGTCGGGAAGGGCGGTGCGCAACTGGAAGGCCTGACCGGCAACCGATAGAAGAGGGGGATGATCCTCGAAGGAAAGACCGTCATGGTCACCGGGGTGGGCGCCGGCCTCGGACGGGAATGCGCCACCAGCGCCCTGCGCGACGGGGCGAACGTGGTGCTCGCCGCCCGCACCGCCGACACCCTGGCCTCCACCGCCACCGAGCTCGATCCGGGCGGCACCCGGGTGGCCACCCACGTGACCGACATCACCGATCCCGAGTCCTGCGCCGGCCTGGTCGAGACGGCCATGGGCCGCTTCGGCCAGGTGGACGCCTTGATCCAGGTGGCCGCCTACGAGAACGTCTGGGGTGGGCTCTACGACCTCAAGTTCGAGTCGTGGCGCAAGGCATTCGAGACCAACGTCATCGGCGCGCTCACCGTCGTCCGCCCCGTGGCCCAGGCGATGAAGTCCGGTGGGGGTGGCTCCATCGTGCTGATCGGGTCCCAGTCGATGTTCCAGCCGGCGCTTCCGCAAAGTGGCTATGCCGCGTCCAAGGGGGCGCTGTTGTCCACCATGTACTACCTCTGCGACGAGCTGGGTCCCGACAACATCCGCTGCAACATGGTCGTGCCGTCGTGGATGTGGGGCCCGAACGTCGAGCTGTACGTCACCGGCACCACGGCCAATCAGGGCCGGACCGAGCAGGAGGTGTTGGATGACATCGTGGGCAAGTTCCCCCTCCGGCGCATGACCGACGACGGGGAGGTCGCCGATGTGGCGGCCTTCTTTGCCTCGGACCATGCCAAGGCCGTCACCGGCCAGTACCTCCTGGTCAACGCGGGCGAGATGCTCCGATGACGGGGAAGGCCAAGCGGGTGGTGGTGTGGGGCACCGGTTTCGTCGGGCGGATGGTGATCCCCGAGATCCTGCGCCACCCCTCGTTCGAGCTGGTGGGCGTGGGCGTGAACGACCCGGACAAGGTGGGCCGGGACGTGGGCGAGCTCTGCGGCGGCGAGCCGCTCGGCATGGCCGCCGGCCACGATCTCGACGAGCTGATCGCCCTCCGGCCCGACGCCCTCGTGCACTTCGGCCCGACCGCCGCCCACGCCGGCGACAACATCCGCGACATCGGCGCCTTTCTCCGGGGCGGCATCGACGTCTGCTCGACGGCCATGACGCCCTGGGTGTGGCCCTCGATGCCCTCGATCCCGCCGTCGTGGGTCGAACCCATCACCGAAGCCTGCGAGGCCGGAGGCGCCTCCTGCTTCACCACCGGCATCGATCCCGGGTTCGCCAACGACCTCTTGCCGATGACCCTGATGGGACTGTGCGCCGAGGTCCGCCAGGTCCGCGCCCTCGAGATCCTCGACTACATCAACTACGAAGGCGACTACGAAGAGGAGATGGGCATCGGGCGCCAGCCCGAGTACGTCCCACTGCTCGAGCACCGGGACATCCTGGTCATGTCCTGGGGGGCGACCGTGCCCATGATGGCCCACGCCGTCGGTGTGGAGCTCGACGAGATCACCACCACATGGGAGAAGTGGGTGACCGCGGATCCCATCACCACGGCCAAGGGCGTGATCAACCCGGGCGAGGTGGCCGCCATCCGCTTCACGATCGACGGGATGTACGACGGTGCGCCCCGGATCTGCCTCGAGCACGTGAACCGGGTCGGTGCCGGTGCCGCACCCGATTGGCCCCGGGGCACCCAGGACGACGTCTACCGGGTGGTGGTGGACGGGACGCCGTCGATCACCCAGGAGACGGCCTTCCGCTTCTCCGACGGGAGCGGCCGGGACGCGGCCGCCGCCGGTTGCCTGGCCACCGGGCTCCGAGCCCTCAACGCCGTGCCGGCCGTCAACGAGCTGCCACCGGGATGGGTCACCGCCCTCGACCTCCCGCTCATCCCGGGCGTCGGGACGATCCGCTGACCCGGACGTTCGGCGTGCACCTCGCCGACCGGGATACGCTCGCCCGTCCGATCCGCCGGCCGGACCCTGAGGAGTGGCCATGACCCCCGAGGACCTCGTCGAGATCGAGCTCATCAAGCGACTCAAGTACCGGTACCTCCGCTGCCTCGACCAGAAGCTGTGGACCGAGCTCGAACCCTGCTTCACCCCCGACGCCACCGCGCGCTACGGCGGGGGTCTCTACGAATTCGAAGGGCGGGACGCCATCATGGAGTTCCTCCGCACCTCGATGGGTGCCACCACCATGCTGACCAGCCACCGCTGCCACCATCCCGAGATCGACCTCACCGGCCCGGCCGACGCCACCGGCACCTGGGCCCTCGAGGACGTCGTCATCCTCACCGACCTCGGCCTCAACGTCCAAGGTGCGGCGTTCTACACCGACCGGTACGTCAAGCTCGACGGTGCATGGCAGATCGCCCACACCGGATACCGCCGCACCTACGAGGAACTGCTGCCGCGGGTGTCGGTGCCCGGCCTCAAGCTGACCGCCGACTGGTGGGCCACGGAGGGGCGCTCCACCCTCTCCTGAACGCTCAAGCCAGGGTGGCGCCGTCGATGAGGAGATCGGCGCCGTTCATGTGCGAAGCCTCGTCCGACGCCACGTAGGCGATGGCCGCGGCGATGCCCTCGGGCGTCCCGAACTTCCCGATCGGCGTGACCCGGTTGATGAGGGAGATGTCCGCCCCCTCGGGCAGGTGGAAGGCGGCGGTGATCGGGGTGTCGATGGCGCCCGGGCTGATGCTGTTGACCCGGACCCCCTGGGCGGCATACTCGACGGCCAGGGCCCGGGTGAGCGCCAGCACCCCGCCCTTCGAGGCGGCGTAGGCCGAGGCCCAGGGCTGTCCCTTGTGGGCCGCAGTGGAGGCCAGGTTGACGATGCAGCCGCCGCCGGCGAGGAGATGGGGCAGTGCCTCGCGGCAGACGAGGAAGGTGCCCGTCAGGTTGACGGTGAGCAGCCGGTCCCACTCCTCCAGGGCGAGCTCGTGGGTGTGGGAGAACGACAGGACCCCGGCCACATTGGCCACCACCTCGAGCCGTCCGAGGTGTGCCACGGCGTCGGCGACCATCGCCTTCACCCCCACCTCGGTGGACACGTCGCCGACCCGGACCGTGACCGAACCGCTGAGCCCAGCCGACTGGTCCCGCACGCCGGCCAGGGACTCGGCGTTCACATCGACGGCGAACACGTCGGCGCCCTCGCCGGCCAGACGCAGCACGGTGGCCCGGCCGATGCCGGAGGCACCGCCCGTCACCAGGACGGCACGACCGACGAATCGCGGCGAGAAGGGCGGGCCCGGTCCGGTGGACATCGCCCGATGGTAGGGCAATCCCCCGTCGGGAGCCCCCGGGTGGAGGGACCGGATCCGGTCAGTTCGAGCCGGAGCGGGCGGCCAACTCCGACACCAGCCCGGTGATGGGCACCCGGACCTGGTCGGTGGAGTCACGGTCGCGGACGGTGACCGCCTGGTCCTCCAGGGAGTCGAAGTCGACCGTCACGCAGTACGGGGTGCCCACCTCGTCCTGGCGCCGATAGCGCCGGCCGATGGACTGGGTCACGTCGTAGTCGCACATGAAGTGGGGTTGCAGCAGGGCGAGGACCTCCCGGGCCAGCGGCTCGAGGGTCTCCTTCTTCGACAAGGGGAGCACCGCCACCTGGTAGGGGGCGAGCCTTGGATGCAGGCGGAGCACGGTCCGGGCCTCCCCGCCCACCTGGTCCTCATGGTAGGCGGAGAGCAGGAAGGCCATCATGGTGCGGGTGGCGCCGGCCGCCGGCTCGATCACGTAGGGGACGTAGCGCTCGCCCGAAGGCTGGTCGAAATACTCGAGCCGCTCCCCCGACGCCTCGCTGTGGGCCCGGAGGTCGAAGTCGGTGCGGTTGGCAATCCCCTCGAGCTCGTCCCACCCCCACGGGAACAGGAACTCGACGTCGGCGGTGGCCGCCGCGTAGTGGGACAGCTCGTCCGGGCCGTGATGGCGGAGCCTCAGCTCCGGCTCGGGGATGCCAAGGCCGATGTACCAGCGGTAGCGCTCCTCCAGCCAGTACTGGAACCAGTCGTCCGCCTCCGCCGGGGGCACGAAGTACTCCAGTTCCATCTGTTCGAACTCCCGAGTCCGGAAGACGAAGTTCTGTGGGGTGATCTCGTTGCGGAACGACTTCCCGACCTGGGCGATGCCGAAGGGCGGTCGCTTGCGGGTGGTCTGGAGCACGTTGGCGAAGTTGGTGAACATGCCCTGGGCCGTCTCCGGCCGGAGGTAGGCGACGGCGCCCTCTTCCTCCACCGGACCGGCGTGGGTCTTGAACATCAGGTTGAAGGCACGCGCCTCGGTGAACTCGGTCGACCCGCAGGCCGGGCACACCCCTTCGATCTTGTCCTGCCGCCACCGCTGGTGGCAGCGGCGACAGTCGACCAGCGGGTCGGTGAAGTTGGCCAGATGACCGGAGGCCTCCCACACGGCCGGCGGCGAGAGGATGGCGGCGTCGAGGCCCACCACGTCGTCGCGTCGCTGCACCATGGCTTCCCACCAGGCATTCTTCACGTTGCGCAGCATGTTGACCCCGAGAGGGCCGAAGTCGTAGGCCGACCTGAAGCCACCGTAGATCTCGGCCGACGGGAAGATGAAGCCGCGCCGCTTGCACAGCCCGACGACCTTCTCCATGAGGTCGGCGGGCGCGCCAGGAGGAGCGGGGAGGTCAGGCACGGAGGGGAAGCGTACCGGTTGGCATCCTGGTGCCCGGCCCGGCCAGGAGGCGGGCGGTCACCTGATTGGCCAGCAGCCGGCCCCGGACGGTGAGGACCGCCCGGTCGCCCCGGCGACGGACCAGCCCGGCCAGGTCCGGGTCGTCGGGCAGGGCCGACCGGTCCACTCCCGAGCGGGTGCGCAGCTGCAGGACGAGCGCCTCGGACCGTCGCTGCTCGGGACTGAGGATCTCCTCGCCGGCCACGGGCCGCCGCCCCGACCCGACGGTGGCGACGTAGCGGTCCGGTGTCCGGATGTTCCACCAGCGCCGCCCGGCGCGGTGCGAGTGGGCGGCCGAGCCGATGCCGCGGTAGTCCCCCTGGTTCCAGTAGAGCCGGTTGTGCCGGCAAGAGTGGCCGGGCCGGGCCCAGCTGGAGATCTCCTCCCACCGGTAGCCGGCCGAGGCCAACATCTCGTCGGTGCGCTCGTAGCGAGCCGCCTGCGTGTCGTCGTCCGGATGCCGGCCGGGGTCGGCGGCCAGCCTGGTGCCCGGCTCCACCGTCAGCGCATAGGCGCTGACGTGGGGCGGTGAGCACGGAGGGCCGATGGTGTCGGCCAAGGTCCGGTCCCAGTCGCCGTCGCTCTCCCTCGGCCCCCCGATGATCAGGTCGACGTTCCAGCTGTCGAAGCCGGCGTCGTGCACGGTGGCGGCCGCCTCGCCGGCGCGCTCGGACCCGTGCCGGCCGAGGCCGGCGAGCACCTTCGGGGCCGTCGACTGCACGCCGAGGGAGATGCGGGTGACCCCACCGGCGCGGTAGGTGGCCAGCCGGTCCGCCGTGACATCCTCGGGATTGCACTCCACGGTGACTTCGGCCCCCGCCGCCCGGGGCACGGCCGCCAGCAGCTCGACCAGTGCATCGGCCGGCAGCCGCGACGGCGTGCCCCCGCCGAAGTAGACCGAGGTCGCCGGCGGGATGCCTTCGTCGGACCGCGCCCGGCCGAGCTCGGTGATGCACGCCGCCACGTAGCTGTCCATCAAGTGGTCCCGGTCGGTGTAGGTGGCGAACGCGCAATAGTCGCAGCGGAGCCGGCAGAAGGGCACGTGCACGTAGACGCCGAAGGCCCGAGTGGCGCTCACCGCCCGGCCCGCCGACCCTGCCCGGTCGGTCACGAGACCTGGCCGCTGCGCACCGACCGCAGGCGCCGGTCGAGGTGGGACTCCATGGCCTCGGTGGCCAGTGCACCCACTTCGCCGGTGAACGGGGAGCGTGGCTCGGCCAACACCCCGGCCAGGTCCCCGCCGAGCATGCGGCGCATCAGGGCGATCGCCCCCGCCGACACCGACCGGCCGCGCCGGCACCGCCGGCACAGCACACCCCCCTCGGTCAGGTCGAACGCCACCAGCTGGGCGGGGTCTTCCTCCCCGCAGGCCACACAGGTGTCGAGTACCGGGGCCGAGCCCTCGAGCGCCAGGACCTTGAGGAAGAAGGCGGCCGTCACCAGGGCCGGATCCCGCGGGCCCAAGCGGCCACCGCCCCCACCAGCATCTCGTAGAGGCGGGGGTTGGCGTGGCGCTCCTGGCCGATCTGGTCGACCGCCTCGAGCATGGACATGGCCGCGGCCATGCGGTCGAGGTCCTCCCGGACCACCCGGTTGGTGTCGATCACCTCCACCTGGTTGACGATGTCCAGGTCGCCGCGGCCCTGCCATCCGAGCAGGGCCACGTGGCTCAACGGTTCGAGCCGCGAGCCGAACTTGGACCGGGTCCGTCTCACCCCTTTGGCCACCGCCCGCACCTTGCCGTGCTGCTCGGTCATCAGCGTGACGATCCGGTCGGCCTCGCCCAATCGGATCGTCCGGAGCACCATCCCCCGGTCGCGGAACAGGGTCATCGGGCTGGGCCGGGCTCGTCAGGACTTGCGGGCTCGGCGTGGGAGTCCGGGGCGAGGGGTCCGTTCGGTCCGCTGGAGGAGAGCGGGGCCCGGCCCTGGCCTGTCGGGCGACCGGGGGTGCGGCCGTGGGTTCGCCCGCCCCCCAGCAGGTTGTTGGCCCCGATGACGGCCACCAGCACGGGCGGGACCACCACCAGGGGGATCACCCCGGTGAACCCGGCCGCCGCCATCACCACCATGCCGACGTAGACCAGTGCACCGAGCACCAGGCCGGTGCGGATCCACACCCCACCGTGGTCGTCGCGCCGACGGGAGCTGCCGACCGGAGCGGTGCCGCTCACGTCACGCCGCCGTACCGTCGCTGGCGCTGCTGGAAGTCGCGCACCGCTGCGAACAGGTGCTCCCGCCGGAAGTCGGGCCAGAGCACCTCGTCGAAGACCAATTCGCTGTAGGCCAGCTGCCACAGCAGGAAGTTCGAGATCCGGTACTCCCCCGAGGTCCGGATGACCAGGTCCGGATCGGGTTGGTCCGGGAAGTAGAGCCGCGACCGGATGGCCTTCTCGTCGACCTTCTCCGGTGCCATGCCGTCGGCAACGAGCCGGCGCACGGCGTCCACGATCTCGGCCCGGCCGCCGTAGTTGAAGGCCATCGTCAGTGTGCACCGCCGGTTGGACGCCGTGAGCTCGATGGACTCGTCCATCCGCCTGATCACCCGCTTGGGCACCCGCCAATCGCGGCGGCCGGCGAAGCGGATGCGGACGCCCTTCTCGTGCAGCTCGTCGCGTCGTCGGCGGAGCAGGCTCTCGTTGAACCCCATCAGGTAGCGCACCTCGTCGGCCGGGCGCCGCCAGTTCTCCGTGGAGAAGGCGTACATGGTGATCCACGGGATGCCGAGGTCGAGGGCTCCCTCCACGGCGTCGAACATGGCGGCCTCCCCGGCGGCGTGGCCCTCGGTCCGGGGCAGGCCCCGGCGAGCGGCCCACCGGCCGTTCCCATCCATGACGCAGGCGACATGGGCGGGTATGGGCCCGAGGGAAAGGTCGGCCACCGACGGGGCGCGGCGCGGAGGCGTGGCCCTGAGCGCGCCTGCGTCGTCCGGTTGCACGCTGCGAACCTATCCGGTCCCCGGAGCCACAAGGGCCCGGCGACCCGCCCCCGAGGTGGGTCACCGACGCCGTCCGCCACGGCTTCGGTCATTGAGTCCGACAACCGGACCAAGTAGACCCTCTGCATGTCCCCCCAGGCCGCGCTGGCGATCTTCACCGCCGGCATGGCGGCCGGGACGGTGAACGTCATCGTCGGCTCCGGTTCCCTCATCACCTTCCCCACCCTGCTGGCCCTGGGCTACCCGCCGGTGCTGGCCAACGTGTCCAACACGGTCGGGCTGGTCCCGGGGAGCGTGAGCGCCACCGTCGCCTATCGCCGGGAGCTGTCCGGCCAGGGCCGTCGTCTGGTCCAGCTCGGCCCGGCATCGGTGGCCGGTGGCCTGATCGGGGCATTGCTCCTGCTGGCCCTGCCCCACAGCGTGTTCAAGGCCGCCGTCCCCGCTCTCATCGGGCTGGCGGTGGTGCTCATGGCCGTCCAGCCCAGACTGAGCGCCGGCCTCGACCAACGCGGCCGGCGACCCGCCCACGGTGGTGTGTTCCTCCTGGCCGGGGTGTTCCTGACCGGCGTGTACGGCGGCTATTTCGGTGCGGCCCAGGGAGTGATCCTCATCGCCCTGCTCGCCGTGTTCATCGACGACGACCTCCAGCGGCTCAATGGAACGAAGAACGCGTTGGCGCTCACCGTGAACGCCGTCTCCGGATTGTTCTTCGTGTCCACCACCGACGTCTCGTGGTCGGTGGCCGGACTCATCGCCGCCGGCTCGGTCCTCGGTGGGCAGATCGGTGGCCGCTACGGGCGGCGCATTCCTCCGCCGGTGCTCCGCTGGGTGATCGTCACCGTGGGCCTCGGCGTGGCCATCGGCCTGGCGGTGGAATGGCACTGAGCGGTGGGCCCCGACCCGGGCCCCAGCTCCCCGTAGCGCCGGTAGGGTCGGAGGGTGTCCGACGACGTGACCACGGTGCTGGCCAAGGTGGCGGCGGGGTTGCCAGGGGGTGGAGAGCAACGACCGGGCCAGCGCCGGATGGCGGAAGCCGTGGCGGGCTCGGTGGCCGAGGACCGCCACCTCGTCGTCCAGGCCGGCACCGGCACGGGCAAGTCCCTGGCCTACCTGATCCCCGCCGCCCTGTCGGGCCGCCGGACGGTGGTGGCCACCGCCACCAAGGCCCTCCAGGACCAGCTGGCCGGCCAGGACCTGCCGGCCGTGTCCGCCGCCGTCGGCCCCGAATTCTCCTTCGCCGTCCTCAAGGGACGGAGCAACTACCTCTGCCGCCAGCGGGTCAGCGAGATCGGCGGGGGTGACGAACAGCTGGCCCTCCCGGGCGACACCGGCGACCCGCCCGATGCCGACGACACCCTCACCCCGACCGCCGGCGGCCCGGGGGGCGACCGCCTGGGCGAGCAGCTCCGCCGGCTGGTGCGCTGGGCCGGCGAGACCGAGTCCGGGGACCGGGCCGAGCTCCAGTTCGAGCCCAGCAGGCGAGCCTGGGCCATGGTCTCGACCACGGCACGCGAGTGTCCCGGCGCCTTCCGCTGCCCTTCGGGGCGGGACTGCTTCGCCGAGGAGGCCCGATCCCGCGCCGCCGAGGTCGACGTGGTGGTGGTCAACACCCACCTGTACGGGGCCCATCTGGCCAGCGGTGGGGCGGTGCTCCCGCCCCACGAGGTGGTCGTCTTCGACGAGGCCCACGAGGTCGAGGACGTGATGACCGACTCGCTCGGCGTCGAGGTCGGGCCCGGCCGGTTCCGCGCCTTGGCCGCATCCAGCCGCCCACTGCTGGACGCCGACGCGCCGGGTACAGCGGATGCCGTCGACGCGTTGGCGGAGGTGGGTGACACCCTCGAGCGGACCCTCCGGCCCCTGACCGGTCGTCGCCTGCCCCCCGACGCCCTGCAAACCGGCCCGGGGCCCGATGATCTGGTCGGGGCGACTCCGACCCCGGGTGGAGACCCTCCGGCCCCGGGCGGCCCCGGTCGGGCCGAGCACCGCGCCGTAGCCGACGTGGTCGCCCTGGCATCGGGGAGGGTGGGCCGGCTGGTCGACTACCTGCGCCGGGCCGAACGGGAGTCCGGCGAGGACGAGCCCGCCGCTGTCCGCTCGCGTCGGGACCGGGCCCTGCTGGCCGCCGGACACCTGGCTGCCGACCTCACCCGGCTGACCACGCTCACCGACGACGAGGTGGCCTGGGTCGAGGGGGGCGGGACGGCCCCGGTCCTCCGTATCGCCCCGATCGACGTCGCTCCCCTCCTCTCGGAGCGCCTCTGGGGCGAGGTCACCGGCGTGCTCACCTCGGCCACTGTCCCCCTCGGGCTGCCGGAGCGGCTGGGCCTCCCGGGCACCGACTGCGAGCTGCTCGACGTCGGGAGCCCGTTCGACTTCCCCGGTCACGCCATGCTGTACGTGGCCCGCTCGCTCCCCGACCGTCGGCGGCCCGAATCCGAACCCGCCCTGCACGACGAGCTCGAGCAGCTCATCGAGGCCGCCGGCGGGCGCACCCTGGCCCTGTTCACCAGCTGGCGGGCTATGCGGGCCGCGGTCGACGCCCTGAAGGACCGCCTGTCGGTGCCGGTGCTCAGCCAGTCCGACCTGCCCAAGCCGGCCCTGGTCGAAGCGTTCCGGGCCAGCGAGCCGACCTGCCTCTTCGCCACGCTCGGCTTCTGGCAGGGGGTCGACCTCCCCGGGCGGACGCTCAGTCTGGTGGCCATCGACCGCATCCCGTTCCCGCGCCCCAACGAACCGGTCCTCCAGGCCCGGCGGGAACGGGCCGGCCCGGGGGCCTTCGCCGCCGTGGACCTGCCCCGGGCCGGCACGCTGCTGGCGCAGGGAGCGGGACGGCTCATCCGATCGTCGGAGGACCGGGGGGTGGTGGCCGTCCTCGACAGCCGGCTGGCCACTGCCTCCTACCGCGCCGCCCTGCTGGCCCGGGTGCCGCCTATGCGGCGCTCGGTCGAGCGGGCCGAGGTGGTGTCGTTCCTCCGTCAGGTCACTGCCCCGGCGTAGCCGAGATCGTCGGGCCGCCGGACCGTAGAGCCGCGAGCGCGGTGGCGCCGTGGTGGGCCGGCTCAATGCCGATCCGACGCCCCCGTCCACTTCAGGTTCGCCGGACCCTGGTCGATGAGACTTCGTGGAAGCGGCCTTGTCGAACACTCAAGCTGGGGGTGGTCAGACGGCCAGGACCGGAGGCCGTGGCGTGATGCGCCCCCTCCGGGTGGCCACCAATGTGCATCGAGCCGGTCCCACGGGGGGATCGAGATGAACATGATCCAGATCACCCGGGAATTTGGTCAACCGGGGCCACCGCGTTCGATCTCATCTACGGGGAGTCCGGATCATTCGTCCCCGAATATGAGCGCCTGTGCGCGTCGACATCCCACGTTCCCTCGGTTGACTATCTCTATCCGGGAGGCCGTCGGGAAAAGGTCCGACAGGCGATCGGGCTCCTGCCGGCCATCTTTGACGTCGTCCGTCGCCGACCCGATGTCATCTACGGAAACCGTGTGTTCTCGAATGGCTGGGCCGTACCGGCGGGAGCCCTGGCGGCCAGTCCGGTGGTCTGCCATCTTCACGGGCACTCGGAGCTCGATGCGAAGCAGATGAACCTGCTCAACCGGCGTGTTCGCCGGTTCGTCGTCAGTTCGGAGTACGTCGAGCGCCGCTGGCACCGATCCGGCCTGGACCCGACCAAGTCGGAAGTGCTCTACAACGGGATCGATCCAGCGGACTATCCGCCTGGTGGTCTCCCCGAGCGGACGGCGGCGAGACGGGCGCTCGGGCTCCCGAGAGATGCCTTCGTCGTCACCTACGTCGGACGGCTGGTCCCCGAGAAAGGGGTCGACGTCTTGTTACGGGCCTGGAGACAGCTCGACCTCGATCCCCGGCAGTCGGCACTCGTGGTCGTCGGGTCGGGCGATGGCGATGCCGCGGCGGCCCAGTATCGGCACCAACTGGGCGCTCTCGCCTACGGGAACGTCCGGTTCCTCCCGGGCCGCGATGACGTGGTCACCCCGCTGCATTCGGCCGACGTCTGCGTGGTGCCGTCGACCTGGGATGAGCCATTCGGGAGGACGGTGATCGAGGGCCTCGCTACCGGCCGTCCCGTGCTGGCTTCACGGGTTGGCGGTATCCCCGAGATCCTCTGCGGACCGTTTGAGCGCTTTCTCTTCGATGCAGCCGACGTCTCCATGCTCTCGGAGAAGCTGCGCTCCCTGATCGGGTGGCGGTGCCACCAACCACAGCTCGCGCCGTCCTGTACCGAGCAGGTGACCGCTCGATTCACGCTTCAACGGATGGTTGATCGTCTGGAAGAGGTCTTCCGGGCAGAGACCACCAAGGGGCGGGGACGAGGCGCATGATCCGGGGGCGGGGACAGCCTGGCCCCATCGACCGTGGTGCCGACTCTCAGGACTGTGGCGCTCCCGCCGGGGTGGTCCCGCCGTGCACCGTCTCAGGGACCCGTGGCTCCCTCCGGCCATCGGCCAGCTGACTGGCCGAAGCGAAACGGGTCAGCACATGGTCGGTCATGAGACGCGCTCCGGTCCGTCGCCCTTCGCCGAAAAGCAGCACGTGATCCATACTCGAGACGACTACCAGCTCGAAGCGGCCCGTGCGTCGCAACCTCCGCTCACCGAAGAGACGCCAGTACAGGACTTCCCGGAGCGGCCGAGCGTCGTGCTCGCTGCAGATGACCAGAACGTCGAGGCCCGACTCGACCGCGGCGGCGGTGACCGCCATCGGCGCATGCCACACGGCGAACTGGCGGTACGCCCGCCAGATCCACCACGCCGTTCGCTCGTGCTTCCGAGCCAGCCTGGCCAAGGGGACCGGTAGCGGCCGGCACGCCCGGCGTCGTGGATCGACTTCTTGGCTCGACTTGTTGAGGACTGGCGCCGACAGGACCGGGTTGAACACGAACGCCCCCCGCGCCCCGACGGCCATGGCGCCTTCCAATGCGCCATACCCGCCCGAGCACAGACCGATGAAGATGGCATCGGAGGGGTCCTCGGGCGACACCCCCGACGCCAGGGCCGGGAGATCGTCCAGCCACTGGCGGGCAAAGGGCACGTTCTCGCGCTGATCTGGGTGGACCGGACTGTCCCCTACGCCACTCAGGTCGAAGCGGACGGACCGGAACCCATGACGTGCCCAGGCGCGAGCCAGATCTACCCAGAGTCGTCCTGGACCGATGTGGTGTTCGGTGGCGACATTCACGAACATCATCCACGGGCCGGACCCGCCGCCGTCGGGAGTGGTGGTGATGCCAAAGAGCCCGATCTCGCCGAGGCGGACGGCCCGCTCATGGATCGGCCTGGCGCGGCAGATCGGTGCCCACGCTCGCCTCATCCCGCGTCGGCGAGCTGATCTGGACGGGCGGTGGCGCTCCGTCGGTGAGCCACGTCGTGATCTGGTGGATGGACCGCCAGGGGATCACCGCGCTCGAGCGGGGGTAGGTCCAGGAGCTCGCCTTGGCCCACGGCGTCCAGTTCCTCGAAGGAGGTCGATCCCAGAGCCCGATGGAGCCGGTCCGGGGCGGGGCGGTCCGGTCGGGCCAGAACCAAGGTGCGCGTCGAGGATCGGAGACAGGGGTGAGGGACAGCCGGCGGAGGTCGGCGGCCAACTCGGCCGAGAATGAATAACCCGGGGTTTCCACGCCCGGGCCCGGGGCTGAGGGCGGACCCGGGGTCGTCGTGAGCAGGACCTGCTGGTGGCGGAGGAACTCCCGCCCGGTCACACACGGATCCCACAGCACGAGGGCGTCCAACGGACGGTCCATTGCCTGGGCCGCACGGGTGGCCAGTGTGGCCCCGAGCCGCATCCCGATCACCGCCACCTGTGCCACGCCGGAGGCGCGCACCACCTCCACCGCATGGGCGATGCTCCGGGTCCAGGACTCGATCCGGTCCGGATCCTCGAAGGAGCCGACCGAGTCACCGGTACCGTCGTATGAGAACCTGAGGACGGCGTGCCCGGCGCCAGCGAGGGACTCGGCCAGCTTCCGGAAGGCCAGATAGACGCGTCGCTCCTCGTCTCCGACCGGAAGACAGAGCACTACGCCGTAGCGGGCCCGTCGGCCCGCCGGCTCGTGGAACAGCCCGAACAAGGAGCGCTCTCCCGGTCCGAACCAGACCGGGTGGGCGGGCGCCGATCCACCCGTCACCGGACCTCCGTTGACGCCCACATCCGTCCGAAGCGGGCCAGCGTTGCCTGTCTCGAGGCCGGGGCCGACCTGCGGCGCCGCCGCCTTGTTCGGGCTCATGGGCCGAGAGCGTTTGATTGCCGACGGACGGTTCACACTGTCTCTATCGGCACCATCGCCGGAGGGATTGAACCCGGGACCCGGCCGGGACTCAGGCCGGCGGTGGTCGCTCCCCGCTCAGAGCCCCAGCCGGTCCAGAGCGTCGTCCCGCTGCTGCCAGTGCTTCTCCACCCGTACGAAGAGCTCGAGGAAGGCCCCTTCGGGCATTTGCCGGCGGACGGCGGTGCCGACCTCCTTCAAGACATTGCCTCCCCGGCCGATGACGATTCCCTTCTGCGAGGGCCGCTCGACGAGTATCTCGCACCGGACCCGCGGCCACTCCCATTCGGTGACCCGGCAGGCGATGCTGTGGGGCAGCTCGTCCTCGACCCGCCGGAGCAGCTCCTCACGCACCAGGTCCGCCACCCAGAAGGCCTCGGCCACGTCGGTGACCATCCCCTCGGGGTAGTAGCGCGGACCTTCGGGCAGGCAGGCGACGATCGAGTCGACGAGGACGGCCACCCCGGTGCCGGTGGTGGCCGACACCGGGAAGTACTCGACCGGCACCGGTGGCGCGCCCGCCGACCCGCACGAGGCCACCGCCTCGGCCACGGATGCCAGGTGGGTGAGCACCCCGTCGGGCCCCACCTGGTCGACCTTGTTGACCACCACCATGAGGGCCGGGCCCGCCGCCGTCGGGTGAGCGTCAACATCCGGCCCGGCGCCATCATCTGAGCCGCGGCCGCCTGTGGACGGGACTGACCAGTGAACCCGTCGCACCGCTTGGGCCAGCACCATCCGATCGCCCACCCCCACCGGGCCGGTGGCCTCGACCACGGCCACCACCACGTCCACGTCCTCGAGCGAGGATGTCGCCGACTCGTTCATCCGCGCCCCGAGCACGGTGCGCGGCTTGTGCAGGCCCGGGGTGTCTACGAACACCACCTGGGCATCGGGGCGGTCGAGCACCCCCCGTACCTGGGAGCGGGTAGTGTTCGGCCGCGGCGAGGTGATGGAGACCTTGGTGCCGACCACGCGGTTGACCAGTGTCGACTTACCCACGTTGGGCCGGCCTACCACGGCGACGAACCCAGAGCGGAAGGCGGTCATCCGGGGGCGCCCGGAGCACGTTTCCCCACCGGGACGATGAGGACCCGTTCGATGCGCCGGTTGTTCACCCGGTCGGCGACCAGCCGGACACCGTCGACGGTCACCGACTCGCCGGCTTCGGGGACGTGACCGAGCAGGTCGAACACCAGACCCCCGACGGTGTCCCATGCCCCGCTGGGGAGGTCGGCGTCGATCAGCTCGTTGACTTCGTCGATGACCAGCCGGGCGCTCACCCGCAGCTCGCCGTCGCCGAGCTCCTCGACCGGCGCCTCCTCCACGTCGAACTCGTCGACGATCTCGCCGACCAGCTCCTCGATGAGGTCCTCCAGGGTCACCAACCCGGCCGTCCCCCCGTACTCGTTGACCACCACGGCCAGGTGGAACGTCTCGGCCTGCATCTCGCGCATGAGATCGGACACCCGTTTGGTCTCGGGGACGAAATGGGCCGGCCGGAGGTGGGAACGGACGGCCTCGCCGCCCTGCCCGGAGCGCACCTTCCCGATCATGTCCTTGGTGTACGCAATGCCCACCACGTCGTCGACCCGCTGCTCGATGACCGGAATGCGGCTGAACCCAGCCTCGAGGGCGCGATCGAGCACGGCCTCGATCGACGCATCGGCACCGATGGTCACCATGTCCGGGCGTGGCACCATGACCTCGCGCACCACGGTGTCGCCGAACTCGATGATCGAGTGGATGAGGGCACGCTCCTCGGTCTCGATCACGTCGCCCTCGACAGCCACGTCCGCCATGGCCAGCAACTCCGACTCGGTCACCGCCGAACCGAGGTATTCGTCCCCCTGCCCGATCAACAGGTTGGCCAGTCCGATGAGCCAACTGGACAGCATCCGCACCGGCCAGAAGTGGACCAGGGCCGAGACGAGGGGGGCGCTGAACAGCGCGGCCCGATCCGGATGCTGGACGGCCCAGTTCTTCGGCACCGCCTCACCCAGGACGAAGATCACCACGATCTCGAACACCGTGGCCGCCACCACGCCCCAGGGACCGAACCAGTCCGAGGCCAGGATGCCGACCAGCGTGGCCACCACCAGCTGGCAGATGAGCACCAGCAGCAGGACCGGGTTGAGGAACCCCTGGGGGTACTCGGTGAGCCTCAGCAGCACCTTGGCCCCGCGCCGGCCGTCGTCCACCAGGGCGAGCGCCTTGGCCCGGCTGGTGCGAACCAGGCTGGTCTCGGCCAGCGCCAGCACCGCCGAGGCGGCCAGCAGCACCACCACCACGACCAACAGGACCAGGTCGCTCGGAGTGAACGCCCGGGTGGCCAGGGGCATGGCCGGGACGAGGCTCACGAGACCGGGTGGTAGTAGCGGGCCAGCAATTGCTGCTCGCGCCGCTCCATCCTTTCGGCCTCCTCGTCCGCCTCGTGGTCCATACCCATCAGGTGGAGGATCCCGTGGACGACCAGGAGGGCGATCTCGTCGTCGAAGGTGACCCCGTGGCCGACGGCGTTGCGGGCGGCCACCGCCGGGCAGATGACCACGTCGCCGAGCATGAGGAGCCGCTCGGTGTCCGAGTCGTCCGGACCGGGGCCGGTGCCGCCTTCATCGGGCGAACGCCCGCCCGGCGGGACCTCTTCCTCGATGGGGAAGGCCAGGACGTCGGTCGGGCCTTCCTGCTCGAGGAACCGGCCGTTGAGAGCGGCGATGGCGGCCTCGTCGATGAAGAGCAACGAGACCTCGGTGTCGCCGGCGATACCTTCGGCCTCGAGGACCGCCCGGGCCAGGCGCGTCCAGCGGTCGACGGCCACCGGATGGTCCGTCTGCTCGTCGGCGGCGTAGACGTCAAGGCTCACTGGCACCGCCGGCGGGTTTCCCCTGCTCATAGGCGGCGACGATGTCGGCCACGATGCGGTGCCGAACCACGTCGCGTGACGTCAGGTGGATAAAGGCCAGGTCCGGGATGGACGAGAGCAGCGGCTCCAAACCGACCAGGCCAGATCGGCCGCCGGGCACGTCGATCTGAGTCACGTCGCCGGTGATGACGGCCTTGGAGCCGAAGCCGATGCGGGTGAGGAACATCTTCATCTGCTCCGGGCTGGCGTTCTGGGCCTCGTCGAGGATGATGAAGCTGTTGTTCAGGGTGCGCCCGCGCATGAAGGCCAGCGGGGCCACCTCGACCGTGCCCCGCTCGATCATCCGTTGGCCGCCCTCGGCGCCGAGCATGTCGTGCAGGGCGTCGTAGAGCGGCCGGAGGTACGGGTCGATCTTGGCCATCAGGTCCCCGGGGAGGAAACCCAGGCGCTCACCGGCCTCGACCGCCGGGCGGGTGAGGATGATCCGGTCGACCTGGCGGGCCTGGAGGGCCTGCACGGCCAGGGCTACCGCCAGATACGACTTGCCGGTGCCGGCGGGGCCGATGGCAAAGGTCACGATGTTGGAGGCGATGGCGTCGGCATAGGCCTTCTGCCCGCCGGTCTTCGGGCGGACCGCCCGACCACGGGCCGACCGGAGCAGCTCGGCGGTGAGCACCTCCGAAGGGCGGAGGTCGTCGTGCATCATGTCGATGGTGCGGTTCACCTGGACGGCGTCGAGTCCCTGGCCCGACTCGAGCAGGATGATCAGCTCCTCGAACAGCGCACCGACCCGCTCGGCACCGTCCCCCTCGATGGAGATCTCATTGCCGCGCACGGCGATGTGCACGTCGTCGAAGGCCCCTTCGACCAGGCGCAACAACTCGTCGCGCTGACCGAGCAGGCCGGCCATGAGGTGGTTGCCGGGAACGAGAATCTTGACCTGGGTGCCTGCCACGTGCGCTCTGGGACGCGACCCTACCAGTGGGCCTGAAGAGGTGATCCGGACCGCGCCCCGGAGCCGGGGCGTGGGGCCCGTCCCGCCGTGGCGGCCGTCACCCCGGCGGCCACCCGAAGGTGCGACCCCCGAGCACGTGCAGGTGGAGATGGGGTACCGAGTTGAGCGCGTCGGGCCCCACGTTGAAGACGAGCCGGTAACCACGGTCGTCACCCCCGAAGCCCTCGTCGTCGGCGATCGCCTTGGCCGCGGTGACCATGGCAACCAGGTCGGGGGCGTCATCGGCAGTCAGGGTGGACGCATTGGTGATGTGCCTCCTCGGCACCACCAGCACGTGGACCGGCGCCTGGGGGTTGAGGTCACGGAATGCCACCGTCAACTCGTCGGTCCGCACGATTTCGGCCGGGACGTCTCCGGCAACGATCCCGCAAAACAGGCAGTCAGCGACCAAGCCTCACACGCCTCCGCCGGCGGACAACCCGTCTCCGGCCACGTGGGCGCGACCGTTGCCCTTCACCTCGGGATAGAGGTGCTCCAGGCTGCCTGGCGTGATGCGGCTCGCCTCGATGAACCGCTCCACGTCAGCCTCCTGGATCCGGATGACCCGGCCGAACTTGTAGGCCACCAGATCGCCCTCGTCGATGAACCGGTACAGGCTGCGCAGGGTGATGCCCAGCCGCTCGGATGCCTGCTTCGTGCTCAGCCATCGAATGGCGTCGGTCATGACAGACATCGCCGGCTCATCACACGTCGACCAGCAGCCCGAGCTCGTCGAGGCGTCGACCCATGGCGTCGGGGGTCATCCCGAACAGACAGGCGATGGCGCGCACGTCGCTCGGCCCGGATGGTGATCAGCCGGCCGTTGAAGTCCTGGCGCTGGACCTGGATCATGCTGACGAACCGTCGGAACAGGTCGCGCTCGGGACCGCTCACGGTGTGCAGCCTGGTCAGGTCGATCGTCGACCTTGTCGCTGTTCTGCCAGGGTTGCGCCGACGGCGCGGTCCGGTGAGCGGCGGCCGGGTCCCTCGCCCCGTGGACATCCACCATCGGGTGGTGTCGGACTCGTCCTGGGGCAGCAGCTGGTCGACGGGCACGTGTAGAGCTTGGCCAGGCGCTGGAGCCTCGACACCGAGATCGCCCGCTCGCCCCGCTCGTAGGCACCGAGCACCGACGCCTTGAATTCCTGGTCCGACATGGCCTCCACCGCCTGGAGCGAGAGGCGCATCTGCTTGCGCATGGCCCGTAACCGGGCTCCCACCGCACGGGCGTAGGCGACTCGGGCCGCCACTTCCCGTTCGTCGTCGTCGTCGAACACCCCGACACTGTCGTCGGCCATCACCTGCACCTCCGCTCGTCTCCGCCGTGCCCCCCCGAGCTCCGGCTTTGCCAATGTGACGCAGGTGCGTGCTTCTCTTGCAGGCCACTCGCCAAGAGTGGCCGCCCCTTCTTATCGGAAAGCCCTGCCTCTCTGTGTAGTCTTGCTCACGGAGCGTGGTTACGCAAGGGATCCGACCATTCCCGACCGGAGGGCGCAGAGGACGGTGCCGGCGGCCACGGCGGCCGTCTCGGCCCGCAGCACGGTCGGACCGAGCCCCACGCCGGGACCGTGCCGGGCCAGCTCATCCGGGTCCCAGCCTCCTTCCGGCCCCACCGCCAGCGTCGGTGGGTCGAGCGACGGGACGCGGCCGCCCGGGTGGGCCAGGCGGGTCGGCAGACCGGTCCGGGCGGCCAGAGCGTCGAGCGCCGTCGGGGGCGAGACCTCGGGCAACCACAGCCGTCGGCACTGGGCGGCGGCCTCCCGGGCCACCCGGCGGAGCCGTTCGACCGCCCGGTCGCCCCGCTCGCCCTCCCAGCGGACCACCGACCGGGATGACCCGATGGGGACGATCCGGTCCACACCCAACTCGGTGAGCGTGCGAGTGACCCGCTCGGGCCGGTCGCCCTTGGTCGGCGCGAAGGCCACGGTCACCGAAGGGCGCGGCGCGGCGGACCCGGTGACCGGGCCGTCCACCATCAGGATGCGGTCGGGATCGGCCGGGCGGGACCGTCCCGAGGTCCGGGCGCCGGCCGCCACCCGGCAGGCGACCCAGTGCCCGGCCCCGTCCGACGCCACCACCGGCTCCCCAGGTCGGAGTCGCAGCACCTCGAGCAGGTGGTGGACGTCGCCGGCGGTGGGCGAGGGCGAACGCAGGTCCTCGACGAAGACCATGGCCGCCGCCGCCACCAGGATCGGATCCGGACCGGGTGATCCGCGGCCGCCGGCCGGGGACCGGCCGGCATCGGAGGGGCCCACTGCGGTCAGCTGAGGGCAGAGCGCAACTTGGAGAACAGACCCTCGCTGTGGGGCGCCTCCCCGAGCTCCTCGCCCCGGGCATCGGCCAGGGCGAAGAGGAGCTCCCGCTGGCGGTCGTCGAGGTCGGTGGGCGTGTCCACGTTCACGTGGACGAACAGATCGCCACGGCCTCGGCCCCGTAGCTTCGGGACGCCCAGCCCCTTGAGCGGGATGACCGTACCGCTGTGGGTGCCGGCCGCGATGGGCAGGTCTCGAACGTCGTCCAGCGTCTCGAACGTCACGCTCCCGCCCAAGGCGGCGAGCGTCAGGGGGACATGGACCGGGGCGTGCAGGTCGACCCCGGAACGCTCGAAACGGCCGTCGGCCGGTACCGAGAGATGGACGAAGAGCGCGCCGTTCGGGCCGCCCCGGAAGCCGGCCGGGCCGTGACCGGCCAGGCGCAGGGTCGAACCGTCGTCCACGCCGGCGGGGATCTCGACGGTGAGCGTGCGTCGCTCGTTCCGGCGGCCTTCGCCGCGGCACGCCTCGCACGGGCTCTCGACGGACCGTCCGGTTCCCTGGCACCGTCCGCACGGCACCGCCGTGATCACCTGACCGAGGATCGACTGGCGCACCCGGCGGAGCTCGCCCGCCCCGTCGCAATCGGGACAGCGCACGGCGGTGGTGCCCGGTTTGGCCCCCGACCCTTCGCACACCGTGCAGTGAACCGGGGTCTCCACCTCCACCTCGCGCTGCACCCCGAAGACGGCTTCCTTGAAGGTCAGCCGCAACATCAGCTCCGCATCGGGCCCGGGCGTCGGGCCGGTCCGGCGACCGCGGCCGCCCGCTCCCCCGCCCATACCGCCGAAGAAGGCGTCGAAGAGATCACCGAGCCCTCCGGCGAACGGGTCCCCGGGGCCGCCACCACCCACTCCCGCGCCGAAGACTCCTTCGGGCCCGAACCGGTCGTAGCGCGCCCGGCGTTCGGGATCCTTCAGGACTTCATAGGCCAGGCTCACCTCCTTGAACCGCTCCGCGGTCTCGGCATCCCCGCTGTTGGCGTCGGGGTGGTACTCGCGGGCCTTGGCCCGGTAGGCGCGCTTCAGCTCGTCTTCACTGGCGTCACGCCGGACGCCCAGCACCTCGTAGAGATCGGCGGTGGTCATGCGGAACGCCCTCGGGAAGGGGTCGGGACGACCTCGCTCAGCCGCTCGCCCAACCGGTCGCCCACCACACGGGCGGCGGCCAGAGCCAACGGATAGTTCATGCGGGTGGGACCGAGCAGCCCGATGGTGCCCGTCGCCGCGCCGTCGACTGACACCGGCATGACCACGATGGCACAGGCGGCAAGGGGCTCCACCCCGTGCTCGGTGCCGATGGCCACCGACAGTCCGGTGTCGAGGATGTCCCGCAGCAGCGTGACCACCACCAGCTGCTGCTCGAGGATGGTGAGGACCGAGCGGACGGTGTCGACGGCGTCGAACGCCGTGGCCATGTTGGATGAACCACCCACAAAGAGCTGGTCACCTCCCTCGAGGGACCCGAGCGAGCGGAGGACCCGCAGGGCGGCGGCCACCACGGCATCGGTGGACCGGTCACCGGTCGTGGAGGCGCGCGCCGGCACCCTGGCCAGGGGCAGTCCGAGGGAATGGGAGGCCAGCCGGGCGGCGGCGTCGGACAGGCGGGCGTCGTCCACCTCCTCCCCGAACTCGACGGACTGCTTCTGCACCGCCCCGTCGGCCAGTACCACCACGAGCAGCGCCACCCTCGGTCCGAGACCTACCAACTGGACCGAACGGATCGACGCCGAGTCGTGCGACGGACCGACCACCATGGCCGTGCACTCGGTGAGGTCGGCGAGGAGGCCCGAGGTCCGCTCGAGCATCGACTCGATCTCCCCGTGGGCATGATCGAAGAACTTGCGCACCTGCTGCCGGCTCGGGGGATCGAGGGTCCCGGGCCCGGCCAGGTGGTCGACGAAGAACCGATAGCCCTTGTCGGTCGGGATCCGGCCGGCACTGGTGTGCGGCTGGGTGAGGTACCCCTCCCGCTCGAGGGCGACCATGTCCGAGCGCACGGTGGCCGAGGAGACACTCACGCCCGGCGCGTCGACCACGTGCTGGGAACCCACCGGCTGGGCCGAGCCGATGTACTCGGTCACCACCGCGTTGAGGACGGCCGCCTTGCGGCCGTCGAGCTCCAGCTCTGCTCCGGGGCGGTGTTCGGTTCGGCTGTCGTCAGTGGCTGGCATGGGCGTCTCGCTGCCGCCCGGCACCCTGCTCCTCGATGGGCGGCAGGTCCGGTGCGCACAGGTGTTAGCACTCCACTCTAGTGAGTGCTGAACCGGCCGCGACTGACGGGCCTGGGCCGCCAGACGGTGGGGCCCGCCTGGCGGTGGCGGCCGACCTCAGGCGGGGGCGACGTACATGCGCTGGGTCATCGCCGGTCCGAGGGCGATGGTGGCCCCCCCGACCAGGAGGGTGAGCGTCCCGTCGGGGGCGCGGGCCCCGACCACGGCCGTGGTGCCGGGGGTCAGGCCGTTCGCTCCCAGGTAGGAGAGTGAGTCGGCCTCGTGCTCGACGCTCTCGGTGATGCGCTCGAGGCGGATCCGGTCGCCGGGGCGGGCCTCGTCCAGGCGCCGCTGGGTGGGCCCCATGGGCTCGACGCCGGGGATCGGGTTGCCGTGGGGGCAGGTGGTCGGGTTGCCGAGGAGGACGACCAACCGCTCCTCGACGTCGTCGGAGATGACGTGCTCCCACCGGCCGGCCTCGATATGGGCCTTCTCCCAGTCGAGTCCGATGATGTCCACGAGGAGGCGCTCGGCCAGCCGGTGCTTGCGCACCACGCCCTGGGCCACCGCCGCCCCCTTGTCGGTCATGGTGATATGGCGCGAGGTCCGCTCGATGAGATCGTCCGCCTCGAGCCGGTCGAGCATCTCGGAGACCGACGGCGCCGCCTTGTCGAGCCGTTCGGCCAGGCGGGCCTGGATGACCGGGATCCCTTCCTCCTCGAGGGCGAAGATGGTCTCGAGGTACTCCTCGACCGGCGGATGGAATCGGTCAAGCACGGGATCGATCCTACGGCACCGGGGCCCGAGCGGAACCTGCGGCCGCTCCCTGGCCAGGCGGGGCGGTGGTGTCGCCCCGTCCGGCGTGGCCGCGGCCGGACGGTACGGTGGGACGGTGGACGACGCCGGACGTACCCGACCGGAGGACGAGATCGAGCCGGTGAGGGCGTCGGACCCCGGGTCGGACACCGCCGCCGACAGCGCCACCGACGGTGGGGCGGGCGGCCCGGCGGAGAGTGGGGCAGATGGCGAGGCGGAGACGGACGCCGGCGCCGCCGGGCGGGATCCCCGCCGATTCAACGAGTGGAGGAAGCGTTCGGCGACCGGCGCGGTGATGACCGGCATCGCCCTCGGCCTCAAGGAGGCGCTCGAGCTACCCCGAGAGCGGCCCGCCCTGGTGATCGAGGCACCGGGCGAGCCCGACGATCCCGACCGCCCGATCGACCTCCGCTTCGACCCGGACGACCCTGCCGCCACCGTGGCCATCGTGCGTCACCGGGACGACAACATCGTGCGTAACCGCGAGGACGGCGAGGACGGGGGGGCGGGAGGCCCCTCCGGTCGGCCCTGAGCCCGCTCGCGCCGGCCGAAGACCGACCACGACACCCCGTCGGCCAGCAGGACGAACCCGACCCCGAAGGCCAGGCCGGCGATCGCATCGGTCGGGTAGTGCCAGCGGAGGGCGACCACGGCGACCGCCATCCATATCGCATACACCGCACCGAGGACGGCGGTGAGCGGGCGCCGAGCGCGCCGGGGTGGCCAGCACCGCCACCGTGGCCAGCGCGGCGGCCCCGACCGTGGAGCCCGAAGGGTACGAAAGCGCGCCACCCAGCGTTCGGCCCACCAGCGGCTTGACCACCACCTCGCAGACCAGTAGGGCGAGGGGCGGTCCGAGTAGGCAGGCCAGGCTGCGGGGCCGGTCCCTCGGGAAGGTCACCGCCGCGGCCACGACGGCACCGACGACGACCACCCAGGGATGGTGCAGGTCCGTCAGGTCGATGAACCAGTGGCTGCGGCTGGCGCCGACCAGGTCGAGGAACCACCCGTCGACCCTCCCCGATGCCGGCCGCAGCGCGAACCACAGCCCGCCGACGGCGCCGACGCCCACCAGGACCACGCCGGCCGCCAGCTCGATGACCGCCTCCTGCCCTCGCCGGAGCGCGGCCGACACCCCAGTGGGGGTCGGCGCGCCATCGGGCGCGGCAGCCACCGCCCGCTTCTGCGTGCCGGTCATGGGTGTCACCCCACAAAACTACTGGCTGGGGTGGCTGGTTCCGGGGCGGGCGGTCGTCGTCCCGACGCTTTAACGTGTCCCATCGCCTCCCATGCCATCCCCGTTCCCGCGGTCTTCGACCCCCCTCCGACGGCCGACGACCCGCCATGACGATCAGGTTGGCCTTTGCCACCCTGGCCGCCGGTGAGCCGATGGGACAGCAGGTCTACGAACGGGAGTTGCGGTCGCGGGCCCCCGGCGCCCTCGGTGACCGATGGTCGGTTTCCGACGTGACGGTGGTGACCCTGCGATCGCCGTTGGCCGGAACCGTGCGGGTCCCGTCGCGCATCCTCGGCGACGCGTCGGCCGGCTGGCGGCGCGCCGTCGGACGCCTCATCTACCGGGGCAATGACGTCGTGCACCGGCTCGACCTCCGCCTGCCCCCGGCGCCGCGCCCCGAGGTGCTGACCGTCCACGACGTGGTGCCCTGGCGCTTCCCCGACGAGGGCCATGCCCCGAGGGATGCGGCCGACAGCGCCCGGCGGGCCGCCGTGGTGATCTGCCCCTCGCAGTTCTCGGCCGACGAGGTGGCCTCCCAATTGGGTGTGGACTCCCCGGTCGCCATCCACAACGGCGTCGACCCCCGGTTCTTCAGCGCCACCGGGTGGGAGGAGCCGCAGCTGGCCGCGCTCGGGATCCGGCCGCCGTACGTCCTGCACGCCGGCGGCTGCACCGAGCGGAAGAACTTGGCCGGCCTGGCCGAGGCGTGGTCCCGGGTGAGCGAGGCGCGACCCGCTACCCAGCTCGTCCTGGTGGGGCCGCCCGACGATCGTCGCCACCGGCTGTTCGGCGGGCTGGCCGGCACGGTCGCCACCGGACGGCTCGAGGATGCGGCGGTGGCCGGCGTGATGGCGGCGGCGGCGGCGGTCGTCGTCCCCTCGACCTACGAGGGCTTCGGCCTGCCGGCCCTCGAGGCCATGGCGGTGGGTGTGCCGGTGGTGGCGGCCGCCCGGAGCTCGTTGCCCGAGGTCTGCGGTGACGGCGCCCTGCTGGTCGAACCCGACGGGCCGGGCCTGGCCGAAGGGTTGGCTGCCGCCCTCGATGGCGGGCACGACATCTCGGCCATGGTCGAGCGGGGCCGGGCGCGCGCTGCCACCTTCACCTGGGAGGCGAGCGCGGCGGCTCACGCCGCGCTGTGGCGCTCGGTTACGGACTGAGCCCGACCCGGCGCAGTCGTGCCCGTTCCGGCGCCGCCCTTCCGGCGTCGATCGGCGTCGGCCAGCCACGCTCCTGCCCCCAGCCCGGCGGCCGAGGCCACCAGGGCCAGCACCGGGCGGACCAGGCCCGCCACCGTCGAGCGCAACGCACCGACGCCGTCCCGATCCTTCGCCCGGGCTCCGGCGGTGGCCATGCGGGCCGAGCTCTCCGTAACCGCCTGGCGGAGCGACGAGCAGAGGTAGGCGCGCACGATGGGCGCAGTGAGTCCGAAATTCCTGATGAGGAGGATCAGATGGTTCTTCTGGGCCCAGTAGGCGTAGCGGAGGTCGAACCGCTGGCCCTTGGCGTAGGGCCCGGCCACGTGCTCCACCACCGCGTCGGGGGTGTAGATCAACCGGTATCCCTCGTGAGCCACCTGGAGGCAGAGATCGGTCTCCTCCCGGATGCACGTGCCGCCGTACCCGTCGCGGATCCCGCCGATCCGGTCGAGGGCGGCCCGCCGGAACGACATGTTGGCCCCGAGGAGGTGGTCGACTTCCATTGGCCGGCCCGGATCGGCGGCGAAGTTGCCGGTCAGCGTGCCGTCATCCTCCAGGCGCCCGATGGCATCGATCCCCTCCTCGAGCTCGCCGGGTTGGTCGCGGATCTGCCGGCCGCCCACACCGCCGACCGAGGGATCCTCGAAGAAGGGCAGCAGGCGGGCCAGCCAGTCCGGCTCGGCGAAGGCGTCGTCGTCCACGAAGGCGAGCACGTCACCGGCGGTCATGGCGTAGCTCATGTTGCGGGCCGTGGCGGTGGCACCCCGACCCGACGGACAGACCTCGTAGCGGACCGTGGGGTATCGCTCGCGCACCAGCCGGGCGGTGTCGTCACTCTCCGACGAGTCCACCACGATGATCTGCGCAGGCGGCTCGGTCTGGGCCAGCAGGTGGTCGAGGCAGCGGACGACATGGGCCGGCCGTTCGTAGGTCACCACCGCGACGGCGGCACTGAAGAGGCTCATCGGGCGTCCATCGGGCTGGGATGGCGCGCCGGCGGGATGGGGACGGGGGCGGGTCTCGCCGCGAGGCGGTCGGCGAGATGACCGACGACCAGTTGCACCGTGCCCTCACGCGGCTGCCGACAGAACAGCGTGTGATCCATCTCCTCGACAACCCGCACGGTCAGGGTGCCTGCGGCTGACAACCGGCGCAGCGTCCGGCGAGCGCCCCGCTGCAGCACCCATTCCTCGTAATCGTCGCAGGCCACCAGCAGGTCGATCCCGGCGGCGCCCAGACGGACCAGGGTCTCCGACGGAGGATGCGCCAACGCCGCCTTGTTGATGACCTTCCAGACCGGGTCAGGGGCTCGGCGGACGAGCTCCCACAGCACGGCTCGACCGGGTACGAACCGGAGCCAGCCACGGGGGGCCTCGGCGGTCTGGCGCTCAATGGATGCGTCCGCTGGTTCGCCGGAGTGAAGCTCAACCGAGGGCGGCGTCGGTGCGCCCGCACCGGGCGGTGCCCCGATCCGGAAGCTCGGGTTGATCATCACCAGGCACCGGACCCCGAAGGAGAGCGCCGCCTCGGAGCCCAGGTAGCCCCCCGAGCACAGCCCGACGACGGCGATATCGGAGGGATCGTCAGGCGAAACGGCCCGTTGGGCGTTCTGGACGTCCTCCAGGCCTTCGAGCGTACGGGTCGAGCGCTCGGACGCCCCCGGTCGCATGGGGCTCAAACCGACCCCGCTGATGTCGAACCGCACCGAGCGGATCCCGAGTTGGGCTAGGGATCGGGCCATCGTGACCCAGACCCGGGCCGGGCCGACGTGATCAATGGCACCGGCATTGAGGAAGAGCACCGGGGTCGACGACCTGGCACCCTCGGGGTACGTCTCGATTCCGAAGAGCCGGTTCGGGCCGAGCCGGACCGGGCGTTCGACGATCGGAAGACCGTCGGTGGTCCGTCCCACCTGTCCGGTTCCCCCGCCGGAAGCACGCACCGGCCGCCGGTCGTCGCCAATCGTGGAGGCCAGCCAGGCCACGATGGTGTCGAGGGTCGGGTGCGGGATGACGACTCGCGCCGGCTCGACATCGACCAGCAGCTCTTGCCCGTCTACGGCCCGCCACTCGACCGCGGGGCCGTCGAGCTTCCGGGTGACCGGTTCGCTCAGCGGACGCGAGGTCCTGGTGAGGACGAGCACCTGATCCGCCAGCTTCCCCCCCTCGAGGGTGAGTCCCTGCAGATCCTGCACCGTCTCGGGAGCGAACACCATGCCCGGAGCCTCGACGGAACCGTCATCGAGGATCTCCCCCCGGCCGATCAGCTTGCGAATGAGGGACTGCTCCCGCAGGAACGTGCGTCCCGAGGGACACGGGTCCCAGAGCACGGCGGCGTCCACCGTCAGCCCGCCGGCCAGCTCGGCGGCGACCACCGTGGCCCCCAGCCGCAGGGCGACCACGGCGGTGTTCGCGCACCCGGCGGCGAGGACGAAGTCGACGGCAGCCCGGACACTGGACCGCCAGGCATCGAGGCGTCGGGGCTCGTCGTCGGTCCCGGCCGAGTCGCCCGTTCCGTCGTAGTCGAACGTGAGCACGGCGAAGCCCGCCTCGACCAGGCGGCGGGACAACATCCCAAGGGTGGGCTTGGCCGAGGCCGTCTCGACGGCGAATGGCTGGCAGAGCAGGACGCCGCCGCGGGCCACGCCGCCGTCGGGCACCTCGAACACTCCGAACAGAGGACGCTCCGGCGCCCCGAACCACACCGGTGTCGACGTCATGGTCACCGCCTCACCATGGGGGGCAGTCGCACCGCCCCGGACAGAGGAGCCGGTCATCGACGTACCTCCTCGGTTTTTGGATCGGCTGCCGCGGCCAGTGCGTGCCAGGTCCGGAGCCAGGTCAATAACTCGGCGCGGTCGCGGGCCCGTGCACCGAGCTTGGAACGGAGTCCCGGATCATCAAGGAGCGTGCCCAGTGCCTCGGCCAACCCGAACACGTCGTCACGCGGAAACAGCAGGCCGGCGTCGCCGACCAGCTCGGGATTGCCCCCGGTGGCCGAGGCCACCACCGGCACCCCGGTGCCGAGCCCCTCGAGCACGGTCAGCGCACAGGGCTCGTCCCACCGCGACGGCACCACATGGATGTCGCTGTCCCGCAACGCGGCCGGCACGTCGGCCCGAGCCACGTGACCGGGGCGGCGCACTTCGATGCCTCGCTCGCCGAGCTCGATGCTGAGTCGATCGACGGCCGCCCTGGTCCCGGTGGGTTCGGACCGGCCCCAGTTGGTATCCCCCACGAGCTGCACGATGAAGTCTTGGCGGGTCTCGGACAGGGCCAAGCAGGCCCGCAGGAGCGTGTCGGGCGCCTTCTCGACGCAGATCCGCCCCACGAACCCGATCACCGGGAGGTGCTTGTCGTCCAGGGGCTCCTCGCGGGGCCAGAAGCGGGCGGTGTCGACGCCGTTGTAGACGACCGGGACACTGAGCGGTTCGAGCTCATAGGCCATCTCCACGGCGCGGGCCAGATAGGCACTGACCGCCACCGTGATCAGCCCCCGGTCTTTCATGTAGCGCCGACGGAACCGGTCTGATGGCCTGAGGAGGTTATGGAAGTGATGGATCACCCGCACGTCGGGCAACGTCCTGCGGAGGAACACGGCCAGCTCGGGATCGTTGTGACAGATCACGGCCGCCGGGGACAGCGAGCTGAGCACGGCGCGGGCCCGGCGGGCGTAGACGAGCTGACCGACCGAGCCCCATCCGGTCAACCGGGCGGCCACCCGGTACGCCAGGCTGACGGCCCGGTCCCGAGGGCGTCCCGGAGGCCGGACGAACCGGGTCCGCTCCCACGGATAGGGCTCGGCGTCGGTGCGCTTGGTCACCACCACGGGCGTCACGCCTTCGCTGGCCGCGGCCCGGCACAACTCCCACAGGCATGTCCCGATGGCGCCGCTCACCGTGGGCGTGAACGTCTCGTCGCTGTTGTTGACCATCACCACCGGACCCGAACGGCGCGTCGTCACCGCTGGCTCACAGGGGAGGTGCACGACAGCAGGGCCGCCGTGGCGGAGGACCAGGTGAACTGCTCGGAGCGCTGCCGGGCGGCCAGCTTCCGTTCTGCCAGGGCCAGCGGATCGGCAACCAGATCGGCCAACACCTGAGCCACCTGGACGGCATCGTCCGGTCGCACGTAGAGGGCCGCCTCTCCCATCACTTCACGTAGACCCCCCGTGCCGGTGGTCACGACGGCGCATCCCGAGGCCAGTGCCTCGAGACCGGCCAGCGAGAACGGTTCGGCGCTCTTCGACAACACACAGGCCACATCGTGGTTCCGAAGCATCCCGGCCACCTCGGCGGCCGGGATGTGACCGGTGGTGGTGGCGTGGGCGTCAGCCATCACCCGGTCGAGATACTGGGTGTAGGCGGTCAACTCGTCCTCGGGCAGGCCGAAGGTCTGGATCCCGCCGACCAGGGTGAGCGTGACGGGCACGCCGTCCTCGTGCAGAGCGGCCACGGCTACTGCGGCCACGTCGTGGCCCTTGTTGGGGTCGATCCGGCCGTGGCACACCACCCGCACAGGAGACCGCGCCTCGGTGTAGCCGTCGCGAGGGTGGAACTCGTCGCCGTCGACACCGTTGTGGATGACGGCGACGAGTTTCGGGTCGATGCCGTACCGCTCGGCCGTCCACCCCCTCACGGCCTCACTGACCGCCACCACCACGACCTCAGGTGGCAGATGCGCCAGGTGTTGGGCTTCGCGCCCCTCCAACTGGTTGTGCAGCCAGAGGACGACCCGGCCGCCGGTGCGCCGCCGCGCCAGCAGGACGGCGAGCTCGGGATCGTTGGCCACCACGACCACATCGGGTGGTGCGTCGAGGGAGCCCATCGCCCTCAGCACCTGACGTCGGTAGCGACCGTACTCCGGCCAGCTCCAGCCCCGCAGGCGGCCCTCGACCACGTAGGCCTTGTGCGCCAGGTCGGATAGGGGTGCGGCGGGGCCGAACCGGAGTGGCCGGACGTCGCCGTCCCGGTACCAGGGTTCCCCGTCGACCGGTGTGAGCACGGTCACCTGGTGTCCGTCGGCCACCAAGGACCGGGACAACTGCCGGGTGACCGTGGCCACGGCACCGCCGGACGACGGCGAGTAACGCTCGGGTGGCGGCAGCACGAAGCAGATCCGGCGCCGACCGGGCTCGTCGTCGGTCAAGGCGGCCGCCGCGGTCGGGGCTGTCGGGCCCGGTGCCTCATTGACTGCGGTCCTTTGCGGCCTCGGGGAGCCGACCTGGTCACGGTAGTGCCGGATCATCAGATCACGTCGGCGAAGCCGCGTTCCATCTGCTCGAAGGTGAACACGCCACCGACGAAGACGGCCACGGGCACCACGATGGAGAGGACGATCTGCCAGGTGGGCGGAGCGGGCTGGTTGAGGAAGGACCAGCGGAATTCGTTGAGGAGCCAGGTCAACGGATTGATGTTGTAGATGATCTGGTAGTGCTTGGGCACGGCGTAGCCGACCGGGCTGGCGTAGAGGAGGAACTGCAACAAGAACGGAACGACATAGGCGATGTCCCGGTAGCGGACTTGCAGCGCCGCGGCCACCAGCCCGCAACCGCTGGCCAGCAGGATCACCATCACCGTCCAGACCGGGAAGGCCACGATGGCGAGACCGGGCGTGACCCCGAAGATGATCAGCAGGACGGCCATGAAGACCACCGAGACGAAGAAGTCGGTGATGGTGGAGACCGAGGTCGACAACGGGACGAGCATGCGGGGGAAGAACACCTTGGACACGAGGTCGCGGTTCGACACGAGGGAACCGGCGGCCCGGGAGATGACGCCGTTGAACAGGTTCCACGCCAGCAGGCCGGTAAAGGCGAAGAGCATGTAGGGGACCCCCCCAGATGGGAGCTTGGCCACCTTGCCGAAGACCACGGCGAAGATCAGCGCGGTGAGGAGGGGCTGGAGGATGACCCACACCACGCCGAGCAGGGTCTGGCGGTAGCGCAGGGTGACGTCGCGGGCACCGAAGCGGTAGAGGACCTCGCGCGCCTCCCACAGCTGCTTGACCTTGGGCAGTGAGAACTTCCCTGGTGGAGTGATGACGATGGTGGCCATGGGTCAGTTCTGCGAGTAGTCGAAGTCGGGGAAGACGATCCCCCGGTCGGTCCCGTCCGGTGTGGTCGGGTGGGAGTACGGGCTCACCGGGAGCACCTGGAAGTGACAGGCCTGCTCCCAGATGTCGGTGGCCCGGCCACCGGCCACGATGAAAAGGTCCACGGTGTAGGCCCCTGGCTTCAGCCACGGCGTCCGGAGCCGCAGACGGGCCTCCACGTCGGTTGACGGGTCGAGATAGAAGTCGGTCACCCGGGAGTCGCACTGGGCGATGAGCATGCCGTCCTCGTTGTTCACGAAGCAGGACACGTGGTAGCGGTTGCCGAAACCCGGGTTGGCGCCGATGGCGAACTCCACCACCACCTCGTTCCCGGGCCGCGTGACGTCCTCAGTCACCGAGGCCTCGAGGAACCGGAGCTCACCGGTCCCCGGGCGGTAGGTGGCCTCCTTCATCACCGGAGCGGAACGGGCGAAGCTCCGCTTGTACTGCTCCATCGCCTCCTCCACCGTGCCGTGGAGGACCAGGTGCCCGGCATCGAGATAGAGCGCGGAGTTGCACAGGTCCGAGACCGTCTGCAGCTGGTGGCTGACCAGCAGAACGGTGCGGCCGTCGCGGGCCACCTCGCGCATCTTCCGCAGGCACTTGGCCTGGAAGTCGGAGTCCCCGACGGCCAGCACTTCGTCGACCACCAGGATCTCGCTGTCGAGATGGGCGGCCACGGCGAAGGCCAGCCGGATATACATCCCGGTGGAGTACCGCTTGACTTGGGTGTCGAGGAACTTCTCCGTCCCGGCGAAGGCCACGATGGCGTCGAAGCGCTCCTTGATCTCCCGGCGGCGCATGCCGAGCAGGGTTCCGTTCAGATAGACGTTCTCCCGCCCGGTCAGCTCCGGGTGGAACCCCGTCCCCACTTCGAGCAGGCTCCCGACCCGGCCACCAAGGTCTATGCGGCCCCGGGTGGGCGCGGTGATCCGGTTGATGATCTTGAGCAGCGTCGACTTCCCGGCCCCGTTTCGGCCGATGATGCCCACCACCTGCCCCCAGGGGACGTCGAAGCTCACGTCGTGAAGGGCGTCGAAATGCTCGACCTTCCTCTTCCCCCGCTTCGATTGCCGCACCCGCTTGATGACCGCCTCGGCGGCAGAAGTCGGCTGCTCCTCGCGCCGCAGAATGCGGTAGGTCTTCGAGAGGCCGGACACGCGGATGGACGTGTCCTGCGACACGGGGGAGACACTGGACGCCAGCTGCTGGAGCACCGAGGGACCTCGATCGGACGGAACTGCGACGAGATAAGGATCGACCCGTCAGTCGTCCAGCTTGAGCGTGGAGACGAACGCCTCCTGGGGGACCTCCACCC
The DNA here is from genome assembly GCA_963734435.1 of uncultured Acidimicrobiales bacterium. GTDB lineage: Bacteria > Actinomycetota > Acidimicrobiia > Acidimicrobiales > RAAP-2 > Bog-756. The sequence goes on along the minus strand of CAVTHA010000002.1, from coordinate 43,836 downwards.
GGCCGATGTTCTTCATCTTCCGCTTCCCCTCCTTCTGCTTCTCGAGGAGCTTGCGCTTCCGGGTGATGTCCCCCCCATAGCACTTGGCCAGGACGTCCTTGCGGCGGGCCTTGACCGTCTCGCGGGCCAGGATCCGGCCTCCGATAGCCGCCTGGATGGGGACGTCGAAGAGCTGCCGGGGGATCAGCTGGCGCAGCTTCTCGGTCATCCGGCGGCCGTAGGACTCGGCCTCGGTGCGATGCACGATGGTGGAGAAGGCATCCACCGGGGTGTGGTTGATGAGCAGGTCGACCTTCACCAACTCGGATGTGGCATATCCGTGCGGCTCGTAGTCCAGGCTGGCATATCCCTTGGTCCGGCTCTTCAGCTGGTCGAAGAAGTTGACGACCACCTCGGCCAGTGGGATGAGGTAGACGAACTCGACCCGCTCGGGCGACAGGTACTCCATCTTGACCATCTCGGCCCTCCGCCCCTGGCACAGGTCCATGACCGTGCCGGTGTACTCCGCCGGGGAGAGGATGGTGGCCCGCAGCATGGGCTCGTCGACCCGTTCGAGCTGGCCCGGTTCGGGCAGGTCGCTCGGATTGTCCACGTCGACCTCGGTGCCGTCGGCCAGAAAGGCCCGGTAGGCCACCGACGGGGCCGTGGCGATCAGGGAGAGATCGAACTCGCGCTCGAGGCGCTCGCGGACGATCTCCATGTGCAGCAGGCCGAGGAACCCGCACCGGAAGCCGAACCCGAGCGCCCTGGAGGACTCCGGCTCATAGGTGAAGCTGGCGTCGTTGAGGCGCAGCTTCTCCAGGGCATCCCGCAGGGCGGGCAGCTCGTCGCCGTCGATCGGGAAAAGGCCGCAGAAGACCATCGACTTCGGATCGCGGTAGCCGGCCAGCGGCTCGTGCGCCGGGTTGGGGGCGGTGGTGACCGTCTCCCCGGAGCGGGCACCGCCCACGTCCTTGATGCCCGCGATCAGATAGCCCACCTCACCGGGCCCGAGCTGGTCCACCGGCAGGCTGGCCGGTGTGCGGACACCGATCTCCTCCACATCGTGGTTGGTGGCGGCGTGCATGAACCTGAGCCGGTCGGACACGGTCAGCGTGCCGTCCCTCACTCTGACCGAGCTCACCACCCCGCGGTACTGGTCGTAGGCGGAGTCGAAGATGAGCGCCCGCAGGGGCGCGCCGGGGTCCCCGGCCGGAGCCGGGATCCGCTCGACGATGGCGTCCAGCAGCTCGGGGACGCCGGCCCCCGTCTTGGCCGAGATGCGCAGGATGCCGGCGGCGTCCAGTCCGAGGACCCGTTCGATCTCGGCCCCGTACCGCTCGGGGTCGGCCGCCGGCAGGTCGATCTTGTTGAGGACGGCCACGATCTCGAGGTCGTGCTCGAGCGCCTGATAGCAGTTGGCCAGAGTCTGGGCCTGGATGCCCTGCGATGCGTCGACCAGGAGGACCGCACCCTCGCAGGCCGCCAACGACCGGCTGACCTCGTACCCGAAGTCCACGTGCCCGGGGGTGTCGATGAGGTGGAGGGTATGGCCGTGCCAGGGCACCCGCACGTTCTGGGCCTTGATGGTGATGCCGCGCTCCCGCTCGATGTCCATCGAATCGAGGTACTGCTCTCGCATCTGGCGCGGGTCGACGGCGCCGGTCAGCTCCAGGATGCGATCGGACAGCGTGGACTTGCCATGGTCGACATGGCTGATGATGGAGAAGTTCCTGATGTGTTCGACGGACAGCACGGGGAAGCCAGCGTACCCAAGGCACCCCGGCGCTCCTCCCCCACCACCCGGGGACAGCCGGCCGGAGGGCCCTGCTATCCTGCACTGTCTTCGGAAGCGACCGGATCCGGCGTTCCGGAGTCCCGATCGCCGCCAGCCGGCACAGAACGCGCCCGACCCCCCGAGACCCACGAGGACCCAGCAGTGGCCAACATCAAGAGCCAGATCAAGCGCAATCGCCAGACCTTCAAGCGTCAGGCCCGCAACAAGGCGGTCCGTTCCGAGCTGCGGACCCGCAGCCGGCGGGCCATCACCGCGCTGGAGGAGGGCAGCGAGGACAGCGAGGAGGCCCTCCGGCTGGCGGTGAAGCGCATCGACAAGGCCGCGGCCAAAGGAGTCATCCACAAGAACCAGGCGGCCAACCGCAAGGCCCGGCTGATGAGGCGGGCAGCCGCCCTCACACCCGACGACTGACCGCCGGCCGGTGGTGCCAGACCGGCGGGGGGCCCGAGCAACGCAGCCGGGTGCGTTCGTCAGGCGGGAGGCGGGTCAGCTGGGCAGGTAGTAGTACGGCTGATCGCAGCGGTAGCCGTGGGTCGACCCGTTGATCGGCGGATCGTCCAGCCGCTGGAACTGCCCGTTGACGATGTGACCGATGATGTAGCAGTTGGATGGAACCTTCTTGGCCGGGTTGGACGTCCCGACGAGGTAGCCGGCGGAGAACGAGGTGATGTTGCGCAGCGCCTGCAACACCGATCCCCGGCTCGGATTCGGTCCGGCCGCCCGCAGGGCCTGCACGAACAGTTCGGCGTTGATCCACCCGTAGAACGAGTAGAGATCGGCTTGAAAGCCCGGTTGCGCCTTCTGGATCCAACTCAGGAAGGTGCTCACCGCCGGCAGGCTGGAAGCGTCCTCCCCGAGGTAGAGCGCGGCGTTCTGCTCGAGGTACGACCCGTCGATGTTGGGGGCCCCGCCCGACGAGCCCACCAGGGCCTCGCTGTAGGTGGAAGCCCCGAGCACCACGACCGGATGGAAGTTCTGCTGGTTGAGGGCTTTGAGCACCGCGCCGGCGTAGTTCTGGGGCATCTGCTCGATGAAGAGGATCTTCACCCCGTCGTTCCTCATGGCGATCACGTTCTGGTTGAAATCCTGCTGGGTGACGTCGAAGGTCGCCTCGTAGGCGAGCTTGTAGCCAAGATGGGTCATGGCCGCCTTCTCGCCGTTGAACAGGGTAGGGGCGGGCTGTATGTCGGCCACCAGCGCTCCGGCATGGGTCACGTCGCTCGGGAACTTGGTCTTGAAGTAGACCAGCGGGCCGAGCTGCCAACCACCGGCCGACACCGCGGCGCTGAAGCTGTTGGGCAACCGGGTGGTGGCCGGATCCAGGGTCGGAGAGACATTGGGAACACCCGGGTTGGCAGCCAGAATGGTGCCACCGAAGCCGTCCTGGAGCGAGAAGCTCCCGACGGTGGCGAAATCATTGCTGACTGCCGCCTGGGTCAGCTGCTTGTTGGTGGCTCCGGAGTCGCCGTCATCGCCGGAGACGACGATGAGCTTGCGGCCGTTGACCCCACCCTGTGAGTTCACATAGTCGGCATACGCCTGCACGCCGACCGCGGACTTGAAAATCTGCTGCCAAGCAATGGTGGACACCGTCACCGATGTCGGGGTAATTCCGGTGTGGTCGCTGAAGGCCGACGCCGGGATGGTCGAATTGGACGACGAGTTGACGGCGGGCGACGCCTTGGTCGACGAGCACGCGGTGAGTGCCGCCCCGGCCACCAGAGCGCACAGCGCCGCCATGAGCGGAGCCGTCCGGCAGGGACGTGCCCTTACTGCAGTGGTGAGGCTCATGACCTGGTCTTCCCCCTTTGTGGCGTGAACCGCCACAGAGCGTCTTGCCGTCTTCCCCGGCGGTTCCCGCTTGTGACTTTAGAGACTCTCCGACCTGCCTGCTCGTCTCCCGTGGTCGCGCCGGTACATGGCCTCGATCTTCGACCGCTCCAGGCTGGCGAACTCACCTTCGGCCACCACGGTCACCACGTCTCCCTGCAACAGCCGTCCGGTGCTGTGGGTGCGCCGATCGGTGCGTTCGGTCACCCACGCCTCGAAGCGGGTCGGCTGGTCGATCAGCGTGGGTTTGCGGTAGTCGATGGACAGACTGACGGTCGGCCCGGCGGCCCCGGCCATCACGTTGGCTGCCGTCAGCATGATGTCGAAGGCCCCGGCGATCACCGCGCCGTGCACACAGCCCGGTGCTCCTTCGTAGGGTGCGGTGAACGACACCCGACCGACGGCCAACGGCTGCTCGAACGACACCTCGATGGGCGGGGCCAGCGGATTGCACGAGCCGATGACCACGTCGAACGGCATGGCGGCGGCCAGCGAGTCGACCTCTTCGGTGGTGACCGATTGGTCGGCGTACCTCCCCACCGGCGCACGGAACCGGTCGCCGGCACGTGCCCCTTCAGCTCATCGGCCAACACGCCCACTCGGCGTGCGGCCTCGACCAGCACTGCGGGCGGAGCCGCCGCCGTCACCGTGAGCGCCATCAGCTGCCGGACGGCATCGGCCAACTCCTCGCGCCCGCCCCCGGCCCACGGGCGGCCTGCCGGCCCGGTCGGTCCTGCCGGCTCGGTCGGTCCAGCCGGCTCCACCGGGTGCTCACTCATGCGTCGATCCAGCGCTTTCGCCACGCCTCCGAAGCGTTCGAGGTAGGGGACGTGGCCGTCAAGGGCGGCGAGCATGTCATCGGCCGGGCCGGACGGCACCCGGAGCACGACCTCCCGGATCCCGAGGCTGGTGAAGTGGTCGAGTTTGCGGTCGTTCGGCACCGTGCCAAAGGGGACGACACGGATCCCGCTGCGGGTCGCGGCCCCCATCCTCCAGCGCCCGATGGAGGAGGGGCAGGGCGTCGCCCAGGCCCGATCCACCGATCGGCATCCACCCGTCGCCGTACTCGGCCACCGCGGCAAAGACCGCCGGCGTCGCCCCACCCCCGACCAGCGTTTGCACCCGCGGGCGCTGCAGCGGCTTCGGCCAGCTCCAACAGGGATCGAGCGAAACATAGCGGCCGTGGAACTCGGCGGTCTCCTCCGACCACAGGGTCTGCATGCACAGCACATGCTCGCGGGCGATCTCGTACCGCGACCCGAAGGGAACTCCATGGTCGGCCGCCTCGGCCCGGTTCCACCCGAAGCCGATGCCCAGCACCACCCGGCCCCCGCTCAGATGGTCGAGCGTGGCCACCTGCTTGGCCAGCACGACGGGATCGTGCTGGGCGACGAGCACCACGCCCGTGCCGAGGGCGATCCGCCCGGTCACCGACGCCGCGGTGGACAGGGCCACCAGGGGATCGAGGCTGCGCCTGTAATCCTCGAGACGGACTCCTTCGACCAGGCCGGGAGGCGTGGCGGCCCGCACCGGCAGATGGGTGTGCTCGGGTAGGAACAGGGAGTCGAAGCCGCGTTCTTCGGCCGCCCCGGCCAGCTCCGCCGGAGTCATCGTCCCGTCCGTGAGGAAGGCGGTGATGCCGAGGCGCACGGCCGGTCAGGACCCGAGGCCGGCGGTGAGCCCCGAACCCGGATTGGTGAGAGGGTCGGCGAACAGGTCGGCAAACGCCGCTTCCTCCCGGGCCCGGGCCGCCTCGACGTCCGGTCGCCTGGCCACCGTCATCAGCTGCTTGATGCGGCGGGTGGCGTCAGGACGAAACGAGGCGATGCGACGGGCCAGGTCCATTGTCTCGTCGAGCACCGTCCCTACCGGGCACACCCGCAGGGCGAGCCCGGCGTCGACCGCCTCGGAGGCGTCGATCCATTCGGAGGCCAAGAGCAGCGCCGCCGCCCGTTGCCAACCCATCCGCTCGGGCAACAGCCAGCTGCTGGCCGCCTCGGGCGGCACACCGAGCTCGGCGAACGGGGCGCGGAGGCGGGTGCCCTCCTCCACGAGCACCAGGTCCACATGGCCGAGCAGGGTGCAACCGAGCCCGACCGCGACCCCGTGGACGGCAGCCAGCAACGGCTTGTCGAAGGAGACCACGGCATCGAGCAGGCGGGGGAACCCCAACCCTGAGGCCGGCGCACTGGTCGCCCCGGTGGCCAGAGCCGCCATCTCGCGCAGGTCCTGGCCCGAGGTGAACGCCCGACCGCGGCCGCACAGGACCACGGCGCGAACCCCGTCGTCGTCGAGGGCAGCAGTGAGGGCGTCGCTGGTGGCCTGGTACATGGCGGTGTCGAAGGCGTTGAGGACCTCGGGCCGGTCGAAGGCCACCAGCCGGACACCTTGGTCGTCGGCGACGTCGACCCGGCCGGTGCTCATACTCGGAACACCTCACCGCCGTCCACGTCGACCGCCTGACCGCTCATCCGACCGGACGCTCCCGGCAACAGCGGGAGGTACCGGTCGACCAGGTCGGCGGGTCACCCTGCCACCCTCCCACCGCCCGAGCGGGCTCAGTCATGGTTGATCATCCTCTCCATCATGGCCGTCGACACGGGATTCCTCCTAAGGCTGCCCGAAAGGGTCACGATCGGGAGGCGGGACAACCGAGCCCGTGATCTCGGCCGCCGGTCCTCGGTCATAGCCGCCCGTGACGGCTCGACGCCAGCCGGCGCCGCCCTCGACGCCCGGGGCCGAAGCTGCCGTACGGTTCTGTCCGACGGTCGCGCTTCGCATGACCAAAAAGGAGTTGCCGATGCCCCCGTTCCCCCGCCAGGAGCTCGAGGAGATGATGCAGCGCTGGTTGGACCTCAACCGGCGGTGCGAGGAGCAACTGGACTGGCGGCCGATGGCCGACATGTTCACCGAGGACGCCACGTACGGGTGGAACGTCGGCCCGAACGACGAGTTCATGGCGGTCGGCCGCCAGGAGATCCGCGAGTTGGCGCTGGGGTACGAGATGGAGGGGCTCGGAGGCTGGACCTATCCGTACCAGCGGGTGCTCATCGACGAGGTCCAGGGTGAGATCCTCGGGCTGTGGAAGCAGGTGGCCGACGCAACGCGACCCGACGGCTCACCCTACGAGATCGCCGGATTGGGCGGGAGCTGGTTCCGCTATGGCGGTGAGTTCATGTGGAGCTGGCAACGCGACTTCTTCGACGTGGGCAACGCCACGGCCACCTTCGTCGAGATGATCAACGCCGGGGTGTTGACCGAAGGGATGCAGGCGCGGCTCGAAATGGCGGCCTCGGGCCGGCGCCCGCCGGGCCACTACCCGGTGGGCCAAGCACCGGTCGGGCTGTGGGAGGGTGTCAGGCCCTGAGGGGTCTCGGGTCACTCCCCTGCCCGGGCGAAGGACTCGATCACCGCCGCACGCCAGCGCTTGAGTGGTCCGGAGAACGAGCTGTCGGTACGCCCCATACGTACCAGCACGAGATCCAGGCCCGGGCAGAGGTCGATGGACTGCCCCTCGTGCCCGGCCGCCCAGAAGGTGCCGTGGTCGTCGTGGCCCGTCCACCAGTGCGCGCCATAGAGGTCGCCGTCGTCGGGGTCGACCGAACGAGGCCGACGGCCGTGGTCCACCCAACCCTCGGGCAGCAGGCGGTGGCCGGCCCAGATCCCGTCACGCAGGTAGAGCAACCCGAAGCGGGCGAAGTCGCTCGCCGTGCAGTAGGCGTAAGAAGAGGCCACCCAGGTCCCGGCATCGTCGAAGGTGGTGGTGGCCGAGCCCATCCCGAGGGGTCGGAACAACCGGTCGTCGAGGAAGCGCCGGTAACCGTCCCCCGGCCCGACCTGGCGGGCCACGATCCCCGAGATGACGTTGCTGGTCCCACTCGAATAGTTGAACCGGGTGCCCGGCGGGGCAGCCATCGGACGATCGGCGGCGAAGCGGGCCACGTCCCCTCGGCCCGATCCGAAGAGCATCTGGATCACGTCCGATGCCTCGGCGTCGACATAGTCTTCTTTGAACTGCAAGCCATCGCGCATCTCGAGCAGATGCTGCAGGGTGATCCCTCGGCGCGGGTCACCGGGACTGTGCCACCCAGGGACCGGCGCCGGGTCGTCCAATGCCAGCCGGCCCTCGTCCACCAGCATGCCGACCACGGCGTGGAGCATGGACTTGGCCATCGACCACGAGAGCAGGGGTGTCTGTGGTCCGACCGACTTGCCGGGCTTGTCCCATCGGGGCAGCAAGCCGTCGTAGTGCTCCAACACCAGCCGGCCGCGGTGCACGACGACCACGGCGTAAGTCTGGTGCAGTGGTCCGGCCGAGTCGAAGGCCTGGTCGACGAGTGGCTCGAGGTCGACTCCGGCAGGCACCCCGGCCCGGGGCCAGTCATCGGTCGGCCAGGGAACACCCGGCGGCAGCTCGGGCATGGGACGCAGAGCCCGGTCGTCCGGGGACAGCCCCGGCTCGGTGGCGGCCAAGGGAGTCAAGCATCGCACAGCCCCCGGCAAGCCGCTCACCCATTCTCAAGGTGCCGGCCGCTCCGGCCGATCACCCGGGAGGCTCGAGGGAAGGTGGCAAACGTGGGCGCGATCGGGACGATGTCGCAACGCAAGCAGCGCTTCATGCAGGACCGGGCGCCGCGGGTCGGCGACCCGGCAGCCGAGTACAGCTGGCGTCTGCGGACGATCCGCAACCTGTTCTGGGTGCCCATCATCGTCACCCTGGCATCGATCGTCGTCCCCCAGTCGGTCCACTCCTACTTCGTGGTGGCCATCCCGGTATTGTGGATCCCCCTGGCGGGTGCGTTCTTCTGGACCGTCCACCAGGTCAACTCGGCGGCCTCCCGGACTCTCGGCGTCAAGGTGGCCGGGATCGCCGAGCACATACCGCCTCGCACCTCGCCCCGGTACGAGCAGTGGTGCATGCGCAACGGCGTCACGCCGTTTGCCGCCTCGGAGCGCTACGGGCCGACCGGTCCGACTGCTCCGAGTGGTCCGACTAGTTCGACTGGTTCGACCGGTTCGACTGCTCCGACCTGACGGCGACGCACCAGGGCGTGGCCTGATCACGCGCCGGGGCGGCCTATTAGGGTTGGGGCCGTGCGCGACTCGGTCACCGTCCACATGGACGCACCGCCCGAGAAGGTGTGGGCGCTGGTCAGCGACGTCACCCGGATCGGGCGGTACAGTCCTGAGACGTTCGAGGCCGAATGGCTCGAGGGCGCCACGGGCCCCGCGGTCGGAGCGTGCTTCCGGGGGCACGTGAAGCGAAACGGCAAAGGGCCCATCTACTGGTCCCCCTGTACCGTGATCACCTGCGAGCCCGGACGCGAGTTCTCCTTCGGCGTCGGCAAACCCGACAGGCCGCTGAACGTCTGGAGTTACCGGCTCGAGCCGGCCGACGGGGGGACGGACGTCACCGAATCGTTCCAGCTGGCCGACACCGCCATGCTCCGCCTGTATTGGACATTGCTCGGTTGGGCCCGGGGCCGCACCAACCGCGACGGCATGCGCACCACCCTGGGACGGATCAAAACAGAGGTGGAGTAGGGCAAACGGCTGCGCAATCGTCGGCGTACTCTGGCCGGTATGACCGACGCTGGACGGAGCCTTCGTGCATCTCCGCCCGCCGCGGCCGGCCGACATCTCGGCCTTGGCCCGGATCCGTGAGACCCCAGAAGTCATAGCCCGCTGGCGCGGCGGCCCGGACATGACGGCGTCAGTCGAGGAGGACCTGCGAGAGCCGGGCACCACGGCGTTGGTAATCGAGTTGTACGGACGGGTGGTCGGGTGGATCCAATGGTCGGCCGAGGAGGAGCCCGACTACCGCCACGCGGCCATCGACATCTACGTGGACCCCGCGGTCCACGGGCGCGGCGTGGGCACCGACGCGGTGCGCACCCTTTCCCGGTATCTGATCACCGACCTGGGCCATCACCGGATCGAGATCGACCCGGCCGCCGACAACCAGCCGGCCATCCGCTGCTACACGAAGGTCGGCTTCCGGCCGGTCGGCCTCCGGCGGTGCAGCGAGCGCGGCCCCGACGGTTCGTGGCACGATGCGCTCCTCATGGACCTGCTGGCCGGAGAGCTCACCGGCTGAGCCGTGACGAGCGACCGAGTGGGCCCGGGTGACCGCCTGACCGGTGTGACGGGCTGACCAGCATGGCGACGGTGCTGGTGCCGCTCCCGGACCTCGACTTCGACCCGACCGAGGTGGCGGTGAGCTGGCAGGTCCTCGGTCGATCGGGCCACCGGGTGGTCTTCGCCACCCCGGCCGGACGGGCGGGTCGCGGTGACGGGCTGATGCTCTCTGGTCGGGGACTCGATCCCTGGGGTTTCATCCCGGGCCTCTCCCACCTGGTGGGCGCGGGCCGTGTCCTGCGCGCCCGGTCCGACGCCGTGGCGGCCTACGACGAGATGATCCGGTCGGGGGAATTCCTCCGGCCCACGCCGTGGGATGCCGTCGATCTCGACCGCGTGGACGGCCTGCTCCTGCCCGGGGGGCATCGGGCCCGAGGCATGCGCCGGTACCTCGAGAGCCCCGTCCTGCAGGCACTGGTGGTCGACGCCTTCGGCGGCGGGATGCCCGTTGGGGCGGTGTGCCACGGTGTGCTGCTGGCCGCCCGGAGCATCGTCCCGGCGACCGGCCGGTCTGTGCTCCACGGTCGACGGACCACGGCGCTCACCTGGTCGCTCGAACGTCGCGCTTGGCAGGTGGCGCGGATCACCCGGTTCTGGGACCCCGACTACTACCGCACCTACCGCGAGCAGCCCGGGCAACCGCCCGGATACATGTCGGTGCAGCACGAGGTCACCCGGGCCCTGGCTCGAGACGAGGACTTCTGCGACGTCGACCCGCAGGACCGGTACGCCACATTCAAGATGAGCGGCCGGGCCCGGGACACGATCGCGGACGAACGCCCGGCCTTGGTCGTCCAGGACGGGGACTACCTCTCCGCCCGATGGCCCGGCGACGTCCACACCTTCGCCAAGCGGTTTGCCGCCATGGTGTGAGAGACACGCGGGCACGGTGCCAAGATGGGCCGATGATCGACCACATCTCCATCCAATGCGCTGACACGGCGGCCAGCGCCTCCTTCTACGACGCGGTGCTCGCCCCCTTGGGCGGGGCACGGGTCATGGACTTCGGTCAAGTCATCGGGTACGGCGTCCCGCCGCTGCCCGTGTTCTGGATCGGGCCACGTGCGACCGGCGAGGGGTTCCGCGAGTCGCACATCGCGTTCGCGGCGCCGGACCGCCGAGCCGTCACCGCCTTCTTCGACGCCGCGGTGGCCGCCGGCGCCGAGATGCTGCACGAACCGAAGGTCTGGCCCGAATACCATGCCAACTACTTCGGTGCCTTCGTCCGCGACCCCGACGGCAACAATGTGGAGGCGGTCTCGCACCTGCCCGCCTGACCCCGCGCCCGGCATCCGCCCCAACCGCTCCCATGATCAGCATTGCCGACGGCATCGGCCTGCTCATCGGCATCGTGGTCATCGCCACGGTCGCCGACCGCCTGCGGGTGGCCTACCCCATCCTGTTGGTGGTGGCCGGCATCGCCGTGGCGCTTATCCCGACCCAGCACCGAGTCGAGCTCCAACCCGATCTAGTGCTCCTGGTCTTCCTGCCGCCGCTCATCTACGACGCGTCCCTCGACACGTCGGCGCGCGAGCTGCGCACACACCTCCAACCCATCCTGCTGTTGGCCGTCGGCCTGGTGCTGGCCACCATGGTGACGGTCGCCGTGGTGATCCACTCGGTGGTGAGCGGAATGAGCTGGGCGGTGGCCTTCGCCCTCGGCGCCATCGTGTCACCGCCCGACTCGGTGGCCGCCACCCAGATCGCCGGCAAACTCGGGCTCCCGCGCCGGCTGGTGACCATCCTCGGGGGCGAAGGCCTGATGAACGACGCCACCGCGCTCACCGCCTACCAGGTCGCGGTAGCCGCCGTCGGCTCGGCCTTCACGCTGGCCGACGTCTTTGGCAGATTCCTCTTCGCCGTGGTGATGGGCGTCGTCATCGGCCTCGCCGTCGGGTGGCTGGGAATCCGGATGCTCCGGTTCACCGAGACACCGGTGATCGAGAACACGATGCTGTTGATCCTCCCGTTCGCCTCGTACCTGCCTGCCGACAAGATCGGGGCGTCCGGCGTGCTGGCGGTCGTAGCCACCGGGCTCTACTTCGGCCGATACGGCTCACGGACGCTGACCGCGGCCGCCCGGCTCCAACAACGCGAGATCTGGGACCTCATCGTCTTCCTCCTGACCGGGATGTCCTTCCTGTTGGTCGGCTTGGAGCTCCGGCCCATCCTCGACAGCCTGGTCAACCGGGAGTCGGGATCGCTGGCCGTCGAGGCATCCGTGGTGGTGGGCACGGTGATCGTGGTGCGGATGGCATGGATGTTCGCCGCCACCGCGCTTCCCGGGGGGCAGCGGCTCTTCGGTGCGAGCTCGCGTTCGGGGCGTTCGTGGCGGGAGACCACCGTGGTCGGGTGGGCCGGCATGCGTGGCGCAGTGAGCCTGGCCGCGTCGCTCGCGCTACCGCAGAGCTTCCCGCAACGGGACCTGCTGGTGTTCATCACCTTCGGCGTCATCGTGGTCACGTTGGTCGGCCAAGGCCTCACCCTGCCGCCGCTCATCCGACGGTTCGGCCTGGTGACGCGCGACGAGCAGGACATGGTGCTGGTGGCCGAAGCGCGACGGCGGCTGACGTTGCTAGCGCTGTCCCGCATCGACGACCTGAGTGTCGGTGCCCGGGTCCCCGAAGAGGTGACCAACCGCATCCGCAGCGGCTACCAGTCGCAGCTGGCCCGGATCGAGCGGCGGCTCGAGGCGATGTCCTCGGGGCGCGCCGACGGGGACGGCCCGGGTGAGCAGTCGGGCCCGACGGTCGGTACCAACCGGCGGTTGCAGGCCGAGCTCGAGCTCCGAAGGCTGCTCATCGGGGTGGAGCGGGACGAGCTCGATCAGTGGCTGGCCCGGCGGAAGGTCACAGTCCGGGTGGCGGACGGGGTGCGGGCCGCGCTTCGACATCGACGAAACCACCATGCGGCCCTGAACGCGCTGCAGGGCGCCTCCGAAGAGACGCCCTGCAGATACGAATTGCTGATTTAGGCACCGGGTCTCCGTGCCGCGCCGGATGGGACCTGGGTCCGGCTAGGTCGCCCGATGGGTGTCTGGCTGGGATTCGCCAGGTGGTACAGCGAGCCGCCTCAGCGGCCAGCCACCTCCAGGGTCCCAAAAGGTTGACTGCTCAGTTGGACCACCTCCTCTCTCTGGTGACCCCATGGTAGCGAGCAGAGGAGCCCGGCCGGGTGAGGGCTCGGGCGGCCCTGGGCGCACCCGGACGCGGCACGGTAACCTACGAACATATGTTCGTAGCCACGACCGACCGACGGCCGGGAGCCGGCCCGGCCCGGAGGTGGGCCCGAGAGCCCCTGGCCCTGCTGGCCGAGCGCACCCGGCCCGTCTCCTCCAGTCAGTCCCGCCTCCTCCCGGTGCTCCCACCTCTTGTCGATCTGTTCCCCGACGGCAACCTGCGTCGGGGGAGCAGCATCGTGATCAGTGGTCTGGACGGGACCACCGGCGGCAGCGTGTCCTTGGCCCTGGCCCTGATGGCCGCGGTATCGGGGACCGGCTCGTGGTGCGCGCTGGTCGGGGTAGCGGGCCTCGGTGCCGTGGCCGCCCATGACATCGGCGTCGACCTGACCCGCTTGGCCGTGGTTCCCCGGCCCGGTGCGACTTGGCCCGAGGTCGTCGCGGCGTTGGTCGGCGGTGTCGACCTCGTGGTGCTCCATCCCCCGTTCCCACCCCGCCCCAGCATGGCGACCCGAGTGGTGGCGAGGGTCCGGGAACGCCGGTCCGTGCTGGTGGTGGTGGCGGGACGGTCGGGATGGCCGGAGCCTCCCGACATCCACCTGAGCATCGACGGTATGCGTTGGGACGGCGCCGGCGCCGGTGAGGGATACCTGCAGCGACGCCTGGTATCGGTCTCGGCTACGGGGCGGCGGGCGGCGACGCAGCGGCGTCACCGCCGGCTCTGGATGCCATCGACCACCGGGGCGGTGCTGGACGTCCCGGCAGAAACAAGGGTCGAGGGCGCGCCGTGGGCCGATGTCACGCGGTCGGATGGCAGGCGGTCGGATGGCACGCGGTCGGATGGCACACGGTCGGATGGCACACGGTCGGATGGCACGCGGTCGGATGACACGCGGTCGGATGACACAGTGGAGATCACCGCATGACCGGTGGCCCGGGCAACGGCTTGGACCGCCTGCTCGTCGTGCGCTGTCCGGACCTCCTCGACGAAGACGAGGACGGCGACAACCTCCGCTCGTTCGTCGCGGTGATCGAGGCGGTGGAGGCGTACTGTCCGTGGGTCACGACCGTGCGACTCGGCATCTGCTCCCTGCCGGCCCGCGGCCCGGGCCGGTACTTCGGGGGCGAGGGCCCCCTGGTCCGATCGGTGGTCGATGCCGCCTCCACCACCACCGCCGCCGAGGTCGGGGTGGCCGACGGACTCTTCGCTGCCGTACTCGCCGCCCGGCACAGCCGGGTGGTCCCGCCGGGGGGCACCCCCGCCTTCCTGGCGCCGTTCCCGGTGAGCATCCTCGGCCGTCCGGAGCTGGCCGAGCTGCTGCACCGGTTGGGCCTCCGCAGCCTCGGCGACTTCGCCGCCCTCCCCGAGTCCCACGTGCTCGGTCGGCTCGGGGCCGACGGGGTCGCCTGCCACCGGGTGGCCGGAGGACGAAGCGGTGAGCTGGAGGACCTGCGCCAGCCGGCCACGGCCCGGCGGGTCGACGAGCAGCGGGCCGGTGGGCGGCACGGCCGGCATGGCCGGGGGGCGGGAGGCGAGGTGGGGTTCTGGGGCGGGGTGAGCGACACCGATGCCCGAGCGGCCCGGGCGCTCGCCGCCGTACAGGACCTCCTCGGGCCGGACGGCGTGGTGACCCCGCGACTCCAGGGGGGACGCGGGCCGGCCCAGCGGGCCCGGTTCGTCACCTGGAACGCCCGGGAGGGGTACGGGGACGCCACTCTCGGCGCCCCGTGGCCCGGACAGATCCCGCCACCCGCCCCGGCCATCGTGCATCCCGCCCCCCTCCCCGCCGAGCTGGTCGACGCCGGCGGGGGCCCGGTTTCGGTGTCGGGGCGTGGCCTGCTCACCGCCCTCCCCTGCCGGCTGTCGGTGGAGGAGCACCCCTGGTCGGAGGTGACCGCCTGGGCCGGGCCGTGGCCGTCCGAGGAGCGATGGTGGTCGAGGTCTCGCCGGAGGAGGGCGCGCTTGCAGACAGTCACGGGCGCCGGAGCTCATCTGCTCGTGGCCGAAGGGGGTCGTTGGTGGATCGAAGCCACCTACGAATGACCGCCGCACCGACATGGCCTACGCCGAATTGCACGCCCACTCCAACTTCTCGTTCCTCGACGGTGCCAGCCATCCCGAAGAGCTGGCCGCCGAGGCAACCCGGCTCGGCCTGTCCGGCATCGCCCTCACCGACCACAACGGTCTCTACGGTGTGGTCCGCTTCGCCGAGGCAGCCCGGGTCCTCGGTCTACCCACCGTGTTCGGTGCCGAGCTCACCGTCACCGGGACGGGTGCGGGTCACGTCCGAGTCGGCGTACCCGACCCGGACGGCACCCACCTGGTCGTGCTGGCCCGGGACCCCGAAGGCTATGCCCGACTCAGCCGGGTCATCGCCGAGGCGCACCTGGCGGGCGGCGAGAAAGGGAAGCCGATCATCACCCTCGACGCGCTGTCCGAGTGCCACGGCGGCCACTGGCACATCCTCACCGGGTGCCGCAAGGGTGCCCTCGCCGCCGCCCTCACCACCGACGGCCCTGCCGCCGCCCGGCGGGTCCTTGACCACCTGATCGAGCGGTTCGGCCGCGACCGCCTGGCCGTCGAGCTCTGGGATCACGGCAATCCGATCGACGCCACCCGCAACGACGCGCTGGCCGTGGTGGCCATCGAGCGGGGCGTGACTCCGGTCGCCACCAACAATGTGCACTACGCCACCCCGGCCCGGTTCCCCCTGGCCACCGCGTTGGCCGCGGTCCGGGCCCGACAGGCGCTCGGGGACCTCGAGGGCTGGCTCCCCTCGTCGGCCACCGCCTGCCTCCGCGGTGAAGCCGAGCAGCTCCGCCGGTTCGCGGGTGGCCCGGGGTGGTGGCCAACGCCGCGGAGATAGCCACCATGTGCTCGTTCGACCTCCGGCTGGTGGCACCCCGGCTCCCCGACTTTCCCGTGCCCGCCGGTCACACCGAACAGACCTGGCTGGTCGAGCTGGCCCGGCGGGGCGCCACCGACCGGTACGGGCGGCGCGGGGCGGAACGGGTGCCGGGAGCCTGGGCCGCGCTGGAGCGCGAGCTCGCCATCATCGACGCCCTCGGGTTCCCCGGCTATTTCCTCACCGTGTGGGACATCGTGGCGTTCTGCCGGCGCAACGACATCTTCTGCCAGGGGCGGGGGTCGGCCGCCACCTCTGCCGTCTGTTACGCCCTCGGCATCACCAACGTCGATGCCGTCTCCCTCGGGCTGCTGTTCGAACGCTTCCTCTCCCCCGCCCGGGACGGCCCACCGGACATCGATGTCGACATCGAGTCCGGGCGGCGTGAAGAGGTCATCCAGTACGTCTACGAGCGCTACGGCCGGCTGCACGCGGCCCAGGTAGCCAACGTGATCACCTACCGGTCGCGCTCGGCCCTGCGCGACATGGGCAAGGCACTCGGCCATCCGATCGAAGAGGTGGACGCCTGGTCGAAGTCGGTCGACCGGGGTGAGCCTCTCGACCGGCGGGAGGATCTCCCGCCCCTGGTGCGCGACCTGGCCACCGAGCTGGCCGACTTCCCACGACACCTCGGCATCCACTCCGGGGGCATGGTCATCTGCGACCGGCCGGTGGTCGAGGTCTGCCCGGTGGAGTGGGGGCGAATGCCCGGTCGCAGCGTGCTCCAATGGGACAAGGACGACTGCGCCGCCGCCGGGCTGGTCAAGTTCGACCTGCTCGGCCTCGGCATGCTGACCGCGTTGCACAACATGGTCGACCTGGTGAAGACGTTCCACCGGGTCTCGATCGACCTGGCCCGACTCGAGCAGGAGCCCGAGGTCTACGACCTGTTGTGCCGGGCCGACACCGTCGGGGTGTTCCAGGTGGAGTCGAGGGCCCAGATGAACACCCTCCCGCGGGTCCAGCCCCGGTGCTTCTACGACCTGGCCATCGAGGTCGCCCTCATCCGCCCCGGGCCGATCCAGGGCCACGCCGTGCACCCCTACATCCGGCGACGCAACGGGACCGAACCCGTCACCTATCTGCACCCGCGGTTGCAGCCGGCCCTGGAGCGGACGCTCGGGGTACCGCTCTTCCAGGAGCAGCTGATGCAGATCGCCATCGACGTAGCCGGGTTCACCCCGACCGAGGCGGACGAGCTGCGCCAGGCAATGAGCGCCAAGCGCTCAGGACAGCGGATGGCCCGCCTGCGCGACCGGCTGTTCGCCGGCATGGCCGCCCGGCAGGTCTCGGCCGAAGTGTCCGAACAGGTGTACGCGGCACTGGCCGCATTCGCCAATTTCGGTTTCCCTGAGAGTCACTCGGTGGCCTTCGCCCATCTCGTCTACTCCACCGCCTGGTGCAAAGTGCACTATCCGGCCGCCTTCACCGCCGGGCTGTTGAACGCCCAGCCCATGGGGTTCTGGTCGCCCGACAGTCTGGTGGCCGACGCCAAGCGCCACGGGGTGGCCGTCCGCCGGCCCGATGTGAATTCCGGCCAGGCCGACGCGTGGCTCGAGGCGTTGGCACCGGGGCGCGGCGAACCGGGCGCCGCGCCGACGCAGGCGGCCGTGCGCCTCGGGCTGTCCTCGGTGCGGGGCATCGGGGCGGAGACAGCCAAACGGATCGCCGAAGGGGGGCCGTGGTCGGACATGGAGGACCTGGTCCGACGAGCCGGCGTGACCCGGGCCCAGCTGGAAGCGCTGGCCACCGCGGGGGCACTCGACAGCCTGGCCACCAGAGGCACCCGGCGCAGGCTGGGCGCGGACGCGGGACGGCGGTCGTTGGTGTGGGAGGCGGGCGCGGCCTCCCAGGCCACCCCCGACCGGCTCCCCGGAGTGGTCACCGGCTCGCATCCACCCCCACTCCCCCACCCCACCCGGTGGGAGGGGGTGGCCGACGACCTGTGGGCCCTCGGCATGGCCCCCGACACCACCGCCATGCAATTGGCCCGCCACCGGCTGAACCGGAGAGGGGTGCTCCCGACCGCGGCGCTGGCGTCGAGACCGGCCGGCGACCGGATCACCGTCGGGGGGGTGGTGACCCACCGTCAACAGCCCGAAAGCGCGGTGGGGTGCCGTCTTCTTGAACCTCGAGGACGAGACCGGCATGGTCAACATCGTCTGCTCCCGGGGGGCCTGGCTCCGATGGAAGCCGGTAGCCAGATCGTGCGCGGCGCTGCTGGTACGCGGCCGGATCGAGCGGTCGGAGGGGTCGATGACCCTGGTTGCGGAACGATTCGACCCCCTCGAGCTCGGCCCTGTCCCCCCGTCCAGGGACTTCCGCTGACCCGGCACCCTCCCGCTCGCTAAAGAACCCGGCCGCGGGCACCGATACCACCCCTGACCCGGACCACCACCAGGACCGACGCCACAAAAGACGAAAGAGAGTGACGCCGATGACCGGACAGATCAGCACCCTCCCCGTCGAGCTGGTGGCCGTCGTCGTCGCCGCCTCTATGGTGGCCGGCGCCGTCGACATCGTCCGCCAACCGGGATGGGCGTGGACGCGGGCCGACGAGAGCAAACCCGCCTACCTCATCCTGGATCTGCTCCTCCCGGTCATCGGACTGGCCATGTACGCCTTCCGGGCCCGGCCCAAGGTGACTGCGGCGGTGGCGGCGGGCGCCACCCCCACGCTGGTCGCCGAGCCACAGCCACAACCCACGACCGTCTCGGAAACCGCACCGACCGAGCCGACCGTGACCGCGACGGTGGTCGCCGAATCGAACCCGTTCACCGGATTCCGGGAGGTGGCCGGCGGCGGTGGTCTCCGCACCGACGCCAGCCCGGTCCCCGATGAGCCGGAGCAGTTCGAAGTCAGCAGCACCTTCTTCAGCACCGGAGCGGCCAACCGGACCATGCGGCACCCCTTGGCCCTCGCCCGCGCCTACCGGCCGAAGCAGCGGACGAGCCTGGTCGAATCCGAGCCCCGGGGCGAGCCGGAGTCGGTGCCGGCGCCGGCGTCCATCCCCGAGCCCATCCAAGTGGCGGTGCCCGAACCCGAGCCCGTGCAGGCCCCGGCGCCGGTCCCCGAGCCCGTTCAGGCGGGACCCGAACCCGAGCCCGAGCCGGTGCCAACGGTCGAGGCGGAGCCGCCGCGGGTGACGCTCATCGCCCAGGACGCCCCGACCGTCCCCTCCGGCTGGAAGGCCGACCCCACCGGCCGACATCAGTTCCGCTACTGGGACGGCTCCTACTGGACCGAGAACGTGGCCGACGACGGCGAGGAGTCCAGGGACGCGTTGAGCGCCTGACCGGTCACTGACGCCCCTGGCGGGAGAGGCGACTGAGCCGGGCGACGAGCACCTCGAGCACGGTCTCTCCCGGCAGCGCGGTCACGCCACGCATGTCGAGGTCGGCCCGGGCCAGCAGCTGGATGGCCTGGGCGATGCGGGTCGATCCCAACCGGCGCGTCTGCGACAAAGCCTTCTTGGCCGGATAGGCGCTCCGCAGGCCCAGCAGGCTGCCGGCCTCCTCCGGGGTCGTCACGTCGGCACCGTCCAGCCGGAGCATCTGCCGGTAGTGCCGATGGAGGATGGCCATCACCACCAGTGGATGGGACTCGCCGCCCACGAACATCCGCTCGAGCACGGCGAGGGCCGTGGCCGTCTCGCCGGCGTCGATGGCATCAGTGAGGTCCCAGGGAGCCAGCGCCCCGGCCACCCCGAGGAACGGCTCGAGCTCGCCCAGTGAGACCGTGGCCCGCGGACCGTAAGCGGCAGCCAGGGTGTCGAGCAACCCCTCGAGGCGGCCGACGTCCTCCCCGAGGTGCTCGGAGAGGTGGGCCGCCGCCGGGCCGTCGAGCCGGACCGGACCGCTTCGCAGCTGGTCGGCCAGCCATTGAGCCCGCGCCCTCCCGGTCCCGACAGAGGTGTCGACGGTGCCGACGGTTCCGACGGCCCGGACCAGGGCCTGGGGAATGGTGCCGCCGCCGGCCACCAGCACGAGAACGGTGGTCTCGAGGGGGTCCTTCAGGTAGTCGGCCAGGCGTTTGGCGTCCGCCGCAGTGAGTTGGCCGGCCTGGCGCAGCACGACCACCCGCCGCGCCACCAGGAACGGGGGGGTGGTGCAGGCATCGATCACCGCGCCCACGTCGAGCGTGTCGAGGTTCGGGCCGCCGAACTCCTCGACCATCATGGAGGGATCCCCCCCGTCCACCAACCGCTCGGTGAGGGCGTGAGTGGCCTGGGCCACCAACGACGGGTCGTTCCCCTTGACCAGGTAGACCGAGCGGTGCTCACTCGGTGCCGTCGGCGGCGCTTCGCCGGCGACGGCCTTCGGCGCGCTCACCGACCGGCTCCGCTCACCGGGAGGCCGCCTCGGCGGACCGCCGGGTGGCGAGGATGGCGGCCACGGCGTCGCACGCGGGCCGGTTGGCCGCCACGTCGTGGACCCGCACGATCCGGCAACCGAGCGAGACCCCGAGCGCGCTGGCCGCCAAGGACGCCCCACCCCGAGCCCCGATCTCGAGTCCGAGGACCTTCCCGAGGAAGGTCTTGTTCGAGGCGGACAGGAGGAGCGGGTACCCGAGGGAAGCCAACCGATCCTGGGCGCGCAACAGGGTCAGCGACTGGGTGGCGGTCTTGCCCAGGTCGAGGCCGGCGTCGAGCACGATCCGCTCGGGCCCGAGGCCGGCCGCCCGCGCCCGTCCGGCCCGGTCGGCGAGGAACGAACGGACGTCCTCCACCACATCCCCGTAGACGGGCTCGGGATCGGGTATCCGAGGGCCGAGCCGGATGTGGGTGGCCACCACCGTGGCCGCGGCCGCAGCCGCGGCCGGCAAGTACTCCGGGTCGGCAAAGCCGCTGATGTCGTTGCCCATCACCGCGCCCGCCGCGTAGGCCTGACGGGCCACCGCCGCTCGCCAGGTGTCGACGGACAGCGGGACGTCGAACCGGGCATGCAAGGCCGAGATCGCCGGGATGACCCGTTCGAGCTCTTCGTCCTCCCCGACCTCAGGCCCGGGTCCGGCCTTGACCCCACCCACGTCGAGAATGTCGGCGCCGTCGGCCACGATCCGTTCGGCCCGGCGAACCAGGTCGTCGAGCGCGAACGTGGCACCGCCGTCGTAGAACGAGTCCGGTGTCCGGTTGAGGATCCCCATGACAAGAGCGCGGTCGGTGATGTCGAAGGTCCGGTCCCCGAGCGCCAGCGAGGTGGCGGGCATGGGAACGAAACCTATCCCCCGTGGCCGCCGACCCCGGCGGCGGCCGATGACCCGGTCAGAACAGACGGGCGGAGAGGGCCTTCCGGTAGCGGCTGGTCCGGCGGATCCTCGGGCCCCAGGGTCTCGAGCAGATCGAGGAACTCCTGCCGGGACGCCGGGTCGTCGCGCACCCGCTCCAACAGGCCGTCGAGACGTGCCTCGACGTCGGCCCCGTCCTCCCGGGCCGGTTGCGCCGACAGGCGGGCCTCGGCCTGCAGACGCCTGACCTCCGGTGTCTCTGGAACGCGCCCGAGAAGTGCGAGGGCATCGTCGGCCGCACCCCTGGCGATCAACATGGGGGCCAACGTGGTGATGGCTCCGGCGTGGTCGGGCTGCAGCTCGAGCGCCTTGAGCAGAGGCGCCTCATTCCCCTGGCGGAGTCCTTCCTCGGCCAACAGGTCGGCCTCCGACGCCTGGGGGACGAGCTTGGCCACGAATTCGGCCACACCGTCTTCGGGTAGCGCACCGATGAACGCGTCGACGACCTTGCCGTCCTTCAACGCGAACACAGCCGGTATGGACTGCACCTGGAAGCTGTTGGCGATGGCCGGGTTCTCATCGACGTTGACCTTGGCCAGGGCGACCGCCCCGTCGGTGGCGTCGACCACCCGTTCGATGATCGGACCGAGGGTCTGGCACGGGCCGCACCACGGTGCCCAGAGGTCCACCACCACCGGCACCTCGGATGAGCGGCGAATGACCTCAGCTTCGAACGTGGCATCGGTGACGTCGACCATTGCCGACGACCCTACCGGGGCGGCGCATGCTCCCAGCCGTCAACAGAGCACGCGTCACCACGTCGCCGAGTGTCGACCCAGCTCGCCAAGGGTGCGCTCTCACCTGCCCCGATCGGCGCGAGCAGTGCGGGTAGCGTCTAGCCATGAGAGCCGGGCGACCGAGCGCGGACACCGCAGTGGAGGGGATCGACCACGACCGGGTCACCGAGTGGATGGCAGCCACCATCCCCGAGGTCGACCCGCCCCTGACCTTCGAGCTCATCGCCGGGGGGCGGTCGAACCTCACCTATCGGGTCCGGGACGGGTCCGGCCATTCCTTCGCCCTGCGCCGCCCGCCGGTGAGCCACGTGCTCCCGACAGCTCACGACATGAAGCGGGAGCACACCGTGATCAGCGCGCTGGGGCCGACCGGGGTGCCGGTCCCCGCCACCTTCGGGCTCTGCACCGACGAGACCGTCAACGGGGCACCGTTCTATGTGATGTCGTTCGTGGAGGGGCACATCGTCCGCGACGAGCGGGCGGCCCGGGAGCTCGACGAAGCCGGTCGGGCCCAGGCGGGCGACTCCCTCGTCGACACCCTGGCCCGGCTCCACGCTGTGGACGTGGACCAAGTCGGCCTCGGGGATTTCGCCCGGCGCGACAACTACATCGCCCGGCAGCTCAAGCGCTGGCACGAGCAGTTCACCAAGTCGACCGTGGACGGCGAGGCCGGCCCGGCGGTGGTCGACCGGGTCCACGAGCTGCTGGCCGCCCGCATCCCCGAGCAACAGGGCGTGGCCATCGTGCACGGTGACTACCGGCTGGACAACACCGTCCTCGATGACAAGGGCAATGTCATCGCCATCCTGGACTGGGAGATCTGCACCCTCGGCGACCCGCTCGCCGATCTCGGCCTGCTCTCGGTGTACTGGGCCGAGCCCGAGGACGGCGATCAGGCCCTGATCGGGGTGGCCCCGACCACCCTGCCCGGATTCGCCCGCCGGGTCCAGCTGGTGTCCCGCTACGCCGACGCGTCGGGGCTGGACGTTTCCCAGGTTCCCTACTACCGGGCGTTCGGCTTCTGGAAGCTGGCTTGTATCCTGCAGGGAGTCCACGTGCGCTACGCCGGCGGGGCAGCAGCGGGTGACCGCTCCGGTGTCGACCAGTTCGCGGCCCATGTCGGGCACCTGGGCGAACGGGCCTTGGCCGAAGTGGAGTCCCTGTGACTGATCGCGATCCTTCCTCTGTGTACGAGTTCGATCCCCGCTGGCCGGACGCAGAAAGGAGCCTCGACCGCCCGCTCCTGGTGGTCGCCCTGGAAGGCTGGGTCGATGCCGGCATGGGCGCCTCGGCGGCCGCCGCCCAGCTGCTGACGTCGTCCCCCGCCGTACCGGTGTTGTCCTTCGACACCGAGGCCCTCATCGACCAACGGGCCCGCCGGCCCATCGCCAGGCTCGAGGACGGAGTGACCACCGAGCTCACCTGGCCGGCGCTCCAGCTGATGGCGGGCAAGGACCGAGTCGGGGCGGACATCCTCTACCTGACCGGACCGGAACCGGACTTCCGCTGGCCGACGTTCGTCGAGGCGGTGGTCGGCCTGGTCCGGGACCTCGACGTGCGTATCGTGGTCGGGCTCGGTGCCTTCCCCGCTCCGACCCCCCACACCCGGCCCGTGCGACTGGCGTCGACGGTGCCCCCGCAATCCAGCGACCTGGCCGGGCGGGTCGGTACCGTGCGCGGCACCCTCGAGGTGCCCGCCGGCGTGCAGGCAGCCCTCGAGGTCTCGCTCGGGAACGCCGGCGTGCCGGTGATCGGGCTGTGGGCGCGGGTGCCCCACTACGTGTCGGCCATGCCCTATCCCGAGGCCAGCGCGGCGCTCGTCGAAGGGCTCTGTGCGGTATCGGGAGCGGTCTTCGACTATTCCTCGCTCCGCGAGGCGGGCGAAGCCTCGCGCCGTCAAGTCGACGAGCTCATCGCCGCCAACCCCGAACACCACGAAATGGTCCGCCGACTGGAGCTGGCGATCGACTCCGAGGAGTCCTCGTCCATGGACCTCGACGACAACGTGCCCACCGGCGATGAGATCGCGGCCGAGCTCGAGCAGTTCCTCAGGGGCGAAGGTCGCTGAGGGTTTGGGCCGGGTGGCCCAGTGATGCCAGGCCGGAGTTGCGGCTCCGGACCGAATGCTCGGCGTAGACGGTGAGGACCACCAGGGAAACGGCCACCACCGCCACCACGATCACCAGAAGGAGCCACGGGCTCGACCGTCGGGGCGCTTCCATCGAAGCTCGAGCTCGAGGTACCCGAACGCCGGCTGCACGGGGGCGCGATCGAACCGCGGGGGGCGTGACGAAGGCGGGCAGCTCGGTCACGATCCGGTTCATCTGCTCGATGGTCGAGGCCTCGGCCAGGTCCCCCAGCCTGACCCGGTAGTCGTCGGGGCCGATCAACCCGCGTTGGGCGGCCCGGTCGAGCAGCAGCCCGTACCGGTTTCGGTCATCGTTGGTGATGGTCGATGCCGGCGGGACGGCCGGCACCGAGCTCGATCGGTCCTCATTGTCGGTCACCATCGAATTCTGGTGGGCGCGGGCACCGCACGCAACGACCTGATGCCAGGCCGCCCCCCGCCGTCGACTCGGGCTACCTTGACGGGCATGGACGTCGATGGAGGCATCGGCTTCGATCCGGCGGGCGTGGTGAAATCAGCCCGGCTGGCCGAGCAGGTGGGCTACGACGGGATCTGGTCGGCGGAGACGTCCCACGATCCCTTCCTCCCGTTGGCGCTGGCCGCCCAGGCCACCGATCGCATCAAGCTCGGCACCGGCATCGCCGTCGCATTCGCACGCAACCCGATGACGCTGGCCATGGTGGCCAACGACCTCCAGACGCTGTCACGGGGCCGGTTCATGCTGGGCCTCGGATCCCAGATCAGGCCCCACATCGAGAAGCGGTTCTCCATGCCATGGTCGCACCCGGCGCCCCGGATGCGAGAGCTCATCCGGGCCATCCGGGCCATCTGGGCCAGCTGGTCCGACGGGACGCGCCTCGCCTTCCGTGGCCAGTTCTACCGGCACACCCTCATGAACCCGATGTTCGATCCCGGTCCCAACCCGTTCGGCAACCCCTTGATCTTCCTCGCCGCGGTGGGCGAACTGATGACCGAAGTGGCCGGCGAGGTGGCCGACGGACTGCTGGCCCACGGCTTCACCACCGAGCGCTACCTGCGCCAGGTCACCGTGCCCGCCCTCGGACGCGGGCTCGCCGCCAGTGGCCGGACGCGGGCCGACGTCCAGATCTCCTACCCCGGGATGGTGGTGACCGGGGCCGACGACGCCGGGTTCGAGAAGGCGACTCGGTCGGTCAAGGCCCAGCTGGCCTTCTACGGCTCCACCCCGGCCTATCGTCCCGTGCTGGCACTGCACGGGTGGGGGGACCTGCAGACCGAGCTCAATACCCTGTCCAAGCGCGGTGCCTGGGACGAGATGGCCGGGCTCATCGATGACGAGATGCTCAACACCTTCGCCGTCGTCGGTGCGCTCGAGGACATCGCCGGCATGGTGCTCCGGCGGTTCGAAGGGGTGGTCGACCGCTTCAATTTCTACGCCCCGTACCCCATGGAGCCCGAGCGCTGGGCGGAGGTGCTGGCCGGGTTCAAGCCGGTCGCCGGACCGGCCGCGACCGGCGTCAGCGAACCAGGTTGACCAGCTTCGGGGGCCGGGTGATGACCCGGCTCGGCGCGGCGCCGCCCAGTGCGGCGGCCGCTGCCGGCGACCCCAGCGCCAGCCGCTCGGCCGCCTCGCCGGAGATGCCCGGGGCCACGTCGATCCGGTCCTTCACCTTGCCGTCGACCTGGATGACCATGGTCACCGTGTCCTCGGTGGCCAGCTCGGGGTCGGCCACGGGCCAGGGCTGGAGGTGCACGTCGGTGCCGTGGCGGCGCTCCCACGCCTCGGCGGTCACGTGCGGGGTCATCGGGGCGAGGAGCAGGAGGAGGGTGTCGACGGCCTCGTCGACGACGTCGGTCCGCCCGCCGGCGCGGGCATACGGGTGCACCAGGTTGACGAATTCCATGTAGGCCGCCACCGCGGTGTGGTACGACCAGCGCTCGAAGTCGCGGTTGACCCGTTCGATGAGCCGGTGGGTGGCCCGCCGGATCTCGAGGTCGCTTCCGGCGGGGGACTCGGTGGGGGTGGCGGCGGCGGTGGGCGGGGCGTCGCCGGCCGGGACCGCCAGGTGCCAGACGCGATCGAGGAAGCGTGCACAGCCTTCGATCACACTGTCGGTCTGATCGGTCCAGTCCACATCGTCGGTGGGCGGCCCGACGAACAGATGGAAGAGCCGCAGGGCGTCGGCCCCGACGGTGGTCAAGTAGCTCGAGGGCTCCACTAGGTTTCCCCTGGACTTGGACATCTTGGTCCCGTCCATGCGGATCATGCCCTGGGGGTAGTAGCGGGTGAACGGCTCCCGCAGCTCGGAGGGCGACAGGCCCACGTCGGCCAGGGCCTTGGTGTAGAAGCGGGCATAGAGGAGGTGGAGGATGGCGTGCTCGATCCCGCCGATGTACTGGTCGACCGGCATCCAGTGCCGGGCGATGTCCGGGTCGAACGGGACGTCGGCAGACCAGGGGTCGGTGAACCGGAGGAAGTACCACGAGGAGTCCACGAAGGTGTCCATGGTGTCGGTCTCGCGGGTAGCCGGACCGCCGCAGATCGGACAGGTGGTGTTGAGGAACCCGGGATGGGTGGCCAGGGGTGACTGGCCGGTGGGTGTGAACTCCACGTCGTCCGGGGCGAGCACCGGCAGCTGATCGCCCGGGACGGGGACGATCCCGTGGTCGGGGCAGTAGACAACGGGGATCGGGCAGCCCCAGAACCGCTGGCGGGAGACCAGCCAGTCGCGGAGGCGGTAGTTGACGGTGCGGCTGCCCATGCCTTCGGCCTCGAGCCAGTCGATGGCCTGGGCCTTGGCCGTCGGGATGTCCAACCCGTCGAGCCAGTCACTGTTGATCTTCTCGCCAGGCCCGGTGTAGGCGCCTCCCGGGCCGCCCTCGTCGTCCCATCCGGCCGGCGGACGCACCGTCCTCACGATGGGCAGGCGGTTCGCCTGGGCGAAGTCCCAGTCGCGATGGTCCTCGGCCGGCACCGCCATGATGGCGCCGGTGCCGTAGCCCATGAGCACATAGTCGGCGACGTAGACCGGAACGGCCGACCCGGTGAACGGATTGGTCACCGACGAGCCGGTGAAGGCGCCGCGCTTGGTCAAGCTGGTGGGTCCCGATTCGGACATGCGCTCGACGTCGGTGCTGGCCGCCGCCCTGACCCGGAGGTCCTCGACCTCGGTCCGGTGCTCCGGGGTGGTGAGCTCGTCGACCATGGGGTGCTCGGGGGCGAGCACGGCGTAGGTCATGCCGAAAGCGGTGTCCGGGCGGGTGGTGAACACCCGCAGGGCGAGGGGCGGGCGTCCGTCACTGCCGTTCCGACCTTCGACAAAGAGATCGAACTCGGCGCCCTCCGAACGCCCGATCCAGTTGCGCTGCATGGTCTTGACCCGCTCGGGCCAGTCGAGTGAATCGAGATCCGCCAGCAGCTCGTCGGCGTAGTCGGTGATGCGAAAGAACCATTGCTCGAGATCACGCTTTTCGACCACGTCGCCGGAACGTTCACAGGTTCCATCGGGCAGCACCTGCTCGTTGGCCAGCACGGTCTGGCACCCGGGACACCAGTTGACGGGGGCCTTGGCGCGGTAGGCCAGTCCGGCGGCCAGCAGTGCCTGGAAGATGACCTGGTTCCACTTGATGTAGTCGGGATCGTGGCTGCGGATCTCCCGGCGCCAGTCGTACACGGCGCCGAGAGAGGTGATCGATTCCTTCAGCTCGGCGATGCGGGCTTCGGTGAAGATCCGGGGGTGGGTACCGGTCTGGATGGCCGCATTCTCGGCGGGCAGGCCGAACGAGTCGAAGCCGAAGGGCGACAGCACGGCGAAACCCAGCATGGTGCGGTGACGGACCAGCAGGTCGCCGAACGTGTAATTACGCACGTGTCCCATGTGGGCCGGGCCCGATGGGTAGGGGTACATGGTGAGGACGTACCAGGGCGGTCGAGGATCGGTGGCGTCGACTTCATAGGACCCCTCGTCAGCCCAGCGCTGCTGCCATTTCTTCTCCACTTCGAGGACGTCGTAAGCCCGGGCCATGGCCCACGATGGTACCGGGGTCGAGGTCGTGCACTGGTCAGAAGGTGGCGTCAGGCGGCACATGAACGACCAGCTCCGACGCGACAGACTCTCCGTCATGAGCGCAGCGTTGCGGCGACAAGCAGCCAACGGTCCTCGCCAGAGGGGAGCATCGATGCCGCGGCCGAGCGGGGCCGCTGCCAGCCGGCGGAACCGGTGGGGCGCAGTGGTCCTCCTCACCGTCATGCTGGGCATGTGGGGCGGAACAGCTTCAGCCTCGTCCCTTCCTGTCGCCAACTCGGCGAAGGGGCCGGTAGGTCCCCTGCGAGCCCCAGGCGGTCCAGAGCTCATGGACCAAGACGGTCGGACCGTCCTGCTCCACGGAGTCAACCTCGTCTACAAGATCCCTCCCTACGAAGTAGAGGTGAACGGTACGGGCCGAAACGTGCTGACCCCGAAAGAGGCGCAACGCATGGCACAGCTCGGGTTCAATGTCGTGCGTCTCGGGATCATCTGGAAGGGACTCGAGCCGGGCACCGCCCCGATCAACGATGCTGCCATCTGTACCCCAGGGGCCCCCCGGGCTTCGGGACCGGGCCAGTTCAACGCCAAGATCTTCGATACCTACATGAAGCGGCTCGAAGCCACCGTCTCGCTGCTGGCCCACTATGGGATCTATTCCCTCGTCGACATGCACCAGGACGTCTACAACGAGGCGTTCGGTGGCGAGGGCGCTCCCAACTGGGCCGTGTGCACGGACGGCATCACCCCGAAGCCCCAACGGAACATCGCGAATTGGAGCGTGAACTACACCGGACCGGGTGTGATCCAGGCCTACGAGCACCTGTGGATGAACGATGTGGTCGGGAACCTGCAAGGCGAGCTCGACTCGGTGTGGGCGAAGGTCGCCGCACGTTTCCGGGGCAACCCGTGGATCGTCGGCTACGACCCGTTCAACGAGGCTTTCGGTACAGGCGTGAGTACGCCGCCCTTCAGTCCGACCTTCGACGCCGAGCTCGAGTGCTTTTACACCGGCCGAGCGCATCCCGGGACGGATCAGAACGGCCAGCCGGTGGCCTGTCCGACCGACGACCCCGCAATCGGCATGATTCCCCACATCGAAGCGGCCGACCCCACCCATCTGGTGGCCTACGAGGGCAACTACAGCACCGACTCGGGGGTGCCGAACCACATCGGCACCATGGACTACCCGCGCCTGGTTCTCAATTTCCACGACTACTGCTTTCTGCACGTCCCGAACGGTCCGGAGCCGGCCAACTTCGGCTCCACATGCGGGCCTCTCGAGAGCTACGTGTTCACCCAGCACGACCAGGAGCGGACCAACGATGCATCGCCGCAGCAAGCGGGCGGGCCGGGCTGGCTGCTCACCGAGTTTGGCGCCACCACCGACACCGCCGATCTGGCCAGGATCACATCCGACGCCAATGCCAATCTGGTGGGCTGGATCTACTGGCAGTGGATCAACTACGCCGATCCGACGGGATCGCATTCATCGGCACTATGGCCGCCCCGGAAGGCCACCGCCTCGCAGCTGAATGTACTGTCAGAGACGTACGCCTCGGCCGTAGCCGGGACACCCACGTCAATGTCCTTCGACCCCAAGACGGCCGCGTTCACATTGCAGTACCTCTCGAATCCGAATATCACCGCTCCGACGGTGGTCGTGGTGCCGGTGTCGACCCACTACCCCCATGGCTATTGCCTCCGGGTCACGGGAGCTCAGGTCACCTCCCGAACGGGCGCCACCCACGTCGACATCGAGAACGGCACGAGGCCGACCTCTGTAAACGTCTCGGTCACCGCCGGTTCGTGTTGAGCAGGGAGTTAAGGCTCCGTTTTGTAGACAGAGGAGGCGCTATATGGAGAGGCAGTGCGTGGTTGGCGAGAGGTCCGGCGCAGTTTGGGTAGGATCTCAGCCGGACCGGCACCATCGTGGTTGTTGACTCGGCGTTGGCAAAGTCCGGTCTATCGGTCGACGTTCTGCTAGTTCGCAGGCCGTTGACCAGCTACGGGGGCGTAGCTCAGCTGGTAGAGCGCTTGACTGGCAGGCGATCGCCGCTTGAGCAATCGTGTCAGCCTTGTCCTCATTTGACCTGGTCAGGGCCAAATCGCTGTCATTGGTATCCGCCGTCGTCACCCTTGTTCGAGGATGCGTTGCTACTTCCGTAGCTATCGGCTCGAATCAACTTGGCATCGGAGAGCGCTCTCGATCGCAGCCACGTGCCCGGTGACCCTGGATGCGGTGCTGTGCCTGTAGATTTTGACGAGCATCGTTAGATCCGTGTGACCAAGAAGGTCGCTGATCGTCCCAAGCGGAACGCCAGCATCGACCAAGTGCGACGCCGCAGTATGACGAAAGGTATGGGGCGTAACAGCCGTGGGATCGACCCCGGCACGTTTCAGAAGTGCAAGAAACTGCCTTCTCAGTGTCTCCTCCCGCATCGGCTGACCCATCAGGGTGGTGAAGATTAGCTCCAGCGGGTTATCGCATAGTTCCCCCGCCTCCAGCGCTTCGGCTGCCTGTTCGACCCGACGTCGTTCGAGTGCAGCCGTTAAAACTGGAGGCAACTCTAGGATCCGCAGTGACGCCTTACTTTTCAATCGGCCCCGAGGTTCGAGTTTGCCGCCCTCCCGGCGTTGGCTGTGACGAACGTGGAGGTCCTTGCCCACGATGTCCGCCCACGAGAGGGCCAGAAGTTCTCCCGGTCGCAGGCCCAGACTCAATTGGATCAGCCATGCAGCCTCCAGCCGATCCCCCACCAGCGCCATTCGAATGGCTTCCACTTCAGCCCCGGTGAAAGAGCGAGTCTCTCGCTTCACTGCTTCAGGTACCTTTGCATCACGAGCTACGTTCTCGGTGACCCGTCCCTCGGTCTTGGCGTGCTGAAGGCCCATTCCCAGGACTTTCTTCGCAAGACTGACCGTGGACTTTGAATAGCCGATACGATCCTGGCCACGGTGAGCTGTTGCCATCTGCACCAAGAAGGCGTTCACGTCGGCGGTGGTGAGATCGGAAAGCAATTTCGAGCCGAGAGCTGGACCAATGTGTCTGTCGATCATCGACATGTAGTTCTCAGCAGTCGACTCGGCCACGCTCGACAGATAGTTCTGGCTCCACCTGTCGAGACATGCCGCCACGGATTGTCCGGGATCAGGAACCTTGCCATCGGGATGGGTGCTGTGAAGGTCCTTGAGGGCCTGATTCTTACGGCTCATCTCACCGGAGCCACCCTTAACAGTCCTGGACCTGCGCCTCAACTTCCCTTCCCGGTCCCGAACTGAAACTTGGACCTTGATATTGCCGTTGGGAAGGTAGAACCAGGTACCTTCTCCGTTTCCCGCCTTGGAAGTAGTGGCTCGCCGACGCCTATTGGGGTTTTTCATCATCCTGGAACTCTGCCGCCCGGGTGAGACGCTCAAGCTCCGAGATCGGAATGAGTCGGCGACCGCCCAACTTGGAACTCCTCAACTCGTTCCTATTCATGAGTGAATACACGAAGCCCCGGGACGTTCCGAGCCAATCGGCGACTTCCTGCGGACTGGCGCGCACCCGGGGAAGTTGGACACCGAATAGAGAGGAGCCAAGATGGCTCTCATGACGGTGAACGACGGGGAAGAGACTGACTCTCGGTCAAACAACCGGTGGTCAGCGAACAGGAAACTTGACGTGATACTCCGGCTCCTGCGGGGCGAGAAGCTCGAGGAGGTGAGCCGGGAGGTGGGGGTCGAGGCCCACCGGCTCGCCGCCTGGCGGGACGAGTTCTTGGACGCCGGCAAGGCGGGGCTCAAGGGCAAGCGGGCCACGACCGAAGAGGACCGACGACTCCGGGACGCCGAACGTAAGATCGGCGAGCTGACCTTGGAGAACGAGATCTGGAAGAAGGTGGCCGAAAAAGGGGGCTCCAGATGCCGCCGCAGAAGCGGCCGAGGTGAGCGAGGAGATGGCTATCCCGCTCGCCACGGTCTGTCGGGTCACCCGAGCGCCCCGGTCGACGATCTATCACCGACGATCCCGGGGTGATGCCCTCGGCCGCCGGCCTGGTCCGAAGACCCTCATGAGCGACGACGACCTCACCGAGCAGATCCGAGCGGTGATCACCGACTCCTCCTTCTCCGGCGAGGGCCATCGCAAGGTCCGGGCCCACCTCCGACGAGAGCACCAGCTCTGTGTGGGGAAGAACCGGGTGCTGCGTCTCATGCGGACGGCCGGCCTGCTCGCCCCCCAGCGGGCAGCCAAGCGCCGGCGGCCCCGGGCCCACACCGGCCGGGTCATCACCGAGGCCCCCAACCTGCGGTGGGGGACGGATGCCACCATGGCCTGGACGAGGGAGGACGGCTGGGTCTGGGTGTTTGTACTCGTCGACCACTACACCGACGAGGCCTGGGCCCATGTGGCGAAGGTCGGCAACCGCTTCGCCGCCCTCCAGCCCGTCTACGACGCCGTCGTCGACCGATTCGGCGGCTTGGCCCCCGACATCGCTCGAGGAATCAAGCTCCGCCACGACTGGGGCAGTCAATACCGGGCCCATCACTTCCAGGGGTCACTCAACTGGCTGGGCATCGAGGACGACGCTGCCTTCGTCGGCGAGCCCCAGGGCAACGGCGTGGCCGAACGCTTCATCCGCACACTCAAGGAGCAGTGCCTGTGGGCCCGGCTTTACAAGGACGTCGACGACCTGCGCCAGGCCGTCGCCACGTTCATCGAGACCTACAACAACGAATGGCTCATCGAACGTCTGAGCCACCGCACACCACGAGAGGCGTTCAACGAAGCGACTGCGCAGGTGGCAGCATGATCAGCCCAGAACCTCGGAAACAGACCCGCTCAGATGCGATCTCAGCCCCGCAACTCGAGGGCCGGGGCCCAAGGTGCGGGCCCATCGACACTCGAGAGGTGACCGCGATAAACCATCAATCTGTCCAACCAACCGGAGCCGCAACAGGACTCAAGAACTTTCTATTGCCTCCGAACGCTCCCATGCCTTCCACACTTTCCGGCTGGCCCAGCCTCAACGGGTGATGCGACGCTGATCGTCGTGCCGCTCATCGACGGCATCTGATCAATATACCGGAATATGTCTGTCCCATTTCATCGCTAACGTCCACGTTTTTTCTAACTAACTTATTGACTAAGGATTTAGCTATATTTCTACACATTTGTCTAGTGATTGACGGGAGCTTTGTTCCCATTCTCGTGGTCTTTTCAAAGCCTCTGGCCGCAGATTCCTGTACCCAGGGTCGTATCTTCCCAGTTCGGGCCAGCACCTGCGGCCTCTCGAAGCCTGGAGGACGGGTACTGGCGGGAGGCCTATTGTGTAACTTTGGAATGCAAGAGGCGGCATTTCCTAGCTAACTGTTCGAGAGCCACTGCACTGCTCTAGCCAATTGGCAATGGCCTATTGCTAAAGGACCTATTCCCGTTGCTAAAGGACCTATTGGGTGGGGGATGAGTCCCGTTCGGTGCCACAGGCCCGGTCCGAGCGAATCTGTTGATGGAGATGGTTGTTGGTTCACCGACAACCCCCTCCCCCATCTCCCATTCGTGAGGAACCTCGGCCCCCCAAATGAACGTCGGAGCGGGATCGCATCATCTCGGTCGGAGCCCTCCTTACCCATTCACCTTCGACACCTAGTGACTCACATACGGACGGTTGAGGCACAGACCCTTGAGCGGAACCGCTTAGCCACGGGACGGGTGTTCCAGAACCGTCTCACAATCACTGTCAAGTAAACGATTCGTAATTCAGTTACACTCAGCGGATGGCAATCCTCGGCTATTGCAGAGTCTCTACCCCCGACCAGTCCTTAGACCGGCAGAGGGACGAGCTGACCGCTGCTGGGGCAGAGCAGCTCTACTCAGACATCGGCTCGGGCAAAAGGGATGCCCCCCGACCTCAGTGGGACGAACTGCTCCGGTCTCTCTTCGCAAGGGCGACACCCTCATAGTGACTGAGCTATCGAGGTTGGGCAGATCCACCTCACAGCTCTCGGCTCTGGCCGATGATCTCAAGGACCGAGGCGTGGCACTGAGGATCCTCAACCTCGGGATCGATACTGTCCACCCCAGCGGGCAAGCTCATCTATTCGATCATTGGGGCGGTGGCTGAGATGGAACGGGACTTGCTGGTCGAGAGAACGATGAGCGGGCTTGCTGCTTCCCGGGCCAGGGGACGTAAGGGTGGTCGGAAGCGGGAGTTCAGCCCTGCCGCTGTCCGGGTGGCTCAGGAGCGTTACGACAAGGGTGATCTATCCGTCACTGAGATCGCCCGTCTGGCTGGAGTGTCCAGACAAACGCTCTATCGCTACCTGAAGGTGGGTTGATCAACCCCCGCCGTCCAGAGCTACTGCGGTGTGTAATACGAATAGTGGGGATCAACACCCTGCACTTCGCAACCAGTGGGGCTTTGATTCGGGGGTATCGAGACTGCCACGGTCCAGGCGAACTGACCGCTGGAATTAGGGATCACCCACGCAACGCCAGGCGATCTAGTGCCGTCGCTAGTCGTGATCCAAGCCTCAACCTCCCCCACCACCATCCCTCGCCCCACGAGAGAGGGAACAGTGACTGAACCTGTCACCTGCATCCCAGTGCCGCCGACTGACTGACAGCTCGACGGCGAGATTACAAAACCCGACCAGTCGAGGTCCGGATTTGGAGCTAGCAACTGGGGAGTAAGCACAGATGTCGCCTCGGGGGCTGAGGAGGCCGTTGTCGACGATGGGTTCGGACTTGTCGATGAGGTCGTCTCCTGAGTGGCGCTTGCACTGGAATTCGATGATCCACTGAAGGTATCCGTGACGCCCCAGCTCACGGTTCCGCTGCCATACCCCTGGTTGCCTGATACCTCGATCCGAGACACCGTGGCGGACGTGGGAAGGACGAAGCCAGCACAGTAGCTAAGTGTTTGGCTGGGACTGAGGCTGGAGGCATTACCGGAATTCCAGAGGAAGTAACCCGTCGGTGTAATCGTCTGCCGCTCGTAAGCAGACCCATCACTCCCAAAGGCGGTGATGGTGATGGGGAGTGAGGATGGCACGGTCGAGTTGCCATTGTTGGTGGCGCTGACATCCACGGTTGCAAAGTGATTATTCGAGCTGTCAGATGTATTCCCACCGCTATCGGTGCCGGGATCATTGAAGGACGTGAGCGTCAAGTCCAGTGGTTGGCTGTAGGCGGTGACCCCGGACTGAGTCGACCACCCCGAGCCAGACGACCCCGTAATTGATCGACTAGTGACTGCCGCAGCGATCAGCACGACCACAACAATGACGAGAATGACTCCAACCACCCCTCTGGCTGAAAGCGGCTTGTAGAGAGGATTCCTGATCGTTGGTGCTGGTGCTTCCTGCTCCTGGGGTTGCGGCGCTTCGTCTGTGGGGTGTTCCGCCATGATCCGATCATCGGCAAGCTCCATCAGCCCCTTGAGATCCCAGTGTCATGGTCTCATGTTCAATACGATTCGACTTCGTGACAGTGGCGATTGTGGGCTTGGTTTGTACCCTCGCAGCGCTCTCGGGGGAGTCTGGCTGGCGCAGACATATGAGAACCGGCGTTCAATCGAAAGCCGCAGGGATGCAGCCAATGCTGCGGCAGCAACTCGGCTTAGGGGTCTCTTCGCAGAGATGGCTGGCGTCGCAACGGCTTGCCAGCAAGTGGTCAGTCAGGGTGTCCGATTTGTCGATGATTCTGAACCCCAGATCGACGGACACTCAATCGTCAGCGATGCTGAAATCCCACCAGACACTTTGGGGCTCCTGAAGGCACAACAGTTGCAACTCGCTAAGTTGAAGGAAGCGTCTTGACGGGGTCCCGTTCTCCGGTCCAGCCATCGTGAGCATCGGCTGGTTGGAAACCGGTCCCTACGTTGCCCTGTGAGGCGCTGCAAGGACCGGGGTGGTATGTCGGGTGCCGGAGATTTCATGCTCCGATGCCCATCTCGAGGCGAACTCGACCGGGGTGAGACCCCCAAGGGACGAGTGTGGCCTCCATGTGTTGTACTCCATCCGCCACGCTTCGACAACGATCCGGGCTTCGGTAAGCGAGCCGAACTCCTCGATGTTGAGCAGCTCGTCGCGCAAGCGTCCGTTGAACGACTCGACATAGGCGTTCTCCCAGGGCGAGCCGGGCTCGATGTAGAGGGTCCTCGTCCCCGACAGGCGGCACCAGTCTCGGAGGGCCCAGGCAGTGAGTTCGGGCCCGTTATCCATGCGCAGGAAGGCCGGCGCCCCTCGTTCGGCCACCAGATGCTCGACCACGTCGATGAGGTCGTCGGCGCCGCTGCCGCGGTTGACTGCGGTGGCCAAGGCCTCACGGGTGAACTCGTCCACGATGTTGGTGAGCTTGAGACGTCGCCAGTCGGCCGTCTCGTCGAACTGGAAGTCGACGGCCCAGACCTCGTTGGGCCTCGTGGCCTCCAGTCGGACGGCGGTCGAGGGATGGAGACGGCGGCGCTTCCGGCAGGTCACTGGCCGCTTCAGGCCCTCGGTGCGCCAGAGCCGCCGGGTGCGCTTGGCGTTAAGGGCCCATCCCTCCCGGCGGAGCACGTCGTGGGCCTTCTTCCACCCCCAGCGGGGATGGGTCTTGGCGATCTGGCGGAGCCGACGCCGGAGCTTCGCCTCGCCACTGGACGGCGGCCGCGGACAGCGCCGCTGGGTGGACCGATGCTGGCCCACGACCCGGCAGGCTCTTCTCTCCGAGACCCCGAAGCGCTCGGTCAGGACCACTGCGGCCCGCCGACGACGCTCCGGGGT
This sequence comes from uncultured Acidimicrobiales bacterium, assembly GCA_963734435.1. Lineage (GTDB taxonomy): Bacteria > Actinomycetota > Acidimicrobiia > Acidimicrobiales > RAAP-2 > Bog-756. The sequence goes on along the minus strand of CAVTHA010000002.1, from coordinate 7,101 downwards.
GATCGAAAATTTCCATTGGCCAGCTCCTGCAGCATCGCCTTGTCGAGCTCGGCCTCGGCCAGCAGGTTCTTCAGCCGCTTGTTCTCGATCTCGAGCTCCTTCAGGCGCTTCATGTCCTCGCCCTTCATGCCGGCGTACTGGGCCCGCCAACGGGTCCAGGTGGACTCGGAGACCTCGAGCTGGCGCAGGACCTCGGTCAGGTCATGGCCCTCGTTGAGGAGCCGCTCACCCTCTCGGACTTTACGCAGGGCCTGGGCGGGGCTGTGTCGGTGGCGCTTCATGATTGTGTGCATCCTCCCACTCTGGGATCGGGATGCTCACAACTGGTGGACCTGATTCAAGGGCCCTCGTCACACTTGAACGGCGCACTGACCGCCGATGCGGCGGCAGAGTCGGGAAGTGCGCCGGTTTCTCATGACCTCCCCCGACGAGCGAGGCGATGATTCAAATGACGAACACCCGCACGCTGGGACTGGCCACGCTTGCAGTCGTGGCGGTCACGATGACAGCTTGCAGTAGCAAAGCTGCAAGTTCCACCACGACCGCTGCCACCACGGCGACTACGGCTGCCAGCACTCCAACAACGAAAGCGCCTACACCGACGGCACCCCCGACCACGGCAGCTCCGGCTGGCAGACAAGTCAAGGGCACGCTGGTCACGTTGGGAGCAGGCACCTTCACCGGGGGCAAGGACGTGGCAGTTGGCCTGTACGACGTGACACCCGGTGTGGGCCAGAGCGGAAACTTTACAGTGAACGGGACCGACTCCTACAACGAAATCCTCGGCGGTGATGCCTCCACGGGTGGCGTCCCAATGGTGAGAGCCACGATCTCCACCGGAGACCCGATCCAGATCTCTGGTCTAAGCGCCGTCACCTTCACTCCTGTTACCGCACCACTTTCTACGTCGCACACGACGACGAATCTCTACGCTGGCACGTGGACAGTCGGCCAGGACATCGGTGAAGGCAGGTATGTGGCAACTCCGGGTGCAGGGCAAAGCGGCAACTTCGTCGTTACTGGAAACGACTCGTACAACGAGATCCTTGGTGGCGATAGCTCAACCGGTGGAGTGCCGTCGGTAACCGTAACTCTCTCAAAAGGTGATGTGATTGCCATCTCTGGCCTGGGCCAGGTGACGCTGACGGCTCAGTAGGACCACATTTGCCGCTCAGGCCATGGAAGTAGTCCATCGCAATCGGGCTTTGGACATGCAGAAGGCTGCTGAGGAACTCGGGGACGAGCTAGTCGACTACGTCGAACGAATGGCACAAGGGGGCCGGTGACACAGTCAGGATTGAGTCTCCCTCGGTAGCGGCAGCTCTACTACGTGGTGCCCGCCACACGAAGAGCAATCGAACTCCAAGATGAGCGGGTTTCTGGACCAGTCGTATTCCGGTTTCGGCGCAGAGACCACCATGCCGGACGATGGGCACACCAGGGTGTCTTCCGAGTCGTATGGCCCACTCCGTTCCAAGCCCGTAGATAGCGAACGTCAGCCTTCCTGTGGTTCCCTTCCCTACGTCGATGGCGCCGGAGACTGTCGCAGCTGCTCGGATCCGCTCGGTCCGTCTGCCCGGTGTTGCGCCACCAGTGAGTGCGCAGTAATGAGTTATGACCTCGTGCATCCTGACACTCGGTGGGATTTGCAATCTCACGAAGAAGGGCCTTGCTCGACGTACCCAAGTTCGGAGCTGAATCTGCCGCCGACTGAGACCTTTACGTCGGAGAGATTGTCCAGATGCAATTGTCGTCGTCGTCAGTTCCGAACCAACCCGATCCATTCCATTGGAGGATCATTGCTGACATTTTCCCGGGCTTGACTTGAACCTCGACCGTACTTGGGTCCACCTGCGTCCATGCCCCTCGGCTGAACCCCGAAATGCGTCCGTTGGCATGGAAGGTCTCCGAGAAGCTCGAGGGCAAGAAGGGGAGATGGATTGCACCCCCACGATGTCGTGAAGGAATAGGTCACTCCCGAAGTTGCCGGACGAGGAGCGGTGATCGTCAAATCTGTTCCTGGGACCAGGATCTGGCTTGTTCGTTTCGCTGATTGGTAAAGGCATACTTGGAGTGCGATGACATCACCTTCAGTGGGGACGCCGGTTCCACTCGAAGAGGCAGAGGAAACGACTGCCTGGTCCCAGCCGATTGCGTACGGCTTCCCGAAGCCACGACTCTCACTGGGACACGTTTCAAAGTTGGTGAAGTCGTAAGAGAAGCCACCATCGATAGTGAGCCCAGTCTCGGCGCCACCCTTCCAAGTAATCTCTTGCGCATTCGATTCACTGCGGAAGCCGAAGAAGTTAGTCGTTCCGACCTTGAAGCCCGATCCTGCCGCTGAAAGGCACTCACTTAGCTTGTCGGTTGGCGTATGGTTCGATTGGCTCAAGAAGATCGAGCAAACAATCTTCGGAGGTGGCGGTGGTGGCGGCTGCTTGGCCTTCGTGGTGCCCATTGTCACTGTGGCAGCCCCTCCTATGGAGAGAGGGACGGTCACCGCTGCAGCGATCGTGAGAAGTACCAGTAGCGTTGCAGGACCCAAACTGCGTTTCTTTTCTTGCGCCGACGCTCGGAGCCCAATCGCATTCGGACCTGCGCCGCATCCTTGCATTCAATTCCCCCATCTACACTCAGGCCTGTACCACCGTCGAGAGGTGACTCGACGGTGGCCCCGCAAGGTACACACCGCAACCGCTCTGGCGCGCGTGCCGATTCATGTAACACGACCTCAAACAACCCGTCAAGAGACTTTGGAATCCAGCATAGGGTGAGATTTCAAGAGCGCCGGGTTCTGATTAGCCGGGCCTGACGATCGAGTTACGTCAAGCTTGGATCCTGCCGTGACACCGCCAAACTCCGCCGACAACCTCAATCGTGCACATCAAAACTCTGTTGACTGACTCTTCCTTCGGTGTTAGACAACCGTAAAGGGGCGACCGAGCGAAGTCACGTGCCCTTATCCCTCACTAATGGCGGGCGGCGGTCTCGTGGCGTGAGTAGCAAGTGAGGGACCGAGATGCGAAAAGCCATCGTCATTGTCGCTGGATTGCTGATCGTTGTCGCAGGAGTCCTCAGTGGGCACGGGTGCGTCTCAGGCCAACCCAAACCCCAAGCACTCAGTCAAGAACTCGTTATCCATTACGGGATCCGCAGTTGCTGGTGTGACGTCGGTGGTATCAGGTCAAGATCTCGCATTCGATTTCACTGTGAAGAACCACGGAAGGACGGTGGAACCAGGCGACGTTTCCTACACCTGGAGCCATGCAAAGTATGTCGACATCATTTGTCCTCTGGTGAGCACCGGTGGGGACATCGGGCCGGACACTCCGGCCTGCGAGCCGGGGAACCTTGCACCTGGAGGGAGAACCCAATCGGCCATCGTCCTCAAGCTCAATGGTTCCTCGGGATCGATAGTGGTAACGGGCTGCGCAACCGAGGAAAACAGCGAGGTCCCGCCCCAGTGCGCAACGGTCTCGATCCCGGTGGATCAGTGAACTGACCCCGACTGACAGTGCCAGCATCGTTTGTTTCCGATGGCAGATACCGACGTCACCGTACGTGCGAGAACGACCATGGAAGGCAGTCTGGGCCATTGTCAGTCCTTCTGCCCCTGACCGCCGGACATGCCCTGCCCCCGATCGACAATTTTCGGGCTAGGGCCAGCCCAGTAGTCTGATTGCCGGTGCGGCTCGTCCTGATGCCCTGGACGGGCGGCGTTTAGATGGCCGAACACTTCCGAACGATGGCCTTTTTGATCGACACCGAGCGATTGTCATTGCGACTACGCACGAAGGATGACGCTGAGTGCAACCTCGAACTCCTTCGTGAGCACGAGGGTGGCACGGCGCTGTCGATCGGTGAAGTTGAGCAGCGAATGGTCGAGCAGAACGAACGAGCCCAAGTAGATGGCTTCGGACTACTGGGTATTCGGCGGCGGTACGAGACCAACCCGATTGGGTATTGCGGACTAGTCATTGGTCGGCGAACCTTCGAGGAACCAGAAATCGCCTATGAGGTCCTCCCCCAATTCCGAGGCCACGGCTACGCCACGGAGGCCGCTGGAGCTGTGATCGACGCCGCTTTTGCGACGGGCAGGGAGCGCTTATGGGCGACAGTCGGTAGCTGGAATGGACCGTCGTTCCGAGTCCTTGAAAAGAATGGGTTTCACGCACACCACAGCGGCCGCGACGAGCGGGGCGAATTCGTCTACATGGTTCGGAACGCAGCAAAGTGATGAGTCCCAAACCTCCCCCTATCGCCGCTTGGGTCGGACGACCAGGACCGGATCGCACTTGGAGAATGTGACGGAGTGAAGGAACTACGCCAGATGCCCAAGGTCTGGGACCTCTGCGTCGAGGACGCACAGCGTTCACTCCGGGAGGCTGGATTGGAGTTCACGATCAGCACCGCTCAATCAGCGACAGTGCCGGAAGGCTCCCTCATTGGGGCTTCACCCAGACCTGGGACCGTGTTGGAGGATGCTACGGAGATTGTCCTGGTGGTTAGCGGCGGACCCCCACGTCTTCCCCATTGATTGAGAGAAGCCTCCGACGCCGGACATGCCCCGCCCCCCGACTGGCCCTTGGAGGGCAGCCAGTTGGTCCTTACAACGAAGACGGACGAGTTGAGGTCAGCCGAAGTTGTTGGGTCACGGACCTAGCGATTGCGTAATCGTGACCGTAGATCCAGGCGGCACCAGCGATCCGGGTGCCGGTTGCTGCGTAATGATCGCACTGGGCGCAACCACGTTTGACTTGGTCCTGACAATGGCATTGCCAAGACCGACGCTCCCCAGCGCTTCCACTGCGGTAGCCACCGGCATGCCAATCACATCCGGCACCGTAATGGTCGTCGAGTTGAGTGGGGACGTGATGGTCGACGAGGTTGAGGTGGTCGAGGACGAGGTGGTCGACGAGGTTGAGGACGACGCACCGCACCCGGCGAGCATCAAGGTGAATGCCACCAGCGAGACAGCTATAGGCAGCGGATGGCTAAACCTTGGAGGATTCTCCACCGAGCCCAGTTTGGCACGGGTACGGACATGTCGCCCCTGACCCGCCGAGTCCGTGGTACGGATGTCAACTGAACGAATCTCTCAGACGTAAGAGAGGTGGAAACCTGGGCGATACTGGTGCGGAACATCCATGGAGGGAAGATGCTCTGCAAAGTGAATCCGGAGTCCCGCGAGCTCTTCTCGATAGCTATGGCTGCGGGCTGTGGCGGTGCCTCCTCAACACCTGGGCCAGTGAGGGGCAAGGTATCCGGGACATTCGTGTTCGCTGGGGGTCCCGCTCCGGGCCTTCCTCGAGCAATATCGGGCGTCGTCACCTTCACCGGTTCTGGCGGGAGTGCAACGGATGTGACCGTCGGTCCCAGTGGAATGTTCAAGCTGGAACTCCCCGAGGGGTCGTATTCGCTGTCTGGCCACTCACCACAGTTTGGCGATGGGAGCTACCTGTGCACCGGAGGAACCATCCAGGTGAGAACGGAGTCACCTGCCCTAGCACAAGTGGTTTGCTCCGCTCCCTGAGGACCACGACTAGCGGACGTCGCCGTCGGGAGCCCTGCTCCCCGTCGCCGGATCTGCGCTGCCTGCGACGGGACAGGTGGGCACCCGCCGTGCACAAGCCTTGCGCAGCAATCGTCGGCGATGATGAGAAGGTGCTGACCCAGCGGACCCTGTGCCTGTTTCTCTCGATCCTCAATCGGGTGCAGTGCTATCTGCCTGTAGCTCCCCGGCGAATTCAACACAGCAACTCCTTCGGCCCGATCTGCCTGTGCGCTCTTGAGTGCCGAGGAAGCAAGCGCAGCATTCGGAGCCCCCGTTGGACCACCTAGCCCGTGTCGGATGGTGCCGGGCGAGCAGAGTCGGGCGCTCTACACGGGAGCGAAGCCGGGGGCGACGAGTCCAGCACTATTGATCGTCAACGTTTCCTGGAACAAGTCGGCTGTTCACACCTTCACGGAGACCCACAGCGGTCACGCCCACTACGGCGGGACACTCCCCCCGCCGGTATACAGCCCAGTCACAGTGTCCGGGATCGCTGTCGACCGGCGGCTCAATCCGAATCCAGTGAGCGGTCCGCCCAACACTCGGGTCCAGATGCTCGAAACCTTGAGGAATGGCTACGTTGTCACGCTCATCTCGATGAGCCTCAGCGAGTCGCAGGACGAGCAGGCAATGGCGTCAATCATCGGCCATCTCTGAGGGCGTCGGCCACGTGCCCTCCCCGACCACGGTCCCATGTCAACCTGACGTGTACTCCATTCGTTCCTGTGGTGTGCATGGAATATCGCTCGCAAGAATTCGGCCCGGCACTACCCCTGCGGTATTGCCGAAGCGGTGGATCACCATTGCCATTGCATCGCTCGTCGCAGCAGCCGTGTGCGCTGGGTGCTCATCCACAAGTGCTGCACCGAGAGCAGCGTCGCGGTGCCTCATGGCTGGAAGACCTATACCCACGGCAACACCAAGGTCTCGGTGCCGAGCGACTGGGCCGTCGTGACCCATTACATATGTCCCGGTTTGGTTGCCCCCGGTGCTCTGTACCTTGGCCCGCCGGAGGTACTGGGAGCAACCTGCACTCCTGGGCCGAGGATTGACGAGTCAGCATCCTCCCGCTTCCTGCTGATGCGAATGTCCCCACGACTCCGGCCTGCACGACGAAGATGAACGGTCTTCGTGTCTACGTAGGCCCTTGTACCAGCTCCAATCCCGGCGGAATCGTCATCTATGAGATCCCCTCCCTGGGGATACAGGCCGAGGCATGGGCACCAGCTCTGAAGAACGTGACCGGACCCGGCACCGGAACAGCCGTGGGCCGGGTACTTCACACGCTGCGGCCTGCGTAACTACCGTTATCCCCGACGGCCCATCCGCAGGACCCCTTTGCCAACTCCACAATCACTGGGCTCTAGCGAGCGAGACAACGAAATGAACGATTCGCACCTTCAGTTCCTGTCCAGTCCTGAGTGGGCAGACATGTTGCAAACGGACCTGTTGCCCTGGATCGAGGCTGCTGGAGACCTCGGTGATGATGTCTTGGAGATTGGGCCCGGCCCGGGCCTGACGACTGACATCCTGCGTGGGCGGGTCTC
>CAVTHA010000001.1:0-220711 GCA_963734435.1 uncultured Acidimicrobiales bacterium | reverse complement strand
CCGGTCTCAGCTCAGCACGTCCCGGCGGTGAACCAGACCCCGGCGCCGACGAGGAAGACCACGGTGTAGGCCGCTTGGACCACGGCCAGATGGGGGTAGCCGCCGAGGTCGGTCGGCTGGAAGAGGACCTCGGTCCACAGGCCGGCGCCGTTGTCGGTGATCGGCAGCCACGGCCCGAGGGCATGCAGTCCGGGGACATTGTCGAGGGCCCGTGAGACAAAGGTCAAGAGCACCCCGCCGGCCACCGCGGCGAACGGCCGATCGGTGAGGGTCGAGCACAGGATGGCGAAGCCGAAGGTGCGAGACCATGGCGCCCGCCACGACGGCGGTGGCCAACCGATCCGACCGAGCGCGGCGAACGGGGAGAACGTGGTCACGCCGCGGAGAAGGGTGAGGCGTGCTGCAGGTCGATCACCGAACAGGGGGTGCCAGCCGAAGGCCGCCACCCCCGACACCAGGCCGGTCACCGAGACGACCGGCACCGCGGCGAGCGAGAAGAGCCCGGCCACGCGCACCTTGGATGCCGAGCACCCGCTGGTCTCGATGACCGGTCGGGCCAACAGATAGCGGAGACTGCCCCACGAGGCCTCGCCGGCGACCGACTCTCCGGCGAAGATGGCCACGGCCAGCGGGATGCAGGAACAGCAGCAACGAGTTCAACGCGATCGGCGGCCATGGTGAATCCCGACGAATTGGGGATCACCGAGCCGAAGTCGCCCAGCCGCTCCGGCGTCGCTGCGCTGGTCGGTGGCGATGATGACGGTGACGACGACGGCGATTGCCGCCAGACCCGAGGACCGCCCAGTAACCGTTCCGTCGAAGCTGCTTGACCAGCTCGATGCCGATCAATCGAGGATGTCCTTGCGGGTAAACCACAACTGCGCGAGGCCCATGAAGACGACGACGTAGACAGCCTGAAGCACGAGGAAATGGGGAATCCCCGAGAGGTCACTGTGACCGGGTGAAGAGATGTTGCCAGAGATCGATGTCGTTGTTCGGCATAAAGCGGTTGACCACCGACTACGCCCGGGAGGTAGTCGGCATTGAAGATGCGCGAGACGATGGTCACGGCCACGCCGCCGGCCACGGCGACCAGAGGACGCCGCGTGGTGGTGGAGAGGAAGAAGGCCACCGCGAAGATGCTGGTCATACCGGCGCCCACGTAGAGTGCGGCGACACCCAGGTGGCCGAGCATGGTACCAACGTGGACCACCACCGCGCGGGTGACCCGGAGTCGACGCTGCTCCCGTCGATCACGCTGAGCGGATGCCATCCGAAGGTCAGGCCGCCGACCACGACGGCCGCGACGGCCAGCATCACGACGGCGAGAGCGAGAGCACGCCGGCCACCGTGGCCTTCGACCAGAGAACGCGGGCTCCGCGACACCGGACGGGCCATGCACGTAGCGAAGACTGCCCCAGCCGCCTCGCCGGCGACGGACTCGCCGGCGAAGAGCGACACGGCCAGGGGGAGGAAGAACTTCATCGTGCTCGACAAGGCGATGATCGGGACGCTGAGCCCCGAGGTCCGGGGAACCATCACGAGCGGAAGGTCACCGACGAACTCGGTCTGGCCCGGACCCGGTGCGGCCAGGGCCACGGTCAGGAGGACCGAGAAGCCGGCCACGATCCTGAGGGTGAGCGTAGGTCAGACGCCGCCGGAACTGCTTGTACCACTCGATGGTGATCAAGGCTCGGGAGGGCTCCGCCACGGGTCTCCGTCGGCCGTTCGAACAGTCTCGAGGTAGGAGTCTTCGAAGTTGCCCGTTCGGAATGCCGCGACGGCGCATGCCCGCCGCCGTCCAGTGCCTCGCAGAGATCGACGGCCCGGAGGGACCCGCCCTCGACGGCGACCGATGCCCGACTCCGAGCGGCGACGACCCCGGAGACGCCGGGCAACCGGCGCAGCACGGCCACTGCCGCCCGATCCGGTCGTCGACCTCCATGATCAACCTGGTGCGGTGCCCGACCAATTCGGTCACCGGACCGGCGGCCACAGGCCGCCCGGCGGCAGGACCGCGGCGTGGGTGCAGACCACGCTCCACCTCGGACATCAGGTGGCTCGAGAGGACGACCGTGGTCCGCTCCTCGGCGACAGGCACGCGATGGCGGCGTGCACCTCGATGGCCTGGGACGGGTCCATGCCCGTGGTCGGCTCGTCGAGCAGCAGGAGGTCGGGCTGCGCCCAACAGGGCCTGGGCCAGGGCCAGTCGGTAGCGCATGCCGTGCGAGTACCCCGAGTAGGGCCGGTCGATGGCCTCACCCAGACGGCCAGGGCGACGGCCGCTCGAGATCGGCCGGTCCGCCGGTCAGCCGCATCTGGCGGACGGTCAGATCGAGGTTTCGGCGTCCGGAGAGATGGGGCACAAAGCCCGGCCCGTCCACCAGGGCCCCCACCCGACCGAGCACCGCGGCCCCGGGTCGGACCTCCTCCCCGAAGAGGAGCACCCGGCCCGCGTGGGCCGGACCAAGCCGAGGAGGATGCGTCAGGGTGATGGTCTTGCCCGAACCGTTCGGGCCGACCAGTCCGAGGACCTGGCCTCGGCCGACGGCCAGGTCGAGGTCGTCGACCGCCACGACGCCGTTGCGCAGGCGCTTGGTCAGCCGCTCGATCCGGACGGCCGGGGTGCCGCCCGGCCCGGCCTCCGCCCCGGCCTCCGGGCCGGCTCCCTCAGGCGCCATCGGAGTCGCCACCGTTGAGGGCCTCCTGCTCACCGCCCGGGATCATGGCCGCGATGTCTACCACTCTGGACCGGGGCGGCTTGTCGGCGTGGACCGGCGTCCGAACCGGGTGACCGACAGGGTCAGGGTTCCGATTCCGGCCCCGGGTGGGCTGTTCCGCGCTCCGATCAAGCGACCGGTCCCGTCGATCCAGGCCTCGACGTCCATGGTCGGGGTGGTCGGCGGGGCCGTGGTCCCGAAGGCGGAGATCTCCGAGGTCGAGGGCTGCGGCCGAAGACGTCGGCGGCCGGACCGCTGACGTGAGCGAGGGCCTGGTTGAGGTCGACCGTGACCACGTAGGCGTCGGCCTGATGCCCGCCGAGGGCCGTCTTCCCGACCGGGGCGGCCGACATGGCCCCCCATGCCAGTTCGTAGACGACGAAGGCCGGATTGACGCTCTCGGTCTGGACGATGTACGGGGGGAAGTTGACCTTGTACTTGGCGATGTCGGCGAAGTTGGCGAAGATCCAGGGCCTGCCGGCTTGTAGTGGCGGGCTGGACGACGGCGGCTTCGATGAACACGGTGTCGGGGAGGAAGACCATCCGCTCGGCGCCACCGGAGCCCGCTGGGAGATCGAGCTGGATGGTGCCCGAGGGGCCCTTGAAGTCGACCGCCCCGCTCGCATCCCGTGGCGCGGAGGACCGGCTGGCGACGGGCACGTTCGAGAAGGTCAGGTCGAAGCTCCCGGTGAGGCTCGAGGTGTCCGCCACGGCGCGGGACACCGCCGCCAGTGCTTGGGGAGTGGCGGGGGAGGACGCCGATGGCACGGCGGCCGCCGAAGGGCTGGCCGAGCCGGCCGAGCCACAGCCGGCCAGGGCGATCACCAGGAGCAGGAGCGACCCACAGGGCCACCACACCGATCGCGCCGCCGAGGCCACCCGGCCGACGCCGGACCGGCTCGTGCCGTTCATCCGGTGGCGAGGTGGGTCGGGGTGGTGCCGTTGGGCAACAGGTTGTCGAAGCCGTCGGGGATGGACAGGAGCCCGGGGGCGGTGCCCGACACGTCGGTGAGCCCGTACTGCCAGACGATCGAGTAGGTGGCCGGATCGATGGCCACCATGCGGTTCCGGTAGTCGTCGTTCACCATGACCAACCCGTTGGGGAGGCGCTCGGCCAGGGACGGCTTCTTGAGCATGCCGTCCCCGCCGGTGGCGTCGTAGATCCACGGGATCTGCCCTGACCGGCTGAACTCGAGGACCCGGCCCTCGGCCGGTGGGTCGTAGTCGGTCATCAAATAGAGGTTGGGCCCGAGCTGCTGGGGGTCGGACGGGTAGTTGACCGTCGGGAAGTGGAGCGACCAGACCACGCCGCCGGTCGGTGTGAACTCGTCGACCCACGACCCGTTGATCTCGGACACCAGGACATCGCCGTTGGCCAGGGGCGTGTCGCCGTTGGGGTAGGCGATGGAGGTGGGCGGGTTGTGCGCGTCCACCCCGTTGCCGATCTGCGAGGTGACCTGGCCCTGCGGCGAGATGAACAGGATGCGGTTGTTCGACGCGTCGGCCACGGTGACGGCTCCGGACTTGAGCACGTAGGCGTCGTCGGGCTGGTACAGATACCCGGCCGATGCCCCTGATCGGCCCGGATGTCCGTACTGGAAGAGCAGCTGGCCCGACGGGTACCCCACCTCGACGATGGTGTGGTTGTCCTCCTGATTGGAGATGATGGCGGTGCCGTGCCGGAAGAAGAAGGCGTCGTCCGGGAAGTAGAAGCCGCCCGGTGGCGGAGGCATCGAGGCCGAGGGGTACTGCCAGGTGATGTTGCGGCTGGGGTCGATGGCCACCAGCCGGTCGTTGCCCCGGTCGGCGATGAGCAGCGTGCCGGCGTAGGGGGCGCCGGCTCCCGGCTTGCCGGCCGGGCCGCCGTACGGGCTCAACCGGAGCGAGATGACCGACCGCAGGGAACCCGAGGCCACGCCGGCTTGAAGGGTTCCGGCCTGGGCGGCCACCTCGCCACCGACCATGTAGCCGATGGCGGTCTTGCCGGAGCCGACCGTGGTGTAGCCGGCGAAGGCATCGGCCTGGGGCAGCAGCCCGGCGGCGAGCACCTTGCCGGTGGACGGGACGAAGGCGTCGATGGTGGTGAGGGTGGCGCCCCCCGGCACCTGGCCACCGGCCACGTACGCCGTGCCCCCGACCACGAACGCCGAGGCGCCGTAGAGGGCCTGGGGCAGATGCCCGACCACCCGGGCCTGTCCCGAGGAGGGATCGACCATCTGGATGTCATTGGTGGCGGTAGTGGTCGTGCCGGACGACGGGGTCTCCCCGCCGAAGGCGAACAGCTTGCCGGCTTCGGCCACCACGGCGGGATACCGGACGGGGACCGGGAGGGAGGCCACCCGGGTGAAGTGGGTGCCGTCCACCGTACGGAGCACGTCCGGCAAGTAGTCGGTCCCGTCGTAGCCGCCCACGATGTAGGTGCTCGTGCCGCTCCGCCCACCGCCGGTGCCGGGGAGGGTGGCCACCGCCAGGTCGGAACGGGGTGCCGGCAGTTGGCCGACCACTGTCCCGCCGGCGGGCGCGCCCGGCGGCGTCGACGGGGTCATGATCGACTGCACCGTCGCGAACGTGTCGGGTGATCCACCACCGAAGTCGAAGGTCCTGGCGCCGACGACGGAGGCGGCGGCGTCGTGCACCGGGTCGGCCAGTGAACCGGCCGGTGTCACGGCTCCGGTCGACGGGTTGACGACGGATACCGCCGACAGCGACGACCCCGACGGGGTGATCCCCCCGAGCACGGTCATACCGGCGCCGTTCGCCACCACTGACTCTCGCGAGATGGGCGTGTTCGTCTGCCAGGGCTCGACCCCGGCTTCGATGGAATCGGGCCCGGTCGACTGAGCGGTTGGGGACCCGCGGTTCCCGGCGGTGGCGGTCGTCGTGGGCGAGGCGGTCGAGCCACCGCCGGAGCACATGGCAAAGGCCACCCCGCCGACCAACAGCACCAACAACAGGCCGAGAACCGCGGCGCGCGCTGCCGACGCCGGCGCATGCGTTGCCCCCGGCGGGATCGTTCCGTCACGGTGACGGAGTCTGGCATGACGGGGCACCACCGATGGGGCAGGGCCTCCCCGCGACGGGAGGGTGCCGGTTCAGCCCTGGCTCATCACCGCTTCGGCCCGCCGCATCATCTCGTCCTCGGGCACGTCCTCGATGTGGGTGGCCACGCTCCAGTGGTGACCGAAGGGATCCTCGAACTGGCCCGACCGGTCGCCGTAGAACTGGTCCTCCACCGGTCGCAACTGGGTGGCCCCGCCGCGGAGGGCGCGGTCGAACGTGGCGTCCACGTCCTCCACGTAGACCAGGATGGTGACCGGCGTGCCGCCGACCGCCTTCGGACTGCGGGACCCCATTTCGGGCATCTCGTCGGCGAGCATCAGGACCGAGTCCCCGATCTGCAGCTCGGCATGACCGATCCTGCCGTCGGGTCCGTCGATTCGCATCCGCACCCGGGCACCGAAGACCGCCACGTAGAAGTCGACGGCGGCGGCGACGGCGGCGCCATCGATGGCGAGCGACGGGATGACCTGCGGGTAGTCGTCGGGAATGGCTTTGGCGGCCATGGGATCCTCCTTGTCCGGTGCGCCCGGGTCCGGTGCGCCCCTATCCGGTGCGCCCGGGTCCGGTGCGCCCCTATCCATTGCGCCCGGGTCCGGTGCGCCCCTATCCATTGCGCCCTGAGTCGGACGTTCGATGGTCTACGAACATACGTTCGTGATCGTATCCAACCGGGATGCCGTCGGCAAGGGGCCGGTTCTGGCTGCGGTCCCCGAGGATGAGGGGTGTCGAGGAAGGAGTCATCCTCCGGGCGGATTCGCCCGTGCCGAGGTCACGCGACAATGGCCCGATGGCGGTGACCGCCCTCGATCCAACCGTGCCCGACGTGCCGGGCGCCGGGCACTTCGAGTCGATCCGTGCTTCGTGGGACCGGTTCCGGGAATGGGACTCGGACCACCGGTTGTGGACCGACAGCCTGGCCGCCACCGTGCTGCTCGTCGGCTGCCTGCTGTTCTCCCGTTCGGTCGGCGGCAACCACACGGTCAACGCCGTCCTGCAGTTCGCCTTGGTCCTGCCCCTGGCCTGGAGGAGGCGCGCCCCGTCGGCCGTCTTCGCCGTGGTGGCCACGGTGGCGTTGGTGCAGTGGTTGGTGGCGGTGCCGCTTCCCGCCGATCTGGCTCTGCTGGTGGCGTTGTTCACGCTGGCCGTGCACGCCACGCCGGTGAGAGCGCTGGCCGGTGCCGGGATCGTCGAAGTCGGGGTGTTCATGGCCACCTTCCGGTGGCAACCGGTGGGGGACACCTCCTTCGCCTCCATCGTCTTCCTGTCGGGGATGGTGGCGGCCGCGCTGTTCGTGGGCCTGACCCTCCGGACCTGGCGCGCCTACATGGACACACTGGTCGAGCGGGCCAACCGGCTGGAGCTCGAACGCGACCAGCGCGCCCGGTTGGCGGCGGCCGCCGAACGTTCGCGGATCGCCCGCGAGATGCACGATGTGGTGGCCCACAACGTGTCGATCATGGTGACCCTGGCCGAGGGAGCCCGAGCCGCCACCGGTTCGGACCCCCTCGGGGCGGCCGAGGCCATGGGGGAGGTCTCCTCCACCGGGCGGCTGGCCCTGGCCGACATGCGGAGTCTGCTCGGCGTCCTCCACGCCCAGGGCGAGCGGACCGACCTCGCCCCCCAACCCGACCTGTCGGCTCTGCCCACGCTCATCGAGGGCGTGCGGTCGACCGGCATCGCCGTCGAGCTCGACCAGCGCGGCCAGCGCTTCGAGGCGCCGCCCGGCGTGGGCCTCAGCCTCTACCGGATGGTGCAGGAGTCGCTGACCAACGTCTTGAAGCATGGTGACCGGGTATCGAAGGCAGTGGTGGCCCTCGACTACGAGTACCCATTCATCGGGCTCAAGGTGCGCGACGACGGGGTCGCCGCCCGGCCCGGCCGAGGCGGTCACGGTCTCCGCGGCATGCAGGAACGCGCCGCCGTGTGCGGGGGAAGCTTGACGGCCGGCCCTCTTCCCGACGGCGGCTGGGAGGTGGCGACCCGGGTGCGGGTCGACGGGTCGCGCCCCGGGTGAGCATCCGGGTGCTCCTGGTCGACGACCAGGCCCTCCTCCGCAAGGGGTTCCGCATGATCCTCGAGGAGGAGGCCGACATCGACGTGGTGGCCGAGGCGGCCGACGGCCAGGATGCGCTGTCCTCGTGTCTCACCCACCGTCCCGACGTGGTGCTCATGGACGTGCGCATGCCCGGTATGGACGGGATCGAGGCGACGGCTCGAATCGTGGCCGGAGCCGGAGACTCGCGGGTGCTCATCCTCACCACCTTCGACCTGGACGAGTACGCCTTCGCCGGGCTGCGGGCCGGTGCCAGCGGCTTCCTCCTGAAGGACGTGCCGCCCGCCGAGCTCGTCTCCGCTATCCGAACGGTGGCTCTGGGTGATGCCGTCGTCTCACCCCGGGTCACTCGTCGGCTGCTGGATGCCTTCGCCCACCAGCTCCCGGCCGGGGAGGCGTCGGCGGGACCCGATGGCACGGATGCCGGGCTCGATCAGCTCACCGACCGTGAGCGCGAGGTGCTGGTCACGGTGGCCGAGGGTCTCTCGAATGCCGAGATCGCCGAGCGCCTCTATGTCTCGGAGGCCACGGTGAAGTCGCATGTGGGGCGGATCCTGGCCAAGCTGCAGCTGCGCGACCGGGTCCAGGCTGCCGTCTACGCCTACCAGGTAGGGCTGGTCCGTCCCGGCTGACCCCCTGGGTGCCCGCCGAATGGTCACCCTGGGACGGTTGGAGGGCCGACGATCGGCTCATCCGTTGGTCGGATACCTGATCCGACCGGGGGTGGATGTGTCCCGGCCCGCTGAATTTCGTACGCTTGATGCCGATGGCCACCCCCCGACGGCCCGGTGCCGTCCCCTGGGTCCCCCGCCGGGTACCGGCGCGCCCCGGACCCGTTCCGCCGATGACCAGCGACCGACCGACCACCTGTCTACGGTGGGAGGCGGGTGCCCGACCGCTGGGCGCCGCCATCCCCCTGGCGTCGGCCCGATAGGAAGAGGACGGACGTGGAGCATTTTCTCGAGACCTGGGGATACCTGGCCGTCTTCGTGCTGAGCTTCATCTCGGCCATGGGCCTCCCGGTCGGGGCCGAGGTGGCCCTCATCTACGGCGGGGTGCTGGCCAGCGGCCAGATCCCCAACGAGCCCCACCACCTCAACCTGGTGGTGGTGATCGTGGTGGCCACCGCCGCCGAAGTGCTCGGGTCCCTCGCCGGCTACCTCATCGGGTACTTCGGGGGCCGGACCCTCGTCGACCGGGTGGGTAAATACGTCTTGCTCACCCACAAGGACCTCGACCGGGCCGAGGCGTGGTTCGCCCGGCGCGGGGAGCCGTTCGTGTTCTTCGGCCGCTTCATCCCACTGCTGCGCTCGTTCGTCTCCTTCGCCGCCGGGCTCGGTGAGATGGCCGTGGCCAAGTTCCTCGTCTTCACCGTCATCGCCTGCGCCATCTGGTGCACGGCCCTCTGCAGTCTCGGCTACGCCCTGGGCTCCAGCTACAACCACGTGCTCAAGGCGTTCAGCGCCGCCGGCTACGTGGCCGCCGCCCTAGTGGTCGTGGCCGTCATCGGGTTGTTCTTCCACCGACTCCGGGTCGTCCGGGCCGAACGGGACGCCCGGGTCGAACCGGCCGAATGACCGATGTAACCAGCCCGGCCCCGGATCACCGCCTCGGCCGCTCCCGCCGGGTCCGACGAGCCGACCGGAGGAAATTCCGCCGTCGCCGGCTGATGGTGGCGATCCTCGCCCTGTTCGTCATCTTCGCCGCCGTGGTCGGCCCGTCGCTCGGAACGGCGCTGACCAACCCGGCCCTCGGGTCCTCGGTTGGCGCCCGGTTCGCCGAGTGGACCCGGAGCCACGGTGGGAACGGCGTGGTCAACTGGGTCGAGAACTTCTGGTACAGCCATCATCAGCCGAAGGCCGGCGGCGCCCCGCCCAAGGGAGCCATCAAGGTGCCGACGGCGTCCACCCAGCGGACGGCGACCACATCGCCCCATCTGGCGGCGCCCGCCGCCATCGTGCCGCCGGCGTCCCCGCCGCTGCCGGGCGAGGGGCAGTGGTCGCCGGCCGGTCGCACCGTCGGCGGGAGCCCGGCGGTGTACGTGACCCGGCTCCGGCCCGACCCGGTGCACACCAGCCTGGTGGTGGGGGTGGCCTGGATGGACACCAAGCTCCTGCGGGCCCAGCTGTACTCCGGGAGCTTCATCCCCGGCGGCGGCCCCTACGCCTACTCGGCGCCGGTCAAGCCCGACGCGGCGACGACACTGGTGGCTGCGTTCAACTCCGGCTTCCAGATGTCCTCGGCCAACGGCGGCTACTACACCGAGGGGCGCACCATCGTGCCGCTGCGCCAGGGAGCCGCCTCTTTGGTCATCACCAAGGACGGAGTGCCCACGGTGGCGCTCTGGGGCCGGGACGCCACCATGAGCCCCGACGTGGCTTCCGTGCGCCAGAACCTCGACCTACTGGTGGACGGGGGCGCGCCGGTGCCCGGTCTCAACGCCTCCGACACCACCCGGTGGGGCGCCACCCTCGGCAATCAGATCTATGTCTGGCGGTCGGGGGTCGGGGTCACCGCCGACGGGGCCCTGGTCTACGTCGGCGGCCCCGGGCTCAACATCACCTCGCTGGCCGACCTGCTGGTGCGGGCCGGCGCCGTCCGGGCCATGGAGCTCGACATCAATACCGACTGGGTCCACCTCGCCACCTACAGCCCGGCCACACCCACCGGCGCGGCCACGTCGGCCAACGGAGCCAACCTGCTGCCGGACATGGTGGGCACGCCCTCCCGTTACTTCACCACCTGGTGGTCGCGCGACTTCGTCACCATGTCGGCATCCACCGGCTGACACTCCACGGACCGGAGGCGGCGACGGCCCCCTGGTCCGTGACCGGCCCGGTCACCGGTCGTCAGGCTCGAGGGAGTCGAGGAGGGACTGGCCGATGAGCTTGAACATGGCCTCGTCGTCGGACTGTCGCCAGACTTCGAGCAGCCCGACCGACAGCGGATCGCAGCCGTAGCGCATCGGCCCCTGGTCGTCGAAGATGGCGTCGACGATGAGGACGGCGGCCTCGGCCGCCGGGGAGACCATGGGGTCGGCGGACTCGCGGCGGAGCTTGGCTGCCACTTCGGCCATGGATCGGTATCGGTCGAACCGGGCGGCGGCCTGCTCACCGGTGCTCAGCTGGAACATGTCGGTGTCGACGGGGCCGGGCAGGATCTCCACCACCCGGATGCCCGAGGGGGCCAACTCGACCCGCAGGCTGTCACCGAAGGCCGAGACGGCCGCCTTCGACGCCCGGTAGGCGGCATAGAACGGGACCGAGGCCAGGATGGACGAGGACGAGACGTTGCAGATCACCGAGGGACGGTTGGCCCGGAGAGCGGGGATGGCCACCTTGGTCACGCCGACCACGCCGAGGACATTGGTGTCCATCACCGCTCGCCAGTCGTCCAGTTCACTGTGCTCGACCGGCAGGTAGTCGGAGTCGACTCCGGCGTTGTTGACCAGGACCCGGAGGTCGCCGGGAATCTCGAACGTGGCCGGGTCGGTCACGTCCAGCCGGGCCACCCGCAGGCTCCCGCCCCCATCGGCCACCGCGTCGGCGAGGTCGGAGCCGTCGGCCGGGTTCCGCATCGAGGCGACGGTGTCGAACCCCCGACGGGCCAGTTCGACGGCGAGGGCACGGCCTATCCCCCGACTGGCGCCGGTGACCAGCGCGCTCCCTCCGATGTCCACGTCATCGCTCCTCCGGTCGGCGTCATGGTGTTCCTAGCAGACCCGACCGGCACCGGCGGATTGCGATGTCAGGAGGACGGCTCGGTCAGAGGCCCGGGGGCCACGTCGGCGGCGGGTGACTCGAACGGCTCGTCGCGTTGGCGCACCGCCTGCTTGAGCCCGACCTCGGCGGCCCGGGCCGAGAAGGCCCTGGCCTCGGCCGACCGGTGCGCCACTGCGTCGTTGAGGGCGGCGAAGCGCTGGAGCTCGGACCGGCCCATGAGCTCGATCCCCTGGTTGATCACCCGCTTGTTGGCGGTGAGCAGGTCGCGCCCGACCAGCGCGATGCGGGACGCCAGGGACAGGGCGTAGCCCTCGAGGTCGGCGGCCGGCACCGCCGACTGGACCAGGCCGACCGAGGCGGCCTCGGCGCCGGTCACCGTGTCGCCGGTGAAGAGCAGCCGCTTGGTCCACTGCGGGCCGAGGTGGTAGAGCCACATGTTGGTCGGGGGCACGCCCATCGACCGCACCGGTGGGAAGCCGATGCGGGCGTCCTCGGCGGCCACCACGATGTCGCAGTGCAGGGCGAGATCCGTCCCGCCGGCCAGGCAGTTGCCGTGCACCTCGGCGATGACCGGTACGGCGCAGTGCCAGATCCGGGCCCACCCGGTGCCCAGCTCGAGCATGGAGGCCACGTCGCCCTCGATGCCGGCCGGGGCGGTGGCGTCCCCCGGCTCGATGTCATCGGGGAGGATCCCGTACCCGGAGGAAAACGACCGACCCGACCCGCGGATCAGGACGGCCCGGACCGTCGGGTCTCGGTCGGCGTCGGCCACCGCGGCGAGGAGCTCGCGGATGCAACGCGGGGTGAGGGGATTGTGCTGCCCGGGCCGGTTGAGGGTCAGCCGGCGGACGGCGCCGATCGGCTCGACCACCACGGCCGGTTGGTCGCTCGACATCGGGTCAGCGCCCCGGGCCGGGCGCTCTCCCGCCGACCGGGCCCAGAGAGGAACCGGTGCCGGGCCCGAGCTCGTGCTTGGCCACCTTGCCCGACGCGTTACGGGGCAGCTGGTCGACGATCCTGAGCCGGCGGGGGACCTTGTAGTCGGCCAGGCGCCCCGCCACGAAGGCACCGAGCTCACCCTCGGTCGTTTCGGAGCCGGCGCGCAGCACGACCCACGCTCCCACATCCTCGCCCAACACGTCGTGGGGGATGCCGGCCACCACCGCGTCGACCACGTCGGGGTGGGCGAACAGGGCGTTCTCGACCTCGCCCGGAGCGATGTTGTGGCCGCCCCGGATGATCAGGTCCTTGGTCCGGCCGGTGATCCAGAGGAACCCGTCGTCATCGAGTCGGCCGAGATCGCCGCTGTGCAGCCATCCGTGCCGCCAGGTCTCGGCCGTGGCCGCCTCCTCGTTCAGATACCGCCGCCGAGGCGCGTCCCCGGCAACGATGATCTCGCCCTCGACCCCGGGGCCGACGGCGGTGCCGTCGCCGTCGACGATGCGCACCTCCACCCCCGGCAGCGGCCGGCCGACCGAGCCCAGGTGCCGGCCACCGTCGCCGGAAGGTGAGCGGGTCACCGCGCCGAATTCGGTGAGGCCGTAGCCGACCAGGATGTCGGTCCGGGTGAGCTGGGACCCCAGCCGCTCGAGGGTGGCGGGGGCGATGGGAGCGCCGCCGATGGTCAGGGCGGCGAGGCCGCTCAGGTCGGCCTGGGCGAAGCGCGGGTGGGCCACGATGAGCTGGGCCATGGCCGGCACCACGAAGGCCACCGACGGGCGTCGGTGCTCGACGATCGAGATCCATTCGCCGGCGTCGAACCGGGGCTGGTACCACCCGGTCATCCCACCCCGCATGGGTCCGTACACCAGCAGTGCGCCACTGGTGGTGGAGAAGGGAGAGGAGGACATGAATCCGAGCCCGTTCCAGGCCACCGGACGCGGCGGCTGCACGAGGGGCGGATGGGGCACGACCACGCCCTTGGGTGCGCCGGTGGTGCCCGAGGTGTACACGATGTCGGTGGGCGGCCCGGCCCCGGCCACCGGGACCGGCGACCCGTCCGGGTGGAGCAGCTCAGACCACTCGACGGTGCCGGCCGCCGGTACCGTGGTGGCCAACAACCGCAGGCCGGGCCGACCTTCCGCCACCTCGACCCAGGGCACCCCGGCGTCGGTGACCGCGCCGGCCAGGATGGCAGTGGGCTCGGCGTGCCCGAGGATGGCCCGGAGCTCGGGCGCGGCCAGCCGGGTGTTGAGGGGAACCGCCACCGCGCCGGCCCGGTGGGCGGCGGTGTACGCCACGAGCCAGGCGAACGGTTCGTCGGCCCCGATGGCGATGACCATTCGCTCGCCGGGGGCGACACCGCGCTCCGCCAGCCCCCGGGCCAACTGGTTGGCCTGCCCGTCCCACTTCCCCAGGGTGAGCTCGGCCTCGTCGGCCAGGTCGACCCATGCCACCGCCTCCGGATGGGCGGAGGCCATGGCGGCCAGCTCGTCGGTCCCGGCCCACCCGGCGCTGGTCACCGTCCGGTCCCGCGGATACCGGGCGGTTCCCCGCCATCCGTCAGTACGGGTCGCATCCCTCGAGTATTCGCCGGGGGTTCTCCACCATCATGGTGCCGAGGTCCGCCTCACTGATGCCGACCCGGCGCATTTCGGGCAACACGTCCTCGGGGATGTGGGTCCAGCGCCAGTCCTTCCACACGCCGGCCAGGGACGGCGGGAACCAGTCGACGTGGCACATGGCGTCGTGGGAGAGCACGATCCGATCGGCATACCCCCGCTCGCAGAGCAGCCGGACGGACTCGACGCGCTCGGGCAGCGAGAAGGTGCCGATACCGAAATGGTCGAATCCCAGATAGGAGCCCTTGTCTACGATGGCCTGGTGGTAATCGGCGTCGAGCGTCCCACCCGAGTGACCGATGACCACCTGGGTGAGGTCGACGCCCTCCTCCTCGAAGATGCGCTGCTGCTCGAGCCCCCACGGTTGGGGAGGGGTCGGGGTGTGGGTGGTGATGGGTGCACCGGTCTCCCGGTGGGCCCGGGCCACCGCTCTCAGCACCCGCTCGACGCCCGGAGTGATCCCGGGCTTGTCGGTGGCGCACTTGAGGATGGCCGCCTTCACCCCGGTGTCGCCGATGCCCTGACGGATCTCGCGGACGAAGAGCTCGATCATCGGTTCCGGTCCCCCGAGAATGGTCCCGGGCCCCCGGAAGTGGAAGTACATCGGCACGTCGTTATAGGTGTAGACGCCGGTGGCGGGCACGATGTTGATCTCGGGCACCCGCTCGGCCACCGCCACCATCCGCGCCATGTCCCTCCCCAGGCCGATCACGGTGAGGTCGACGATGGTGTCGATCCCGCTCGCCTTGAGCTCCCCCAACCGCTGCACGGCGGTGTCCCGAGCTCCTGCTTCATCCCACTCGGCGGCGGTCTTCTCGATCTCGGGGCTGAGGACGAAGACGTGCTCGTGCATGAGAGTCGAGCCGAGGTGCCTCGCCTCGACCGGTCCTCGCACCGTGTTCACCAGCGTCACGGCCCTCCCTTCCTCCGCCGGCGAACGCCCTTCCTCACCACCCTGGGCGCCCGGGATCGTACTGCCGGATTCCTCTACGCCGCCCATCTGTGCAGGGGGCGGCGCGCCGGCGGTGGCCGGTTGGTCGATCCGAAGGCGTGCACCCGTCGTCCGCATCCGCCAACCTGTGGGGATGCGTGAGCACCGCTACACCCTAGACATGCCCCATTCCGCCGCCCGCATCTGGGCGCTGTTCCAGGACTACGACCGCTGGACCGACTATGCGCCGATGGTCCGACGGGTCGAGGTGCTCTATCCGGGCGACGAGGAGCACAACGGGAGGTTGCGACGGGTCCTCTACAAGATGCCTTTCGGGCGGGAGGGCTCTGCCCTCGAGCTGGTCACCGACGTCGAGCCCGAACGGGGCTACACGTACACGATGATCTCGCAGAAGCCGGGAAATGATCAGATCGGCCACGTGCGGCTCGAGCCGGTCGGGGCCAACCGCACCCGGTTCGAGTTCGACGAGCGGTACAACGTGACCTCGCTTCCGTGGCGGTGGTTCGAGGGCCCGATCTACAAGTTCATCAACAAGAACAACGAGGACAGCATGCGGCGGGCGTCGGCGTGGCTGACCGGCCATCCCGAGTACCGGCCCGATCTGGTGGACGCCGATTCGTAGCCGACGGCCGGGGTGGTCTGAGACCGGCCGGGCCGGTGGTCCGCCCGGGCCGGCGGCCCGCCCGGGCCGGTGGTCCGCCCGGGCATCAGGTGGACTGAGCGGAGTCCTCCGGGGGCCGTCGGTACGGCACCGAATGGTCCCAGTCCGCCAGCAGCGTGCGGAGGGCGGTGAGGAGGATGAGGGGCTCGTCCAGCATGGCGTGATGTCCCGCCTCGGGAATCTCGATGACCGGGGTGACCCGGCCCATTTCGTCGTACATGAACCGGCCGAGGTCCGCCGTCACCAGCCCGTGCTCCGACCGCAGCAGGGCGAGCCGGCATCGGACTTGCGACAGGTAGGGCAGCGCCACCCCCCGGATCCCGGCCCCGAACTGGGCAAAGACGCGGCGGTCGAACTTCCATTGGAAGCCGCCGGTCACCGGTCGCACCGACTGGCGGGCGACGTGGTCGATCACGTAGTCGAGGTAGTGCTCCTGGGAGGGAACGGTGCGGAAATGGGCCACCGCCTCGTCGACACTCGGATACACCCACGGCCGCCCGAACGCCTCGCGGAGACGGTAGGCGCCGATCTCGGGATCGGGCTCGGTGACCGGCGAGTCGCAGATGATGGCCCCGCTCACCCGGTCACCGTGGCGAGCGGCGGTGGCGATGGTCACCATGCCGCCCATGCTGTGACCGATGATCACCGGCGGACCGTCGATCTTCCCGCTGTCGGCCACCGCCATGACCTCGTCGGTCCACTGCTCGAGCGAATAGGCGGGCCGGTGGCCGCTGTCGCCGTGGCCCGACAGATCGAGGGCCAGCACCCGGAACTGCGGGCTGAAGGTGGCCGCCACGTGGGTCCACCAGTGGGCGTGGGCGCCGCCGCCGTGCACGAAGACGAGGCCCCGGTCGCCTTCCCGCCCGGACGCCAGGGCGTGGATGGCGCCTCCGTCCACATCCACACGGAGGTGGGTCTGGTCGACGGCCAGGGCCGCTCGGAACCACGCCGGCGCCCCGGGTAGGGGGTGGTACTCGCTCACGTCGCCGGGCCAGAGCCCCAGGCGCTGGCATTCTGGCCGTTCATCGGGGCCATTCTGGCGGCTCGGAGTGATCAGCAGCCAACGGTCGACTGCACCCGTCGGACCCATCGAGGGCCGGCGGGAGTGCGGCCGGTGGTCCGGGCTAGCTGTCGAAGGGAAGCGTCTCCCCGGTCTCCAACCGCGTCTTGAGATCCGACAGGACCTTCGGCCAACCCCGGCTGACCACGGTGGCGACGGTGCCGCCGGGCTCGAAGTCGTCGTGGATCACCGTGAGCTTGACCATCCCCTCCAGGGGTTCGATGTCAAAGGTGACCTTCGACCGCGGTTCGGCCGCGATGGTGGCGAGCAACCCGTCATCGATCCCGGTTGACTCGGCCCACTCCGGCGTGAACGTGTGCCAGCGCTACCACAACCTGCGATAGGGGTCGGACTCCACGATCACCGAACTCGACATGACCCGCCAGTCGGTGAGCAAGCACCTTTTGGTCCTGGAGGTTGAACCGCACGGTCCCGCCCGGGCTGGGGTCGCCTTCGACTAAGCAACCGAATGGCTGCATGTCAAGAAGACGCCATACGGGGAGCCAGGGAATTGTCGGTCCAACGGCGGGGTGAGACGGAAGCTGGTCCGAGCATCCCGGGTCGAGTCCCCGGGGTCGGCGTCAGCGGCCGGTCACTGCCTCGGCGGCGGCGGCGAACACCGGATCACCGCTGATGGCCAGGCCCCGGCGGCCGGCCTCGACCAGCTTGACCTGGTGGGGATCGCCGCTCGCCGCCGCCCGGGCCACGACTTCGGGGTCCCAGCCGGACCCAGCCTCGGCATCGGCCGAGGCCGTGCCGGCGTACATGGCGGCGTGGTCGGCCCGGACCTGGGCCAAGGCGGTGGCGCCGTCGTCGGGAGCCAGATGGGGCGACAGCAGCTCGAGGGCCATGGCCCCGGTCACCCCGTGCAGATTGAAGATGTTGGGGGCGGCGAGGTAGTGGTGGGCGCCGGTGGCCGCCTCGTCCGTGACGGCGCGCACCAGCCCGGTGGACGGAGCGGGGTCGGATGGCTCCGGACCGGGGCGGAAGCGGGCGGCCCAGTAGCCGAGGGCCCGGGCCAGCTCGGCCCGGCGGGGCGGCGTGTCGGCGGCGTCGACCGCCCGGACGGCGTGCGCCGTCCGGATGGCCCCGTGGAACAGGGCCGTGGACAGGCCGGGCATGAGGCGGGGCACCCATCTGGCCACCACGGCCGGCCACCCGTCGTCGGCTACCGATGCCCCGAAGAACCCGAGCCATTCGGGGAGCCGGTCATAGTCTCCGAGGCCGTCCTGCCAGTCGAACTCGTCCCGGCCGGGCTGGACCGGTGCGGGACCCTCGCCGACCATGCCGGCGGACCGCCGGGCCCAGAGGTCGACGAGGTCGTCGCAGCCCAGGGCGGCCAGCGCCTCGCAGGCCATCGGCCCGTGGTTGACGAAGCCGTTGGGCAGCTCGAAGTCGGAGCCGCGCCATCCGCTCGTAGGCCTCGTCCAGCACGGGTGTGGCGACGGCGGATGGGGATGGCTCGCGGTAGGCGCGGTCACCGGCCGCGACGGGCTTCGGAGGTCGATCATCGGCCACGCTCCCAGCCTAGGGAGATGGACCCGCCATCCGTCCCTCCGGGAGGGCACTGGGAGCGGTCCCCGGTGACGATCTATCCTCGGTGTGAGAAGGGGGACATTCGTGGTCCAATCACTCACAGCGGCACCAGGCAGCAGCGAGGAGCTCGTGGACGAGCTCCGGTCGTGGCTCGAGCTCAACTGGGACCCGGACCTCACCGTCGGGGAGTGGTGGGAGCGACTCGGCTCGGCCGGGTGGTCCGCGCCGACCCTGCCCACCAACGCTTACGGGCGCGGGGCGTCCCGCAGTGCGGGCATCGCCATCGCCAAGGAGATCGCCGAGTTCGGGGCGCTGGGTGCCCCGAACGGCCTCGGCCTGATGCTCGCCGCCCCGACCATTGCCGACCAGGGCAGCCAGGAGCAGATCGACCGGTTGGTGCGCGACATCGTGACCGGCCAGCGGGCCTGGTGCCAGCTGTTCAGCGAGCCCGGAGCCGGCTCGGACCTGGCCGGCCTCACCACCCGGGCGGTGCGAGGACGGCGACGAGTGGGTGGTGAACGGCCAGAAGGTGTGGACCTCCCTCGGCCAGACCGCCGACCTGGGCATGCTGCTCGCCCGCACCGATCCTGATCTGCCCAAGCACCAGGGCATCACCTACTTCGCCTTCGACATGCGCCAGCCCGGCGTCGAGATCCGGCCCGCTCCGCGAGATGACCGGTCACGCCATGTTCAACGAGGTGTTCATCACCGACGCCCGGGTGCCCGTCGTCGTCGATCATCGGCGGACGCGGCAACGGGTGGGCGGTGGCCAACACCACCCTGGGCCACGAGCGGGCCGGGCTCGGGGCCGGCGGCGGCAACGCCGGCGCCGCGGTGGTCACGTCCGGGACGGTCGCCGGGAACCTGTCCCGCCGGGTCGGCGACTTCGTGGCCGGCGCCGGTTCGGTGTCACCGAAGGTGGCACCGCGCCCCGCCGCGGGCCCCGCACCGCCGGGGTGTTCGACCTCCTCGTCGGGTTGGCCCGGGGCAACGGCAGGAATGCCGACGCCACGGTCCGCCAGGATCTCATGCGGCTCTACACCCTCGAGGAGCTGGGGCGGTACAACACCGAGCGAATGAAGGCCAGCCGGGCGGCCGGCCGGGACATCCCGGGGATGGCCAATCTGGCCAAGCTGTCGATGAGCGCCATCGTGCGCCTCCAGCGTGACCTCGGCCTCCGCATCGTCGGCGCCCAGGGGATGCTGCACGCCTACCACCCGGAGGACCAGGCGGCGCTCGACGAGGCCACCGGCAATCCACTCCTCAGTGCCATCACCACCACCGCCCTGTACGCCCAGGCCCCGTCGATCTACGGGGGCACCGACCAGATCCAGCGGAACATCATCGGGGAGCGCGTTCTCGGGTTGCCGAAGGAGCCGTCGAACGACCGGACGGTGCCCTTCTCGGAGCTGCCCAGGAACGGTTGATCGTCAGCGACCGACGACTCACCCGGCCACCGTTCCCCGTGGCCACAATGGAACGAAGCGTCAAGGAAAGGTTGTGGCATGGCAGGTATCTGTGAGGGAAGGGTGGCCATCGTCACCGGGGCTGGACGCGGCATCGGCCGGGGTCACGCCATCGAGTTCGCCCGACAG
Organism: uncultured Acidimicrobiales bacterium; assembly: GCA_963734435.1. GTDB lineage: Bacteria > Actinomycetota > Acidimicrobiia > Acidimicrobiales > RAAP-2 > Bog-756. Next base: position 200,791 of record CAVTHA010000001.1, on the reverse strand, counting down.
GGTGCCCGCGTGGTGGTCAACGACCTCGGCGCCGAAGTCGACGGCACCGGCTCCTCGTCCGGCCCGGCCGGGGAGGTGGTCGAGGAGATCCGGGGTGCGGGCGGCGAGGCCATCGCCAACGGCGAGGACGTGAGCGACTGGGAGGGGGCCGAGCGCCTGGTCGACGCGGCGGTGAGCACCTTCGGCGGCCTCGACGTCCTGGTCAACAACGCCGGCATCTTGCGAGACCGGATGCTGGTGAACATGACCGACACCGAGTGGGACGCGGTCATCCGGGTCCACCTGCGAGGCACGTTCGCCCCCATGCGCTGGGCGGCCATCTATTGGCGGAACCGGGTCAAGGAGGGTGGGACCAACGACGCCCGCATCATCAACACCACCTCACCCTCGGGCATCTACGGCAATGTCGGGCAGACCAATTACGGAGCGGCCAAGGCCGGCATCGCCTCGATGACCATCATCGCCGCCATGGAGCTCGAGCGGTACGGCGTGACGGTGAACGCCATCGCCCCCGCCGCCCTGACCCGCATGACCGAGAACCTGGGGTTCGGCCAGCAGGCGCGTGAGCGCAAGCCCGACGAGTTCGACCGGAACGATCCCGACAACATCGCGCCGGTGGTGGTGTGGCTGGCCAGCCCGGCGGCGAGCGGCATCAGCGGTCGGGTCTTCACCGTTCATGGAGGCCACATCAGTGTGGACGAGGGATGGGTCGAGGGTCCGACCGCCGACAAGGACGACCGCTGGGACACCGTCGAGCTCGGCGAGGTCATTCCCGGCTTGGTCGAGCGGGCCGCCCCGAATGCCAACATGTTCGGGCGGCGGGAGTAGGGATGGTGTCGCCTCCGCCGTCCGCCGAAGCCATGCCCCCATCCGCCGAAGCCATGGCGTCCACCTTCAAGGTGGTGGAGGACCACGCCGAGCGGATCTTCCTCTGGGACTACGAGCGTTGCCGTACTCAGCTGGTGACCCTGTACAACAAGGCCATGGGATCCCAGTGGAACAGCGTGACCGACCTCGACTGGGACACCGATGTCGACCCCGAGTCGCTGGTCGACCCCGACGGGCCAGGGTTGCGGCTGGCGCGACTGGCAGCCGGGGAGCCGGGCTCACCCATCGCCCACTGGGGCGAGCGGGAATTCACCGCCCTCGGCGTCGAGATGTTCAAGGCGTCGATCAGCCAGTTCATGCACGGGGAGCAGGGGGCCATGCTCACCGCCGCCAAGATCGTCGAGACCGTCCCGTGGATCGACGCCAAGTACTACGCCGCCACCCAGACCATGGACGAGGCCCGCCACACCGAGGTGTTCGCCCGCTACCTCGACGAGAAGGTCGGCGAGGCCTATCCGATGAGCCCGTTTCTCGACGAGCAGATCACCGCCCTGCTGGAGGACAGCCGTTGGGACATCGCCTATCTGGGGATGCAGATCGTCATCGAGAGCCTGGCCCTGGCGGCGTTCGGTGACATGTTGCGCCGCACCCAGGAGCCGCTCCTCACCAAGCTGCTCCGCTACGTGATGTCTGACGAGGCCCGGCATGTGGCCTTCGGGATCCTCACCCTGAAGGAGCTCTACGCCGGGCTCACCGACGCCGAGCTGAAGGAGCGACAGGAATTCCTCCTCGACAACACGCTCCGTAATCGGGCCCGGTCCACCACGCCCGAGGTGTGGGAACGGCTCGGGGTCGACCTCCATGCCGTCCTGCCTCACCTGGCGGCGGCGGCCGGAAAGATGAAGACCAGCCCCTTCGCCGGATTCCAACGCGCCTTCTTCTCCAAGCTGGTGCCCAACGTGGGCAAGCTCGGGTTGCTCGATGCCAACGGCGGTTACCTCCGCCAGCAGTGGGGCGCGGCCGGGCTGCTCGAGTTCGAGCACGGCGAGGACACCGCCAGCGATTACGCCAGCTACGACGAGGTGGCCAAGGACCGGGGCGGCGGGTGACCGCCGGCCTGGAGCTCGGAGCGACCGTCGATCCGGAGGGTGCCGGTTTCGACCGGTCCCGGCTCGAGCGGATCACCGAGCACTTCGAGACCCGCTACGTCTCGACCGGCAAGATCGCCGGCTGCCAGATCGCGCGTGGCCCGGCGGGGAGCACGTCGCCTACTTCCGCTCGCTCGGCCTCATGGACCGTGGAGCGGTCAAGCCGGTCGACCGAGGACACCATCTGGCGCATCTACTCGATGACCAAGCCGATCACCTCGGTCGCCCTCATGCAGCTCTACGAGAAGGGCTGCTTCCAGCTGACCGACCCGGTCGACCGCTACATCCCGTCGTGGGCGGGCCTGTCGGTGGCGTGAGCTCGACTGGACGGATCGTTCGACTCCGTCGAGCGCGACCGCCCGATCTCGGTCCGCGACGCCCTCATGCACATGACCGGTCTGCCCGGCTCTCGCCGGCCCACCCGATCGACCAGGGCTTCGCCGAGGAGTCGCGGGCGCCGCCGGGTCCGGCCTCACCCTCGAGGGCGTCTGCGAGCTGCTGGCCAGCCACCCCCTCAAGTTCCAGCCCGGGCACCCGCTGGAACTACGGCCTGTCGACCGACATCTGCGCCCGGCTGGTCGAGATCCTCTCGGGCCGCCTTCGACGACTACCTGCCGACCGAGATCTTCGAGCCGCTCGGCATGGTCGACACCGGTTTCGTGGTCCCCGACGACGGGTGGAGCGCTTCGCGGCCTGCTACCGCTACCAGCCGGGCGAGGCCCCCGAGCTGATCGACGACCCGGCGACCTCGAGCCCTACCGGCGGCGGCCCTCCTACCTGTCGGGAGCGGGCGGCCTGGTGTCGACCACCGCCGACTACCTGCGCTTCTGCCAGATGCTGGTCGACCAGGGTGAGCTCGACGGGCACCGGATCATCGGCCGCAAGACGCTCGAGCTCATGACCGTCAACCACCTGCCCGGCGACGCGGACCTCGGCCATGGCCACCGGCGGCTTCGGCGAGGCCGGCTTCCCGGCGTCGGGTTCGGGCTCGGCTTCGCGCGTCGGGCCAGGGCCCGGCGCGCCACGGCGATCGGCGGGCTCGGCCGGCGAGTACTACTGGGGCGGCGCGGCCAGCACCGCCTTCTGGGTCGACCCGGTCGAGGACCTGGCCGTCGTCTTCATGACCCAGCTGATGCCGTCGGCCGCCTACCCGTTCCGGGCCCAGCTGCGCGCGCCTCGTCTACCAGGCCCTGGCCGACTGACCTTTGTCCGGCCCCGACCGGTCCGGGGTGATCGGGTCGGGTGGGTCTGGCCGGCTCCGGTCAGGCCGGCGTGATCTCTGCTTGGATCCGGCGCATGGCCCGGAGCCAGCGTTCGCGATCGCCGGCGCGCCGTTGCTCGAACTCGGCCACCTCGGGGTGGGGAAGGATGAGGAACCGCTCGTCGGCCAGACCTTCGATCACCACCGACGCCACGTCTTCGGGCATCAGCATGCCGTTGCGGCCGGCCGTGGCCGACAGCAACGGGTCGGCGTCCTCGGTCGGGGCCCCGGTCATGTTGGTCCAGACGCCTTGCGGGCACAGGCACGAGACGGTGATCCCGTCGGCGGCATGGGTGATGGACAGCCACTCGGCCAGGGCCACCACCGCGTGCTTGGTCACGCTGTAGGGAGCCGACCCGAGCTGGGTGAGCAGACCGGCGGCCGACGCCGTGTGGAGCAGATAGCCCTGGCCGCGCTCGGATCATGGCCGGCAGCACGGACCGGGCGGCGTACACGTGGCTCAGCACGTTGACGGCCCACATCCGCTCCCACTCGGCGTCGGGGGCCTCGACCCCGCCGCCGACGATGATGCCGGCGTTGGCGCAGAACAGGTCGACCGGCCCGAAGGCCTCCTCGGTCTTCCGCACCATGGCCGCCACCTGGCCCTCGTCAGCCACGTCCACCGGCACGGCCAGGGCCCGGCCGCCGCCGCAGCTCCGCCGGCTACCCGGTCGGCACCGGCCCCGTCGATGTCCGCCACGGTGACGCCCCGCGCGCCCCGGGCGGCGAACGCCCGGCAGAGCTCGCGGCCGATCCCGCTCGCCCCCCCGGTGACGATGATGACCCGGTCGTCGATGTCCACGGGGTCAGCCCGGGCGGCGGCGGCGCAGCATCATCTCCGAGTACTGCACCAGCTCGGGGTCGGCCGCCATGGCGTCGGCGAACTTCTTGCGAGCCTGCTCCCGCTTGGCCGGGAGGTAGTCGGTCGGCCAGGGTCCATCATGAGGCCGGTACTCCTTCAGGACGTTGCGGGCCACGGTGACCTTGTGCACCTCGTCCACGCCGTCCATCACGCTCATGGTCGGGGAGGCGGCCCACATGGCCTGCAGCGGTGTGAGATCGGTGACCCCGAGCGATCCCAGGATGTGGATGGCCCGGTAGGACACCTCCCGGAGCACCTTGGCCGCCGTGTACTTGCAGGCGGCGATCTGGGTTCGAGAGGCCGGCGGTGCTCGAGTTGTCGATGGTCCAGGCCGTCCACAGGACGAGCAGCCGGAGCATGTTGATGTCGGCGTACGAGTCGGCGATGGCGCTCTGGACCATCTGGTGCTCGGCGATGACCTTGCCGTGGGACTCGCGGCTGAGGGCGCGCTCGCACATCATGTCGAAGGCCCGCTTGCACTGGGCGATGGCCCGCATGCAATGGTGGATCCGTCCGCCCCCGAGCCGCCGTTGGGCCAACACCTTGGCTCCGTCCTCTGGCCCGAGCAGATGGTCGAGCGGCACCCGCACCTCGTTGTAGCGGATGTGGTCGTGGGTGCGCGGGTAGTCCATGATCTCGACGCCGGGAGTATGGCGGGGCACCACGAACATGCCGTTGGTGCACATCACGATCAGGATGTCGGCGTGGCGACCCCCGCTGGTGAACCATTTCTCCCCGTTGATCACCCACTCCTCGCCGTCCCGGACCGCGGTCGTCTTGAACATGTTGGGGTCCGAGCCCCCCTCCGGCTCGGTCATGGAGTAGGCCGACCAGATCTCCTGGTTCATGAGTGGGTACAGCCACCGCTGCTTCTGCTCCTCGGTGCCGTAGGCGGCGAGAAGCTCCATGTTGCCGGTGTCGGGGGCCTGGCAGCCGAAGATGGAGGGAGCCAGGGCGTAGCGGCCGATGATTTCGTTGAGCAGGGCCAACTTGAGCTGGCCGAACCCCGGTCCGCCGAGCTCCTTGTCCAGGAAGATGGCCCACAGACCATGCTCTTTCACCTGGTTCTGCAGCGGGTCGACCAAGGCCCGCATCTTCGGGTCGCGGATGCGGACGGCGTAGGGGAAGAGGAGCTCGAGGGGCTCGACCTCCTCGATGCAGAACTGTTCGACCCAGTCGAGCTGCTCCTGGAAGTCGGCCTCAGTCGAGAACTCCCACGCCATGGCACGACCTCCCTCGCCATCCGAACGGCCCGGCGCGGCCACCGTACCGGGTGGCTCCGGACAGGGTCCACTCACCGGGGTGGCGGTGGTCCCCGTCATCCGGTGACGGCGCGGTCCTCCAGGTCGGCCAGCGGGACCAACGCGGCGGCGATGACCGCGCCGCCCACCACCACCGTTTCGATGCCGAAATGCTGGCTGAGCGGCCCGGCGACGATGGCCCCGAGCGGGACCGTCCCGCCGAAGGCCATGATCCACAGGGCCATGACCCGGCCGCGCACCGCGTCGTCCAGGCGTCGCTGCAGCACGGTGGCGAGCGAGGTCACGGTGACGAAATAGAACAGTCCGACCAGGAAGGCGACCGGGTAGCCGGGACCCGGGCTCCGGAGCAGCCCGAAGGCGGCCAGAGCGAGGGCGAAGCCGCCGAGGCCGAAGCGGACGATCCGCTCCAGTCGCTGGTCGACGAGGAAGGTGCCGATGGAGAGCGCACCGACCACGGCGCCGGCTCCGAAGGAGGCGTAGAGGAGCCCGTAGGCAATGGTGTTCTCGCCGATCCCGAGGTCGTTGTGGGCCAGCACCGGCATGAGCACGGCGATCGGGAGACAGAAGAAGGAGAACAGCACCATGGTGGTGAGGCAGCGCCCGACCACCCGGTCCCGGCGGGCCACGGCGAAGCCGTCGAGCAGGCGGCGCCAGCCGTGCCCGGTGACCCGGCGCACCGCCGGTAGCCGGACCGTAACCAGCACGCCGATGAGCACCAGGTAGGAGGCGGCGTTGGTCACGAAGGCCCACGACGCCCCGACCTTGGCGTAGATCACACCGCCGATGGCCGGTCCGATGACCCGCGACAGGTTCATGTTGGCCGAGTTGAGTGAGACCGCGCCGGTCAGCTCGTTGCGCCCCACCAGGGTGGGGATGAGAGCGGAGAAGGTGGGGGCGTAGAACGCCTGGCCGATCCCGATGGCCAGGACGGCGGCGAACAGCGCCGCCACCCGGGGATGCTGGCCGTGGGCCAGCCCGGCGACGGCCAGGGAGGCGACGCACTGCTCGACCGTCACCACCAGCAACAAGGTGCGCCGGTCGATGCGGTCGGCCGCCATGCCCCCGACCGGCGCCAGGAGGAACAGTGGTCCGAGCTGGGCGAGGGTCATGAGCCCGACGTCCGTCGAGGAGCCGGTCAGGTGGAAGACGAAGGCGGCCAGCACCACCGTCTGCATCCAATTCCCGACATTGGAGATCAGCGCGGCCAGGTAGATCTTGCGGAAGACCGGGTAGCGGAGGGCCGCCCTGGCTCCGCCGGTCTCGAGGGCGCGGTCCCCCTCGAGCAGCGCATCTTCCAAGTCCGGGGCACCGGAGACCGCCGGGCCCGCATGCGGTGGCCTCGGTGGATCGGTCAAGACGGCCAATCTAGCGACAGCGGGTCATCCACCGCCTCAGGCCCGGCCGGGTCCGTGCCGAAGAGTTGGACAGACGCGGCGGACGCAACGGCCGAGGGCCGCAGACCATGGAGGTCGGACATGAGCACCAGCACGGAACCCGTGACCACCGTCGATCCCTCGTCACCCCAGGGGTACCGCCGCGACCCCACCCTCCAGCAACGATTCGACGCCGCGGCGCAGAGCTTGCTCGAGGAGGACGGCTGGGCCGATCCCGCCGGGGGCGGGGAGCGCCGACTGGTAGCCGACCTGGCCCTCGAAGGCGGGGGCGTGAAGGGCATCGGCCTGGTGGGCGCGGTCCTGGCCCTCAGCGAGGCGGGCTACACGTTCCCGCGGGTGGCGGGGACCAGCGCCGGCGCCATCGCCGCCACCCTGGTGGCGGCCATCGGCCGCGCCGGCCTGCCGATGACGCGGCTCCGCCCCTACATGGCGTCGATGGACTTCGCCGAGTTCATGCCCGAGGGCAAGCTGCACGCCTTCCTCGACCACCACGGCGGCAAAGTCGGTTCCCTCGTCGCCGACGCCGCCATTCTGAGCGACCGGATGGGTCTCTACCCCGGCGACTACCTCGAACGCTGGTTGGCGCCCATCCTCCACGACCAGCTGGGCGTGAGGACGTTCGCCGACTTGAAGCTCACACTCGCCGACGATCCTGGGATGAGCCTGCCGCCCGGTCACCAGTACCGGGTGGTCGTGCATACCTCCGACATCACCCGGGCCGAGCTGGTTCGGCTGCCGTGGGACTACCCGCTCTACGGTTATCAGCCCGATGATGGCGACGTGGTCGAGGCGGTGCGGGCGTCGATGTCGATCCCGTTCTTCTTCGAGCCGGTCACCTTCGAGGCCCAGGCGGCCGACGTCAGTCTGGCCACCCCCGGCGGAAGCTCGGTCACCCGGCACTACGAGGGCGGCACGGTCACCTGGGTCGACGGCGGGATGCTCCGCAACTTCCCGATCAACGCCTTCGATCGTGCCGACGGCCAGGCGCCGCGGTGGCCGACCATCGGCATCAAGCTCTCCTCGTTGCAGACCCGGTTCCCGGCCACGACGGCGTGTGGGAGCTCGGTCGCCGTCGGTGTGCACTGCCTCCGGACCATGATGAACGAATGGGACGCCTACAGCGTGGACGAGACCACCGCCGGCCGCACCATCTTCGTCGACAACGACGCCCTCACCGCTACCCAGTTCGAGCTGACCGCCGATCAACAGGACCGTTTGTTCCTCAACGGGGTCACGGCCGCCACCACCTTCGTCATGGCCATGGCCGAGGCCCGAGGGGTGCCGCGCACCGCCGATGCTGCCCGCCGGCTGGTGCAGGCCCGTCAGGCCGGGTGACGGCGTCAGGCCGGCCCGTAGGTCAGGCGGCTCCGGGACCGGCCGGATCGGCCTCGGTCCAGAAGGCCCGGAGCTCATCGGTGAAGGCCGTGCGTTCGAGGGGGAAGAACAGCTTCGCCCCCTCCAGTTCGACGCACCGGACCGTTCCGGGGATGGTCTCGGCCAGCCAGTGGGCCCAGCGCACGTCGAAGAAGTCGTCCCCGGTGCCCCACACGACCAGGGTCGGCCGGTCGAACCGGGCCAGATCGTCCCGGATGGCCACGGTCACCGCGCTGTCCATCCGGGCCACGAAGGCCTGGAGCGACTCGGCCCGAGCGCGGTCGGCGAACGGGGCGAGGAACGACGACACCGTCGCGTCGGACAGCGCCGCCGGGTCCTCGAATCCCGAGGCCAGCGCGGCGCGTCCGGCCTCGGGATCGGATGCCAGGGCCTGGGCGGCGTCGGCCAGTTCCCCCGCCCGGGCCAGGTCGAAGATGGGCCGGAACGCCTCGGGTGGCCAGTTGTCGTCCGTGTCGCAGTTGGTCAGGGTGAGGCTCCGCACCCGCTCGGGGGAGCGGACCGCCACCAACTGGGCGATGGCACCGCCGGTGTCGTTTCCCACCAGGTCGACCTGGTCGAGGCCGAGACCGTCGATGACATCCATGACCATGTCGACCTGCGCCTCGATGGTCAGCTCGTCCGGTCCGGGGTCTGCACTCTCCCCGTGGGCGAGCAGGTCGACGGCCACGCCGCGACGGATGTCGGCAAGGCCTTCGAGTTGGTGGCACCAGAGATCGGCGCCGAGGAACACCCCGTGGACGAACAGGGAGGTCGGACCGGCACCGGCTTGGAGGTAGCCGACCGGGCCGAACCGGGTGGCCACCGTCTGCCGGGCAGGGATACCCGAGGTGTGTGCAGTACTGACAGTGTCTTTAATACTCATAGTATGTTAGTGTAAGATCGAGGGTCGTGGAAGTCAAGAGCCGCCGTGAGGAGTACGCGGAGACCACCCGGGCCGCCATCCTCGACGCGGCGATGACCCGGTTCACCGCCGACGGGTTCGCCAACACCACCGTCGACCAGGTGGCCGAAGCGGCCCGGGTGACCAAAGGGGCGGTGTACCACCACTTCAGGGACAAGGCCGAATTGTTGGAGGCGGCCTTCGTACGGTTGGAGGAGCGTCTGGTGGCGGCGGTGGTCGTCGCTGTCGACGGGATCGACGACCCCTGGGAGGAGTTCTCGCGAGGGGTGGACGCCTTCCTCGAGGCCTGTCTCGAGCCCGACTTCCGCCGCATCGCCCTCGAGGAGGCGCCGGCCGTCCTCGGATGGGCCCGGTGGAAGGACATCGAGGAGCGGTACTTCCTCGGGCTCATGGTGGCCTCGCTGGACGTCCTGGCCCAGGCCGGGCTCGTCCGCGTCCCACCCGGCGAACTCACCGCCCGGATGCTGCTCGCCGCTCTCTCCGAGGCCGGTGTGGCCGTCGCCGGGGCCGACGATCCGGAGGAGGAACGAGCCCGGGTGGGTGACCTGGTGAGGCGGCTGGTCAGCGGGCTCCGTTGAGGTCGCCACCGTGGGGGTACGCTCCGACCCGCCGCCAACCCGACCGCGAGGAGCGCCGGTGAGCGTCGAGGCCAACAAGCTACGGGTGCGGTCGTTCTGGCAGGCGCTCTATGGGCGCGACTGGGAGGGCATCGCCGCCTTCTTCATCGGGGACAGTGAGTACACCGATGTTCCCTCCCCGGCCGACGACGTGGCCCGGGGGCCGGAGCAGATCGTCGCCCGGTTGCGGCTGGGGCTCGAACCCATCTCGGCGTACGAGCACGACCTCCGCCTCATGGTGGGCGAAGGTGACGGGGTGGTCACCGAGCATGCCGAGACGTGGCACTGGCATACCGGCGAGGAGGTGGTCCTGCCCTTCGTGTCGATCCACGAGCTGCGCGGGGGCTCCATCGTGCGGTGGTGGGACTACTGGGACATGCAGACGTTGATGAATGCTGCGCCGGACTGGTGGATCGAGCACGTGGCCCAGGGGTACGCCTGACCGAGCGCCGGGTACGGGTCAGATCAGCACCACCGATCGCAGAACCTCACCTCGTTCCATCCGGTGGAACGCCTCCTCCACGTCCTCGAGGGCGATGGTCTCGGAGACGAACCGGTCGAGGTCGAGCCGACCCTGCAGGTAGAGGTCGACCAGCACCGGGAAGTCCCGGGCCGGGAGGCAGTCGCCGTACCAACTCGGCCGGAGCCGGCCGCCGCGTCCGAAGAAGTCGATCATGGGCAGGTCGATCCGCATGTCGGGGGTGGGTACACCGACCTGCACCAGGGTGCCGGCCAGGTCTCGGGCGTAGAAGGCCTGCTCCATGACCTTCGGGTGGCCGACGGCCTCGATGCAGACGTCGGCCCCGTTCCCACCGGTCAATTCCTGCACCCTGGCCACCACGTCCTCCTTCGAGGCGTCGACCCCGTCGGTCGCCCCGAACTGGCGGGCCAGCTCGAGCTTGCGAGGGTCGAGGTCGACGGCGATGACCTTCCTGGCGCCGTTGAGACGGGCACCGGCGATGGCGGCGCAGCCCACACCACCGCAACCGAAGACCGCCACCGAATCCCCCGAGCCGACCTCGCCGGTGAACATGGCCGATCCGAGCCCGGCCATCACCCCGCAGCCGAGGAGCCCGACCGCTTCGGGGCGGGCGGACGGGTCGACCTTGGTGCACTGGCCTGCGGCCACCAGCGTCTGGTCGGCGAAGGCCCCGATCCCGAGGGCGGGCGACAGCGGCGTGCCATCGGCCAGGGTCATCTTCTGGGTGGCGTTGTGGGTGTCGAAGCAGTACCAGGGCCTGCCCCGCCGGCAGGACCGGCACTCGCCGCACACGGCGCGCCAGTTGAGCACCACGAAGTCCCCCGGCCCGACCGCAGTGACGCCGGGCCCCACCGCTTCCACCGAGCCGGCCGCCTCGTGCCCCAGCAGGAACGGGAACTCGTCGTTGATGCCGCCCTCCCGGTAGTGGAGGTCGGTGTGACAGACCCCGCAGGCCTGCACCGACACCACCACCTCGCCCGGTCCCGGATCGGGCACCACGATCGGGACCAGCGAGACCGGTTCGCCCTTGCTCATGGCGACCACCCCACGGACCTCAGCTGCCATGTCTGCTCCTTGTCCGGTGTCCGGCCCAGTGTGTCATGGGGCGGCGTGGATGCAGCCCGCCGACCGTCACCGGTCGGTGATGACGGCAGTCGAGGTGTTCCGGGCGTGTCCGGACGTTCGCCGGCACATCTAGCCGCCGCCGGCCGTGGGCGGGGGACCGGCGGGGCGGTCGGGCAGGACGCCGAACTCGACCAGCGCCGACCGGGCTTCGTCGGTGCCCCTGACCACCGCGCCGGCCCAACCGACCGACCGCGCCTGGTCGACGTTCACCGCGTTGTCGTCCAGGAACAGGATGTGGTCAGGGTGAACCCGGAGTGCCGCCGTCACGTGGGCGAAGATCTGGCGGTCGGGCTTCACCATCTCGAGCTGGTACGAGAGGAAGACCACCTCGAAGAGGTCGGCGAACCCCCATCGGGAGCCCTGGTCGGCCCAGTGGAGCTGGTTGGTGTTGCTGAGACAGCCGACCCGGCACTGACCGGCCACCTCGTTGACCAGCTCGACCGCCCCGTCGTACAGCGCCTCCGGCCAGGATCGGAAGCGCTCGAGGAAGGAGTCGGCCGAGACGTCGAGACCCCAGTCTCGGATGACGCCGGCGGCGAAGTCGTCTGGTGAGCAGCGCCCCCGTTCGAAGCTCCGCACCCACGGGCAGCTCAGCCACCGTCGCCAGATCTCGTCCTCGTCGTCGATGCCCGACAGCTCCTGCATCTGGGGCACGCCCCCCAGCCGGACCAGCACCCCCCCGAGGTCGAAGAGCACGATGTCGTAGGCGCCCTGGCACATCTCGGAACGCTACCGCCGCCCCTCCTGGCGCCGGGAGGCTCGTCCACCGCACCATGCCTGATCCCGGGTTACCCCTGTTGGGTCACCTGGACGGTGAAGCCGGGGAAGGCGTGCTCCGCCGGGACCGGCACGGTGCTCGGGCCGTGGCTGAAGACCGCCTTCAGCTGGAACACCGTGTAGTACTGGACGATGGGCCAGAACCGCGGCGGCGCCAGGTCCTTGGCCTGGCAGCCGTTGATCCCGAGCTGCGCCAGGGACGCGCTGACCAGATGGTGGGAGACCGCGTAGCTGATGAGGCCGCCGCCCTGACGGATGCCGACGCAGATGTCGGTGTAGGTGTTGTGCCCCTCGCCTGAGATCTCGACGAGCGACCTCGGGCCCGGGAAGGCGGCGAACTCGTGGGCCACCGTGCGGGGCAACACCGCCCGGTCGCCCTCGGCGCCGATGAGCATCACCGGCTTCTTCGATGGAGCACCGGCCGGGGCGACCGGGGCCCAGCCGACGGCGGTGGCCACCCGCGGGTCGTCGAGGGCGTTGAAGGCGGTCCCGCCTCCGGCCGAGTGGCCGACCGCGGCCACCTTGGAGGGGTCGACGGTGCCGTGGAGCACGGTTGACGTGTGCGACGCCGTCTCGACGGCGGCGAGCGAGTCCAACATGATGGATCGGTCGAAGGCCGCGGTCGGGGTGGACTTGAGGCCCAGCGCCTGGGCGGCCAGACCCCGCTCGAGGTAGTCGGCGCTCACCACCACATAGCCCCACGAGGCCATGCCGGCCAGCAGGTTCGAGTAGTAGAGCCGCTCCCCGCCGAAGCCGTGGCTGAACAGAACCACCGGGTAGGGGCCACCCGAACCGGGGGCGTCGGTGTAGGCGTCGATGGTGGTCGTGGTGTTGTAGGCAGCCGGCAGGATGGGTTGCAGGGCAGTGGGGAGGGTGGACGCCTCCGTGTAGCTGAACCGAGGATGGCCAGAAGCCGACGCCGGATCGGTGGGGTAGTAGACGGTGGCGAGGCGCTCGCCCAGGGTGCCGGCCGGGCCGAGGTCGAGGGTGGTGACACCGACCGTGTGCGGGCCCCGCGCCTGGTAGGCGGGCGTCGCGCTGGTGGTGGGTGCGCTGTTCGACCCGCACCCTCCGGCCACGATCGCCACCATCGCCACGGTTGACAGCAACGCCACACTGCAGTACCCGCGCTTCATGGCCTCCCCCGAGCATCGATGTTCCCCGGTTCTAGTCGAGGCGGAACCGTCTGCGCCGGGACGGTCGTGACCCCTAGTGTCGAACCGGCTGACGACCCGGCGAGACCGAGAGGAACGGCCTCGCCCCCGACGTGGGAGGACCCGATGGCCAAGGTGTTGTGCGTGCTCTACGAGGACCCGGTCGACGGGTATCCCGACGCCTACCCGCGGGACGTCGATCCCCGCCCTCGACCACTATCCCGGTGGTCAGACCCTGCCCTCGCCCGAGCGCGGTCGACTTCACTCCGGGCGCGCTGCTCGGGTCGGTCTCGGGCGAGCTCGGACTGCGCCGCGTTCCTCGAGGCGCCGGCCACACCCTGGTGGTCACCTCGGACAAGGACGGGCCGGACTCGGTCTTCGAGCGGGAGCTGGCCGATGCCGACGTGGTCATCTCCCAGCCGTTCTGGCCCGCCTACCTCACGGCCGAGCGGATCGCCGAAGGCGCCCAAGCCTCAAGCTGGCCATCACCGCCGGCATCGGCTCGGACCACGTCGACCTCGACGCCGCCATCGACCACGGCATCACCGTGGCCGAGGTCACCTACTCCAACAGCATCAGCGTGTCCGAGCACGTGGTGATGATGATCCTCGGCCTCGTCCGCAACTACCTCCCCTCCCACGACTGGGTGGTGAAGGGCGGCTGGAACATCGCCGACTGCGTCGACGTTCCTACGACGTCGAGGGCATGGCGGTCGGCACGGTGGCCGCCGGCCGTATCGGCCTCGGCCGTCCTCCGCCGGCTCAAGCCCTTCGACGTGCAGCTCCACTACACCGACCGCCACCGCCTGCCGGCCGAGGTCGAGGAGGAGCTGGGCCTCACCTTCCATCCCGACGCCGCCTCCATGGTGCCCGTTGCGACGTGGTGACCATCAACGCGCCGCTCCACCCCGAGACCGAGCACCTCTTCGACGACGCCATGTTCGCCCGCATGAAGCGCGGCACCTACCTGGTCAACACGGCCCGGGGCAAGATCTGCGACCGTGACGCCGTCGTCCGCGCCCTCGAGAGCGGCCAGCTGGCCGGCTACGCCGGGGACGTCTGGTTCCCCCAGCCCGCACCGCCGGACCACCCCTGGCGGACCATGCCCCACGACGGGATGACCCCACACATCTCGGGAACGTCGCTGTCGGCCCAGAGCCCGCTACGCCGCCGGGACCCGCGAGATCCTCGAGATGCTGGCTTCGACGGCCGCCCCATCCGCGACGAGTACCTCATCGTGGACGGCGGGCGCCTGGCCGGCGCCGGCGCCCACTCCTACACCGCCGGGAGTCAAGACCACTAGTCCGACAAGTCAGGCCCTGTGGCGATGACCTCCTCGATGACGCCGGCGGTCGTGGACGAACATGGGATGGCTCACGCTGGACCCTCCTCCGCCGCCGGCCGGTGGACGGAGACGGCGTAGTCGCCCCCGAGGAACGGGTCACGGGACCAGGTGGCCCAGCGTTCGACGCAGGCCAGCCCGGCCCGGTGGCAGTGCTGGTCGTAGTCGGCCAGCCGGTAGCCGGGGCCCAACTGGAAGCCGGCCACGAGCGCGCCCGTGCCCGGCCAGGTGGCGGGCACAGCCTGCGACGAGCGTCTGGTGGGAGCCTTCGGCCGCGAAGATCGGCACGTTCCCCGCCATCACCACGACGTCGAAGAGCCGGTCGAGGTGGAGCTGGGTGATGTCGGCGACCAGCCAGCTGATGTCCGGTGCCAGGCGCCGGGCGGTGTCGATCATCGACTGGTCTACATCCACCCCGACGACCTCGATGCCGCCCTGGCCAGTTCCCGGGCCACCCGGCCGGTTCCGCATCCCGCGTCGAGCACGGACGCTGGGCCGAGGTCGGCCACGAAGTCGGCCTCCCCGTGGACATCGACCCCCGACGCGGCCAGCGCGTCGAACCGCTGCTGGTAGCAGTCCCCGTCCCAGCCGGCGGGCCCGTCTCCGTCGGATGGCGTGATCACGGGGCGGTGGCCCACAGCGTCGGCTGGCCCTCGCCGACCGGGTCGAGGGGGTGGTACCCGGGCAGGCACGACATGGGCGTGTCGAGGTACACCTTTGCCTCGGGTGGTTGGGCGAACCGCCCGTGACTCCACCGGATCTCGACGTGGCCGGTCACCGTCTGGGCCCTCCCGTCCCGGCGTGGGCGGCAGGTGCCGGCCCAGTCCACCCGGGGCTGCCCGGCGGCGGCCGGCGAGACGTCGAACGCCTCCAGCTCGAACTCCTCGCGCCAGTCCCAGGGGCTGGCGATGCGGAACCGGGCCGGGAGACCGGTGCGGCGGTCATGCCCGAGTACGAAGTACGGGGCGCTCCCGATGCGGAGGAGTCTCCAGAGCATGGTCTCGGGGGTGGTCCCCGACGCCCCCAGCTGCTCGGTCCACCGCTGCGCCGAGGACACGCTGACCGCCGCGCACAGCTGCACATAGGCGGCCCGCGATCGGCTGTCGGGGTAGGTACGCCCCGACAGAGCGGCGCGGCAGGGTGGCGAGCTCCTCCCGACTGCAGTCCCGGGGCTCGGGCGGCAACGACGACAACCCGGTGGCCTCGAGGCACGCCTGGTAGAGCTCGATGAGCTCATCGGGTGCGACCGTCTCGTACCAGTCGCTCCGATCCCAGGCCCCGGTGGTGGCCAGCAGCCCGTCGAAGAGGCGGCCAGGGGACACATTGGCCAGGATGTCCGACTCGTACTTGCAGCTGACCAGGTAGACGTGGTCGATGCGCAGATCGATGGGCGCCACCTCGTCTCCCGGGGGCCGCCTCCCGCCCGTCCATTCGACCGTCCGGGGAACCCGGCCCCGCAGACCGTCCGGAGCCTCGAACAGGGCACGCCCGTTGGCGAACGACCTGGTCAGTTCGGCGGTGAACCGGCCCGCGTCGTGGACCGAGACCAAGCGGTCCCAGGTCTGGCTGTCGATGTACAGCTGGCCGGGCCGGTCGGCCAACGCGGCGGCCGGGTTCGGGTAGGGAAGCGTTCCGAGCGCGGTGCCGAGCTCGGTGACCATCGTCCGGTCATCGGGCATCGGGCTGCTCGCCGTCCGGTCCGGCGCTCATCACCGGGGGAAGTCGCCCTGGCCGTACGACTCGAGGCGCGCCATGCCGTCGGGGTCGAGGAGCTCGAGCACATCATGGACCGGACCGCCATGGACGGCGCGCAGTGACTTGGCTCCGGGCGAGCCGTCGGCTGGAACGTCGGTCGAGAGGACGATGAGAGGGGCGAGATCCTTCCGCCCTCCCCGCTGACGCGCCTCGTAGAGCACGCTCGCCTTGCCCAGCGTCTTCCACAGGACATCGGGTCGGCGAAGGCCGGGTCGGGTGACAGAGAAGCCACCGGACAGCTCGAAGAGCCAGAGCCCACCTCGGGCGTCACGCGCCCGGAAGTCCACTCCGAGGCCGAGGTCTCCATAGGTGACGTTGCGCTCGATGTGCTCGAACCCGGCCCCTTCGAGCGCCCGGCGGGCCAGCTCGGCCGCCTTCTGGCCCCGGGCCACGTCGCGGTCGAAGGTGTCCTCGGTACCGGCGGGTGCGGATCGTCCGGGTGCCACCGTGACTCGATGGTCCGGGTCCCGACGACCGGTTGCGGCCCGCTCCTCGGTGATCCGCTGTTCCGCCAGGGCCACGTAGGCCCCGTCGGTGTCGAAGCCCACGTAGTGCCGCTCGGTTCGGATCGCCGCCAGCGCGGTCGAGCCCGAGCCCATGAACGGGTCGAGGACCAGGTCCCCGCGATAGGTGTAGAGCTCGATGAGCCGGCGGGGCAGTTCCACCGGGAACGGTGCCGGATGCCCGACCCGGGTGGCCGATTCGGACGGGATGTCCCAGACGTCGATGGTGGCGTCGATGAACTCGTCCATGGTCATGGTGCCCTCGCTCGGCAAGCCGGCCGCGGCACGCTGGCCCGGCGTCAGGGCGCGATCGAACCGGCCCTTGGAGGCCACCACGATCCGCTCGGAGACGTCTCGCAGGACGGGGTTGCCCGGTCGCTGGTATGTGCCCCAGGCACACGATCCACCGGCGGCGTGGCTCTTCTGCCAGATCACCTCGCCGCGGAGGAGATAGCCCAGACCTTCGAGTAGGTCGATCACGTCCCGGGACAGGGAGCGGTAGGGCTTTCGCCCCAGGTTGGCCACGTTGACGGCGATCCGCCCTCCGGGTTCGAGCTTCTCGAAGCATTGACTGAACACATCGTGGAGCATGCCGAGGTAGTCCTCGTAGTCCGCCGGGACGTGCCCCGCACCGAGAACCGCCTCGTACTCCTTGCCGGCGAAATAGGGAGGAGAGGTCACCACCAGCGCCACCGAGCGCTCCGCCACCTGCCCGGAACGGTCCATGTCTCGGGCGTCGCCCACCCAGATGGCATCGTGCACGGCATGGGGGGCCACGTCGCAGTCATCGGAGACCAGCGGCGGGGTGAAGCGGGCGTAGAACGGCGAAGAGTCGTGCGCCTCTCGCCGGCCGACTCCGAAGGACGATGTCGAGGTGGGTCGGCGTCGGACCCCGGACCGGAGGGGTTCGACCGTGCTCATGGCTGGCCGGGGGTAGCCCGGTGGCCCGGCATGGAGGGGAAGGCCAGCGGGGATCCGGGCACGACAGTGATCATAGGAAGGCCGTGTGACGGGGGCGGCCATCGGTCGTGAGGCTCCGGCGTCGCCGTGGCGGCTTCTGGTGGTGGCCGCCGAGTCGGATCAGCCGCCGACCAGGTGCTCGCTGATGGATTCACCTACCACGACACAGCGGGACTGGGAGACGCAGCTGACCCCGGTGAGGGGTTGTGGCGTGTCCACTTCGGCCACGTGCTTCCACTGACTGCCGGTCGGCCCGGTGAGGATCACCGACCCCGCCTGGGTCGAGGTGGACACGGAGCTTCCCGCCATCACGCAGGAGTCGATCCCTGTGCAGGACACGCCCACCAGTGACGCCGATGAGGCCGGCACCGGTCGGCTCGACCATTCGCCCCCTCCGTTGCCGGTGGTGAGGATCACGCCACGTCCGCTGCGCACCGTATCGAGCGTGTTGGAGGTCGTCCCCACCACGGTGCAATGCGCCCCGGCCACTCCGGTGGTCGGTACCGGGGCGGCCGGCGCGGCACCGGCGGCCGTCGTCCCCGGCGCGGTCGGTGGGGTACCCGTCTGGCCCGCCGTGGTGGGTGCGGAGGTGGCGGCAAAGGGGAGGGCGGCATTCCCTCCGCCGGAGCTGAGGCACGAGATCCCGTTGAGGTAGCCAAGGCCGGTCGGCGTGGACAGTGCGGTCCAGGTCGATCCCCCGTCGGTGGTCAGCGCCACCACACCGGCGACGTGATCCGGGTCGGGGCTGCTCCGAGCCGTGACCCAGCAGTGGGCGTCGTCGGAGCACGACACATCGGTTGCGCCGCTCACACCTGTCGGCAGCGTCCCCCGTTGCACCCAGGCCGATCCGGCCGAAGCCGATGACAGGGCGGCAGCGCCCCCGGCCACGTCCCCGACGGCGATGCACCGGTGGTCGCTCCGGCAGGACACCGCGGTGATGTCGAGGAAGCCCGGAGGAGTCGGCCGCGGCTGCCAGGAGCGGCCCCCGTTGACGGTGGCGATGACCACCCCTTGCCCGTTGGACGACAGAGTGGCCTGACCCACGGCGACGCAGTCGTGCTGGTCACTGCAGGAGATGCCCGAGAGGTACCCGGCCGTGGGCGGTATGACCTGGGACGTCCAGCTCTCGCCACCGTTGGTCGTGGCGATGACCGCCGCTCCGTTGGGCGCTCCGGCGCCACCTACGGTCGAGCCCACCGCCCAACAGGACGTGTCGGTCGGGCAGTCCACCGCGGTCATCGAGTTGACCGGGGCCGGGGGGAGGACCGCGGTGAAGGCGCCCAGCCAGGGTGAACCGGCGGCAATGGTGGACGGCTCGGGTCCTGCCGTCGAAGAGAACGTGCAGGCCCCGGCGGAGAGGACGATCAGCGCCGACACCGCCACGATCCGCCCCCGGCAACGGGTCGTTATCCGGCGGGAGGTCCCCACCCCGTTCCCGACCGGGCCGCCGTTCGGGAACGAGCGGCTGACTTCGGTCCGACATGTGCCGGTTCCGTTGGCGGGACGGTCGGGCTCCACGGTCTTGGCGCCGGAGGCTCAGCGGACCTTGATCACGTCGGTGTGGGTCGCCTTGTCATGAAAACCCTGACGACAGGGGTCCCAGAGCGGCGAGAGACCGGCCACCAGTGTCCAGAGCCCGGCGACCACACCGAGGATCGGGATCCATCCGAGGACGACCCCCGGATAGAGCACGAGAATCCGGAGGCCGGCACGTTGGGGGTCGATGGGCCCTCCGTTCACTTCGTCCCGAACCGCGATCCCGAGAGCCATCTGGCCAACCGTCTGTCCTCTTTCACTCCCGTTGAGAAGCGCGAAGTAACCGATGCCGATGATGGCGAAGGCGATACCGGTGAGGATCACACCGGCCCGCCAGCTGGCACCGAGGAAAGCGCCTCCCGAGGAGCCGACGATGGCCAGGGTGATGATCAGGTGGGGGATCCCGATGATCAAGCCGTCGATGATGATGGCGATCAGACGCTGCCACCAGTCGGCCAGGGGCCGTCCGAAGCGGTCGGCCGGGACCGGCACGTAGCCGTAGGGGACCTGGCCGAAGGGCGGCGCTTGGCCATACGGCGGGAGCTGGCCGTAGGGGACCTGGCCGTAAGGCGGGTAGGGCGGGGGCTGGTCGTAGGGCACCTG
Organism: uncultured Acidimicrobiales bacterium; assembly: GCA_963734435.1. Lineage (GTDB taxonomy): Bacteria > Actinomycetota > Acidimicrobiia > Acidimicrobiales > RAAP-2 > Bog-756. The sequence continues at coordinate 180,888 of CAVTHA010000001.1, read as the reverse complement.
ACCGTAGGGAGGCGCCTGACCGTAGGGCACTCCGGGGTCGGGAGACGTCGGCATCGGGGGTGGAGCGGCACCGGGAGCTCCCTGAGGTGGCGGCGGCGGTGGGGGTGGGGGTGGTGGAGGAGGAGGCGGGCCCGGGGGATCGGGCTCTCCCGTACCCTCCGCTGGCGGTCGATCACTCACGGCGAACTGGTCATCTCCCCCGGCGGCACGGCCTCTGCGATGGGTGGGATCCTCCTGGCCCCGTGATCTTGCCACTGCCTCCGCCGGCGTTCGGTGATAACCGGTGGGGGCGGCGGTCCCGACCAGGGCGGTGGCGTCGGCCCGTCTACCGTAAGCACGGTGGTGACGGACCGGCAGTACCTGGACCAGGTCCCCGCCGGCAGAGGAACGTTTCCTTGAACGTCATCGACTTCGTCGTGCTGGCCGTAGTGGTGCTGGCTGCGGTCCAGGGCCTCCGGCTCGGAGCCATTGTCCAGCTCCTTTCCTTCGGTGGCTTCCTGATCGGTCTCTACCTCGGGGCCCTGCTGGCGTCCATCACCATCAACTGGGTCCACGGGGAGTCCTCGCGCTCGGTCGTGGCACTGGTGACCCTCCTCGGCGTGGCTGCGGTGTGCGGCACGCTTGGGCGCATCGTGGGCAACCTGGCCTTCAGCCGGGTGCATCGCGGGATCGTCGGGATGGTCGACTCGGCCCTTGGCGTGGTGGTGGCCATGACCGCTTCGCTGCTGGTGGCCTGGCTTCTGGCCAACACCTTCGTCAACAGCTCGTCGCTCAGCCTCAATGCGTCGATCGACCAATCGCGGATCATCCGGTCGCTCGATTCTTTACTGCCTGCTCCACCCTCGGTGTTCTCCAGAGTGCAGAACTTCCTGTCGGCCGAGGGGTTCCCGCCGGTGTTCGCCCAACTGGCTCCCGCCTCGGCGGGGCCTGTCGCCCTGCCCGGTTCGGCTCAGCTCCAACAGGCGGTGGCCCGCGACGGCGCTTCGACAGTGAAGGTCATCGGCATCGGGTGTGGCGAGATCCAAGAGGGCTCCGGTTTCGTCGTCGCCCCCGGACTGGTGGTCACCAATGCTCACGTGGTGGCCGGCATCCCCCGTCCCATGGTCCAGGACGCCAACGGATCCCATCCGACGTCGGTCGTCCTGTTCGACCCGTCCTACGACCTGGCGGTGATGCGGGTGCAGGGTCTGGACGAGCGGCCGGTACCGCTCGATTCCGGCCAGGTCGCCCGGGGCGTCCAGGCCGCGGTGCTCGGCTATCCGAACGGAGGTCCGTTCACCGCCGTTGCTGCCGGCGTGCTCGCCGAGTTCGAAGCCCAGGGCCGTGACATCTACGGGCAGGGTCTCACTGTCCGTAACGTGTACGAGATCCAGGCGCCGGTCCGACCGGGCAATTCGGGAGGCCCCCTGGTCCAGCCGGACGGAGACGTGATCGGCGTGGTGTTCTCGCGCTCGACCACCGACAGCGACATCGGCTATGCGCTCACGTCGCCGGACGTGCGGTCCCGGGTGCTTCTGGCTGAGTCCACCTCACAGGCGGTTGGCACCGGTCCCTGTGTCGCAGGGTGAGCTCCGGGCCCGCCGTCGGTCCCGGACCACCCCGCATCCGACGCCGCCCGGTGACTGCGTCTGGGTGGGCCTCCGACTAGACATGGGATCATGACGCTTCCCATCGAGGACTACGGCCTCATCGGCGATCTCCACACCGCCGCGTTGGTCGGTCGGGACTGTTCGATCGATTGGTTGTGTCTCCCTCGCTTCGATTCGGCGGCTTCCTTCGCCAAGCTCCTCGGCGACGATGATCACGGACGCTGGAAGATCGCGCCGAAAGGATCGCGTGGAGCCACGCATCGGCACTACCGGGGCGAGACGCTCGTGCTCGAGTCGGAGTTCGTGACTCGAGAGGGGACGGTCCGGATCATCGACTGCATGCCCATCCGTCAGGAGCACCCTGAAGTGGTCCGCCTGGTCGAGGGCGTGCGCGGCAAGGTGACGATGGAGATGAACCTGACCATCAGGTTCGGCTACGGCCAGATCGTTCCGTGGGTTCGGAGAACGGACGGGACGCTGAGCGCGATCGCCGGTCCGGACGGTCTTTCACTCTGGACCCCGATCGAGACGCAAGGTCGTGACCTCTCGACGATTGCCGAATTCACCGTCTCCGAGGGTCAACGGGTTCCCTTCTCGCTGACCTGGTTCCCGGCCAGCGAGGATCCCCCTCGGCCGGTCGATGCCGGCTTCGCCATCCAGGACACCGAGCTCTGGTGGACGGACTGGTCCGCCCAGTGCACCTATGAGGGAGAGTACCGGGAGGCGGTGATCCGCTCGCTGATCACGCTCAAGGCGCTGACCTACGAGCCAACCGGGGGGATCGTGGCCGCAGCCACCACCTCGCTCCCGGAGACGCTCGGCGGCAGCCGGAACTGGGATTATCGGTTCTGCTGGCTCCGCGACGCGACCCTCACGCTCGAATCCCTGATGCGGGGCGGCTTTTACGACGAAGCCATGTCGTGGCGCAACTGGCTGCTGCGGGCGACGGCGGGCGATCCGTCGCAGATGCAGATCATGTACGGAGCTGCCGGCGAACGCCGGCTGGACGAGTGGGAGATCGATTGGCTCCCCGGATACGAAGGATCGGCCCCGGTGCGAATCGGCAATGCCGCCGCCGGGCAGTTCCAGCTCGACGTCTACGGCGAGGTCATGTCGGCGCTCTACGAGTCGGCCCAGGGATGTGAGACCGGTGAAAGCGCGTGGGAGTTCCAGCTGGAGTTGATGGATTTTCTCAAGGACGGTTGGCGTGAGCCGGACGACGGGATCTGGGAGGTCCGGGGGCCGCGTCGGCACTTCACTCATTCGAAGGTCATGGCCTGGGTGGCCATCGACCGGGCCATCAAGACCGCCGAGGAGTTCAAATTCGAAGGGCCGATCGATAGATGGAAGCAGGTCCGCAAGGAGATCTTCGACCAGGTCTGCGACCTCGGGTTCAACACGGCCAAGGGGTCGTTCACCCAGTACTACGGATCGGAGGAGCTCGACGCCAGCCTCTTGATGATCCCGTTGGTCGGCTTTCTCCCCGCCCACGATCCACGGGTGAGGGGAACCATCGAAGCTGTCGAGCGCGAGTTGGTGGACGGAGGTTTCGTGCTCCGGTACCGAACCAGCGACACCGGCGATGTGGACGGACTGAGCGGTCGGGAGGGTGCCTTCCTGGCCTGCTCGTTCTGGCTCGCCGATTGCCTCTCGATGTTGGGCCGCGACCATGACGCCCGCCAGCTGCTCGATCGACTGATCGGTCTGCGCAACGATCTGGGTCTTCTGTCCGAGGAGTACGACCCGGTCGCCGGACGCCTGGTCGGCAACTTCCCCCAGGCTTTCTCCCATGTGTCATTGGTCAATTCCGCCTCGAAGATCGCCGGGGAGGAGAAGCCCTCGGCCCGCCACATCATGACCGGGCTGGCCCAACGGGCCCTGGCCGGAAAGAGGGGACGGAGCGGTGTGCTCCGCAAGAGCGGCCTCAGTGCCCGCGACATGTTCACCACCCTGGCGGAGACCGCCGGGCCGGCAGCTCCACGAGGTACGGGCCAGATCTTCCGGGAGTCCGTGACCCTCCCTGGACCGGCGAGCTCCCGCCGGAGGCCTACTGTCCCGCCGAGTGCGAAGGGCCCGGTCAAGATGGCCAAGGCACCGGCGAGGTCCAGGTTGGCCCCGTCGCCAGCACCATCCGGGGCGGACAAGAGGGGCGTGGCCAAAAAGGCCGCGACCGCGGCCAGGAGGACGCGGGGAGACACTTCCGGTTCAGCGGCGGGGCAGGCGACGAAGGCGACCGGGTCAGCCAAGCGGTCGACAGCCCGGCGAACCAAGAAGGCCACGACGAAAGCCGCCACCAAGGCAACGGACCGGAAGGCTGGTGGCACCAAAGCCACCAGCACCCGGACGCGGCAAGATGTCCGGAGGCCGGGCGAGATAGCCACCAAACTGTGGCGAGATCGGAGGCGCGGAGCATGAGTGCCGGCCACCAGCAGCGGGACGGGGACGGGCGCGTGGAGGCGCCCATGGGTGCCGGCACGGTGGTGGCCGACGGTGTCATCGAGCTCGACACCCTTCTCGGGGGTTGGGATCGGGTCACGGCCGGCTACGTGATCGAAGGCGACAGCCCCGTTCTGATCGAGACCGGCAGCCAGAGCTCGGCACCGGTCCTGCTCGACCAGCTGGCGAAGCTCGGCCTGGGTGCTGACGATCTTGCTGCGGTAGTGGTCACCCACATCCATCTCGACCACGCCGGAGGGGTCGGGGATGTGGCCCGCGCCTTTCCTAAGGCCACCGTCTTCGTCCACCCCAAAGGTGCCCGGCATCTGGCCGACCCGACCAGGTTGGTCGACTCCGCCGCCCGCGTCTACGGGCCGCTCCTCGACTCGCTCTATGGGCGCCTCGACCCGACCCCCGCGGAACGCATCCGCGTGCTCGAGGACGGCGAGGCCATCCAGGTCGGGCCCAAGCGGTCACTCGTCGCCGTGGACTCACCCGGACACGCCAAGCACCACATGGCGCTGCACGACACGATGAGCGGCATCCTGTTCGCCGGGGATGCGGTCGGAGTGAAGCTCCCCGATGCCGGAGTCTTGCGGCCTTCGACCCCGCCACCTGATTTCGACCTCACCGCTGCCATCAATTCGCTCCGGCGTTTCGCCGACCGCAAGCCGACCCGCCTGGCGCTCGCCCATTACGGATTGCTCGATGATCCGCTGGCGGTGCTCGACGAGGCCGACGGCACCCTTCGGAAGTGGGCCGACGTGGCCGAATCCGCCTACCGGGAAGGCGTCGACATCGCCGCCGCCCTGGCGGAGGAATTCGAGTCCGACCTCGACGGGGTCGCGGCCGAGCACCGCCACAAGCTCGAGGTCATGAACGGCGTCCACTCCAACGCCGCCGGTCTCCAGCGGTGGCTGGTGACCCGGTCCTCGGGAGGTGACCAGACTGGCGACGGACCCTGAGGCTGCCTGCTTGCGCTTGGCGACGACCTTGTTCTCCAATGGAAGCGGGAGGGCAGTCATGAGGGCAAGGGAATCGAGACGGTGAGCGTCCTCTTCGCCCTGCTCGGCGCCTTCAGCCAGGGTCTCACCTCCGTGCTCCAGCGCCTGGCCAACGTGTCGGGATCCGAGGAGGGCAGATCGGCGTGGGGCACGACCAAGTACTTGGTGCGCCAGCCGATGTGGCTGCTCGGGATGCTCACCATGGGCGGCACGTTCATCTTCACCGCCCTGGCCCTCTATTTCGGCCAACTGGCGACCGTGCAGCCCATTCTGGTCACCGAGCTCATCTTCACCCTGGCGCTCCGCGCCCTCTGGCTCCGGGACCGGATCGCCCAGCGGACCTGGGGGGCGGCCGCCCTCCTCTGCGTCGGACTGGGCGGGTTTCTGCTAGTGGCCGACCCCCAGGAGGGGCACGGCCACCCCACCCTCGGGAAATGGGCGGTCGCCATCGGCAGCCGGGGGCTCGTGATCGTGGTGCTCCTTCTCCTCAGCCGGTGGGGATCGCCGGCGCGCCGGGCCGCTCTCCTCGGAGCGGCTGCCGCTCTGGTGTGGGCCATCGACGCCGCCTTCGTCAAGGCGGCCACCGAGGTGTTGGCCCACCACGGGTGGTCAGGCCTGTTCGTCCACTGGCCGGTCTACGGCGTGGTGGTCACCGGCGTGCTCGGGACCGTGCTCTTGGAGGCCGCCTTCACCGCCGGGCCCTTGGCTGCCTCGCAGTCGGCACTGCTGATCGTGGACCCGCTGGCCAGCATCGCCATCGGGATCGAGCTGTTCGGCGAGCAGCTCCGCGACTCGCCGGTGGCCATCTTCCTCCAAGCGGTACTGCTCTGTGCGATGTTCGGGGGCGTCGTGCTCCTCTCGAAATGGGCCCCTCCCGAGATGGTGGCGCGGGTCAAGCGACCCCGCCGGACGGAGGCGGCCGGCGGTCTCAGCCGCGACATCGACCCGGATGCGATCCGGCCGGATCCAGCCCTCGGGTAGCCATTTGTCATCTCCGTGATCGGTTCCGACTCGGGGTCCGGATGGCGTCTGTCGTCGCGGAACGTGGTCGACACGACACTCCTCGTACCGCGCGTCTTCCCGATCCAGCCGTGGGATCGAGAATTTTCCGAATCGGCGCGAAATCCCTTTGCGTGGGCATCGCGGGCTGCATTACCTTCTGCCCAAATGGGGTAGGAGGCGGTTCGGATGGGGAAGCAATTCAGGTGGTTGGTGTCCGGCGCGGTATCGGCGATTGTCGCCGCTACCTTCTTCTTCGCCTGGCCCGCTCTTCATGTGGGGGCATCGCCCTCGGATACGCCGATACCGGTCACCCCCTACAGCGGGTTCGGTGCCAGTCTGAGTAGGGCACCGTACGTGACCGACCTCACCCAGACCTCCGCCTATGTGAACTGGGCCACCACGACGAGCACTCCCGGCTCGGTCCAGGTAGCTGTGGCCACGAACGGGTCCTGTCCTTCGGGCACGACGACCTGGTCGCCCTCGGCGATTGCCGCGCCGACTTCGTTGCCGGGTCCGATCAACGGGACGTCCCCGACCGGGACCATGACCAACCACGCCTTCACCGTGGTGGCCACGGCTGAGGACCAGTGGTCGGTGCCGCTCACCGGCCTGACGGCAGGTACCGAGTACTGCTACGCCGTGTTCTCTGGCGATTCGAGCGGGGCGACCGACCTCCTCCCCGCGTCCCAGCCGGATCAGCTCTTCACCACCCTGGATCCCGCGGGGTCCACCAAGTCGCTCACATTCGATGTCGTCGACGACTCGGCCGAGACCTACTACTCACTTCCCAACTCCAGCTTCCCGGGCAACCTCAACACGGACCAGGCCGCACTGGACAAACTGATCGGACAGTCGGGGGCGCGCTTCGCCGTCCTGGCCGGCGACACCGCGTACAACAACGGCGACCAGAACAACTTCGGTGACCTCGAGCAGAGCGGCGCAGAAGTCAGCGATTTGTTCGGACCGTCGTACTGGCCCGAGACCGGCGGCATCCCCACCTTCAAGGCCAACGGGGACCACGGTCTGAACCAGGAGAGCCTCCAGATCTTCCCGACTCCGAACACCGCATCGTCGTCGGGCGGCACCTACTCCTACGACAGCTATTCGCCTGGGTTCGGCATCACTTCGTCGTTCAACGAGCCTGACGACTGGTACGCCATCCAGAGCGGTGACGTCCGCATCTACGTCCTCGACGCCGCCTGGAACGAACAGAACAACCAAGGGAACTCGACCGGTTCGCTGTGCCCGGGCAACACCAGCAACTGCCAGCAGTACGAGATGGACTACAACGAGCACTGGCAGACGTCCTCGGCCGAGTACCAGTGGCTCTCCCACGATCTGGCTTCTCACCCCGGCGGAGTCAAGCTCGCCGTCTTCCATTACCCATTCCGCTCGGACACCTCCAGCCAGCCGAATGACGTCTATCTGCAGAACAGTGCGGCCAACCCCAACGCCGCCACCAGCCTCGAAAAGCTGCTGGCGGCCAACGGGGTCGGAGCCGCCTTCGGCGGACATGCCCACGCCTACACCAGGGTCAATCCCGGTCAACCCGGACAGCAGGTCCCGAACTACGTGGCCGGCACGGGCGGCGGTGTCCTCGAGCCCGTGGACGGCGGATCGTGCGACAACGCCGGGGCGAGCGTGTACGCCATCGGCTGGAGCCCGGGGACGACGCCGCCGACCGGGACCGGGTCGAGCTGCGGATCCGCGCCGGCGGGTTCCTCGCTGTCCCCCGCGGACGTCTACAGCTTCCTGCAGGTCACCATCAGCGGCAACCAGGTGACTGTCACACCGACCAACGCGGCCGGTCATACCTTCGATGTGCAGACCTACACGGTCGGCTCGGGGGCGGGAGGATCGCCCACCACGCCGGGCAACGTGAACGCGGTGGCGACGTCGGGCACCTCCGTCCAGGTCAGCTGGTCGGCGTCGACGGAGGCCGGATCGACCGTGAAGTCCTACAACGTCTATCGGGACGGCGCCTCGGTCGGTTCGGTCAACGCGCCGACCACGAGCTTCACCGACACGGGCGTCCAGCCGGGGACGACCTACACCTACTCGGTCGTCGCCGTGGACAGCGCCGGCCACACTTCGGGCCCCGGGACCTCCGCGCCGGTGACCACGCCGGGCTCCGCACCGCCTCCGCCTCCGGCTCCGGGTTCTGGCCCCTCGCCCACCACGACCTCATGCATGACCCACCTGCCGGCCGGATCGGTGGTGGGCTCGGCCGCGCTCGAAGACGGATCGGGCTACTTCGAGGTGGATGCCGCCGGTGATGTGGCCGCCTTCGGTGGTGCGGCCTGCTCCGGGGCCATGACCGGCATCCCGCTCAACAAGCCGATTGTGGGCATGGCGGTCGATCCTGCCACCCGTGGCTACTGGCTGGTGGCTTCCGACGGTGGGATCTTCTCGTTCAACGCGCCATTCTTCGGTTCGACGGGCGCCATCCGTCTCAACAAGCCGATCGTTGGCATGGCGCCGACGGAGAACGGAGGCGGCTACTGGTTGGTGGCGTCCGACGGTGGCGTGTTCACCTTCGGAAACGCCCCCTTCTTTGGCTCGACCGGCAACCTGGTCCTCAACAAGCCGGTCGTCGGTATCGGGCCCGACCAAGATACGGGTGGCTATTGGTTGGTCGCTTCCGACGGTGGGATCTTCTCGTTCAACGCGCCGTTCTTCGGTTCGACGGGCGCCATCCGTCTCAACAAGCCGGTTGTGGGGATGATCGCCGCCACCGACGGTGGGGGTTACCGGCTGGTGGCTTCCGACGGCGGCGTCTTCTGCTTCGACGAGCCCTTCTTCGGTTCCACTGGGAACATCGTTCTCAACCGGCCGGTGATCGCCGGGCTCAGCGACGACGACACGGGGGGGTACTGGCTCACCGCCTCCGACGGCGGCGTCTTCTCCTTCAACGCTCCCTTCCTGGGATCCGCCGCCTGATCGCCTGCATGTCCGCGTCATTCAATGGCACGTAGGACAAACCGGCCGCCTCAAGCGCACAACACCTCGACTCTCTAGAGTCGGGTCCCAGCATTCGGCCCAGATGGCCAGGGGCTTGGATCGCCGAATTGCCACGGGTGCTTTCGCCGAGATTCGAGAGGCACTAATCTCGCCTCACTTAGTCAGGTCAGGGTTCCGTCCTTCGTTCGGGATGGAGCAGGTGGAGGAGGGGTTGCCATGGGACATCATGCGAGTCGACGGATTGCCATCGGCGCGGCACTGGCAGCGCTGACCGCCTCCTTCATAGTCTTCATTCCCTCGGCTTACGCAGTTGCCATCACCCAGAATCCGCCAACCTCGGGGTCGGTCACAGCGAACAACTCCGCTGGCTTCAGCCAACAGTTGAACGCAACTGGGGGTACCGGTACTTTCACCTGGGGTCCACTAACCGGTGGCGGTTCTTCCTTCACGATCTCGTCTACTGGACTCCTTGGAACGACGGGAACCCTTTCTTCTTCTCCAACTCCCTACACAGCGACAGGCATAATCAGCGACGGTATTCCGGCTGACCAAGGAACGTTTACCTTCTCGCTCACGGTTACCGGCGGCACGATCACTCAGACGTCCTCCACAACCGCTTCGATACTTCCTGATCAATCGACAAGCTTCTCAAGTCAGATCACTCAGAGTGGAGGTATCGGCACTGTTACATTCACCAAGACGGGGGGTTCGTCACAGTTGCTTGTATCGAACAGCGGGCGAATCACTACAACCGGATTTCTGACGGCCGGGATTTACGCCGCGTCGGGAAATATGACCGATGCCTCTGGAGACTCTGGGCCGTTCACCTTCACCTTGACCGTCCAAGCCCCGAACCTACCTGGCGCACCGACGAGCGTCACAGCCCAGGGAGAGTACCAGCAGATCACGGTTCACTGGTCTCCGCCTGCCTCCGACGGCGGAAGCCCGATCACGGGATACGTGGTTACACCTTCAGCAGGCGCACCGGTCACAGTCGGCAACGTGACGAAGGCCGTGGTGTCTGGCCTGACGAACGGGGTCTCCTACACCTTCCAGGTGGCGGCCATCAACGCCGCTGGCACGGGGCCGAACTCCGCTCCGTCCAGTCCGGTTTCTCCGTTCGCAGCCGGCTACTGGCTGGTGGCCTCCGACGGCGGGATCTTCACCTTCGGTCCCAACCAGCCGTTCTTCGGCTCGACCGGTGGCACGCCTCTCAACCGGCCCATCGTGGGTATGGCGGTGACCCCCGACGGGGGTGGCTACTGGCTGGTGGCCTCCGACGGCGGGATCTTCACCTTTGGAGACGCCGGCTTCTTCGGCTCGACGGGCGCGATCGCGCTCAACAAGCCCATCGTCGGTATGGCCACCACGAAGGACGGTCGTGGTTACTGGCTAGTGGCTTCCGACGGCGGGATCTTCGCCTTCGGTGACGCCAAGTACCACGGCTCGATGGGCGGCAAGCCCTTGAATCAACCGATCGTCGGTATGGCGGCAACACCGCAAGGGAACGGTTATTGGCTGGTGGCTTCCGACGGCGGGATCTTCGCCTTCGGATCGGCCCCATTCCTCGGCTCCACCGGGGGCACGCCCCTCAACAAGCCCATCGTCGGTATGGCTGGCACCTCGAGCGGCGGCGGCTACTGGCTGGTCGCCTCCGATGGCGGGATCTTTACGTTCGGCGATGCCCCATTCCTCGGCTCCACCGGAGGCACGCCCCTCAACAAGCCCATCGTCGGCATGGCGCTGACTCCGAGGAACACCGGCTACTGGCTGGTGGCCTCCGACGGCGGGATCTTCACCTTCGGCCCCGGCGTCAACTTCTACGGATCTACCGGTGCCATGACGCTCAACCAGCCCATCGTCGGGATGGGAGCGATGCCGAGCTGAGCCTGGACGAGCGTTCAGCCCGGCCATCATGGTTCGGTGCGCCCCGGGGGACTCGAACCACCCAACCAACGGATTAAGAATCCGCTGCTCTACCGTTGAGCTAGGGGCGCTCGGGCAGCATAACCAGACGCGCTGGCAAAGCCGGTGCGACGCGGCCGAGGCTGTTTTGGCCCGCGCCATCGCTAAAGCGCGCATTGCACGGCTGGCCAATGGTTCGACTCAACGCCAGGTCAGATCTAGGGGCGCGATTCCAGCGTCGCCACCCCATCGCCAGTGAGGTGGTCGAGCGCTGACTTGCGTCCGCTCATGGCCATGAGAAGGAAGAGCATGGGACCGGCTACCTCGGGACCGGTCCCGTGGGACCAATCGGTGTCCGTGGCGCGAAGGCTGAGCCCGGCGATACGCCGTTTGGTGCCGATGATGAGGTTCGAGCCCTTGTAGAAGTCGGCCACCTGAACAACTGCGTCGGTGGGGTAGTGGTGGTCGATTCCGAGCGAGCGACGGATGTCCTCGGCGTGGATGAGCGTCTCCCCGAGCATGGTGTCACCCGGTCCTGGTGGGTGCTTGCGCGAAGTTTCGATCTCTTCGAATCCCGTCAGCGTGTCGGCTGGTGAGTTCCCCTTCTCCCGCTGGATGTCCTTTGCCTGCAAGCGGTCGAAACTGAATCCCGCTCCGATCAGCTTGGGGAAGAACGAGGCGCCCGAGATCTTGGCTGTGCCCGTCATATGGGCCAGCACGTCTTGGACGGTCCAATCCCCGCACAGCGACGGCGAGGACCAGCGCTCGGGGGGAAGGGATGCGAGATCGCTAGCCAGCGCCTTCCGCTCGGAGAGGATCACCGGCCAGATGTCTGCCTTCGCCATGGGGCTCCTTTCTTCGGCCGACGCTAAATTAGGTACTTGACGAACAAGTTGCAACTGACCGACCGACGGCGCGGCTTCTTGAGGGGGCCAAGCCTGCCTTAGTGGAGGCAAGGATCTCGAACCAGACGAGAAGTTCGGATCGCCCAAGGATCCAGCCGCCACCGTCCAATTCAGTCGTCGGAGCGTTGACTCGCCGGCCTGGTGGACAGCGCGTTGCGCTGGCCCTTGCAGGAATAGACGATCTCCACCGAGCCCTCCCGGGAGGGCTCGTTCACGATCGAAGGACAACCTGGTATTGGGACTGAGCGAGTCGGTCAGACGCATGCCGGCTCCGAACAGCAACGGCAGGACCTCCAACTCCAGCTTGTCCAGCGCTTCGAGGGCGCAGAAGGTTTCGATGGTGCGAGGTCCGCCGATGAGGTGGACGTCGCCGCCCTTGTTTGCCGACCGGATCTTCTCGAGTAAGCCGTTCGGGTCGCTATCGGTGACCACATGGTCCGGGGTACCCGGTGGACGCTCCGAAGCGAGCACGAACACCTCCAGGGTCGGCCACGGCCATCGGTCATTGTTCAGCGCCGGCTCGAACGTGGTCCGGCCCATCAGCGCGGCCTCGCTGTCACCGAGGAACTCTGTGATGCCGTGGCTCTGACCGGATACGAAGGCTGGAGCGGCGGTGAGCGCCGGCCATCCTTCTGGCGCTCACATAGCCGTCGGCACTCATGCTCAAGCGGGCGCGAATCTCCACAGCCGGCTCCTTGGATCTGGTTCCTGACCGAATGGTCGGTCCATCTGGACCGTCGGATCAAGTTCCCTCTCGCACCTGGCGGATGGCAGCTCGAGGGTACTGGGCGGGTTGGTGTCGGCGCACAGGCCCGCCGGTTCCCGGCGATGGGGCCTCAACCTTGGATTGCCTGGCTAGGAGACGGCCAGCAACGGTCGGCCCGGCCGGGAATGCCCCGGGCCGCCGAAGCGCTGTCCTCACTGTATGTAACCGAAACGGAGTTGAAGAGGAGCGAGCATGGTGTTCAGCGATGCAGAGCTGGAATACCTCGGCAGCCAGCGGCTCGGTCGGCTGGCGACCCTGCGACCCGACGGGACGCTGCAGAACAGCCCGGTGGGCTTCGAGATTGACGAAGCAGCCGGAGTCATCGACATCCGGGGTCGTGACCTGGGAAACAGTCGCAAGTTCCACAACGTGGCTGACAACGGTCAAGTCGCCTTCGTGGTCGATGACATTGCCTCGGTCGATCCCTGGGTGGTGCGCTGTCTCGAGGTGCGCGGTGTGGCCGAGGCGCTCACCGATCAGGGTTCACCCGCCCCCTACTTGAGCGGCGAGGTGATTCGCATACATCCCCGACGGATCATCAGTTGGGGCATGGGACCCAGGGGTGACCAAGGTTCCAATCGAGACGTGGCGCCGCTGACCACCTGATCCGAGCGGCGGCGCACCGCGCTGGCGTGGAATGGGGCGCCGACCAATCGGGTTGCCATGAGCGTGACTCGAGCTGTGGTTGCCACCGCTTTCGGCGGCCCGGAGGCATTGTCCCTGGTCGAGGTGCCCACGCCCGAGCCTGGGACCGGTGAACTCCTCATCGCTGTCCGTGCAACCGGCACCAACCCCATCGACTACCGGGCCTACTCCGGGGCCTTTGGTGCCGACCCGTCACAACTTCCGATGCGGCTCGGACGGGAGGCTTCGGGAGTCGTGGTCGGAGTGGGCGAACCGTCTCCGTCTGGGATCAAGATCGGCGACGAGGTGATCTGCTATCCGCTCCAGGGCGCTTACTGCACCGAGCTGGTAGTGGCCGCCTCGGATGTCGTGCCCAAGCCCCCAGGCATGACGTTCGAGGAGGCGAGCGGGCTCTTGGTGGCCGGCACCACTGCGGTACACACGCTCTCGGCCGCGGGTGTCAGGCCCGGCGACGCCGTGGTGGTCCATGGCGCTTCGGGCGGAGTCGGAGAGATGGTCGTCCAGCTGGCCGTCAATGCCGGTGCCCGGGTGGTCGGGACGGGCAGCCCGTCCAGCCATCAGCAATTGAGCTTGCTCGGTGCCGAACCGGTCGCCTATGGAAGCGGTCTTCTCGAGCGGATCCGGGCCATGGTTCCCCAGGGGGTGGATGCATCGATCGACACCGTGGGTACGGATGAGGCCATCGATACCTCGATCGCACTGGTTGCCGATCGATCCCGGATCGTGACCATCGCCGGGTTCCAGAGAGGCTTCCAGCTCGGTCTCAAAGTCCTCGGCGGGGCGCCGGGGGCAGATCCGGGGACAGAGGTCCGTGCCGCGGCCCGGCTCGATCTCATCGAGCATGTCCGGGCCGGCCGACTCAGTGTCCGGGTGGCGGCGGTCTTCCCGCTCAGTGAGGTGGCGGCGGCCCATCGGACGCTGGCAGAAGGTCACACCCACGGCAAGATCGTCCTCGTCCCCGACGCCGAACCACGGTGACCGGCAGTCGTGGTCCGGCTGCCGTCCCGAGGGGGCCACGCGGCGCCTGCCTAAAATGAGTTCGAGTCCTGCTCGACTGGACCAGGCGTCGGGACCGAGCCCGAGGAAGAGGACGAGACCTTGACTGACGAGTCCGGCCCCAGCGGCGGAGAGCAAGATGCTCGTGCCCTGGACGCGTTGGTGGCCGAACGTCGCAGCAAGCGAGATGCCCTTGCTGACCAGGGGTTTGATCCCTACCCCCTCCGCTTCGACCGGACGGCTTTGGCCGCCGAGCTCCATGAGCGGTACGGCGACCTCGGGCCTGATGCCCGGACCGGCGAGGTCGCTCGGGTGGCCGGTCGGCTCAAGAGCATCAGAGGCCATGGCGCCCTGTCCTTTGCCACTCTGGAGGACGTGAGCGGATCGGTGCAGCTGCTCATGCAACAGGCGGCACTCTCCGACCAGGCCGAGGCGGTCCTGGCCCATGCTGACCTCGGCGATTGGATCGGGGCCGAGGGCGAGGTGGTGACCAGCCGGCGGGGTGAGCTCTCCGTCGGGGTCACAGACCTCTGGCTCCTGTCCAAGTCACTGCGACCCCTCCCCGACAAGTGGCACGGTCTCACTTCTACGGACACCCGGTACCGCCAACGGGAGATCGACCTACTGGCCAACCCGGAGACCCGGAAGGTCTTCGACATCCGCATCCGGGCCATCGCCGCCATGCGCCGACAGCTGACCGACGAGGGCTTCGTCGAGGTCGACACCCCGATCCTCCAGCCGCAGGCGGGTGGCGCTCTGGCTCGCCCCTTCGTGACCCACGCCAACGCCCTCGACATCGATCTCCGCCTCCGCATTGCTCCTGAGCTCTACCTCAAGCGGTTGGTGGTCGGCGGCTACGAGCGGGTGTTCGAGATCGCCCGCAACTTTCGCAATGAGGGGATCGATACCCGGCACAGCCCGGAATTCACGATCCTCGAGGCCTATCGGGCATTCGGCGACGTGACCGACGGGATGGCCTTGACCGAGCGACTGATCGTGGCCGCCGCCCGGGCCGCTGCCGATCGGCTGACCTTCACGGTCAGCGGCCGGCCCATCGACCTCACTCCACCGTGGCCGCGGCGACGGCTGCTCGACTGGCTGGAGGAGGTCGTCGGGCAACGACTGCACCCGGACGACCCGGTGGAAGTGGTACGGGCGGTGTGCGAGAAGCAGTCGGTCGAGTTCCTCCCCGAATGGGGGTCGGGCAAGCTCATCTTCGAGCTGTACGACACGATCCTCCTGCCCACCGTGGTGGACCCGGTGCTCGTCTGCGGGTTCCCGATCGAGGTTTCGCCGCTGGCTCGCCGCACGGCGGACGATCCGACCATTGCCGACCGGTTCGAGCTGGCCATCGACGGCAAGGAGCTGACCAACGGTTACAGCGAGCTCAACATCCCCGAGGAACAGCAGGAGCGGTTCCAGCACGAGGCGGATGCCGCCGCCCAGGGCGACCTCGAAGCCCACCCGGCCGACATGGCCTTCGTACGCGCCCTCGAGTACGGCCTGCCCCCGACCTCGGGCATCGGGCTCGGTGTCGACCGCCTGGTCATGCTGCTGGCCGAGGTCGAGGCCATCCGCGACGTGATCCTCTTCCCGATGCTGCGGCCCGAGCCACCCGGTTGACGACCACGGGCGGCTCGGCGGAGAGCTGACGGCTCGGCGCGCCGGCTCCCTTTCGGCGACGGCGAGGCCCCGGTTGCCGCTGGAACGTGGAGGCTGAACGGAGTGCCGACCCTGCCCATCTGGTGCTCCTTGACATCGACCTCAACGAAGGCGAATCAACCCGACCGACGCCGGCCGGGCTCAGGCGGCGGGTAGGCGGCAGGTAGCAGCGTCATCAATCGAGTGAAGGTCGGCGTGAACCGGCCCTCTCCCCACTCGAGATCGGGCTCATTGGCGATCGCCTGCGTGAGCACCCCTGTGAGCAGGATCGACACGAGGAAGACTCCGTCGGTTACGGCTGCCGGCCCCAGCTGCCCAGCGGCGACCGCATCGGCGATGGCCTGCTGTTGGAGGCGCACCATCTCCTCACTCGGTTCGAATGCTTCAGCTGATGGTTCGAAGCTCGGCACCGGCCGCCAGAAGAGCAACTGGGCCAGCGCCTGATTCCCAAGTGCCCACCGACCGCTGGCTTCGAGCCCGATGGTCAGGGCGTCAAGACCGGGCTTGCCTCCCTCCATGGCCCCGCGTAGAACGTCGAGGTGCTCGGATTGTCCACGCCGGAAGAGGGCGTCGTAGACCGCCGTGAGAGAGGGGAAGTACTTGTAGATCGACGGCGTCTGCACGCCGAGGCGCCGGGCCACTTCAGCCAGTGTGAGGCCGTTCACCCCTTGCTCGGTCATCACGGCGGTCGCGATGTCGAGGATCTCCTCGATGGTTTCTTGGTGACGCCGAGCTCGTCGGTCGAGGCGCTGGTACTCGGCTCCATCGGCAGTCAGGTCGCTGGCTCGCACTCCGTCGAGTATAGAGCTTATCCGGTGGGTTGACAGCTTTAGCTAATTACTATAGCTTTACCTACATAGACCGTGGACCAGGAGGGCCAGACATGCGAACAAGCGGAAGCCGGTGGTGGCTCAGGGGAGACAGCGAGCAGACAGTCATCGACGCACCAGCTGGTCTGGTCTACCGACTCATCGCCGACATGCCACGCATGGGCGAATGGAGCCCCGAATGCCAACGGGTCGAGTGGACCGAAGGCACCACCGAACCAGCGGTGGGGGCGACGTTTGTCGGCCACAACCGGGGCGGTCCGAAGCAGATGATGCGTTGGTCCCGGGCGGGTCGGGTCGTCGCCGCGGAAGACGGGAACGAATTCGCCTTTGTCACCGAGGAAGGCGGCCGAGAGTCGACCGTGTGGAGATACCAGCTCCAACCCACCGATGAAGGCACACGCGTCACGGAATCCTACGAGGTGCGATGGATCCCAGCCTGGGCCCGGGTCCTCGACATTCCGACGAATCGCCATCGGGAGCTGAGCGACTCGATGGGCATCACGCTCTCAAGGCTGAAGAAGGCCGCCGAAGCTGCAGCCTTGCGGCCCGCGCCTCCGACCCCAGGGTCATCCGTCTCGCCAACGAAGGAGAATGCCGAATGATCAGCTCTTACCAGGCCGGAGCCGACGTAGACGTGCTCACCACTTCGGCCGACATCCCCGGATTCGGATCCATCGCCATCAACGCCTTTGTGCTCCATGGCCGAGAGCCGGTCCTGGTTGATACCGGAGCAGTTGTCGACCGGGACGAATTCATGAAAGCCCTCCGTGCGGTGATCGATCCGGTCGCCCTCAAGTACATCTGGCTGACCCATACTGACTTCGACCACATTGGAGCTCTTCCGCTTCTGCTGGCCGAGAACACCGATCTGAGGGTGATCACGACGTTTCTCGGTGTCGGCATCATGGGCCTCACCGATCCTCTGCCGTTGGATCGCGTCAATTTCGTCAACCCTGGTGAGACCATCGCGGTCGGAGACCGTTCGCTCACCGCCGTCAAACCCCCGGTGTTCGACAACGCCTGCACCACCGGGTTCTACGACGGCACGTCGGGTGCACTCTTCACCTCCGACTGCTTTGGAGCCCTTCTCTCGGCCGTACCAGAGAGTGCGGCCGACCTGACCGAAGACGAGCTGCGTCAGGGCCAGGTCTTTTGGGCCACTGTCGACTCTCCGTGGCTACACAGTGTCGACGAGTCGGCCTTCCTCGCGGAGCTCGGACGCCTGCGCACCATCGAACCTCGAATAGTTCTGAGCAGCCACCTTCCGCCCGCCCCCGGCGACATGTTCGACACGATGTTGGCTTCACTGGCTGCCGTCCCTGCTGCCGAGCGGTTCGTGGGGCCGGATCAAGCCGCGTTGGATCAGATGTTGTCCCAGATGGCTGTCGCTCCGACCTAGCCTTCCGTCTCCTCCGGAGCTTGAGCCAATCAAACGCTCAGTCGGCCGGCGCACGCCCGGAACGGGGTGGTCAAGAAGGTTGAGGTCTAAGCCGGCTCGGCGGCAAGTCTGTGAGCACCTCTGTGCCAGCTCACCCCGACCCGGCGATGGACTACCAGCCGATGCCCTGACCTCGATGTGTACGATGTCTCGCGACATAGTTGCTTATGTCTCGCGACATCACAATGGCGGAGGGAGTGGGATTCGAACCCACGGTGCCTTGACGACACAACGGTTTTCGAGACCGTCCGATTCGGCCACTCTCGCATCCCTCCGGCCGAGAGGCTAGCCCCCGATCGACGGAGGCCCGGTCCCTTGCCGGGGACCCGACGGAGCGGGATCGCCGCCGCCGGCATCGTCGGCAATGAGGGGCCGCCCCAGTTCAGGTAGGGCTCGGCGACCGACCCGAACCGGGTGGCGGGCCCGGTCCAACATGGCTGTATCCCCGCTGCTGTTGCCGTAGGCGTACTCGAGCCGGAAGTCGTCACCGAGGAGCTTGGCCAGAAGGTCGACCTTCGCCGCCCCCCGGACGTTCTGCCCCACCAGCCTCCCCGTCAGGACGCCGGAGTCGTCCACCTCCCATCTCGTGGCGATCACCTCGTGGACGCCGAGTGAGCCGGCCACCTGCCTCACGTACAACTCGAACGAAGCGCTCACGACAATCACCCGGTGCCCCTCCTGTTGGTGCCAGCCGAGCCTGGCCGAGGTGTCGGGCCTTATAAGGGACAGCTCGATCCGCCGGGCCGTTTGGCGGGCGGCGGCCTCTGCCTCGTGGCTGGTCAGGCCGGCGAGGAGGTCCTGGCAGACCAGCCTTTTGGCCCGGTCCCGCGCCACGCCTCCGCTGAGGGCTCGAAGTAGCTGGGGGCTGCGGCGCACGAACACCCGGGCAACGATTGGCCGGCTCCGGACTGCCGTGAGGAAAAGGAGCATGGTGTCGCGCCTGGTGATGGTGCCATCGAAGTCGAAGGCGACGACCGGGCGGTCCTCGCCGGCCGACTGGGAGTCGGCTGGGGGTCTCGGAGGGGTCACCACGGCAGCCGGGGACCGGGAGGGATCCCAGAATCAGGACGGTCTGGTGTCCTCAAGTCGGATGCCCATCCTGCCGATGGACGGAGTGCGGGGAGCCAGCGACCAGGATCGGGGGATGAGAGCATGGACGCAGCCACAGGATCTCCGGAGGGCGAGCAGAACGCCGGGATCGGATCCGGGGGTTCGGCTCCTCGCCGGCAAGGAATGACACGAAATGTTAAGAGAATCGACATCTTGAGGTCCCCGCGCCGATCATTGGAACGCAAATACACGTGTGGCGAGCCCGATCTCGTTAGGCAAGAATTTACTTTTGTCGCAAAGGAAACCCGAGGGGCCAATAGTAAACTGAGCTCCGTGACCCGGCGGTTGCATAGCCTCATGTGCCGGTACTCGTCCCACGACTGGTTCGCTCTCGCCTACCCTCCGGCCCGCCGCTGGGAGTGTCTCCGCTGTGGAGTGATCGTGGAAGAGCCCACCGACGTTGTCCTGCCCCGCCGCACCGTGCCGAGGGTGGCTACGAAGCGGGTGGATCGGCCCACCACCAGCTGACCGGTCGCACGCGAGGATGCCCGCGTCCCCGCCGGGGTGGCCGCGGTGCCGTCATCGCAGTGTCTCGGAAGTGACAGTTTTGGCCCCTATTCCGTCACTTTTTGTGGTGGCCCCACTGCGGTCAGTCCGATCGGAGTTAACCCCGGGATAACTTGGCGTTTAATCCTTGTTTACCAGCCCGGCGACCGTTACGGTGTCATGCGATGGGGCTGACATGTTGGGAAGGCGGAAGCTTCGGAGGGACGCGCGAGTCGATGAATCGCGTCCGGGTGAGGCCGTGTTCGCAGCCGAGGCGGGTTGTTGGTCAGCCCGCAACGGTCGGCGCCGTGGCCATCCCTGGGGTTCTGCCGCTCCGCTCTCCCGTCGGCGTCGAGTCCGGAGTGATTGGTCGGAGCCGGCGTGGTATTGACGAAATTAGCCTCACGTTTAATCGGAAATTACGCTCCGGTCAGATGCCCAGATTGTGTCGGCGGGCCATTAATGGTGATCGGGTCATTTACACCGCAGAGGCCGGGAGGTCTGCGGTCATTGAGGAGCCATGGTGCAGACGATAGATATCAGTGTGGTGGTCCCCACCCGCAACGAACGTGAGAATATCGGCCCGCTTATTGAGCGATTGAGCGCTTCCCTTCCCGCCCAGAGGTCAGAGCTGATCTTCGTGGACGACAGCACGGATGACACCCCCGAAGTGGCCGTAGCCGCAGGCCAGAGTTCATCTCTGCCGGTGCTGGTCATGCATCGGGGGCCAGGCGAGCGCGTGGGGGGCCTCGGTGGAGCGGTGGTGGCCGGCATGCGGCTGGCCGAGGGTCGGATCGTCGTAGTGATGGACGGCGACCTCCAGCATCCGCCCGAAAACGATCCCCGAGCTCGATTCGCCCGATCGACCATGGGCGAGGCCGACCTGGTCGTGGCCAGCCGCTACCGCGACAACGGCGGAGCCGATGGGTTGGCCAATCGCTCCCGGGCCGGCGTGTCCCGGCTCGCCACCAGGCTCACCAAGGCGGCCTTCCCTCGCCGCCTGCAGGAGCATCTCCGACCCGATGAGCGGGTTCTTCGCCGTCCGGGTCTCGGCGGTGAACCTCGACTCCCTTCGCCCGGTGGGGTTCAAGATCCTGCTCGAGGCCATCGCCCGGTGCCGGTTGACGGTCGGCGGAGATCGGCTTTTCGTTTGCTCCCCGCTACTCCGGGGAGAGCAAGGCCAGTTTCCGTGAGGGTCTTCGCTTCGCCAACCACCTGACCCGGCTGCGCGTTGGGACCCTTTGCACCGCACGGCAGCGCCGGGCGGCCGGTTTCGCCGCGGTCGGTGCCACCGGGCTGGTCGTCAACACCATCGCATTCTGGCTGTTGGTTCGCTTCGGGCACCTGCCGTACCTGTTGGCGGCAGTCCTCTCCACGCAGGTGTCGACCACTTGGAACTTCGCCGGCATGGAGCTCTTCGTGTTCTCCGGCCGGAAGGGCGGCAGCTTCTGGGGTCGGTACCTCAGGTTCTGCTTACTCAACAACACCGTGATGCTGGCCCGGCTGCCGTTCTTGGCATTGCTGGTGAGCATTGTGCACTGCCCGAAGACCCTGGCCAACGTGCTCACGCTCATCGCCGTGTTCGTGGTCCGGTTCGGTATCAGCGATCGGTTCATCTACGAAGGAGGAGACAAAGAGATGGCTCAAGGCACCCGCTCGAGCAGCCTGGTCGGGCCGGTCAAGATCACGGTCGACGATGCCGCCATCCGCCGATCCGGTACCCGGACCAAGGCGATCACTCCCTTCCGCTTCAACTACGACCTGCACGGGATCGTCTCGATCGGAAGCGACGTGGTCCTTCCCGAGCTCGCCTACTTCCGGGTCGAGCCGCAAGGCCGGGGACGCCCGGCAGCCCGACGTCGGCGATCCGGCTCGGGTCGGTGGGTCGGCCCCGGGCGCGGACCCGCATGCTCCGTTCGCTCGGACGGGAGGTCGATCCGGTGGGAGGAGCATTTCGGGCCGCCTCTCGGCCAACTTTGCCATCGACTTCGGCGAGCACGATCGCGGTGACTACGAGCCGGGCCCTGGCCCGCAGTCCGCACGTCCTCTACACCAACGTGGTCGAGGCCCTGCTCCGGTTCGTCTTCGTCGATCGGGGCTACATGCTCCTCCATGCGGCGTGCATGGATGTCGACGGCCGGGGGCTGATGCTGTCGGCCCGGACCGACACCGGCAAGACCGGCACCGTGCTCAAGCTGCTCCGGACCAGCGAAGGTCGTTTCCTGTCCGACGACATGACGATCGTCGACAGCTCGGGCGTGGCCCGGAGCTTCCCGAAGCCGCTGACCATCAGCGAGCACACCCTGCGTGCCGTCAACGCCGGAGACCTCAGCCGGTCGCGAGTGGACGTGGCTGCGCATCCAGAGCCGTCTGCACTCCAAGGAAGGGCGCGGCTTCGCCATGAAGCTGGCCGACCAGCAACGTGCCCATCATGACCATCAACGGCTGGACCCAGCGGATCGTCCCGCCCCCGAAGTACCACGTCCAGCGACTGGTGACCTGTGAGCTGACCTCGACCACCACGATCGACCAGCTCTACATCATCGAGCGGGGCGAGCCGCACCACAGCGTGGTCCCGCAGTCCGATGCCATCGTCGAGCTGCTGGAGAACACCGAGGATGCCTACGGCTTCCCGCCCTACCGATATCTGGCCCAGGCCCTGACGGTCGGTGGGCATCAGCTACGACGAGCTGCGGGAGCAGGAGCGGCTCATCCTGGTCGAGCGCCATGGAGAGCGTGGACATCCACCGGCTCGGCTCCAACGACTTCACCTGGGCCGAGCAAATCGCCGCCGAGCTCGCGTCGGACGGACCCCGGAAGGCGCCGTTCGTGAGTGAATCGAATACCGCGACGAACAGCCAAGACGTGTTCGTCCTCGACCATCGCAACGTAACCGAGGTGGATCCCCTGCCGGGCTCTCGACGCCTGACCACCTTCCATCCTCAGACATTTTGGGAAGGCTTGTAAGTGACGCTGCTCAGGGATGAGACAGCGAGTCAGGGAGCACCGGAGCGCGCCATCCAGCCTGTTGACGGCTCAGACTCGCCGGACTCAGAGACCGTGACCCCCGGGAGAGGGTCGCGCCTGGCGTTGCTCTTCCGCGGGCCGGTCCCGACCTCGGTCGTGGCTGGCGCTGACGCTGCTGGTCGGTCTGGTCCTCCGGCTGGTCAACCTCAATGCCTTCGGGCTTCAACAGCGACGAGGCGGTCTACGCCGGCCAGGCGGCGTCCCTGGCGCGGCAACCCGCTGTTCGTCAACCAGTTCCCGATCTTCCGGGCCCATCCGCTCCTGCTCCCGACGCTCATGTCGCCGCTGTTCAGCTCGGGTACCCCGGATCTGCGCGGCCGGGTAGTGGTGGCCTTCCTCGGTGTGGCCACCATCGCCGCCGTCTTCCTCGTCGGGCGGGAGCTCTACGGCGCCGAAGACCGGTGTGCTCGGTGCCCTCATCCTCGCCGTCATGCCTTACCACCTGGTCGTGACCCGCCAGTTGCTGCTCGACGGTCCGGCCGTGCTGTGCATCACGCTGGCCTTCTGGATGCTCGTCCGGTTCGTCCGGACCGACCGCCTCGAATGGCTGGCCGCCTCGGCGGCCACCCTCGGCCTGGCCGTGCTCACCAAGGAGACCAGCGCGAGTGCTGGCTCGGCAGCCTGATCCTCTTCCTGCTGGTCAGCCCGGAGGTCCGCCGGCCCGGACGGGCGGTCGCTCTGTCCGTGGGAATCGTGGCTCGCCGTGAGCCTGATCTTCCCCCTGGCCTTCCATTGGCCGGCCGCAGCTCCACCGGTCAGAACTATCTGACCTGGCAGCTGACCCGGTCCTCGAACCACGCCGGGACCTTCTATCTGACGGTCATCCCGGCGGCCATCGGATGGCTGGTGGTCGGTGCCGCCGCCGCTGCGCTCATCTTCCGGATCAACCGGACCTGGCGCGAGCTGTTGCTGGTCCTGTGGATCGTCGTCCCCTTCGTCACCCTCGAGGTCTACCCACTGAAGGGTTACCAGTACCTCCTGCCCCTTGCCCCCGCGCTGTGCCATCCTGGCCGCTCGTGGTCTGGCCACCTGGCACCTTCCCGGCAGCCTGGACCGCTATCACCAAGTCCGTCGCTCGACCGGTCGTCGATCGCCATCGTGTTGGCCTCGTTGGTTCCCGGCATCGTGTCGGTGATCTTCCCGCCGAGCACCGCCGCCAGCGCTGGCCGGCCAGGGCGGCGTACCAGGAGGCCGCCAGGCAGGCCAATGGATCGGGGCCAACCTCGTTCCGGGAACCGAGCTCATGACCATCGGACCGAGCATGGCCAACATCCTCGAGTACTACGGGCACCGGCCCGCTCAGGGCCTATCGGTGAGCACCGACCCCCTCCACCGCAATCCGGCCTACACCCCCATCTACAACCCCGACCACAGTGTGCGGGACGGGCAATTCTCCTACCTGGTGTGGGATGCCTACTCGGCATTGCGGTCTCCCATCGACCGCGCGCCGACTCGAGACCCTGGTCTCCCGGTACCACGGGGTGATCGTCCACACCGAGCGGGACGGCAGCCGGCCGGTGGTCGTCATCTATGAGGTCCATCCGTGATGCGCCGCCGCCTGCTCCAGGTCGCCGCCACGCTGGTGACGGTCGCCGCCGCCTCGGCCGCTCCGGCCGCCACAGTGGGGGCGACGACCTCACCGCCCACCGTGGCCGGGCATCGCCCCGCGGCGTCCAAATCGCCGTCGCCCATCCAACACGTGATCATCGTCATGCAGAGTGGGCACTCCTTCGACAACTACTTCGGGACCCGGGCGGGCGTCGACGGCATTCCCGCGGGGGTCTGCCAACGGGTGCAGGTCAACTCCAAGAGCTGCGTGAAGCCCTACCACCTCAACTCGGACCAGGCCCGCGCCGGGCTCACCGACACCCTCCGCGTGACCCACAACGCGATCGACCTCGGCAAGATGGACGGCTTCGTGAGTGCCCAGCCGAACGCCTCGATCGGTTCGCTGGCCATGGGCCATCTCGATGGCAGCGACCTGCCGTACTACTGGAACCTGGCCGACCGTTTCACGCTGTTCGACCAATTCTACGCGGCCTCCCAGGCGGGGGGGCTGCCCAACCGGCTGGTCGCCGTGTCCGGCCAGGCCGCTGGCTTGACCTCCAACACGCCTCCGCCCTCGGGCATCGCCGTCCCGACCGTCTTCGACCAGTTGGACCAGGCCCATCTGAGCTGGAAGTACTACGTGCAGGGCTACCCGTTCTCAACAGTGACGCCCGGAGACAAATCGCGGGTGCCCCTCCTGTCGATTCCGGCCGTGACCTCCAATCCGGCCATGACCAACCGGATCGTCAACAGCAGCCAGTACTTCACTGATCTGGCCTCCGGCCACCTCCCGGCGGTGTCGTACGTGTCCAGCTCGAGCGGCGATTCGGAGCGCTCGCCCCAGAACCCGGCCCAGGGCGAAGCTTTCGTCGAATCCCTGATCAATGCCCTGATGCAGAGCTCGTCGTGGTCCCACACCGCACTGCTCCTCACGTATGACGACTCGGGCGGTTGGTACGACCACGCCGTGCCGCCGACGGTCGGAGGGGTCACCTGGGGCGTACGGGTCCCGACCATCCTGGTCTCTCCCTATGCCCGGGCGGGGCACGTCGACAGCCAGCAGCTCGATACCGCCTCCATCCCCGGGTTCGTCGACCAGACGTTCCACCTGCCGGCGCTGACTCCCCAGATCTCGACTGCCGGCGACCTGATGAGCGGGCTCGACCTGCACCAGCAGCCCATCGGTCCTGCCATCCAGTCACATGTGACCCTAGTCGGGGCCCGTCCGGCGGTTCCGGTGATCTATGTCCTGTACCTGGGGGCGTTGTTGGTGGCCGGACTGGTGATTGCCCTGGCCTTCCGGCGGACCCGGCCGGACCACGACGCGCCGCCGCCGGCCGCTGCGGATCCGGCACCGGGGGTGCCGGCATGAGATCGAAACTCGGGCGCGTGCTCGTCTGTTCGGGGATGGCGCTGTCGGCGGCGGGGATGGCCGTCCTCCAGTCGCCCGCGGCCCAGGCGGCTCCCGCCCCGCGAGTGGTCGACGTGGTGGTGGTGCCGAACTACGCCGGGGTGCAGTTCACCCTGGACGGTATGAACGAGATGACCGGTCCGGGCGGTGCGGCGGTGGTCAACGACCCGAACCTGTCGTCGGCCGCATCCGCCGTGTCGGTGCCCCAGCAGATCCTTCCCGGTCCGGACGGCCACCCCGATCTGCGGGTGTCGCTCGACCGGGTGGCCAGCGACCCGAACCACGGGGTCTTCTCCCGGCGACTGGTGGTCGAGCTCGACGCCGAGCGGGCGGTCACCATCCAGCTCCTCACGCCCCAGGGGAAGCCCGTTCCGCTCAGCCAGGTGAGCTCGGTGACCCTGAGCGACAGCATCGGGCGGACCACCAAGCTCACCCGAGCTCAGCTGAAGGGTCCGGTGTGGCTGTCCTCCAGCCGGCCCTCGACCGTGGCGGAAGGGGTGGCCAACCGGAACATCACCTACTCGGTGAAGTCGGCCATCATTCGCGGCACCAACGCGGTGAACAGCGGCCAGCTGCGCTTCGACACCCGTCGTTCGCTCACGTGGAACGTGCCGGTGATCCTGCACTCGCTCACCATCGTGGGCAACGACTTGATGGCCGCCCGCCCGGCCGGGTCATCCGTCCAGCTCACCTATCCCAATGGCACCGTCCAGGTGGTTCCGTTCGGTCCCGGCCATCGGGTCACCCTGACCGATCTCCCCCGAGGGAGCTATGGCGTCAAGGTGAAGGGTGGGCTGCTGCCGCTGGCCTCGACCGTCCGCCTGTCCAAGGACCAGACGGCGACCGAGATCGTCATCACCCTTGGGGATGCTGCGGAGATCATGGCCATCGTCCTGGTCGTAGCGGCGGTCATCGTGGCGGCCGGCGTCATCGGGCGCCGGCGTCGGCGTGCCGTCCAGCAGTCCGAGAGTGCGGAGCCGGAGGTCGCTGAGCCCACCGGGGGACCGGAACCGACAGGGGGGGTGGGCGGTGCGGCGCTCGCGTGACCGAAGGAGATCGGTCCGATGGGGCGGCTTCGTCGCCGCCGTGGCGCTCACCGCGTCCGCCTGCGGTGGCGCGGCTGCGGTGCCGAACCCGCCTCCCTCTACCAGCGGGAAGCCCTCCAACACCGGAGGCCCAAGCAGGACAGCACCAACCTCGGCGCCGACTGCACGTGACACCAATGCCAATCACCGCATGTTCGCCTTCTACTACCTCTGGTGGGATACTCAGCACTGGCACGCGCGCCTCGGCCCGAACTACCCGTACTCGGCCAACCCGCTGCCGCTGCCGGCCACGCTTAGCGGGAACGGGTGCACGGTGACCAACAACTACCCGGGAAATCAGCTGACCGACGTGGCATCGCCCCTGTGGACGCAGGACGATCCCAGTCAGATCCGGTCCGACGTTGCGCTGGCGGCGCAGACCGGACTGGCCGGCTTCGCCGTGAGCTGGGCCGGCACCGGCCTTCCCAACCAGACGGCATCGTCCTCGACGTTCAACCAACGGTTGGCGACGCTCGTCGCGGCGGTGCACCAGATCAACCAGGCAGGCGTTCCGTTCTCGCTGTGGATCGCCTACATCTCATCGGCCCGCATCCGCACCGTCAGCCAGATCAACAACGATCTCTCCTATCTGCAGACGACGTATGGCAACGACTCCGCGTTCGACCGCAGCAACTCGAGTCGCCCGACGCTCATCATGATGGGCAGCCGCAAGTATCCCCAGTCCGTGCTGGACGAGGTCAGTGCCCGGTGGCGGCCCCACTTCTACCTGGTGGGCGACGAGAACTGGGACACCTGGAACAGCGCCAAGGCCGCCGACTTCGACGCCGACCAGTACTACTGGTCCAGCCAGAATCCCCTGACCAACCAGTCCTCGTTCAGCGACATCGACCAGTTGGCGGCAGAAGTACGATCTACGAAGAATCCCGACGGCAGTGCCAAGCAGTTCTTCAGCCCGTTGGCGCCGGGGTACAACAAGGTGCTGGGCGGCGGATCGGGGTGCGTGCCCCGCGACGGGGGGCAGACCATGAAAGACCTGTACGCGGGCAACTCGTCCGCCAACCCGGATGGGTGGATGGTCATCAGCTGGAACGAGATAGACGAGGGCACCTACATCGTGCCGCTCGAGCGCTACGGGCAGCAGAGTCTGACCACGCTGAGCTCCATCATCCACGGGCCCCCTTCTGGCGGTGGGGCATGAAGGCCCCGGCGATGATCGGCGTGGCGGTCCTGGCCGTGGCCACGGTGGCCCTGACCGCAGCAGCTAGTGGGAATCGAGTTGCCCGGCTCCCGCTCCCCCAGTCCGCCATGCGGAGCCATCAATCCCAGGACGGTTCTGCCCACTCGTCGACCGGCTCGACGACGGGCGTGCAGCCGAGTGTTGCCGGTCCAACCAACGGCTCAACGGACGCGGCAGCGAATCAACAGCCGATCTACACCACCTCCCCGCCCGCGGTCCTCACTGGCTGTACCGTCTCAGTGTCGAATCCGGCACCGCTCCGAGGGCAGACGGCGGAGTCCGTCACGGTGGCGACCACTGCTGGGGCCGAGGTCCGGCTCGAAGCTGACTACGTCAAGACGAGGAGCGTGCATGACGGTCTTGCCGACACCTCGGGCAACGCCGACTTCGCGCTGGCCATCAGCCACGCCCAACCGGGCTTCACTGTCCATGTGACGGCCACCGTCTCCCTGCGGGGGGCGAAGTACTCCTGTTCGACATCGTTCACGCCCGTCGATCCATTCGGGACGCCACCCGCAACCGTTGGAGGACAGTAGGCGTGTCACCTTTCGCACACCACCGAACCTGCCAAACCCCCCAGGAGGTCTGCAATGCTCGACGGCCTAATTAGCGGGAGCCGCTGGCGACCGATCGCCGCTGCCGTCGGAGTCATCGTGATTGCCGCCATCATTTTCTTCGCCGCGGCCGGAGGCTCGAGCCCGACCCTTCCGGCTCCGCCCCACGTAGCGGCCGCCGCGGGATCGAGTCACAAGAACACGAGCCAGACGACCCAGCCCGAGACATTCACACCATTGGAGTCTGCCCCGCTGACCGGCTGTTCCGCGGCGGTCTCGAACCCGTCACCGCCGCAGTCAGCGACGGCCGAGACGGTCACCGTGACCTCGGCTGCGGGGGCACAGGTGCGAGTGGAGGCTGATTACGCCCGCACCCACAGCGTCCACACCGCGTTGGGTGACGCCACCGGCAAGGCAACCGTCACCCTGCCCATCGACCACGCTTCGCCCGGGGTCACAGTCCCGGTCAAGGTCACAGCCACCCTGGCGCGGTCCCATGTGACCTGCGGGTCGTCCTTCACTCCGGTTGCCACCACCTTGACGGCCCTGCCGTCGCTCACTGCCTTCAGCAAGGTGTCGACGCTCCTTCCCGGACTGCCGACCGTGAACAAACTGCCCGCCCTCCCGACGCCCACTACCGGGAAGCCGGCTCCGGCGCCAGCTCCGGCACCGCCAGTGATCATTCCGCCGCCGCCGCCGCCGACCATCCCGCCCCCACCGCCGACGACCACGACCACAACCACGACGACCACGACGACGACGACCACAACCACGACCACGACCACGACTGTGCCGCCGACGACCACCACAACTACCCCGCCGACGACCACCACCACGGTGCCGCCGACGACCACCACCACGGTGCCGCCGACGACCACGACTACCCCGCCGACGACGACCACGACCACGACCACGACCACGCTGCTCCTCGGGCTCTGAGATCAGCTTCTCTGATCATGCGGGGCGCCCCGAGGGAGCGGACGGGGGTGTGTGCCACCGGGGACGGCAACGGCCTGTGGTCAGGGCGGTGGTCACGGGGAGCAGAGAGAGTCAGTGCCTCGTCCACGATGACGACTGGCTGTCGCAGTGCGTGATGTTCCGGCCACACCGGGCGATGCAGCGACCAATTGTCATGGTGCATCGAGGAAATTGCCGGGTCTGGTCCTGTAGAGTTCTTGTGCGAGGGGGAGGAGTGCTCTGATGCTTACAGAGCCGCGGCGGATGCATGTGCGGTTGTTAGGTTCGATGCTGGCGGTACTGGTCGGCGCCACCACCGTGGTTGCGGCCTCGGTGCAAACCGCGGGCGCTGCCGGACCAGCACCCATCGCCGTCACCCCGTTCGCCGGGTTCAACGCCACGCTCACCCGGGCGCCCTACGTCACTGACCTGACCCAGACCGGCGCCGACGTCAACTGGGCCACCACGGTCCCCCTGACCAATCCGGGCACCCTCCAGTGGGGACCGCTGGGGAGCTGCACGGCCCACACCGCCACGGTGCCGCCCGCTCTGCCCAACTCGTACCCGGCGGCGGGCACACCGACGAGCATCACCAATCCGGAATTCAACGTGGTGTCCGGGACCAACGAGTACCAGTCCACCGTGGTCCTCACGGGTCTCTCGCCCAGCACCACCTACTGTTACCGCCCGTTGGGCCCCGGGTCGGTCGACCTGCTGGGCTCCAACCCCACCCAGCAGTTCACCACGCTGGACCCGGCAGCCTCCTCCAATCCACTCACGTTCGACGTGGTGGGGGACATCGGGGAGACCCTCTACTCGTCCACCACCGCCTTCCCCAACAACCTCAACACTGACCAGGCGGCCGTCGACTCCCTGATCGGATCCTCGGGAGCCAAGTTCGTGGTCACCGCCGGTGACGTCGGCTACTCGGGCGGAACCCAGGCCAACTACGGCGACCTCCAGAACGGCGGCTCGGAGGTGAGCGACATCTTCGGTCCGTCCTACTGGCCCCAGACCCAGGGGCTGCCGGTCTTCCCCGGCGAGGGGAACCATGGGCAGAACACCATTGGGCTCCGGAGCTGGCCCGAGGCCAACACCGCCGCCGCATCGCCGGGAGGCACCTACGCCTACGACTCGTACCCGGCCCCGACCCAGGACGGGACCAACCCGGGAAGCTACCCCGACGGCTGGTACGCCTTCTCCGATGCGGGCGTGCGTGTCTACGTGCTCGACGCCGCCTGGGCCGACGGCTCCAACGTCGGGACCGCCACCGGGGCCACGTGCACATCGGCCGGCGAGGCCGCCTGCCCCGGTTATCAGGTCGACCACGACGAGCACTGGACTCCCAGCTCACCCGAGTACAAGTGGCTGGCCGCCGACCTGGCCAGCCATCCGGGCTCGGTCAAGCTGGCCGTGTGGCACTACCCGCTGCGCTCCGACGAGAGCTCCCAGGACAGCGACGTGTACCTCCAGAACAGCCCGTCCAACCCCTTCCAGTCGTCCAGCCTCGAATCCCTGCTCTCCGCCAACGGGGTGAAGGTGGTCTTCAACGGCCACGCCCACAACTACGAGCGCATCGCACCGAGCGGTGCGGGCCAGATCACCAACTACGTGACCGGTGGTGGAGGGGGTGTCCTCGAACCGGTGAGCACCGGGAGCTCCTGCACCGGGTTCAAGGGCAGCGGTTCCATCTATGCCATCGGCTGGAGCCCGACCAGCAACACCGGGACCGCCTGCGGGACAGGTGTACCCACACCACAGTCGGCGGCCCAGGTCTTCAACTTCCTCAAGGTGACCGTCAACGGGGGGACCGTCACCGTCAGCCCGACCAACGCCGCCGGCCAGACGTTCGACGTGCAGAGCTACTCCTACTCCACGACCCCGGCCACGGTGATCGACACGCCCCCCCCGGCCCTCACCAACTCGACCAGCGCCAGCGTCAGCTTCCACTCCACCGGCAGCGGTGCCACCTTCACCTGCAGTCTGGACAACGCCACCGCCTCGGCGTGCACCAGCCCGGTCTCCTACACCGGCCTGGCCCAGGGAGCCCACACCCTGACGGTGGCGGCCTCGGGCGGCGCCACCCCGGCCACGGCCAACTGGACGGTCGAAACCTCGCCGCCCTCCGTGCCGACCATCCTGACCGGAACGGCCGCGTCGGCCACTCAGGTCAACCTGACCTGGTCGACCTCGAGCGACCCCATCGGAGTGTCCGGGTACGACGTCTACCGCAACGGCGTCCTGCTCACGCCGAGCCCGGTGACGACCACCTCCTACACCGACTCCACGGCTTCGCCCGGAACGACCTACCAGTACACGGTGGACGCCCGGGACGGTGCCGGCAACGTCTCGAACCGGAGCACGGCCTTCCCGGTGACCACCCCGGCCGGCTCGGTCGGGCCGGCGCTGGTCCAAACGGCCGGTTCCACCACCACGACGGTGAGCCTCCCGGTCCCGAGTACTCCGGGTGACCTGCTGGTGCTGTCGGCCGGTGTGTTCACCGGCGCCAGCCATCCCATCACCGCGGTCAGCGACGGCAAGAACACCTGGACCAAGGTCGGGGCCTACGACGTGGCCGGATCCAACTCCGACGGGGAGATGTGGTATTCGGCCAACGCGGCCTCGGTGAGCAGCGTGACGGTGACCACCGGAGCATCGACGGTGGCGCTTCGCCTCCAGGAGTTCAACGGCGTGACCGGCACCAGTCCCCTGGAGGGCTCCAACGGGGCTGCCGGCGACTCCACGGCGTCCAACTCGGGGACGGCCACCGCACTGGGTGCCAACGACCTGGCTGTGGGGTTCGTGGCCGGGCACAGCACCAGTCAAGCCATCTCCATCACCTCTGCGGGATACACAGCCCAGCCCCTCGAGGTCGCCACCAGTCCCAGCACGGTCACCGTCGAGTCGGCCTACCAGGACCTGGCCGCGCCCGGTTCTCAGAGCCTGGCCGGAACGTTCGGGACCACCATGTACTGGGCGTCCGGCATCGCCCTGTTCAAGGCCGGGACGCCTCCCCCTCCACCGGGTGACTTCACGGTTGGGGCCACGCCCACGGGCCAGACGGTGACGGCAGGAGCCTCGGCGTCCAGCACCATCAGCACCACCGCCGTCGGCACGCCCCAACTGGTGGCGCTGAGCGCCACCGGCGCCCCTACCGGGGCCCTGGTGTCGTTCAGTCCGCAGTCCATCACCTCGGGCGGGACCTCGGTGATGGGCATCACCACGTCGTCGACGACGCCCCCGGGGACCTACACCGTCACAGTGACCGCCACCGGGACGTCCGCCGTCCACACCACCACCTTCGCCCTGACTGTCGACACCCCGCCGGCCATCACCTCGGCGGCCAGCGCCACCTTCACCGCGGGCAGCTCCGGGACCTTCTCCGTCACCACGACGGGCTCTCCGACCGCGGCCCTCTCCGAGTCGGGGGCGCTGCCCAGCGGGGTCACCTTCGTTGACAACGGCAACGGCACGGCCACCCTGGCCGGCACGGCGGGCGGCGTCTCCTCCTCCGTCATCACCATCAGCGCCAACAACGGCGTGGGCAACCCGGCCACCCAGACCTTCACCCTGACGGTGAACGCGCCGGTGTCCAACGACTTCTCCATCGCCGCCAGTCCGACTTCGGCCACGGTGACCGCCGGGTCGGGGACCTCGCCCACCATCTCGACCACGGTGACCAGCGGGGCCACCCAGTCGGTGGCCTTGAGCGCCACCGGCGCACCTAGCGGCGCCCTGGTGTCGTTCAGCCCCCAGACCATCAACGCCGGTCAGAGTTCGACCATGACCGTGACCACCTCGTCCACCACCCCGACCGGCACCTCCACCATCACGGTGACCGGCACCGGGTCGTCGGCCACCCACTCGACCACCTTCTCCCTCACGGTCAACCCGGCGCCGCCCAACGACTTCTCCATCGGCGCCAGTCCGACTTCGGCCACGGTGACCGCCGGGTCGGGGACCTCGCCCACCATCTCGACCACGGTGACCAGCGGGGCCACCCAGTCGGTGGCCTTGAGCGCCACCGGCGCCCCTAGCGGCGCCCTGGTGTCGTTCAGCCCCCAGACCATCAACGCCGGTCAGAGCTCGACCATGACCGTGACCACCTCGTCCACCACCCCGACCGGCACCTCCACCATCACGGTGACCGGCACCGGGTCGTCGGCCACCCACTCGACCACCTTCTCCCTCACGGTCAACCCGGTGTCCACCTCGTCCCCGGCCTTCGTGCAG
Source organism: uncultured Acidimicrobiales bacterium (assembly GCA_963734435.1). Classification (GTDB taxonomy): domain Bacteria; phylum Actinomycetota; class Acidimicrobiia; order Acidimicrobiales; family RAAP-2; genus Bog-756. The sequence goes on along the minus strand of CAVTHA010000001.1, from coordinate 147,140 downwards.
TCGGCGTCGGCCACCGAGTCGGCCACCTCGACCTCGCTCAGCGGCTCGTTCCCCTCTGTCACCAAATCCGGCGACCTGCTCGTCCTATCGGTCAGCGAGTACACCGGGGCCACCAATCACCTCACCTCGGTCACGGACTCCGCCGGCAATACCTGGACCCGCATCGGCGCCTATGACGTCTCGGGCCACAACTCGAACGGGGAGCTCTGGTACGTGGCCAACGCCGCCCCGGTCACGACCGTCACCGTGCATGTCGCCACGGCCGCCTCCGTCGCTTTCGAGGTCGGCGAGTTCTCCGGGGTGGCCACCGTCAGTCCCTTGGACACGTCGACCGGGACGTCCAACACCGGCACGGCGGCCTCGTCGGGCACGGCCAACACCTCGGTGGCCAACGAGCTGGTGGTGGGCTTCGTCGCCGGCCACAACAACGCCCAGGCCATCAGCGTGAGCTCGCCGGGGTACACCAACCAGGGTCAGCAGACCACCTCGGCCGGGACCATCGCCACCGTCGTGACCGGCTACCAGGTCGTCGGCGCACCGGGATCCCAGTCCTACGCCGGCACGTTCGGCACCGCCATGTACTGGGCCGCCGGCATCGCCGTGTTCAAACCCTAGGCGCCGCTCGCCGCGCGGCGACCGCTCGTTGCTCTTCGGTCCTTTCTGGGCGGTGAACGACGCCGCTGCCCGCACCGAGTTCGACGCCGTCCCATCTCGGGCCCATTGACCGGTTCCAAGCTCAATCCAAGGGTCACATGCTTTGATGCTGTAGCCCGATCGAGACCACCGACTCCGGGAGCGGCCGGAGTGGAGAAGGAGGGGAACTGTGTCGTTCCGTCACGCCGGTCAGGATGGAGCCACGCACGCGGCAGCCGATGGACCATCGGCTGGAAGCTGGCGCCGGCCGCCGGCGGTAATCTCGAGCGGTCGCCTCCTGGCCTCCGTAGGGTTCGTGACGGCGCTCGGGCTCTTCACGGTCGCTCAGGTGCTGACGGCTCCGATCGCGTCGGCCACCCCTCGGCTCGGTCCACCGGTGCTCGACTGCCAAGCGTATACGTCGACGTTCGGTCCGAACACCATCTCGGTGAAGTTCGGCTTCCACGCCGCACCACAGACCTGGATCGTCCCGTCCAATGCGGTGCCCAATTCGGTCTGCGTCGACGCCAGTGGCGGACAGGGCGGGAACGGCAGCGGGGGTAGCGGAGGCACGGGGGGTACTGTCAACGCCGCCTTGGTGGCAGCTCCTGGTCAGAGCTTCAAGATCTCGGTGGGTCAGCTCGGCGGCGCGTCGACCGGCGGTCTCGGGGGCGGAGGCACCGGGGGCTCTGGGGCCGGCGGGGGCGGCGGCTCGACCCAGATCTTCGACGCCACCGGCACCACCTTGCTCCTGGCCGCCGCGGGTGGTGGCGGTGGTGGGAGCGCGGGCACCGGTGGGGCCGGTGGCCAGCTGGCCGGGAACAGTGTCGGAGATGGCCTACCCGGCACGGGTGCCGGCGGTGGCCAACCCGGGACCTCCGGCGGCCCGGGTGCCGGCGGCGGCGGGGCGGCAACCGCGGGCGGCGGTCCGACCACCTCGCTCTCGTCGCAGGCATCGGGCGGCAACGGCGATACCGGAGGCGGCGGTGGTGGTGGTGGCTACTTCGGTGGAGGTGGCGGTGGAGCCGGGTCTGGCGGCGGGGGTGGCTCCGGCTATGCCAACCCGGCCTTCTCGCTGACTTCGCCGTACTTCCAGGGGCACTGGACCGGCAACGGGAACGTGACGATCTTCTATCAGAGCTCGGCGCCGCCTCCGGTGACGCCGCCGCCCGGAGGGGTCACCTCGGTGAATTCCTCTCCCAGCAGCGGTTACTGGCTGGTGGCCACCGACGGGGGCATCTTCAGCTTCGGAAACGCGCTGTTCCATGGCTCGCAGGGCGCCACCCCACTCAACAAGCCGATCGTGGGCATGGCGGCCACCTCCACCGATGGTGGGTACTGGCTGGTGGCCTCGGATGGGGGCATCTTCACCCATGCCACGGCCAACTTTTATGGCTCCACCGGCAACCTCGTGCTCAACAAGCCGATCGTCGGGATGGCGGCCACCCCTGACGACGGAGGGTACTGGTTGGTAGCCAGCGACGGGGGCATCTTCACGTTCGGCGACGCGCAGTACTACGGCTCCACCGGCAACATCGTGCTCAACAAGCCGATCGTCGGCATGGCGACCACGCCCGATGGCCGGGGGTACTGGTTGGTGGCCAGCGACGGGGGCATCTTCAGCTTCGGCGATGCCGTGTTCAACGGATCGACCGGTGGGATCCACCTGAACAAGCCGGTGGTGGGCATGGCCGCCGATCCCGCCGTGCCCGGCGCCTACTGGTTGGTGGCCAGCGACGGGGGCATCTTCAGCTTCGGCGGTGCCCCCTTCCTCGGCTCCACCGGGGCGATCCAGCTGAACCAGCCGATTGTCGGCATGTCCGCCTCGCCTGACGGTGCCGGCTACCGGTTCGTCGCCTCGGACGGAGGCGTCTTCTGTTTCGGGAGCGCGCTCTTCTTCGGTTCGACCGGCAACCTGCACCTCAACAGGCCGGTGGTCGGCATGGCCAACACGCACACCTGATTGGGGCGGTCGACGGAAGATGCATCGCTGAGCAAACGTAGCCGACGCCTTCGTTCTTGCAGCTCAATGGGCTGATTTCGCGGATCGGCGTCACCCCGTCCGGCTACGGTCGCAGCTCCAACAGCCGGTCGGTGTCGGTGAATCCGACCCGCCGGTAGAGCGAGAAGGAGCGCTCACTCGGATGCACGGCGACATAGTCCAGACCGAGACCACGGGCATGGTCGAGAACGAACCGCATCAGCCGCGTACCGATCCCAAGGGAGCGCTCCGGGGGGAGGACGAAGACGCTCTGAACATAGGCGGATCGCCGAACGAAGTGCTTCGGTCCCGGCACCCGATCGACCAGGGCCAGCCACGCCATTCCCACCGGAGTGGTGCTCCTCAGCGCCAAGAATGGGACATGCGAGGACCGGTGGTCGTCCATCCACGACCGAAGGGCGTCTTCAAAGGATCGCCGATCGAGACCACGTTCCCCGCTCTCGTCGACTCTCCACTGATAGCGAAGGCGAGCGAGGTTCTCCGCATCGGCGATACCAGCCACCCGAAGGACCAGAGAATCGTCAGGCGTCACCACCAAGAGTGTATTGAGCGTCTCAACCTCGGCGGCGCGCCTCGAAATAGCCGCGGAGCTGTTCGCTTACTTCGGTGGCCCGGACTCCGGAAGTCACGATGACTTCGTGGTTGAGCCGCGGATCGGTGCACAGGTTGTAGAGGGACCCGCACGCCCCGGCCTTGGGGTCGGCGGCGCCGAAGACCAGCCGACCCAATCGGGCCGCCACCAGACCACCGGCGCACATCGGGCAGGGTTCGAGGGTGACCACCAGGGTCACCTCGGAGAGGCGCCAGGTCCCGAGTACGGCGCCCGCGTCGGAGAGGGCCAGCAGTTCGGCGTGGGCGGCGGGGTCACCGCGCTTCTCGCGCTCGTTGTGCCTCGAGGCGATAACCCGTCCCTCCAGCAGGGCCACGGCGCCGACGGGGACGTCCCCGTGACTCACAGCGGCCGCGGCCTCCTCCAGGGCCAGCGCCATCGCCTCGTCATCGCTCAGTATCGCCCCGCGCCGCGATGTCCCAACAGGCCTGGAGCCCGGCGCCGGGGTTGGATCGGTGCTCATGTGGCGGAGGCGGTGGGATTTGAACCCACGGTGGGTCTCCCCACACACGATTTCCAGTCGTGCCGATTCGGCCGCTCTCGCACACCTCCGGTGGTCGACCTCACCGGACCCAGTTCGGAGTTCCAGGAGGTCAGCAGCCTGGTCAGGCTACTCCGCCGACTCGGATCGAGGAGTAGGCTGGGGCGCCCCGGCGCTCGGCGCGACGGCTGGGTCCTGCGCAACGCCCTCCTGTGAACCGAGTCAGGGTCGGAAGGCAGCAGCTCTCAGCGGGTCAGGCCGTGTGCCGCAGCCAACCTGGCCGTCGCGCCGAGCTCCGGGGCCTCGAGCAAAAGACCTTGGGCCTCCTTCGAGATGTCGGGCCGACGCTCGATCGAAGTGGCTGAACTCCTGCCGCTTCCGGGTAGGTGACAGGTCCTTCAGCCGTGGCCGATGTTGACTTGCCATCCGATCCCGAACTTGTCGGTGAGGGCACCGAAGATGTCGCCCCAGAACTGCTTCTCCAGCGGGCTCCTGACCGTGCCGCCCACGCCCAGATCGTCGAAGACCTTCCGGAGCGTCTCCTCGTCCTGACCGACGATCGACAGCTCGACTCGGCTCTGGGCGTCGAGGTTCGTATCCTGACGATCGCTCGCTCGGATGGTGATGCCCTCGGAGGTCAGGGTGGCGTTGACGACCTGGTTCTTTTCATTCTCTGAGGCACTGGGATCGACATCGCCGCGCCGGGTCGATTTCGACCTCCCCGCCGAAGACCTGGCGGTAGAAGGTGATGGCTTCCTCGGCCTTGCCGGGGAAGAACAGATAGGGATCGATAACAGCCGACATCGTTCATCCTCCTCAGTTATTCGCGTTCGTGACGGATGTTACGACGCCGAGGTGGGCGCGAAGTCATCGTTCCCCGGGAGGATATTGGCTGGATCGCGGTGGGCGAGGGTGGTTCCCCAGTCGCCCGGAGCCGGCCTCTGCCACCTCGGTCCAAGGGACGCACCGATCTCCGAGGCTTCGGGGGCCGAGCGCTGGCCATGCAAACTGCGCTGTGGCCGGGCTCCGACGCCGAACCGGCCAGTTGACGGACCGTCGGGGGTGACCGAGTCCGCGGGCACCGTGGGCCGATCAGCCCGCGGTGCCCAAACCCCATCCAAGATCGGACCGTCCTAGTGGACGGCTCAGCTCAGTCGGCGCCGAAGAACGGCGTCCCGAAGGTGAAGATGCCGCCGTCGCTGGCCACCAGCCAGTACCCGCCGGTGGCGTTGTCCGTGGCCATGCCGACGACCGGGGCGTTGAGCTGGATGGCGCCGGTGGAGCCATGGAACTGGGCGTCACCGAAGGAGAAGATGCCTCCGTCCGAGGCCACGAACCAGTAGCCACCGGAATCGGCTGTCGCCGTCATGCCGTTGACCGGCTTGTTGAGGACGATGTTGCCGGTGGATCCGAAGAACGGTGCCCCGAAGGCGAAGATGCCGCCGTCGGTGGCGACTTCCCAGTAGCCACCGGTGGCGTAGTCGGCGCTGATCCCGACCACCGGCTTGTTGAGGTGCTGTCCCCCCATCGAGCCGTGGAACTGGGCGTCACCGAAGGAGAAGATGCCCCCGTCGGAGGCCACCAGCCAGTAGCCCTTGCCGTCCTGGGTCGGGGCGATGTCGACGACCGGCGCATTGAGTCGCAGGTTGCCGGTGGACCCGTAGAACCCGGCGTCGCCGAAGGTGAAGGTCCCGCCGTCTGCCGCCACCAGCCAGTAACCCTTGCCGTCCGGCGTGGCCACGATGTGGTTGATCGGGGCATTCAGCCGGTGCCCGGCCATGGAGCCGTAGCTCACCGCGTTGCCGTGGGGAGACACGCCACCGGCCGCATCGGTCAGCCAGTATCCCGTTCCGTCAGGCAGGGCGGCCATGCCGGTGACCGGCCCTGGCAGGTTCCCGTTGGTAGTGCTGATCGGAGGCGGCGGCGGAGGGGGAGGTGCGACCGGGGTCACCGCGTTTGATGACCCGGACGACGGACCTGACCCAGCGGCGTTGCTGGCCGTCACCGTGAAGGTGTAGGAGACACCGTTGGTCAGGCCCGAGACCACGGCCGAGGTGGCCCCGAGGCCGGCGGTGGCGGTGATGGTCCCCGGCGAAGAGGTGATCGTGTAGCTGGTCGGAACTCCACCTGGCAGGCCCGGTGCCGTCCAGGTGACGGTGGCGCTGGCATTGCCGGCCGTGGCCGTGCCAATGGTCGGTGCCAGAGGAGCAGTCGGAGGACTGATGGTGAAGCTGAACGTCCCCGGGGTCAGCGCCACGGCATTGACGGTGGCCGTGGCCGAAACCGTGAAGGTACCGGGCGTGCCGTTGGCGGTGAGGAGGGTGGATGTGGCCAGGCCAGTGGCGTCGGTACTGGACGTCGTGGCCCCCGTCAGGTTCTGGAAGGTGCCGGAGGATCCCGTGATGCCTGGGACGACGGTGAAGGTCACCTGGACGCCCGCTTCGTCCACGTTGGTATTGCTTGCATCCCGGATGTGGGCGCCGAGGTGGGTCACGTAGGTGCCGTTGGGCCCAATGGTCTGGTTGTTTCCGGCGGTGGCCACCACCTGGGTGGCCGTGCCGATGGTGTAGTTGGTCGAGGCTGCGGTGGTGTCGGAGGAGGTGGCGACCGACGCCGGGTAGGTCCCGGCCGCCGGGGTGGTAACCCCGGTGACGGTGATGATGACCGGAGTCGAGGCGGCGATGGTGATCCCGGCCGGCACGGTGAGTGTCACGTTGCCCGTCGAGCCGGTGACGCTGGCGGTGGCGCTGTGGCCTTTGGCGTCGACCATGTAGGTGGCACTGGTCGTGAGGGCGTTCCCGCCGTCGGTGATGGTGATGGTGCCCGTCCCCGAGGCCAATGCGCCCGTGGCGCTACTGGTGAACTCCACCGTGAACGTGGAGGCGGTGGCCGGAGTGAACGGACTGGCCGCCACCGACACTGCCGATACGGAAGTCGCAGCCGATGCCGGGAGAGCCACCCCCGCCAGTGATGCGATGGCCATGGCCGCCGCGCCCAGAGTGATCCGACGAATCCACTTACCGCCCATGTTCATCCCCTTAGCTATTGCCCCTGATGAAGGTTCTGCAAATGTGATTGATGGAGAGGGTGAACGTACCATGCGCGCGATCGCGAGTGGAAGAGGCGAACACCCACCGTGGCGGACGGGCGCGTACCCCGTTCGGAACGCAGTTTGCGTCGACCGCGCACGGTGTTGCTGGCGGTGGCGGCGAGGGTCGGAGATGTTGCGGCGGGAGTCCGGGCCGGCCGCGCCCGCGTCTGCGGAAGCGTGACCCAGGCGACCGGTAGGCTTCCCCGAGGTGACCGCGGAACGCTTTGACACCCCATACCAGTCGCTCTACCGACGGTTCCGCCCGTCGACCTTCGCCGCCGTGCGTGGCCAGGACCACGTGGTGCTCGCCCTGCGAAACGCGGTCCGCGACGGCCGGGTGGCCCACGCCTACCTGTTCAGCGGGCCCCGGGGCACCGGCAAGACGTCGACGGCCCGGATTCTGGCCATGGCCCTCAATTGCACCGCCTTGTCGGACGGCGAGCCCTGCGGGGTGTGCTCGTCCTGCGTGGAGATCAGCCGGGGGTCCTCCCTCGACGTGCACGAGCTGGATGCGGCCTCCAACAACGGGGTCGAGGCCATGCGGGACCTGGTGGCCCGGGCGGCCCTCGGGACTCCCGGGCGCCAGAAGGTCTACATCGTGGACGAGGTCCACATGCTCTCGACGGCGGCCTCGAACGCGCTGTTGAAGACGCTGGAGGAGCCCCCGCCCCACGTGGTGTTCGTGCTGGCCACCACCGACCCCCAGAAGGTGCTGCCCACCATCCGGAGCCGAACCCAGCACTTCGAGTTCCGGCTCCTCGGTCCCGACACCCTCGGCGACCTGCTCGACGAGGTGCGGCGGGCGGCGGGGCTGGACATCCCGGACGAGGCCCTGGCCCTGGCGGTGCGCCGGGGGCGGGGGTCGGCGCGGGACGCGCTCTCCGTCCTCGACCAGGTGGTGGCCTCCGACTCGGTTGACGACGACCTGCCCGAGCTCGACGAGATCGTGGAAGCGCTGGCCGAACGGGACGCCGGCCGTGCCCTGGCCGCCGTGGCCCAGCTCACCGCGGCCGGCTACAGCCCCCAGCAGCTGGCTGGCGACCTGCTCGATCACCTGCGGCAGGGCTTCTTGGTGCTGGTGGCACCGGAATTGGTCTCGGTGGCCGGCTCGGAACGCGACTCGCTGGCCACCCGCTCCGAGCGGGTCGGGTTGGCTGCCCTGGTCCGGGCGCTCGAGCTGCTGGGCCTGGCCCAGGTGTCCATGCGGGACGCGCCGGACCCGCGGGTCAACCTCGAGGTGGCACTCATCCGGCTGGCCCATCCGGAGGCCGATGTGACGCCGGAGGCCCTCTTGGTCCGCATCGAGCGCCTGGAGGCCGACGGCGCCGAGCCGTCCGCCCCTCGAGCGGCCCCACCGGCCGCGCCGGCCAGGACCCGCGCGGGCACCTCCGGGGCCGGCCACGGCAGAGGCAGGCGAGCCCAACGTGGCGTCCGGTCCCGCCTCCGGCCGCCGCCGCCCGACGGTGGGTGCGGTCCGGCGCCAGGCCGCAGCCTCGACCCCGGCGGCCGCGCCCGAAGAGGTCGCTCCGGCCGGCCCACCACCGCCCAAGCCGGCGGGGCACGAGGGGAAGGTGCAGCCGTCTCCGTCTCCGTCTCCGTCTCCGTCCACGCCCCCGACCGGACCCGTTCCCGGAGCGGGCCCGCCGGGCGGCGGGGGGCCCGACCGGGACCAGTTGGTGCAGGCCTGGGGCGACCACGTCATCGGGCGCCTGCGGCCGAAGGCCAAGGCCCTGTTCCAGGCGGGCCGGTTCATGGGCGCCTCGGAGGGTCATGCCGAATTCGGCCTGCCCAACGACATCCACCGGACCCGGTGCGAGGAGCTCCGTCCCGAAGTGGAGCAGGCGCTGTCCGATCACTTCGCCTTCCCGGTCCGGCTCGACCTGGTCGTCGACCCCGGCGCAGAAGGCGCAGACGGTCACCCGGCGGCCCCGGACGGCGATCGGGTCTCCGGCTCAGACCGGGCCCCGGCCGAGGCAAGTTCCGATCCCGACGGCGGGGGAGCCGACCCGACACCGGCGGGCCCGGGCCGACGCAGTGCCTCTGGGGGCGGTGCCGCCAGGACCGGCGGTCCGCCCGGAGCCGAAGCCGACAGAATGGCCAGTCCTCCAGCTGTCCACGGGGAGGAGCCAGAGGGCATCGAGGACCTCTCGTCCTTCGACGAGTCCGAGCTCGGAGAGGTGGCGGTGGTCGACAACTCGGCCCAGTCGCGGGTGCTCCAGGCGTTCCCCGGTGCCGAAGAGGTGACCTAGGTGGCCATCTTCTCGGGGCCGCTGCAGGCACTCATCGACGAGCTCGGGCGCCTGCCAGGAATCGGCCCCAAATCGGCACAGCGCATCACTTTCCACCTGCTGCGGGTGGCACCCGAGGACGCGCTCCGGCTGGCCGAAGCCATCGTGGCGGTGAAGGAGCGGATCACCCTTTGTCCCCGCTGCTTCAATGTGGCCGAGGGCGGGCTGTGCGCCATCTGCGCCGACGACCGGCGGGGCGCCACGTCGGTCTGCGTGGTGGAGGACCCCCGCGACATCGTCTCGGTCGAGAAGACGGGCGAGTTCTCGGGCAAGTACCACGTGCTCCAGGGAGCCCTCAATCCCATCGAGGGGATCGGGCCCGACCAGCTGCGCATCCGGGAGCTGCTCGGGCGGGTCGAGACCGAGGGTGTCAAGGAGGTCATCCTGTGCACCAATCCCAACCTCGAGGGTGAGGCCACGGCCATGTACCTGGCCCGGCTGTTGAAGCCGATGGGATTGTCGGTCACGAGGATCGCCAGTGGGCTCCCGGTGGGCGGGGACCTCGAGTATGCCGACGAGCTCACGCTCGGTCGGGCCCTCGAGGGCCGGCGGGAAGTGGAGGCCTAGCTCCGCGGCCTGGCGTCGCGGCCCGGGCAGCCGGCGACGAGCTGGGGCACCATGAGGGGATGCCCAAGGCGGCGAAGGGGTCTGTTCGGTACCTGTGGGTCCTTCGACACGGCAAGGCGGCGTCCGATGCACCGTGGGGAGGGGGCGACCGTGAGCGGCCCCTGACCGCACGCGGGCGCCGGGACGCCGCCGCCCTCGGGAAGCGGCTGGCCGAGGAACGGCCCGTCCTCGGACTCGAAGGCGTTCGCCGGCCGGAACTGGCCATCTGCTCGGCGGCGGTGCGGACCCACCAGACGGCCCGCCTCATCGTGAAGGCGCTTGCCAACCGACTGCCGCTCGATTCGTACCGGTCCCTGTACGGGGCGGACACCGACGTCGTGCTCCGGTATGTCCGGGAGATCGACGAGTCGGTGAGGAGCGCCCTCATGGTCGGCCACAACCCCACCCTGTTCGAGCTGGTGTTCGAGCTGCTGGCGGCCGGGGAGGGCGGTCTGCCCGGGGATGACCAGGTGACGCTCGAGGCGCACGGGTTCCCCACCTGCGCGCTGGCCGTCCTGACGTTGGACGTGGACGGGTGGGAGGACGTCGTGCACGGTTGCGCGTCCCTCGCCGGGTTGTTCAAGCCACCGTACTGAACGCCCCTCAACCGCCCTCAACGGTCTCTTAGGTCACGCTCAGCTCGTCGAGGATCGGTGGCTGGGCGCCTGCGGCCGCGGAGATCCGAACGGAGACAGAGCGAGCGAGAATGGGGGCGAAGTGCAACACATCGGTCGCCGCCGGAAGAGCGTCCAACTACCTGCGCCACCGTCTTCCAGGTGCGCCCATCGCTCGAGGCGGCGACGACGTAGCTGGTTGCTCTCAGGGTGGTGACCGGCCCGGGCGGTCCTGCCTGATCAGGATTTGACGGCACCGGCACTTGCTGATGCCACTCCAGGGTCACGGCGTTGACGGTGCGGGGACCATGAGCCAGTGGGACGGTGAGGGCCGCCGTGGCCGAGAGCGGTTGCCAACCCGTCGCTTGGCTCCCGTCGACTGCCGCCAGCGCTGGAGCCCCGGGTCGGGAGGAGGTGGCAGTGGCCTGGGCGCAACGGGCGACGTTATCGGTCCGGACCAGATCCGGTCGGCCGGTCGGAAGGGTGAGTGTCTGTCCCGGATCGATGTCACGATTCTGCGATCCGACGCGGATCGGCATGGTCGCACCGCTGTCCAGGGTGACCGATGTCGTACGTGGGCCGATCATCACGGTGAACCGTCTCCCGTGCCATGACAGGCCGTGCAGAACGACTCCTCCGAGTTGGCCGGTCAGGCTGGGACCAAGCCGTACGGCGTCGGCGTTCCATCGCAACCCGGAGTAGCCGTAGACGAACTCCTGGAGGAAGCCCCCGATACCCGTCATGAACGTGAATGCGCCTCCGGTGCTCGTCTCCGAGAATTGATCGAACACGTCGCGGGTGAACGGCTCCACGCTGCGCTGGGTGTACACGAAACTGGCACATCCCGCGGTTCCCAGAGCCGACGTATCGATCGAATTGACCGAATCGCTCATCGACGGACCATCAGGGTTCGTGCGGGCTGCGTAGTAGTCGATGTCGTGTTGAGCGGTGCCCGCAGGCAAGCTGTACCCCAGCGGGTATTCGAGCAGAGTGACGTCTGCCTGTTTGATCATCCCGCCGTCGTATCCGGAGAACTCAGGCTGGATGCCCATTTTGGAATCTTCGGGTACGACGATCCCGGACGCGACGGTGTTCCAGGTGGCTGGAGTGGGCAATCCCAACACGTGAGCGGCTTGGGCCGCGTCTGCAAGGACCGTCTTCGCCGACGCGTTCGTGTACGCCTCGTCGTTGACGTTCGGGTGCGCCTCGTCTGGTCCGGTGACTCCGTCGATGTGGTACGTCCCGTCCGCCGCCATGGTTGCTCGGGACGCCCAGAAGTCGGCAGTCTGGGACAGCACCGGCCATCCTTGTCGAGCCAACCATTCCTTGTCTCCGGTGGCGAGGTAGTACTGCCATTGTGCGATGGCGACATCGGCGGTCACGTGCTGTTCGTAGAGGCCCTCGGTAAAGATCGACTGTGGCGGCGGAATTTGCTCCGTTCCGTCGACGGCGCTTTCCCACGGGTACCGAGCGCCCCGGTACCCGGTAGCCGCGGCGTGTTGTTGCGCAGCCGCCAGTCGCTGGAAGCGGTAGGCATTCATCCCCGCAGCCAGATCTGGATGCTGGGCGAGCAGTGCCGGGTACATCCAGGTCTCCGCGTCCCAGAAAATGTGCCCGCTGTAGCCATTGGAGGACAATCCGGCGGGAGAGACGCTCCAGTCGATCCCGTCCCGGGTGCTCGACCAGAGGTAGAACTCACTGGCGTTGACCGCAGTGGCCAGCGACGGATCTCCCAGCACGTCGATGCGATTCGACCAGAGGGCTGACCACGCCCTATCACTCGCGGCGAGAAGAGCGCCGAATCCACTGGCCGCAGCGTCGTGAGCCTGTGCCTGGGCCGCACGGGTCGGCACGTCCGCTCCCTGCGCCATCTCCACGCCGACATACTTGGTAAACGTGTAGACGTGGCCCGCCACGACGGGGAATGCCAGTTGCTGGCCCACGCTCTGATCAACGGTCTGGTCGGCCCGGGTTGTCGTAGCGGCCACATTGCCACTTGTGGTGACCGTGCTGGCGATGGCCGCATCGATTCCTGTTCCCACCGCCTGAACGCCGACCCAATCACCGTGGGTCGCCATCGACCAGCCCTTGTCCAACTGCGTGCTCATCGTGGCGAGAGAGCCGTCGATCGCATCGGTGACTGCCGCCTGTCCCGACCACCGCGGCGTCAGCTCGAGGCGCACCAGGCCGACCTGCGGGCGCGCCCGATCGGTGAGCACTTGATAGGACAGCTCCGTGACATGGCCGTCCGGGGCAGTCCATCGGGCAGTCGTGGCAATGACTCCGGTTCGCAGGTTGATCGACTGGCGCCAATGACTGGTCCGCCCGTTGGCCAATGTGAACGTCTCGCCACCATCCGAGTACGTCAGCGTCGACCAGGTCGGGATGGTGGCCCGCAGTTGCACTCCGCCGGTCGGCTGGGCGTAGAAGCCGGCCAGTTCCGACGGAGTCGTTCTGGCCCCGTCCGAGGAGCCTTGGCCGCTCGGCGGCACCCGGACCCCCAACTCGCCGTTGCCAACAAAGGTGGGAGCATACGTCGCGCCGGTGTTTGTGGCGGTCAGCACATAGGAGCCGGTGCCTCCAGCGGGGTCGACGAAGGGTGCGCCGACGGCTGATGCTGCCGCGGGTTGAGGTGCGATCCCTGACGCGCCCGCTTCGAGACCGAACAACAGGGCGGTAGCCACGGCTATCGATAGGCATCGATGCAGGCTCGTTCTCATGCCCACCGCCGACATAGGTCGTCACCCTAGGTGGAAGGACGCTGCCGAAAGGCGAACGGCGGAGGGCAGGACGTCCCGCTGGCCGCAGATGCCTACTGGAGCCCTGCCGTTGGGGGCGAAGGCTTGATGTTGGCGTTGAGATGGAAGACGTTGTCGGGGTCGTACTGGGCCTTGATCTGGGCCAGGCGGTCATATTTCTCGGGGCCGTATGAGGCGCGGACCCGGTCCTCGTCCGGCTCGGCCAGGAAATTGACGTAGGTGGCGTTGCCGGAGGCGTATGGCCGCAGAGCGTCGTAGAAGTTGCGCACCCACTGCCGGTCGGCGTCGAACAGCCCCGGGTCCGGGGCGGCGGCTGAGATGTTGAAGACGAACTTCGACGACCGTCGCCCGCCGAAGGCGGTATCCCCTTCGGGTACCTCCGCGAAGGCGCCTCGCAACGGGAAGACGGGCACGATGGTCATCGGGGACGCCTTCTTCGGCATCTCCTCGGCGATGACGTCGATGGCCTCGTCGCTCAGTTCGTCGAGGTAAAGAGCCTTCTCGTAGGCGAGGATCCCCCAGGGTGCGCTGTCGTTGAGCATCTTCTGCAGGTCGGTGTAGGGGATGGGAGTGACGAATTCGAAGGTCGGCGGAACGGCGGCGTCGCTGATCGGCCCGATGGCGGCGGCATGCTCCTCGGGCGAACGGAAGCCCACCACGGCGAGCACCCAGCCCGGTGCGAAGTGGTGTTGCTCGGGAACGAACGGCGCCGGCGGTGCGTTGAGGCCCACGATCTGCACGCCGGTGCCGGCCGGGACGGTGTCGACGAAGTCGCGCATGAACCGCAGGGCCTCGGCGGTCTGGTCGATGGTCCAGAAGTAGAGGCCGAGGTTGACCATCGGCCCCACCTCGTGCAACTCGAACTCGAATTCGCAGACGATGCCGAAATTGCCGCCACCCCCACGCAGCGCCCAGAACAGGTCGGGGTTCTTCTCGGACGACGCGTGCAGCACACCTCCCTCGGCGGTCACCACGGTGGCACCGACCAGATTGTCGCAGGCCAGGCCAATTTCACCGGTCAACCATCCGATGCCACCTCCCAGGGTGAGCCCGCCGACCCCGGTGTGGCTGATCACCCCCCCGACGGTGGCGAGGCCGTGCTCCTGGGTCGCTGCGTCGAGATCGGCCCAGGTGGCGCCGCCTCCGCACACCGCCCGCCGGGCCCCCGGGTCGACTCGGACCGCGTTCATGTGGCTGAGGTCGATCATGAGCCCGTCCTCACAACACCCGTGACCGGCAAAGCTGTGGCCACCACCGCGGACGGCGATTTCGAGATCGTGCCCCTGGGCGAACATCACCGCCGCGGCGACGTGCTCGGCGGTCGTGCACTGAGCGATGGCGGCCGGCCGACGGTCGATGTCGCCGTTCCACAGCGATCGGGCGCCGTCGTAGCCATCGTCGGAGGGCAGCAGGGCGCCGCCGCCGAAACCCTCCCTGAAGGACCGCAGATGGTCGTCGGACGCGATCGCCATTTTCAACCTCCGCACGGTCGTCCTCGACGCTGGAAGCCTATGCGGCGGTCCACCTCTTGGAAAGCGGATCGGTTCGGCGCCCGACCACGCCGCCGGGATGGGTTCCTGGGCGCTCGGAGCTGGTCGCTGCCCGGCTCCGCCTCTACGACAAGGTCGCCGACTCCATCGTCATCAACGATGCTGTCCAGCCCTCGGCTCAGCGGCCATCGGTATTGGGGCCGGCGGCGCGGCGGTGACGTTCGGACCGGAGCGAGCCGCTCAGGAACCGCCGGTCAGACGGTGCGAAGGACGGCGGCGTCGCCCTGGCCGCCGCCACCGCACAAGGCGACCGCGGCGGTGCCCCCGCCCCGGCGCTTGAGCTCGAGCAGTGCAGTCAAGGCCACCCGGGTGCCGGACATGCCCACCGGGTGACCCAGCGCGATCGCCCCACCGTTGACGTTGACCTTGTCCTCGGTGATGCCCAGGTCGTCGGCGGAGGCGAGCCCGACGGCGGCGAAGGCCTCGTTGATCTCGAACAAGTCGATGTCGCCCGTCGCCAGTCCGGCCTTCCCCAGGGCCACGGTGATGGCGTGGGACGGCTGGTGGAGCAGGGAGGGGCTCGGTCCGGCCACCTGGCCGTAGCTGACCAGCTCGCCGAGCGGGGCCAGGCCCAGCTGGTCGGCCTTGGCCTTCGACACCACGATGACTGCGGCACCACCGTCGGAGATCTGGGAGGCGTTGCCGGCGGTGATGGTGCCGTTCTTGTCGAACGCCGGGCGCAGTTTGCTCAGCGACTCAGCCGTCGTTTCGGGGCGCACGCCCTCGTCGGTGTCGACGACGAGCGGGTCACCCTTCCGCTGAGGCACGTTGACCGGGATGATCTCGTCGGCGAACCGGCCTTCCTTGGCCGCGGCCGCCGGCGCGCTCGTGGGAGAGGGCGCTGAAGGCATCCTGGCGCTCGCGGGACACCCCGTCAGCGCCGTTGTAGCGCTCGGTCCCGAGCCCCATGGCGCACTGGTCGAAGGCGCAGAACAACCCGTCGTACATCATCGAGTCGACCACGGTGGCGTCACCCAGGCGGTAGCCGGCACGTGCCCCAGGAAGGAGGTAAGGAGCCTGGGTCATGGACTCCATCCCGCCGGCCACCACGATGTCGGCCTCGCCCGCGTTGATCAGGAGGTCGGCCAGGTAGATGGCATTCAGTCCGGACAGGCAGACCTTGTTGACCGTCGTCGCCGGCACGTCCATCGGGATGCCCGCCTTGACCCCGGCCTGGCGCGCCGTGATCTGGCCGGCGCCGGCCTGGAGCACCTGTCCCATGAACACGTAGTCGACCTGCTCCGGCTTGATCCCGGCCCGTTCGAGGGCGGCGGCAATGGCGAATCCGCCCAGCTCGGTGGCGGCGAACCCGCCGAGAGCACCCGAGAGCTTGCCGATCGGGGTGCGGGCACCTGCGACGATGACGGTTCCGGGCATGACGACCTCCGCGGCCTGCTGGCCTGATCAGGCGGCGATCCCCCGTGGGCCGCCACAAACGACCGACCCATGATACGGCCTGGCCCGCCTCGGCGACCACAGCGGGCGGAACCCGACCACAGCGGGCGGGACCCGACCACCCCGCCGCTCCGACACGGTTGAGCAGCCATCGTGCGCTCTCCCGGCGCCCGGACGGAAGGGCTGGCCAGCCGACCGTCGGCACCGAGGTGACCTGGTGCGAACCGCGGTTCGAGCCCCGATCGAGCCGCGAGGGGCGGGCTAACCTCGCTTGCCATGCAGGAATTTCTGTCAGCCATCCGATCGGGTGCCTCCGGCGACGAGATCGCCGCCATCCCCATTCCCGAGGCCTACCGGGCCGCCTTCGTCCGCCGCGACGAGGTGGACATGTTCGACGGGCTCGAATCCAACGAGAAGGATCCGAGGAAGTCGCTCCACGTCGGCGAGGTGGCCGTGCCCGAGCTGGCTCCCGACGAGGCCTACGTGGCCGTCATGGCCAGCTCCATCAATTTCAACACCGTCTGGACATCGATCTTCGAGCCTCTCCCCACGTTCGGGTTCCTCGATCGGCTGGGCAAAGAGAGCCGCTGGGGCAAGCGCCACGCGCTCGACTACCACGTGGTCGGCTCCGATGCCGCCGGAGTCGTCTTGCGCACCGGGTCGGCCGTCCGCAACTTCAAACCGGGCGACAAGGTGACCATCCACTGCAACTACGTCGACGATCAGAGCCCGAGCGCCCACGACGACTCGATCCTGGCTGACAACCAACGGATCTGGGGGTTCGAGACCAACTTCGGCGGGCTGGCCGACCTGACCCTGGTCAAGGCCAACCAGCTGATGCCCAAGCCCACCCACCTCACATGGGAGGAGGCGGCCGTCAACGCGCTGTGCAACTCCACCGCCTACCGGATGCTGGTGTCGAAGAACGGTGCCCAGATGAAGCAGGGGGACAAGGTGCTCGTCTGGGGGGCGTCGGGCGGGCTGGGCGGTTACGCCGTCCAGTACGTCCTCAACGGCGGGGGCACGCCGGTCGGCGTGGTCTCGTCCCCGCAGAAGGTCGAGCTCCTCGACGACTTGGGAGTCGAGGCGGTGATCGATCGCAAGGCGGCCAACTACCGCTTCTGGAAGGACGAGCACACCCAGGACGAGTCGGAGTGGCGGCGTCTCGGCAAGGACATCCGGGCGCTGGTCGGTGACGACGTGGACATCGTGTTCGAGCATCCCGGACGCCAGACCATGGGGGCATCAGTCTTCGCGGCCAAGCGAGGCGGGATAATCGTGACATGCGCGGCCACGTCCGGCTACATGATCGAGTACGACAACCGGCATCTCTGGATGAAGCTCAAGACCATCAAGGGGTCCCACTTCGCCAACTATCGGGAGGCCTGGGACGCCAACCAGCTGGTGTGCGAGGGGAAGATCCTTCCCCCGCTATCCGCCCTGCACACGCTGGAAGGCGTGGGGGATGCCGCCTACCAGGTGCATCAGAACCTGCACGAGGGGAAGATCGGTGTGCTCTGCCTGGCCCCGGAACCGGGCCTCGGGATCGACGACCCCGAGTTGCGCGCCCGGGTCGGCGAGGACCGGATCACGCTGTTCCGGCGACACGGGGCATGAGGCCGCTGCTCACCGAGATCGATCACGTGGCCATCGCCGTGCTCGACCTCGATGCCGCGGTGTCCTACTACGCCGAGACCTTCGGTGCCGAGGTCAGCCACCGCGAGCGCATCGAATCCGATGGCGTGGAGGAGGCCCTGCTCCAGGTGGCGGACAGCTACATCCAGCTGCTCATGCCCGTCCGCGACGACTCACCGGTGGCCAAGTACCTGGCCAAGAATGGAGAGGGCCTCCATCACGTCGGCTACCGGGTGGATGATTGCGTTGAGGCGCTCCAGTCGGTCAAGGACCATGGTGGTGCGGTCATCGACCAGGTGCCGCGACCGGGGTCGCGGGGCACGACGGTCGCCTTCGTCCATCCGAAGGGGGCGTTCGGCACGTTGATCGAGCTGGTCCAGGAATAGCTGCCCGCGTGGACACCGCCCCCGCCGCCCCGGCCGGCGCTCCCGACCGGACGCTACCGGAGGAGGGGCCGTCGATCGGCGTCCCGAGCATCCCGTCCCGCACCGATCAGGATCCCCGACCCGTACCGGTCCCGTCGATCCCCCTCCCGGCCGACCCCGGCCCGCAGGCCCGGATGACGTCGTCCTCGACGGTGGCGGCGGTGGCCGCGGTGGCCGCCCGCCCGCCCGCCGCCGGCACCCCTCCTGACCCGGTGGACGACACCGAGTCCTTCCCGCCGGCGGTGCGCGCCAAGCTCAAGTCCTACGTCTACCTGCTGGTCGATCCCCGGACCGGCCGCCCGTTCCACGTCGGCCACGGCCGTGACGATCGTTGCTTCGACCATGTCCGGGCGGCCCGGGTGGGACGCCGGCCGGCGAGGAGTGACCCGGCAGGTGAGGGTGGCGAGCATTCCGTTCTCGACCGCATCCGGCAGCTGGAGGCAGCGGGCCGGCCGGTGCGGGTCGAGATCCTGCGCTACGGGTTGGACCCGGATCAAGCCCTGACGGTCGAGGCGGCCGCCCACGACGTGCTCGGGCTGCCCGGCGTTCCGGCGGGGGAGAGCCAGCGAGCCTCGGCGGCCGAGGTGCGCGCCCTGTTGACCAAGCGGGCCAAGTTCAAGCGCCCCCACCAGGTGGTCCTGCTCCGGGTGGGGCCGGTCGGGACCGACGCCTCCTACGAGCGGGCCCGCCACGGGTGGCGGATCGGCCGGCGCTGGGTCGACGTGGAGGCGCCTCGTTCCCCGCACTGGGCGGCGGTGGTGGTCGGGGAGCTGGTCGACTCGATCTACCGGCTCGACCACTGGGACGCCGCCCCGCCCGGTTCGAACGGCACTCCCTTCGGGGAGAGCGGTACGCGCACTCCCGAGCGCTACTCCTTCGTCGGCACCCGGGATCCGGAGCTCGAACGTCGCTACGGGGGCAAGAGTGTCGCCCCCTACCTCGGGAGGGTGTCGCCGGGTTCGGCGTCCTACGTGTGGTGCGGACCGCACTGGGTCAACACGGCCCACTGAGCGGTCCGGTGAGCGGTCCGGTGAGCAGAGCTGTGCGTGGCCCGGTGAGCGGCGCCGCCCGGTCCTCCCGGAGCCGGCGTGGGCCGTCGCCGGCTGGGTCCCCCCGATAGCCGGTCCGGTAGCCTCGGAGACCATGGATCACCCGATGGCCCAACGACTCGAGGAACTGGCCGAACGACGCGAGATGGCCCGCAACGCCGGGTCGCCCCGGGCGGTGGAGAAGCACCACGCCAAGGGCAAGATGACGGCGCGGGAGCGCATCGACTACCTGCTCGACGACGGCTCGTTCCAGGAGCTCGACATGCTCGCCCGGCACCGGGCCCACGGCATGGGACTCGAGGAGAACCGGCCCTACACCGACGGGGTGATCACCGGCTTCGGCACCATCGAGGGCCGGCGGGTGTGCGTGTTCAGCCAGGACTTCACCGTCTTCGGCGGGGCTCTCGGCGAGGTCTTCGCCGAGAAGATCCACAAGGTCATGGATCTGGCGTCGTCGATCGGGGTCCCGATGATCGGGCTCAACGACGGTGCCGGCGCCCGCATCCAAGAAGGCGTGGTCTCGCTCCACTCCTATGGCGGCATCTTCCACCGCAACGCCGAGGCGTCGGGCGTCATCCCCCAGATCAGCGTGATCCTCGGCCCGTGTGCCGGCGGCGCGGTGTACAGCCCGGCCATGACCGACTTCATCTTCATGGTGCAGGGGACGAGCCACATGTTCATCACCGGCCCCGACGTGGTGAAGACGGTGACCGGCGAGGACGTGACGTTGGAGGAGCTGGGTGGCGCCATGAGTCACGCCACCAAGTCCGGGGTGGCCGCCTTCGTCGCTCCGGACGAGAAGGCCTGCCTGGACGACGTCCGCTACCTGTTGAGCTTCCTGCCGTCGAACAACCTGGAGGAAGCCCCTCTGGTCGCCTCGGGAGACGACCCTGAGCGGCTCACCCCCGAGCTCACCGAGCTGATGCCCGCCTCGCCCAACCAGCCCTACGACATGAAGAAGGTCATCGAGGCGGTGGTCGACGACGGCGAGTTCTTCGAGGTCAACCACCACTGGGCCATGAACCTGGTCTGCGGCTTCGCCCGCATCGACGGGCGGTCGGTGGGCATCGTCGGGAATCAGCCCCAGATGCTGGCCGGCGTGCTCAACATCAATGCCTCGGAGAAGGGCGCCCGGTTCGTCCGCACCTGCGACGCCTTCAACGTGCCGCTGGTCACCTTCGTCGACGTGCCGGGGTTCATGCCGGGTACCGACCAGGAGTACGGGGGGATCATCCGCCACGGCGCCAAGCTCCTGTACGCCTACTGCGAGTCGACCGTGCCCCGGATCCAGATCATCACCCGCAAGGCCTACGGCGGGGCGTACGTGGTGATGAATTCGAAGTCCATCGGGGCCGACCTGGCCTACGCCTGGCCCTCGGCCGAGCTGGCGGTGATGGGCCCGGAAGGGGCGGTCGAGATCGTCTACCGCCGGGACCTGGCCGAGGCGGACGACCCGGTGGCCCGGCGCAAGGAACTGGTCGAGGAGTACACCGAGCGCTACGCCAATCCCTATGCCGCCGCCGAGCGGGGCTATGTCGACGACGTCATCGACCCGGCCGACACCCGCCGGGTGCTGGTGCAGAGCCTGGCGCTGCTGATCTCCAAGCGTGAGGACCTGCCCAAGCGCAAGCACGGGAACATGCCGCTGTGAGTGCGGCGGAGGTCGGGAGCGCCGTCCCGGACATCGCCCGGCGTCCGGAGATCGACCCCGAGATCCTCGCCGTCCTGGTCGCCGCCGTCGATCAGGCGTGGCCCCGGCCGAGGGTGGTGGTGGCGGAAGCGCCGAGCGCCCTCCCGGCCTGGAGGTTCAGCGGTCGGTGGTGGTCGCGGCCGGCAACGGTGCGCCGCGACCGGCCCCGGGCCTGACCCACCGACGGCCCGGCCTGACGGGTCCGACCGGGCTACCCTCGGCCCACAAGCAGGGGGTTTCTCGGCCCTCCCATCGGGCCGTCGAATCGAACATGTGTTCGATAAAGTGGCGCCATGCGCACGACCGGTGGCGCCACCATCCTGCATGCCGATCTGGACGCCTTCTACGCATCGGTAGAGCAGCTGCTCGACCCGACGCTGCGAGGGCGGCCGCATCGCCGTGGGAGGGGCGTGTCGTGCTGGCCGCCTCCTACGAGGCGAGAGCCTTCGGAGTGCGGGCGGGAATGGCTGGCCCGACGGCCCGGCGGCTCTGTCCGGGCCTGCAGTTCGTCGCCGGCCACTTCCACGAGTACCAGCGCCTAGGCGACCAGGTCATCGAGGTGTTCAGCGACTTCACGCCCCTGGTGGAACGGGTCTCGATCGACGAGGCCTTCCTCGACGTCGGCGGCGCTGTCCACCTCTTCGGGACGCCGGGGGAGATCGCCGACGCCATTCGGCGCCGGGTCCGCGCCGAGGTCGGCCTGCCCGTCTCGGTCGGGGTGGCCCGAACCAAGCACCTGGCCAAAGTCGCCTCCCAGGTGGCCAAGCCCGACGGCCTGGTCGTGGTGGAGCCCGATCGAGAGCGAGCCTTCCTCGACCCGCTCCCGGTCGAGCTGATCTGGGGCGTGGGCCCGGCCACCCGGGCTCGGCTGGCCGGCGTCGGCATCCGCACCATCGGCGATCTGGCCGCCACGGGAAGTCCGATCCTCGAGCGCCTGCTCGGGAGGGCCACCGGCGCCCAGCTCGCCTCCCTGTCGGCCAACGTCGACCCGCGTCCCATCGAGACCTCCCATAGCGCCAAGTCCGCCGGCGCCCAGGCGGCCCTCGGTCTCACCCTGGTCCGCCCCGACCTGATGCGCCAGACCCTCGGCTACCTCTCCGATCGAGTGGCGAGCCGGCTGCGAGCGGCTCGCCGGGCTGGACGTACGGTGACGGTTCGGGTGCGGTTCAGCCAGCTTCGGACGATCACCCGCTCGATCACCCTCCCGTTTGCCGTCTCGTCCACGTTGACCCTCACCGAGGTGGCGACCGTGTTGGTGGTCAGTGCCCTTTCCGACCATCCTGGCGAACGCCACATCACCCTGTTGGCGGTTTCGGTGTCGAACCTTCGGAACGAAGCAGCCCTACAACTCGAGCTGCCCTTTCCCCTCGGTGGTGAGTGCGGTTGCGACGCGGGAGGCGACGGAGGCCACGCCCCGGCCCGGCCCGGCTCGGCGGCGGGCTCGGCGCGATGGGCGGTGGACCGGGCCATGGACACCGTCCGGGCCAGGTACGGGCGGGCTGCGGTCGGGTATGCAACCGTTGTGTTCTCCGACGCCGACCGGGTGCCCGAGGAGTTCAGGGAGCTGGCCGAACCCGAGCGACGGGGCGATCACCTGTGACCGGGCTCGGCCGGCGGCGACCGGTCAGGAGGGCGAGGCGCGGTGCTGTTCGGCCAAGTCGAGCATGTCCTCCATGATGCGCTCGAGCTCGAAGTCCTTCGGCGTGTAGACGCGGGCCGCACCTTTGCCCACCAGGATGTCGGCATCTTCGGGGGGGATGATGCCCCCGACCACCACCGGGACGTCGACACCCGCCGCCCGGAGCCGGTCGACGATCTCGGGGACCAGCTCGAGATGGGAGCCGGACAGGATGGAGATGCCCACGATGTCGACGTCCTCGTCGCGGGCGGCGGCCACGATCTCAGCCGGCGACAACCGGATGCCCTGGTAGACGACCTCGAAACCGGCGTCCCGGGCGGCGACCGCGATCTGCTCGGCGCCGTTGGAGTGGCCGTCCAGCCCGGGCTTGGCCACCAGCAGCCGGGGCGGGCTACCGGTCCGGTCGGTCATCACCCGCGACCGGTCGACCACCGAGCGGAACTCCGCCCCTCGGTGGCCGACGCCCCCGCTCACCCCGGTCGGGGCGCGGTACTCGCCGAACACCTGGCGCAGGGCGCCGGCCCACTCGCCGGTGGTCCCGCCGGCATGAGCCAGCTCGATGGTGGCCGGCATGACGTTGTCCGACCCCTCGGC
Source organism: uncultured Acidimicrobiales bacterium (assembly GCA_963734435.1). Classification (GTDB taxonomy): domain Bacteria; phylum Actinomycetota; class Acidimicrobiia; order Acidimicrobiales; family RAAP-2; genus Bog-756. The sequence goes on along the minus strand of CAVTHA010000001.1, from coordinate 124,079 downwards.
CGACCGCTGCAGATGGTCGAGGGCGCGGCTGACCGCGGCCGCGTCCCGAGAGGCCCGCCACGCCTCGACGTCGGCCCGCATCTCTGACTCCACCGCCGGGTCGACCCGCAGGATGGTGCCGATGGCCGACCGACCGGTCTCGTCCGACGGGGCCAGCGGGGAGCCCAGCCGTCTGGGTGAAGCAGTTCACACCGACCACCGCCAGTTCGCCGGTCTCGATGCGGCGGACCCGTTCGGCCTGGCTGCGGACCAGACGCCCTTTCAGCTCGTCGATGGCCTCGAAGGCGCCGCCCATGGCCAGCACGTCCTCCAGCTCGGCCCACGAGGTCTCGGCCACCTCGGTCGTCTTCTTCTCGATGACCACCGATCCGTCGAAGATGTCGCCGTACTCGAGGAGGTCGGACTCGAAGGCGAGGATCTGCTGGATGCGCAGCGACCACTGTTGGTCCCATGGCCGGGGGAGGCCCAAGGCCTCGTTCCAAGCCGGCAATTGCATCGCCCGGGCGCGGGCCCGTTTGGACAGGGTGACCCCGAGCGACTCGAGGACGATGCGGGGCACGTTGTTCTCCGGCTGCGCCTCGGTGAGCCCGAGGGAGTTGACCTGCACGCCGTACCGGAACCGGCGCAGCTTGGGGTCGGTGACGCCGTAGCGCTCGGCGCAGACCCGGTCCCACAGGGCGGTGAACGCCCGCATCTTGCACGTCTCCTCCACGAACCTGACGCCGGCGTTCACGAAGAAGGAGATGCGCCCCACCACCGACGGGAACTCGCGGTCGGGGATCTGCCCCGACTCGCGCACCGCGTCGAGGACACCGATGGCGGTGGCCAGGGCGTAGGCGACCTCCTGGGCGGGGGTGGCTCCCGCTTCCTGCAGGTGGTAGCTGCAGACGTTGATGGGGTTCCACTTGGGGACTTCGCGCACGGTGTAGGCGATCGTGTCCACCGTCAGCCGCCGGCTGGCCAAGGGCGGGAAGATGAAGGTCCCTCGCGACAGGTACTCCTTCACGATGTCGTTCTGGGTCGTTCCCGACAGCACGCGAGGGTCGACGCCGCGGTCCTCGGCGTTGGCGATGTACAGACCGAGCAGCCACGCCGCAGTGGCATTGATGGTCATCGACGTGTTCATCGACTCCACCGGGATCTGGTCGAGGAGCTGGCGCATATGGCCCAGGTGCACCACCGGCACGCCGACCTTGCCCACTTCGCCGGCGGCCTCGGTCGAGTCGGGGTCGTACCCGATCTGGGTGGGCAGGTCGAAGGCGATCGACAGTCCGGTCTGGCCCTTGGCCAGGTTCGTGCGGTAGAGCTCGTTCGAGGCCTTGGCCGTCGAGTGACCCGAATAGGTGCGCATCACCCACGGCTTGTCCCGATGGCCGGTCCCGGACGGGCCGGCGGGGGCGGCGCCCGGACCGCTCGGGCCGCCCGCTTCAGGCGTTCCGGCCAGGTCGGTCATGCCACCATTCTTGTCCCGGCGGGACCTCGGGAGAAATGCATGCCGTCCTGCCTACCTCTTCTGGTAGTCGAGGAAGCCCCGCCCCGATTTGCGGCCCAGTCGCTCGGCGGCGACCATCCGTCGCAGCAGCGGCACGGCTGCATAGTTCGGATCCCGGAATTCCTCGTAGAGCGCATCGAGGATGGCCAGCGAGGTGTCCAGCCCGACCAGGTCCAGGAGGGCGAACGGTCCCATGGGGAAGCCGCACCCGCCTTTCATGGCGGCGTCGATGTCGTCAATGGAGGCCACGCCCTGCTCGTAGAGCCGGACGGCGTTGTTCAGATAGGGGAACAGGAGGGCATTGACGATGAAGCCGGCCTGGTCCTTCACCTCCACCGGTATCTTCCCGCACGCTTCGGCAAATGCCCGTACCGCGGCCATCGTCCCGTCGGAGGCGGTCAGCGGTTTGACCAGCTCCACCAGCTCCATCACCGGTGCCGGATTGAAGAAGTGCACGCCGCAGACCTTGTCGGGCCGCCCGGTCTGCATGGCCAGCTCGATCACCGGGAGGGTGGAGGTGTTGGTGGCCAGGATGGTCGTCTCGTCGGTGATCCGGTCGAGCTCGTTGAAGAGCTCCTTTTTCACCGCCAGGTCCTCGATGACCGACTCGATGACCAGGTCGGCATCCTTCAACGCGGTGAGCTCGGAGGTGGGGGTGACCCGGGCCAGCGCCTCGTCCCGCTCCGTCTCCGTCCTCTTGCCTTTCTCCACCTGGCGATTGAGCGACTTCTCCATTGCGGCCACCGTGGCGTCGGCCCTGGACTGACTGCGAGACCGGAGGACCACTTCGAATCCACTGACCGCGGCGGTCTCGGCGATGCCCGAGCCCATGATGCCGGATCCGACAATTCCTACGCGCGTGATTGACATGCAAGGGAATGCTAACGGGGTACCGGGGGCATCGCCCGAGGCCGGCCCGGCTGTTCAAACCGGTCGCACGGCCCGCCGGGCGGCGTGCTCGCTTGCCATGGCCCCACGCCGCCGACACGATGGGTCGATGAACAGCGAGAATCCGGGCCGCGAGACGCAGGCCAGCAAGGCCGCCTCGAGCAAGGCCGCGGGCAGCGAGGCCTCGGGAAGCAAGAGCACCGCACCCAAGACCAGGGGCGCGACCAAGCGGGCGCGGCCACGAAGACGACCACCGAGGCGACCAGAAGGCGGGGCAGGGCCCCCGGTGACGACGGCGCCCCGGACGACCGCCAGCCGGTCACCGACACCGGAGGGTCCGGGTTCGACGCCGCCACATCTCCCTCGCCCCTGCGGCCACCGGGATGGCGGGGTCGACCCCGGAACCGCGGCCTCTACAGCCGGCGCGTGCAGCGGGCCAGCGAGCGGTGGCCGTTGACCACCCAGGTGCTGAGCGGTCTGCTCGGCCGCCCAAGCATCGTGCTCCGTCTGTTGGGCGCAAAGGAGCCGGTCGAGCGCCAGGGAAGGGTGCTGAACCCGGGCCTCCAGGCCTTGGTGGAGGTGACCAACCGGTTCGGCGACAACACCGAGGGGTCTCCCGATCCCGAGCTCTTCGACGTCTCGGTCATGCGGAGGCGATTTCGACTTTCGGCACGCGTCGTCATGCCCGTCCGCACCGACGTCTACGCCTCCGGCCGGGTCATCCCCGGGCCCGAGCAGGCGCCCCCCATGGGCATCAGGGTCTATCGCCAGTTCGGTTCGGGACTGGGTGCCGGACGGCGGGGCCGCGGGTTGCCCGCCATCGTCTACTTCCACGGTGGCGGGTGGGTGTCGGGCGACCTCGACACCCATGACGCTCTGTGTCGGATCCTGGCGGTGGCCAGCGGGTGTCTCGTCGTGGCCGTCGACTACCGGCTGGCGCCCGAGGATCCGTTCCCCGCCGCGGTCGACGACGCACTGGCCGCCTACCGCTGGGTCCATCAGCACAGCGACGAGCTTGGGATCGCCCCCGGACAGATCGGCGTGATGGGCGACAGCGCGGGCGGGAACCTGGCCGCCGTGGTGGCCCAGCTGACCCGGGCCGGCACCGGTCACGCCCCGGTGCCGGCCCCGGTGGCCCAGGGGCTGGTCTATCCGGTGGTCGATGCCCGGCTGGGATTCGAATCGCTGCGCGTATTCGCCGACGGGTTCTTGCTCACCAAATCGGGCATGGAGTTCTACCGGGACCACTACCTTCCCGACCGGTCTGCCTGGGAGAACCCCATGGCTTCGCCCCTGTTGGCGGAAGACCTGAGCGGGTTGGCCCCGGCACTGGTGGTGACGGCCGGATTCGACCCGATGCGGGACGACGGGACCGCCTACGCCGAGGCCCTACGGCAGGTGGACGTGGTCGTCGAGCACCGCCGGTACGAGGACCAGATCCACGGGTTCATGAATGTCGGCATCGTGGCCGACTCGCTGGCCCTGACCACCGAAGTGTGCGAATCGATGGGCCGCCTGATGAGGCGCTCGGCACCGGTGGACGACACCCGGTCCGAAGAAGGTGCCCCCCGACGGACCGGCTCCGGCGGCGCGGCCCCCGGCGGTCGCTAGGCGCGTCACCCGTAGTCGACCTCTACAGTTTGTCGATGGACCCATCCGCGGAGTGCTGGCGCTGGTGGGTGGGGGCGAGTGGCGCGAGGGGTGCTCGTTCGACGCCGAGCTCCTGGCGGCGGCGGGATCGGACCAGGTGCTGGTGCTGCCGACCGCCGCCGCCTACGAGCACCCCGAACGGGTGGTGTTCCGGGCCGGTGAGTGGTTCTCCTCCCTCGGAGCTCGCGTCGAGGGGCTCATGGTCGTGGCCCGGGCCGATGCCGAAGATGACGGGGCCGCGGCGGTCATCCGCGCCGCCCGGCTCATCTACGTGGCCGGCAGCTCGCCCATGCACATCCGCAGTGTGTTGAAGAACTCGAAGGTCTGGGCCGCACTCCTCGACGCCTGGTACGACGGTGCGGTGGTGGTCGGCACGTCGGGGGCGGCCATGGCTCTGACCGACCCGATGGTGGATGCCCGGGGTGGTGGCCTCACCATCGGGCTCGGCCTGCTCACCGGTCTGGCGGTGGTCCCGCACTTCGGCGACGTCCATGAGGACGAGCACGGCGAGAAGCTCCATCGCTCGGTGCACCTGGCTCCCGCCGGCACGCCGGTGGCCGGCATCCCCGAGCGAACCGCGCTCATTCGCGATCCGGACGGCCGTTGGCGCTCCGCCGGGGTGGGTGAGGTGGCGGTCTTCTTGGACGGCGCCCGGGCCGAGGCGGGCCTCGGCGCCCTGCCGGTCTGACGGCCGCTCGGTCCGGGGGGCTCCGACCGGCGCTCAGTCCGCTTCGGTGATGGTGACCGATTCGATGGTGACCGCCTCGGACGGCGCCCCCGAGCGGCTGCCGACCGACTCGATGGCTTGGACCACGTCGAGCCCCTTGACCACCTTGCCGAACAGCGAGTAGCGAGGGGGGCAGGGCGCACCCGTCAGGCCCGCTGACGATGAAGAACTGGCTGCCGTTGGTGTTGGGTCCGGCGTTCGCCATCGCCAGCGAGCCGATCTCGTACCGGCCGGCCTTGGGCAGCTCGTCGGCGAAGCGGTAGCCGGGGCCGCCCCGCCCGGTTCCCGTCGGGTCGCCGCCCTGGATGACGAAGCCGGGGATGATCCGGTGGAAGACGATGCCGTCGAAGTAGTGGTAGCGGGCGAGGAAGACGAAGTTGTTGACGGTGCCTCGGTGCGCCGACGGCGTCGAGGCGCGAAGGTGATCGCGCCCTTGGACGTGTCCATCTCGGCGCGTGTAGCGCTTGGCCGGGTCGATGCACATCGGCGGTGGCGCGTCGAAGTGCTGGGTCTTGGGGCGGAGCCGTCTGCTGGTGGGCACTCCGGTCTGGCATCGCCTTTCCTACTGTCGGTTGGCGGTATGCGACGATCGGGATCGTGACCGAGACCATGTGGTGGGTGACCTTGGGCGGCACGCCGTTGTCGGCGGTCGACGCTGTTCCGTCGGCGGCGATCTTCTCGACGACGTTCATGCCGAGCGTCACCTTGCCGAACACCGTGTAGTCCGGTGGCAGGCTCTCGCCCTCCGGCCCGGACGACGATGAAGAACTGGCTGCCGTCGGTGCTCGGGTCGGTCGTGCCGGTTGTTCGGAGTGGCCATGGCCACCGATCCGATCGGGTACTGGGGATTGGCCGTCGCCGGTGCCGGCTCTCGGTGAACTGGTAGCCGGGCCCGCCCGAGCCGCTCCCGGTCGGATCGCCGCCTTGGATCATGAAGGTCGGGGATGACCCGGTGGAAGATGATCCCGTCGTAGAAGTGGTAGTCGGCGAGGAAGACGAAATTGTTCACCGCTTCGGGAGAGGTCTTCGGCGTCGAGCTGGATGACGAAGGTGCCGACGTCGGTGGTGACGGTGGCGGTGTAGGTCTTCGACGGGTCGATGGTCATCGGCGGTGCCGGTGAACGTGGGCTTGTTGAGCGTGGCGGTGAAGCTGGCCGGGCAGTCGGCCGCGGTGGTGATGGCGCTGGGCGAGGTGTTACCCGATCCGTCGGACGGGGGTCGTGGTGGTCGTGGTGGTCGGCCCGGTGGTGGTGGTTGCCGACTTGGATCCTGATGGCTTGAAGATCGAGAGGACAGCCCGACCACGATGACGGCCACGATGACGAGGGTGATGACCCGCCGGATGTTCTGCTTGCGCTTCCGGGCCTTCTGCTCCGCCTCCAGTCGAGCCTGGCGCCCGGCCTTCTGGCGCTGCCGCTTCTCTTGGTTCACGGGGCATCAGGGTAGCCGGTGCCTCCGGCCGCGCTGTCGTCGCCCTCGCTCCCGTACTGATCTGCCCGAGCGGTTCATGCGTCGCCAGGGGAGGTCCGGTAGACCTCCCTGTAGGCTTGGCCGCTGCCGCTCGTGGTGCAGAAGTTCGGAGGGACCTCGGTCGCCGACGCCGACCGGATCCGAGCCGTCGCCGATCACGTCGCCCGAACCCGCCGGGCTGGCGACGAAGTCGTGGTCGTGGTTAGCGCGATGGGCAAGACCACCGACGACCTCATCCGGTTGAGCGACGACGTCAGCTCCGTCCATCCCGGCCGTGAGCTGGACATGTTGCTGACGTCTGGGGAGCGCATCTCGATGGCCCTCGTTGTGCATGGCGCTGGCCGATCTCGGCGTCGAGTCCACCTCGTTCACCGGCAGTCAGGCCGGCATCATCACCGACACCTTGCACACCAAGGCCCGGATCCTCGAGATCCGACCGGAGCGGCTGCGAGGCGCTCTGGACGGGCGGCGTCGTCCCGATCGTCGCCGGTTTCCAGGGCGTGTCGATCGAGCGCGACGTCACCACCCTCGGGAGGGGTGGCTCGGACACGACGGCGGTCGCGCTGGCGGCCGCGCTCGGCGCGGACCGCTGCGAGATCTACACGGACGTGCCCGGGGTCTTCTCCGCCGACCCCCGTGTCGTGCCGAACGCCCGGCGCCTCGCCCCGGTCTCCTTCGATGAGATGCTGGAGATCGCCGCCACCGGCGGCAGGGTGCTCGCGCTTCGATCCGTGGAGTTCGCGGCGAACCACCACGTCCCGCTGCACGTCCGGTCGAGCTTCACCTGGGAGATAGGGACCTGGGTCACGAGGAGGATCAGAACATGGAACAGCCGATCGTCTCCGCGGTGACGAACGATACCTCGGAGGTGAAGTTGACGATCACCGGGGTGCCGACCACCCCGGAATCGCGGCCTCGCTCTTCCGCGGCCTTGCCGAGCGGATCGTGAACGTCGACATGATCGTGCAGAACACCTCGCATGACGGGACGACGGACATCTCCTTCACCGTGCCCGAGCAGGACCTCGTCCGCGACCCGAGGTCGCGCCAGGCGCTCGTCGCCCGAGCTCGGGGCGACGAGTGTCTCGACGACGACGACGTCGCCAGGGTCTCGGTGGTCGGGGCGGGGATGAAGACCCACCCTGGTGTCACCGCGACGATGTTCGAGACGCTGGCTCGCGGAGGGGATCAACATCGAGATGATCTCCACGTCGCCGATCCGCATCTCCTGCATGGTCCGCGGCCGACCGCCGACGACGCGGTGCGGGCCCTGCACAAGGCCTTCGAGTTGGGCTGATCCCCCGGTCTGGGGCGTCGGTCCTCGGCTCTCCGACCCGCGGCACTCCCTCCCGCCCTGGTGGTGGCACCCGTAGACTGGGCCCCATGCGAGTGGCGGTGGTGGGTGCGACCGGTCAGGTCGGGACGGTGATGCGGGCCATGCTGGAGGAGCGCGGCTTCCCCCTCGACCAGCTCCGGCTGTTCGCCTCGTCGCGCTCAGCCGGCCGCCACCTCCCGTTCCGGGGGGAGGAGCTGCCGGTCGAGGACGCCGACGCCGCCGAGGTGTCCGGGCTGCATCTGGCGTTGTTCTCGTGCGGGGCGCAGGCCTCCCGCCGGCTGGCCCCGAGGTTCGCCGCGGCCGGTGCCGTGGTCATCGACAACTCCTCGGCCTGGCGGATGGATCCCGCCGTCCCGCTGGTGGTGCCGGAGGTCAACCGTGCCGCCCTCGAGTCCATCCCCAAGGGGATCGTGGCCAATCCCAACTGCACGACCATGGTCGGCATGCCCGTCCTCAAGCCGCTCGACGAGGTCGCCGGTCTCCGGCGGCTGGTGGTGTCCACCTATCAGGCCGTGTCCGGTGCCGGCCTGGCCGGGGTGGCCGAGCTGGAGATGCAGCTCCTCAAGACGGTCGACCGGGCAGCCGCCCTGACATTCGACGGGAGCGCGGTCGAAGGACCACCGGCGGTCAAGTTCCCCGACACCATCGCCCACAATGTCGTACCCCTGGCCGGCCACCCGGTGGGAGACGGCTCGGGGGAGACCGACGAGGAGCAGAAATTCCGGGACGAGAGCCGGAAGATCCTCGGCCTGCCCGATCTTGATGTCACCTGCACCTGTGTGCGGGTCCCGGTGTTCACCGGTCACTCGCTGTCCATCGTGGCCGAGTTCGAAGAGGCTCTGACCCCCGGACGGGCGACCGAGGTGTTGGCCGCGGCGCCCGGGGTCGAGCTCTCCGAGCTGCCCACCCCGCTGCGGGCGGCCGGAAGGGATCCGTCGCTCGTCGGGCGGATCCGCGCCGCCGGCGCCGACAACCGGCTGGCTCTGTTCGTGAGCGGCGACAATCTGCGCAAGGGGGCAGCCCTCAACGCCGTCCAGATCGCGGAGACGCTGGTGGGCGCCGGCCTGCTGGCTACCGGCACCGCCGGCTAGCACCGCCGGCCGGCTCCGCCGGCGAGCCCTTCCCCATTGGCGCCGAGCGCTACCGCAACTGCGCTTCGGAGTGCGACAGCACCGCGATCCGCTTGGCCAGGTTGACGGCGTGGTCGCCGAACCGCTCGTAGAAGCGGGCCACCATGGCCAGCTCGACGGCCACCGGCAAGGGCATGGTGCCGGCCACCACCTCCACGGTGAGACTCACATGGAGGTCGTCCATCTCGTCATCGAGGGTGTCGACATGGGAGGCCGCCACGGGCAGTCGCTCGGCGTAGGCGTCCGTGGTGGCCCGCCACATGTGCACGGCGACCTCTCCCATCCTCTCGACCAGGCCCCGGCTGCGGGCCGAGAGCTCGCCACCGAGCCCGCGGACGGCACGGCGGGCGATGTGCTCGGCCAGGTCACCGTTGCGCTCGAGATCGGGCAGCATCCTGATCACCGTGACCAGGAACCGGAGAACCTCTGGTGAGGTGATCCCCGCCACGGTGAGTTGTTGGAGCCCCAGCTCCTCGATGTCGTGGTACAGCTGGTCGACGACCGCGTCCCGGTCGGCGAGGGCCTTGGCCGCCTCACGGTCCCCCGAGAGCAGCGCATGGGTGGCGCCGGCCATGGACTCCCCCACCAGGGCGAACAGTTGGAGGACCTTCCGGTCGATGAGTTCGAGCGCGTCATCCACTCCGATCACGGTACCCCCGAGCGGCGCGGTGGCGGGATCCCCCGGTCCGGCCCGGGCGGCGCCGGGGGCGCACGGCGGAGCGGGAGAACAGAGGTGGACGACCAGAGAAGGTGGGGTCTCCGGCAACGACTGGAGCCATGGAGGCGGGACAGGTCCCGACGGAGCCCGGAACTCCAGGACCTACGAAGAGGGCGTGGACCCCGCCCGGTCGGAGACATCCCTCTTGCCGTCTTGCCCACCTGGGTCGGCCTGCTGCTCTTCAGGCTGCGACGGTGATCTCCGCTCGAGCTTGTCTCCGACGATGACCCGTGGGCCGGAGCCCCACGAGAGGTAGCGCCACGACCAGTTGATGAGGACCACCAGCTTGTTGCGGAAGCCGATCAGGTAGACGAGGTGCAGGCCGAGCCAGGCCAGCCACCCGAGCGTGCCCCGGACGATGACGCCGCCGGGGAACTGGGTGATGGCCGCCCGGCGCCCGATGGTGGCCATGATGCCCTTGTCGTGGTACCGGAACGCCTCGGCGGGCTCCCCGACGAGTCGGTGGAGGACCTGATGGGCGGCGTGGGAGCCCGACTGGATGGCCACCTGGGCCATTTGGGGACAGAATGCTTCGGGGTCCTTGGCCCCCGGCCCCCAGGGCACGGCGGCCGCATCGCCGACGGCATAGGCGTCCGGATGGCCGGGAATGGAAAGGTCGGCCTCGACGGTCAGGCGTCCGTTCGGGCCGGTCGGCGACGACAGCCGGGCGGCGACAGTGTCCTCGACCGTCACTCCACCGGCCCAGACGACGGTGCGGGTCGGGATCTCGGTCCCGTCGTCGAGCTCGACGCAGGTGTCGCTCACCCGCTTGACCATGCGTCCGAGCTGCAACTCGATGCCACGCCCCCTGAGGGTGTCGGCCGCGTAGGCGGCGGCTGTGGCCTTGAACGGGGAGAGCAGGCGGTCCAGTCCGTCCACCAGGATGATTCGTCCCGTCGATCGTGCGAACGTGAAGCCGTCGTGTCGGACCGCGACGTCCAGCAGCTCGGCCAACGCCCCGGCCACCTCGACCCCGGTCGGCCCGCCCCCTACGACAACGAAGGTCAGGGGACCGTCGGCCGCCCGGGTCGGGGCGGCGTCGGCCTCCTCGAAGCGGCGGAGGACGTGGTCCCGTAGCCTCCGGGCGTCATTGAGGGTGTACAGGGGAAAGCTGAACTCCGCCGCCCCCGGGATGCCGAAGAACTTGGCCGTCGCCCCGCTGGCCACGATGATCGAGTCGAACGGCAGTGGAGCGGCGTCATCGAGTGCCACGTGGTGCTGGTCCCAGTCGACGCCGGTCACGCGGGCGAACCGGAACGTGACATTGGGGGCCTTCCCGAAGATGACCCGGATGGGATAGGCCACGTCTCCGGGATCGAGCCCGGCCGTGGCCACTTCGTAGAGCATCGGCTGGAACGTGTGGAAATTTCGCTGGTCGACGATGGTCACGTCCACTGGTTCACCGACCAGGGCCCGGGCCGCGGCGAGGCCGGCGAACCCAGCTCCCACGACGACCACGCGGTGCATGCTCCATGCTGGCACAGCCGAGGAGCGGCGCCTCCGGCTCGCCCGGGCAGCCATCCCACGCTGGGAGTCCCCGTGACCGTGACACCCCGTCGGTACGCTGGCTTCGAAGGGTCCCCAATGTCCCGAACAGGACTCTGAAGGATGTCGACATGCTCACCGGCCTCATTCTCGGACTCGTCATCGGAGCTGGGATGGGCGCGGCCGCGGGCCTGTTCGTCCGCGCCAGCCATGTGTCCCGCGCCCGGGCGGCCGAGGCCCGCCTGGCCGACGCCCAGGAGCAGAACGATCGGTTGGCCGCCGAAGTGGCCGGCCTCCGTTCCTTCGCTGCCGACCAGCAGGAACAGCTCGCCCTGGCCCAAGCCCAGGGGGCCCGGCTTGCCGCCGAGCTGGAGGCCGAAGGCCGCCTCGCCGAACAGCGGGCCGTCGCCTTCGACGTGGCCCGCGACCAGCTGACCGGGGAGTTCGCCCGCCTCTCGACATTGGCCCTGCAGCAGAACAACGAGCAATTCCTGCAACTGGCCGACGCCAAGCTCAGCGAGACACGGCAGGCGGCGGAGGGGGAGCTCGCCAAGCGGCAAGAGGCGATCGAGCAGCTGTTGAGGCCGATCGGGGACCAGCTCGGCAAGTACGAGGCGGGCATGCAGCGCTTGGAGGTCGAACGCCAGCGGGCCTACACGTCACTGACCGAGCAGATGAAGCACCTGTCCTCGTCCCACGACCAATTGCAGAAGGAGACTCGGAACCTGGTGACCGCACTTCGCGCACCGCAGACCCGGGGTCGATGGGGGGAGCTGCAGCTTCGTCGGGTGGTCGAGATGGCGGGCATGCTCGAGCACTGTGACTTCGAGGAGCAGGTCACCTCCGACGCCGACGGCGGTCGCCTGCGTCCGGACATGGTGGTGCACCTCCCCGGGAACAAGAACGTCGCCGTGGACGCCAAAGTGCCCATGCAGGCCTTCCTGGACGCCAACGAGGCCGACGACGAGGCGCTGCGTCGCATCAGCCTGGCCAGTCACGGTCGGCAGATGAAGGCCCATGTGGACGCCCTGTCGAAGAGGGAGTACTGGAAGCGTGTCGATCCCTCACCCGAGTTCGTGGTGGCCTTCATCCCGGGTGACCCGCTGTTGTCGACCGCTCTGGAGCACGAGCCGGGGCTCATGGAGTACGCCGTCGCCAATCACGTCCTCCTGGCCACACCGACCTCGCTCATCGCCCTCCTTCGAGCGGTGGCGTACGGGTGGCAGCAGGAGTCGCTGGCCGAAAACGCTCGTGAGGTCCAGCTCCTCGGGGCCGAGCTCTACCGGCGCCTGTCCGTTCTGGGCGATCACGTCTCCGCCGTGGGCAAGGGGCTGAACACCGCGGTCGCCGCCTACAACAAGGCTGTGGGTTCACTCGAGGGAAGGGTGCTGGTCACCGCCCGGCGATTCGCGGAGATGGGCGTGGTCGGAGTGGGGGAAGCGCTCGATCCACCGTCGGTGGTGGATTCCACCACGAGGGCGCTCCAATCTCCCGAGCTCGGCCCGGCCGCCATCGAGCTGCCGTTCCTCGACGTGGCTGAGGGCATGGACCAATCGGTCGGGTCCGGTGCCCGGCCCCGGGGTTGACCGCTCCGGAAGCCCGGACTGAGGGTTCCATCTAGCTGATCCAGCCCGGTTCGGCTTGCGACGCCGACACCTCACCAAACCGAGCTTCCGCAGATGAGCGACGTGAGCCCGCACCCGATCATCCCTGGTGGAAATCCCTGGTAGACCGCCGCGTTCAGTGATGTCGATCTCTGGGCGTCGGGACCGCCGGCCACATTCTACAGAGCCTTCATGCCTGTTCTCAGGGCCCTCCAAGGTGAGCAGGTGATAAAAGTGGGGCCGAGGGTGTGCACCACCAACGGGTAGAACACGCCGAGGACTCAGCCGGCGGTGTCCGAAGAGGGAGACGAAACGTTGAACATATTGGTACTCGGTGGTGACGGTTACCTAGGGTGGCCGACCGCGCTCTACCTATCCCGACGGGGCCACCGGGTAGGAGTGGTCGACAACTTCGCTCGGCGTGGATATGACCTCGAGATGGGCGTCGACAGCCTGGTGCCAATCGTCAGCCTCCAACGCCGAATCCGGCGCTGGCACGAGATCTCCGACCTGACCGTTGACCTGTTCGTCGGCGACCTCACCGACCCCACCTTCGTCAGTGCCACGTTCGCTTCATTCCAGCCCGATGCCGTCGTGCACTTTGCCGAACAGCGATCCGCCCCATACTCGATGATCGATCGCCAACACGCCGTCTACACCCAGGTGAACAACGTGGCCGGGACGCTCAACCTGCTCTACGCCATAGCCGAACAGAACCGGGATATCCACCTGGTGAAGCTGGGCACGATGGGCGAGTACGGCACCCCCAACATCGATATCGAAGAAGGCTTCATCGAGATCACCCACCGGGGACGGACCGACGTCCTGCCCTATCCGAAGCAGCCGGGCTCCTTCTACCATCTCTCCAAGGTTCACGACAGCGCCAACATCATGTTCGGTTGCCGGATCTGGGGGATCAGGGCCACCGACCTCAATCAAGGCATCGTGTACGGGCACGAGACCGACGAGACCGTGCTGCACCCCGACCTGGCGACCCGATTCGACTACGACGGCGTGTTCGGCACCGTCCTCAACCGGTTCTGCGTGCAGGCGGTCACCGACCACCCCCTCACGGTGTACGGGTCCGGAGGACAGACTCGTGGGATGTTGAACATCCTCGACACGCTGGCCTGTGTCGAGTTGGCTTTGGAGAATCCCGCCGAGCGGGGCGAGTTCAGGGTCTTCAACCAATTCACCGAGTCCTACTCGGTGGCGGAAATGGCAGAGATGGTCGCGGCCGAGTTCGCCGGCGACGTGAAGATCGAGAACTGCACTGATCCGCGGTGGAGAAGGAAGACCACTACTACCGGGCTGCTCACACCAAGCTGCTGGACCTCGGACTGGTGCCCCATCTGTTGACCTCGTCGGTCATCCAGTCCATCTTGTCGGTGGCTCACAAGTACAAGGCCAACGTGGACGTGGACGCCATCCGGCCCACCGTGGAGTGGCGGAATACCGCCAGCGACCTCGCCACCTCCGGCGCCTCGCCCAACCAGCGCAGCGCGGCAAAGGCGGCGGCCTCGGCCGGTCCGATGCGAGCGACCATCTTCCAGCGGTAGCTTGCCGCGCCGTCCCCTCGATCACTCGGGTTTGATCGAGTGATCGAGGGGACGGCGACGGTGTCACTGACGGGGTGCCCGGTGCCCGAATTGTCGCCATGAGCCTGGCTCGCGGCCGGTCCGGATCGATGCACCGGCACTATCGTCGTCGGGATGCCCAGAGTCCGACGGAGACGGAGACGCTCCGCCGCGAGACGCAGTCGAGGGCGACAGGTGGTGCTGGTGGTGCTGGTGGTGGCCGTGGTCTTTCTGGCCGTCGGTTCGCTGATCGAGATCCATGCCCAGTCCGGCCCGTACCGAGCCTCGACAGATGCCGGGTACGGAGCCATGGCCTCGAAGCTCGTCGCCGTCTCGAACCAGACCGGCAACCAGTTGGCGTCGCTGATGAGCAGCGCTCCGCAGTTGGCCAACCGCCCGCTTCCCTACACGGCCCGCGCCGTTCTCGAGCAGGGCCTCGACGAGGCGGTGAACTCGACGTCGGATCAAGCCGCCCGCGCCGCCGCGCTGGAGCCTCCCGCCGCCACGGCCGATGCCGGCCTTCGATTTGCCGCGGTCATGGCGGATCGAGCATCGGCGGCCCTGGCCCTCCGGTCGAATATCGACCAGATGCTCGGCATGACGCCCCTGCCGGTCGCCGGTGCGCCGGAGTCGTCGGCACCACCGGCGCCCAAGCTCCTGATCTCGCCCTCGCAGGCGTCGACCGGCATGGCGGCCGCCGGGGTCCTCTTCCAGCACGCCGACGACGAGTACGGCGCGCTGCTCGCCGATCTCCGCGCCAATCGGGTTCCGATCCGGCTCCCCCGCTCGGTCTGGATCCCGGCACCGGCAGCTGACGCGCCACTTGGACCGGCCCGACTCGGGGCAACGGCCGCCCAGCTGAATGCATCGGCGGCACTGGTCCCGTTCCACCAGCTGATCATCACCGCCGTCGGGCTCGTGCCCGCCCCGGTGGCCGCCAGCGGCCCCCAGACCGTCATTCCCGGGTGCACCGCACCTCAATCAGAAATCCCGGGCGGCTCGCCGACGGTGCTGCCGCCGACCACGTCGGTTCAGACCACGGTGACCGTGACCAATTGCGGCACCGTGGTCGAGCCCGTGGTCCGGGTGACCGAGACGCTGATGCCGGCGGATCCACCGGGAACACCGCCGCCACCGGCGGGGGCCGCGGGCGGGACGTACCGGGCCCAGGTCAGCCTGCGGTCGGGCTCGTCCTCGGCCCTGTCGATGAAGTCCCTTTCCGTCGCCACCGGCCACCGCTACTCCCTCACCATCTCCATCGCCATCTCGGTCAGCCAGCAGGCCAACGACCCGGCCGGGTCGACCCAGCAACTCCTCCTTCAGATCTCCGGTTGAAGAGACTGTGCCGAGTCCCCGGCCGAGCCTGGGGCGGGATGCGCTCCGCCGGTTGGCGCCCGAACCCCGGGCGCACCCGCTCGGCAGACCGTCGCCGACCCGTCGGCGGGCGCAGATTGTTGGTCGACAGCGCAGAGGGTGGATCTAAGATTGGTGTACCAGGGCGAGATTGACGACAGAAGGGCCTGAAGAGCGTGGCCGAGAGCATCACCATCACCGACAACCGCACGGGCGAGTCACTTGAGATTCCGATCGAGAACGGAGGCGTGTCTTCGGCGCAGTGGTCGAAGGTGCTCCCCGGCATCTGGTTCTACGACCCGGGATTCGTATCGACCGCGCCATGCGAGAGCGCCATCACCTATCTCGATGGCGACAAGGGGATCCTCCGTTACCGGGGCTACCCGATCGAGCAGCTGGCCGTGAACTCCACCTACCTCGAGGTGGCCTACCTTCTCCTGCACGGCGAACTTCCCACCTCGGATCAGTTCGAGGTCTGGGAGCGGGAGATCACCCTGCACACGTTCATCCACGAGAACGTGCGGAAGCGGTTCCTCGAAGGGTTCCACTACGACGCCCACCCGATGGGGATGTTGGTCTCGGCGGTCGCCGCGCTCTCGACCTTCTACCTCGACGCAAAGGACATTTTCGACGTCGAATCCCGAAAGAAGCAGATCATCCGGCTCATCGCCAAGATGCCCACATTGGCGGCGGCCGCGCACCGGTTCAGTGTCGGGATGCCGTTCGTCTACCCGGACAATTCACTCAAGTTCACCTCCAACTTCCTCTCGATGATGTGGAAGATCGCCGAACCCCGGTTCGAGGCAGACCCCACGTTGGCCCGGGCCCTCGACATTCTGTTCATCCTCCACGCCGACCACGAGCAGAACTGCTCGACCACCGCCATGCGGACGGTCGGGTCCTCCCACGCCGACCCTTACTCCGCGTGTGCCGCCGCCGCCGCCGCCCTCTACGGCCCCCGCCACGGTGGTGCGAACGAGGCGGTGATCCGCATGCTCACCGACATCGGGTCCATCGACCAGGTCGAGCCCTTCATCAGGTCGGTGAAGGAAGGGTCCGGCGGAAGGCTCCAGGGTTTCGGTCACCGGGTCTACAAGAGCTACGACCCGCGGGCCAAGATCATCAAGGCGACCGCCGACGACGTCTTCCAGATCACCGGCAAGAACCCGTTGCTCGACATCGCCTTGAAGCTGGAGGAGATCGCCCTCTCCGACGAGTACTTCATCTCCCGCAAGCTCTATCCCAATGTGGACTTCTACTCGGGCCTCATCTATCAGGCGATGGGATTCCCCTTGGAGATGTTCCCGGTCCTGTTCGCCATCCCCCGCACCTCTGGCTGGCTGGCCCACTGGCAGGAGATGTTGGACCAGGATTCGAAGATCGCCCGTCCCCGCCAGCTGTACATCGGCGCCGAGGCCCGCGACTACGTTCCGATGGGATCCCGCTGACCCGGAGCACAATCCGGCCGCTGGTCACATTGGGGTGACCGAGCCCACCAATCCGGCGATCAAGAGCCTTCCGAGGGACCGATCACGCGCATCAGGCCCTCCTGCACGATCGACACCACCAGGTCCCCGTCCCGGGTGAACAGGAATCCCCGGGCCAGACCTCGCGCCCCGAAGGCCACCGGGCTGTCCATGTCGTAGAGCAGCCATTCGTCGGCACGGAACGGGCGGTGGAACCACATGCAGTGGTCGAGGCTGGCCCCCATGAAATGGGCATCGTCCCAGTTCACGTGGTGTGGCGCCAACATCGTGTCGAACAACGACATGTCCGAGGCGTAGGCGGCGATGCAGGCGTGCAGCACGGGTTCATCACCCAGCTTGCCGTCGGCCCGGATCCAGAGGCGCTGAACGGGCTCCTTGTCCGCCCCCTGGCTGAAGGGGAGTGAGCCGACGTGGCGCTGATCGATCGGATGGGGACGATCGAGCCAATCCCCGAGGGTGTCGCGGAAGGGCTCGAGTCGGTCGACCAGAGAATCGAGCTCGTCGGGCCCGGGCACATCCGGGATGGGGATCTGGTGGGTGAGCCCCGACTCGTCGCGGTGGAAGGAAGCCGACAGGTTGAAGATCGCCCTCCCGTGCTGGATGGCGACCACCCGCCGAGTGGTGAACGACTTCCCGTCCCGGATGCGGTCGACCTCGTAGAGGATCGGCACGTTGGGATCCCCCGGTCGCAGAAAGTAGGCGTGCAGCGAATGGGGCCGTCCGATCTCGACGGTTCGACCTGCGGCCATCAGGGCTTGCGCCGCCACCTGGCCGCCGAACACCCGCTGTCGGTCCTCGTTGGGGCTCACGCCCCTGAAGATGTTGACCTCGATGGGCTCGAGGTCCAACAGTTTGACGAGGAGGTCGAGATCTTCACTCACACACACCATCCTGTCAGGCGTTGGGGCCCGGTCCTACCCCGCTCCGGATGGGTTCCCGAACGCGGCGTAGCCGAACTCAGACCCACTACGGTTACCGCTCGTGCCGGAGATCTCCTTCCCCGACGACTTCATCTGGGGTACGGCGACCAGCGCCCACCAGATCGAAGGGGGCAACGTCAACACCGACTGGTGGGAGTTCGAACACGACGTCACCTCCGGCTGTGTAGAGGTGAGCGGCGACGCCTGTGACTCGTTCAATCGCTTTCCCGAGGATGTCGCCCTGGTCGCGGGTCTCGGCTTCTCCTCGTACCGGTTCTCGATCGAATGGAGCCGGATCGAGCCGGAGGAGGGAGAGTTCTCGCGTGTCGCTCTCGACCACTACCGCCGGATGGCGGCGACCTGCCACGAGCACGGCATCTTGCCCGTCGTCACGTTCCACCACTTCACCCATCCGCGGTGGCTGGCGGCGTCGGGCGCCTGGGAGTCACCGCAGGCCCCGGACCGCTTCGCCCGTTTCTGCGAGCGGGCCACTGCGCACTTCGGCGACCTGATCGGCATGGCCTGCACGCTCAACGAGCCCAACGTGGTAGCCACCATGGGCTGGCGACACGGGATCTTCCCGCCACGGGTCAGAGATCGTGACCGGAGAGGCACGGTCAACCAGGCGCTGGTCAGCGCCCACCGGAACGCGGTCGAGTCCATCCGATCGGGTCCCGGCGAGTTCCCGGTCGGTCTGACCCTGTCGATGACCGACTTCCAGATGCAGCCGGGCGGCGACGAGTGGCTGGAGCGGATCAGGCGGCCTTCCGAGGACGTGTTCCTCGAGGCCACCGGGGGTGACGACTACATCGGGGTGCAGACCTATACGAGGGCCCGGCTCGGGCCCGACGGTGCCCTCGGCCCCGAATCGGGGGTGCCGACCACCCAGATGGGGTACGAGTTCTGGCCGGAGGCACTGGAGGGGACCATCAGGCGGGCTTGGGAGAAGACCGCTGGCTTGCCGGTCTATGTCACCGAAAACGGCATCGGGACCGATGACGACGACTCGAGAATGGAGTACGTCCGACGAGCACTGGCCGGGGTGAGGCACTGCCTCGACGACGGGATCGACGTGCGCGGGTACTTCTACTGGAGCCTTCTCGACAATTTTGAGTGGGTGCTCGGCTACGAACCGACGTTCGGCCTGGTGGCGGTGGACCGGGAGACCTTCGAGCGGCACCCCAAGCCCAGCGCCAGCTGGCTCGGTGGCATCGCCCGGTCCAACGCGCTCTGACCGTCTGGCGGCGGCCACGCCCAGAATGTTCACAGATTCGACGGCTAGGGTCTCTCCGATGAGCAGCCTCCCCGCCCGGGTGGAGCACCTGTGGCAGAAGCGGGACACACCTCAGGCGAAGCAGCTGTTCCGCTACTCGATGGTGTCCGTGGTCTCCACCGCAGTCTCGTTCGGTGTGCTGGTCATCGTCTTCGGGGCACTCCATCTGTTCGGCGAGATCGGCAGCACGGTCGTTGCCAACGTGACGGCCACGATCCCGTCGTACTACCTGAACCGCAAGTGGGTGTGGGGGAAGGGCGGGCGTTCCCATCTGGTGAAGGAGATCATTCCGTTCTGGACGATGTCGGCGATCGGCATCGTGGTCTCCATCTTTGGTGCCGCCGTGGCCAAACACGAGGGGATGGTTCATCATCTGAGCCACGCCCAACAGACGGCGGTGGTGCTGGCGGCCAATGTCACCTCCTTCGGCGTGTTCTGGATCCTCAAGTATCTGGTGTTCAACCGGCTCTTCCATGTGCACCCCCTCGAGGAGCTCGACGAGCTGGTCGAGGCAGCCTGAGTTCCCCCCGAGTTCTTGAGTGAGGCGCACTCCGGGCGTACGTTGGGCTGAGGAACGCCCAAGCCCGGAAGGAGTGTGGGGATGATCGCGACAGTGGCCCATAGCGGCTCACTGGTGTTGGTCGCGGCGGTGTTCCTGGCCAGCGCGGTCGAGATGGTCGAAGCGCTGACCATCGTCCTGGCCGTCGGCGTGACCAAAGGCTGGCGCACGGCCCTCGAAGGTGCGGCCGTCGCGCTGCTCGTGTTGGCCGGCCTGGTGATCCTCCTCGGGCCCACGCTCATCCGTCTGGTTCCGCTGACGACCCTCCGTTTGGTGGTCGGCGCTCTGCTGCTGGTCTTCGGCCTTCAATGGTTGCGCAAGGCGGTCCTGCGGTCCTCCGGCCTGAAGGCCAAGCACGACGAGGACGCCATCTACGCCGAACAGGTGGCCGCCCTCTCCGGACCGGCGCCGCCGACCGGTCGGGACACGGCGGGATTCGTGGTGGCGTTCAAGGGTGTCTTCCTCGAGGGGCTCGAAGTGGCGGTGATCGTGGTCACCTTGGGGTCGACCTCCCACGATCTGGGCCTGGCCGCCACCGCCGCCGGTGCTGCGGCCTTGGTCGTGTGCATCGCCGGCCTGATCGTTGCTCGTCAGCTGTCCTCGGTGCCGGAGAACGCCATGAAGACGGTGGTGGGCCTGATGCTCGTCAGCTTCGGCACGTTCTGGGTCGGGGAGGGGGTCGGTGTGCACTGGCCAGGGTCCGATCTGGCCATCCCGGTCCTCGTCGCCGCCTACGGCCTGGCGGCCTGGGCGCTGGTGGCCGTGCTCGAGCGGAGTGCTCGGGAGCGGACGGCCCGGACTCCCGTTCGCGGGGCTTCCGCGGACCTCCGCCCGGCCGACACGGCGGAAGCGGGCTGAGCCGGTGATGATCGGGTCGACATGGTGAGGCGATTCGTCGTCGGCTTCGGTCGGTTCTGGTGGGACTTCCTGATTGGGGATACGCCCGAGCTGTTCGTGGGCGCCGTCGCCGTCGTCGGCCTCGTCGCCCTGCTGTGCCTCGATCACGGGCTCCGGACCATCTGCGCGGCTGATCCTTCCCCTGTTGGTGATGGCGTTGTTGGGGCTGTCGGCGTGGAGGGCGGCCCGGGCCCGCTCGTCCTGAGCGGAGCGCTCCCGGACCGATGGCGGCTCTGGATCAGTCGCGGAAGTTGCTGAACTGCAGGGGGATCCCGAAGTCCTCGGCCTTGCAGGCGGCGATCACCGATTGGAGGTCGTCGCGCTTCTTGGCGCTCACCCGGAGCTGGTCGCCCTGGGTCTGCGAGCTGACGCCTTTGAGGCCGAGGTCCTTGATGAATTTGTTGATCTTCTTGGCGTGGTCGGATGAGATGCCGGCCCGGATAGCCAGTCGTTGCCGGGCTGAGCCCCGTGAACCCTCCTCGATCTTCCCGACCTCGAAGGCCTTGAGCGAGACCTGACGCTTGACCAATCGTTCCTGGAGTACCTGGAAGAGAGCGCGCAATCGATCCTCCGTGGACGAGGACAACAGGATCTCCTTGTCGGTGAGCTCGATCGAGGAGTCGGTGCCCTTGAAGTCGAAGCGGGTGGTCGCCTCGCGATTGGCCTGATCCACCGCGTTGCGGACCTCTTGCATGTCGACTTCGGAGACCACGTCGAAAGTTGGCATCTGGAAACAGTATCGCCGGATCGGGCTCGGGCTCCGCTGCGGCAGATGCCGCCGGTCGAACGAATCGAGGGAGCGGCGCACGGCGTTTGCTCCGCCCTGGCGACGCGTGGAACGTCCTATCCGAAGCGGCGCCAGCCGATATCCTTCCGCTGGCGGGTCGGTGCCCGAGCGGCCAAAGGGAGCAGACTGTAAATCTGCCGGTTCTGCCTACGAAGGTTCGAATCCTTCCCGGCCCACAACAATTCAGCCGTTCGAACCACTCGGTGGGTCGAACGGCCGTCACACGGCGTCGACGTCACCCAGCCCTCCGAGATCGTGCACGTCTTCCGGGCTGCGTGGGCGGGACCCGTTAGGCCTGCGGCGCGGAGCCTTCGCTCGGCGATGCCCCGAGCCGAGGAGGAACGTTGGTCCTGGCCGCCGGAAGGTGTCCGCCCACCACGCCCTGCACGAACCAGTCCTGCTGGGTGAGCTATTGGCGACGTCCAAGGGGCGAGTAGCCAGCCTGGGGGCCCCGGTATGACCAGGACACTTGATCGCCACCGGCGGTTAGTTACAATAACGTTACGGTTGATTGCGGTCACGGTGCCCGAGTTTCGGGTGCCGGTCGGTGACGCATATCGACAGACCGGAGGAGGTACCGGGTACGGGCCTCCTCGACGTGGAGTGGCCGGCCGTTGGAGGGCCGGTCGGCCCAGCTGTTCGACCGAGGAGAAGCTCCCCAAACCCCATGTCGCCAGAGCAAACGGCCGGGCCGGTGCCCGAGGCGGAGGGCCGACCGGCGGTTCCGGGCGGGGGTTCGGCGGCGCTCCGCACCCTGGCCGTCGAGACCGGCGGTGCCGGGATGGACCTCGTCGGCCGGGCGGTCGGTCGAGTGCGGGAGCGCGTGGAGCGGTCGGTGAACGATCACCCTCCCCGGCGCGACCGGTATCAGCCCCGGGGGATGGTCCTCAGGCCGGCCCTACTCGGCTTTGCCGCCATGTTGGCCATCGCCATCGGCGCCTCGCTGCCGAGCTCCCCGTTCAAGCTCGAGATGCCAGGTGTCTGGTTCTTCGGCGTGCCCAGTGCCGGCGGAGCCAGCACCTGGGGGGTCTATTTCGTGCTGGCTGCGGTCTACGGGGGCCTGCTTCTGTTGATGCGGGTCTGGTGGGGGATGACGCGTCTCTACTCCCGCTGTCCCGGGGTGCCCATCAACCAGATGATGTGGGTGTTCGCCCTTTGGTCCCTGCCCATGTTGGTGATCGCTCCCCTGTTCAGCCGGGACGTCTACTCCTATGCCGCCCAGGGCGAGATGGTCAGCCATCACATGAACCCCTACCAATACGGGCCCTTCCAGTTGGGGAACAACTCGTTCACCGCCCCGGTGGACAGCCTGTGGGGCAATGCACCGGCTCCCTATGGACCGCTGTTCCTCCAACTCGACGGTCTGTTCGCCCGGATCACGTTCCACAACGAGCTGGCCACCATCGTGTTGCTTCGCCTCCTGGCCTTCGGCGGCGTCCTGCTCATCGCGGCGTGCGTACCGCGACTGGCCCGCCTCTATCACCGGGACGGGGCCGAGCTCTTCACGCTCATGATCCTCAACCCGGTGACCCTGCTCCACCTCATCGGCGGTGCCCATAACGACGCCCTCATGCTCGGTCTGCTCCTCGCCGGGTTGGTCGCAGCCAAGGAGAAGCGCCCGATCGTCGCCATCGTGCTCTGTGCTCTCGCCACCGCCATCAAGGCGCCGGCGGCCATCGGCATCCTCTATGTCGGCTGGACCTGGCTCGGACCTCAGGCTCCGGCGCGAGAGCGGATCCGACCCGTGCTCACAGCCGCCCTCATCGGGGCGGGGGTGCTCGAGTTCTTCTCCTTTGTGAGCGGTCTCGGGTGGGGTTGGGTGTCGATCCTCGACACGCCCGGCGCCGTGCGGTCGTGGACCGCCCCGACCACGTTCGTCGCCCTGGTCTTCAGCGCGGTGGCCCACTTCTTCCACATCGGGGTCGGCCTCGGCGGACTGTTGACGCTGACCCGCTTCATCGGCTTCGCGGCCGCCGCCGTCGCCGGGGTCTGGCTGTTGATCAACAGTGACCGGATCGGGACGCTCAAAGCCGTCGGACTCACCCTCCTGCTCTTCGTGGCCCTGGGCCCGGTGGTGCAGCCCTGGTATCTCTCCTGGGGGCTGATCCTCTTGGCGCCGGTGGCGCTCGGTCGGCTCCGTTCGCTGCTCATCGGGCTGTCCATGATCACCGCCTTCATCGAGTTGCCCGGCGGTGCCCAACTGCTCAACAGCCTGATCCACGGGGACCCGTTGCTCATTGTGCTGACCCTGCTGTGGATCCTGGTGGTGCTGACGGTGCCTCTGGCCACCTGGGAACGGCGCGACCGGACCCTTGTGCCACCGGGCCCTGTTCCGGCCGACTCCACACCGGCCATCTCGGCGGCCTGATCCGCACGTCCCGGAAGCCCGTTCACCGGATGCTCGTTCAGAGGAGCAACTGCAGCACCGACACGTCGAGCCACCGGTTGAACTTGCGACCGACCTCCCGTTCGACTCCGACCATGGCGAATCCGCACGCCAGGTGGAGCCGGATGGACGCCTGGTTGTTGCCGCCGATGCGGGCGATCATCGAGTGGAAGCCGTGCAGTTCGGCCCGACCGATGAGCTCCTGGAGCAGGGCGCGGCCAATGCCGGATCCTCGACGGTCTGCCTCCACGTAGACCGAATCCTCGACTGTGGTGGCGTACCCCGGCCGGTCCTTGTAGGCCGAGAGCGAACCGAACCCCACCACGGCGCCCTCGTCGTCCACGGCCACCACCGCCGGATACGGCCCGCTGTGGTCTTTCAGCCATGCCGCCTGGTCCGCCACGCCCCGCGGCACCATGTCGAAGGTAGCGGTCCCCCCGGTCACCTCGGCGTTGTAGATGGCACGGATCCTCTCGGCGTCCGAGGGCGCGGCCGGGCGGAGGTACATTCACCGATGGTATCGAGGGTCGCCGACCCTTCCCGGTGCCCGACCTGGCTATGATTGCTCTTTCGCTGCTCCGTCGAGCCGCACTGCCCCCTTAGCTCAGTCGGCAGAGCACAGCCATGGTAAGGCTGGTGTCGTCGGTTCGATTCCGACAGGGGGCTCGCCCCTGGCGGCGTAGCTCAGTTGGTCAGAGCACACGGCTCATAATCGTGGGGTCGCCGGTTCGAGTCCGGCCGCCGCTACCGGTTTCTACCACCAGGAAGCATCAACCAGGAGCAACCAGTGCCAAAGAACGAGAAGCGAGTACAGGTCACGCTGGCGTGTGAACTGTGCAAGCGACGCAACTACATCACCACCAAGAACAAGATCAACGACCGTGAGCGGATCGAAATGAAGAAGTACTGCCGATGGGACCGCCGGCATACCCTCCACAAGGAGACCCGCTAGGCCCTGGGACCCGGACGAGGCGCAGGGGACCCGGACCCGGCCCGGGGACCGGCCCCGGGATCCGGGCGGTGGTCGCCCGCCCGACCAGGGTGTGTTCATGGTCCCCACGCCTGGAACGCCTGGGAATCGAGTTCTCGCCGGTGGTAACCTGGCGGACCGTCCCTGTGTGATCGGCTGGTTCGCTCGCGACACGGCGGTCGGCAGAGGGCAGTAGCTCAACTGGCAGAGCACCGGTCTCCAAAACCGAAGGTTGGGGGTTCAAGTCCCTCCTGCCCTGCTCACCATCCGTGGACGGTCCCCAAGAAGAGCCTGAAGGAAGCATCAGTGAACCGAGAACAGAAACGAATGATGCAGCGCCAGGGGCAGGATCCTGAGGGCGAGGCGCCGCCCAAACGGTCGGCCACACCGCCGCGCCGCCCACCGAAGCGTGAACCCTTCCGTCCGGGCCAGTTCCTCCGCGAGGTACGCTCAGAGCTGCGGCAAGTTGCCTGGCCCAACCGGTCCGAGGTGGTCAACTACACCACGGTGACCCTGGTCACCCTGTTGTCGTTGATGGTGCTGATCTTCATCCTCAATTATGCCTTTGCCAAGGGCGTCCTCTGGCTGTTCAAGACATGACCGATATGACTGTGACCCACGACGAATCCAACCCACCGTTCGGTGACAAGCAGGATACCGAGCCGGCCGCGGAGCTGGCCTCCGAGGAGGCCGGTCCTTTGCCGCCCGACACCGAGCCGGACGGGCAGGGTCCAGCCGAGCCGGACGAGGCGGCAGAGCCGGTCCAGGCGGGGTCTACTGGCATCGAAGGGGCGGATGAGCAGGGGCTCGGGGCCGAGCTCACCGGCGAGGGGGTCGCCGCCGACGGTGACACCCCCGGCTTCGAAGATCTGGATGAGGACGAGGAGGAGCCCTTCGTCCTCAGTCCCTTCGACCAGCCCGGGCGCTGGTATGTGGTCCACACCTACGCCGGCTACGAGAACAAGGTGAAGTCCAACCTTCACAGCCGGGCCGTTTCCATGAACATGGAAGACCGCATCTACGAGGTGGTCATCCCCATGGAGGACGTGGTCGAGTTCAAGAACGGCAAGAAGGTCGTGGTGCAGAAGAAGGTCTTCCCCGGCTACCTCCTGTGCCGCTGCGAGCTCGACGACGACAGCTGGTCCGTCATTCGCAACACGCCCGGCGTGACCGGCTTCGTGGGCCCAGGCACCAAGCCGACGCCGCTGTCGCGCCGCGAGGTCGAAAGCATCCTCCAGGTCAAGGTGGAGGGCATCGAGGCTCCGTCCAAGCGGAGCCGTCCACGCCTCGAGCACGAGGTGGGGGAGACGGTGCGGGTGAAGGAGGGTCCGTTCGCCGACTTCTCCGGGCAGATCGCCGAGATCAACGAGGACCAGCTCAAGCTCAAGGTCCTGGTCAACATCTTCGGCCGGGAGACACCCGTGGAGCTCGAGTTCAGCCAGGTCGCGAAGCTGTAGGTCCGCGGGACCGAGCAGAAGCAAGGAGAAGCGTCGATGCCACCGAGGAAGCGCGTCATTGCAGTCGTGAAGATCCAACTCCCGGCGGGGGGTGCTACCCCCGCCCCACCCGTCGGCACCGCCCTCGGGCCGCACGGCGTCCAGACCATGGAGTTCTGCAGGCAGTACAACGCGGCCACCGAGAACCAACGCGGTTCGATCATCCCGGTCGAGATCTCCATCTACGAGGACCGGAGTTTTTCGTTCATCCTCAAGACGCCGCCCACCCCGGCACTCCTCCGTGAAGCGGCGGGCCTCGAGAAGGGGGCGTCGACGGCCGGGCGGGAGCAGGCCGGTACGGTGACCAGCGCCCAGGTGGCGGAGATCGCGACCATCAAGCTCCCGGACCTCAACACCAGCGACATCGAGTCGGCCAAGCGCCAGGTCGAGGGCACTGCCCGGTCGATGGGCATCGCCGTCGCCGGCTGAGGGCCGACCCGGCCCCCAACGACCGGCTGAGGCCGTCGGGTCGGACCAGCAACATCACACGAAGCAACGAGCGGACACGAAACGGAGCAGCACGATGACCCGGGGAAAGAAGTACGAGGCAAGCGTGGCGGAGATCGATCGGCAACACCTCTACACACCGGCCGAGGCCGTCGACCTGGTCAAATCCTCGGCCAAGGCCTCCTTCGACGAGACGGTGGAGGTCGCCGTACGGCTGGGCGTCGATCCCCGCAAGGCGGATCAGATCGTCCGCGGGACCCTCTCGCTGCCGGCCGGGACCGGTCGCACGGCCCGGGTGGCGGTCTTTGCCTCCGGCGAGAAGGCGGCCGAGGCCCGGGCGGCCGGGGCCGATGTCGTCGGTGCCGACGACCTGGTGGCGCGGGTCACCAACGAAGGGTTCCTCGACTTCGACGTGGCCATCGCCACCCCCGACATGATGGGACGGGTGGGGACCCTTGGGCGCGTCCTCGGCCCCCGGGGGCTGATGCCCAATCCGAAGACCGGCACGGTCACCGACGATGTCGAACGAGCCGTGACCGAGTTCAAGGGGGGAAGGGTCGAGTACCGCACAGACAAGGTCGGGAACATCCATCTTCGGATCGGCAAGGCATCCTTCGAGCCGGCCCGGCTGCTGGAGAACCTGCACGCGGTGATGGAGGAGATCTACCGGGCCAAGCCGGCATCGGCCAAGGGTCGCTACGTGAGGGCAGTTACGTTGTCGTCGACCATGGGACCGGGTGTGCACGTCGACCCACTACTGGCCCGCAACGCCTACGAGAGCCTGGCCGCCTCGGCCTGACTTCCCGGGTCCCCCGGCCGACGTCCCGCCGGGGGTCTGGACCCACCCCCTCACCTGGAGCGTCGCCGGCTGGTCGCAAGGGAGCCGACCGGCTACCATCTGACCTTCCAGATCTTTAGAACTGCCGTAGAACTCCGGTGTGCCGTGGGGCACCGAAGGGGCCCCGAGGGCCCGCCTGATGAGGCGTTCCGCATGAGCCCGGTGCTCGCGCGTCACCGCCCGCCGGTGTCTACGGCCCGACCTGAGCCACGGGGCTCAGCGGAGGCACCATGGACAACCCGAGGGCCAAGAAGGTCGCCGTCGTCGACGAGGTGAAGGACCGCCTCGAGTCCTCCGACGGCGCCGTCCTCACCGAGTACCGCGGCCTGACCGTGGCGGCGCTGGCCGAACTGCGGCGCAACCTGGCTGTGGCCGGGGGCAACTACAAGGTCTACAAGAACAACTTGGTACGCCTGGCCGTGTCCGGGGGGACCCGGGCGCCGCTGGGCGACATGCTCACCGGCCCGACAGCCATCGCCTTCGTGCAGGGTGACGTGAGCGCGGTGGCCAAGGCCTTGCGTGACTTCGCCCGCACCAACCCGAGCCTCGTCGTGAAGGGCGGCATGGTGGGCACCGGCCTCCTCTCGGCGCGAGACCTCGAGGTGCTGGCCGACCTCCCGCCCCGGGATACGATGCTGGCCCAGCTGGCCGGGGCGCTCTCGGCTCCGCTGGCGGGGCTTGCCGGTCTCATCGAGGCGCTGCCCCGCCAGCTGGCCTACGGGCTGTCGGCGCTGATCGAAAAGCGGGAGGCGGCGGGAGAGGGCGAGGTCGCGGCCCCGGAGGCCGGCGACGCCGGTGCCGAAACCGCCGGTGCCGAAACCGCCGACCGCCAAACCGCCGAGGCCGCCGAGGCGGAGGTGGTGCCGGCGCCCGACACCGACACCGACGGGCCGGCGACCGACGGCTAGCTGCTTCCCGTGACGGGGCGGCCTGACGACCAAGTAGCAGAACGAAACCAAGACCTAGAGCAGGATCAAGAAGCAAGGAGACACGACAATGGCAGGCACCCTCAGCAAGGACCAGATCCTGGATGGCATCTCGGAGCTGTCCGTTCTCGAGCTCAGCGAGCTCCTGAAGGAGTTCGAGGAGCGATTCGGCGTGACCGCGGCCGCCCCGGTGGCTGCAGTGGCCGCCGTTCCCGCCGCCGGTGGGGCTGATGCCGACGGCGCGGCCGACGAGGAGAAGTCCGAGTTCGACGTCGTTCTGACCGCGGCCGGCGACAAGAAGATCCAGGTGATCAAAGAGGTTCGGTCGCTCACCAGCCTGGGGCTGAAGGAGGCCAAGGACTTGGTGGACAACGCCCCGAAACCGGTGCTGGAGAAGGCCAACAAGGAGGACGCCGACAAGGCGAAGGCCCAGCTCGAGGGGGCCGGAGCCACCGTCGAGCTCAAGTAGCCGGATTCGTAGGAGGTGCCCGACCCGACCGGGGTCGCCGAGACGCCGGGTCGGCCCCGGGGCCGGGGGGTGTGTCGGCCAGGCCGTGACTACTCGGAGCGGGGTATCGGCCCTGGTCGGGCGGCTAGAGCCGCTCCGGGGCGGCGGCCGGTCCACCGGGATGGCGCCGGGAGGCGAAGTCCTTGACGACGGCCGGCCGTTCTCCTACCCTGTGCAGGCCTGGTCCGGGAGTTCCGGCCGCTGGTTGTGATCTCGTGCGCCTCCGGGTATGATCACTGGTTGCCGTGCCTGCTCCTTCTGCCTTCTTGAGCGTTTTGGCTGATTGACGCGCGCCCCGGCACCCCCCACGACCGCTTCGGCGGTGGCCGTCGACTCCGAGTCTTCGCCCTGATGTCCCTGGTAGTAGGCACGATTTGCCGCATCGTCTGATTTTCCGCAGTACCCCGTCGTTTCCCCATTCGCCACGCAAGTGGGAGGAGTAGGCCCGTTGACTGCACGGTCCCACAGCCCAGAACGGTTTTCGTTCGCCAACATCGATGAGGCCTTGCCGCTGCCCGATCTGGTCGCCATCCAGCGCGATTCGTTCCAGTGGTTCCTCGACCGTGGCCTGGCCGAGACGTTCAGCGACATCAGCCCGATCGAGGACTTCACCGGGCAGCTGAGCCTCGAGCTCGAGTTCGACCCGACCGATCCCGACCTCCGGCCCCCACCCAAGTTCTCGGTGGAGGAGTGCAAGGAGAAGGACATGACCTACGCCGCGCCGGTGTTCGTGCGCGCCAGGTTCATGAACGCGGGGACGGGCGAGATCAAAGAGCAGACGGTCTTCATGGGCGACTTCCCGGTGATGACCGACAAGGGCACCTTCATCGTGAACGGCACCGAGCGGGTGGTCGTGAGCCAGCTGGTCCGTTCCCCCGGTGTCATCTTCCAGCCGGGGCGCGACGCCAAGACCGTGTTCACCGGCACCATCCATCCGTATCGCGGTGAGTGGATCGAGTTCGACGTCGAGGCCAAGCCGTCCAAGGACGTGACTGCCGGGTGCCGGGTGGCACGCAAGCGCCGCCTCTCGCTCTTCGTGCTGCTGCGCGCCCTCGGCTACGAGGACGCCGCATTCCTCGAGCGGTTCGTGCGTCACTTCGACTTCCTCGAAGGCCAGTGGGAGAAGGAGCAGAACCTGGCGCCCAACCGCGAGGAGGCGCTCCTCGAGATCTACAAGCGGGCCCGGCCCGGTGAGCCACTGTCGGTCGAGGCCGCCCGGCAGTACTTCGAGAACGCCTTCTTCAACCCCAAGCGCTACGACCTCACCCGCGTCGGTCGGTACAAGCTCAACCGCAAGCTCGGTCCGGAGATCGAGCGCATCTCCGACCTGTTGAAGATCGACCTGGAACGGCCCTCCCCGACCCAGGGCGTGCTCAGCCCGTCGGAGATCCTCGCCTCCGCCACCTACATGCTGCACCTGGCCAAGCACATGGCCGACGGCGAGTCGACTTACCGCATCGACGACCAGGACCACTTCGCCAACCGGCGGATCCGGTCGGTCGGCGAGCTGATCCAGAACCAGGTCCGGGTGGGACTGTCCCGCATGGAGCGGGTGGTGCGCGAACGGATGACCACCCAGGACGTCGAGGCCATCACCCCCCAGACCCTCATCAACATCCGCCCGGTGGTGGCGGCGGTGAAGGAGTTCTTCGGCACCAGCCAGCTGAGCCAGTTCATGGACCAGAACAACCCGCTGTCCGGGCTGGCCCACAAGCGGCGCCTCTCCGCCCTCGGGCCCGGCGGGCTGTCGCGGGAGCGCGCCGGCTTCGAGGTCCGCGACGTCCACACCTCCCACTACGGCCGGATGTGTCCCATCGAGACACCCGAGGGTCCGAACATCGGTCTCATCGGGTCGCTGGCCACATACGCCCGGGTCAACGAGTACGGATTCATCGAGACCCCCTACCGCAAGGTCGTCGAGGGCCAGGTCACCAACGAGATCACCTACCTGGCCGCCGACGAGGAGGAGGAGCACGTGATCGCCCAGGCCTCGGCGGCGCTGGACGACAACGGGCGCTTCGCCGAGGAGAAGGTCCTCGTCCGCCGCGGGCCCCAGGGCACCGGGGTACGGGTGGGCGCCATCACCACCTCGTACGGCACCACCTCGGAGATCGACTTCGTGTCCCCGTTGGAAGTCGACCTGATGGACGTGTCGCCCAAGCAGATCGTCTCGGTGTCGACCGCGCTCATCCCCTTCGTCGAGCACGACGACGCCAACCGGGCCCTCATGGGCGCCAACATGCAGAAGCAGGCCGTCCCTCTGATCGTGCCCGAGGCGCCCTACATCGGCACCGGTGTCGAGGCGCGCGCCGCCCGCGACGCCGGCGACGTGGTGCTGGCCGAGGCCGAGGGGACCGTCCTCGACGTGTCCGGCGACCAGATCACCGTGGAGTACAAGGCCAATGCCAAGGACCGCAACGGGGTGGTGCTGGGCCGCAAGGTCTACCGGCTGGCCAAGTTCCGGCGCTCCAACCAGAACACCGCCATCAACCAGAAGGCCATCGTCGAGGAGGGCCAGCGGGTGGCGACCGGTGATGTGCTGGCCGACGGCCCGGCGACCCACAACGGTGAGCTGGCCCTGGGCAAGAACCTGCTGGTCGCCTTCATGCCCTGGGAGGGCTACAACTACGAGGACGCCATCATCCTCTCCGAGCGGCTGGTGAAGGACGACGTGCTGACGTCGATCCACATCGAGGAGCACGAGGTCGACGCCCGCGACACCAAGCTTGGTGCCGAGGAGATCACCCGGGACATCCCCAACCTGTCCGAGGAGATCCTCGCCGACCTCGACGAGCGGGGCATCATCCGCATCGGGGCCGAGGTCGATCCGGGAGACGTGCTGGTCGGCAAGGTCACCCCGAAGGGCGAAACGGAGCAGACCCCCGAGGAGCGCCTGCTCCGGGCCATCTTCGGCGAGAAGGCCCGCGAGGTCCGGGACACCTCGCTCAAGGTGCCCCACGGCGAGCAGGGGACGGTCATCGACGTCCGGGTCTTCTCCCGGGACGACGCCCACGAACTGCCGCCCGGAGTCGAGCAGCTGGTCCGGGTGTACGTGGCCCAGAAGCGCAAGATCTCCGAAGGCGACAAGCTGGCCGGCCGCCACGGCAACAAGGGGGTCATCTCGAAGATCCTCCCCATCGAGGACATGCCCTTCCAGGCCGACGGCACCCCGGTCGACATCATCCTCAATCCGCTCGGCGTCCCCAGCCGGATGAACGTGGGTCAGGTGCTCGAGTCCCACCTCGGGTACGCCGCCCGTTGGGGGTGGGAAGGCGCCGGTGACGACGCCCACCCGCCGGTGCGGGGCACCGAGACCAAGACCCGGCCGCGTACCGACCCGGCGGTGTGGGTCTCGACCCCGGTCTTCGACGGGGCGCACTGGGACGAGGAGGCCGACGCCGGCCGCCACCCCACCATCCAGCAGATCTTCCGCAAGCTCAACCCGGATGGGGCCGACGGCACCGTCCAGGTGGCCGACAACGGGAAGTCGGTCCTCTACAACGGGCGCACCGGCCAGCCCTACGACAACCCGATCTCGGTGGGGTACGTGTACATCCTGAAGCTCCACCACCTGGTGGACGACAAGATCCACGCCCGCTCCACCGGGCCGTACTCGATGATCACCCAGCAGCCCCTGGGGGGCAAGGCCCAGTTCGGTGGGCAGCGGTTCGGGGAGATGGAGGTGTGGGCCCTCGAGGCCTTCGGGGCCGCCTACGCCCTCCAGGAGCTCCTCACCATCAAGTCGGACGACGTGCTCGGGCGGGTCAAGGTCTACGAGGCCATCGTGAAGGGCGAGAACATCCCCGAACCGGGCATCCCCGAGAGCTTCAAGGTGCTCATCAAGGAGATGCAGTCGCTCTGCCTGGACGTCGAGGTCCTCGCCCCGGGCGGGGAGGAGATCGAGATGCGGGAGCTGGACGAGGACGTGTTCCGCACGGCCGAGGAGCTGGGCATCGACATCAGCCGGCCTGAGCGGGGGTCGGACGAGGAAGACGCGCGGCGCGCCGCCGAAAGGGGATTCTGATGTTGGACGTCAACGACTTCGATCAGCTGCGGATCGGGCTGGCCACCGCGGATTCCATCCGGGGTTGGTCCAACGGTGAGGTCAAGAAGCCCGAGACCATCAACTACCGCACCCTTCGCCCGGAGAAGGACGGCCTCTTCTGCGAGAAGATCTTCGGTCCGACCAAGGACTGGGAGTGCTACTGCGGCAAGTACAAGCGGGTGCGCTTCCGCGGCATCATCTGCGAGCGTTGCGGGGTCGAGGTCACCCGGTCCAAGGTGCGCCGCGAGCGGATGGGCCACATAGAGCTGGCCGCCCCGGTCGTGCACATCTGGTACCTGCGCGGCACCCGGAGCTGGCTCGCCTACCTGTTGATGGGGACCGAGGCCCGGGAGGAGCTGAAGGCCAAGCAACTCGAGAAGGTCATCTACTTCGCGGCGAACTTGGTCACCTGGGTCGACGAGGCCAAGCGGCACGAGGACCTGCCCGACCTCGAGGCCGAGCTCGGGGTGGAGATCTCCGAAATCGAGAAGAAGCGAGACGTCGAGATCGACCGCCGGTTCAAGGCTCTCGAGGCGGAGCTGGCCGAGCTGGAGAAGTCCGGGGCCAAGGACGCCGAGATCAAGGCCCGCCAGCGCAATGTCGAGAAGGAGATCGCCGGGGTCAGGGAGCGCTACCAGGGCGAGATCGAGCTGGCCCAGCGGTCGTTCGACGAGTTCAAAAGCCTCCACTCGCGCAAGATCCTCGAGGACGAGATGCTCTGGCGCGAGCTCCGCTTCCGCTACGAGGACTACTTCGAAGGCGGCATGGGAGCCGAGACCATCTCCCGGCTCATCGACCGGATCGACCTCGACGCCGAGGAGCAGAAGCTCCGCGAGATGATCGAGGCCGCGGACGGCCGCAAGCCCCTGTCCGCCCAGCGCCGGCAGAAGGTCATCAAGCGGCTCAAGATCGTCACCGCCTTCAACCGGCGCGACGAGAACGGCCGCCGGGTCAACGACCCCCGGGCCATGATCCTCGACTCGGTCCCGGTCATCCCCCCGGACCTCCGTCCCATGGTGCAGCTCGACGGTGGCCGGTTCGCCACCTCGGACCTCAACGACCTGTACCGCCGCGTCATCAACCGGAACAACCGGCTCAAGCGACTGCTCGACCTGGGTGCCCCCGAGATCATCATCAACAACGAGAAGCGGATGCTCCAGGAGGCGGTCGACGCCCTGTTCGACAACGGCCGGCGCGGCCGGCCGGTGACCGGGCCGGGCAACCGCCCCCTGAAGAGCCTCTCGGACATGCTGAAGGGGAAGCAGGGGCGGTTCCGCCAGAACCTGCTGGGTAAGCGCGTCGACTATTCGGGGCGCTCGGTCATCGTGATCGGGCCCACCCTGCAGCTTCACCAGTGCGGCCTGCCCAAGCTCATGGCCCTCGAGCTGTTCAAGCCCTTCGTCATGAAGCGGCTGGTCGACGCGGAGTACGCCCAGAACATCAAGTCGGCCAAGCGCATGGTCGAGCGTCGACGCCCACAGGTGTGGGACGTCCTCGAGGGCGTGATCAAGGAGCACCCGGTGCTGCTGAACCGTGCGCCCACGCTGCACCGCCTCGGCATCCAGGCCTTCGAGCCGGTGCTGGTCGAGGGCAAGGCCATCCAGGTCCATCCCCTGGTCTGCACCGCCTTCAACGCCGACTTCGACGGGGACCAGATGGCCGTCCATCTCCCGCTGTCGGCCGAGGCCCAGGCCGAGGCCCGCGTGCTCATGCTCTCGGCCAACAACATCCTCTCTCCCGCCACCGGTCGCCCGATCACCGTGCCCACCCAGGACATGGTGTTCGGCATCTACTACCTCACCCTGCCCGTCGACGGGGCCAAGGGCGAGGGTCGGGTCTTCCGCCACGCCTACGAGGTGGAGCGGGCCTTCGATGCCGGCGACATCGACCTGCAGGCCAAGATCACCGTGCGGCCCGAGCCGGGGTCACATCTGGCCCAGTCGGTGGCCCTGGCCAATGGGGCCGAGCTCGACGACGACGGCAACCTGACCGGTCTGGACGAGGAGGAGCGGCTCGAGGTCGAGACGACCCCCGGGCGCCTCTTCTTCAACACCGCCCTGCCCGACGGCTACCGCTACGTGAACGACATCGTGGGCAAGCGCAACACCGGTATCGGCACCATCGTCGAGGAGGTGGCGTCCGACTACCCGAAGGCGGAGGTGGCGGCCAGCCTCGACCGGATCAAGGCCCTCGGGTTCCGCTACGCCTCCCAGTCCGGCCTCACCATCTCGATCAACGATGTCCGGACGCCGCCCGACAAGGGGGCCATCCTCGACAGCTACGAGAAGGAAGCCGAGAAAGCCGAGGCCCAGTTCAAGCGGGGCATCATCACCGACGACGAACGCCGCCAGAAAGAGATCGAGATCTGGACGTCCGCCAACTCCGAGGTCGGGAAGGCCATGGAGAAGTCGCTGTCCACCATCGCCTTCAACCCGCTCGACATGATGGTCGACTCCGGGGCCCGAGGGAACAGCCAGCAGATCCGCCAGATCGCCGGCATGAAGGGCCTCGTCTCCAACCCCCGCGGCGAGATGATCCCGCGGCCCATCAAGTCCTCGTTCCGTGAGGGCCTCTCGGTGCTCGAGTACTTCATCTCGACCCACGGCGCCCGCAAGGGCCTGGCCGACACCGCCCTGCGCACCGCCGACTCGGGGTACCTGACCCGGCGGCTGGTCGACGTGGCCCAGGAGCTCATCGTCCGCGAGGAGGACTGCGGTTCGCTACGGGGCATCTGGATCGAGAGCGTGGTCCCCGACGCGGCCGGCCGGCGCTCCTATCTCGAGACGCGGCTCTTCGGCCGGATCACGGCCGAGGCGGTCACGCTGTCGGACAAGACGACCATCGAGTCCGGCACGCTGGTCACCGAGGAACTGGCCAACCGGCTCCGTGACGACTCGGAGGTGGACCGGGTCCGGGTCCGCTCGGTCCTCACCTGCGAGGCCGAGCAGGGGATCTGCGCCGCCTGCTACGGGCAGTCCCTGGCCACCGGCGAGATGATCGAGCTCGGGGAGGCGGTCGGCGTGATCGCTGCCCAGTCGATCGGCGAGCCTGGTACCCAGCTGACCATGCGGACCTTCCACACCGGCGGCATCGTGGGCGAGGACATCACCCACGGCCTGCCCCGGGTGGTCGAGCTGTTCGAGGCCCGCACCCCGAAGGGCGCGGCCATTCTGGCCCGCCATTCCGGCGTGGCCCGGGTCGAGGAGGACGAGTCCGGTCGGCACATCACGGTGGTGGCCGACTCCGGTGATGAGCACACCACGCTGGTCGCCCCGCGGGCCCACCTCGAGGTCAACGACGGCCAGGAGGTCTCCGCCGGCGATGCGCTGGTGGAGGGCCCGAAGGATCCCAAGGAGCTGCTCGAGGTCAGGGGGATCCGCGAGACCCAGCAGTACCTGGTCGAGGAGGTCCAGAAGGTCTACCGGGACCAGGGCGTCTCCATCCACGACAAGCACATCGAGCTCATCGTCCGCCAGATGCTGCGGCGGGTGCTGGTAGCCGAGCCCGGCGACGCCGTCTTCCTGCCCGGTGAGCGGGTGGACAGCCGGATCTATGCCGAGGTCAACCGCAAGCTGGTCCAGGATGGCGGTCGACCGGCCGAGGGGCGTCCTGAGCTGATGGGCATCACCAAGGCATCGTTGGCCACCGACAGCTGGCTGTCGGCGGCCTCGTTCCAGGAGACCACCCGGGTGCTGACCGAAGCGGCCATCGAGGGCCGCTCCGACCAGCTGTTCGGGCTGAAGGAGAACATCATCATCGGCAAGCTGATCCCGGCCGGGACGGGCATGGAGCGCTACCGGGACATCAAGCTGGAGATGCCCGGGGCCGAGCCCATGCCCTTCTGGGCGCTCGGTTCGGAGGGGGATGCCGGCACCGAGGACCTGGCGGCGTGGCTGCGGGACACCGGTGGCGATGCCGCCATGGGCAGTTTCAGCTCGGAGATCGACGCCAGCTGGCTCGGTGCCGTCCCGGCCGCCGAGGACGTGGGCGACGGCGCTCCCGATTTGGGGGGGTCGGAGGGGACGGCCGGTGACGGCCCGGTCGAAGCGGGCGCTTGACCCCGGGAGACGCCGTTCGCACCCTGACCGGCCCGGCCGGGGCATGCTTGCTCATCGGGGACGGGATGCCCTAGCATTGGGTGGCTTGCGGCTGCGCGCCAGCCAGGCGATTGTGCCTGGCCCCAGCACCCGCGGTCGGCCCGATCACCAGGTCGAGGCCTGAAGTATTCCCGCAGTTAAGAACGTTGAGGTAACGCGTGCCCACGATCTCCCAGCTGGTCCGCAAGGGCCGGGCGACCAAGCCGACGAAGTCCAAGACCCCGGCCCTCAGGGGTGCGCCCCAGCGGCGGGGGGTGTGCACGCGCGTCTACACCCACACGCCGAAGAAGCCGAACTCGGCCCTGCGCAAGGTGGCCCGGGTCCGGCTCACCAGCGGCCTCGAGATCACCGCCTACATCCCGGGTGAGGGCCACAACCTGCAGGAGCACTCGATCGTGTTGGTGCGCGGCGGCCGGGTGAAGGACCTGCCCGGCGTCCGGTACAAGGTGATCCGCGGCACCCTTGACGCCTCCGGGGTCCGGGAGCGGAACCAGGCCCGCAGTCGCTACGGCGCCAAGAAGGAGGCCTGATGCCCCGCAAAGGCCCCGCCGTCCGCCGCGAGCTCCGGCCCGATCCGGTCTACCACTCGGTCCTGGTCACCCAAGTGGTGAACCGGGTCCTGAGCCGGGGCAAGCGCACCCTGGCCGAGCGCATCGTGTACGACGCCCTCTCCGATGTGGCCGAGAAGTCGGGTAACGACCCGGTGGCGGTGCTCAAGAAGGCAGTCGAGAACACGCGACCCGAACTCGAGGTCAGAAGCCGTAGAGTGGGTGGGGCGACCTACCAGGTGCCGGTCGAGGTGCGGCCTCGGCGGGCCACCACCCTGTCCATCAGGTGGCTGGTGGGCTACTCGCAGCAGCGGCGCGAGAAGACCATGGCCGAGCGGTTGTCCAACGAGATCCGCGATGCGGCCAACGGGATCGGTGCCGCGGCCAAGCGACGTGAGGACCT
Source organism: uncultured Acidimicrobiales bacterium (assembly GCA_963734435.1). Taxonomy (GTDB): domain Bacteria; phylum Actinomycetota; class Acidimicrobiia; order Acidimicrobiales; family RAAP-2; genus Bog-756. The sequence goes on along the minus strand of CAVTHA010000001.1, from coordinate 86,063 downwards.
CCACAAGATGGCCGAGTCCAACAAGGCCTTCGCCCACTACCGCTGGTAGGCGGCGGCCCCTCCCGGCCTCCGCCGCCCCGGTGCCCAGGCGGGCTTGGCGTGGCCACCCAGGACGCCGGCTACCAGCACGAAGAACGACGAACGAGCACCACCGAAGAACTGAGCAACCATGGCTGAAGCAACCACTCGCCAATACTCTCTGGCCAAGACCCGCAACATCGGGATCATGGCCCACATCGACGCGGGCAAGACCACCACCACCGAGCGGATCCTCTACTACACGGGCAAGAACTACAAGATCGGCGAGGTCCACGAGGGCGCAGCCACCATGGACTGGATGGTCCAGGAGCAGGAGCGCGGCATCACCATCACCTCCGCCGCCACCACGGCCATATGGCGTGACACGGTCATCAACATCATCGACACTCCCGGCCACGTCGACTTCACGGTCGAGGTGGAGCGCTCGCTCCGGGTGCTCGACGGAGCGGTCGCCGTCTTCGACGCCGTCGCCGGCGTGGAGCCCCAGACCGAGACCGTCTGGCGGCAGGCCAACAAGTACGAGGTCCCCCGCATCTGCTTCATCAACAAGATGGACCGGACAGGGGCCGACTTCCAACAGTGCGTGAGCATGATCCGGAACCGCCTCGACGCGCTGCCGGCGGTGATCCAGCTCCCGATCGGCTCGGAGGGGGACTTCCGGGGCGTCGTCGACCTGGTCCGGATGAAGGCCCTGGTCTGGGAGGACGGCATGGGCGAGGAGTGGAGCGAAGAGGACATCCCCACCGAGATGAAGGCGGTGGCCGAGGAGGCCAACCACCAGCTCATCGATGTCGTCTCCAATCACGACGACACCATCATGGAGAAGTACCTGGAAGGTGTGGAGATCACCCCCGACGACCTCCGGCGGGCCATCCGCACGGTGACCCTCGAGAGCTATGCCGTCCCCGTCCTGTGCGGCTCGGCGTTCAAGAACAAGGGCGTCCAGCCCCTGCTCGACGCGGTGGTCGACTACCTGCCGAGCCCCACCGACATCCCCCCGACGATCGGGATGGTGCCCCGCAAGGAGGACACCACCGTCGAGCGGCCTGCCGACGACTCGGCTCCGTTCTCGGCGCTGGCCTTCAAGGTCATGACCGATCCCTATGTCGGCAAGCTGACCTACCTGCGCGTCTACTCCGGCACGCTGACCAAGGGGTCGAGTGTGCTCAACTCGACTAAGGACCGCAAGGAGCGAATCGGCCGGCTGCTGCAGATGCACGCCAATTCGCGTGAGGATCTCGACGCCATCTACACCGGGGACATCGTGGCCGCGGTCGGGCTCAAGCAGACCACCACCGGTGACACCCTGTGTGACCCCGGCGACCCGGTCGTCCTCGAATCGCTGACCTTCCCCGAGCCGGTGATCCACGTGGCCGTCGAGCCGAAGACCAAGGCCGACCAGGACAAGCTGTCCAGGGCCCTCTTCGCCCTGTCCGAGGAGGACCCGACCTTCCGCGTCCAGTCCGACGAGGAGACCGGCCAGACGGTGATCTCGGGCATGGGTGAGCTGCACCTCGAGGTCCTGGTCGACCGGATGCTCCGCGAGTTCAGTGTCGACGCCAACGTGGGCAAGCCCCAGGTGGCGTACCGGGAGACCATCCGCAAGAAGGTGGAGAAGGTCGAGTACCGCCATGTCCGCCAGACCGGCGGCAAGGGCCAGTACGGGCACGTGGTGATCACTGTCGAGCCCAATCCGGGCCACGGGTACGAGTTCGTCGACAAGATCAGCGGCGGCGTGATCCCGAAGGAGTACATCCCCTCGGTCGACCAGGGGATGCGGGAGGCGTTGACCTCCGGCGTGCTGGCCGGCTACCCGACAGTCGACGTCAAGGTGACCCTCACCTACGGTTCGTTCCATGACGTGGACTCGTCGGAGATGGCCTTCAAGATCGCCGGTTCGATGGCCATCAAGAAGGCGGTAGCCCTGGCCGACCCGGTCCTCCTCGAGCCGGTGATGGCCGTCGAGGTCACCACCCCCGAGGACTACATGGGCGACGTGATCGGTGACCTGTCCGCCCGCCGGGGCAAGGTCGAAGGGATGGAGCAACGGGGCAAGAGCCACATCGTCCGGGCGCAGGTACCGCTCAGCGATATGTTCGGCTACGCTACCGACCTGCGTTCGCGCACTCAGGGACGGGCCACGTACTCGATGCAGTTCCATGCGTACAACGAGGTTCCCGAATCGATTGCCAAGGAGATCATCGCCAAGGCGCGTGGAGAGTAGGCGGCGTGCAGCTGAATGGCGACAGCTTGTAAGCGGCAGCAGCGCAGTACCCGCGGTCCACGGCGTTCTGAGCCCGATGGGCCCGCTCGAGATATCGGGCGGCTCCGAGCAAGAGCGCCGATGCCAGGGTCAGATGGCAGCAGCATGGCAGGACCAGACTCACAACAACATTAGATAGAGACCAACAGACACACGAGGAAAGACGACAGGCAGCCGCCTGCGTCGTGGCGGGCCCGAGGGGGCACCGTCCGAGATCAGGGAGCATTACCCCAGCCATGGCCAAGCAGAAGTTCCAGCGCACCAAGCCACACGTGAACGTGGGAACGATGGGGCACATCGACCACGGCAAGACCACGCTCACCGCCGCCATCACCAAGGTCCTGCACGACAACGACCCGACGACCCAGTTCACTCCCTTCGACCAGATCGACAAGGCACCCGAGGAGAAGCAGCGCGGCATCACCATCTCGATCGCCCACGTGGAGTACGAGACGCCCAACCGCCACTACGCCCACGTCGACATGCCGGGCCACGCCGACTACATCAAGAACATGATCACCGGCGCGGCCCAGGTGGACGGAGCCATCTTGGTGGTCTCGGCCGCGGACGGGCCGATGCCCCAGACGCGTGAGCACGTGCTGCTGGCCCGCCAGGTGGGTGTCCCCTACATCGTGGTCGCTCTCAACAAGGCGGACCTGGTCGACGACGAGGAGCTCCTCGACCTGGTCGAGCTCGAGGTGCGTGAGCTGCTCAACGAGTACGAGTTCCCCGGCGACGACACCCCGATCGTGCGGGTGAGCGCACTCAAGGCCCTGGAGGGCGACCCCGAGTGGTCGGCGAAGATCCTCGAGCTCATGGCGGCCGTGGACGAGTACATCCCCGAGCCCAAGCGCGACATCGAGAAGCCGTTCCTGATGTCGGTGGAGGACGTCATGTCGATCACCGGCCGGGGCACGGTGGTGACCGGCAAGGTGGAGCAGGGCGTCGTCAAGGTGGGCGAGGAGGTCGAGATCGTCGGCCTCCGCGACACGCAGAAGACCACCGTGACCGGCATCGAGATGTTCCGCAAGCTGCTGGACGAGGGGCGGGCCGGGGACAACATCGGTGCCCTGCTGCGAGGGACCAAGAAGGAGGACGTGGAGCGGGGTCAGGTGCTGTGCAAGCCCGGCTCGATCACCCCGCACACCAAGTTCGAGGCCACCGTCTACGTGCTGAACAAGGACGAGGGCGGGCGGCACAAGCCCTTCTTCACCAACTACCGCCCCCAGTTCTACTTCCGGACCACCGATGTGACCGGCACGATCACCCTGCCCGAGGGTACGGAGATGGTCATGCCCGGTGACAATACGGAGATGACGGTGGAGCTGGGCAAGCCGATCGCCATGGACGAAGGGCTCCGGTTCGCCATCCGGGAGGGTGGGCGCACCGTGGCCTCGGGCCGGGTCACGAAGATCCTCGCCTAGGCACGACCGGCCGACCCACCCCACGAGAGGAAGCTGCACCCATGGCCGCAGAGGGCCCCCGCCAGAAGATCAGGATCCGCCTCAAGGCTTACGATCACGAGATCCTCGACCAGTCCACGGAGAAGATCGTCCAGACCGTGCTCCGGACCCAGGCCAAAGTGCTCGGTCCGGTGCCACTGCCCACCGAGAAGCATCGCTACACGGTGGTCCGGTCACCGCACAAGTACAAGGACAGCCGGGAGCATTTCGAGATGCGGGTGCACAAGCGCCTGGTGGACATCGTGGACCACACCCCGAAGACGGTCGACTCGCTCCAGCGGCTCGATCTGCCGGCCGGGGTGGACATCGAGATCAAGATCCAGACGGTCTGACCGTCTGGATCTGAGCGTCTGACGGCGCGCCCGGGTCCTGCCGACCGGCGCCCGGCCGGTCAGGTGGGAGCGGGACCGAGGGGGTTTCCGGCGACCGGTCACCCCGTTGTCAGCCCCCCGGCGGTGGTATACACTCTTCGGTCGCCCGATTTCGGGTGACCTGTGAGGTGTGACTAGGACGTGCTCGAGCGCCCGCCCCTTCCGCGGGGACCTCGGGCCAGACCAGGCGAGCGCTCCGCTCGGGTTGATCCGGGCGGAGCGTCTGCGTGCAAGCCGATGTGGGTGGGGCGTCGGTCCCTGCGAGTGGCGCACGGTTTCGGGCGCGTCCGGCTCGTGCCAGCAGAGTCGATTTGTGCAGTAGCGATCCGTGCCGGCCGGCGCGGATCGAGCGAAGAGCCGAGACGGAGAAGCTCCAGTGGCCACCAAGGCGATCGTGGGCGAGAAAGTGGGAATGACCCAGATCTGGGACGATCAACACCGGGCCGTACCGGTGACGGTCCTCCGCGTCGCCCCGGTCCGTGTGGTACAGGTCAAGACGCCGGCGAACGAGGGCTACGCCGCGTTGCAGGTCACCTACGGTCTTCGCCGGCTGTCGGCGTTGAGCAAGCCCGAGCAGGGCCACTTCGACCGGGCGGGCGTCGACCCGGGCCGGCGCCTGGTCGAGCTTCGCATCGACGACGTCGCCGACTACCAGGTCGGGCAAGAGCTCGGAGCCGATCTCATGGAACCGGGTGAGCTGGTCGACGCCATCGCCGTCTCCAAGGGGAAGGGCTTCGCCGGCGCCATGAAGCGCCACAACTTCAAGGGTCAGGGCGCCTCCCACGGGAACCACAAGAAGCACCGGTCGCCGGGTGCGGTCGGTGCTTGCGCCACGCCCTCCCGGGTGTTCAAGGGGACTCGGATGGCCGGGCGGATGGGCGGCCAGCAGGTGACCACCCTCAATCTCGAGATCGTCCAGGCCGACCCCGAACGTGAGCTCATCCTGGTCAAGGGGGCGGTGCCCGGACCGAGGGGCGGCACGGTCATCCTGCGGGATGCCGTCAAGGCGCCGCTGGTCAAGGGGAGCCGAGCGTCATGACCCCGACTGCTGCCGGCACGGCCGCGTCGACGGACGGCTCGGTCCGCACCCACGGCCCCGCTGAGGTCCGCCGGCTGCGTCGCCCTGCTCCTGAACGGCGCTCGGTGGCCCGTCGGTCGAGCGCCGGCGATGACCTCGGCCCGGTCGAGCTCGAACCGTCGATCTTCGGCATCGAGCCGAACCAGGCCGTTCTCCACCAGGTGGTCACCGCCCAATTGGCGGCCGCCCGCTCCGGCACCCAGTCGACCAAGACTCGGGCGGAGGTTCGCGGAGGCGGGGCCAAGCCCTTCCGTCAGAAGGGGACGGGCCGCGCCCGGCAGGGCTCGACCCGCTCGCCACAGTGGGTGGGTGGCGGTGTGGCCCTCGGTCCGAAGCCCCGGTCCTACGCCCAGAAGACGCCGAAGAAGATGATCCAGCTGGCCCTCCGCTCCGCCCTTTCCGACCGGGCATCGGCCGGGCGGGTGGCCCTCGTGGATGCCTGGTCCTTCGACCTGCCGAGCACCAAGGCGGCCATCGCCACCTTGGATGACCTGGGTCTGTCGGGAAAGGTGCTCGTCGTCCTCGGGGACGACGACGGGTACGCCGACCGATCGTTCGGCAACCTGCCCGACGTCCAGACCATCCTGGTCGGCGAGCTCAACGCCTATGACGTCCTGGTCAACGACTGGGTGGTCTTCACCGACGCCACGCTGCCCGGAGGGTCGACCTCGGGGGTCGGCGACGGTACCGGCGCAGCCGGCCCGGCCGGCGGGGACGAGGTCGATGCGGACCCACCCGACGAGGGCGAGACGGCCGCAGACGAGGGGGAACCGGCATGAGGGATCCCCACAACGTCCTCATCCGGCCCGTGGTGTCGGAGAAGTCCTACTCACTCATGGATGCCAACGTCTACGTGTTCGTGGTCGACCCGTCGGCCACCAAGATCGACGTGCGTCGGGCCGTGGAGAACGCGTTCGGCGTCCGGGTGGCCAACGTCAACACGCTCAACCGGAAGGGCAAGACCAAGCGGAACCGCAAGAACAACTCGCTTGGACACCGACCCGACACCAAGCGGGCCATCGTCACCCTCGCCGACGGCGACTCGATCGACCTCTTCGAGAACTGAAGGACGGGTACCGACCATGCCACTTCGCTCACGGAAGCCCACCAGCCCCGGACGCCGCTTCCAGACGGTCTCGGACTTCTCCGAGATCACCCGTGACCGCCCGGAGAAGTCGCTGCTGGCGCCCAAACCCTCCACCGGCGGGCGCAACACCCACGGCCGCAAGACGTCGCGCCACCGGGGCGGCGGCCACAAGCAGCGCTACCGGGTCATCGACTTCAAGCGGGACAAGGATGGTGTGCCAGCCCGGGTTGCGGCCATCGAGTACGACCCGGGACGCAACGCCCGCATCGCCCTCCTCCACTACCTCGATGGCGAGAAGCGTTACATCCTCGCTCCGGCCCAGGTCAGGGTGGGCGATCGGCTTCAGTCGGGTCAGGGCGCCGAGATCCGGGCCGGCAACGCGCTGCCGCTTCGGTACATCCCGGTGGGGTCGGTCGTCCACAGCGTGGAACTCCGGCCGGGCGGGGGTGGGAAGTTGGCCCGCGGCGCGGGGATGAGCGTGCAGCTGGTGGCCAAGGAAGGCGCGTTCGCCACGCTCCGGCTGCCCTCGACCGAGATGCGGCGGGTGCCCATCGACTGCCGGGGTACCCTTGGCATCGTCGGCAATGCCGAGGCCGAGCTGGTCAAGGTGGGCAAGGCCGGTCGCAACCGCTGGAAGGGCAAGCGCCCCCAGACCCGCGGCGTGGCCATGAACCCGGTCGACCACCCCCTCGGTGGTGGTGAAGGGAAGTCCTCAGGTGGCCGTCACCCAGTTTCGCCATGGGGGAAGCCGGAGGGCCGCACCCGGGCTCGCAACAAGGACTCCGACAAGATGATCGTCCGTCGCCGCCGCACCCGCGGTGCCCGGCGGTAGGGAAGACAGAGGGAACTCCAGCCATGCCGCGCAGCCTCAAGAAGGGCCCGTTCGTCGACGACCACCTGCTCAAGAAAGTGGATGCGCTCAACGCGTCAGGCGAGAAGAAGGTGATCAAGACGTGGTCACGGCGGTCCACCATCATTCCGGACATGGTCGGTCACACCGTGGCCGTGCATGACGGCCGCAAGCACATACCGGTGTATGTGACCGAGTCGATGGTCGGTCACAAGCTGGGTGAGTTCGCCCCCACCCGGACGTTCAAGTTCCACGCCGGTCAAGAGCGGGCGGGGAGGCGCTGAGATGCCGGCGGTCAAGACCAACGAGCGCGAGGGGACCCGGGCGGTCCTGCGTCACAGTCGGACGTCGGCGTACAAGGTCCGCCAGGTTCTCGATCAGATCCGGGGCCAGGATGTGGACCGGGCGGCGGAGATGCTCGCCCTGGGGGACCGCGATGCCGCGGTGACCGTCGGCAAGGTGTTGGCCTCGGCCGTAGCCAACGCCGTTCACAACGACCGGATGGACGCCGAGGAGCTCTACGTGTCGGCGTGTTACGCCGATGAGGGGACCACCCTCAAACGCTGGCGTCCCAGGGCCCGTGGGCGGGCCACACGGATCCGCAAGCGGACCTCGCACATCACCATCATCGTGAGCCGGCTTCCCGAGGACCGGATTGCCCGCCGCCGCACGAAGCAGGCAGCCAACACGGCCCAGCGGTCGCGCCGGGTAGCCGGTTCGCGGCGGCGCCAGCAGTCCGAGTCCGCACCACAGGTCAGCCCTGTGGAGGAGAGCGCGGTCGATGAGAACGGCGAGTTCCTCGACGAGCCCATCGCCGACGACGCTGGGACGGACGGCGCCGAGGTGGACGAGACAGAGCTCGATGAAGCAGAGCTCGACGAGACGGACGAAGCAGAGCTCGAGGAGACGGACGAAGCAGAGCTCGACGAGACGGACGGGACAGAGCTCGAGGAGCTGGACGAGACAGGCGAGGCCGGCACCGATGTAGGGGCGTCCGACGTGGAGTCCGAGACTGACGGGGACGACGACCAGACAGACGGCGAGATCGCCGACGAGCAGGATGAGAAGGGCAAGTAGATGGGCCAGAAAGTAAACCCGTACGGATTCAGGCTCGGCATCACCACGGACTGGAAGTCGCGGTGGTTCGAGGAGCGCAACTACCAGAACTGTGTGATCGAGGACTGGCAGATCCGCGACTATCTCATGTCGCAGCTCGAGTCGGCCGCGGTGAGCCGGATCGAGATCGAGCGGACCCGCGACCGCCTCCGGGTGGACATCCATACCGCCCGACCCGGAATCGTGATCGGCCGTCGGGGGGCCGAGGCCGACCGGCTCAAGAAGAAGATCGAGGAGATCACCGGGCTCAACAACCGGATCCAGCTCAACATCCAGGAGATCAAGCAGCCCGAGCTCGACGCCGCCCTCATCGCCCAGGGGATCTGCGACCAGCTGGCCCGCCGGGTGGCCTTCCGCCGCGCCATGAAGCGCTCGATCCAGACCGTCCAGAAGGCCGGCGCCCTGGGTGTCCGGGTCCAGTGCGCGGGCCGGCTCGGCGGCTCTGAGATGTCCCGTAAGGAGTCGTACCGCGAAGGGAGGGTCCCACTCCACACGCTCCGTGCCGACATCGACTATGGCTTCCGCGAAGCAAAGACCACATTCGGTCGCATCGGCGTGAAGGTCTGGATCTACAAGGGCGACATCCTTCCCTACAAGATCTCGACCGAGGACAAGATCAACCGGGAGGCGGCCATGGCCGTCGGCGAGACCTCGGGCCAGTCCGGTGCCGCGCCTCGCCGCCTCATCACTGCCGGGGGAGGCCGCCGCCGCGCCGAGCAGGGCGCCCCGGGCAGCGTGGTCACCGTCGATGCCGACTCGACCGGCGAGACCGAGATCCCCGACGGTCTGGTCGACCGTCCGACCGCCGACATCGTCGCGCCTCCTGCCGTGCCCGACGAGCTCGAGCGCATCCTGACCGAGGACGAGGAGATCGAGCGCCGGACCCGCGAGCATCACGAGACCCCGCACTTCCGCAAGGAGGTCGACTGACATGCTGATGCCCCGCAAGGTCAAGCATCGCAAGCAGCAGCGCGGCCGGACGACCGGTAAGGCCAAGGGTGGCTCCGACGTCACCTTCGGGGACTTCGGGATCCAGGCCCTCGAGCCGGCATGGCTCACGGCGCGCCAGATCGAGGCGGCTCGTATCGCCATGACCCGGCACGTGAAGCGCGGCGGGAAGATCTGGATCCGGGTCTTCCCCGATCGCCCGGTGACCCAGAAGCCTGCCGAGACCCGGATGGGCTCGGGCAAGGGCAACCCCGAGCACTGGGTGGCGGTGATCAAGCCGGGCCGGATCCTCTTCGAGCTGGCCGGGGTCGAGCCCGGGCTGGCTAGGGAGGCCATGGACCGGGCCATCCAGAAGCTGCCGTTCAAGGCCCGCTTCGTCGTGCGGCCCGGTACCCACGGGAGCCCGGAGGTGCATATCTGATGGCCACCGCCACCGACATCGCCGAGTTCGACACCGAAGAGCTCGAGCGTCAGCTGAACGAGACGCGGCGCGAGCTGTTCAACCTGCGTTTCCAGCTGGCCACCGGGCAGCTGGACAACTTCTCGCGCATCCGGCACGTGCGCAAGGACGTGGCCCGCATGATGACCGAACTGCGTATCCGAGAGATCGCCGAGGCCGAGGGTCTGGCGCTGGACCAGATCCCCATCCATCAGGCCGCCGCCCGGCGGCGGTCCGAGGACGAGGCGTTGGGCCGGAGCAAGACCACGGCCGCCGAGCGGCGGACCGCGGCCCGGGCCGAGGAGGCGGCCGAGGACGATTCGGCCCCGACCATCGACGAAGACGAACTGGCCGAGGAGGTCGCAGACGACGACGGGATGCCTGTTGTCGGAACGGCTCGGGACGAGGTGACCGATGCCGACGCGGACGAGACCGAGGCGGCCGATGCAGAGGAGAAGCGTGATGGCTGACGATCAGGTCGTCGATCAGGGCCGCCGGGTCAATCGCCGCAAGGTCCGTGAGGGTCTGGTGGTCTCCGACTCCATGGAATCGACCGTTGTCGTCGCCGTGGTCGAACGGGTGCGTCATCCCCGCTACGGCAAGATCGTCCAGCGGACCAAGCGCCTCTACGTCCACGACGCCGACGACGCCGCCAAGGTCGGTGACCGAGTCCGGGTGGTGGAGACGAGGCCCATGTCGAAGCTCAAGCGCTGGCGGCTGTTGGAAGTGCTGGAGCGCGCTCGATGATCCAGCAGGAGTCGCGGCTTCGGGTGGCCGACAACTCGGGGGCCAAGGAAGTCCTCTGCATCAAGGTGCTCGGTGGTTCCCGCCGCCGCTACGCCTCGATCGGGGATGTGTTCGTGGCCACCGTCAAGGACGCCATGCCGGGGGCGGCGGTCAAGCGGGGTGAAGTGGTGAAGTGCGTTGTCGTTCGTACGAAGAAGGAGAAGCGCCGACCAGACGGCAGCTACATCCGCTTCGACGAGAACGCCGCCGTGCTCATCAACGATCAACAGCAACCGCGAGGGACCCGCATCTTCGGCCCGGTGGGCCGAGAGCTGCGCGACAAGCGCTTCATGCGGATCGTCTCTCTCGCACCGGAGGTGTTGTAGATGCGAATTCGCAAGGGAGACAAGGTCCAGGTGCTCTCGGGCAAGGACCGGGGCAAGCAGGCCAACGTGGTGAGGGCCATTCCATCGGAGGGTCGGGTCATCGTCGAGGGTGTGCACGTGGCCAAGCGGCACGCCAAGCCCACCCGCGCCACCATGCAGGGAGGGGTCATCGACAAGTTCATGCCGGTGTCGGTGTCCTCGGTGGCGATCGTCTGCGGGTCATGCGGGCCCACCCGCATCGGCTCGCGGATCGACGCCGAGGGGCGCAAAATACGTGTCTGCAAGAAGTGCGGGGCGGATCTGTGATGGCGACGGCGATGACCAATTACCGTCCGCGGCTCAAGGAGCGCTACGACAGCCAGCTCCGGGCTGAGCTCAAGGAGTCGCTCGGCCTCGGGAACATCATGGAGGTCCCTCGCATCTCCAAGATCGTGATCAACATGGGCGTGGGCATGGCGACCCAGCAGAAGTCGCTGATCGAGGGTGCGGTGCGGGACCTCGAGATCATCGCCGGCCAGAAGCCGGTGGTCACCCGCGCCCGCAAGTCGATCGCCTCGTTCAAGCTGCGCGAGGGACAGGAGATCGGCGCCAAGGTGACGCTTCGAGGCGATCGGGCCTGGGAATTCCTCGATCGGCTCCTGGCCATGGCCATCCCCCGTATCCGGGACTTCCGGGGACTTTCGCCACGATCGTTCGACGGGCACGGCAACTACACCTTCGGGGTCACCGAGCAGCTCATCTTCCCCGAGATCGACTACGACCGCATCGACACCGTCCGGGGGATGGACATCACCATCGCCACCACCGCACGTAACGACCAAGAGGGCCGGGCGCTGTTGGCCGCATTCGGCTTCCCGTTCCGACAGGAGAACCAATAACCCCATGGCAAAGAAGGCTCTGACAGAAAAGCAGCAGCGCACACCCAAGTTCAAGGTGCGCGGGTACACCCGATGCCGCCGGTGCGGCCGGCCGAAGTCGGTCTACCGAAAGTTCGGCCTGTGCCGGATCTGTCTACGAGTGATGGTGCATGCCGGCGAGATTCCTGGCGTGACCAAGGCCAGTTGGTGAGAGGAGGCGAACCACGATGACGATGACCGACCCGATTGCCGACATGTTGACCCGCATCCGGAACGCCAACACCGCTCACTTCGACACGGTCAAGATGCCAGGATCGAAGCTCAAGGAGTCCTTGGCCGCCATCCTGGTCGACGAGGGGTACATCGTCGGGTACCAGGTGAACGAGGACCCTGGCAAGCCCGGGAAGACCCTCGAGATCACCATGAAGTACACGCCCGACCGCGCTCGGACCATTTCCGGCATCAAGCGGGTTTCCAAGCCCGGCCTGCGGATCTACGCCCGGGCCGACAAGATGCCGCGGGTGCTGGGCGGCCTCGGCGTGGCGGTGGTGTCCACCTCCAAGGGCCTGATGACCGACCGCGAGGCGCGGAAGCGGCGAATGGGGGGAGAGGTGCTCTGCTATGTCTGGTAGCCCCGTGATGGTGGCCCGGTCGACCGGAGGCATAGGCTGATGTCACGCATCGGACGCACCCCTATCGGCGTTCCAACCGGTGTGTCGGTGGCGCTGGGCGATGACAACACCGTCACCGTCAAGGGTCCCCAGGGCGAACTGGCCAGGACCGTCCCCGCCGCCATCACCGTTCGCCAGGAGGGCGACGCGCTGGTGGTCGAGCGCCCGGACGACCAGCGCCAGAATCGGGCCCTGCACGGCCTCACCCGTTCCCTCGTGGCCAACATGGTGGCCGGGGTAACCGAGGGGTTCTCCAAGGAGCTGGAGATCGTCGGCGTCGGCTACCGGGCCGTGGCCAAGGGTCCTTCGGCCCTCGAGCTGGCCCTCGGATTCTCCCATCCGGTGAGCGTCAGCGCGCCGGATGGGGTGACCTTCGAGGTGCCCTCGGCCACCCGCATCATCGTGAAGGGGATCGACAAGCAAAAGGTCGGCCAAGTCGCCGCTGACATCCGCAAACTGCGCAAGCCCGAGCCCTACAAAGGCAAGGGCGTGCGCTATGCCGGGGAGCGGGTCGTGCGCAAGGCCGGGAAGGCAGCCAAGTGATGACACGTACCGCTCACAAAGTGGAGCTCCGCCGGCGTCGCCACGCCCGTGTCCGGCGCCGGATCCACGGCTCGGCCGAACGACCCCGTTTGGCCGTGTTCCGGTCGAACAAGCACATCTCCGCCCAGCTGATCGACGACGACGCCGGCCGCACCCTGGCCGCCGCGTCTTCGGTCGAAGGCGAACTCCGGGGAGCTCCCGGGGCGAACACCGACGCGGCGTCCAAGGTCGGTGCTCTGATCGCCTCGCGGGCCAAAGGTGCGGGCATCACGTCGGTGGTGTTCGATCGCGGCGGCTTTGCTTACCACGGGCGGGTGGCCGCCCTGGCCGACGCGGCCCGTGCGGAAGGACTGGAGTTCTAGAGATGGCCGGCAACGATCTGCAATTCGAGGAACGAACCATCCGGGTCAACCGGGTGTCCAAGGTGGTCAAGGGAGGACGGCGGTTCTCATTCGCCGCGCTGATGGTTGTCGGTGACGGCAACGGCAAGGTGGGATTGGGCTACGGCAAGGCCAAAGAAGCCGGCCTGGCCGTACAGAAGGGGATCGAAGAGGCGCGGAAGAACATGTTCGACGTGCCGCTGGCCGGCTCCACCATCACCCATCCGATCCTCGGCGAAAGTGGAGCGGGACGGGTGCTGCTCAAGCCGGCCGCGCCCGGCACCGGGGTGATCGCCGGTGGGGCGGCCCGGGCCATCCTGGAGATGGCCGGGATCCGCGACATCCTGGCCAAATCACTCGGCTCGTCCAACGGGATCAATGTCGCCCACGCCACCATCGCCGGCCTGAAGGGTCTGAAGCGCCCCGACGAGATCGCCGAGCTGCGTGGCAAGCCCGTCGACGAGGTCATCCCTGCGGCCATGCTCCGCGCCTACCGCGAGCGCCGGCGCCAGGGCGATCTGTTCACGGAGGTCAGCTGAGATGAGCCCGCCGGAGCAACCCTCCGACGAGGCCGCCTCGACTGGCGACCCGACCGGGGCCCCGGCCAAGAAGGCCCCGGCCAAGAAGGCCGCGGCCACCAAGGCTCCGGCCAAGAAGGCCGCCACCAAGTCGGCCTCGGCCAAGAAGGCCTCGCCCCGAAAGGCCGCCGCCACGACCAAGGCCGGAGGCACGACCAAGGCCGGAGGCACGGCCCAGGCTGCTCCGGCCCGGGCTGCTCCGGCCAAGACGGCCGCCCCGACCGGGGCCGACGGTCCGGCCACCGCTGGCGCACCGCCGGCCACGGCGACCGGCTGGCTCAAGGTCACCCAGGTAAAGTCGGCCATCGGTACCAAGCCCAAGCACCGGGGGACCCTCGGGGCCCTGGGCCTGCGGGGTATCGGGAGGACCAACCTGTTGCCCGACCGTCCCGAGATCCGCGGCATGCTGGCCCGCGTTCCCCACCTGGTGGACGTGGCGCCCGTCGAGCACGACCAGAAAGGCTGACGATGAAGGTCCATGAGCTCCGGCCCCCAGCCGGGTCGACCCGCGCCCGTCGGCGGGTGGGCCGCGGGATCGCCGGCAAGGGCGGGAAGACGGCAGGGCGGGGCACCAAGGGCCAGGGCGCGCGCGACACCATCCCGCTCGGCTTCGAGGGCGGCCAGCTGCCGCTCATGCAGCGCATTCCGAAGCTTCGCGGCTTCAAGAACCCGTTCCGCGTGGCCTACACCCCGGTGAACATCGGTTCGCTGGACGGGGTGGCACCGGACGCCATCGATCCGCGGGCGATGGTCGAACTCGGGCTGGCCGGGAAGGGCGAGCTCATCAAGATCCTCGGACGCGGCACACTGTCCCGGGCCGTCCGGGTGGAGGCACACGCCTTCTCGAAGTCGGCTGAGGCCGCCATCACCGCGGCCGGAGGTTCCGTCACCGTGGTCCCCCTGCCGTTCGGACACGGCCGGCCACCGGCCCAGGGCAACGCCCTCACCAACCGGTAGCATCGGCCCACCGCGGCGTCGAGGAGCCCCATGCTCTCCAGTCTGGCCAACATCTTCCGGATCCCCGACCTTCGCAAGAAGGTCCTCTTCACGCTCACCATCATCGCCCTGTACCAGTTCGGGGCCAACGTACCGGTTCCGTTCGTCAACTTCTCGAAGGTGGCCCAGCTCACCGCGGCGTCAAAGTCCTCGGGTGTCCTCGGCTTCCTCAATCTCTTCTCCGGTGGCGCGCTCACCCGGATGGCGGTCTTCGGGCTCGGGATCATGCCCTACATCACCTCGAGCATCATCATTCAGCTGCTCGCCACCGTCATTCCCAAGCTCGAGCAGTGGCGTGACCAGGGTGCGATCGGTCAGAAGAAGCTGACCCAGACGACCAGGTACCTGACCGTCGCCCTGGCCCTGATGCAGTCGACCGGCCTGGTCTATCTGTTCCACAAGGGTGGGGGCGGCCTGTTCGGCACCTCCAACAACGTCGACCTCATTCTCAACTACTCGATCTGGCGGGCGGCATTCATCGTCCTCACCCTCACCGCCGGGACGGCCTTCGTCATGTGGTTGGCCGAGCTCATCACGCAACGGGGTATCGGTCAGGGGATGTCCATCCTGATCTTCGCCAACGTGGTGGCCGGTATTCCCTCGGGGCTGAACACGGTCCTCCAGGAGGGGGGACGGGTCAAGTTCACGGTGATCCTGCTGGTGTCATTGGCCCTGTTGGTGCTCATCGTCTTCGTCGACCAGGGCCAGCGGCGGATACCGGTCACATTCGCCAAGCGAGTGGTGGGACGCAAGATGTACGGCGGGTCGAACACCTACATCCCGCTCAAGGTGAACCAGGCCGGGGTGATCCCGATCATCTTCGCCAGCTCGGTGCTCTACATCCCGGTGCTGCTGTCCAACGTCATCCCCTCGTCGGCCTTCCGGACCTGGGTCAACCACAACGTGACGCCGACATCGGTCTTCTACATTCTCACCTACTTCGTCTTCATACTGCTGTTCACCTTCTTCTACGTGTACGTGGCGTTCGACCCGCACCAGCAGGCGGACATCATCCGGAAGCAGGGTGGCTACATCCCCGGTATCCGGCCGGGCCCACCCACCGAGCGGTACCTGGCCCACATACTCAACCGGATCACCTGGCCCGGGGCTCTGTTCCTCGGGGCGGTGGCCGTGACACCCTCCCTGCTGATGGCGGCATGGAACATCACCAGCTATCCCTTCTACGGCACGACGCTCTTGATCGCCGTGGGTGTGGCTCTCGAGACCATGAAGCAGATCGACAGTCAGCTCATGATGCGAAACTACGAGGGCTTCCTCAAGTAAGTGGTACCCGGAGCCAGGCTCGTTGTCCTCGGCAAGCAGGGGGCGGGCAAGGGGACGCAGTGTGTCCGCCTGTCCCATCACTATGTGGTGCCCCACGTTTCGACAGGGGACATGCTGCGGGCCGCAGTGAAACAGGGCACGCCGATCGGCATGAAGGCCAAGGACCAGATGGACCGGGGTGAGCTGTTGAGCGATGAGTTGATCATCGAGATGGTGGCGGAGCGCCTGGGTGAGAGCGACGTGCGGGCCCGCGGGTTCGTGCTCGACGGGTGCCCGCGCACCGTGGCTCAGGCCGAGGCGCTGGCGGCCATCCTGGCCCCCTACGATCTCGATGTGGCCATCGACATCGAGATCGCCACCTCGCAGGTGCTCCGCCGGCTGGCCGCTCGCCGGGTGTGCGTCGATTGCGGCTCCAACTATTCCCTCTCCTCTCCCCCCCTGATCAACTGGACGTGCGACGTCTGTGGCGGTGAAGTGGTCCAGCGGGAGGACGACACCGAAGATGCGATCCGCCGGCGGCTCGAGCTCTACGAGCGCCAGACCTCCCCGCTCGTCGACTGGTACCAGGCCCGGAAGCAGCTGGAAGTCATTCCGGGCACCGGGACCCCTGACGCGGTGACCCGCCGGATGGTCAGGGTCATCGAGCAGCGGCGGGAGAAGGGGAGCGGGTTCTGATGCGGCGCACCGCAGAGGAGCTGGCCAAGATGCGCAAGGCCGGACGGGTGGTGGCGGAGATCCACGAGTCCACCAGGAGGGCGATCCCGGCCCGGGGTCTCGACCGCCGAGATCGACCGGGTGGCCCGGGAGGTGCTGATCGGCGCGGAGCCGGCTCGAACTTCCTCAACTACCACGGCTTCCCGGCCGTCGTCTGCACGTCGCCCAATTCGATGATCGTCCACGGCATCCCGGCCGAGTCGGTCATCCTCGAGGAGGGGGACATCATCTCCGTCGACTGCGGGGCCATCGTCGAGGGGTACCACGGGGACGCCGCCTACACCGCCGGGGTCGGCGAGGTCTCGGCCGAGGCGAACCGGCTGATGGAGGTCACCGAGCAGAGCCTGGCGGCCGGGATCGAGCAGCTCCGTCCCGGGAACCGCCTCCACGAGGTGGGGCGGGCGGTCCAGACGGTAGCCGAGGCGGCCGGGTTCTCGGTGGTCCGGGAGTACGTCGGCCACGCCATCGGCACCGCCATGCACGAGGAGCCCCAGGTTCCCAACTACTGGCCCGGCACCCCGGGGCCGACCCTCAAGCCGGGGATGGTCTTCGCCGTCGAGCCGATGGTCAACGCCGGCACCGCCGCCACGGTCCAGCTGGACGACGGGTGGAGCGTGGTGACCGCCGACGGGCGGCTGTCGGCCCACTTCGAGCACACCATCGCCGTGACCGACGACGGCCCCGAGGTCTTCACCACCCTCTGAGCTGGCTGTCGCCGGGATTCTCCCTGCCGAGCTGGGCAATTCGGCGCCGAGGGACTAAACTGGCACTTCGGCTGGCCACGGGTTGGTGGTGGCATGCCGATCCCGCCGCGGTGGCGCCTCCAGGCATGCCCCCGAATGTGTTGCGGACGAGTGGCAGGCGGCGTTCGTTGCGCATGCCGGCCCTCGGGCCGAGCGGGGCCAGAACAGAGAACAATCGAGGAGATTCACCTGCCCAAGCCCAAGGAAGATGCCATCGTGCTGGAGGGGACGGTCGTCGAGCCCTTGCCCAACGCCATGTTCCGGGTCGAGCTCGAGAACGGCCACAAGGTCCTGGCGCACAGCTCCGGCAAGATGCGGATGCACCGTATCCGGATACTCCCGGGCGACAAGGTGCAGGTGGAGATCACCCCCTACGACCTGGCCCGGGGAAGGATCACCTACCGTTACAAATGATCAACGGGGTGGTCGGCCGGGGACGGGCCGCCGTCGCCCCAGGGTGCGGGGGGTGCGGAGCGGGAAGAGGGCACGGGTCACGACTGAATGAGTACGAGTGAGCAGTACGAGGCAAGGATGATGAAGTGAAGGTTCGACCGAGTGTGAAGCCGATGTGCGAGAAGTGCAAGGTGATCCGGCGCCACCGCCGGGTGCTGGTCATATGCGACAACCCGCGTCACAAGCAGCGCCAGGGTTGATGGGCGCGGACCCGGGCGAATTCGAGCAGCGACGAGAGAAGGCAGGACACATGGCCCGCATAGCCGGCGTGGACATCCCGCGTGAGAAGAGGCTCGAAGTCTCCTTGACCTATATCTACGGCGTCGGGCGCACCACCGCCCAGCAGGTCTGTCAGGCCACCGACACCAGCCCCGATACCCGGGTCCGGGATCTCACCGACGAGGAGGTCACCCGGCTCCGTAACTACATCGATGCCAGTCTGCGGGTCGAGGGAGACCTGCGCCGCGATGTCTCCCAGGACATCAAGCGCAAGATGGAGATCGGCTGCTACCAGGGGATTCGTCACCGGAAAGGGCTCCCCGTCCACGGTCAACGCACCCACACCAACGCCCGAACCCGCAAGGGGCCGAAGAAGACGGTCGCCGGAAAGAAGAAGGTCCGCAAGTAATGGCCAAGACCACCAAGTCCGCCGCCGCCACCCGCCGCCCGCGCAAGCGCGAGCGCAAGAACGTGAGCTTCGGCGTGGCCCATATCAAGAGTTCGTTCAACAACACCATCGTCTCCATCGCCGACCCCGAGGGCAACGTGCTGGCTTGGGCCTCTGCCGGCAACGTGGGGTTCAAGGGGTCCGCGCAAGTCGACCCCGTTCGCCGCCCAGCTGGCCGCCGAGCAGTGCGCCAAGCGGGCGATGGAGCACGGGGTGCGCCGGGTCGACGTGCTGGTACGGGGGCCCGGATCCGGCCGCGAGACAGCGATCCGGTCCCTGGCCGCGGCCGGTATCGAAGTCGCCGGCATCAAGGACGTCACCCCGATCCCTCACAACGGATGCCGCCCGAAGAAGCGGCGCCGGGTCTGAGGCCGAGGGCACGAAGGGATACCAGGACCACCAATGGCTCGTTACACCGGACCTGTCTGCCGGCTCTGCCGCCGGGAGCGCACCAAGCTCTTCCTCAAGGGGGAGCGGTGCTATTCGATGAAGTGCCCGGTCTCCGAAGCGGTGACCGACCGCCACAGCCGGGCCTACCCGCCCGGGGAGCACGGGCGGGACCGCATGCGCCAGGGCTCCGAGTACCTGGGCCAGCTCCGCGAGAAGCAGAAGGCCCGCCGCATCTACGGGCTGCTGGAGCGTCAGTTCCACAACCTCTACGTCGAGGCCAGCAAGGCCCCCGGGATCACCGGTGAGAACCTGCTGCGCATGCTGGAACTACGCCTCGACAACGTGACGTTCAGGGCGGGGTGGGGCGCCAGCCGGGCACAGGCCCGTCAGTTCGTGCGACACGGCCATGTCCTGGTGAACGGCAAGCGGGTGACCATCCCGAGCTACCGGGTGCGCGAGGGGGACGTGATCTCCCTCAAGCCGTCGTCGCGGGAGCTGTTCCACGTCCGCCGTAACATGGACACACTCGATCGCCAGCTGCCCCCCTGGCTGGAGACGGTGGGTGACAAGTTCGAGGTCAGGGTGTTCTCCCTTCCCTCCGGGAGCACATCGACGAGCCAGTCCAGGAGCAGCTCATCGTCGAGCTCTATTCCAAGTAGCACCACCAGCACCCGGACGCCAGCGCCACATCGCCAACGACCAGATACCCGCCCACCGATACCGTCACCACGCACCACACTGCCGAGGAGCCACGATCAGCATGCTCATCATCCAACGACCAACCGTCGAGTCGATCGGCGAAGAAGAGAACAACCGCCAGCGGTTCGCCGTGGGCCCGCTCGACCCCGGCTTCGGCCACACGCTCGGGAACTCCCTCCCGCCGCACCCTCTTGTCCTCGATCCCGGGCGCATCGGTCACCCAGGTCCGGTTCGACGAAGCCCTCCACGGATTCACCACCCTGCCCGGGGTGAAGGAGGACGTGACCGACCTCATCCTCAATCTCAAGGACATCCTCTTCCGGGTCCACAGCGACGAGCCGGTGACCATCCGCCTGGACAAGCGGGGCCCCGGTGAGGCCACTGCCGGCGACCTGCAGGTCACCGCAGACGTCGAGGTGCTCAGCCCCGCTCAGCACATTGCCTCGCTGAACGCCAAGGGACGCCTGGCGGTCGACCTCACCGTCGAGCGCGGCCGCGGCCATCTCTCGGCCGACAAGAGCAAGCGGCCGACCTCCATCGGGGTCATCCCGGTCGACGCCATCTTCTCGCCCATCCGGCGGGTCGCCTTCACCGTCGAGCCGGTGCGGGTCGAACAGTCCACCGACTTCGACCGGCTGGTTCTCGACATCGAGACCGACGGTTCCCTCACTCCCCGTGAGGCGCTGGCATCGGCCGGGACACCCTCCGCACGTTGGTCGGCCTGGTCGCCGACCTCGAGGAGGAACCGATGGGACTCGAGCTCGGTGAGGTGGGCACGGTCGGAACCGGCTCGCCCGACCTCGACCTTCGCATCGAGGACCTCGACCTCACCGAACGCCCCCGCAACTGCCTCAAGCGGGCCCAGATCAACACCATCGGTGAGCTGGTGGACCGGACCCTCGACGATCTGCTCAACATCACCAACTTCGGGCAGAAGTCCCTCGACGAGGTGCTGCAGAAGCTCGACGAGCGGGGGCTCTCCCTGCGGGTGAAGGACTGAGCTGCACCATGCTCGGCACCCCGACGAAGGGCCGCCGCTTCGGCGGCAGCTCGGCGCACCAGAAGGCGATGATGGGAAACCTGGTGGCCTCCCTGATCGCCGCGGAGTACCTGGTGACCACCGAGGCCAAGGCCAAGGCGCTCCGACCGGTGGCTGAGAAGGTGATCACTGCCGCGGCCAAGGGTGGGGTGGCCCGCCAGCGCAACGTGGTGGCGTTCATCCGCGACAAGGACATGGCCAGCAAGCTCTTCGACGAGATCGGACCCCGTTACGCCGAACGGCCGGGTGGCTACACGCGCATCCTGAAACTGGGCAACCGGTCCGGCGACAACGCACCGATGGCCCGCATCGAATTGGTGTGAGCCGGGCCCCCCACCCCGGGGGGACGGACCACGGCTGCGTCCGGTGGCGCCTCCGGGTGGCGTACGACGGCTCGACCTTCCACGGCTTTGCCCCCCAGGACGGGCAGCGGACCGTCGCCGGTGTGCTCAGCGAGGCGCTCGGCCGGGTGGTCCGGGCCCCGGTGTCCCTCACCTGCGCCGGCCGGACCGACACCGGGGTCCACGCCCTCGATCAGGTTGTGCACTTCGACGTCCCGGCCGATGCCGCAGCCCGGCTCGAACCGGTGGCGCTGATGAAGTCGTGCAACAGCCAGGTGGCTCCCTCCGTCGTGGTCCGGGAGGCCGCACCGGTCCCCGCCGACTTCGACGCCCGGCGCTCGGCCACCGCCCGTCGATACCGCTACCTGGTGGTCAATGCTCCGGTGGCCGACCCGCTGTTGGCCAGGCTGGTCTGGCATGTGACCGACCCGCTCGACCTCCGATCGATGGCCGCCGGGGCCGACGCCTTGCTCGGCGAGCACGACTTCCGGGCCTTCTGCCGCCGGGTGCCCGGGGCCGACACGGAGGAGCCGATCGTCCGCCGGGTGACCGACACCCGGTGGACCGAGCTGAGCCCGAGCGATGGCCGCGGTTCCCCTCCTGGGTGCCCGGGTCTGGCGTCACCCGGCCTGGTGCCGGCCGTCGGGCGCCTGTTGGCTTTCGAGATCGAGGCCAACGCCTTCTGCCATCAGATGGTCCGCTCGCTGGTCGGGACCCTGGTCGACGTCGGCCGGGGGCGGAAGCGTCCCGCCGACATGCTGTGGATCCTCCGGTCGGCCGACCGTCGCCGGGCCTCACAGCCCGCACCGCCCGGTGGCCTGACCCTGGTCGCCGTGCGTTACGACGCCTGAACCCCTGGCTTGCCCGGCCCATCGCCAGGCCGTATCCTGGCGGTCGCCGCGATGGGCCCGATCTGCGCTTTTTGACGAGCGCGAGCACCCATCGGTCGGCGATCCGGGTCGGCAGTGAGTGCCACCCATCCCCGGGAACCACCGAACAAGGAACATTCGTGCGCACGTACTCTCCCAAGCCCGCCGACGTCACCCGTGCCTGGCACGTCGTCGACGCCGACGGCTTGGTGCTCGGCCGTCTGGCCACCGAGGTGGCCTCGATCCTGCGGGGCAAGCACAAGCCGACCTTCGCCCCGCATGTCGACGTAGGCGATCATGTGATCGTGGTCAACGCCGATCGGGTGGTCCTGACCTCGGGCAAGGCCGAATCGAAGATCTCCTACCGGCACAGCGGCTACCCGGGAGGGCTCGCCGCCACCCGGTTCGCCGATCTGCTGGAGGATCGCTCCGACCATGTGGTCCGGAACGCCATCAAGGGCATGCTGCCGAAGAACCGGCTCGGGCGGCAGATGGCCTCGAAGCTGCAGGTCTACCGGGGCCCGGAACACCCCCACGCCGCCCAGTCACCCTGCCCCTCGAGATCCCCGGGCGCCCGCCGGACCGCATCCGCCCGCAGCGGCAGCTAGGACCGGCACCGTGGCGCACCACCACACTGATCAGTACCGATAGACGAGCGGATCGCGAGGAACCGTGGCCACTGTTGCCCCCATCTGCCAGACCACCGGCCGGCGCAAACAGGCGGTCGCCCGGGGTGCCGAACAGTTCCGACCCAGCCAGGGGGCGATCACCGTCAACGGCCGAAAGTTCGAGGAGTACTTCACCTCGGCCACGGACCGGATGATCGTCACCGAGCCGCTGCGGTTGACCCAGACCTCCGAGTCCTGGGACTACGACGTGACCATCGACGGTGGTGGTGTGTCGGGGCAGGCCGGGGCGTTCCGCCTGGGAATCGCCCAGGGCCCTGTGCCAGCTCGACCCCGAGTTCCGGGTCTCGCTGAAGAAGGCGGGCTTCCTCACCCGTGACGCACGGGAGAAGGAGTCGAAGAAGTACGGCCTGAAGAAGGCACGCAAGGCTCCCCAGTACTCCAAGCGGTAGCCGGTGGCTCGCATGCGGTTCGGCACCGACGGCATCCGGGGTGTCGCAACATTGCGACTTGACGCCGGAGTTGGTGGTGGCCCTCGGGCGGGCCATCGCTCGCACCATCGCCGCCACGGCCTTCCTGGTCGGCCGCGACACCCGGCGGTCCGGGCCCATGCTCCAGGCGGCGCTGTCGACCGGTCTGGCCAGTGAAGGGGCGGATGTCGTCGACCTGGGTGTGCTGCCGACCCCGGCGATCGCCTGGGTGTCGGCCCAGCGTGGCCTGCCGGCCGTGGTCATCTCGGCTTCCCACAATCCCTTCGCCGACAACGGCATCAAGGTGTTCGCCGCCGGCGGTCTGAAGCTGAGCGCCGCCATCGAGGCGGTCATCGAGGACGAGCTCGAGCACATCCTCGACCCCACGGCCAAGGGCCTGCGCAGCCTCGAGGGCCACGGTGTGGGGGAGTTGACCACGGAGGCGGGCATGGGTGAGGCCTATGTCTCCCAGCTGACCTCGATCGTCCCCCCCCGGGCCCTCGAAGGTCTCCGGCTGGTGGTCGACACGGCCAACGGCGCCGCCTCGCAGGTGGCGGCTGCGGTCTACGAGCGACTGGGTGCCGAGGTGATCGCCATCGGCTGTGAGCCGGATGGCACCAACATCAACGACGGATGCGGGTCGACCGACACCGATACCCTGGCTGCCGTCGTCGTCGACCACCGGGCCGATCTGGGACGGCCCTCGACGGTGATGCCGACCGCCTGCTGGCGGTGGACGGCGACGGCAGGTTGGCCGATGGCGACGAACTGCTGGCGCTGTTCGCGCTCGACCTGGCCGAGCGAGAGTTGCTGGCCGGCAACACGGTGGTGGTGACGGTCATGACCAACCTCGGCTTCCGGATGGCTATGGAAGAGAGAGGCATCCTGGTGACCGAGACCCCGGTCGGTGACCGTCACGTCCTCGCCGCGCTGGATGAGGGTGGGTTCTCGCTGGGGGGCGAGCAGTCGGGCCACATCATCTTCCGGGGGCTGGCCACGACGGGCGACGGGCTTCTCACCGGACTGATCCTGTGCGACATGGTGGCCCGCACCGGCAAGCCGCTCGCCGAGTTGCTGGACGGTCTGGTCACCCAGGTACCCCAGGTGCTGGTCAACGTGCCGGTGCCCAACACCGAGCTGCTGGAGGGCGCCGAGGCGGTGTGGTCGGCCGTGGCCGAGGAGGAGGCCCGGCTGGGCGACGCCGGCCGGGTCGTGCTCCGACCCAGCGGGACCGAGCCGATGGTGCGGGTCATGGTGGAAGCCGCCGGTGACGGGGTGGCCGAGGCGATCGCTCAGCGGCTGAGCTCGTTGGTCGGGTTCGAGCTGCGATCGGCCGCCGCCACGCACGGGTGACGCACCGTACGGGCAGCGTGCGACCATCGTCGGCGTCCTGGCTCGGCCCCTTCCGGCGCCGGTAAGCCTCCGCCCAGGGCCGGGCCAGTAGCCTCGCGGGGTATGTGCGGCATCATCGGCATCACCACGCGCCCTGGGGCCGCGGACTCGGGGCCCGGTCCTGGCCTGGACCGGGGTGACGCGGTGGGTGGAGACGACAGGAACCGGTCCGGGAATGACCGGGTCCTCGATGTGCTGCTCGAGGGGCTGGCCCGCCTCGAGTACCGGGGCTACGACTCGGCTGGGCTGGCGCTGGTCGGGGCGCCCGGTGGCTGGCTGTGGCGGGCCCGCGCCGCCCACGGGACCCGGTCGCTCGACCACCTGGCCAAGCGGGCCGAGAGTGCGCCGGCCGGGGCCACCGCCGGCATCGGCCACACCCGGTGGGCCACGCACGGACGCCCGTCGGAGGAGAACGCCCACCCCCACGTCGACTGCTCGGGGCGGTTGGCCCTCATCCACAACGGGATCATCGAGAACCACGTGGAGTTGGCCGACCAGCTCATCGCCGCCGGCCACCGGCTCGACTCGGAGACCGACACCGAGGTGCTGGCCCACCTGGTCGAGCAAGCGCTCATCGACGACCCCGCCGCCGGTCTGGCCACCGCGGTGCGCACCGCCCTCGACGCCGTCAGGGGCGCCTTCTCGCTGGCATTGGTCCACGCCGACGAGCCGGATCTGATCGTGGCCGCCCGGCGCATCTCACCGTTGTTGATGGGCGTCAGCGACACCGAGGCCTTCCTGGCCTCCGACGTGCCGGCCATCCTCGGCCTCACCCGCGACTTCTTCGTGCTGGAGGACGACCAGATCGCCGAGCTGCGGCCGGGATCGGTCCGGGTGGTCGGCCGGGACGGCCGCCCCGTCCGACCGGCCCGTCTGCACGTGGACTGGGATCTCGAAGCGGCCCGGAAGGACGGCTACGACGACTACATGAGCAAGGAGATGCACGAGCAGCCGAGAGCGGTGGCGGACACGCTCCTCGACCGCGTGCTTCCGGACGGGACCCTGGCGCTCGACGAGGTGCATCTCACCAACGACGAGTTCCGGTCGATCGACAAGGTGTTCATCGTGGCCTGCGGGAGCAGCTACCACGCCGGGCTCATGGCCAAGTACGCCATCGAGCACTGGGCCCGGGTACCGGTCGAGATCGACATCTCCAGTGAGTTCCGCTATCGGGACCCGGTGCTCGACTCGCGCACCCTGGTCATCGGGGTCAGCCAGTCCGGCGAGACGGTCGACACCTTCCAGGCCATCCGCGAGGCCCGCCGGCTCGGGGCGAAGGTGCTGGTCATCTCCAACGTGGTCGACTCCTCCATGGCCCGTGAGTCCGATGCCGTGCTCTACACCCGGGCCGGTCCCGAGGTGGGGGTGGCGTCCACCAAGACCCATCTGGCCCAGATCACCGCCCTCCAGATCCTGGCCCTCTACCTGGCCCAGGCGCGCGGCACGCTCTCGCCCACCGATGCCCGAGACGTCCTCGGGGGGATCGGGGCGCTACCGGGCAAGGTGGCCCTCGTCCTCGAACGCTCCGACGAGGTCGAGGCCGTGGCCCAGCGGTACCGCGATTCGCCGTCGTTCATCTTCATCGGCCGTCACGTGGGTTACCCGGTGGCCCTCGAGGGAGCGCTCAAGCTCAAGGAGATCTCCTACCTCCGGGCCGAAGGATTCCCCGGGGGCGAGCTGAAGCACGGTCCCATCGCCCTGGTCGAGCCGGGGACTGTGGTCATCGCCGTGGTCACCCGTATCCCGGTGTGGGAGAAGATGATGGCCAACGTGGCCGAGGTCAAGAGCCGGGGCGCCACCGTGGTGCTGGTGGCCAACGACGGGGACGATGAGACCGCCCGCCAGGCGGACGCCGTCCTGTGGGTGCCCGAGGCGGAGCACCTGTTCTCCCCGGTCGTCGACGTGGTCCCGCTGCAATTGTTCGCCTATCACCTGGCTCGGCTCCACGGGCACGACGTCGATCGACCGCGCAACCTGGCCAAGGTGGTCACCGTCGAGTGAACGCCGTCGACGGCACCGCTTCCCTGCGGGAGCTCGGGCAGCCGGTCGTGCGGGACCTCACCGCCGGAGGGGCGCTGGAGGCGGCCGCAGCCGGCCTGGAGGTGGCCGGCGTGGGTGTCGACGCCGTCGACCTGGACCGGTTCCGGCAGGTGCTCGGGCGGCGATCCCGCCTGGCCGACCGGCTCTTCACCCCCGGAGAGCTGGCCTACGCCCGACGGGCACGGGACCCGGTGCCACGGTTGTCCACCCGCTTCGCCGCCAAGGAGGCCGCCATGAAGGCGCTCGGCGTGGGCCTCGGCGCCTTCCCCTTCGTTGAGGTGGAGGTGGTCCGGGCCGACCTGGACCCGCCGGCACTCGTCCTCCACGGGACGGCGGGAACGCTGGCCCGCCGGGCCGGTGTGATGCGCTGGCACCTTTCGCTCACCCACACCGATCGGGTGGCCATGGCCATGGTGGTCGCCGTCGGAGGCGGAGGACGCGGTACCGGCTCCTCGCCCCCGGCAACGTCGGCCTCCCGGCGCCCGGCCGGGGCCTAGCGGGGCCGCGGTGCGAGCGGTTCTCACCGTGGCCGAGATGAACGCCGTGGATGCCCGGGCCGCCGCCACCACCCCCCTCGACGTGCTGGTCGGCCGGGCGGAACCGCGGTGGCGGTGAACGCGCTCCAGATGCTCGGGGGCGGCTACGGCCGTCGGGTGGTGGTCATCGCCGGACGGGGTAACAACGGCGCCGACGGGCGGGTGGCGGGACAGATCCTGGAGCGCCGGGGAGCACGGGTGCAGATCGTCGGCGCGGGAACCGCCGCGTCCCTGGGCCCGGCCGATCTGGTGGTCGACGCCGCCTACGGCACCGGGTTCCACGGCGAGTACGCCGCCCCCGAGACCGAGCCCGGAACCCGGGTCCTGGCCGTCGACATCCCCTCGGGGGTCCAGGGTGACACCGGCCGGGCGGCCGGCTCACCATTGGCCGCTGAACGCACGGTGACGTTCGTGGCCCTCAAGCCCGGCCTTCTCCAGGGCGACGGCGCACGCCTGGCCGGGCGGGTCACCGTGGCCGACATCGGGCTGCCACCCGGCTCCAGCGCCATCTCGGTGATGGAGGACGCCGACGTCACGGGGTTGCTCGCTCCTCGTCCCCGCGACGACAACAAGTGGTCAGCCGCCGTGCTGGTGGTGGCGGGATCACCGGGCATGGTCGGGGCTGCTTCGCTCTGTGCCCGCGCCGCCTACCGATCGGGCGCCGGCATGGTGCGACTGGGCGTGCCCGGTGCCGGGTTGGCCGGAGCTCCGACCTCCGAGGCAGTCTCCGTCGACCTCCCGGCGACGGGCTGGTCCGCCGAGGCGCTGGACGTCGCCTCGCGCTGCGCGGTGGTGGTGGTCGGCCCGGGGCTCGGCCGCGATCAGTCGACGGCGGCCGAGGTGTGGCGCATGGTGCACGACTCGCCGGTGCCGGTGGTGGTCGACGCTGACGGCCTCTTCGCCCTCGGCCGCCTGGAGGATGTCCTGCCGCGCCGAGCAGGCCCGTCGGCGGACATCGTCCTCACCCCGCACGACGGCGAGTACCGGCGTCTGGCGGGGCAGAGCCCGGGACCCGACCGGGTCGATGCGGCTCGCCGGCTGGCTACCGCCTCGGGTGCGGTGGCGCTGCTCAAGGGGTCGACCACGACCGTGGCCGACCCGGGTGGCCGGGTCCTGGTCGGGACGAGCGGCAGTGCCAAGCTGGCCACCGCCGGCACCGGCGACGTCCTGTCGGGGGTCATCGCCGCGTTCATCGCCAGAGGGGTGAGGCCCCTCGAGGCGGCCGCCCTGGCTGCCCACGTGCACGGTCGGGCCGGGGGACGGGGACCGGAGGAGGGCTTGATGGCCGGCGACTTGCCCGAGCTGGTCTCCGCCGTGCTCTCCGATCGCCGCGCCGACACCGCCCCACTCCCACACCGCACCGATCCGCCCCTAGGGTGCGCCGACCCCCGCCGTGGGTGAGGGCTGGCGGCCGGCCTGGGCCGAGATCGACCTCGATGCGGTACGCCACAACACGTCGCTGCTCGGCCGAGTGGCCGACCCGGCGGCGCTCTGCGCCGTGGTCAAAGCCGACGGATATGGCCACGGCGAACTGGCCGTGGCCCGCGCCGCCTTGGAAGGCGGAGCCTCCTGGCTGGCCGTGGCGCTGGTAGAGGAGGGGGTGACCCTCCGCCAGGCCGGCGTCGAGGCCCCCGTCCTCCTGCTGTCCGAACCGCCCGAGGAGGCGATGGCCGAAGCGGTGGCCCGCCGGCTCGTCCCGACCGTCTACACCGCCGAGTGCATCGGGGCTCTGGCCAAGACGGTGGCGGACCGTGGGTCTGCGCCTCTGACGGTCCATCTCAAGATCGACACCGGCATGCACCGGGTGGGTGCCGATCCGGCCGACGCGGTGGCGCTGGCCGACCTGGTCCGAGCCGATCCGTACCTGTCCCTCGGTGCCGTCTGGACCCATCTGGCCGTGGCGGAGGGCACCGACCCTGCCGACACCGAGTTCACCCGGTGGCAACTCGAACGCTTCGACGAGATCCTCACCGAACTGGCCGGCGCCGGCCACCGCCCGCCCGTCACTCACGCCGCCAACTCGGCCGGCGCCATCGCCTGGCCCTCCGCCCGCCGCGACCTGGTCCGGTGTGGCATCGCCATCTATGGCGTGGCCCCCACACCCGCCCTGGCGGAGCAGCTGTCGGCCGCCACCGGCGGCGGGCGGCTCAAACCGGTGCTCTCCCTGCGCAGCCAAGTCACCCTGGTGCGCGATCTCGAGGCGGGGGAACGCCCCTCCTATGGCCGGTGCCGCCCGCTGTCGGAGCGGTCGACGGTGGCCGTCGTCCCGATCGGGTACGCCGACGGAGTGCCGCGCCGCCTCTTCGACCAGGGGGGCACGGTCTTGATCCGTGGGGCCCGGCGGCCGTTGGCCGGGACGGTGACCATGGACCAGATCATGGTGGACTGCGGCGCGGCCGGATCCTCGGGGGTGGGGGTGGGCGACGAGGTGGTCCTGCTCGGGAGACAGGGCGAGGAGGAGATCACCGCCGACGAATGGGCCGCTCTGCTCGGGACCATCAGCTACGAGGTGCTGTGCGGGATCGGTCCCCGGGTGCCACGAGTGACGGTCGACCGTCGCCGTCCGGGCTCGGCCGGCACCTGAAGACTCCCGTGTCGGCCGGCCGAGTCTTCCTGGCGGCCGACCGGGCCTCCGGTCCGCATCTACCGGATGTGGACGGTGCCGTCATCGCTCAGCGTCCCGCCGGGATGGTGCCGGGTGCCCCATGGCCGTTGCTCGATGGTCGAAGTGCCCGACTGCCGGACATGCCGCGGGGCAACCGTCGAATCGGGCGGTACTAGATTGCGGCGGTGGCGCCGGGGACCGAACTGGCCGAGCTCGCCCGGGAAGCCGCCGGCTGCACCCGGTGTGCCCTGGCCGCCGGCCGCACCCAAGTGGTGTTCGGCACCGGGAACCCCGACGCCGACCTGATGTTCGTGGGCGAGGCCCCGGGTCGCGACGAGGACCTGCAGGGAGAGCCGTTCGTCGGCCGGTCCGGCAAGCTGCTCGACCGGCTGCTCCTCGAGGAGCTCGGTATCGACCGGAGCACGGTGTACATCGCCAACGTGGTCAAGTGCCGGCCCCCCGACAACCGTGATCCGAAGCCCGACGAGATCGCCGCCTGCCGGCCCTATCTGAGCTCCCAGTTGGACCTCATCGGCCCCCGGGTGGTGGTCACCCTCGGCAACTTCGCCACCAAGCTCCTCCTCGAGACCGACGTGGGCATCACCCGGCTGCGGGGACAGTCCTATCCCATGGGGTCATGGCAGCTCGTCCCCACCTACCACCCGGCGGCCGCCCTGCGATCCGGGGGTGTGGTCGTGGCCGAGATGCGGGCCGACCTGGTCCGGGCCAAGCAACTGCTGGGCTGGAGTAGGTGACGGGGCCTGGCCCGTTGGTCATGCGCTCTACCTGCGCCGCGGAGACCAGGGCGGCGGCTGCCGCGCTCGCCGTACTGTGCCGGCCCGGCGACGTGCTGTTGCTGTCGGGCGGGCTGGGAGCCGGGAAGACGACCTTCGCCCAGGGATTCGGCGCCGGCCTCGGAGTCACCGAGGCCATCACCAGCCCCACCTTCACCCTGGTCCGCCAATACCCGGTTGACCGCCGGCCGGTCACCGCCTTCATCCACGCCGATGTCTACCGGCTCGACCACCTCCGGGAGGTCGTCGACCTCGGGCTCGGTGAGCTGGTCGGGGACACCGGTGTGGCCCTGGTGGAATGGGGCGATGTGGCCGAGCCCGTTCTGGGGAAGGGAGGGCTGACGGTGCGACTGGAGCCCGATCCCGACGGCGACGATCATCGTCGGATCACGGTGGGCTGGGCCGAGTCGTGGTCCGAGCGGTGGGCTGCGCTCCAGCGCGACCTGGCCAGCTGGCGGTGGGATCGGTGATCCTGCTGGCCATCGAGTCGGCCACCGACACCGTGGGAGTCGCCGTGCTGCGCGACGGCGATGGCGAGGTGGAGCGCACCCGTGTCGGCGGCAGAGCCCACGCCGAGCACCTCGCCCCCGCCATCGAGGAGGCGTGTGCCCTGGCCGGCTGTGCGGTCACCGACATAGACCAGGTCGCCGTCGACATCGGCCCCGGACTGTTCACCGGCCTCCGGGTCGGAGTGGCGACGGCCAAGGCGCTGGCCCAGGCGCTCGGCCTCGACGTGCTCGGGGTCGGCAGCCTCGACATCCTGGCCGCGGCGGCATGGGAGCGGCTCGGTGCCCGACCGACCGGGCCGGTGGCGGCCGTGGTGGACGCCCGCCGCGGCGAGGTGTTCGCCGCCGCGTACCACTTCGGCGCCGAAGCGGACGTGTCGGACCCCGCCACCGTCCGCCACGACCGCCTCGAGCCCATGGCCCCGGTCGCGCTGGAGGACTGGCTGGTGGGTCTGGCGACGGACAAGGACCGGGTGACCGTGGTGGGCGACGGCGCCGTGCGCTACCGGGAGCAATTGTCCATCCACGCTTCGCTCGACCTGGGGTTGGCCGACGAGCTGTCCGCCCCTCCCCCCCTCGCCCAGGCCCATCTGGCCCGACGGCGTCTGGCCGGTGGCGCGACCCCGTCGGCCCCGGCCGACCTGGTGCCCGACTATCGACGGCCGGCGGACGCCCGCATCAATTGGGAGCAGCGACTCCCACCGGTTCGGGCGTCCTCGGTCGGGGGCGTACCTGAGGACTCGGCCCGATGACGGCAGTCGGTTTAGGCCCCCCATGAGGGCGGTGGAGGAGCGACAGCCGTCGCCGGTGCCGGTGGTCATCGCGCCCATGCGCACCAGGGATCTTCGGGGCGTGCTTCGGATCGAAGAGGCCGTCTTCCCCCAACCCTGGCCGCACCGGTTGTTCGTGGAGGAGCTGGCCCAACGGAGAACCAGGGCCTACCGGGCCGCCTGGATCGGCCGGACCATCGTGGGGTTCGCCGGGCAGATGTTCGTCGACGACGAGTCGCATGTGAACAACATCGCGGTCGACCCGGCCTGGCAAGGTCGCGGGCTCGGCGCCGCCATTCTCTCCGACCTGGTTCGCACCGGGCTGGGGCGCGGGGTGCGCCACCTCACCCTCGAGGTCCGGGTCGGCAACGAACCGGCGATCGCCCTCTACCGCCGGTTCGGCCTGGCCCCGGTGGGGGTGCGCCGCAACTACTACCCGGTGACCGGCGAGGACGCCATCGTGATGTGGGCCCGGGACATCGACTCGGAGCCCTACGCCGAGCGCCTGGCCGCCATCGAGGCGTCCCTGCTCGATGTGCTCGACATCACGGCGCGACGCTGATCCGGCGCGCTGGTCCTCTGGGAACCGATGCCGGGCTCTCGAGCCAAGCGCCGGTCGTCGACCTCGCCCTAGGGTCTGAAAACGTGGAGATCTTCAAGGAGTTCACGTTCGAGGCCGCCCATCGGTTGCCGAACGTCGAGCCCGGCCACAAGTGCGCCCGTCTGCACGGCCATTCGTTCCAGGTCTCGGTGCACCTCACCGGCCCGGTGACCATGCCCGACGGGTGGGTCCGCGACTTCCACGACATCAGCTGCGCCATGGCGCCCCTGCTCGAAATGCTGGACCACCATTACCTGAACGAGGTCGACGGTCTCGAGAACCCCACGAGCGAGATACTGGCTCACTGGATCTGGGAGCGGCTGAGCGCCGCCCTGCCCGAGCTCTCCCAGGTGATCGTGCGTGAGACGTGCAACTCGGGCTGCGCCTACCGGGGCGGGGGGTAGGCGTCGTGACGACGGAGGGCGCCGTCGCCGTGCTGGCCAGCGGCGGTCTCGACAGCGCGGTCCTGGTTGCTCAGCTGGTCAGCGAGGGGCGGGAGGTCACGCCCATCTACGTGCGGTTCGGCCTGGCTTGGGAAGGCGTGGAGCACGACCACCTCGAGCGGTTCCTCGCCTCCCTGCCGTCCCGGTACGCCAAGCCCCTGGTCTCGCTCGACATGCCGGTCGCCGACTTGTACGGCGCCCACTGGAGCGTGACCGGCCGGGACGTTCCCGGCGAGGACTCGCCTGACAGCGCCGTCTACCTGCCCGGGCGCAACCTGCTGCTTCTGGCCAAGGCGAGCGTCTGGTGCGCGCTCCACCAGGTCCCGAGCATCGCCCTCGGCACCCTGGCGGCCAATCCGTTCCCCGATGCCGACGATCGGTTCTTCGGCGAGTTCTCGCAGTCCTCGCGGCGCGGGCGCTGGGTCGGCCGCTCGAGGTGCTCACCCCCTTCGCCGGCTGCGCCAAGCACGAGGTGCTCGAGCTGGGCCGGCCGTTCGCACTCGACCTCACGTTCTCGTGCATGGCGCCTCGCGGAGACCGTCACTGCGGGCACTGCAACAAGTGTGCCGAGCGCCGCCTGGCCTTCGAAGGGCGGGGTATGGCCGACGTTACCGAGTACGCCTCGTCGTGACCCACCGGCGGCGGCAGCTGATCGCCCCGGTTTCGTTCGGCCTCGGGGACCTGGTCGTCTCCCTCCCTTTGGTGCAGGCGGCGGTGCGGGCGGGGGTGGGTTCGGGTACCGAGACCTGGTTGGTGGCCCGCTCGCCCGGCCAGATGGCGCTCGCCGAGCGGATCGGCGGCCTCGGTGGGGTGCTGCCCGAGGGCCACGCCGACATCCGGCCCGGTGAACGTGTTGTCGACCTGCGCGATCACCCGCTGCAACGTGATCACTGGTGGGGCACCCCGGAATTCGAGGCCGCCCACGGCTCCCTGTCGATCAACCAGATCCTGGCCCGCATCGGAGCCGACTTCGGAGTGATCGGCGACTTCTCGGCGCCGGCTCCCTTCGAGTCGAGGGCCCGGGCTGACGCCGAGGGAGTCGTGTTGTTCGTCGCCGACGCCGACGGGACGGCGAAGCGGTGGGCACCGGAGCGCTGGGTCGAGCTGGCCGATGCCCTCGCCCGTCGGGGGGTCGGCGTGGCCGTGGTCACCGGCGACGACGACCATCCTCTGGTGGATCGGGGGATCACCGCCTGCCCCGCCGCCAGCCCGGGCGAGGCCGTCGACGTGCTGAGCGCCTGTCGGGCCGTTGTCGGGGTGGACACCGGACTCACCCACGTCGCCGCCCAGCAGGGCACACCGACGGTGACCATCAGCCGGGCACCGGCCGTTTACTTCCGGGACTGGGACCACACCCGGTTGGTGGCCGGGTCGACGTGCGATCCGGGGTGCCAGCGGGTCGAGCGGGAGTACGCCTACAACCATCGGGTGGTTCTGAGCAGTCAGCTCCCGGCACCCCGGGTGTGTCCCGCCCGGTCGAGCTGCCTGGAGTCGGTCGACCCGGAGTCGGTCATGAAGGCCCTCGGCGAGCTCGGCTGATGGATTCACACCCCCGGAGCCGGGTGGTCAACTCGCAGCCGGCGGGCATCGGGCGGATGGTGTCCCTCGGCCCGGGGTGTGCCTGGAACAATCTCGGACGCAACGTCGTGTTCGCCGATTCCTCGCTGGACCCACTGGCCATCTTCGGTGACACGGTGTTCCCCGAGGATGACGAGGCGTCCCAATTCGATCTCGACATCCACGCCATCGTGGCGCTGACCGGAGGTCGGACCGCCGTCCTCAACCACTTGGGTATGGTGCGCCTCTTCGAGCCACCCCCGGCCTCCGGGCCCCGAGCCGTGGGGCCTGGTTACGAGGAGGCCGGGCGGCTCGACTTCGTCGACGATGTCGAGCGGGTGGTCCCCCTCGGCGGCCGTTTGGTGACGTCCCGGCCCCGTGGTCAGCGCCTCGCCGGCGTCTTGGTGACCGAGCCCGTCACGACGTCGCGGGACCGGATCGATGCCGACACCGCCCATGAGTCCTTCGGCTTCGTCTCCGCCCTGGCGGCCGAGGCGGCGCCCGACGGCACCGGTTGGGTCGCCCTCGGCGGGGAGGGGCGGGTCCGGTTGATCGAGACGGATCAGGGGCACCTCGGCGCCACCCGCTGGGAAGCCCCGGTCCACTTCCTCACCGGCGTCCTGGCGTCGTGCGAGTCCAGTCTCTGGGCGGCGGGCAGTGCCCTGGGGGGTGCCGGGCTGGACGACTACGACTGGGAGCAGCTGGGCGGCGGGGGCCTGGTCCAGCTGGACCTGGACACCGGGGCGGCCGTGGCGTCAGCCCGGTTCGGCGCCGATCTGGCCTGGGGAAGCGGGAGCGTGCCGATGGTGGTGGCGGACGGCCTGCCCTGCGGTGTCGGCCGTCGCGGCGAGGTGCACGTGCTGCCCCCCGGCGAGCCGGTCACCCATCGCCTCACCGGCACGCTGGCCCCGGACCGGCTCGGCATCGCTCACGCCGCGGTGGTCGGAGACCAACTCATCTTCGGTTTCAACCGCGGCGGCTACCGGCTCCACCGAGTGCCGGTGGACCTGATCAGCCGGGTCGGTCGGCACCTTCCCGACCGTAGAGCTTGAGGCTCTCATAGCCGAGGAAGCGCCGGTTGCCCGCGGCCAGGTCGTCGAGCAGGGTGGCGATGGCCTTCTCGAGCGTCTCGACCTGGCTCCGCAACCGGGGCAGCCGCCGACGATAGAGCTCGGCGTCGCCCGCTCCGGGGCAGGCCCGAGCCTCGGTGGCCGCCAACCGGATCACGAGGACCGACAGTCGATCGATGGCCATGCCCGGGCTCTCGGTCACCAGTGGTGCCCGGTCGCCCGGATCGATGGCGCCCAGGACCGCCCGGTCGATGGCTTCGATGAGCTCGTGGCGCCTGCTGTTCATCCGGTCGATGTCCCGTTTGGCCGCCGCCACCACGGTGTCGTCCGCTTCATGCCGGCGGGCGTCGTCCTCCCGATCCCACTGGGCGCCGTTGCTTCGGTGCAGGGCGAGGATCGGACCCATCACCGGGGTCGGCCCGATGCCCCTCTCCATCTCGGCCGCCCCCGGTGGGTGCGCCGAGCGCGTCGAGTATCGCCGCCGCCGTCGGGAGGCGGGTCACCCTCACGGCTGGGATTCGAGATGGCGGAGGATGGAGCGGGCCGCCAGCGAGCCCTGGCCGATCGCCGTGGCGATGCGCTCGTACGCCCCCTCCACCACATCTCCGGCGGCGAAGGTGCGCCCGTCCGACGCCCGCAGATCGGCGTCGACGGCGATGCCACCCCTGGTGCCCAGGTCCACCTGGTCGCGAACCAGGTCGACGCACGGCTCACGTCCGAGTTTGAGGACGACGCCCGCCACCTCGAGCCGGCGCTGCTCGCCGCCGCCGACCTTCGACAGCTCGACGCCCTCGAGGCGGTCCGAACCGAGGAACGAATGGAGGCTCCACGGGGCCATCTCGGTGATCCGGCTCTCCGACCGGACGCGGTCGACGACGTCCCGTCTGGCCGTGAGGTTGGACGACCGATGCACCAGCGTGACCTGCGACCCCGCGCCGGCGAGCTCCAGCGCGTCGAGCAGGGCACTGTCGCCACCGCCGATGACCGCCACGGGAATCCCGGCGAACCGTTCGAGGTGCGGCTCGACGAGGTAGGTCACGCTCCCGCCGAAGGATCCCTCGGGCGTTCCCGGCAGCTCGCGTCGACGCGACCCGGTGGCCACCAGCACGCTCCGGGCCCGGTACCGGTCGGTGCTGGTCTCGACCACCCCGGCGGCGAGGTCGAGCCGGGTCACCCGCTCGTCCAGCCCGAGGTGGTCTCCGAGCGTCGAGGCATGGCGGCCCAGAGCCTCGACCAGTGCGTCGTTGCCGTCGATGGCCGGCGCCACGTTCCGCACCTGGTGGGGGATCTCCTCGATCTGGCCCCCGACCTGGCTCGCCGCCTCGAGCAGGAGAACGTCCAGTCTGATGTCGAAGCATTCGATGGCCGCGCTGACCCCGGCGGCGCCGGCGCCGATGACGACAACATCGTGCAGTCCTCCGGTCGGCACGGGACCACCCTACGGCCGTGGCCTGGTGGCGGCGCCCCGAACGCCGAGGCGCGGTCGGATTCGGGCTGATGGGACGACGGGGCGGGGGCCTCGCCATCGGACGTGGAGGGTGCCGACGCCGCTTCGATAAGGTCTCCCCTCCATGGTCGCTGTCGGTGGGCATCGGGTGCTCGGCATCGAGACCTCCTGTGACGAGACGGCTGCCGCCGTGGTGGACGACGGGTCGGCGATCGTCTCCTCCGTGGTCAGCAGTCAGGTCGACCTGCACGCCCGGTTCGGTGGCGTCGTGCCCGAGTTGGCCGGGCGGGCCCATGTGGAGCTGCTGACCCCGGTGCTGGCCGAGGCCCTGGAGCTCGCCGGGTCAGACCCCTCGGGTACCGGCATCGACGGGGTGGCGGTCACCTACGGGCCCGGCCTGATCGGCTCGCTGCTGGTCGGGCTGTCCGAGGCCAAGGCCCTGTCGCTGGCCTGGGGCGTCCCCTTCATCGGGGTCAACCACCTGGAGGCGCATCTGTTCGCGTCGTTGCTGGAGCATCCCGACCCGGCGTGGCCGATGGTGGTCCTGCTGGTGTCGGGTGGCCACAGCCTGCTCGTCGAGGTCTCCGAGCCGGGACGGTACCGGCTCCTCGGCGGGACGATCGACGATGCCGCCGGGGAGGCCTTCGACAAGGTGGCCCGCTACCTCGGCCTCGGGTACCCGGGGGGGCCGGCCATCGACCGGGTGGCCGAGGAGGGTGACCCGACCGCCTTCACCTTCCCGAGGTCGTACCCCGGGGACGGCTACGACTTCTCCTTCAGCGGGCTCAAGACCGCCGTGGTCAGGACGGTGGAGAAGCACCCGGGTGCCGCCACCCCCGACGTGGCCGCCTCCTTCCGCCTGGCCGTGGTGGACGTGCTGGTCGCCCGGGCCCGCCGGGCCGCCGCCGACGTCGGGGCCAAGGCGATCTGCCTGGCCGGAGGGGTGGCCGCCAACGAGCTGCTGCGGTGGCGCGTCGAGGAAGTCTGTGCCGCCGACGGGCTCGGGTCGCTCCTGCCCAGCCGGGCCCTCTGCACGGACAATGCCGCCATGGTGGCCGCCGCCGGCTGGTGGCGCCTGGCCCACGGGGAGCAGAGCAGTCTCGACCTCGGGGCCGACCCGAACCTGAAGCTGGCTGCCGCCCGCTGAGGTGGTGGGGCTGAGCCCACCCGGACAGGCCCCCGGGCGCCCGGGTCGGGCCTGGCGGGCCTGGCACTCGCGGTGCCCGGTTGCCAAGCGCCGTCAGGGTCGCTATCTTTAGCACTCTCAACCCTCGACTGCTAACGCCTGCCACAGGAGGCCCGAACCCATGAGTCTGCACCCCCTCGACGACCGGATCGTCGTCCGCCCCAATGAGTCCGAGGAGACCACCGCCTCCGGCCTGGTCATTCCCGACACCGCCAAGGAGAAGCCCCAGCAGGGCGAGGTCCTGGCGGTCGGCCCCGGTCGGCGGGCCGAGTCGACCGGTGAGCTCATCCCGCTCGAGCTGAAGGTGGGCGACACCGTCGTCTACTCCAAGTACGGGGGCACCGAGATCCAGTCCGACGGAGAGGACCTGCTCATCCTCTCCAGCCGCGACGTGCTGGCAAAGGTGACCAAGTAATGCCCAAGATCCTCAAGTTCGACGAAGCCGCCCGCCGCGGCCTGGAGGCGGGCGTCAACAAGCTGGCCGACACGGTCAAGGTCACGCTCGGCCCCAAGGGCCGCAACGTGGTCATCGAGAAGAAGTTCGGAGCCCCCACGATCACCAACGACGGCGTCTCCATCGCCCGTGAGGTGGAGCTGGAGGACGTGTTCGAGAACATGGGCGCCCAGTTGGTCAAAGAGGTCGCCACCAAGACCAACGACGTCGCCGGTGACGGCACCACCACGGCCACCGTGCTGGCCCAGTCCCTCATCCGTGAGGGGCTGCGCAACGTGGCCGCCGGTGCCAACCCGCTCGGGCTGCGGAAGGGCATGGACAAGGCGGTCGACGCCGCCGTCGAGTCCATCCAGAAGCAGGCCAAGGACATCGACTCGAAGACGGAGATCGCCCAGGTGGCCGCCATCTCGGCCGCCGACTCCGCCATCGGTGAGGTGCTCGCCGACGCCATCGACAGGGTGGGGAAGGACGGGACCGTCACCGTCGAGGAGTCGAACACTTTCGGCATCGATCTCGAGTTCACCGAAGGCATGCAGTTCGACAAGGGCTACCTGTCCCCCTACTTCGTGACCGATGCGGAGCGGCAGGAGGC
The DNA here is from genome assembly GCA_963734435.1 of uncultured Acidimicrobiales bacterium. Lineage (GTDB taxonomy): Bacteria > Actinomycetota > Acidimicrobiia > Acidimicrobiales > RAAP-2 > Bog-756. Next base: position 46,984 of record CAVTHA010000001.1, on the reverse strand, counting down.
GGTGCTCGACGATCCGCAGATCCTGTTCGTCAACCAGAAGGTCAGCGCGGTGCACGACCTGGTCCCGGTGCTCGAGAAGGTGATGCAGACCGGCAAGCCGCTGCTGATCATCGCCGAGGACGTGGAGGGCGAGGCCCTGGCCACCCTGGTGGTCAACAAGATCCGCGGGACGTTCACCTCGGTGGCGGTCAAAGCGCCGGGCTTCGGCGAGCGCCGCAAGGCGATGCTCCAGGACATGGCCGTCCTCACCGGGGGCCAGGTCATCTCCGAAGAGATCGGTCTCAAGCTCGAGACGGTCACCGTCGACCTCCTCGGCAGCGCCCGCCGGGTGATCGTCAACAAGGACGACACCACCATCGTCGACGGTGGTGGCTCCGAGGACGAGGTGAAGGGCCGCATCGCGCAGATCAAGCGCGAGATCGAGGACACCGACTCGGACTGGGACCGCGAGAAGCTCCAGGAGCGGCTGGCCAAGCTGGCCGGGGGTGTCGCGGTGGTCAAGGTCGGGGCGGCCACCGAGGTCGAGCTCAAGGAGAAGAAGCACCGCATCGAGGACGCGCTGTCCGCCACCCGGGCGGCGGTGGAGGAGGGCATCGTGGCCGGCGGCGGGACGGCGTTGGTGCGTGCCCGGCCCGCGGTCCAGTCGGTGGTGGACTCCCTCAGTGGTGACGAAGCCACCGGGGCCGCCATCGTGGCCAAGGCTCTGGCGTCGCCGCTCCACGCCATCGCCGCCAACGCCGGGCTCGAAGGCTCTGTCTTCGTCCGCGAGGTGGAGGCGGAGTCCGGTACCACCGGCCTCGATGCCACCACCGGGCAGCTCGTCGACCTGGTGAAGGCCGGGATCATCGACCCGGCCAAGGTGACCCGGTCCGCCCTGCAGAACGCGGCGTCGATCGCCGGGTTGCTGTTGACCACCGAGGCGCTGGTGGCCGACAAGCCGGAGAAGGCCGATCCGGCCGCCGCCGCCGCGGCCGCCGCCGCCATGGGCGGTGGCATGGGTGGCATGGGCGGCATGGGCGGCATGATGTAGCCCATCGGGCTCTCGAGGTCGGGTGCGGCCAGACGGGCATCCCCTCAGGACTGGTGGAACGAGAACCGGCCGGACCGACGGGTCCGGCCGGTTCTCCATGTCCGGGCCCTGACCGGTCGGTGGCGCGAACCGGGGCACCGACTCCACCCGTACCCTGGGTCCCCGCATGACTTCCCCGGAGACGCCCGCCATCCCTTCCCCCGAGACCTCTGCCGAGCATCCGGAGACCCCCGACGAGACCGCCGCCGGGACGGCGGGCGACGGCTCCCGGCGACCGATCCCCCGACCCCGGACCTTCCGGCCCGGGTCGCCGGCCCCATGGGCACACCTCGGGGTCGAGGAGCGGCGCCCGCTCCCCCTCGAGCGGGTCCGCACCGCCGTGAAGGCCGGCCAGCCCCGGGCCGGGGAGGCGAGCACCGGCGGGCCGTGGCGCACACTGGCCGGGGAGGTGATCGAGGCCAGCCCGGCGGCGGTCCTGGTCGCTCTGTTCGAGGAGGAGGGCGACACCCGGGTCGTTCTCACCGTGCGCTCCGACCGGCTGCGGTCGCATCAGGGTGAGGTGGCGTTCCCGGGCGGTCGGCTCGACGCCGGTGAGGGAGTGGTCGCCGCGGCGTTGCGCGAAGCGTTCGAAGAGGTCTCCCTCGACCCCGGCCTGGTCGAGGTGGTCGGGGAGCTCACGCCGATGCCCACCCGGTCGTCCAACACGCTGATGACCCCGGTAGTGGCCACCCTGAGGGGGCGGACGCCGCTGCGGGCCAACCCCGCCGAGGTCGATCGGGTCTTCGACGTGGCCCTCAGCGAGCTGGCGGCGGACGGCGCCTTCCACGAGGAGTGGTGGTCGGTGCGCGATCGGCCGGACCCGTCACCGCCGCCGGGCGAGTTCCCGGTTTGGTTCTTCGACGTTGCCGGAGAAACGGTCTGGGGTGCCACCGCCCGGACCCTCGTGGAGCTCCTCTGCCTGGTTCTCGGCGTCGAGCGGCCCGAGTCCGCCCCGGTGCCTTGACCGGTGGCAGTACCCCTCTGACCGGCACCGGCTCCCTCCTCGGACCGGGCTGGCCAGTCCCGGCCCAGGGAGTTCAGGCGGTATCGTGGGAGCAGTCGGACGCCCATGGTCGGAGTGGTCGCCGATCGGAGGTGCGGCAACAACTGCGACCAGGGTCCGGAGGGCACACGTGGCTGACATAGAGATTGGCATCTTCAAATCGGGGCGCCGGGCCTACGGGTTCGACGACATCGCCATTGTTCCCAGCCGGAGGACCCGCGACCCCGAGGATGTCGACATCAGCTGGGAGATCGACGCCTACCGGTTCGACCTGCCACTGATGGCCGCGGCCATGGACGGGGTGGTCAGCCCGACCACCGCCATCGAGGTCGGGCGGCTGGGGGGTCTCGGCGTGCTCAACCTCGAGGGCCTCTGGACCCGCTACGAGGACCCGACGCCGCTGTTCGACGAGATCCGTGAGGTGCCGGCCGAGAAGGCGACGGCCCGCATGCAGCAGATGTACACCGAGCCGGTCCAAATGGAGCTGGTCACCCGCCGGATCAAGGAGATGAAGGCGGCCGGCATCACCACCGCCGGGTCGGTCACCCCGCAGCGGACCGAGGCCTTCGCCGAGGCGCTCCTGGCTGCCGAGCTCGACCTCCTGGTGATCCAGGGGACGGTGGTCTCGGCCGAGCACGTGTCGAAGACCGTCGAACCGCTCAACCTGAAGCGGTTCATCCGCGAATTCGAGATCCCGGTGATCGTGGGGGGCTGCGCCTCCTACCAGGCGGGGTTGCATCTCATGCGGACCGGCGCGGTGGGCGTGCTGGTCGGCGTGGGCCCGGGCAACGCCTGTACCACCAGGGGCGTGCTCGGCATCGGCGTTCCCCAGGCCACGGCCATCGCCGATGTGGCCGGCGCCCGGATGCGCCATCTCGACGAGACCGGGGTGTACTGCCAGGTGATCGCCGACGGGGGCATGTCCAAGGGCGGGGACATCGCCAAGGCCATGGCCTGTGGGGCGGATGCGGTGATGCTCGGGTCGCCGCTGTCTTCGGCGGTGGAGGCGCCGGCCCGGGGGTTCCACTGGGGCATGGCCACCTTCCATCCCACCCTGCCCCGGGGGGCCCGGGTCCAGACCACCACCCGCGGCACCCTCAAGGAGATCCTCCTCGGCCCGGCCCACGAGAACGACGGGCGCATGAACCTGTTCGGTGCACTGCGGACGGCCATGGCCACCTGCGGCTACCAGACGGTGAAGGAGTTCCAGAAGGCCGAGGTGATGGTGGCACCGGCCCTCCAGACCGAGGGCAAGGACCTGCAACGCTCGCAGGGTGTCGGCATGGGCCGTTGAGCACGGGCGATCCTGCGGCTGCCGGTGCCGGCACCGGCCCGATCCTGGTCGTCGACTTCGGCGCCCAGTACGCCCAATTGATCGCCCGCCGGGTACGCGAGGCCCACGTCTACTCGGAGATCGTCCCGGCCACCGCCACGGCGGCGGAGCTCATGGCCCACCGCCCGGCCGGGATCATCCTCTCGGGCGGCCCGAAGTCGGTGAACGAGTCACCGGCCCCGACCATCGACCCGGCCCTCTACGACCGCGGTGTCCCGATTCTCGGGATCTGCTACGGGGCCCAATTGCTCACCCGGCAACTGGGCGGCGAGGTGGCCCGGACCGGCCGGGGCGAGTACGGACGGACCCCGCTCACCACGACCGGGTCCTCGCCCCTCTTCCCCGACTGGCCCGGGACCGTCCAGGTGTGGATGAGCCACGGGGACGCCATCGTCGCCGTCCCCGAGGGGTTCGTGGCCACCGCCTCGAGCCCCGACGCACCTGTCGCCGCCCTGCATGATCCGGACCGAGCCATCTACGGGGTGCAATTCCATCCCGAGGTGGCCCATACCGAGCGCGGGGGTGAGCTCTTCGAGCGCTTCCTCTTCGACATCTGCCACTGCCTACCGCTGTGGACCCACACCTCCATCATCGAGTCGCAGGTCGAGGCGGTGCGCTGCCAGGTCGGGTCGGCGCCGGTGCTGTGCGCGCTGTCCGGCGGCGTGGACTCGGCGGTGGCGGCCGCTCTGGTGCACAAGGCGGTCGGGGACCAACTCACCTGCGTCTACGTCGACACCGGTCTCATGCGGGCCAACGAGAGCGAGCAGGTCGAGGAGACGTTCCGCCGCCAGTTCCACGTGGAGCTGGTGCACGTGAAAGCGGCCGACCGGTTCTTCGAGGCCCTGGCGGGCGTCACCGAGCCCGAGGCCAAGCGGAAGATCATCGGCGAGCTGTTCATCCGCATCTTCGAGGAGGTGGCCCGCGATCTGGTGGGCGAATCGGCCGCCACCGGCAGCCCGTCATCGGGCTCCGGCCGGGTCCCGGCCGGGTACCTGGTCCAGGGCACGCTCTACCCTGACGTGATCGAATCGGGGTCGGATGCCGCGGCCATCATCAAGTCGCACCACAACGTGGGCGGCCTGCCGGACGACCTGGCTTTCGATCTGGTCGAGCCTCTGCGCCTGCTGTTCAAGGACGAGGTCAGGGCGGTGGGTGAGGAGCTAGGGCTGCCTCATGACATCGTGTGGCGCCAGCCGTTCCCCGGACCGGGCCTGGCCGTCCGCATCGTGGGCGAGGTGACGCCCGAGCGGGCTGACATCCTGCGGGCGGCCGACGCCATCGTCGTCGAGGAGATCCGCCGGGCCGGCCTCTACCGCCAGCTCTGGCAGAGCTTCGCCGTCCTCCCGGCGGTCCGCACCGTGGGGGTGATGGGTGACGGGCGGACCTACGCCTACCCCATCATCATCCGCGCCGTCACCAGCGATGACGCCATGACCGCCGATTGGGCCCGACTGCCCTATGACTTGCTCGAACGCCTCTCCTCCCGGATCATCAGCGAGGTGGAGGGTGTCAACCGGGTGGCTCTGGACATCACCTCCAAGCCGCCCGGCACCATCGAGTGGGAATGACGACGGTGGGCGGGAGCGCCGACCGGCTCCCCGGAGACCGCGGTGCCCCGCCGGACCATGGCGGGCAGGAGTCGTCCGGCCCGGCACCGGCCGACCTCGACGGGCTGATCGCCGGGCTCACCGCGCCTCAGCGCGAGGCTGTCGTGTACCGGGGAGGGCCCCTGCTGGTGGTGGCCGGGGCCGGGTCGGGCAAGACCCGGGTGCTCACCCGGCGCATCGCCCATCTCATCGCCTCCCGAGACGCGGCGCCCTGGCAGATCCTCGCCATCACCTTCACCAACAAGGCCGCCGACGAGATGCGCCGACGCGTGGAGGAGCTGGTCGGCCGCCGGGCGGGCCGGATGTGGGTGTCCACCTTCCATTCGGCCTGCGTGCGCATCCTGCGAGCCCATGGGGAGCGCCTGGGCTACAAGGGGTCCTTCACCATCTACGACGAGGCCGATTCCCGCCGCCTGACCGAGATCGTCTGCCGCGACCTGGACATCGACACCAAGAAGATGGCGCCCCGTTCGATCCTCGGCCAGATCAGCGCAGCCAAGTCGGCCGGGCAGGGGCCGGCGGAGTACCGGACGGCGTCCCTCACCATCTTCGATCGACGGGTGGCCGACGTCTTCGACCAGTACCAGCAACGGTTGGTGGCGGCCAACGCCATGGACTTCGACGATCTCCTCCTCAACACGGTGCGCCTCTTCGGTGACCACCCCGACGTCCTCGACCACTACCGGGCCCGCTTCACCCACGTCCTCATCGACGAGTACCAGGACACCAATGCCGTGCAGAACACGATGGCCGTGCAGCTGGCCGGCGGGCACCGCAACATCGTCGTGGTCGGGGACAGCGACCAGTCGGTCTACCGGTTCCGAGGCGCGGACATCTCCAACATCCTCGACTTCGAGCGGGCCTTCCCCGATGCCACCACCATCACCCTCGACCAGAACTTCCGCTCCACCCAGACCATCCTCGATGCCGCCAACGCGGTGATCGCCAACAACGTCTCACGCAAGCCGAAGTCGCTGTGGACCGACCGCGGGGAGGGTGAGCCGATCATCCGCTACCGGGCGGAGAACGAGTACGACGAGGCGGAATGGTTGGCCCACGAGGTGACCCGCCTCCATGACGGCGGGCTCCGCTGGGGCGATGTCGCTGTCTTCTATCGGACCAACACCCAGAGCCGGGCCCTGGAGGAGGCATTGGTGCGGGCCGAGGTCCCCTACAAGGTGGTGGGAGGAACCCGGTTCTACGACCGGCGTGAGGTCAAAGACGTTCTCGCCTACCTGCGGGTGCTGGTCAACCCCGACGACGAGGTCAGCTGGCGGCGCATCGTGAATGTGCCCAAGCGAGGGGTGGGTGAGACCTCGGCGGCCAAACTGGCCGGGTGGGCGGGCCGGCACTCGTCCTCGTTCGGCGAGGCGGTGGCCCACGCCGACGACGCCGGCTTGTCGGGCAAGGCCGCCACCGGCCTGCTCGAGTTGTCCTCGCTGTTGACGCAGCTTCGCTCCAGGATGGTCCAGCCGGAGCTGGTGGACGAGGACGGCGAGGCGGTGGCTCCCGACCCGACCGCCGAGCTGTGGGCCAGTACCGGTCCGGCGGCGATCGCCGGTCGCGCCCGGGAGGACCTGCCCGGAGACCGGGTCGGCGGTGCGCCCGACGCCGGCCTGCTCGGGCCCGGCGAGCTGGTCACCGCGGTGGTGGAGCGGACCGGATACCGGTCCGAGCTGCTGTCCGAGGGCACCATCGAGGCCCTCGGCCGGGTCGAGAACGTCGACGAGCTGGTGGGGGTGGCGTCCGAGTACCGCACGTTGTCCGAGTTCCTCGAGGCCGCCTCGTTGGTGGCCGACTCGGACGAGCTCGAAGGCGACGGGACCAGAGTCTCGTTGATGACCATGCACATTGCCAAGGGGCTCGAGTTCCCGGCGGTGTTCATGGTCGGCATGGAGGACGGCATCTTCCCGCACCTCCGGTCGCTCGGTGACCCGGTGGAGCTCGAGGAGGAGCGGCGGCTGTGCTACGTGGGAATTACCCGCGCCGAGCGGCGGCTGTACGTCTCGCACGCCTGGAGCCGCATGCTGTGGGGCAGCACCAGCAGCAACATCCCCAGCCGGTTTCTCAACGAGATCCCCGCCGAGCTCGTCCGGGACGCGGTCGGGAGCACTGATCGCGCCGGCCTCCCGCTGACGGGACGGGGTGGCGCCGACGACGGCGGGACCCCGGGTCGAAGTGTGTTCGGGCGTGGGGTGGCGGGGGCCGAACGGGAGTACGACGCCAGTGGTCGCCGCAGCCGGTATCCGGCCTCGACCGGCGCCGAGCGCCTGGGCCTCGTCGTCGGCGAAGCGGTGGTGCACGGCAAGTGGGGTGAGGGGCGGGTCCTCCAAGCCCACGGGACCGGCGAGGAGGCCGAGGCCGTCGTGCAGTTCGAGTCGGTCGGCCGGAAACAGCTGCTGCTACGGATGGCGCCGCTCAAGCGGGCGTAGAACAGACCCGTCGCCCGCTTGGTCACGGTCGACGACCGGTGTACAGGGCGGACACGAATCGGCGCTCGACGTCTCCGCCAAACCGATCGGCGGCCAGCTGTTCGATGGCGTCGAGCAGGCGTTGCTGTTCGGTGCGGGGACGGCGGAGCACGGTCGCCATCGAGGCGTAGAGCGCTCGGGCCTGGTTGGGGTCGAGCGCACATGGCCAATGGAACAATTTGCTCTGCACGTCGATCAGCCCCGCCCAGTGGCTCAGGTCCCGCTCCCGGTGCTCGGTGTCCAGCTGGAAGGGAGGCCGTCCAGCCTCGTCGAAGACGCCACGGGTCGGGTGTCCCAGGATCTGCTCCACCGCCTCGGCGAAGTCATCAGGATGACCCGGGTCGCGGAACAATGTCCACCAGATCGCCACCCACCCACGCGGCTTCACCGCTGCTCCCACTTTGGTCAAGCCGACCTTCTGGTCGACCCAGTGGAAGGAGGTGGCGGCGACGACGAGGTCGAATTGGTTCTCGCCGATGTCGGCGGCCTCGAGCGGTGCCGCCAGGACGTCGACGCCGGGATAGGTCACGACCATGTGCTCCGCCAGTCGCGGATCGGGTTCGACCGTAGTAACCCGAGCACCGGCTGCGACCAGGCGCCGGGTGACCAACCCCGTGCCCGGGCCCACCTCCAGAACCCAGCTTCCCGAATGAAGACCGCAACGACTGACCAGCAGCTCGTAGAGGCGTTCGGGATAGTCCGGACGCCCGGACTGGTACCCGGCCGGGTCGAGACCGAAGAGGTGTCGGCCCTCTTCCCGCTGGAGTGTCAGTTCCCGGTTGGCTCGGTTCGCGGCCCCGTCTCGCCGTGGCTCGTCGGGTGGTGTCGGCCCCGACGTTCTCCCCGGACCAGTCATACGAGCATGGTGCCAGCTCATGCGGATGCGATCCAGGCCGCGGCGACTTCACCGCCGCCACACTGACCGGAGTTACGTGGTCAGCACTCAGGACGACACCGACAGCACCACCGACGGGGAGACGAGTCAAGACCTCGGCTGAGTCAAGATGGCTATCGTTCTGCCGTCGGCTGGCACCAATCGGCTGGCTGTTGATGTGAGGGGATGACCCGGTGAGCGAGCAGATCCCGAAGCGGCGCTATGAGAAAGAGCTCCTCGCGCTGCAGGGTGAGCTCGCCAACATGGCCGAGTGGATCCGACAGAACGGCGAGCGGGTGATCGTGGTGTTCGAAGGCCGGGATGCCGCCGGAAAGGGTGGGGCCATCAAGAGGGTCTCGCAGTACTTGAGCCCGAGGGTGTGCCGGATCGTGGCCCTGCCCACGCCCACCGAACGCGAGCGGGGCCAGTGGTACTTCCAGCGCTACGTGAGCCAGCTCCCGTCCGCCGGGGAGATGGTGCTGTTCGACCGGAGCTGGTACAACCGGGCCGGGGTCGAGCGGGTGATGGGGTTCTGCACCGACGAGGAGTACCGGCGGTTCCTGCGCCAGTGCCCGGCTTTCGAGCACCAGCTGCTCGAGGACGGCATCATCCTCGTCAAGTACTGGTTCTCGGTGAGTGACGAGGAGCAGGAGCGGAGGTTCCAGAGCCGGGTCGACGACCCGCTGCGCCGGTGGAAGCTGAGCCCCATCGACCTCGAGGCCCGACAGCGCTGGGTCGATTACTCGCGGGCGAAGGACGCCATGTTCCAGGCCACCGACACGCCCGACTCGCCCTGGTTCGTGGTCGAGGCCGACGACAAGCGTCGGGCGCGGCTCAACTGCATCGCCCACCTGCTGAGCCGGGTCCCCTATCAGCTGGTGCCTACGACAAAGCCGGCGCTGCCCAAGCGCACGTTGGAAGAACGGTACGTTCGCCCGCCACGCGATCTGTTCAACTACGTTCCCGACTACGCCTCCACACTCGAGCAGTAGCGCACGCCCATCTCGTCCGCGGTGCAGCGTGCCGGCCGTTGTCTGCCCGGCTGAACGCCCGGCGGTCAGCCGGGCAGCCGCCGCCAGACCGCCTGTGGGAGCACCCGCATCACGGTGAAGACCCAGCGCAGGATGTTCGGGACATAGACCACGCCGGCACCACGGGCGATGCCGGCCACGACCGCATCGGCCACCGCCTCCGGGGTGGTCGGGAAGGGTGCCGGCGACATCCCGTCGGTCATGCGTCCGACCACGAAACCGGGCCGGACGATCATGACCCGGGCGCCGCTCCCCTCCAGCGCATCTCCGAGGCCCTGGGAGAAGGCGTCCAACCCGGCCTTGGAGGACCCGTAGACGAAGTTGGCCCGGCGGGCCCGTAGGCCGGCGACCGAGGACAGCACGATGAGCCGGCCGTGTCCCTGGTGGCGCAGACGGTCGGCCACCGCCAACATGGCCGAGGCCAGCCCGGTGAAGTTGGTGTCGATCACCCGGGCGGCGGCCGCGGGGTCGGCCTCGTCGCGCTCCTGGTCGCCGAGCACGCCGGCGGCCACCACCACCAGGTCGAAGTCACCGAACTTCTCGAACACCCCGTCGGCAAAACTGCGGTGGCCGGCGACGTCGGTGGCGTCGAAGGCCACCGACTCGGACACCTCGGCCCCGTTGGCCTTGGCCCGGTCGACCGCATCAGCGAGCCGGCTCCCCTCCCGCCCGGCCAGCACCACCGTTCGGCAGCGGTCGGGCACCAGGCGGGCGACGATGGCCTGGCCGATCTCGGAGGAGCCTCCGAGCACCAGGACCGATTGCGGTCTTCCGATGGCGTCGATCATGTCGTGGTCCGTCCTGTCCTCGGTTGGGCGTTCGGTTTGGCGCTCGCCGCCTTGGCCTTCTTCTGAGTCGGCCCGGCGGCACCGGTCCTCCCGGAACCGGCCCGCTTCGATCCGGCCGGTTGGCTTCCGGCATGCTTCGATCCGGCCGGTTGGCTTCCGGCCGGCTTCGATCCGGCCGGCTCGGCCCCGGTCCGTCCGGCGCTCTTGCCGGCTGAACCCGCCTCCACCGCCGGTGCCGCCGGAGCCGCGCCGCACAGTCCGAGTCGCCGGCCGAGGTCGGACTGCATCACCCCGTCGGGGTCGACGCGCTCCCGCACGGCGAGCCATTCGTCGATGCGAGGGTACATACGGCGGAAGGCGGCGGGGGAGACCCGCGAGTCCTTGGCCAGATAGATGCGTCCTCCGGCATCGATCACGTCATGGTCGAGCTCGTCGAGGAGGCCGGGGAGGGCGGCGTGGCCGACCGGGAGGTCGAGGGCCAGCGTCCACCCCGGCGCCGGGAATGAGAGCGGGCCGGGGTCGCCGGGGCCGAACCGCTTGAGCACGGCCAGGAAGCTGGCCAGCCGGAGGCGACCGAGCCGCTCGATGATCCGGCGGATGGTCTCGCCCTGGTCGTCGGGGACCACCAACTGGTACTGGAGGAAGCCTCTCGTGCCGTACAGACGGTTCCATTCACCCACCCCGTCGAGGGGGTGGAAGAACCCGGCCATGTGAACCGGTCGGCCGACCTGATACCGGGGGGCCTTGCGGAACCAGAACTCGTTGAATGCCCCGACGGTCAGCGGGTTGAGGAGGCCGGCCGGCGGGGTGAGCGGCACGCGGGCCAGGGTCCGGGGAGCGAAGGCCCGGGCCCGGCCCGGGTCCCGACGGAGCCGGTCGGGCAGGGCGGCGAGGGGCGCGTGGTCACCGCGGGTGAGGACCGAGCGTCCCAGCCGGCGTCCGGTCGACTGGCAGTCGATCCAGGCCACCGAGTACCGGTAGGCGTGGTCGCCGGTGATCATCAGGTCCATGGCCGTGTCCAGGTCAGGAGCGCGCTCGGTGTCGACCAGGATGTAGCTGGTCTCGATGGGGATGAGCTGCAGCGTGGCGTCGAGGATGACCCCGGTGAGGCCCATGCCTCCGGCGGTGGCCCAGAACAGGTCGGGGTCGCCCGTGTGCGAGACGTCGACGGTGCCGGTCGGGGTGGCCAGGGTGATCTCGGCCACGTGGCGGCAGAAGCTGCCGTCGACGTGGTGGTTCTTGCCGTGGATGTCTGAAGCGATGGCCCCGCCGACCGTGACCATCCGGGTGCCGGGGGTCACGGGGACGAACCAGCCCATCGGCACCAGGCGCTCCATCAGCGTCTGCAGGCTCACCCCGGCTCCCACCGTCACCACGCCCCGGTCGAGGTCCACCCGACGCATCCCATCGAGGCAGGTGGCGTCGAGCACCGTCCCGCCGGCGTTCTGGGCGGCGTCGCCATAGCTACGGCCGAGGCCCCGGGCGATGATGCCGCGGTCGGCCCCCCGCATCCGGACCGCCCGTCCGAGGGCCTGGTCGACGACGTGGGGATGGAGGGCCGGGATGACGGCGGCCGAGGTCGCGGCGGTGCGGCCCCACCCGGTCAGGAGGGTCGGCCGACCCGGTGGCGCCTTCATGCGGCGTAGACGCCGATGGCGAACAGTGCTGCCCAGCACACGCCGTAGACCTGCAGGCGATGGTCCTTCAAGGCCAGCTCCTCGGGGGCGGCCCCGACCCCCGAGTCCAGGATGAGGACCACGTGCAAGAGGGCGATGGTGAACGGTACGACGGTCAGCTGGAACCAGATGGGGTCGTGACCGGGGTGCAGCTGGGCGGCCCGTTCGAAGGCCCAGAGGCAGTAGGCGGTGACGGTGACGGCGGCGGACATGGTCCGGACCGACCGCAGGAAGGTCGGCGTGTAGGACCCGAGCGCCTGGCGGACCGAGTCGTGGTCGGTGTCGTGCTCGTCGAGCAGCTGCATCTCCCCCGACCGCTTCCCGGTCACGACGAGGAGCGACCCGAACGAGGTCACGATGAGGAACCAGTTGGAGAGGGTCACACCGGTGGCCACGCCCCCGGCCACCGCTCGCAGGACGAACCCGGCACTGACGGCCACCAGGTCGACCACCGCCTCGTTCTTGAGCTCGAGTGAATAGGCCACATTGATGGCTGCGTAGATGGCGATGACCACGGACAGGTGCCACCCGGCCAGCAGGGCGGCGACCCCGGTCGAGACGGCCAGCATGGCCACCCCGAGTCCGACGGCCAGCGGGATCGAGACCAGCCCGGCGGCGATCGGGCGCTGTCGCTTCCTCGGGTGCCTCCGGTCCGACTCGGCGTCGATGGCGTCGTTGAGGAAGTAGGTGCCCGAAGCGGCCACACAGAACAGGGCGAAGGCCGCCACCGCGTGCAGCAGAACGGTCCGGTGGAACAGGACGCCGGCGGCCGCCGGGGCCACGAACACCAGGACGTTCTTGATCCACTGGCGCGGACGCGACAGGCGGAGCAGTTCGAGGGGCAGCGGCAGGGGGGTCCGGGGCGCAGGCTGAGCAGGGGGTTCGTCCGGTCGGCCCACGGCCTCAGCCGGAGTGGTCACGGTGTCCTCGGGGCCTGGGTCCTCGCAGCCTGGACATGGTGGGGGCGCCGGCGGAGCACCGCCGGGAAGGTATCACGGCCCCCCAGGGTAGGGCCTGTTGGGGGGCGGGGTTATGCCGTGAGGGCGGGCGCCAGCTCCCTCCACGTCTTCCGGGGTAGCGGTCCCTCCTCGCCGAGCACCTGGATGCACACGTGATCGGCGCCGGCGTCTCGGTGCTGCGCCACCCGGGAGGCGATGGCTTGGACGTCCCCCCAGGCAATGAGGGCGTCGACCAGCCGGTCGCTGCCGCCCGAGGAGAGCTCCTCGTCGCCGAAGCCGAGCCGGCGAAAGTTGTTGGCGTAGTTGGGGAGGGCCAGGTAGGTGGCGAGATGCTCGTGGCCGATGCGCCGTACCGCTGCGGGATCCGTCGTGAGCACCACCGCCTGCTCGGGCAGGACAAGGCCGGAGGGACCGAGCGCCTCCCGGGCCATGGCCGTGTGCTCCGGGGTCACGTGGTAGGGGTGGGCACCGGCGGAACGGTCTCGGGCCAGCGCCAACATCTTCGGGCCCAGGGCCGCCAGGACCCGCCTCGACCTGTCCACCGGCGCCGGGGCGGAGTCGAGCCCGTCCAGAAAGGCGGCCATGGCCGCCAGCGGCTTCCGGTAACGGCCCTCCTCACCGGCGTCGATGAGGGCGCGGTGGCTCACCCCGATCCCGAGCAGGAACCGGTCACCGCGTTCCGACGTCAGGCGGGCGTGGGCCTCGGCCGTCTCCGCCGCCGTGTGCATCCAGAGGTTCAGGATCCCCGTGGCCACGGTGGCCGTCCGGGTCGCGGCCATCAGTCGTTCGACCACGCCGAACACGTCGCCCCCGACGTCGGGCACCCAGAGGGCGGTGTAGCCGAGCTCCTCCAGCTCGGCTGCGGAGTCGGCGGCCTCGGCCGGATCGCCGTACCGCAGGCCGCTGCTCCAGATCCCGGTGCCTCCGGTCGGAATCATGCCGGTCATTCTGCCAAACCCCATCGTGGCCTGGGCCGCCGGAGAGTCTGACCACCCCTCAGGGTTAGTATCTGCCTCCGTGAAACGCCCGTACCGAGTGGTCGTGGCCAAACCCGGGCTCGACGGGCACGACCGGGGGGCGAAAGTCATCGCCCGGGCGCTCCGTGACGCCGGCTTCGAGGTGATCTACACCGGTCTTCATCAGACCGCCGAACAGGTGGTGCAGGCCGTCATCCAGGAGGACGCCGATGCCGTCGGCCTGTCACTACTGTCCGGGGCCCACCTGACGCTGGTCCCGCGGGTCATCGACGGGCTCCGCCAGCACGGCCGGGAGGACGTGTTGGTCCTGGTGGGTGGGATCATCCCCGAGGCCGACATCCCCGTGCTGAAGGACCTCGGGGTGGCCGAGGTCTTCACCCCCGGTGCCCCCTTGCCGGCCATCGGGGCTTGGTTGGGCCACGCCCTCGACGCCCGGGAGAGCGGGGTCGGCGCCTGACCCGAATTTGCCCCCGTTTTCTCCCATTTGACAGGCTCAACTGGCCCACCGCTCGCCTCGGGTGGACGGCCGGGCCTGCGGGGTGGGACGCATCGAGCTGGTATCGGAGGTGGCGCCGCCCGGTGCCGTTGCCCTGGTCTCGGGAAGGCCCGGCCCTCCACCCGAGCCGTAGACCGAATCAACGAAAGATCGCAACCAAGGACAGAGAGGAACGGATCCTGTGGATCTCTTCGAATATCAGGGTAAGCAGTACTTTGCCCGGTTCGGCATACCCATCTCCAAGGGTGGGGTGGCCGACACGGTCGAGGAGGCGGTCGCCCAGGCCGAGGCGGCGGGCTACCCGGTAGTGGTCAAGGCGCAGGTCAAGGTGGGCGGTCGCGGGAAGGCGGGTGGGGTCAAGCTGGCCGCCGACGCCGGGGAGGTCCGCACCCACGCCGGCAACATCCTCGGGCTCGACATCAAGGGACATGTGGTCGAGCGCCTGTGGATCGAGCACGCGTCGGACATCGCCCGCGAGTACTACGCCAGTTTCACCCTCGACCGCAGCGCCAAGAACCATCTCGGGATGCTCTCGGCCGAGGGGGGCGTCGAGATCGAGGAGGTGGCCGTCACCAACCCTGATGCCATCGCCACGGTCCACATCGATCCGGTCGACGGGTTGGGCCCGGAGGAGGCCCGCCGATGGGTCGACCGGGCCGGTCTCCGACGACGAGGCCCGCGACCAGGCGGCACAGCTCCTCGTCAAGCTGTACACGTGCTACACCGAGGGCGACTGCGACCTGGCGGAGATCAACCCACTGATCCTCACCCCCGAGGGCAAGGTGCACGCCCTCGATGCCAAGGTCACCCTCGATGACAACGCCGCCTTCCGTCACCCCGAATGGGAGGAGTTCGCCGGCGACGACGATGAGGACGAGCGGGAGACGCGGGCCAAGGCACGCGGGCTCAACTACATCGGCCTCGAGGGTTCGGTCGGGATCATCGCCAACGGGGCCGGGCTGGCCATGAGCACGCTGGATGTGGTCAACCAGTGCGGCGGCTCGGCGGCCAACTTCCTGGACATCGGAGGTGGGGCCAACGCCGATGTCATGGCCGCGGCGTTGGAGGTCATCAACTCCGATCCGGCGGTGCGGTCCATCTTCGTCAACATCTTCGGGGGGATCACCCGAGTCGACGAGGTGGCGAACGGCGTCCTCGAGGCCCTCGATCGGGTGGACATCTCGTCCCCCATCGTGCTGCGCCTCGACGGCACCAATGCCGAAGCCGGCCGCCAGATCATCGCCCCCCGCCTCTCCGACCGGCTGGTGGCCGAGCCCACCATGCTCGATGCCGCCAGGCGGGCGGTGGCCCTATCCGGGGGGGCGTCATGAGCGTCTTCGTCGACGAGACGACCAAAGTGGTCGTCCAGGGCCTCAGCCCCACCAGCCAGGGTCTCTTCCACGGCCTCCGCAACCGGGCCTACGGCACCCAGGTGGTGGCCGGGACCAACCCCAAGCGGGGTGGCGAGGAGATCGAGGAGATCCCGGTGTTCGCCACGGTGGCCGAGGCGGTGTCGGCCACCGGGGCCAACGCCTCGTTCATCTCGGTCCCGCCCAAGTTCGCGGCCGACGCCATCGTCGAGGCCGCCGCCGCCGGTGTGCCGTTCGTGGTCTGCATCACCGAGGGCATTCCCGCCCAGGACGAAGCGATGGCCTACAACCGGTTGGTGCGCGAATTCCCCGGTACACGGCTGCTCGGCCCGAACTGTCCCGGCATCATCTCGCCGGGCAAGTGCAACATCGGCATCACGTCGGGTGACATCGCCATGGCCGGCGGCCCGGTCGGGATCGTGAGCCGCTCGGGGACCCTCACCTACCAGGCACTGCACGAGCTCTCCCAACAGGGCGTGGGCCAGACCACCTGCGTCGGCATCGGTGGTGACCCGGTTCCGGGCACCAGCTTCATCGACTGCCTGGCCGCCTTCGAGGCCGACTCCGACACCCGGGCCATCATGATGATCGGCGAGATCGGCGGCTCCGCCGAGGAGGAGGCAGCCGAGTTCATCGCCACGTCGGTGAGCAAGCCGGTCGTGTCCTACGTGGCCGGGGTGACGGCGCCGCCCGGGCGCAAGATGGGCCACGCCGGGGCCATCATCTCGGGGTCCAAGGGGACGGCCCGGGCGAAGATGGAAGCCCTGTCGGCCGCCGGGGCCACGGTGGCGCTCAACCCGACGGAGGCGGGCGAGGCCATGGTGGCGGTGGTCAGGAAGCTCGACTGACCGGTCACCACGGGGGGTTGGGCTCCGACGTACCGGCGGCGGCGCTGGCCGGCCGGCCGATCGCCGCCGTCGTCTTCGATCTCGACGGCCTGCTCATCGACTCGGAGCCCTGCTGGCGCCAGGCCGAGCTCGAGATCTTCGGTGGTCTCGGCCTCCACCTGGACCAGGCCGAGCTGCGGGAGACCATGGGCCTCCGCATCGATGACGGCGTCCGGCCATGGTGGGAGCGCCGTCCCTGGGACGGCATGTCGCCGGTCGAGGTCGCCCACGCCATCACCTCCCGGGTGGCCGAGCTGGTGGCCGCCTCGGCCTCGCCGATGCCCGGGGCGCTCGAGGCCGTGGCCCTCTGCGAACGCCTGGGCCTGGCGGTCGGGGTCTGCTCGGGGTCCTACGCCGCGGTGGTGGAGGCGGGCCTCCGGCGCCTCGGGATCGAATCGGCCGTGCGGGCCTGGCACACGGCCGAGTGGGAACCGCGGGGCAAGCCCCACCCCGGCGCCTACCTCTCGACCGCCACCAAGCTGGGGGTGGACCCGACCGCCTGCCTGGCGGTGGAGGACTCCTTCCACGGGGCCATCGCCGCCAAGGCGGCCCGCATGCTGGTGGTGGTGGTGGTGCCCGAGCCGGCCGCGCTGGGCTCCCGGCGATGGGGCTTCTGCGAAGCACGCCTCAGCTCGTTGGCCGAGTTCGACGGGAACCTCATCCGGTCGCTCGAGGGGTAGCCCGGCGCCGGCGCCGGCGTCGCCTTCGGCGGGGGAGCCGAGCCGGGCGCGATCCCCGAAATAACCGCTTGGGAAATGGTCCAACAGTGCCGATACAGCTGTCACGAGGGGCATTCCCTGGGCAGGGGGGACCGAGCGACGTCGGCCCCACCCGGAGGCAGGCCGGGAGGGCCACGTCGCTGGTCCCGTCGCCCCGGGGACCGCACCACTGGCCCTTTGCGGGGTCAGTGGTCCCCGGACTGGGCCCGAAGGCGCGCTGGTAGCGTGCGGCCGTGCCCGCCGTCGCGTCCCGAGATCCCGCCTCGAACGGCGTACGCATCGGGGTGCTGGCCTCCGGCGGCGGCACCATTCTCGAATCCATCATCGCCGCCGACCTCCCGGTCACGGTGGTCATCACCGACCGGCCGTGCCGTGCCCTCGAGGTGGCCGCCGCCGGTGGCGTTCCGACCCGGTTGGTCGCCCGTTCCGAGTTCGGCGGTTTCGGGCCGGGCTTCGAGCGGGACCGCTACACCGCCGCGCTGGCCGAGGCGCTGCTGGACGCCGGCGTCGACGTGGTGGTCATGGCGGGGTTCGGGACGGTGCTCGGCCGCCCGGTGCACGATGCCTTTCCCGGCCGCATACTCAACACCCACCCGGCCCTGTTGCCCGCCTTCCCGGGCTGGCACGCGGTGGCCGAAGCCCTGGCGGCCGGCGCGGAGGAGACCGGCACCACCGTCCACGTCGCCACCCTGGAGATGGATGCCGGCCCGGTGCTGGCCCAACAGGCGGTGCCGGTGCTCCCCGGGGACACCGAGGCCTCCTTGCACGAGCGCATCAAGGTCGTCGAACGAACCCTCTATCCCGACACCATTCGCCGGTTCATCGCCGGGCTGGCGGCCACGGCGGGGGATGGGCCAGGATCACCGACGGAGGTTGCGCCATGAGGGCACTGCTGTCGGTGTACGACAAGACGGGCTTGGTCGACCTGGCCCGTGGCCTCTCCGAGCTCGGTTGGGAGCTGGTCTCGAGCGGCGGCACGTCGGCCGTCCTGGCCGACGCCGACATCGACCATGTCCAGGTGGCCGACCTCACCGGCGCGCCGGAGATGCTCGGGGGCCGGGTGAAGACGCTGCACCCCACCATCCATGGCGGCATCCTGGCCGACCGGTCCAAGTCCGACCACCTGGACGACCTCGAGCAGCAGGGCATCGGGCTCATCGACCTGGTGGTGTGCAACCTCTATCCCTTCACCTCCGACCCGTCGGTCGAGCTCATCGATGTCGGCGGGCCCACCATGGTGCGGGCCGCGGCCAAGAACCACGACCATGTGGGCATCGTGGTCTCTCCGGCCGAGTACGGGGCGATCCTCGACGAGCTGCGCCGCCACGGCTCCCTGTCCGACGAGACCCGGCGACGGCTGGCCCGCCAGGCCTTCGCCCACACCGCCGGGTACGACGCCGCCATCGTGGCCTGGCTCGACGAGCGCGAGGGCCTCGGGACCTCGGACACCGGCGCCGAGGAGTTCGACCTGGCCCTGGTCCTTCCCCCTTCGATCCACCTGATCCTCGAACGGGCCGGGTCGATGCGGTACGGCGAGAACCCCCACCAGCACGGGGCCCGCTACCGGGTGGTGGGCCAGGACTCCTGGTGGGACCACCTGGTGCAGCATTCGGGCAAGGAGCTGTCCTATCTGAACGTCTTCGACGCCGACGCCGCCTGGCGGCTCGTCCACGAGCTGGCGGAGCCGGCGGGTGACGACGTCGTGGTGGCCATCGTCAAGCACGCCAATCCCTGTGGCGCGGCGCGGGCCACGGACCTGGTCACCGCCTACCGGCGGGCCCTCGAGGGCGACCCGCTGTCGGCCTTCGGCGGGATCGTGGCCATCGGGGGACCGGTCACCGTCGGCGTGGCCGAGGCCGTCGCCGAGGGACCACAGGCAGACGTGATCATCGCCCCCTCGTTCGACGAGGCCGCCCTGGGCATCCTGGCCGCCAGGCGCAAGGCCACCCGGATCCTGTCGGCACCGCCCCCCGAGCCATTGGAGCGTCAATTCCGCAGCATCGGAGGGAGCGTGCTGGTCCAAGATGCCGACCGGTTCGTGGCTGACCCGGCCACCTGGGAGGTGGCCACCAAGGCCCGACCGGACGACGCCCAGTGGCGCGACCTCACCATGGCCTGGAAGGTCTGCGCCCGGACCACCTCCAACGCCATCGCCGTGGTGGCCGGCGGCCGGGCCGTGGGGGTGGGGGCGGGCCAGCAGTCACGGGTGGTGGCGGCCGAGATCGCCGTGTCGAAGGCCGGGCCCCGGGCCATGGGTGCGGCCGCGGCCAGCGACGCCTTCTTCCCCTTCCCCGACGGCCTGGTCGTGCTGGCCGACGCGGGCGTGGCCGCGGTGGTGCAGCCGGGGGGGTCGGTCCGTGACGGTGAGATCGTGGCCGCCGCCGACGCCGCCGGCATGGCCATGGTCATGGCCGGGGGCGAGCGGCACTTCCGCCATTGAATGTCGGGGAGGGCGGGCATCGGGCCGCGCTCCCGCCTGAGGCCCGGCGCGTAGGGTGTCGGCCTCCGGACCGGCACGCCCCGGCCGGTCTCGGACCGGACGGCGAGGGAGGAGAGAGATGCGGCCATGACGGCGACAGTGCTGGACGGAGAGCGGCTGGCGGCCAAGGTCAGGGCCGAGCTCACCGATCGGGTGGCCCGGTTGGCGGGCGCCGGCGTCGGGGTCGGGCTCGGGACCATCCTGGTGGGCGACGACGGTCCGAGTGCCCGCTACGTCGCCATGAAGCACGCCGACTGCGCCGAAGTCGGCATCCATTCCGCCCACGAACACCTACCGGCCGACGCCTCACAGGCCGAGCTCGAGGCCGTGGTGGCCCGGTTCAACGCCGACCCGAAGATCGACGCCTATCTGATCCAGCTGCCGCTCCCGGCCGGGCTGGACGAAGAACGAGCCCTGTTGGCCGTCGACCCGGACAAGGACGTCGACGGGCTGCACCCCGTCAACCTCGGTCGCCTGGTCATGGGAGCCCCCGGCCCGCTCCCGTGCACGCCGGCCGGCATCGTCGAGTTGCTGGCCGAGTACGACGTCCCGGTGGAGGGCAGGCACGTGGTGATCATCGGACGCGGACTGACCATCGGTCGGCCGCTGGCGCTGCTCCTGTCCTTGAAACGACCGGGTTGCAACGCCGCCGTGACCGTGGTGCACACCGGGGTCGAGGATCTGGCCGCCCTGGTCCGCCAGGCCGACGTGGTGGTGGCGGCCGCCGGTCGCGCCGGCCTGGTGACCCCCGACATGGTGAAGCCCGGTGCTGCGGTGGTGGGCGCCGGCACCTCGTGGGAGGGGAAGCGGCTCCTCTCCGACGTCGATCCAGCGGTGGCCGGCGTGGCCGGCTGGGTGACTCCCCGGATCGGGGGCGTGGGGCCCATGACCCGGGCCATGCTGTTGCGAAATACGGTCCGGGCCACGGAGCGCGGCTCATGAGTGGCCGGACCGGGGCCGAGACCGACCTCCGGCCCTGGGGCAGTTATACCGTCCTCGACGACGACGGGACGCACAAGGTCAAGCGCATCGTGGTCCGGCCGGGGAAGCGCCTCAGCTATCAGCGCCACGCCCGTCGCTCCGAGCACTGGTTCGTCGTCCGGGGGAAGGCCACGGCCATACTTGACGGCGTGGAACGAGAGCTCACGCCCGGCGACTCGCTGGACATCCCGGCCGGCAGCGACCACCGGATCGGCAACACCGGGTCGACCGACCTCGTGTTCGTCGAGGTCCAGCACGGCGAGTACTTCGGGGAGGACGACATCGTGCGCCTGGACGACGACTTCGGGCGGACCGAGGGCTAGTGCCCGACGAAGAAGGGCCCGGCCGGGCGGGAGGGCGGCCCCGCCTCACATCGGTCGGCCTCGTCTCGACGGGGTTGGGGACGCTCCTGGCCACCCTCCTGTCCCTGGCCTCCCCGGCCGGGGCGTCGACATCGGCACCGACCGCCCTGGTGGCCGCCACCACGACCACCACCGTGCCGGTGACCACCACCACCACGCCGCCGACCACCCTGGCGCCGACCACGACCACCACGACCTCGACCGTGCCCGTCACCACGTCGAGCCGTCCGGCCCGGACGACGACGACCGTCCCGGCCACCACGACGACCACCCGGCCCCAGGCCCCGGCGTCCTCCAACCCTCCGTGGGCCCTCATCGCCGTGATCATCGTGTTGGTCATCGCCATCGTGTTGGTGGCCCTGCTGATGCGGGCCCGCAAGCGGCGGGGGATCGAATCCGAGTGGCGCCGGGCCGTGGTGCCGGCTCTGAGCGACGCCCAATTGGCACGCGAGTCCTTGGCGTCGGGCAACGCCGCATCCGAGGACCCCGAGGTGCGGGCGGCGGTGGCGGTGCAGGTGGAGCGGGCAGCCGTCGCTCTCGGCGGTGCGGCCCGTCAGGCCCCTGACCCCGAGGCCCGGTCGATGGCCACCTCGGCTGCCGCCGCCCTCCGCGGTCTGGCCTTCGCCATCGAGGCCGACCGGCTCCTGCGCCAGGGCACCTCGGCCCCGACTGGCGTGCAGCTGGCCCAGGCGGACCAGGCCCGTCGGGACCGGAGCACGGAGCTCAACACCGCCCTGGCGCGGCTCTCGGCCCGCATCGGTTCACCGCCCGGATCGTCGTCGCCTCGCTGACCAGGCCGGATACCCCCGGCCCGGGGCGGGTCCGCCAGCCCAGGATGGTCGCCGGCCCGTGGGAATTGGCGACCGTCGCAGTAGCATTGTCCGGCTATGACCCGGATCAACGATCTCCTGGCCAAGGGGAGGACGTACTCGTTCGAGTTCTTCCCGCCGAAGACCGATGCCGAGCAGGCCACGCTGGTGCGGACGTTGCGGGAGCTCGAACCGCTGGGCCCCTCGTTCGTGTCGGTCACCTATCGGGGTGGGGCCGAGTCGCGCCAACGAACCTTCGATCTGGTCACCGGCATGCTCCGCACCACGACGCTGGTCCCGATGGCCCACCTGATCTGCGTGGCGCACACCCGGCTGGAGTTGGCCGAGATCCTGGTCGCCTACCGTTCGGCCGGGGTGGAGAACCTCATGGCACTGGGCGGCGACCCCCCGACCGAGCCGGACGCCGGTGTGGGTGAGCTCGCCCACGCCTCCGAGCTGGTCGAGCTGGCCCATGCCATCGGGGGCTTTTCGGTGGGGGTGGCGGCCCAGCCACTCGGGCACCCGCTGTCCTCCGACCTGGCGACCGACCGTTCGTTCCTCGCCGCCAAGTTGGCCGTGGCCGATTTCGCCATCTCCCAGTTCTTCTTCGAGGCGGCGGACTACGCCCGGCTGGTTTCCGACCTGGCCGCCCTGGGCGTGGACAAGCCGGTGCTGCCGGGGATCATGCCGGTGACCTCGCTCGGGTCGGTGCCTCGCATGGCCACCATGGGCGCGGGCGATGGCCAAAACCGAGCAGGAAACGTCGTCCGTTCGGTCAGCTTCGATAAGTGCGGGCTCACGTCCGGGCAGAGCGGAGCGGGCGACCGCTATTGACCAGTCTGACCCGAACCCCTTCCGCGGTCGAGAGGTCGCGCTTCGGCATTTGCGGATGTGGCGCCGAGGGGTGGAACGTAGAGTGCCCTGCGAATACGGGCGTGTCCGAAAGCGATCTCCAGCACCGGCTCGATCAGGCCTCTCGCGAAGTCGAGCGTTTGCGCGCCGAGAACGAGCGCCTGCGGACGCTGCTCGGTCTCTCGCAACGCTTTCCATCGATCCATACGGCGGCGGGAATCAACGGCCGCGTACCAGCACCGGCACCCGACGCTCTCGTTCGCGCGACCTCCTCGCGAGCCGAGAAGGTCGCGCTGATCCGGAGCCTCTTTCGTGGCCGCGAGGATGTTTACGCGCTCCGCTGGGAGAACACCCGCACCGGAGAGAACGGCTATGTGCCCGCGGTAGCCGGCGGCTGGAGTGGAGCCCGTGGCGGCCCGAAGACGTATCTCCACCTGACCGATGAGACGATCGAGGAGCATCTACGCGGCCGTGAGTCGATCGGTATCTACCCACTGCTGAAGGACGACACCTGCTGGTTCCTGGCCTGTGACCTGGACGGCAGGACATGGCAACTCGACGCGGCGGCGCTTCTCGAGGCGTGCGCCGACAACGGCGTACCGGCGCTGCTCGAGCTGAGTCGTTCCGGCGACGGTGCGCACGTATGGGTCTTCTTCTCCGCAGCGGTGGCGGCGGCTTCGGCGCGACGGCTCGGGGCGCTCCTCCTGCGCGACGCGATGTCACGCCGCGGAGAACTCGACCTCGCAAGCTACGACCGGCTGTTTCCGAATCAGGACTTCCTGCCCCAGAAGGGGTTCGGGAACCTGATCGCGCTCCCGCTCCAGGGCAGATGCCGCGAGGCCGGCACGAGCGTGTTCCTCGACCCTGCGACATTTGAGCCTGTGCCGGACCAGTGGGCTCTGCTCAGCTCGCACGGACGGCTGCCACCCGAACAGCTCGAAGCTCTCCTTGCCAAGAGCAACGACGTCCCGGTCGGCCCGGCTGCGATAGCCACACACGCGGGAGACCGGGATAGGAGGCTGCCTACGGAGATCATCTGCACGATCGGGGCCGACCTCGCGATCCCGAAGGCAAGCCTGCCGCCTGCGCTTCTTGCCGAGCTCAAGCACCTCGCCTCGATCCATAACCCGCTCTTCTACGAACGCCAGCGGCTGAGATTCTCGACGCATCAGACACCGCGGCTGATTCGTTGCTACGACGAGACGCTGACGCACCTGAAGCTGCCGCGCGGCCTCCGCGAGCAGCTCGACCTCGCGATTGGGGCGGCCGGAAGCCGGCTCGTGATCGACGACCGCCGCCCGACGCACGACCTGCTGCCGCTCGCCTTCGCCGGGACGCTTTCGCCGCTTCAAGAGACAGCCCTGGCCGCCGTGCTCGCGAGCGACGATGGTGTCCTTGTCGCCCCGCCGGGAACGGGCAAGACCGTGATCGCGTGCGCCGTGATCGCCGCGCGGCGGCTGCCGACGCTCGTCCTCGCCCACAGCAAGCCACTCCTCGAGCAGTGGCGAACACAGCTCCAGGCGCTGCTCGGACTCTCCTCGAAACAGATCGGCCAGATCGGCGGCGGAAGGCGCAAACTCACCGGGACCGTCGACCTCGCGATGATTCAGAGCCTCAAGGCCATCGACGACCTCGACGCGTTCTTCGGCGGCTATGGCCTGATCGTGGTCGACGAGTGCCACCACCTGCCTGCCGTCTCGTTCGAGTCGTACGTGCGACGGGCACCGGCCCGCCACTTCCTCGGCCTGACCGCAACCCCGTACCGAAGAGACGGCCTGCAGGAGATCATCACCATGCAGTGCGGGCCGATCCGCCACCGCATCGCGAGCAGCGAAGGCCCCGCCGGTGACCTCACGCTCGACCTCAGGGTGCGCGAGAGCAACCTCGCGATCGCGGGGGCAGGCGAGACGCCGATCCAGGAAGTGTTCCGACTCCTCGTCGACAACGACGCCCGCACGGCGTTCATCTGCGACGACGTGGTCGAAGCTCTCAACGAGGGCCGACGCTGCCTCGTTCTCAGCCAGTGGACCGAGCACTGCCATCTGCTGGCCGACGGTCTTCGCGCGCGAGGCGTGTCGCCGCTTATCCTCGAAGGAAGCCTCGGAAAGCGCGCCCGCGCCGCGATCATCAAGCAGATCGAGAACAGCCCGCCCGGGGAGCAACTCGTCATCGTCGCGACCGGCCAGTACCTCGGCGAAGGCTTCGACTCGCCTCAACTCGACGCCCTCTTCCTCGCGTTCCCCGTCTCGTTCAAAGGCCGCCTCGTCCAATACACCGGACGACTCATGCGCGCAGAAGAAGGCAAGACAACCGTCCGCGTCTACGACTACGTCGACACCCGCGTACCAGTGCTGCGCGCGATGCACACGCGCCGCCTCAGAACCTACAAGTCGCTCGGATTCACCCGCGACCCTGCCCCCGACGTCGTGCTCCGCCTCCCAGCTCGCGGTTCCGATGCTTGGCCCATGAGAATCACGGTCGATCTCCCCGAAGATGCCCTTGCACGTTTGCGAGCAGAGGCTACGCGACGAGGGGTCAGCATCGACCTCGTGATCGCCGAGTTGACCACCTCGCTGCCGACCGAACACGTGCCCGTGGGGCAAGCACTGTCGTTCATCGGGCTCGGCTCGTCCAGTTCCGGCCGATTTGCGCGCGAAACCGATGAGCTTCTCGGCGACGGCTTCGGCCGAAACTGACGCTTGCTCGTCGTCGACACGAGCGTCCTTCTCGCGGCTGCCGACAACGCCGACCCTGACCACAACCGGTGCGTGAAGGCGATCGACGGTCGCGAGCCCGCTCGTAACGACAGCCCTCGTCATCGCCGAGACCGCCTACGCGGATGTGCTCCACGTTAGGCACCTACGAACCCGTGCACAGCCTTCTTGTCGTGGGGCCCATGGTGGCCGTGGGTGACGCTCAGCGTGCATCGAGCGCCTCGAAGTCGGCGGAGAGGTCGAGCAGCCCGGCGGCCTCCCACTGCCGGTTGCGTCGGCTCTCGCTGAGCGGGACGAGCACGCCGACCGCGACGAGCTGGTTGATCGCCTGCTGCACGACCGGGCGGGAGCGGCCGGTGGCTTCGACCGCGACCGGCTGGGAGATGATCGGGTGGGCCGGGAGGACGTCGATGACGCGCCAGGCGGCGGCGTCGGAGCGAAGCCGAAGCGGCGCGACCGCCTCCCGCCAGTCGTCCTGAAGCCGCTGCACCCGGGTGAGGTAGGCGGCGGCGAGCTCGGCGGCGCGGGCGGCGGCGTTCGCGAAGTTGTCCAGCCAGTCGTTCTCGCGGCCCTCGCGGAAGTCGACCAGTCCCTGGAGGTAGCGGGGCTTGTCGGCGGCGAGCACGACGCTGATTGGCGGCACGTAGTCGGCGGCAAGCCCGCGACGGCGGAGGATCACCTGCACGAGCGCGCGGCCGGTGCGGCCGTTCCCGTCGACGAACGGATGGATCGTCTCGAACTGCGCGTGTGCGTAGGCGGCCTGAGCGAGCGGCGGTAGCGTCTCGGCGTTGCAGAAGCCGATCAAGTCGGCAAGCAACGGCTCGACGTACTCGGGTGGCGGCGGGATGAACATGGCGCCGCACGGATTGAAGTCGTTGCCTCCGATCCAGTTCTGTTGGCTCCGAATGACCCCGGCGATCTTGTCGGCATTCGGCGCGCTTGCGAGCAGCTTGCGGTGCGCCTCGACGATGTGGTCAAGCCGGAGCGTCTCGGCGGCGGTCGCATCGGCGATGGCGAGCTCCATCGCATCAATGTTCGCGAGCACCTCGACGACGTCGGCGCCGATCGTCTGGCCGAGATCGGAGCGCGCCTCGGCGCGGGCGAGCGAGCGCGCGTCGACCTGCATCCCCTCCACCTTCGAACTCGCGATCGACTCCGTACGAAGCAGCAGCCGGGCAAGCGGCTGCAGGCCAGGCTGGGCGACCGCGTTCAACTGGCGTATCGCCTCCTCGGCGGTGGACACCGCACCGGCGACCTCACCAGGGATCGGCGGCAACTCCTGCAGCGTCTCCGGGACGAACGCCTCGTAGCGGCAGCCACGCCGGTAGCGTGGCGGCGCGTAGAGCAGCGGGGTCCCAGCGCCACACGCCGTCGACGAGGCGGCCTCTCATTGGATCCCTTCCTTCTCTGCATCCATGTGTCAAGTATAGCCGTTAAAGCTACGCAAGCATCGTAACTGAGTATGGCTTAGACGGATAAGGCTGCGGATGGTTTGCCGTTACGTCGGCTTCGGACAGGCGGCCTTCGGGCAGCCCCTCTGAGCGCGAGGACGGCCGTCGCTGACGAACCCGAACGCTCGACGTCACGACCCTCGGACTCCTGGGCACCAACGTGGCAGTGCTCGGGTTGCTGATCGCCACGCACTCATCGCTCGGCCATCTTTGGTGGCTGCCGGCGCTCAGCCTAGGGGTGTCCGGCGTCCTCCAAATCGTGGCGGTCTTTCCGCGCCAACTCGACTCGGGTCCGAGCTGGCGCTGGATCTACGAGACCTACGGCGGAGGGGCGCCGCTCGACGTCGGCCGCGTCATGCTCGCCGAGATCCTCGCGGCAATCGACCGAAATGACACGTCGTCGCGAAAACCGCACGGCAAGAACTTCTTGTTCAAGATCGGATTCGCTGCATTGGTCATCGGGATGATCGGGGCAGGTATCGCAGGATCTGGGGCGAGTTCCGGGTCGGACTCGATGACCGTCACTACCCGCTGGGCGGGCGCGGCTGGCTGCTTTCGGGCTTCGAGCGGTGGGCACTTCTTGGCGCCTCCTAGCTCCGTGTGAGGAACGGCGCGACGGCGTCGGCGACCGCGCCTTGTCGCTCAAGCCATGGGAAGTGCCCACAGCGCGAGACGAGCTCGACGGTCGCTTCGGGCATGAGTGCCGCAGTCGCGGTTGAGCACCGCACCGGCAACGGGTCGTCCTCGCCGTGCACGAAGAGTGCGGGCATCCGCACGGACGGGAGCCCGTCGGCGAGCGTGCGCCGCTCGAAGTGTTCCTTCACCGATGCGAACGTCTGCTGAGCGCACTCGACGCCGTAGCGGGTGAGGTAGTCGCTCCCGGCGACGCCCGGGTCCGCGAAGTAGTGCGGCCAGAGCAGGTGGTGGCACTCAAGGGCCGCGCTGCTCGCGCTCCGGCACGCTGACGTCTGTGTCCTCGCTGCGAGCATCAAGCTCCTCGACGCGCGCCCATTCCTCCGCGGGCATCCGCGCCCTGAAGTTCTGCGCTGAACTCGTCGAGCGTGTCGCCGTAAGCGCCGAGCGGGTCGATGCAAATGATCCCGAGGAGCCGCTCCGGATGCGAGACCGCGAGGTGAAGCGCCAGCTGTCCTCCCCACGAATGACCGACCAGCCATGCCCGGTCGACCCCGTGCTCGTCGAGCACAGCCACCGCGTCCGCGGCATGCACTTCAACCGAGTAGGGCGGACCGGCGTCGGAGGGCTCGACCCCACGCTGGGTGTACCGCATCGTGGTCACGAGCGGTGCGAGCTCAGCCGCGAGAGGCCCCGTGTAGTCGGGGAGCCCGGGGCCGCCGTGGAGCAGCAGCGCCGGAGGCCCCGAGCCGCCGCACATGCCAGAGAGTAACCCCGTCGACCGAGACCTCGAAAGGCTCCTCCACCACCGCCCGACTCTAGCGCCGGGGGCGCCCGGAAGGCGGGACGCTGAACGATGCACAGCTCCGGAATGTCACTCGAGGAGAGGGATGGCCCGAGGGCAAGGGCACCGACGCCGGAGAACTCGCGTCCGGTGCCGTCACGAGGTCGCCCCAGACGTGCGGCTCTACACTCTGTTCATCGAGCGTTTACGGACACGTCCGCTGGGCAACTCGGGCATCGACGTGTCGGTGCTCGCACTCGGCTCGTGGCGAACATACGAGCGAATCTCGCGCGAGCAAGGGCTGAGTGTGATGCTCGCGGCGAGGGAGTGCGGCGTCACGTTCCTTGACGACGCGCGCTACAACGACGAGACCGGGTCAGCGCCGATGGCGACTGGCTACTCGGAGGTGGTATTCGGCGAGCTCTTTCGCGCGGCCGGTTGGAGACGTGACGAGACTGTCGTCGCGAACAAGCTCTGGTGGGAGTTCTGGCCCGAGCAGTCGGCGTCGGAGGAGCTCGAAGGCTCGCTTCGTCGAATGGGATTCGACTATCTCGACCTCGTCTATTCGTTCTCCGCACCGGAAGGCCCGCCGATCGCCGAGATCGTCGCTGCGGTCGGGGAGCTGATCGCGTCGGGCAAAACGCGGGCGTGGGGGACGGCGAACTGGGAGCCGGCAGACCATGCGCAGGCGGCTGCGATCGCTGACGGAACTTGGCGTGCCGCCGCCGTGCGCGGCGCAACTTCCCTACAACCTCGCGCATCGCGAATCCGTCGAGAGCCAGCCTGCGGCCGACGCTCTCGACCGGTCAGGTGCCGGCGTGGTCGCGTCCTTCGTACTCGCCGGCGGCGTGTTGAGTGGGAAGTACGACGACCCGGCCACTCCCGGTCGGATGCGCGAGCTGCTCGACGATCCCGACCTCGTCGACGAGCGCGCCGCATCGGAACGGCGCGAGCTCGAGCTGAGCCTACGTGTCGTACCGGCCCTGCGAGCGCTTGCCGCCGAAATGGACACCACGCCGGCCGCGCTCGCCATTGCGTTTGCTCTGTCGGGCGAGCGCGTGTCGAGTGTGCTCTTCGGCGCGACGACGCCCGCGCAGGTAGCCGAGAACATCGCGGCCACAGACCTCCTCGCGCGATCGACGGGGACGCAGTTGGATCGTTTACGCGCGCTTACGGCCTGAGTCAGGCGACGTTCGCGCGTCGGGAGCGCGTGGTCAGCAGGCTTGCGCCGGTGTCGCTCATGAGTCTGCGCGGAACTGCGGGATGAGCAGCGACGGGGCTGGCGTCAACGTTCAAGTGTTCTGCTCCACCTCGAGATTCCTGGTCTACTGTCGGGCGCCGAGAGCCGGGTCAAGGCCCAGGATGGTCGGCTGAGCCAGCGTTTGCCATGGACGACCTCACGGCACGTCAGCTAGGTTCAGGTGGTGGATAACGCGCGGGGGCGCTTGAATCGGCGGGCGGAAGTCTCAGCGGCGCTCGCCGATGATGACGAGGTATTCGCGGGCGGCGGCGACGCGGCCGTCTGCGCCGAGGTGGCCTGCGTAGAAGTCGACGAACGCGTCGTGCAGTTCCAGGCGGCGTTCATCGCTGAGCACAGCAGCTTGTGTTTTGAGCGGGCCGAAACTCACGATCGCCCGTTGCCATAACGCCTCCGACGACTCCGCAACCTCGTACGAGACGCCCTCAAAGAAGCCCAGCTTGAACGCGTCGCCGAGGAGCCTCTCCACGTAGGCGGGGCGGCCCCAGTCGAGCGGGGCGCCAACCGCTTCTGCTGGCGCCGCTCGGAAACTCGCGAGTGCCCGCAACAGATCCTCCCCCACGCCGCCCGGTCGCCATGACGTCAATCCGAGCCGACCACCCGAGCGGCAGACGCGTGCCAGCTCCTCCGCTACCGCGCAATGGTCGGGAGCCAACACGGCGCCCTGCGCCGAAGCCACGACATCGAACGTCGTGTCCTCGTAAGGGAGCTGTTCGCAGTCGTTCACGTCGAAGGTCACGTCAACACCAGCGTCGAGCGCGAAGCGCCGGGCCTTCTCGACCAATGGTGCGGCCAAGTCCTGTCCGGTGACCAGCGCTCCCATCTGCGCTGCGCGGATCGCGACCGCCCCCGTACCCGTTGCGACATCCAGCCACCGTTCTCCCGGCCGGATGCCGAGGCGGCTAATCAGATCGTCGTAGATGTCGGTCAGCGTGTCAGCGAAAAGCTCATACGCTGCGCTCCCCCACGCCTCCGCTTGTCTTGCCTTCAGGTCGTCGAACACCGTGTCAGCTTCCCACACTGCGGCTCGCGGGCGCGTTCCATCCACGAGACAGAACGTTCGTATGCGCAAGCGACGCGTCATGACGCCCGATTGGCTGCTGACCAGTTGAGCAATCAGCGGCCATAGCTCGAGGTGTGAGACTCGCCGGACAAAGTTGCGCGGTGTGGGGTCGCTGGGTGACCTCGACGCCGGCGGAGGTGCGCGAGGGAACGGTTCCGTTCGACCTCGGCGATGAGACCGCCGACACGTGGTTCCCGCGTTGCGGGCGACTTGAATCAGGAAGACCCTGCCGCTCCGGCGCCGCTCGTCATGCTCCACGGCGGACCTGGCGCGACGCACGACTACCTCCTCTCGATCGCGGACCTGACCGAAGGTGGACGTGCGGTTGTCCACTACGACCAACTGGGGAATGGGCGCAGCACGCACTTCCCCGATCGCGGTGCGGACTTCTGGACCGTCGAGGTTTTCGTGCGCGAGCTTCACAATCTCATCGACGCGCTCGGAATCACCCGCCGTCACCACGTCCTTGGCCAGTCGTGGGGCGGTTTTCTCGCTCAGGAGTACGCCTTGACACACCCGCCCGGGCTGAGGTCGCTCCTCCTCGTGCTTGCCGACACGGCGGCGTCGTTCCCGGACTTCGTGGCTGAGGCGAACCGGCTCCGAGCCGATCTCCCGCCTGAAGTCGAGGCCACGTTGCACCATCACGAGAAGGCCGGGACCACCACCACCCGGCCTATGCGGAGGCATGCCAGGTCTTCTATACGCGCCATCTCTGCAGACTCGACCCATGGCCTGCGGAAGTAGTGGAGGCCTTCGCGTGGATCGAGCGGGACCGACCGTCTATCACACGATGAACGGGCCGAGCGAGTTCACGTCGTCGGCTCGATCAAGGACTGGCAATCGAAGGATCGGCTCGGCTCGATCGACGTGCCGACGCTCCTCGTCTCGGGCCGCTTTGACGAGGCGACGCCGGCGCTGCAGGAGCTCATCCGAAGCGGCATCCGCGGCGCGGAGTGGGTCGTGTCCGACGAGTCGTCGCACACGCCGCACGTCGAGGAACGCGACACAGGTACATGCAGGTCGTCGGCGAGTGGCTGGCTCGGCACGACTGGATTAGCTGAAGCCATAGGTCGACCTGAACGCCGGAGTCGAAGGCTACGATGACCCTCCGGTGCGCGAGTGCCCTTACGCCCGAACGAGTATGCGCGAAACCGACGGCCGGCGTCGCGTCGCCTGAGCGATGGGCACGTACCCAGGCGTCGAGTCCTTCGCAACCGAACACCCCTGTCGGCGACGATCGAGTGTCCAGTCAAATTCCAGTCCAATTTGCATGACAGAGCGTGGCAACGGATGGCAACGCGGATGAACCCGATTTGGCTCAACCGGGCGCTATCGGCAAAGAATGGCAAGCGGTGGCAACGCATTTCACCGAGATCGCACCCAGGAGGTCGGCGGTTCGAGCCCGCCTAGCTCCATCGGAAGTCCTGCATCTGCCGGTTTCTGTTGCCAGGGTTGGTGACGGATTTCGTTAGTCAAGTGGGAGTCAAGTAGCAGTCGGGCCTGGCGAGCTTGCGTGAGCCGCTTCGACAAGCCTGAGGTCGCCGTCTGACAGGTGGGTTGACGCGAAGCAGCTTCGGGTCGACCGTTGCGAGTAGGTTGGCGAAATCGCTGGCGCCGAGACGCTCGCGGACGTCGGCTGCGTGGGCTGCTACCTCGAAGAGGTGGGTGTAGATGTCGAGTGTGGTGCTGATGTAGGCGTGACCGAGAGCACGGCTGACCTGGGCGACGTCGAGGTTGAGGTCGACGATCAGATGGCTCGCGAAAACATGGCGCAGGTCATGGAAGCGCAGCCTCGGCTCGCCGACTCGATTCAGGCCGGCCTTGTCCGCCGCGCGGGCGAGCCCACGCTGCTCGGCATTGCGATGGCCAAGCGGCGTCCCGGCGCCGCTCGCGAAGACATAGTCCTCCTCGCCCGAGAAGGGCGTGGCGAGTCGATGTTTGCGGAGCAGCACCTCGAGTTGCGGAGCGAGCGGGATGTCGCGAACGCTCGCCTCCGTCTTCGGGGGAACCCGCCGAGAAGGCGAGTTCCGGCGTGCCCAGGAGAGCTGTCGGCGCACACGGATGACACCGGCGGCCAGATCGACGTCGGTCCAGGTCAGGCCGAGCAACTCCGACAGACGCATACCGGTCAAGGTCGCGGTCGCAAGCAGCGGCCGATACAACGGCGGCGCGGAACGAAGCAGACGTGTCAGCTCGCGCCGCGTGAGGGTCCGCTGCTCGCGGCGGCACGGGTGTGGCCGCTCACTCGGCTCGAGCCGGCGCAGCGGATTGTCGACGATGAAGCCGCGGCGGAGCGCGAACCGGAAGATCCCCCAGAGCGGAACGAGCGCACCCGCGACCGTGCGCGCCGACAGCCCTTGCAACCGAAGCTCCGCAACCAGAACCGCGAGATCGTCGGTCGAGATCGCCCGTACTCGCCGTCGCCCCAGCGCCGGGAGCAGGTGGCTCTCGAGGTGGTAGCGGTAGTTCTCGAGTGTGCGCTCGCGGCGTTCGCCGCTTGCGACCTGGGCCTCGAACCGTGCGAGCCAACGGGCCGCGACGGCGGCGAATGTGACGCGCGGGAAGGCCTCGAGCTCGCCCCGCGCTGCAGCTGCCTGGAGTAGCAGACGTCGCCCACGCGCTTCTTCGATTGTCTCCGCGACCGTTCGCCAGCGCGGCCTGCCATCGAAAATCACGCAGACCGCGTATCTGCCATTCGGCTGCCGATAGATCCCGCGCTCAACAAGGACGCGCCGCTGCTGCCGATCTTTCCCGTGCATCGCCATCTCCTCTCAGGTCAGACAACGAGTACTTGACTCTGCCCCAGAAGGATGAGTCGCCAGGGGCTTCGCGACTCCGTTCGACCTGCAGGCGGCTCAGAAACGGTTTCGCCGCCCGCGGGGCGCCGTCTTCTGCGTGCCCGTTCGCGGTTGAGTCGGCCCCGTCCGGGGCGGACAGTGGGCACTCGAGGAGTCTGAGCGCGTCCGGCCTGCGCCGTAGCCTCTGCCGCGTGGGAGATGCGGAAAAGGTCGTCGAGATGGTGCTCGTTCAGGCGAGCGCGAGGCTTGAGGGACAGTTTCGAGACAACGATGCTCTCGACGTCAAGACCCTCGGACTCCTGGGCGCCAACGTGGCAGTCCTCGGGTTGCTGATCGCCACGCACTCCTCGCTTGGACATCTTTGGTGGCTGCCGGCGCTCAGTTTAGGAGTCTCTGGCGTCCTTCAAGTCGTGGCTGTCTTTCCGCGCAAGCTCGACTCGGGTCCGAGTTGGCGCTGGATCTATGAGACCTACGGCGGCGGGGCGCCGCTCGAGGTCGGCCGCGTCATGCTCGCCGAGATCCTCGCGGCAATCGACCGAAATGACGCGTCGTCCCGAAAAGCGCACGGCAAGAACTTCTTGTTCAAGATCGGATTCGCTGCGTTGATCATCGGGATGATCGGGGCAGGTATCGCCGGGTACGTGCGGTAGAATGTGGGCATGAGTGGAAACGAGAACAAGTCTGAGGCACAGCCGGTTGCACCACCACGGCCAGCCGACCCTGTCCCCGCTCCACCGCTTCCGGCCCCAACGGCTCCTCATGTATACGTGGAGAAGGGCCTCGGATTCGGCACGGTCGAGAAGCGCGACTAACTGACGGCGGGTTCGCCGTAACGGGATCTTCCCGAGCGTCGACGGCCACGCCGGGCTGTACTTGGCCCTCTTCTTGACCCGAGAACCCCTGGGCTGGCAGTTCGTCGAGATCGCCGAGCGCACGCACATCGTCGCGCTCGGGATCACGACCGACGGCGTCAAGATCCCGCTCGGGCTCTGGGAAGGCTCGACCGAGAACGCGACGCTCGCGCGGACGCTGCTGGCCGACCTCGTCGACCGCGGCCTCGATCCCGAGCAGGCGATCCTGTTCGTGATCGACGGCGCCAAGGCGCTGCGGCGCGCGATCAAGGACGTCTTCGGCGAGCACGCGCTCGTGCACCGCTGCCACCGCCACAAGGAAAGAAACGTCACCGATCTACTGCCCGAACGCGACCGCGACACCGTCCGCGCCCGGATCAGGGCGGCCTGGTCGCTGACCGATCCGCTGCTGGCCTCCCAGCGGCTGCAGCTCCTCGCCGGCGAACTCGACCAGACATGGCCCGACGCCGCCGGCTCGCTCCGCGAAGGCATCGACGACACCCTGACCCTGACACGACTCGGGATCACCGGCAACCTCGCCGCGACCCTCTCCTCGACCAACCCGTGCGAGAGCATGATCGAGATCGTCCGCCACACCCAGCGCAACGTGAAGCGCTGGCAGGACGGCGACATGCGCAAGCGCTGGACCGCCGCCGGCATGCTCGTCGCCGAGCAACAATTCCGGCGGATCATCGGCTACCGCGACCTCGCCACCCTCGTCATCGCGATCGAACGACACACCCACCACAACCCCGCCAACCACCAGCTCCCTCAGGAGACCGCCGAACTCGTTACCGTCTGACCGTCAACCCGGGGATCGCCGTCCAAAGTTCCACGACGATCCGGACATCCTCCGGTTGCCTTGCTCCCCGATCCAGCGTTGACAGCCTGACTGTCGGGCGAGGATCGAGTGTCCAGTCAAATTCCAGTCAAATTTGCATGACAGAGCATGGCAAAGGATGGCAACGCGGATGAGCCCGATTTGGCTCAACTGGGCGCTATCGGCAAAGAATGGCAAGCGGTGGCAACGCATTTCACCGAGATCGCACCCAGGAGGTCGGCGGTTCGAGCCCGCCTAGCTCCATTACGAAAAAGGCCTGCACCGTGCGGGCCTTCTGGTAACCGTTCAGTCGTCTGTCTCTTTGGGTGTTGTCTGGTTTGGATAGAGGGACCTCTGGCCGCTTGTCGAACTGGGTGGTGTGGAGCGGGCGGAGGCCGAGGCGATCTACGGCTTGGGGCGGGATCGTTGTGTCGAGGTCATTCTCGAGTTGGTGGCGTCGGTGGAGCGGCTGACGGCGCAGTCACGGTTGTTGGAGGAGCGGGTCAGGCGTCTTGAGGAGCAGTCGCGGCAGAGTTCGCGGACGGGGTCGAAGGCGCCGTCTGAGGACGCCCCGAAGACGCGGCAGCAGCGGCGGGCTGAAGCGCGGGCGAAGGCGAAGGAGTTGCTGGCGCGGGATGCGAGAGAAGCGGAGTGCTGGCGGCCAGTCGGGGCATGAGGGCGCCGGCCGTTCGTTGGCGCCCGAGGATCAGGTCAACGAGTTCGTCAATCACTACCCGGACAGCTGCCGAGGCTGCGGACACGAGTTCGCCGAGGCGGAGAAGGTGCCGTCGCGGCGTCCGGGTCGGCGTCAGGTCGCGGAGCTGCCGCCGATCACGGTCCTGGTGACCGAGCATCGCAGCCATCGTTTGCGCTGCCCGTGCTGCAACAAGAAGACGACCGCCGAGTTTCCGGCCGCTGTTCGCCGCCTCGCCGTTCGGGCCGAGGCTGCAGGCGGCCGTGCTCACGCTGACAGCGCGCAACCGGATCTCGCGCCGTGACATGTCCGAGCTCGCGCCGCGAGCTTTTCGGCGTCGAGCCTGTCGGTCGGCGCGGCCGACGCGATCTGTCAGCGCGGCTCAACTCGCCCTGGCAGAGCCGCACGAAGCGCTGGTCGCGTCGGTTCTGCAGGCAGCCGCGGTCAACGTCGACGAGACCGGCTGGACGACCGCCGGGAACGAACCGCACGCTCTGGACCGCGACCACCCCGGATGCGGCGATCTTCCGGATCGCGGCCGATCGTCACCGCGACCGGCTCGAAGAGCTGCTCGGCCCCGACTTCGGCGGCATCTGCTGCTCCGACCGCTGGTGGGCCTACAACCACATCGACCCCGAAAGCCGCCAAGCCTGCTGGAGTCACCTCCAGCGAGATTTCCGCTTCCACGCCGAAGGGCTCCCCACCCAGAAGCAGTTCGGCGAGCAAGGCCTCGAGCTCACCAGCCGCCTCTTCCACGCCTGGCACAGCTACCAGCGAACACCAAGACCGCGGCCGGCTCCAACACGAGATCGCCCCGATCCAGAGCCGAGCTCCGCACGCTCGTCGAAGAAGCAGCACGCAAGACCCCGAAGAACAAGTACCACCGCGGGCTTCGCCAACAACCTGCTCAAGATCTGGCCCGCGCTCTGGACGTTCGTCACCGTCGACGACGTAGAGCCGACCAACAACGCCGCCGAACGATCACTCCGCGGACCAGTCATCCACCGCAAACTCTCCCACGGCACCCGCAGCCACGACGGCGAACGCTTCATCGAACGCGCACTCTCCGCCTCGGTCACCTGCCGCCTACAGAAACGCTCGCTCTTCGCCTACCTCACCGACCTGCTCACCGCCCACGCCCGCGGCGACCCGCTCCCCACCCTCACCTGAACAGGGGAACTGAACGGTTACACTTTGTTGAGCCCGGCCGCTCGATGAACCAAAGTGCGGAGTTCGAACCCCCAGGTTTCGCTTCATGGTTCGAGTCCGCCTCGACCCATGCGTTGCCAAACTGACGACAGCTTCCTGTGCAGCGGCCACGTTCATGGCCGGTCGCTCGATGACCTGACCGGCAGGTCGAAGTGGCCGGCATCGATGTGCGGTCAGGCCGGCTGCTGGAGTTCGAGCAGGAGGTTGCGGAGTTGGGCGAACCGTTCCGAACCGAGCCGCTGAGCCCAGGCGGCTTCGATCTCGGCGACCGCCTCGCGGATCACCCCGACCGCGGCGATGCCCCGCTGAGTGAGGACGATGCGTTTAGAACGGAGATCGTCCGGGTCTGGCTCGCGCTCGAGGTAACCGAGGCGCTCGAGCTCGCGGAGGAGGTAGTTGAGCGCCTGTTTGCTGATCCCCACCTGGGCCGCGACGTCGGTCGGCCGCGCGCCCTGCGGTCCTGGATACCGGAAGACGGCGAAATACGCGCGGTCGAAGTCCTCGAAGCCGCGCCCGTGCAACTGCTCGAGCATGTGCTGCTGGACCGCCTCCCAGGGGATGCGCAGGAGCGCGCCGATCAGTGGCGGCCCGAACGGCCCCGTAGCGATCTCCGAGGATTTCATAAAGTGGCTTGACAAACCAGTTCCACCGCCCAGAGTCAAGTCACTTTACCACCTAGGCGGGAAGGAGGAGCGGCGATGGCGATAAGCACCCGTTTTCTGGTCAAGGGCGAAGACCGGCGGGGTCCGTGGCCGTGTTCGAGTTCGACGTCCGCGCCGGCTCTAAGGTCCCGTCGCCCACAGCCAGACGGCTACGAGGAGACAATCTACGGGCTCGAAGGCGCCCTCACTTGGACGGTCGAGGGCATCCCGACCGACGTCGGCCCGGGCGAGGCGCTCTGCATCCCCCGCGGTGCGGTGCACCAGTTGGAAAACACCGGCGACCTCGACGCCAAGGCGCTCGCGATCGTCACGCCCGGGATCCTCGGCCCCGACTACTTCCGAGACGTCGCAGCCGTTCTCGATGCGGCCGCTGGCGGCCCGCCCGACCTGGCGGCGATCGGGGCAGTGATGCGCCGCCACGGCCTCACCCCCCGCACCCTGACACACAGCACCTTCGAGAGAGGACAACCCCATGTCCAACCTGACAATCGTGCGCCCCGACCGCTCGCCCGGGAGAGTCGTGCGCCCACCGGACCAGACGGCGTCCGAGCAGCGGATCCTCACCGTATCGACTGGGCCCGGGAGAGCTGCCCCGACGACACCAGCTGGACCGCCATCAGCTGGAACGATCTCTACGGCGACTAGGAACGGAGTGGGCACGTACGACCTCAGCCCCAGCCTCAACCACGAAGAGGGTCGTTACGGCAGCTCGTAGACTCCGACCCAGACGCGTCGGACACACGGGCTCCGACCACGCGCGTTAGCAGACAGTGCCTGCTTCACCGTCGAGCGCGGAACCTGGCGTCCGAGTCCGACCTCGACGGAAGCATGCATGTCGATCATACGGAGCGGCTCCGAAGTACCCTCGAGGACGCGTCGAATCCGCGAGAACCTGCCCCTGACGGTACGCAGCAGGACAACCGCCTACTCTCTCGATCCCGGGATCCTTCGCTAGCAGCTCTTTGTTAGCGTCGCCAGCCGTTGAAGTTCCAGGCATTTATCGCTTGTGAGGGGGTTCGAGCGTGCTCCGTTTAGTTCCATCACGGAAAAGCCTGGATAAGCCGGCCTTCCGTTTCTCCGGAGGCGACAACGAACCCGGAAACGGACTGATCCGTGGCCAAACTTTGGTCAAAACTGGGCCCAAGACGGAGCTTGTTCCGGTCGGTTTCCGGTGACGTAATCTCCGAGTTCACGAGAGTTGGACAGCCTGCGTGGCAGAAGTCAGGGCCCCCGCGCGGCGCGGTTGTGCGCGGAGTGGCCCCACTCTTCGCTCTGGCGGTTGCCGGTATGGCGACGACCCTCGCCCTTGGATCGGGAGGCGGCGGGGGCGGGAACATCTTCGCCCCCGCCGCGGTGACGACGCTCACGACTCCCACTGGCATATACACGTTGACGTTGCCGACTCTGACCGGTCCCGGCCGAGCCTTCGGGAGAACCGGAACGAGCGACTCGCAGTCTTACTTTCCGCTTCGTCTAGGTTCAGAACACGGATAGCCGGGCGAGTGCCGGCGTCAGCGAGGTCACCGGGGCGCCATCATTGCGGCGGTGGGTAGGCTCGAACTTCGACGTGTGTCGCTAGGGAAAGGTCGTGCGCTCGTCGCCGGGGAAAACACAGCGGCGGGCCGCGTGGGCGCCTGGCAGTTCCTCACGCGCAGCTTCTCCTCGCTCGAGAACCGCAACTACCGGCGCTTCTTCATCGGCCAGTCGGTCTCGCTGGTCGGCACCTGGATG
This sequence comes from uncultured Acidimicrobiales bacterium, assembly GCA_963734435.1. Classification (GTDB taxonomy): domain Bacteria; phylum Actinomycetota; class Acidimicrobiia; order Acidimicrobiales; family RAAP-2; genus Bog-756. The sequence goes on along the minus strand of CAVTHA010000001.1, from coordinate 7,573 downwards.
CAGTCGGTTGCACAGTCGTGGCTCGTGCTCGAGCTCACCGGTTCGGGCACGGATCTCGGTCTGGTCGTCGGCGTGCAGACGCTGCCCGTGCTGTTGCTCGCCCCCTACGGCGGGGTCGTGGCCGACCGGGCCGACAAGCGGCGGCTGCTGCTCGTGACCCAGTCGACGCTCGCGCTGCTCGCGCTGACGCTCGGCCTGCTCGACCTGACCCACGTCGTCCGGTTGTGGATGGTGATCTGCGTCGCCGCCGGTCTCGGGCTCGCCAACGCCCTCGACAACCCGACCCGGCAGGCGTTCGTGTCGGAGATGGTCGGGCCCGACGACGTCGCGAACGCCGTTTCGCTCAACAGCGTCATGGTCAACGTCGCACGCGCGATCGGGCCCGCCATCGCCGGCGTCCTGATCGTGACCGCGGGCGTGAGCGGCTGCTTCCTCATCAACGCGGCCTCGTTCATCGCGATCCTCGTCGCGCTCGCGACGATGAACACCGCGCGCCTGCGTCCGGTGCAGGCGGTCACCCACAGCCCCGGCCAGCTGCTCGAGGGGTTCCGCTACGTACGGGCGACGCCGCGGCTGCTGACCCCGCTGCTGATGATGGCGCTGATCGGTGCGCTCGCCTACGAGTTCCAGGTCGTCCTGCCGCTGCTCGCGCGCCGCACCTTCCACGGCAACGCCGACGCCTACGGTTACCTCACCTCCACCTTCGGGCTCGGTGCCGTCGTCGGCGGGATAGTCGTGGCCTCGCGCCGTTCGCGCGGGTTGCACTCCGTCACCGTCCGCGGCGGGCGCCTTCGGAGTCACGATGCTCGCCGCCGCCGTGGCCCCCAGCTTCGCGCTCGAGCTGCTTGCGCTCGCCTGTCGCCGGCGCGGCGAGCGTCACGTTCATGGCGCGCGGCAACACCACGTTGCAGCTGGCGGCGACTCGCGCAGATGCGTGGGCGGGTGATGGCGCTGTGGGCGGTCGGGTTCATCGGCACGACGCCGATCGGCGGCCCGATCGTCGGCTACGTCTCCCAGCACGCCGGGCCGCGCTGGGGACTCGCGCTCGGCGGCCTCGCCGCGCTCACCGCGACCGCGCTCGCCGTCATTCCCTACTACCGCCGCCGGCTCCTCAACCCGCTCGAGCCGGGCGCGGACCAGCTGCCTCCGGGCGCCGGGCCGAGCTGAGAGGCCAGGCGGTGTCTCCATCCGCGCGAGAACCTCACGTTCGCACCGGGGACTTCGTAGCCCGTCTTTCCGAGGACTCAGCTCAGACCGGGTTCGGGATTGTCGTTGACATGGATCTCCTTTCGATCCATGCCTACACAGATGATCGGACACTCCCGTTCGACGTGGCGGTAGTCGCCGTGGATCGCGGGACGATCGCGAGCGGTACCTTGGCGCACAGAGTGATGCGACGCATGACCACAACCCACCTAGACCATTGAACGCGGTCAGCTGACGTCGTCAGCAGCTTCGGCGTGAGATTGTTGTCCGCCTCGACGAGCTGGTCCAGTTGTTTCGTGCCGAGGCCCTCGTTCCCGGACGCGCAGGTGGTTGGGCGCCCGAGGTCGCGGAGCGATAGGCCAGGCGTCCCCGTCACGGGCCCTGTTAGTGGCGGCGGTTGCGGGAGCGTCGGGCCTGGGCGCTGTTGCGCATCGCCTCGAACTCCTCGAGGCTGCGGCCGGAGCCGACGGCGACGCAGGTGAGCGGCGACTCGGCGAGGTGGGTCGGCATGTGCGTCTCCTGGCGGAGGCGCTGGTCGAGGCCCTGCAGCAGCGCCCCGCCGCCGGCGAGCACGATGCCGCGGTCCATGATGTCGGCCGAGAGCTCCGGCGGGGTCTTGTCGAGCGTCGACTTGATCGCGTCGATGATCTGGCCGATCGGCTCCTCGAGCGCGTGCCGGACCTCCTCGCTCGAGAGGATCACCGTCTTCGGCAGGCCGGTGAGCATGTCGCGCCCGCGCACCTCGGCCTGCAGCTCCTCCTTGAGCTCGAAGGCCGAGCCGACCTCGAGCTTGATCTCCTCGGCGGTCTGCTGCCCGATCAGCAGCTTGTACTCGCGCTTGATGTGGTTGATGATCGCCTCGTCCATCTCGTCGCCGCCGACCCGCAGCGACTGCGAGACGACGATGCCGCCGAGCGAGATCACCGCGACCTCGGTCGTGCCGCCGCCGATGTCGACGATCATGTTCCCGGTCGGCTCGGCGACGGGCAGCCCGGCGCCGATCGCCGCCGCCATCGGCTCCTCGATCAGGTAGGCCTGGCGCGCGCCGGCCGAGAGCGTCGCCTCCTCGACCGCGCGCTTCTCGACGCCGGTGACGCCCGAGGGCACGCAGACGACGACGCGCGGGTGGGCGAAGCGGTGCTGGTGCACCTTCTGGATGAAGTGGCGCAGCATCTGCTCGGTGACGTCGAAGTCGGCGATCACGCCGTCCTTGAGCGGCCGGATCGCGCTGATCGAGCCGGGCGTGCGGCCGAGCATGCGCTTGGCCTCGAGCCCGACCGCGTGCACCTCGCCGGTCGCCTGGTCGATCGCGACCACCGACGGCTCGCTGAGCACGATGCCGCGACCGCGCACAGTAGACGAGCGTGTTGGCGGTGCCGAGGTCGACCGCCATGTCGCGGCCGCCGAAGCCCGTGAAGTAGTTGAAGATGCCCAAGAGCTCGCGTGACCACTTGATCGGCGCCTCGCCAGCCCGCCGAAGCCGGATAGCGCGCCGCGATCCTCCCGGATGGCGACTCCGCGCCGCTGCTGACCGACGAACCGAGCGAGGTCAAATCAGCCGCGCCGGACGATTGACGATCTGATGCGGCAGCGGCGACCTCGGCGTGTCAGCCTGACGACCCCCGGCTTGGGTTCCACGTCCTCCGCGAGCGTCGGTGGAGGGCCTTGGCTGGAGGGTGCTGGTTCGACACTCGGCGGGATTGTCTCGGGGGAGAGATGATCTGACTGGCCCCGCGTGCCAGGACGCCGGCTGAAGGGCCTAAAACGACATCGACGCGCCCCTATGGCGCGCGAGATGAGGGACTGAGGCAAACAGAGTTCGACTCGCGGGGCCGACTCTTTACGGGTAGAGAAGGGTGGCGCTGGTGGAAGTTGGCTCGGGCGGCTGAGGGTCCCTCACGGCGTTTGCAGCGGTGACGTCCCGTCGTGGTCGATCAAGCGGTCGAGGACGTTCAGGTCGTCCAAAACATCACGAGCAGGTGACGAGAGGGTGCAGAGGCAAGTGACGCAGAACCAGCTGGCCGAGCTGCTCGAGAGCGAAGCCGCGAAGACGATGCTCGAAACGGGCGAGGAGCGCGGCTGGATCGAACCGGCCGAGCTCGAGGCGTTCGCCGTCGAGCACGAGCTCGCCGACGCCGACGTCGAGGATCTCACCCGCGAGCTCGAGCGGATCGGGCTCGAGGTGCGCGAGGCGCGGCCCGAGGAGAAGACGCCCGCGCGCCGAGGAGGTCGTCTACGAGGCCGACCAGCCCTCGGGAGCCGGCGACAGCCTCCAGCTCTTCCTGGCCGACGTCGGACGGCACAAGCTCCTCACCGCCGCGCAGGAGGTCATCCTCGCCAAGCGGATCGAGCGCGGCGACCTGGTCGGCGAAGCGCCAGATGATCGAGTCGAACCTGCGGCTCGTCGTCTCGATCGCGAAGCGCTACCGCGGTCTCGGCGTCCCCTTCCTCGACCTGATCCAGGAGGCACGCTCGGCCTCAACCGCGCCGTCGAGAAGTTCGACTGGCGGCGGGGCTACAAGTTCTCGACCTACGCGACCTGGTGGATCCGCCAGGCGGTGCAGCGCGCGGTCGCAAACCACGCGCACACGATCCGCGTTCCCGTCCACGTCGTCGAGCGCCAGCAGAAGCTCGCGCGGGCGGCGCGGCGGCTCGAGGTCGAGCTCGGACGCGAGGCGACCAACGAGGAGCTCGCAGAGGCGACCGGCCTGCCGATCCAGCACGTCGACGACGACCTCTTCGCCGACCGCGAGGCCCCCGACCCGTTCGACGAGGCCGAGGAGTCGCTGCGCCGCCAGAACATCCGCAAGGCGCTCGACGCGCTCCCCGAGCGGGAGCGGCGGATCCTCGAGCTGCGCTTCGGCTTCGACGGCGAGCCGTGGACGCTCGAGGCGATCGGCCACGAACTCGACCTGACGCGCGAGCGCGTCCGCCAGCTCGAGAGCCAGGCGCTCTCACGTCTCGCCGCGCTGCGCGAGCTCGCCGACCTGACCGCGTAACGCGAAGCACTCAGTCCAGCCGGTGACGGAGCAACTCGAAGAGGACCGCCGATTGCTCAACGAGCTCAAAGGGACGCTGCTCGAGGTCAGAGCCGACAACCCGCCACTGGACTGATCCAGAAGGCCGCCAACGCCGCCGCCGCACAGCTCGTGATCGGCTCACGAAACGCTCACGCCGGTCATTGCGCTCGAAGCGATCCACGACGTGCCAGATCCTTCGCACCGCCGGCGACCTACCCGTCCAGATCGTGAACGTCGGGCGACCGACACCCAACGACCAACAGACCGCCTGAGGGTCCACCAGCCGACCCACCGAAGCCATCGCAACCGCACCCGTGTACGCTGATCCAGCTTCAAGCGCCCGGGGTGGGTTGTCTACGAGTGGCCGTCGTCCGGTCGTTCGCTCAACTGCACGCCCACGAATAGCCATGCGAAAGCCGCTACAGCCCTACGGTGAGCCCGCCCTAGAACACCACGCGGCCGCGCCGTACACAGCGGCACTCTTTTACGAGCCTCTTGGAGGCCCGTTTTTTGTTGCACGCCGAGGTCTCCCCTCATAAACACCCACGTCAAGCCGCTAGGCGTTGAGAAGTGCGCGAGCTTGGTCGAGATCGAGCAGCTCTCCGTTCATTTCCCACTGGTGAAGGTCACCGCCCGGCGTCTCGAGCCGGATAGCGGCAGCGACGCCGCCGGCCTTCAGCGGCTCGAAGCCGGCAACGCGGATCAATCGTTCGGCGGCTGCCGCCGCCGCGTTGTCGTCAGTTGCATAGAAGAGGACGACCCGCGGCGTTCGGTTCGCTTCGCTCGCAAGAGAGGCGGCTCCGAGCGAGCCGAACGCCTTCACGTAGTGCGCAGATTCCGGAAGTCGTGCGGCAACCACTAAGCCGGCTGATTGATCTACGGGAAGCGTGCGCACGAAATCCTTCTGATCTTCGTGCTTGACGACTTTGAGTGGGCTGGAGGGATCGATAACGACCTTGCCTTCAAGCCTCCATTTGTGCTGCGCTATCACCTCCTTCATTTGCTCTAGCCACACGGCAAATATGATCGTGTCTGCTCGAGCGATCGCGCGTTCCAACGAGTCGGCGTGTGCGAGGGGTCCTAGCTTTTCTGCGAGCGCTTCAGGCTCCGACTTGTCCAGCGCGGCTAGTGCAAACTCCTCGTCGCCCCCGACAAGGTGCCGCGCGAGGGTACTGCCGATATGGCCCACGCCGATAATCGCAGTCGTCACAATCGCTCCTGTCCTCGCAGTCCTCCGAGCGGTAATGGTCGCGTCCGCGAGCGCTGTTCGAATCTAGGAAATCCCCGGTCTTTGACTAGGGACGCGGGATGCAACGGAGCTAACCGAAGCCGCCTTACCCCGGACGCAAGGCGCCCAGAGCAGTCGTGAGACTGAGGCGAACACCATCCCCTCCGGCTAGCGTCGCAGCGAAAGGAGTCTCGTCGAGAAGGAGCTTTGATGCCGGCGCCGTCTCGTTTTGTGGTGCAGGTCCATGACGCCACCACACTGCATTTCGACCTGCGGCTGCAGGTCGGCGAGGTATTGCGTTCGTGGGCGGTACCCAAGGGGCCGTCGCTCGACCCCGCGGTGCGACGGCTGGCCGTGCCCGTCGCGGATCACGCTCTGTCGGCTGGCGAATTCGAGGGGGTCCAGAGAAGGCGCCCCACGCGGCAGCGGAGCCGTGATCATCTGGGACGAGGGAACCGTGGAGATCTCCCGCGAATACCACGACCATCTCTCGTTCACCCTGCGCGGGCACAAGCTCAACGGCGGCTTCGGCCTCACCCGCACCGGCGACCGCCGCTGGATCCTCGTCAAAACCAACGACAAGAACGCCCGGCCGGGCTCAGACATCGTCGCAGAGCACCCGGCCAGGCATTCGCACCGGAAAAACATGGCAGCAAGTCAGCCGCAGAAGCCACGACCTCGACGAGTGATTACGCCAACCGCGAGGTGGTCCACGCCCACAAAGACCGCGTGCTTGGCGTCACGTCCAAGGCGTTGACCCCCTCCTCTTTGCGAGGTGGTCAAGGCTCTAGGGATCACATTCCGGCCTCGCCATCGAAGTCTCGTTCCTCGTTCACGAACGGAAATGGCGTGCCGTGAAGACTCAAGCCTTCGGTGCCAGCCGGAAGGTCCGGCGGGGGCCGTCATGCTCGGGGTCGCGTGCCTTGCTCCGTTTCGCGTGAGCTCTCGCCTCAGCAGACCGGGATCTCCAGAGCCGCCTTGACGATGTCATAGACGGGGAGCGTGACGAAGCGCTTGAGGTGAGGATCGTCCATGAAGAGGTCGTGGACGATGGTGTGCAGTTCGCTCATTCCTCGCGCTATGAGCAGGACGGCGTAGTCGTGTTCGCCGGCGAGGGCGTAGCACTGTTGAACAGCTGGAGAGTTCTCTAGGCGCCGCCGCAGGGAGTCGTGTTGTTGACGCGATTCGTGCTCAAGCGTGACGATCACGAACGCCAATACGAACTCGCCGAAGGCGGCGGCGTTGAGGATCGCCGCCTGGCGCTCGATCAGACGGTCGCGCTCGAAGCGTCGGGTCCTCCGAACCGCGCTCGCCGAGAGCCCCACCGTCTGACCGAGTTCGAACAGGTCCTGGTGCTGTCGCGCTGCAGTAGGTCGAGCAACCGGCGATCCACGTCATCGAGGCGTGCCGGAGACACGCAACGATTTTGCGTGGTGACGCGAAGATTTGCAAGCGCTTCGTACGTCGGCTGCGTACCGTCGCGGGTGTGGGGCGCGGGGTCGTTAGGCGCGCAGCGCGGAGCGAGAGGCCGTGGCGCGTTCGCCGTGTCGTCACTCGCGGTCAGCGAGGAAAGGAGCTTGGGTGCCTGGTCGGCCGATCATCGTTTTTGACGTGAACGAGACGCTTCTCGATCTGGAGACCACCGGCCCTGTGTTCGACCGGATCTTCGGCGACGCCGCGGCGATGCGGCTGTGGTTCGGCGGACTGATTACCCACTCGGAAGCCCTAACGCTCGCAGGTGTCTACGTGCCTTTCACCGACATCGGCGCAGCGGTGCTGCGCATGCTGCTGCTACCCGCGGTGTTTCGATCAGCGAGTCCGACGCGACCGAACTGACGGAGTTGTTCGCCTCGATGCCTGCCCATCCCGAAGTTCCGGGAGCGTTGCGGCGACTCCGCGACCACGGCTTCAGGTTGTTCACGCTCACTGACAACACGCTCGAGATCTCCGGAAGACAACTGGAGCAGGCGGGCATCATCGACATGTTCGAGCGCCGCTTCAGCGTCGATGAGAGGGTGCGTCGTCACAAGCCCGCGCCGGAGGCGTATCGCTCGGTCGTCGAGGAACTGCAGGTCGACCCACACGGCTGCTGTCTGATCGCGTGCCATACCTGGGACAC